>NZ_JBALFY010000100.1:0-89083 GCF_036916655.1 Nostoc sp.
TTACCCTAGCCTGGATAGTGCCACTTTGTTTCTAACTTGATTGCTGATCAGGTAAATCCGCTTGTCAATAGGGTTTGAGACGCGCTAACCCTGGAGTGGAGTGAGTCAATACTATGTCAATGCCTTCATCTATTACGATCGCAATAATAATGGATTGATTGAGAGTGGAGAACAACTTTACTCTGATTATGCTAGTAATGGTCGGAATGGTCAAATTACTGCAACATTAGGAGCCGGGAATTACTATGTTGGAATTGCAGCCAATACCAACGTTAATTCCAATTATTCCTTACAGTTAGCCAACAATACCAGCACAAGCAATCAGCGTCTTACTGGTAATGCACTGAATAATACTCTGATTGGCGGTGACGGAAACGATCAATTGCAAGGGTTAGCAGGAAATGACACCCTCCAAGGAGGTAATGGTAATGATATTCTCACTGGTGGAACTGGTGATGATTTACTCTGGGGAGGACTGGGCGATGATATTCTTAATGGTGGAGCCGGGAGGGATAAATATCTGTTCCAAAGTAGTGGGGTTTTTAACACAAGCTTAGGTGTTGATTACATAACCGAGTTTGAAGCTGGACAAGACCAGATTGTGCTAAGTAAAACTACCTTCAATGCTATTACTAATACTGTAGGACAGGCTTTCACTAACTTTGCAGTTGTCAGTGACGATCAATTTGTCAATGCTAGTAGTGCGCGTATTGTCTTTAGTCAAAGTAGTGGCAGCCTATTCTATAACCAGGATGGTAATGCTTTGGGTACAGGAACAGTGTTTGAGTTTGCCCGTTTAGGAAATCCTGATATTACTCTGAGTAGTAGCAATTTCAGTCTGATTGCCTAGCTTTTTAGGTATTACATACGGGAACATCCCAATTTTGTAAATTTACCAAAATCGTTACTTGTCATTGCGTTCGCCCCTGGCGTTCCCGAAGGGTATGAAGCCTTTGCAGTAGCGTCTCCAAGAGTTCTGGAATAAAGCAATCGCAAACTACAGATGTGCGATTGCTTTGCTTCAGATCGCACGGATTTACCTCTCGGCTTTCTCTCATAGGTTGGGGGATTAGGTTTGTCTACAAAGTTATGAGGGTGCGATCGCATACAAATTCTTTTATCGAGGCCATACTTTAATCGCTATATTAGCTAAATATTCAGCACGATTTTTGATTTCCTCTTCATTCCAGATGTCTACCTTTCGGAAATACTGATTCAAAGTTACATTACTAGCCCTTAATATTTTCAATTTTTCCTCAAACGGTTTGTTAGATAATTCAGAGTTATATTGTGTTAGCGTGAGATTACCCAAAGTGTGAAGCCATTCCTTATGCACCTTGTTATAATTTTCGCCTAGCATTTCTTGCCATTCTTTACGTAAAGGTGACTTTTGGGGCATAATATGCTCAAGACTCATGGGTAGAGTATCAACACGCTCTTTGCTCAGAGATTTTTCTATACTTTCTAATAAAAATTTTACCCGCTCATTTGCTGTCGAGCTTTTATTATTATATAAAGGTTCATTGATGATATGTTGACAGAATAATTTGTCATCAGGGAATATTTGAGTTTTCTCAAAGCTGATTAGAACTTGGCGTAATCCATCTACTAAATTTTCAGGATTTTTTTCCTTTACTTGCTTATACAAATTGTTAAAGGTGATGCCTAAAGCTCTAGTAGGAATACCAACAATCCAACGGCGTACAAAGTATGATTCTAAATATTGCAGGATTTTCTCAAAATCTTGAATAGATAACTGTTTAGCCTCATACTCATAATAAATATTCAGCAGAAATATATGACAAGTAGTGAAATCCAGTTTTTTTAACCGCTGAAACCAATACTTTAGTTTTGGTTCTTGTTCTTCCTGATCAAAATTAAGACGTAGATAATAGTTAGTAAACTTTATAAGGTTCTGCAACTCAGCCTTGATACCTAATTCCGGTTTTTCAAAGCGTTTAGCAGATTCATCAAAACGTTGTTTTATTGATTTATAAACAGCTTTTTCATTAACTGCCTCTCCATCTTTACGTAGATAAAACCAAAAAGCATTAGTTAGTTCGTCCGCATATTCTTTTTGCTTCATGTTTAATTTAAAACTTTCTTGAAGAGGCAACCATTCGCTGTTGTAAACTCCATCTCTTTCTTCAGAAGGTAACTTCATAAATATATAGTTCCGAACTAAGTCTGCCTGAGTTAATTCTTCTCCTTTATTGTTCAAGCTTTCAAAAATAAGATATGGGTTATCGTTGTTGTCAGAAGTAATATTTACTAAGACTAAACGCTCTAGAATAATATTTTTAAATTTTACAAAATCTAACAAAATATCCTCATCTGCAAAAGGTTTTTTGAGCTTACCATCAAAAAATTTATAAGCTTCATATATTGCTCCTGATTGTGATTCTTTATTTTTAGTTTTAGGTGTCTTGTTGTCGATAATACTTTTATATGCGTCGCAGTCATCCTGAGTAGGTAGGACTTTATAAAAATCATCATTTTTTTGATACTTATTTATCAAAAAAAATTCATGTATCTGCTCTGCTATTTGTTTGTCAGACTTCTTAAGATAGTTTCTTAATGCCGCCAAAAGAATACTAAGAGTTGTAAAACGTTGTTGTCCATCTATAACAATATATCGACTTATACCATCAGCGGTTCCTAGTTCAGCTTGGGTTACTATAGGGCCAAGAAAATAAAAACCTTTTTCATCATCATTATAAAGACTCATCAAATCTTCCCACAAAGTCTCCCAGTTCTCTTTTTTCCAAGAGTATGGTCGTTGAAAAAGAGGTATTTGAAACTGTTTACCACCTTCTAGTAAGTTACGGAGAGTTGTTTCTGATGCTTTCATGCTTGTTATTTGCTTTATGTATTATATACGATAATAACTAATTTTTTGTATTATCAAAGACTTCAATGTGAGGGATTTATATTAAAAAGCCCGCTAATGCGGGCTTCCTTCCTGTAGCCACAGATTAAAACCTGGGGCATTTCACGTCAATTATTACCTACCTCGCCACAGTCGGCATACCCAAAATATCTTCAAGCCTTGGCATATCTTCCAACGCAATCACACGCCCTTCATCCTCAAAACCAGCAATTTGATCGAAGTTCAAATACCGATACAAATCATCGGCAAAAGGCTCAATTTTACTCGCCACAATATCCAAGTATTCCTGCACTGTCGGCAGTCGCCCCAGCAGCGCACAAACTGCGGCTAATTCTGCTGAACCAAGATACACTCGCGCATCTTTACCCATGCGATTATTGAAGTTGCGGGTAGAGGTAGAAAACACTGTTGTGCCATCAGCAACTCGCGCCTGATTACCCATACACAAACTGCATCCGGGCATTTCTGTTCTAGCACCCGCAGCGCCAAAAATACTGTATACACCTTCTTCTTTTAATTGGTGTTCATCCATACGGGTTGGTGGTGCTATCCACAGGCGGGTTTTTACTTCACCTGCACCTTCCAAAACTTTTGCTGTTGCCCGATAATGACCAATATTCGTCATACAAGAACCGAGGAATACTTCTTGTACTGGATCGTTAGCAACTTCCGATAATAACTTAACATTATCGGGGTCATTGGGAGCAGCTACAATTGGCTCTTTGATTTCGTTCAAATCAATTTCAATTATTTCGGCATACTCTGCATCGGCATCGCCTTCTAATAACACGGGATTTGCTAACCATTCTTCCATCTTGGCCACACGGCGCAGCATGGTACGCGGATCGTGATAGCCCCGTGCTATCATATTTTTCAGCAACGCTACGTTAGAACGCAGATATTCAGAAATTGTCTCTACACTCAGCTTAATTGTGCATCCGGCACAAGAACGTTCGGCACTAGCATCAGTGAGTTCAAAGGCTTGTTCGACTTTTAAATCTGGCAAACCTTCTATTTCCAGAATTCGCCCAGAGAAGACATTTTTCTTATTCTGCTTCTCTACTGTCAGCAAACCTTTTTGAATTGCCACGTAGGGAATGGCATTCACCACATCGCGCAGGGTAACACCTGGTTGCAATTCTCCTTTAAATCTTACCAATACTGACTCTGGCATATCTAAAGGCATGACACCCAAGGCGGCTGCAAAGGCTACCAAGCCAGAACCGGCGGGGAAGGAAATACCCAAGGGAAAGCGGGTGTGAGAGTCGCCGCCAGTTCCCACGGTGTCGGGTAGCAGCATCCGGTTTAGCCAAGAATGGATGATACCATCACCAGGACGGAGGGCGACACCGCCACGAGAGGCAAAGAAATCGGGGAGTTCGTGATGAGTTTTGATATCTACTGGTTTGGGATAAGCAACAGTATGGCAGAAACTTTGGATAACTAAGTCTGCACTGAAACCAAGACAGGCGAGTTCTGTCAATTCGTCGCGGGTCATGGGGCCTGTGGTATCTTGAGAACCAACAGTGGTAATAATGGGTTCGCAAGATGTGCCGGGACGCACACCTGGTAATCCGCAAGCTTTACCTACCATTTTCTGTGCTAGGGTGTAGCCTTTCCCTGTATCAAAGGCTTGCTGGGGACGGGTAAAAACGGTGCTGGGTTCTAAACCAAGTGCAAGACGGGTTTTATCAGTGAGGGTACGTCCAATAAGTAGAGGGATGCGTCCACCTGCACGGACTTCATCGAGGATAGTATCAGGTTTAAGGGCAAAGGTGGAAATGATTTCGCCTGCTTCATTGGTGATTTCACCTTTGTAGGGATGGATGGTAATTACCATGCCGGTTTCGAGTTTGGTGACATCGCACTGAATAGGCAAAGCACCGGCATCTTCTGCTGTGTTAAAGAAAATTGGCGCGATCGCACCACCTAAAACATAACCCCCAGCGCGTTTGTTTGGCACAAAGGGTATATTATTTCCTGTATGCCACAACACTGAGTTAATGGCAGATTTCCGCGAGGAACCAGTACCAACTACATCTCCTACGTAAGCTACAGGATGCCCTTTTTTCTTCAGTTCGGCAATGGTTTGTAAACTTCCCGGTTGCCGTGACTCTAACATCACTAAGGCGTGTAAGGGAATATCCGGGCGAGTTGTGGCGCTTTGGGCGGGTGATAAATCGTCGGTATTGGTTTCGCCAGGAACTTTAAAAACGGTGACAGTAATCGCTTCTGGGACTGTAGGACGACTGGTAAACCATTCAGCTTCCGCCCAAGAGTCAATCACCAGCTTGGCGAAAGGATTGGTTTTAGACAACTCTAAAACATCGTGGTAAGCGTCATACACCAAAAGAATCTTGCTTAAGGCGTTGGCGGCGTAGGCGGAAATGGGTTCCTTTCCTTGTCCGCCCATTACCAGGGGTGTTTCGGATGAGTCGGAGAGGGATACAGTGGGCAATTGCAGCAAATCGATTAAAGATTGCACATTGTAACCACCGATCATTGTGCCCAGCAATTGCACTGCTTCTATGGGCGCAATTAACGGACTAGTGATTTCTTCCTTAGCAATGGCGGTGAGAAATCCAGCTTTGACATAAGCTGCTGGATCGACACCAGGAGAAACGCGATCGCTCAATAAATGTAATAATATCTCCTCTTTACCCTTGGGCGGATTTTTCAGTAATTCACATAATTCTGATGTTTGCTTCGCATCCAATGGTAAGGGAGGAATACCGAGTGCTGCTCTTTCGGCAAGGTGTTTACGATATTGTTCTAGCATTTTTATCTTCTCCATTGGGATTTTCTCCCTTTAATTATGAAATATTTTTAGGCAATACTTGGCTATAAAAGTTTAGCTTACTTTTATTACTAAAAGTCTTACTGGTAATCGGTTATTAGCAGTTTTTTTTATACTGAAAGTTTGGAAGGTATTAGCAAATAGAATTCGCTACTACACAAACATCGTCCACCTCCGTGGACTAAAAGAAAATCAAGGATTTTTAACCAAAGTCGGCGGTTTCTGTCTGTATAGCGGCAATTTCTAGTACCGGAAGGCGGAATTAAGAAGTAAGATGTAGGAGTCTTAAACCCTTTAATTTACGATAATTATTTCTCAAATTGGTATTACCTATTCTCAATGTGTACCTGCCACTTTCCCTCGAAACACAATGTAATTATAGATGTTGTAGAACAACATAATGGGAATCAGAAATCCAATGAAAATAATCATGAACACTAACGCACTAGGTGCTGCGGCTGCCTGATAAATGGTGATACCTGGGGGGATGATATAGGGAAAAACAACTAATCCTAACCCCACAAAGGTAAGTAGAAAAAGCAGCACTGTCCAAACTAGGGGAGTAGTTTCTGCTTTGCGGTTCAGGCTTTGAACTAATAACCCAATCAGCAACACACCTAACACTGGAATGATTGAAAATAGATACACTTCTGGCTGATGAAATAACTTTGCCCTGGCATTTTCATACACAACAGGAGTGGCGATCGTGATTAAGATTGCACCTACAAGTGTTGTCCAGGCAGCGATTTTTGCTGTGCGGTAATGGGATGTTTGCAGTTCTCCCTCAGTTTTTAAGATGAGATAGGTAGAGCCAATCAATACATAACCCTGGATTAATGTCAAGGCAACTAAGAGCGATCGCCAATCGAGCCAATCCCACATACTGCCGATAAAGTGACCCGCTTCATCCACCTTAATGCCTTCTAAAATGGTGCCCAAGGCAAACCCTTGAAACAGCGCCGCCATAAAACTACCGACTCCAAATGCCACATTCCAAAATACTTTGTTTGTAGAATGCTCCCGAAATTCAAACGCCACAGCCCGAAAAATTAAGCCAAAGATCATGCCAAAAATGGGAATGTAGAGCGCATTCAAAATAGTGCCATAAGCGAGAGGAAATGCCCCAAACAACGCACCCCCCATCAACACTAACCAGGTTTCATTAGCATCCCAAATATTACCCAAACTCGTCATTAAGATGTCGCGTCGGTCGTCATTGGAACTGGTTAGCGATAGGATACCTACGCCTAGATCAAACCCGTCTAACATGACGTAGAGAAATAAAAACAGAGCCAAAATGACAAACCAAACTTGTGCTAGAAAGTGTTCTAGATTCTCCATACAGTTTACCTATTGATTTACCATACTCAATACTCAATAGTCAGCACTCTTTATTGCTCTGCTTCGACAGGACGTTGATCTGGAACAAATTCAGCCGGAGTAGTTTCTGCGGCAGGTTCGGTGTCAATGCCTGGAATCGGAAGCTCTAGGTTCGGGCCTTGACGAATGATCCGACTACCAAAGAATAAAGCACAAATAAACAGGGATGTATAAATTACAGCAAAAATCACCAGGGATGTTAAGATCTCACTAGCAGGTAGGTGAGAAACTCCATCTGCTGTGCGAATTTGCCCATAAAGTACCCAAGGTTGCCGCCCAACACAACGCACAATCCAGCCTGATTCGACGGCAATATAGCCCAATGGAGCCGCCAAAATCCAGATTCGCAGTAGCCATTTCTGCTTGGCGATCGCTTCTGGTGAGAGTTTGCCTCGCAACCACTGAATCACACTAAGTCCCATCAATCCAGCTAAGAAGAAGCCAATGCCGCTCATAATACGGAAGGAATAATAAATCAAACCCACCATCCGGGGGCGATCTTCAGGCTGCCAATGTTTCAGTCCGAGAACGGGTTTAGAGAGGTTCTGTTTGAATTCTAAAATGTAGCCTAAGCCGTTGGGAATTGAGATTTCCCAGTCATTTTGTTCGGTCTGGTTATTGGGTAATGCCACCACACTCCAGGGCGCAGGAAGACCTGCTGGAGAGGTTTCCCACTTGGCTTCCATCGCCGCAAGTTTGGTAGGCTGATAATCAGCTACTTGCTCGGCGCTGAGGTGTCCGACATAGATTTGTAATGGGGTGACAGCGATCGCAATTGCCAAGACAATTTTGAGCGATCGCCCAAAGAAAGCCTCATGACGGTTATTGAGAATATACCAGGCGCTAATTCCTCCAATCACAAACAGAGAAGTTTCCAGCGTCGCCAAAAACATGTGCGAGACGCTGTTGAGCATGAAGGGATTTAAGATTGCCTGAAAGTAATCATCGACAACAAACTTTCCGTTCACCATTTCCCCACCTGCCGGGGTCTGCAACCAAGAATTTGCCGCTAAAATCCAGAAGGTAGATAGGTTTGCGCCAAAGGCAACCATAATTGTGGCGAAATAGTGAACCACTGGGTTGACTCGTTCCCAGCCAAACAGCATAATCCCCAAAAATCCGGCTTCTAGCATGAATGCCATTGAAGCCTCAAAGCCTAAAATGCTGCCAAAAAAGTCGCCTACCGCTTCGGAAAACGGGGCCCAGTTCGTGCCAAATTGAAACTCCATCGGTAAGCCGGATGCTACACCAATACCGAAATTCAACACATATAGCTTTGCCCAGAAACGAGCATGGTGGTAGTAATCAGGATTGCGTGTTTTGAGCCACATTCCTTCAACGATAACCAGATAAATTCCCATCCCAGTGGTGAGAACAGGCCATAGCATGTGAAAAATCGCCGTTAGTGCAAACTGCATCCGCGATAGGGCAACGGTATCCGATAGAAAATCCATGAACTAACCTCTGAATTCGTTTAAATCTTGACTTGCACAGCATCTTTGGGTCATAGCCGTCTGTGAGATTTTAAGAAAAAGTACATTTTGTCAATCAGCTAAAATACTCAAAAGTTTTTAAATAAAAATGATAATCGTAGCAAAGGTGGGGGGAGGAGGCACTTTGCTGCAAAAGAGAATCAAGATTTAGAGTAGTCAAATTCTTGTCTAAAGTCCTGCATAAGCTAGGGCGTGTCAGCGATGAAGTCCAATTTCATTTTAGAACCAGCAAAGGATCTATCAAAATTCTTACTAAGGTTATTTTAAGTATTTTGACTGATTGATAAAAGGCACTTTATCTTAAATTTTCACGAATGCCCTCCCCCCCCTGTCCTCCATCGGTGCAAATATCCTGCACTTAGTTAAAGTTAACAAATATATTTTTCAAATAATCTATTTAATAAAGATTTATCTAGATATTCTTTAACTTTTTCCTAGATTTTTTAGTTTGACTAAATGTCATCGAAAAGAATGACAGTCTGTCTTTTGACATTTGTAAAAAGCTCATCATAAAATGGACAGACTTATTTATATTGCTTATAGCTCATCTGGGTCAAATAGAGATGATGAGTGCATCTATATTAGCTGGCGCAATTACCGCTTTTTTCGACCCCATCGCATTTTTAGGTGTAGCAATCCCCCATTTATATCGTAGTATGTTCAATACTTACGACCATCGGATACTAATTCCTCGTGTAACAATGATGGGTGCAATCTAAGAGGCTGTTTAAAAAGTTTTGAGGGGTAATTTTATGCTAATAATCGTCTTATCATAATCCGAATCATGGCAAGGTAGATAAACGTCTCTGATGTTTCCGGTAATAACTCAACGTCTGTTGACCAATCACCAACAGCCCATTAGCCACCCAACGTTTTTTGAGCTTATATTTTACCGTTAATTTAAGCCAAATGCATGAAAACTATTTTTAGTAATTCGGCGCGGGTAAACGGTTTCGTCAGATATCCAGAGGCCCCGACTAATTTCGCTTTTACTTTGTCTACAATTCCTTTATTACCAGTGACAAAGATGATAGGAGTTTTCTGAAATATTGAATTATTTCGTATAATCCGACACAACTCATAACCATCGATTCCTAGCATGTTTAAATCCAGCAAAATTAAGTCTGGTTTATGCCTTATAATTGACAAAACTGCTTTTACTGGGTCGTTGATAGTGACTACAGAAAAATTTTCGTTTTCTAAGAAATAGCTAATTTCTTTAAGAATTGTCGGGCTATCATCTACAGAAACGATTTTATGGACTTTTTTTGCTGTGACAGTAGCAGCCGTTACTCTTTGGGAAGTAGGATTTATGTTATTTAATATTGTTGGTTCCTGAAAGTTTTCTTTTGGAGGAGTCGAAATCTGTGGTAATCGCTGAACAGGAACTATTTTCTCTTCAGGAATATTTGGATAAGAAT
The DNA here is from genome assembly GCF_036916655.1 of Nostoc sp. Classification (GTDB taxonomy): domain Bacteria; phylum Cyanobacteriota; class Cyanobacteriia; order Cyanobacteriales; family Nostocaceae; genus Nostoc. Next base: position 9,982 of record NZ_JBALFY010000100.1, read on the forward strand.
TGACAGTGGTACTTAGTTCTTGTTTGGTGTCAACTAACCCTGAAATCAATTTTGAGAAAAGCGATTGCTCCTCAAAAATCTTTGGTAATCTATCATAAGGTGGATCGGGTTCATGTAAAATAATCGCACCCTGAAGGATGTAAGGGTATAAATTGCGAGCTAATTGGATTTCATCTTGATTCAAAATTGCAGCCAGATGACACAGGCTAAAACCCTTCATCCAAGTAGTTAAATCTGGCTGAAGTTTTGGTAAATCTTGGTTCTCAAGTTTACTATTAATCAACAGGTATGGACGTTGATATGGAGAAGAAATTTGAGGAACAAAAGCTTGCCAATTCTGTAATCTTAGTTGGCAACGATCTAGGATCTTTTCTATATCTAGCCTGCAAATTTTTGTCATTCTACTAAGTGGTTCTGCTAATTCATAACTACCTTCTTTGATTAGCAAAAATGATTCAATCACTTCTTTAACTAATTCTTGAACCAGCACTGCTGCTTGCGTAGAATGTAGATGTTGTTGACTAACAAGCCAAGATATAGCCTGATACTCAGGAGGATAGTTTCTCGAATTGCTGTCATCTTCGATTAACTGACTGTGTACATCAGGTTCAAACATCAGCCTGACTTGAACACGAACTTCACTGCTAAGGAGTGGAATTTGGTGGCTGAGGCGACGTAAATGGCGTTCTAGTCTATCAAAGGGTTCTACTGAATGGGTGGCGTAGGTTATTTTGCCCTGTTCTAAGTAAATTGACCAAGAAACTGAGTTACTCGATGCTTGTAAACAAGTACTGTCGGAGCAATTGGATAACTGTCTTAACAAACTGAGAGGACGTAGTTGGGTGAATGCGCCTGAGTTATTCATATTTTTCAAGTTTTTTTGCGGAATCAATAATGGAACATTTGTAGATTAAAAATATCAGTTATGAAGTATTTTCTTCTTTGTAATATTTCTCTATGCACAAATTATTTCTTTGAAAATATGTATATATATTATTAAAAACTATAAGTTTTATAACCGATTTGTTACATTTGGCACGTCCTACTTAATTTATCTCAAAAAACAATTAGTGGGTATGAATAAAAGTAAATAATTATCATGGCTAGACTAACAGTCGATGTTAGTTCCTTCTAACCTTTACTGACTACTGACGAGTCTTGGGTGAAGACCTTAAATAATGACGTTTATTTATGCCTACTCAGAAAAACAAGCAAATTTGATTCCAAGTTAGTACAGTTACACTGGTATACTTCTAGAGTTAACGAGCTTAATTATGGTTAATTACTTTTCTCTTAAGGAACAGTTCTTCTACATAAAATCTTTAAAAAGTTATCTAGGAAAGTTTACGTATTTATTGTACTGTAGGTTTAAGGGATATAAATTTTTGGTAAATACATTACAACAGGTAATGCTAGATTTTGATAAACTATTTTTTGCTAAACTAAAATCTACTCCAGTTCTTCTTAAATATATAGACAACTTCATGAAAATAATTTGTTTAATAAAGATTAGAGCATCTACCACTAGATACTATATTCTATAGTCGCGGAAGCGGCTAGCTGAAATTACATACTCTCGAGCAAAGGGAAATAAAGCTTTGAACTTTAACATAACACAAAAAGTTATGCATGATACATTAAGACTTGATGAAGTAGTAGAATTTGCTGAGAACCCAGAGCCACGTTGTCCTTGTGTACTTCTATTAGACACATCTGGATCGATGCAAGGAGATCCGATTGAGGCTTTAAATCAAGGTTTACTCAGCTTAAAGGATGAATTAGTCAAAAATTCCTTAGCTGCAAGACGGGTAGAAGTGGCGATCGTCACTTTCGATAGTAATATCAATGTAGTACAAGACTTTGTGACTGCCGATCAATTCAATCCGCCTATTTTGACAGCACAAGGCTTGACTACAATGGGTGCGGGAATTCATAAAGCTTTGGACATCATTCAAGAACGGAAATCTCAGTATCGTGCCAATGGCATTGCTTACTATCGTCCTTGGGTGTTTATGATTACCGATGGAGAACCGCAAGGCGAGTTAGAACAGATTGTAGAGCAGGCATCCCAGCGCTTACAGGGAGATGAAGCGAATAAGCGCGTAGCATTTTTTACGGTAGGTGTAGAAAATGCGAATATGACCCGTTTAAATCAAATAGCTGTACGTACTCCCCTGAAGCTGAAAGGGCTGAACTTTATCGAGATGTTTGTCTGGCTGTCAACTAGTATGTCAGCTGTTTCTCATTCTCAGGTAGACGAACAGGTAGCGCTACCGCCGATTGGTTGGGGGACTGTTTAATTAAAATTGCAGCTTGGTGTTTACACAGCCGGCTGCTGGAAAAAAATCTATGAACATATCAAAACAGGTTACTCAATGGCGGATTGTTGCTGCGTCTGTATGTGGTACAAGTCACTTAAAAAACAATCAATTATGTCAGGATGCTCATCATTGGCAGATATTGTCAGATAACGTTTTAGTGGCGGCGGCAGCAGATGGCGCGGGTTCTGCTAGCCTGGGAAAAGTGGGAGCAATGATTGCTGTAGAGACAGCAATAGAAAACATTTCCACAAAAGGGCTGAACCGAAAAAGTTTGAGTGATGATGTCTACGTGCGATCGCTTTTAAATGATGCCATACTAGCTGCTAAAAAAGCTGTAGAAGCTGAGGCAGCTACTTCAGACAAACAGCCTCAAGATTTAGCAACTACTTTAATTATGACGGTTGCCACACCAGAAGTTGTCGCTGTGGCCCAGATAGGTGATGGTTTGGCAGTAGCAAAAGATCGTCTGGGCAATCTGTTGGCACTGACTATGCCTGATAGCGGTGAATATATCAACCAAACCACTTTTTTAACATCGCCCAATGCCTTAGATACAGCGCAGATGAGATTATGGCGCACAGACATAGTAAATGTTGGTATCATTACCGACGGACTACAAATGTTGGCTTTGAATATGGTTGTTGGCGAACCTCACAAACCGTTCTTTTTTCCCCTGTTTGAATTTGTCGCCAATACCGAGGATAAGATATTAGCTAAGGAGCAATTGGTAAAATTTTTACGCTCAGAGCGGATTACGCAACGCACCGACGATGATTTGACACTCATTATAGCCGCATTCAACGACTTATAAGCAATAAATTTACAGGTTTCTCATCTTAAATAACTCCCGTTAGCGGTAATTTCATTATGCAGGTACTACGTTGTTCCCCTAGAAAAGAAATCCTCAGCCTCAATGTTAGTTTGGGGCGTGGCGGTGAAGCTTGTGTTTACACAGTGCCATCCGATAACAACTTGGTGGCGAAGATTTACCACAAGCCAACCACTGCCCATGCTGATAAACTCCAGGCGATGCTAGCCAATCCGCCAGAAAATCCTACGGCTAGTTTGGGGCATATCTCTATCGCTTGGCCAGAGGATTTATTACGGGCGGCAGATGGCAAAAATAGCATCCTGGGGTTTTTGATGCCACGCATTCAAGGGATGCGTCCAATCATCGACTTTTACAACCCCAGAACCCGTCGCCAACATTGCCCCCTATTCAACTATCAGTACCTGCTCCGCACGGCGCGTAACCTAGCGGCGGCTTTTGCAGCTTTGCACGCTAGTGGATATTGTATTGGTGATGTGAACGAGTCCAATATTCTCGTCAGTGACACCGCACTGGTGACTTTGATAGACACAGACTCTTTCCAAGTACCAGATCCAAACAATAATGTTGTTTATCGCTGTCCGGTGGGTAAACCAGAGTTTACTCCACCAGAACTACAGAATAAAACTTTTGCTCAACACGATCGCGAAATCTCTCACGATTTATTTGGGTTATCGGTGCTAGTCTTTCAACTCTTAATGGAAGGCACTCACCCATTTTCGGGGATATTTCAAGGCGCGATTGAGCCACCACCCTACGAAGCACGCATTGCATCGGGTCATTTCACTTACAGCGAAAAGCGTTACGTACCTTACCTGCCAACACCCATTGCACCCCCTTGGGAAATTCTTCATCCCAGCTTACAAGAATTATTTATCCGTTGTTTTGAAGACGGTCACAACAACCCCCAACTGCGCCCCAGTGCCCAAACTTGGCTCTCAGCCATCGCAGAAGCCGAAGATTCCCTGATTACCTGCACGACAAATCCCCAGCATCGCTACAACAACCACATGCGTAGCTGTCCGTGGTGTGAACGTACTGTGCGCTTAGGTGGACGCGACCCCTTTCCATCACATCGGGCTATAGAAGCTAGAGAACATCTCCAACCGCGAATCAAGCCAAGAAAGCGCTACAATCAGACACCGCATTTTCCGCAGCGTGGGATGTCACCGCAGCTAAATTACTGGCAGCCAATAATTACCCCTAGTGGTTCATCTTATAAACCTTCCAAGAAGTCAAAATTGTATCCGGTTCTTTTCTGCTTGCTGGGTTTTGGTTTATTGGGATATGCGGACTTAATGATTAAATTTACTCAGCCGTTGGTTTCCCAAAATGCCTACACCCAACAAACCATCAAGTCTCTCAAGCCAAATAATAAACTCAGCTTTGCTGATTCTTATCAGCAAGGTTATATTGCTTACAAAGAACGAGACTATGACAAAGCAATTGTCAGCTTTACCGAAGCGATTGAACAAGAACCTACACATGCCAGAGCAATTGTAAATCGCGGTAATGCTCGCTATAACCTGAAAGACTATGAAGGGGCAGTTACAGATTATAGCCAAGCTCTCCAAATCAATCCCAATCAAATCAAAGCTCTGGTAAATCGGGGCAATGCCCGTTATATGCTTGCCGAGTATAGCAACGATCCCGATCATGAGTATAAACTAGCGATCGCTGACTATAATCAGGCTATTGGTCTGGATAAGAATGAAATCGAAGCTTATATCAGACGGGGAATTGTCCGCGCCCAAATGGCTAAATATAGCGGTGAATCTCAACAAGTTTACAGAAAAGCGATCGGAGATTTTACTCACGCCATCAAACTTAATCTATCCAAAGCCGAAGCTTACTTTCAGCGGGGTGCTGTCTACTATCAAGTTGCTCAATATAGCACCAACTATGAGCAAGAATATCATCAAGCGATCGCTGACTTTAACCAAGCATTAATCCTCAGCCCCAAACTAGCAAAAGCATATCTCAAACGAGGTATGGTTCGGTATGAACTAGCACAATATGGCGGTAGTGAATCTAGCCAAAACCAGACGAAAGCTGTCGAAGATATACAGGCATCTGCCAAAATCTTTCTTGAGCAAAATGACATGGATAACTATCAGCAAGCACTCAGTAACTTATGCGTAGTCGTAGAAAATAAATGCGATCCTTTATTCCAAGGAGCAAATAATGGGGACAAAACTAACTAGAAATAAGTAGTTTTTGTTACCTGCATATTGTGGTTTTGATTGAAAAAATCAATCCTTACTAGGGTTAGCTGGTGCTAATCCTAGTTATTTTGACGTGAGTTCGACAAGTCTGATTTGACCTCTCCCCCAGCCCCTCTCCGTGTCGGAGAGGGGAGCAAAAAGCGGAATTTTTCTTGCTCCTCCCTTTCCGTTTCGGAGAGGGAGGCTGGGAGGGAGAGGTTCATCGAACTCACGTTATTTTATTGGTAATATTTTTATTCAATTAATTAAGTAGTTTATTTTCATGTCTATAGATATTCATACAGCTTTTATATAGAAAAGATTTTAATTTATCTTTCCTTTATAATTTTGCCGGAAATTACAGTTAGATTATTGACGGAGAAAAAGAAATCAGAAATCAATTTTCCTCCATCTAAGTGCATCCTCTTCATTTCGATAAAGTTAACCAATTTTAGATTTTAGGTTTGCGGTTTGGGATTAGTCATTGAACGTCACCAGCGTCAGAGTAGATTTATTACACCCACTTTCAGAACGGGGTATGTACCAAAAAACTCTTTTAATCCAAAATCCAAAATCTGAAATTGGCACGGTCAAATAATAATATCCCTACAAATCTCCGAGGTAATTGCATGAAAGCGGTGATTTTGGCTGGAGGTCTTGGTACACGCCTCAGTGAAGAAACTAGTATCAGACCTAAGCCGATGGTTGAAATTGGTGGTAAGCCAATTCTCTGGCACATCATGAAAACTTACTCAGCCCACGGCATTAATGACTTCATCATTTGTTGTGGTTACAAAGGTTACGTCATTAAAGAGTATTTTGCTAACTACTTTTTACACATGTCAGATGTTACCTTTGACATGCGCTTTAACCAGATGAATGTGCATTCTGGTTATGCGGAACCCTGGCGCGTCACTTTAGTAAATACGGGTGATAATACCATGACAGGCGGACGCTTAAAGCGAATCAGCGAACATCTTGGTAATGAGACTTTTTGCTTTACTTATGGTGATGGTGTAAGTAATATTAATATCACAGAGCTAGTTAACTTTCACAAACAGCAAAAAAGCTTAGGAACACTCACAGCCGTTCAACCAGCCGGACGTTTTGGTGCTATTTCTTTAGGATATGAGCAAACCAAAATCACCAGCTTTCGGGAAAAGCCTGAAGGTGATGGAGCTTGGATTAATGGCGGTTATTTTGTGTTAGAACCAGAAGTAATCAACTTAATTGCTGATGACTCTACAGTGTGGGAGCAAGAGCCATTAGAAAAGCTAGCTGATATGGAACAGCTATCTGCTTTTAGACATGATGGATTTTGGCAACCAATGGACACCTTACGCGATAAAAACTATCTCGAAGGGCTGTGGAAAAACAATCAGGCTCCTTGGAAGGTATGGTAAGGAGACTGGGGACTGGGGACTAGGGATTGGGAAGATTTGAATGAAGATTCACATCCAAACCAAATCTTACTTATATTTTCTTACCCAGTACCCAGTACCCAATCCCAAATAACTTTATAGATTTACTGTAATTTGAAGTGCGATAATACTAATGTATGATTTTGCGATTATCGGTGGGGGAATAGTTGGACTCTCGACAGCGTTGGCTTTAGGAAAACGCTATCCCAATGCCCGGATTTTAGTACTAGAAAAAGAGAGTCAATGGGCATTTCACCAAACAGGCAATAATAGCGGAGTAATTCATTCTGGTATTTACTACAAACCAGGAAGTTTCAAAGCTAAATTTTGTCGTGATGGTTCTCGCTCAATGGTAGAATTTTGCCAAGAGCATGGAATTGACCATGAAGTTTGTGGGAAAGTGATTGTCGCAACTGAAGAACAAGAGCTACCACGCTTAGAAAATCTCTACAAACGCGGCTTAGATAATGGCATAGAAGTTCAGAGAATCAGCCCCGAAGAAGTCAAGCAAATTGAACCTCACGTAAGATGTGTCGGTGGAATTCGGGTATCCTCAACTGGCATTGTTAATTACAAGCAAGTTTGTTTGAAATATGCCCAGCTAATTGAACAGCAGGGTGGGGATTTACACCTCAATACAAAAGTCCTGAAAATCTCTCCAAGTGGTAAAAATCAGGTATTGCAAACAAACAAAGGTAACTTTGAAACCCACTTTGTAATTAATTGTACTGGATTGCATAGCGATCGCACCGCAAAACTAGGTCAAGTTGAGCCCCAAGCCAAAATTGTCCCATTCCGGGGAGAATATTACGAACTCACCCCAGAAAAACGCTATCTGGTTAAAACACTAATCTACCCAGTTCCCAATCCAGATTTTCCCTTCTTGGGCGTCCACTTTACCCGGATGATTGATGGTAGCGTCCATGCAGGGCCAAACGCGGTTCTATCCCTCAAACGCGAAGGTTACAAAAAAACCGACTTTGACTTACGGGATTTTCTGGAAGTTATCACCTATCCAGGTTTTTGGAAGTTGGCAGCCAAACACGCTGATGAAGGCATCCAAGAAATCATTCGTTCCTTTAGTAAGGCAGCCTTCACCAGAAGTTTGCAAAAACTAATTCCCGAAGTTCAAGCAGAAGACTTAGTTCCCACCCATGCAGGTGTTCGCGCTCAAGCCTTAATGAACGATGGCAAGCTTGTAGACGACTTTTTGATTGTTTCTGGTCAAAACTCCATTCATGTTTGCAATGCTCCTTCTCCGGCTGCCACATCTTCTCTAGAAATTGGCAAAGCCCTTGTGGCAGAAATTCCGCAACTTTCCCATCTAAATAGTGTGGTAACTGCATAGATAACATCGTTATTATTTCCGGGACTGTTGAATTAAGGGATGAATCTTGTATTGTGGGCATCTTTTCTTTATCTGCCAGGAAATACAAGGGACGGGTAAGATACCCATCCGACAAGATAAAAAGTGTAGTGCATCAATTAAGAACCGCTATAGAGCGCTGCTACCCAATGGGTTAGTCGGCAAACTATGTAATGAATGTTAGCCGATATATAGCGCTTTTGGTTTTAGTCCAATGACCTAACCCCCAACCCCTTCCCTACAAGGGAATGGGAGTAAGATTCAAAACCTCTCTCCTTTTAGGAGAGAGGAATGGAAGTGAGGTCGAGTTATTGCATACAAACGAAAAATATAGCGGTTCCCTCTTAGATGCAACACCCTATAGGGCGAATATCTGTGCGTCCCTGCTAAACGAAGAATTTAACTCATCAATACAAAGGCATTAACCACAATGAAAATATTAGTAACTGGCACAGAAGGCTATTTAGGTTCGTTATTACCACCTCTGTTAATTGAACGAGGACATGAAGTTATTGGTCTAGATACCGGCTTCTATAAAGTTGGTTGGTTGTACAACGCTAGTGGCGTGACACCCAAAACCCTCAACAAAGATATTCGCAACATTACCCCTGATGATTTGGAAGGTATTGAAGCAATAGTCCACATGGCGGAACTCTCCAACGACCCAGCCGGACAATTGGCACCAAATATTACCTACGAAATTAATCATGTCGGTTCAGTCCGTCTGGCTAGTCTGGCTAAGGCTATGGGTGTGCGTCGCTTCATATATATGTCTTCGTGCAGCGTCTACGGTGTTGCTACCGCAGGTGATGTCACAGAAGAATCTGCAATTAATCCTCAAACAGCCTACGCAGAATGCAAAACTCTCGTAGAAAGAGATGTCAGACCACTGGCTGACGATGACTTCTCTCCCACCTTTATGCGGAATGCTACAGCCTTTGGTGCTTCTCCCAGAATGCGTTTTGATATTGTTTTAAACAACTTAGCTGGCTTGGCATGGACTAGCAAAGAAATCAAAATGATTAGCGATGGCACACCTTGGCGGCCATTAGTCCACGCACTGGATATTTGCAAAGCCATAGTCTGCACCTTAGAAGCACCACGCGACATTGTACATAACCAAATCTTCAATGTGGGAGATACAGCAAATAACTATCGCGTTAAAGAAATCGCAGAAATTATTGCAGATATTTTCCCCGATTGTAAATTGTCTTTCGGTGACAACGGCGCAGATAACCGCAGTTATCGCGTATCCTTCGAGAAAATCAACACAATCCTACCCGGATTTAAGTGTGACTGGAATGCCCGACTTGGTGCCCAGCAGCTATTTGATTTATTTAGCCAAATACACATGGCTGAAGATACTTTCTTGTTTAGAGGATTTACTCGCTTAAAACAGCTAGAGTATCTGATTCGTACAGAGCAAATTGACAAAGATTTCTTCTGGAATAAAAAGTAGCTAGAGTTAGCTATTAGTGTGTAGATAAATAATTTAATGGTAGTGAATAGTCGTAATTCCTGTTTTAGAAATCAGGTATAAATCGCGAAACCACGAGAGTAAAATATACACACTAATAGCAGTATAAAAAGGTTTTTCAGACCTATTTCATCTATCCAATTATTTGCAATCAGTGACTTGAAAATTATGGCGATCGCAAAATGTCGTTTTAGTGGTCAACCTCTGCATCAAACCTTTATTGATCTAGGAATGTCACCTTTAGCCAATGCTTATCTTAGAGCAGAACAGCTAAATAATGCTGAAAAGTTTTATCCTCTCCATGCTTATGTTTCTGAAGACACTCTCTTAGTTCAATTAGAACAATTTGAAACTCCAGATCACATTTTCAGCGACTATGCTTATTTTTCTTCCTACTCGGTAAGTTGGCTAAAACATGCTAAAGCTTACACCGACATGATGGTAGAAAAGTTAAACTTTAATCATCATAATCAAGTTATTGAAATTGCCAGTAACGACGGCTACTTACTGCAATATTTTTTAGAGAAGGGAATCCCCGTTTTAGGCATAGAACCAGCAGCAAATATTGCCAAGGTTGCTGAAGAAAGAGGTATTCCTAGTATCAACAAGTTTTTTGGAGTCGAAACAGCCAAAGAACTCGTGATACAAGGAAAACTAGCTGACCTTTTGATTGGTAATAATGTTTTAGCTCATGTACCGGATTTAAACGATTTCATTGCTGGGATGAAACTCATCCTCAAACCCAATGGTATTTTGACGATGGAGTTTCCTCACATCTTACAACTCATTCAAAAAAATCAGTTTGATACGATTTATCATGAGCATTTCTCTTATTTCTCATTCCTGACTATTGAGAAAATTTTTGCAGCACACAATTTGCAACTTTTTGACGTAGAAGAATTATCAACTCATGGCGGTTCACTAAGAATTTATGCCAAACATGACTCCGCCGATCATATCAGTATTAATAACCGAGTTAGCCATTTGAAAGCTAAGGAAATTGCTGCTGGACTGCATCGTATAGAGACTTACATTACATTTGGAGAAAAAGTTCAAGAAACAAAGCATAAGCTATTAAATTTTCTCTTAAAGGCTAAAGCAGAAAGTAAATCAATCGCTGGTTATGGCGCACCAGCTAAAGGCAATACATTGCTGAATTACTGTGGAATTGGGAAAGATTTTATTGATTACACAGTAGATTCCAACCCTTATAAACAGGGCTTATTTTTACCTGGAACTCATATTCCTATCTTTGAACCAGATAAAATCCGTGAAACCAAACCAGATTATGTCCTAATTTTACCTTGGAATCTCAAGGAAGAAATTATGGAACAAGTGGCATTCATTGGTGAATGGGGTGGACAGTTTGTAGTACCAATTCCTGAAGTAAAAATTTATCCCTGTCCTATTCCGGATAGGCTTTTAATAGCGTCGTAATTACTAAAGAGAAGTAAAAACGCCTCTTATTACTAATAATTTAACTTTTTTGAGTAATTAAAAGGCGCATCTCTTATAAAAATTATGTCGTCAAATCGCAAAGAAATAAATTAGAAAGCAGCTTTTTAATTACCTACGCTGCTGTTAATACTGGTTCTTCTTCACTACAGAGTTGAGCTTAATATGAATAAATTGCTGACCATTGCCATTCCAACATTCAATCGCGCCCAGCTTTTAGATAAACAACTTACTTGGTTAGCCAAATCTATTAAAGGCTTTGAGTCTGACTGTGAAATCTTTATTTCTGATAATTGCTCTACAGACAATACTCAAGAAATAATTAAAAAATGGCAGATAATTCTTAGTAATGTAAAATTTACGTCAAGCAGAAATAGCGAAAATCTTGGCGTAATGGGTAATATTGCCTGTTGTTTAAAAGCACCAACTAGTGAGTATATCTGGACAATTGGTGATGACGATCCAATTCAGGAAAGAACCCTAGAGTATGTGTTAACAACACTAAAAAAACATTCAGATTTAGCACTGATGTTTTTAAATTTCTCCGGTCGTCAAAAACGAACGGGTCAACTTGTTGTAGAACGCTGGTTGAATAGCGATCGCGACGAACTAAGAGTTGATGGTAAAACTGTATTTCAAAGTTATCTTAACGAAAACTTTGGTGGTGTACTTTTTATATCAGCAGCGATTTATCGCACAGATTTAGTGCAACAAGCTTTACAAAAGTGGCCATCTGCTACTAGTAATTGGGCATCTCAAGCATATTGGACTGCATTTTGTGCTGCTCATGGAAGTGTCATTATCACTAAAGACACTTATTTAGAATGTACTATGGGTGCTAGTCTTTTGGATCTCGATCCAACATGGAACTTTAGAATGCGATATGCCTTCATACCTGAAGTTTATATAAAACTACTAAAGGTAGGGTATCCTCATAAGTTTTGTCAGAAAATGATTTGGCAGAATTTCCAACAAAAAACTGACTTAAAAATCTTATTAGGTGCTTTAAAACGTTGGCCTTTCTTGACAATCAAGATATTTATTCCTTACCTAAGTTTTTTAAGTATATCAGCTTGGGCAATTCTTTTTCCACCTAAACAACTAGAGAATAGCCTATAGCTTCGTGTGCTAATTGCCAAGTTACTGTTAACAATAGTTTTTGGCGATAACCACTTATATATCAATTTTATTAACTACTATTTCTTACCATGCCTAAATTACTGACCATTGCTATACCCACTTATAATCGTGCTGAGTTACTTGATAAACAGTTAGCCTGGCTAGCTCAAACTATCAAAGGTTTTGAAGATGATTGTGAAATTTTAGTTTCTGATAATTGTTCCACAGATAATACTCAAGAAGTAATTAAAAAATGGCAAATAACACTTAGTAATATTACATTTAAATCAAATAAAAATTCTAAGAATTTAGGTGTTGTCAAAAATATCATGTATTGCCTAAATTCTACAACAACAAAATATGTTTGGACAATTGGTGATGATGATCCAATTCAAGATAGAGCCGTTGCTTATGTAATTAGCAAGCTCAAGCAATATGAAGATTTATCATTATTATTTCTCAACTTTTCCGGTCGCAACCAAATCACTGGTGAACCAGTTCATCCACCCACAATTGTTGGTAATCGCTGGTTTGATATAGATAGTGAAGAAAGTGAGGGTGATGGTAAAGCTATATTTGAGCATTGTTTCTCAAAAAGTGTCGGTGCAGTAATTTTTCTGACTGCTACAATCTATCGCACTGATTTAGTAAAACGCGCTCTCCAAAATTGGCAAGATGCTGAAAATAACTGGATATCTTTAGCATATTTAGCCGGTTATTGTGCTGCCAATGGTCGTGTAATTGTCACGAAAGAGACTTATTTAGAATGTGTTGTTGGTGTGAGTTATTGGCAGAAAGAGCCAAAATCTGCGCTGTTAATGCAATACAAACACATCCCCGAAGTGATTTTGAAATTGGAGCAGAGTGGATATTCTAAGCAGTTTTGTCGGCGGATGCTGTTGCAAAACGGTAAAGAAGTCAACTTGAAAGTTTTCTTGGGTGCTTTAAGAAGATGGCCTATGTCAGCAATTAAGACAGTAGTTCCATTTTTGGCTTTAGTCAGTTTGTGTGCTTTTGACGTGATGATTTCTAAAGAATTTAGTTTAGCAGAATCAGGTGAAATATCTACTCAAGAAGTACAAAGCTATAAGCCATAATCTACTGATAAATTTACATCAAAAATAGAAGGAATTGACACCATGTTTAGTGTAATTAAACGCAAAATATCTACACTATCTTCTGACTTGGAATATTATCTAGCACGTTGGAAGCATAGCAAAAATCTGCCAGCATTGGAAGGGCGCGATCGCAAAATCCTTAATGCTCTCAAAAAAGATGGCGTTTGCGTCACAACTCTGGCAGATTTAGGGTTAAATTCTAGCTCAGAACTACTCAAAGCTGCTTACCATCAATTGTCTCAGATGGACAATCCCAACAACGACCATCTAGATGAAAAGTTACCACAAATTTCCACAGTTACAGGTTTACCAGAATTTTATGCCTGGGGAATGGAGAAAAGGCTACTCAATATAATCGAAAATTATATTGGTCTTCCTATTGCTTTTCATGGTGTACATTTACGCAAAGATTTCAAGAGCAAACATCAGTTTGGTACATTACTATGGCATAGCGATGCCGAAGACCGTCGCATTATCAAAATCTTCATTTACTTGAGTGATGTAGAAGAAAAAACTGGGCCTTTTCAATACATTCCCCGTTCTTTAACTCCCTTCTTTAGTTGGAATTATATTCAGCTTTTCTACAAACTTTGGAAGTCAGGCTATATGGGCATCGATGATGAAGAAGTAAAACCAGTTATCCCCAAATCAGCTTGGAAATCCTGCCCAGGCCCAGCCGGTACCGTCATTATTGTAGATACGAAAAATGCTTTGCATCACGGTACAGTCCGCACAGAAGACCGTTCAGCGCTATTCTTTTGTTACACCGCTAACCCTCCTGAAAGACCAGACCTCTGCACCCAATATTGGGATGATACTTATCCCAGAGCGGAGTTACGTTCTGCATCAGATGCAGTTAAAGTCTCGACTTAATACCCTTTCATTAGCAATAGCGTAATGCACCGAAAGCAGCTGCAAAACTAAGTAGTTAGCAAGTACTTTCTGTCCTCAACATTCATCTCAAAGGAATCACATGATTTTCACCGAAACCGCACTCAAAGACGCATTCATTATTGATTTAGAAGAAAAGCCAGACCACCGTGGTTTTTTCGCTCGGTCTTTTTGCGCTCAAGAATTTGAAGCACACGGATTAAAGCCAACAGTTGCTCAATGTAACCTGTCTTTTAACTACAAAAAAGGCACTATTCGAGGAATGCATTATCAAATTCTGCCAGCAGCAGAAACAAAATTAATTCGTTGTACTAAAGGTGCAATTTATGACGTAATTATTGATATGCGTCCAGAATCTCCTAGCTTTTTATCACACATTGGTGTAGAGCTAACCCCAGAAAATCGCCGTGCTTTGTATGTTCCAGAAATGTTTGCTCATGGCTATCAAGCACTGACAGATGAGACGGAAGTAGTATATCAAGTAGGTGAATTTTATACTCCTGGATATGAAAGAGGTTTACGCTATGACGACCCATTCTTTAACATTGATTGGCCTCTAGATGTTACTGAAATCTCTGAGAAAGATTTAAATTGGCCTTTGTTGAGAATGATGACTGTTGGTGGTACAGTTTCCAGATAAATTTAAACTCTTTATCTGCACCTCTAAGTGAGGTAAAAAATCATTAATTTGGGTAGAAAAATGCCAAAAAATATTCTATCTCGTGTTGAAAATACTATCTCTTTTGTCTCCAATAAAATTCAAGCTCGCATCAATTACGCTAAGACTTTACAGGTTGTTTCTCTAAAGCCTAAACAGCCTTCTAAAGGAAATGTACTTCTTTCTTATCGGATTGAACCATTTCTCATTAAACCAGGTCAGCCTATCCCCAATGACCAGAGTTGGAACTGGGAATGTCTACTAATCGCCCAAACTTTTTTAGACCTGGGTTATAACGTTGATGTTATCCAGTTCCACAATGATAAATTTGTTCCTCAAAAAGACTACGCATTTTTCATTGATATCCGTCATCGTCTAGAAGCGCTTGCGCCAAAACTTAATAAAGATTGCATTAAAATTTTTCACGTTGACATTGCTAATATGATTTTTCGCAATGCAGCAGAATGCAACAGACTTCTAGAACTCCAACAGCGCCGAGGAATTACCTTACGTCCACAGCGATTTGAAACGCCCAACTTAGGAATTGAGTATGCCGATTACGCTACTGTATTAGGCAACAATTTTACAGTTGATACATTCAAATATGCGAACAAACCAATGTATCGTATTCCCATTTCTTCATCACTTGTTTATCCTTCTCCTGAGGAGAAAGACTTTGAAGTGGTAAGAAAGAATTTTCTCTGGTTTGGTGGTAGCGCTTTAGTTCTCAAAGGATTAGACTTGGTTTTAGATGCCTTTGCCCAAATGCCGGAATACCATTTAACAGTTTGCGGCCCGGTAAGTAATGACAAAGAGTTTGAGCGAGCTTTCTATAAAGAACTATACGAAACACCTAACATTCATACTTATGGTTGGATTGATGTTAGCAGCCCTGACTTTTTAAAGATTACAAATAATTGTTTGGGACTTGTTTATCCTTCTGTTTCTGAGGGACAGGCAGGTGCAGTAATTACCAGCTTACAAGCCGGGTTAATTCCGATTTTAAGCTACGAATCTGGTGTTGATGTTCATGATTTTGGTGTGATATTTGATAACCTTTCCCTTGAAGAGATTCAGGCGAAAGTTAGAAGTATTTCCAATTTACCTGCTGAAGACCTCAAGCTGATGTCTATGAAAGCATGGGAATACGCAAGAGCAAATCATACCAAAGAAAAGTTTGCCCAAGCTTACAGAAATGCTGTGGAGCAAATTATCGAAAATCATAGCCAGAAAAAACAGACATCTAGCAAACAACTGGTCAGCATTTAGCCCTGGCGATTAGAAATCGCGGCTATACAAACAAAGTCCACCTCCGTGGACTAAGGAAAATTAAGGGTTTAAAACCCACCTCCGTGGGGGGTTTTGCCTGTGTAGCCATGACTTCTAGCCCTGGCGATTAGAAATCGCGGCTATACAAACTTTCGTCCGCCTGCGTGGACTAAGGAAAAATTAAGGGTTTTAAACCCACGGAGGTGGGTTTTGGCTGTGTAGCTACGACTTCTAGTCACTTGGTTTAAGATGTCGCTAACACAAAATGTACTTAATATTTAGCTGTAATAAATTATTAAGTGCAAAATTATCGAGAATTTGTAACACAACAAACAGTTCTAAAAAGGAGTTTAGTTCATGATTATTATCGATCGCGCCTTACAAGCCCGTGCAGCAGCAGGAAATCCTATCAAGGTGGGAATGATTGGTGCTGGTTTCATGGGTCGAGGAATTGCCAACCAAATTGTCAATTCAGTGCCAGGAATGGAGTTAGTTGCTATCTCCAATCGCCAGATTGATGCAGCTAAACAAGCTTATTCGGAAGCAGGAATTGAAGATATTCAAGTTGTTGCAACTGTCAGCGAATTAGAAGATGCGATCGCTAACGGTAAGTATGCAGTCACAGAAGACGCAAAGTTACTGTGTCGGGCTGAAGGCATCGATGCATTAATCGAAGTCACAGGTGCAGTGGAATTTGGCGCTCACATCGTTATGGAAGCGATCGCCCACCGCAAACATGTGATTATGATGAATGCCGAACTCGATGGCACTATTGGCCCCATCCTGAAAGTGTATGCCGATAAAGCAGGCGTCATTCTCAGCGCTTGTGATGGCGATCAGCCAGGGGTACAAATGAACCTTTACCGCTTTGTCAAAAGCATTGGTTTAACTCCCTTATTATGCGGTAACATTAAAGGACTCCAAGACCCCTATCGCAATCCCACCACCCAGGAAGGATTTGCTAAACGTTGGGGTCAAAAGCCCCACATGGTGGCTAGCTTTGCTGACGGAACCAAAATTTCCTTTGAGCAAGCGATCGTTGCCAATGCCACAGGCATGAAAGTTGCCAAACGGGGAATGCTGGGATATAACTTCAACGGTTATGTCGATGAAATGGCCCATATATATGATGTTGAACAACTCAAAGAACTGGGCGGCATTGTCGATTATGTAGTTGGAGCAAAACCAGGCCCAGGCGTATATGTATTTGCCACTCACGACGACCCCAAGCAACAGCACTATCTCAACTTATACAAATTAGGCGAAGGCCCACTTTACAGCTTCTATACTCCTTATCACCTCTGTCATTTTGAAGTTCCCTTGTCCGTAGCGCGTGCTGTTCTCTTCGGTGATGCCGTCATGTCTCCACTAGCAGGCCCGCTAGTAGATGTTGTCACCACTGCTAAAATCGATCTGAAAGCAGGAGAAACCTTAGATGGCATCGGCTACTACATGACCTACGGACAATGTGAAAATTCCGATATCGTCCAACAGCAAAATCTTCTACCAATCGGTCTAGCTGAAGGGTGTCGCCTCAAACGAGATATTTCTAAAGATCAAGTCCTCACTTATGAGGATGTAGAATTACCCGAAGGCAGACTTTGCGACCAACTACGAGCCGAGCAAAACAATTATTTCGCTCCAGAAAAAATCTTAGTAGCAGTTGGATAATATCGGTTCTCAAAACATTTGCCACAAATGAATTGGCTGTAGGGGTCTACAGCTGTACGCCCCTAATACGTTTTGGATAAGATCCCCCCGCCTACGGCGACCCCCTTTTTTAGGGGGTAAAAATTACAAAAAGCCCCCCTTTTTAAGGGGGGTTGGGGGGATCTCCGAGGCCCCTACCAACGTATTTGTCGCAATAATTTCGTTAAGAGGATAGGAAGCTATACTGCGGGACACTAAAGTTGTTGATAGTAACTTGCTAGGGAGCGTTTAAACAACCCCGATCGAAACTTTAGGTCAAATTCATGAAAATTGCTCTCGTCCACGATTATTTAACCCAGCGAGGTGGGGCAGAGCGTGTGTTTGAACTGCTTTGTAAACGCTATCCTGAAGCAGATATTTTCACATCTTTGTACGATCCCCAAAAAACTATCGATCTAGGCGATCGCATCGTTAATACAACCTTCTTGCAAAAAATTCCTGGTGCAGCAAAATATTTTAGGTCAATGGCTCCTCTATATTTTCCTGCCTTTCGTGCCTTGGATCTGCAAGACTATGATTTAATTATTAGCAGTAGCACCAGCTTTGCCAAAGCAGTGCGAAAAAACCCTAAGGCTCGCCACATTTGTTTTTGTCATAATGTCACCCGTTTTTTATGGGATACAGCAACTTATTTAAGAGAGTACGGAGACTATAGATATTTTGCTCCTTTAATCGAGCAAGTATTTCAATTAATGAGAAAGGTAGACCTGAAATATGCACAGGAGCCTGACCTTTACATTGCTAACTCTAGTGTTGTTGCCCGCCGGATTGAAAATATCTATGGCAAAAAGGCAATGATGGTAAATTATCCGATTGATACTAGTAAATTTGTTTTTTCAGATATAAAAGATGAATATTATCTCGCCTCCGCCCGGATGATCAGTTATAAGCGACTTGATATAATAGTCGAAGCTTTTAATTGGTTAGGGTGGCGGCTATTAATATCTGGTGATGGGCCAGAACTAGCACGGTTAAAATCCAAAGCATTACAAAATATTGTGTTCTTGGGACACGTAAGTGATAGAACCCGCAAAGACTTGTTTTCCAAAGCCAAGTCTATTATTGTCGCAGCCTTAGAAGACTACGGATTAGTGCCAGTAGAGGCTAATGCTAGCGGCACACCAGTCATCGCTTATGGAGCAGGTGGAGTATTAGATACTCAAATTCCAGGTGAAACAGGAGTCTTTTTCAAAAGACAGACACCCGAATCTCTCCAACTTGCATTACTAGAAGCCAACGGCATTTCTTGGGATTACGATCGCATCCGTAATCATGCAGTAGCAAATTTTTCAGAGAATGCCTTCTTTGGTAAGGTTGAGCAAATAATTAATCAAGCTTGTGGCGTGCATCTTTAATAAAGAATTCCGTAGTCAAAATTTAGCATGAATTTTGCCAAACTAGCGAAATCATAGGTTAAATTTACTAGTTTTCAATCAGTGACCCATTTAAATTATCTACTGATTACATTCTGACTTCTGAATTCTGATTTCTTCTTTATCTCTTAGCGTAAATCTCGAAGACAAGGATATAAAAGTGGTTCAAACTAGTCTAAATCCTCAGATAACTCCCGCTTCTGAAAGTGAACCAGGTTACGGACAAATGTTTGCCGTATTTGTGCGGAGATTCCCGTGGTTCTTAGCAGTATTAATTAGTTGTGTTGCTATTGCCAGCATAGTAACTGTAAAGACCAAGCCTACTTATAAAAGTTCTATGCAGCTGCTAGTAGAACCTAACTATCAAGGTAAAACTGAAGGTGGTGCTGGGGTAGATAATCAGTTTACTGACTCTAATGTGGTCATAGATACTGCTACCCAGCTTAACTTGATGCAAAGTTCAGGACTTATCCAAAAAGCAGTTGATAAACTTCAATCTGATTATCCAGATATAACTTCAGGTGAAATTAAAGCTTCTTTGGTCTTAACTCAATTAAGGAGCAAAGAAGATAATGTCGCTACAAAAATCTTTCAAGTTGAATACACCGCTGGAGATCCAGAAAAAACCCAAAAAGTTCTGGGCGCAATTCGACAAGTTTATGTCGAATATAACAAACAACAACAGAATTCGCGTTTACAAAAAGGTCTGCAAATCATCAGGGAACAGTTAAGTAAAGCTAGTGAAGAAGTAAACGCAGCTGAGACAAATTTACAAAGGTTTCGGAGAAATCAAAACTTAATCGATCCAGAGTCGCAAGCCAAAGCGATTGAAACAGCTTTGAACAATATTGCCCAAGAACGACAAACAACTCGTTCTCAATATGGGGAAGCTTTAGCACGCCAAAAATCTTTAGAAGAACAACTTAACCGTTCTCCTCAAAATGCTCTAGTTGCTTCTCGTTTGAGTCAGTCTACTCGCTATCAAAGCTTACTGAACGAAATCCAAAAAAGCGAACTGGCACTATCACAAGAACGCTTACGCTTTACAGATCAGACTCCGAATGTGCAAAAGCTCAAAGAACAACTTCAGGGACAGAAGGAGTTATTGCAACAAGAGGTAGGAAGAACTTTAGGCGGAAAGTCTGCTGGTAAAATGACTTCGGGAGACTCTCTTCTCGAACGAGGACAGATGGGTGAAATTGATCTCAGCCTGGCTGGTCAGTTAGTAGAAACGCAAACCACGATAGTTGCTTTAACTGCTCGCGATCAAACTTTGGCTCAGAAAGAAAACGAGCTACGTTTTGAAATCAAACGTTTCCCACCTCTGTTAGCTTATTACAATCGAATGCTACCACAGTTGCAATTTAGTCGTGAAAGATTGGAGCAACTTTTAAGAGCAGAACAGCAATTACGGCAAGAACTTTCCAAGGGTGGATTTAATTGGGAAGTGGTAGAAGATCCGCAAAAAGGCGCACAATTAGGCCCCAATCTCCAACAGAATTTACTATTAGGTGCTGTAGTTGGGTTAATGTTAGGAGGAATTGCTGCGTTTATTCGAGAATCGGCTGATGATGCAGTTCACACCACTGCTGAATTAGAGAAGCAAATGGCCATGCCGTTATTGGGAACAACCCCCAAGTTACCGCCAGCCAAACCCAAAGAATCAATGATCAAATTACCTTTTGGCAAGCCAGAAGTTCTCGCTCCCTGGACAATTCAGATATTGCAATCTCCACCGCGTTGGGAATCGCTGGATCTGATTTACAAAAACATTGAACTTTTAAATACTGTTACTAATTTAAAATCTTTGATGATTACTTCGGCTTTAGCCGATGAAGGTAAATCAGCTTTGGCGCTGGGTTTGGCAATGAGTGCTGCTCGTTTACATAAAAGGGTGTTGCTGATTGATGCCAATTTACGCGATCCCAGTTTGCACGAACAACTGAATCTTCCTAATGAACAGGGACTTTCAACTCTATTGGCGAGTGATACAACTCTACCCAACCAAATTAGTCTTCAATACTCAGGTTCCGCTTACATCGATATTTTGACAGCTGGCCCCAAACCTGCCGACCCCGCGAATCTGTTGAGTTCCCCACGGATGATGCAATTAATGGCAGCATTTGAGGAAAACTATGATTTGGTTCTGATAGATGCTCCCCCAGTTCTGGGCTTAGTAGATGCCATGCTGACTGCATCATCTTGCCGTAGCGTGGTCATGGTGGCAAGCATTGGTATTGTGACACGAAGTCAGCTTACTCAAGCGACAGCCATGCTGAGTAAGTTAAATTTGATTGGGGTTGTAGCTAATGGGGTATCAAACTCTAGTATTAATTACGTACCCAATATCAAACAACAGCAGTTGGCTCTACGTCAAGCTGTGGAAAAGTAGCTAGTATCGCTAGATGAGAAATCCCCGACTTCTTAGAGAAGTCGGGGATTTTGCGTTTCGTATTTGTAACCAAAATTTCATTTTGTTGCAATCAGGAAAAATTAAGTATATTTATGCTATCTATATTAGTTTTCAGAGAAATCGCTGGCTCTTTAAAGAGTAAATAAAGAATTTATTTGAGCGATCGCTATTTCTACATAGTCTTATATTCTAGAGATTAAAGCACTTCCATAAAGGTTAGAACACAACTGTAGACTAGTTTTGGGCATATCGACACAATGAACACCTTAGCCTAATTAAACATAGATATAAATTTATGGGTAATTTCCCTCTACACTTTACTACTGTCAGTAGTTCCCGGAAAATCATGATTTACCCATGAATGTTAATAGTAGCGGTGGCTGCTACATATCTAATTAGTATCTGTCTAATTTGTACATCTCTACAGCAGCAGAATTCTGCACAATATATGCTTGGCTGAGTGGTAAATAATAACATATTTTGCCCTCAATTATCTCCAACTTTTTGGAGTTACAACAAGATTTGGATTTGGGTCTTTGGCATTGATAGCCTTTGATAACTCCTCAGCAATTCACTCCTGTATAATCCCAAAGACTTATGGCAACTTCAATAATTCCAACCCTAGAAAATTTATATGATGTAACCCAGCAACAGCAAGTTAATCGATCTGGGCACTGTACACTCCAGTGGCGACGGGGTAAGTTGTTGGTGAAGCCGCTTGGACGAGTTAAACAACCATATCTACCTGCATTAGATAATAAGCGATCGCTAGTAGAATGCTTACAACATTCTCCGATAAGTTTGGTAAGCATAGATGCAAAACTAGGTGAAACTTTGCTCAGGTTTTGGGCGGATGCGTGTGAAGAAGCTCAAAAACCAATATTTCTCAGCTTACCCGCTAGCAAGAAACTGCCTAACCAACCCTGGAGACAATTACAGCGACTTATTGATTGGATTGCTGCCTTCGTCTTACTGCTATTAGTAAGTCCAGTCATATTGGGATTGATTGTATTAATGCAGGTTTATTCACCAGGATCACTTTTTTGTCGTGAGTGGCGTGTTGGAGAACGGGGTAAACTCTTTCGGGCAATTAAGTTTTGCACAACTACAAAGCACAACATCACACCATTAGGGCGTTGGATGCATAAATATGGTCTTGACAATTTGCCCCAGTTATTTAACGTTCTGCGTGGTGACATGAGTTTGACCGGATCTTGTTGTTGGACTTTGGAAGATGCAGTACAGCTAAATAAACTACCAGAAATTACAGCTTCATGGGAAGTAGAACCACAGTCCCATCTGTTACATCTGGATAGCCAAACACTGTAATTTATCTGTGCGGTAATTGATAATTTCATCTACCGCACTGAGGGTCAAACAAAAATTGTTTATGTAGCATCTATAAAGTAATACGGTTCTAGATAATTGGTCTTTCAAGACGCGATAAACTGCGTTTTTACATTAGGGTTTTTGGCTTGTCTGAACTGTATTGATTTATAGCGGTCTATCTACCTTGTCAAACTATTATTATAAAATTCATGAATTTGAATCTTCCACAACCACTCAGTAATCTGCTCAAAGCTACTAGCTTCTGGCAGGACAACTATTTGATATTGCGAGAATTTAAACACTTTCGCAAAATTGCCATTTTAGCTCTGATATTCTCGATTTTTGCGGCAACATTTGAAGGTGTAAGTATTGGCTTCTTACTTTCCTTCTTGCAAAGTTTAACCAGCCCCAATGCTCAACCTGTCCAAACAGGAATAGGCTGGTTTGATATTTGGATTTTAGGAGCTAATACATCAGCAATTAATCGTTTATATCGTGTATCTTTGCTGATTTTATTGAGTACTTGGTTACGTGCTGCCTTCAATTATTTTTCTCAAGTCTATACTGAATTATCTCAATTACATCTTGCCGATCGCTTACGTAAGCAAATTTTTGAACAATTACAATCTTTATCACTAAGTTATTTTGCCAAAACTCGTTCTGGGGAATTAATTAACACAATTACCACAGAAATTGAAAGGATTAGACAGGGTTTCAGTGGCGGAGCATTTTTAGTAACTAGAGGACTAACAACCTTTGTCTACTTAATATCAATGTTTTTGATATCGTGGCAACTAACAGTAATTTCCGCATTACTATTCACACTTTTAGGTGTGGGGTTGTCAAATCTGAATGCTAGAGTCAGAGAATCAAGTTTTGGCATGACAACTGCCAATGCTAACTTTACATCAACAGCCATAGAATTTATTAATGGTATTCGCACCGTTCACACCTGTGGTACTCAAGAATTTGAGCGTCAACGTTACTATAAAGCTAGCGACAAAGTAATCAGTACGACAACAAAAGTTGTGTTTACCTGGACACTTGTGAAGCCAATTGCTGAAGGGGTAGCGACTACAGTATTGATCGGAATGATTATTTTGGCCTTCACTAGCCTTGTAACTAACGGAACACTACAAGTTGCTTCTTTGCTAACTTTTTTCTTTGTGCTATTTCGCTTCATCCCATTTGTTCAAGATATTAATGGCACGAGAGCATATCTCAGTACTTTACATGGTTCAGCAGACAACATTAAAAATCTGTTGTCAAGTGATGAAAAATATTACTTTCAAAATGGCAGAGTTCAGTTCAAGGGATTAAAAAGGTCAATAGATTTAGTCTCTGTGGATTTTGGCTATGATGAAGACAATCTAGTGCTGCATAATATTACCCTGACGATAGAAAAGGGAAAAATGACGGCATTAGTTGGAGCATCTGGTGCTGGTAAAACAACTCTTGCTGATTTAATTCCCCGATTTTATAATGCTACAGATGGATATCTTTACATAGATGAAGTTGATGTACGCCAGTTTGAAATTAACTCCTTACGTCGCAAAATAGCTGTCGTCAGTCAGGATACTTTTATCTTCAATACTAATGTTTGGCAGAATATCTCTTACGGTACTCCAGAAGCGACTAATGATGAAATTCAAGCAGCAGCTAAACTAGCCAATGCATTAGAATTTATTTTAGAAATGCCTGAAGGTTTTGATACCCAATTAGGAGATAGAGGTGTTAGATTATCTGGAGGACAAAGACAGCGAATCGCTATCGCGCGCGCTTTACTGCGGAACCCAGAAATCTTGATTTTAGACGAAGCAACTAGCGCCTTAGATTCGCTATCTGAGAGGTTAATTCAAGATTCCTTAGAAAAGCTATCTGTAGGTAAAACAGTAATTGCGATCGCTCACCGTCTTTCTACCATTTCTAAGGCAGATAAAGTTGTAGTTTTAGAACAGGGACGGATAGTAGAGCAAGGTAAATATCAAGAACTCTTGGAACTCAAAGGTAAGCTTTGGAAATATCATCAAATGCAGTATGAAGTAAGACCATTGGATTAGAAATAATATCCAATTACCAAAATACTTGCAACATATTTATCGGCTGTATATATCTACAGCCGTAAATCTATAACTATGTATCAGTAGTTTTTTAAGTATTAAAAAACAGGTTTATAAATACTTATTGTATTTATAAATAAGTGTTTAAAATTAATGCTCTATTCTTAACAATAACAGAAATATGTATCAGAAAATAGTTGACCAAAACCTGATTTATCAATGCTCCAATTTTAATGTCGGTGGAAGCGGAGGTGTTGAAACTTATTTAGCTTCTCTATTTGAACATCGACCACCTGATATTAGCGATCGCGTGTTAAAATCACTGAAAAATATCGATCAAAGCCAGTTCAAACTGCTACACATCCACAGTCCAGATTTGCTATTGCAGCTTACAGGCGAATGTCCGACTATCTTCAGCGTTCATAATCACTCACTTTACTGTCCTAGTGGCACAAAGTATTTAGCAGAGCAACAGACAGTCTGCGATCGCAACTTCTCTTACTTAGGATGTACCTGGGGTAAATTAGTAGATAAATGTGGTAGCCGTAAACCCTTAAGAACCCTTAAAGAACTGCAAACCACTCATCAGTTTTTAGATGTATTAAAAAAGATAAAAATTACTTTTATTGCTAATAGCGAATATGTCCGGCAAGAGTTAATTAAAAATGGTGTACCTCCAGAACAAACTGTAACTCTACACTGTGGAATCTCTATACCACAAACAGCAACAGCACCTTTGAGTTTAGAAGTCCATCAAAATCATAGAATTTTATTTGCTGGACGGATTGTTTCTGATAAAGGTCTGGAATGGTTACTCAAAACCTTAATACATACAGACCCAAAAATTCAACTTGATATTGCAGGTGAAGGTTGGGAACGACCACGGTTAGAAAAGTTAGCAAATACCCTTGGATTGAATAAGCGGATTACTTGGCATGGTTGGTGTGACGCTGACAAACTAAATAAACTTTATCAACAGTGTTTTGCAGTTATCTTTCCTAGTGTTTGGCCTGAACCTGCTGGTCTTATAACTCTAGAATCTTATGCCCGTTACCGACCTGTAATTGCTAGTGCAGTTGGAGGAATTCCAGAACATTTACAAGATGGAGAAACAGGTATTCTTGTTCCAGCTAATGATATTCAAAAGCTGGCTGATGCTATTCATGAGTTGTATATAGATCATGAGAAAAGCCGATACATAGGTGAACAAGGTCATGCTTTATTGATGAAGGAATTTACAATGGCGGCTCATGTAAATAATCTCCGAACAATTTATGCAAAAACAATAGCTGAATTTCCTGATAAAGCTAAAAAAATATATAGCATTTCTCAAGCTAAATAAAGTTTAGTTTGATCAACATATTAAATGGTGCATCTTTTATCTATGAAATATCAAGGCAGAAAAATATGTCATTGCATCAAGAATACCAACAACCTTTAGTCAGCGTTGTTATCCCCACCTATAATCGGCCAGAGTATCTCAAGCAAGCGATCGCTAGTGCTATAAAACAAACTTATCAAAATATTGAAATTATTATTTCTGATAATTGTAGTTTAGAAAATCCTCAAGAACTTGTCGAATCTTTTGGTGATTCACGCATCAGATTTTGGCGACATCAGCAAAATGTGGGTATGTTAGCTAATCAGCTGCATGGCTTCAAGATGGCGCGAGGTAAATATGTTGCTAGTCTCCATGACGATGATATCTGGAATGAAGACTTTTTAGCAAAGCTTGTACTACCACTAGAAGCAAATCCTGATTTAATTATCGCTTTTTGTGACCAATATATTATAGATGCTAATGGCATAATTAATGATATTGGAACTGAAGAAAATACACGTGGTTATAAGCGAGATAAATTAGCAGAAGGAATTCATCAACCTTTCTATAAAATTGGGTTGATAGATAAAAGCATACCTACCGCAGCATCTTGTGTGATTCGCAATAATTTTGTGAATTGGGATAGTATTCCCTCAGAAGTTGGCGGTATGTGGGATTTATATTTAGCTTATCTATGCTGTATATCTGGTCATGGGGCTTACTATTATCCAGAAAGATTGACGCGATATCGTGCCCATGAGCAAACTGATACTATGCTCAGTGGTAGTCGAGATGTACAGGCAAAACTCCGCAAAGCTAAAAGCGAAATGTTTTGTTATCAAGTCTTTATGGAAGATGCTCGTCTACAAGAATTTAGAATTTATTTTCAACAGAAATGGTTAGAAGCTAATACCACTTTTGGAATTGGTTTGCTAAGAAGTGAACAAATAGCAGCAGCACGTCCTTATTTTTGGAAGACATTGAAAAAACAAAAGTTTAATGTCCGAACTTTGGCGGCATTTGGTCTTAGTTTTATTCCGCGTTTTTTAGCCAAAAAATTGATGGAAGTAGCGAAATAATTGAGTAATTGTATCTAAATAACATATTTAATTACAAGAAAAAAACGAACCGCGAAGGACGCAAAGGACACAAAGAAAGAAAGAAAGAAAGAAAGAAAGAAGTTAAAAGTGTTTAGTGCAGCCTCATAAAGAAGAATAGAAATATGTTCAAATTTTGTTTTACATCTTTATGTGAGTTTATATTACTAAGGAATATATTGGATGAAACTTTGTATTGTTACTCATAAAATCAAAAAAGGTGATGGTCAAGGACGGGTAAACTATGAGGTTGCTCAAGAAGCAATTCGTCGTGGTCATCACTTGACATTATTAGCTAGTGAAGTTGCACCAGAACTAGAACAAAATAACCAAGTTAATTGGATTAAAATTCCAGTTAAAGGCTATCCTACAGAATTTATACGTAATTTCATATTTGCCCAAAAAAGTGCAGATTGGTTACGTCAACATCGCTCTGATATTGATTTAGTTAAAGTCAATGGAGCAATTAGCATGGCTGCGGCTGATGTGAATGCTGTACATTTTGTCCACAGTTCATGGTTGCGATCGCCTGTTCATATTTCCCGCGATCGCCACGATTTATATGGTTTCTACCAATGGCTGTTTACGGCTTTTAATGCCCGTTGGGAAAAACAGGCTTTCCAAAAAGCGCAGGTTGTGGTGGCTGTATCGGAAAAGGTAGCTCAAGAATTAGTCAACATTGGTGTACCGCGTTCTCGAATTCAGGTAATTGTCAATGGCGTTGACTTAGAAGAGTTTACCCCCGGTGAAAGCAATCGTCAAAAATTAGGTTTACCGGAGAATGTCACCTTAGCGCTGTTCGCTGGAGACATCCGCACACCTAGAAAAAATTTAGATACAGTACTAAACGCCTTGGTGCAAGTTCCCGATTTACATCTGGCGGTGGTAGGTCATATCGAAGGTAGTCCCTTTCCACAACTAGCGGCTTCTTTGGGGTTAAGCGATCGCGTGCATTTTGTCGGATTTCGTCGTGATATCCCCGAAATTATGCGGTCAGTAGATTTATTTATTTTTCCTTCCCGATATGAAGCTTGTAGCCTCGTATTGTTAGAAGCACTTTCTTCAGGACTACCAGTAATTACTGCCACAGCTACCGGGGGTGCAGAGTTGGTGACACCAGAATGTGGCATCGTCTTAACCGACTCAAATGATATCGATGCTTTAGCTGTGGCGATGATGTCCTTGGTAAGCGATTCTGCCCTGATGCAACAGATGAGTCAAGCTGCTCGTTCTGTGGCAGAACAACATAGCTGGACTACTATGGCACAAACTTATGTGGATCTATTCGAGGAGTTAAGCAAGAATGCGGAACACCGTTCTGATACCAACTTATCGCCGTCCACAAGACTTATCACGCTGCCTTTTGGCGCTACAGGAGCAAACTAAACCAGTCGATCAGGTGATAGTCGTTGTCCGCGATACGGATGCAGAAACTTGGCAATTTCTGGCGCAACTAAACACGGAGAACTTGCCACTACATACTGTAAAAGTAACTGAACCTGGGGTAGTAGCAGCCCTCAACGCCGGACTAGCAGCAGTGGAAGGCGATATTGTTTCCATTACTGATGATGATGCCGCACCTCACCCCGATTGGTTAGAGCGTATCGCCGCTTACTTTATCTGTGATAGTCGCCTCGGCGGTCTGGGAGGGCGTGATTGGGTACACCACGGCAGCAAACTAGAAGACGAATCCCGCCCAGTAGTGGGACAGTTGCAATGGTTTGGGCGAGTCATTGGCAACCATCATCTGGGAGTGGGAGAACCCCGTGAAGTCGATATTCTCAAGGGCGTAAACATGAGTTTTCGTACCCAAGCAATCGGACAACTGCGTTTTGACGAGCGAATGCGCGGTACTGGAGCGCAGGTACACTTTGAGATGGCGTTTACTCTGACATTAAAGCGGGCTGGTTGGAAGATAATTTACGATCCTAACGTTGCTGTAGATCATTATCCAGCACAACGTTTTGACGAAGATCAGCGAAATAACTTTAATGAAATTGCCTTTATTAATCTAGTCCATAATGAAACCTTAGCTTTATTAGAGCATTTGCCATTTATCCGCCGGATTGTATTTTTATTCTGGGCAGTATTCGTGGGTACATGCGATAGTTTGGGCTTAGTACAATGGCTGAGATTTTTACCTAGTCAAGGGCAGTTGGCAGGGAAAAAGTTATTAGCATCTTGGCGTGGACGTTGGCAGGGATATAAACAATTCGTAATTCGTAATTCGTAATGAATTCAATTTTTTCTTAGTTCTAGTTTACAGACTGGGAATTAAGACGCTTGGGCTGCTGTCTCTAGAGAGCCAGTAATCCAAAATCTAAAATCCAAAATCCAAAATTGAATGAATTCTAGACAGATACTTTTCAATAGTTTTTCACAAGAAAGCTATTCTCCCGAAGAGCGATCGCTACAGGGGTGGATGGCGATCGCAGGCTTTATACTACTAACTGTAGTTTGCTATTTTGCTGGTGCTACTGCCGCATTGCGCCTAATTTACCCGGTGACAGCTTTAGCAGTAGGCATATTTTTATATTTGCGGCATCCCATTCTCTATATCAGCTTTACCTGGTGGATTTGGTTTCTCACACCTTTAGCTACCCGCTTAGTTGACTATCGAGTGGGTTGGGACGCTACTCGTCAAATGCTCATAGCACCTTACTTGGTAGTTTTTGTCACCATAGCAACATTCTTCCGACACTTTCCCCGCGCTTCTCGCGAAGGGGCTTTGCCGTTTGTTTTGGCTTTTATCGGAGTGTTTTATGGCTTTCTCATCGGTCTGGTTTACAACCCGCCTATCCCTGTAGCACGCGGATTAATGGATTGGCTTAGTCCGATTATCTTCGCTTTTCACTTATTTATTAACTGGCGAGATTATCCTAGCTATCGTCAGAATATCCAGCGAACATTTCTCTGGTGTGTATTGATTTTAGGAACTTATGGCGTATATCAATTTGTGGTAGCTCCTGAGTGGGATAGGTACTGGCTGATACAATCAAAACTATTCATGAGTTCTGGAAATCCTGTACCTTTTGGGATGCGCGTCTGGAGTACATTGCACTCAGTCGGCCCCTTTGGTTCTGTTATGCAGGCTGGGTTACTGTTATTATTTACCAGTTCAGGAAACTTAATTTTTCCGGCTTCAGCTGTTGGTTATTTATCTTTTCTATTAACACAAGCACGTACTAATTGGGGAGGCTGGTTATTTGGAATAATTATGATTATGGGTTCAGTTAAAGCCAAAATTCAAATGCGCTTAATTACCATAATTGTGGTTATGGCAATTTGTGTTGTACCGTTGACAACTATCGAGCCAATTGCTGGAGTTGTAGCAACCCGTTTGGAAACTTTTTCTAATCTTCAAGAAGATGGCAGCTTTAAAGATAGATCGGGAAGTTACGACAAAAACCTTGGTTTAGCTCTTTCTAATGGTCTAGGTAACGGCTTAGGAAATATCTGGAAAGTCAACGAAAAAACTGGTCAAATTGAAGTAGTAGTAATTGACAGTGGCATTTTAGATATGTTTTTCACCCTTGGCTGGTTTGGAGCCATCTTTTATATGGGTGGATTAATTTTGTTAATTGTTAGTGTTAGCAGTTATGGTGAAGGTCGTTTTGATAGCTTTATCAGTGCTGCCCGTGCCATTGGAATCAGTTCCGCTTCACAGCTAGTTATCGGTAGCGGTATGTTGAGCGTAGCCGGGATGATTCTTTGGGGATTTTTAGCTATGGCGATGGCAGGACATAAGTACTATAGCAATCCCAAAGATCCCCGACTTCTCTAAGAAGTCGAGAATCTGATAAATCTTACAACTTAAATAGGACTCTTATAGATTATGAAAGTAATTATTGTAATGCCACTGGCCGAGCAACGAGGCGGCGGTGAAATGATGCTTTGGGATTTGGTGCAGCAGGGACGTAATGCTGGTGTCGAGTGGCTGGTGATATTTTTAGAAAACGGCCCGATGGTCGAACAAGTAAAGTCCCTTGGTATTGATGCGCGAGTTGTGGAAAGTGGACGTTTACGCCAAATCCACCGTTTTATTGGCGCTGTTTTTCGGATAGCTGCGATCGCACGCCGCGAACGTGCAGATATAATTGTCAATTGGATGTGGATCACGCATATATCGGGAGGTTTGGCGGCAATGCTGGCGGGCTTGCCTGCTGTGTGGTATCAACTAGAAGTACCTAGTGATAAAACTTGGTTAGTACGAATCGCTACTTTAATCCCCGCGCGGGCAATTATCAC
This sequence comes from Nostoc sp., assembly GCF_036916655.1. Classification (GTDB taxonomy): domain Bacteria; phylum Cyanobacteriota; class Cyanobacteriia; order Cyanobacteriales; family Nostocaceae; genus Nostoc. Next base: position 41,661 of record NZ_JBALFY010000100.1, read on the forward strand.
CCTTTCCCAAGATGGTAAGCAAGCACAGGCAGAGATTTGGCCCCACAGACCAACACCTCTGGTTTATCCTGGTGTCGCATTAGACCGATTTGAGCCTAATGCTTTACCAACTCCAGAAGAAGCACGGCGAAAACTAGGCTTACCTTTACACGGGCCATTGATTGGAATTGTGGGACGATTGCAACGATGGAAGGGAATGCACGTATTGGTGCAGGCGATGCCCAAAATTTTACACAAGTATCCCGATGCCCATTGTGTGGTGGTTGGCGGTAAGCACGATTTAGAACCAGATTATGAAGACTTTTTAAAAGCTGAAATCACTGCTTTAGGCTTGAAAGACCAAGTAATTATGGCTGGACTACAGCGTAATATCCCGGAATGGGTGCAGGCAATGGATGTATTCGTTCATGCTTCAGATAAAGAACCCTTTGGGATTGTGATTATTGAGGCGATGGCGCTGGGTAAACCTGTAATTGCTGGCAGTGCAGGCGGGCCGACAGAGATTATTACCGATGGCATGAATGGACTATTAACACCTTACGGCGATGCGGATCAATTAGCGATCGCAATTCTCCGCTATCTTGACGAGCAAGAATTTGCCCGAAGTGCTGGAATAGCCGCCAGGCAACGCGCCCTCGATTTTTCAACGCAGAATTATGCCCAAAATTTCATTAATACAATTCGCTCTGTAATGCCTAGTCCTTTATCGCAAAAATTTTAACGATAAGGGACTTCCAAATTAAAAAATATCCCAAATTTTCTTGTGGGATTGGTGTCCCCACCCGTCCCAGATTTAGGGCGGGCAAGATGCCCACCCCACAAGATGGATAATTTATTTCTTGGAAGTCCCTAAATCACTACAAATCCTTCTGCGTGAGACAAAAAATATTTATTCAAAAGGAATTAAATTAATGTTGATTGATAGCCGCAAAGTGCCAATAGATGAAGTTATCAATACCGAAGTTTGTATAGTTGGTGCTGGCCCAGCAGGAATTACACTTGCACGAGAATTAATTGGGCAAGATTTTCGAGTTTGCTTACTAGAAAGTGGTGATATTGAATTTAATCAAGAGACTGCATCTCTTGGTGAAGGCGAAACTGTTGGAGATCCTTTTCCACCCTTACAAGATATGCGCCATCGTCAATTTGGTGGACTAGCTAATGTCTGGAATATTGAAATTAATAAAAATCAACTTGGTCTGAGGCACGTACCGTTAGACGAAATAGATTTTGAAAAAAGAGATTGGGTTCCATATAGTGGCTGGCCTTTTAGCAAATCTCATCTGAATCCCTTTTATGAACGCGCTCAAGCAGTCTGTAAACTCGGTTCCTTTGCTTATGAAGCCGAGGCTTGGGAAAATACTCAATCTCCTCGGACACATTTCACAAGTGACCGAGTTACTACTAGTATGTTTCAGTTTGGCCCACGCGATATTTTCACCAATGAATATCGGCATCAAATTAATCAATCTCCTAATATCACGACATTACTGAACGCCAACGTGGTAGAAATTGAGGCAGATGAAGCAGCCCAAACGGTGAAACGCGTACAAGTTGCTTGTTTATCTGGTAATAAATTTTGGGTAGCTGCAAAAATATTTATTTTAGCTACAGGTGGTATTGAGAACGCGCGTTTATTATTACTATCAAACCGAATTCAAAAGAATGGATTAGGCAATCAACATGATTTAGTGGGTAGGTTCTTTATGGATCATCCTTTTATCCGTTGTGGTATGCTTGTTCCGCAAAATCGCAAAATCTTTAATTCGATGGCTTTGTATGACTTACGCCGGGTGAATAATGTCACAGTGATGGGAAAATTTGCCCTAACAGAACAAGTAATGCGCCGCGAAAAATTACTAAATATGACTGCGTTGTTATATCCCAGAGATGAAAGGTTTAGGTCGGCGGCAAAGGCTTCTGCAAAAATTTTATTCTCTTCACTTCGGCAAAGACAGTTACCTAAAAATGTTCTTCAACATTTGCAAAATGTTATTATCAATATTGATGATTTAGTAGCTGATTGGTATAAGTATAATGTCAAAAAAGAATATTTGTTCCCGGATTTGAGTCATGGAGGATGGTCTGAGCATGAAGGGAATGAACAGAAATATACAAAGTTTGAAGTTCTCAGCCAAACCGAACAAACACCAAATCCAGATAATCGGGTGACACTTAGTAATCAACTAGATAAGCTTGGTTGTCCTCAAGCAAAATTAATTAATCATTGGGGCGAAATAGATATTTGCAGTGTGAAGCGATCGCAGTTATTATTTGCACAAGAGTTTGCTAGTGCCGGTCTGGGTGAGTTGCAGATTGAATTGGATGGAGATCGTCCAGTTGCTTCTCTTAGTACCCATCATAATATGGGAACAACGCGTATGCATCATGACCCACAACAAGGAGTAGTTGATGCAAATTGTCAAGTTCACGGCATCTCTAATTTATTTATGACAGGTAGCTCTGTTCTCCCTACAGGAGGCTATGCTAATCCTACGCTCACCATTGTTGCCTTAGCAATCAGATTGGCAGACCATCTGAAAGCACAATTGTCTCACTAAGTATAACTTTGCGTAAAAGTGTCACGGTTTTAGATGTAGCGATCGCTATTTTCTAAGACTTATCCAGTATCCAGGATATCGACACAAAAATTATCAAAATTAAAACGCTTTAGACAGTCCTGCTTGTTTCAAAACTGTGTTAGCTGTATGGCGTGATTTGATAAAACTATCTACCACAAAACGACGGTCTGTGATTGGACTATACCAAATTTCATGATCTCCCTTGCCTTGCCTTTCAAAGTAGCACCCAGCTTCCACAAGCATCTTTTTCAACTCAGGAGTAAAAGACACACCCATTTATGAAGCCACCTCTATTAACTCTTGGCGATGGCTGGTTAATTCAAAGCTGATAGAACCCACATAATCAGAAGGCACAATTCGATTCAAAACAAGGAGTTCTGGAATCATTTCTCTAAGCTTTTGCGTAAGAGACTCAATCGTAGAAGCTTCTGTTACCAATCCTGGCACGTTCTCACTAGTTGCCACCCACACTTCTGCATCTTTATCCCAAAATGCATCAACCTTCAATGTGTTTTGTGTCATGATCGAGCGCTACACACAAATTTACGACGGTAATTCAAGTTTAAAACAATTGAACTAAAAATGTTGAGGCAGTTAATAGCCAGTGTGAGTTACAATTTTCACAACCCAGATAGGATGCGATCGCTGTTACTTAACCGTTGAATAGTATAATTCGATTAAGATAGCAGGCACGTAATGTTTTTACTTAATATAAATAGCCGAAGAACCTAATCTAAAACCCCCATACCTTAAACGTACAGGGGTTATTTCAGCTTGCAGGGAAGGTTCAAAGAAAAGGTTAACTTGTATTGCATTAAATTACAAATTTACAAATAGCCATAGATAAAGTTGTAGTTATCCAGGATAATTTGCTCCGGTTAATACCCCCAATTGCAGATTTACAGCGCTTATGTAATCTTGATTATTTAAAACTTGTGCTGGTAACTTGTTAGCTTTGATCGCAGCTTTGACTAAATCTTGCGGAGTAATATTTCCACGCCGACCTTCATCAATCAAAGTTCCTCCACTAGGAACTCCTTGCTGTTTTAAACCACCTTGGTAAGCAAGATTAACTAGATTAAAGGGTTGAATATAGCTGACATTGGTGGAATTACTGCCTAATGCAGCAGAATTAACTGCTGTGTTTATTGGTTTCTCACTAGTAGCATCAGTACTTATATTGTTGTTTGCGGCTGTTTGAGCGCTAGCAATACCAGATGTGAGGGCAAGAGAAACAACGATCGCTGTAGAATTTATCAATGTTGTTAATTTCATAACGTACTCCTTAAGTACAGAGAAGTAGAATCAATAGTTTCTACTAATAGATTCCTCTTATTTACATTTATAGAAATTAACCTTAGAGAATTAACTCACCCAAACGGGTGATTTGTTTCTCATCCAAATGAGTGACTTATTTGCTGGTTTATCATTCTGGCATATTGGTAGCAGCAAGCACATCTCATAACTCAATGATGAAACTGTCTCGTAGATGAAAGTCAGCCGCCGCACCCCGATGAGTTAAAGCCCAGTAAGTTACTTCACCACCTCTATGTTTAATAACGGTAGTAATGCCAACTTCAATTGCTTGTTCTGCCGAGATAATTTTATCCAAATTGACATCTAACGCCAGCACCAAAGCATCGGTTTGATTCTGAACACTAAACGGTAGCTTTTCAAAGGCTGTTTCCTCTTGCATTCCTTGACGATACCCATCAAAGCGATAGACATTCCAGTGTCCGGCAGGGGAGAGGTTAAATTCCCAATAACGTTGAGAATCTTTGATGCCAAGGAAAAACTCAAAGCAAGTGTCTTCCCACAATTTGTACTTGCGTGATGGTGCATTTGATGGTGAAGAAATTGCAATTTCTTTTAAGTCCCCTCCAAGGCTGTAGTAGATAGCAAGTTGATTAGAATTTCGGGAGATATTGCCTGTAATTTTCAAATTAGGAAAGGACTCAGTAGAAGGGAAAGGTTGCAGGGAAAATATCTGGTTGTTCATTTCATGTCTTGAATAATTTTGCGAATCTGCGTTTCTTGAGATTCAATACTTTCGGTAAGCTTAAACTGGACGATCGCTCTTGCTAAATTGTGTTCTGGATGCTTAACTTTAAAGTAGACATTCCCTGCTAAATAATCAGCAAAAAATCTCAGTCCTAGTTCAAAAGTAATTAGACGAATCGCATCATATATGTATGCATAATCATTCTCGGTCAGAAATGCCTTAGCCACAGCGAGATAACCCTGGAGGATTTCTTGACACAAATCGGTATCGAAATAAATACTTTCCCAATTCTCGGTTTCTTCACCAGCCGGATTGCAACCCGATCGCAGGCAATCACCAATATCGTAATGTACCAGACCGGGTTTCACGGTGTCTAGGTCGATGACGCTGACGGCTTGCTGGGTAACAGTGTCAAACATCACGTTATTGATTTTTGGATCGCCGTGCATCAAACGCAGAGGTAGAATGCCTTCAGATTTGGCATTTTCTAGGATATATGCAAAGACTTGGCGATCGCTAACAAACTGTAAGCAATAATTAACTTCAGAAGATTCACTCACACTAGTTTTCGCCAAAATTTCTTGGTAATGTTGGAGATAAAGCGGTGTAATATGGAACCCTTCGAGGGTATCAGCAAGTTTTTCTGGCGGCAAATCGCTGATGAGATTGTGGAACATCCCCAAGGCATAACCGATTTCTTTCGCGTGTGAGCGATCGCCTATACTATCAAAAGACTGGGAACCTTCAATAAAGCTAATTGCCCGCCAAAATGAGCCATCTGCATCCTTGCAATGGTCTTGAGTATCTTTGGTCAATAGTACACGTGGTACTTCCCAGCGACGATTAAGCGGTGTATCCTGCAACCGTTGGTGAATATGTTCCGTGAAGGTACGCATATTTTGCATAATCAGTTGTGGCTGACGAAACACTTGTGTGTTAATGCGTTGCAGGACAAAATGTTGTTCTTTTGAGGAATCTAGAGTTGCTAAAAAAGTGTCATTTATATTACCACTGCCAAATGCTTTAACGCCTGTAACCTTTCCCTGTTGGGCGAATTGGTTAGCGATCGCCACTAGGTTTCGGGTATTCTGTGTATTTATTTGTTCTGTCATGTGTTTGACCTGTACTACTCCTCATATACATTGCACGCAAGCAATAGGGGATATCGTAGCGCAAGTATCAATATAATTCGTAATTCGTAATTGGTAGATAGGAAAAACAAGATCCCCGACTTCGTAAAAGTTGTCGGGGATCTGCGGGTTGCAATTTAATAGTTAGGAAATCTCATCGTTATCAACCCACTCGTCATAAGATGAGTCATAACCAACGTAGTGAAGAAAGTATTGCTGACCTTGGATTTGCTCAATCGTTGCGGAATACCAAGCCTCTTGCTCATCATCCCAACATTTTACCTTTTGACCGACTGCATATCCATTGTCATCAGTAGCACGAAGATCGCGAGTGCGAATGTCATCTTCGCCTACCCACTCGTCATAAGATGAACCGTAACCAAGGTAATGAATAAAGAATTGGTCATCTTGGATTTTTTCTATTGTTCCCTGATACCAATCTTCCTCATCATTATCCCAGACTTCCACTGTTTTACTTACTTCATACTGATTCTTATCTGATTTAACAGCAGAAGAGACATCTTGAATCGGCTTTTGTTCATCTTGTTTAATTTCTTCTTTTACTAAAGTGTATGCTTGCAAAATCAAATTGCGAGCGACAGTTTGAGTTCCTGTATGCTCGTAGTAATTGGTAGTTTGATCTAGGAATGCTGCAACAAAATCTAAATTATCATCAGCAATCTGAATAAAATTACCCAAATTACTAGAAATTGATTGCGGGGTGATGCCTGTTTTGGATACTAAATCATTCATCCAGCCTTGCACTGAGTTGAAACCCTGACTGATAAAACCAACTTTATCAGAAGGATTATTACCTGGAAGAAAGTTATTAACCGCTAAGAAAACTGGATTTTGAGTTATTGCACTAGCATCAGTGCCGCTAATAACTCCGTGAATTTTGCTCAGAAAATCGGGGCCTAAGGGTAGAATTCCATCTAGACAAACTAGAGCCACCATCCGCATTAGGGACGCATTTTGATAGTTGTTAGCGAGGGAATTAGCAAACTCTTGGGGATTAGGTTGAGGAATACCGTTTATTTTGCAAAAGGCAATGATTTCAACAGCTATTTTTAGTGCTAAGTCAATGGATTGAGTGACATCCGCTTTAGGAGTAATTTTGCCTAAAAAAGAAAGAAAGCCAATTTTCTCACTAACTTTATTCGCTAAAGCCGCCGCTCCCATTGCTGTGTCTGCCTTATCAATTGTTTGATAAAGTTTGATTGCAAACTGGTAGCCTTTTTGAGGATCTTCGTATATTGTAGCGGCGCGATCGCGGATTTTCTGGATTACCTTAGCATCGGTTTCTCCAGTAATGGTACGAATACTATTGTCAAAGCCCGTCAAATTGCTCCATTCCCCTGGTGCTACATAATCAAGAGCTTTTAAAACTTTGACAGTAATATTGTCAGTTGGTAATTCGTCAACCAACTGAATAATCGATTTGTCCATCAGCCGATCCTCAAAACTCAAAATATGGTTACAATCTGATTCAGAGTAGCCCAGCGCTCACAAGAAGCTTTTTTCTGGTGGGTACTGGGCAATTACTAAACCGTATTTATAGAGTTCCCCGAACCGATCTAAAAATTAAGGGCGACTGGCAAAAATTTTGGGTTTTCGAGACGCGATAAATCGCCGTCTCTACAAGGATTTTGGTCTTATCTGAAAAGTGCTGAGTTATTATTCTCCTTCAGTCCCCAATCCCTTTTCAAGCCAAATTTTGCGGACAGTAGCCCAATCCGCGAATATAACCTTGTCGGAATACTTCAATCTCATCAGGCTGCGGTCTACCATGAGAAACTACCGCTATCTTATAGCGTTTCATAACATTAATTGGTGGTTGTCCAGTTTCCAAACTGCTCAGAACCTTACTAATCAACTTGGATGGGGAGTAAATAATCCCTAATTCGTTTAAGAAAGCTCTAATATCTTTATCCTTTTCTACAGGAACAAAAGACTTAGTTTTGACGTTGATTATCCAACCATCAAATTGATTAATTACAGTCACAAATTCAACATAAAATTCATTTTTACTAAAATATTCAACAACCCGCAATGTCAGACTAGCATTGGCCAGATAGTATAGGTATTGCATAATTTCTAGGGCAGAATCGATACTTTCAAAAAATAATCTCTAAATCTAAAGATTTCATGAGGATTATAAATTTTTACAGAAAAATTAAATAAATAAATCTTTCATCATCAAAGTGAATGTAAAAACTACTTTAATTATGGATATTTGTAAATAAATATCTGAGACTATCAACTTTAAATTAACTTGTTGTAATGTTTGTAACAATATATTAAAATTACACAGTAACTTGGCCATGACTACGGTGATGGTGTGCCCGGCGATCGCATAGGTGTCATAAGCATCTTCTTTGGATACAATCTATGAAAATTTTGTTGGTAGAGGATGACGTATTACTGAGTACAGCACTCTTCGATTTGTTGAGTGCAAATCGTTATACTATCGACATAGCAAGCAATGGACAAGCTGGATTAGAACTAGCGACATCGACTGAGTATGAGTTGATTTTGCTGGATTGGCTAATTCCCAAACTGGATGGGATTAGCTTATGTCGGCAACTGCGATCGCAAGGCTACCGTAAATCTATTCTGTTGCTAACAGGGAAAAATTCTAATGCAGATATAGTGGCAGGCTTAGATGCCGGAGCAGATGATTACGTCATCAAACCCTTTGACCCAGAAGCATTACTAGCCAGAATTCGCTCTTTATTACGACGCAATGAGGCAATCTCATCATCCATCTTAACCTGGGGAAATCTCTGTTTAGATCCAAGTGCCGGCAGAGTAACTTGTCATGGGCAAGAAATTCCCCTCACCGCCACAGAATACAAACTGCTGGAATTATTTTTGCAAAACCCAGATCGGATCTTTAGTCGAGCAGTGATTCTAGATCGGCTCTGGGGATTTGGGGATGCACCGACTGAAAATGCAGTTACGACTCATATTAAGGACTTGCGAAAGAAACTGAAAACAGTAGGTTTAGCAGAAGAATTTCTAGAAACGGTATATGGTATGGGCTATCGCATCAAGCCTGCACCTAATCGCTCCATCTCTGTTGTGCAAACGAATCAAGATGGCAAGAAAAAAACTGCTCCCAAAGATATGACTGCTGTCAATCGAGTGCTGGAACGATTTCGTAATTCCTTTGTCGGTCAGGTTGTAGTGCTGGAGCGGTTAAAAACTGCACTTTTAGTTGGGAATTTCAATGAGGAGTTGGAGTTACATCAACAGGCATTGCATGAAGCCCATAAGCTAGCAGGCTCGATGGGATCGTTCGGTTATCCAGAGGGTTCGCGGTTGGCACGGAAAATAGAGCATTTGCTGCTTGGAGATTCCTCGTTATCTACCGAACAAATCTCTAATTTTTCGCAACTGGTAACAGAATTACAGCAAGAGTTAACTAAGCCTGCGGTCACTTCTACCGCTCAAAACTTCCCGGTAAACCAAACTTATCGTTTATTAGTCATCGATGACGATACGACACTGACAGAGCAGTTGCAAGCAGAAGCCGACTCATGGGGCATCAGGATGAAGGTTGCACCAAACTTAGCAACGGCCCGATCGCTATTTTCCTTAGCAACTCCTGATGTAGTTTTGCTGGATTTGAGTTTTCCTGGAACAGAAGAAGATGCATTAATATTATTGAGCGAGATAGTAGAGCGATCGCCAAATATCCCAGTAATTGTTTTTACAGGACGAGATACCCTAGCAGATCGACTGGCAGTCTCGCGTTTAGGAGCTAGACAATTTTTGCATAAACCGGCGACAACCGAGCAGATTTTTCAGGCGATCGCTCGTGTCTTACCTCAACCTCAAACTTCCGAAGCCAAAGTTTTAATCGTAGACGATGATCCTGTAATACTGGCTGGATTATCGGCGTTACTAACTCCTTGGGGGTTGGAAGTAATAACCCTCTCCCAATCACAACAATTTTGGAAGGTGCTGATTGCAACATCTCCAGATTTGGTGGTACTAGATTTAGAAATGCCAGTAGTGAACGGCTTAGAATTGTGCAAAGTCGTGCGCCAAGATGCCCAGTGGGGAGATTTACCGATTTTAGTAGTTACAGCCCATACCGAAGCAGAATTTCTTCAGCAAGCCTTTGCTGCCGGAGCCGATGATTTTATTAGCAAGCCAGTGCTAGGGCCAGAACTTGTAACACGGGTACTGAGCCGCATTCAAAGAACGCGCTGGCGCTCTCAACTAGGGAGAAGTCAAGCATGATCGGAAATTCACGATTATTAAACTACGGTGTCGCTATTGGCTCCACAGCGATCGCCCTCCTGCTGTCACTTTGGCTAGAACCGCTAATTTCTCGAACCATTGGGGCATTTTTCTACATAGCGATCGCTGCAAGTACTTGGTATGGTGGCTTTCAACCAGGGATTGTTACAGTTGTCCTTTCCACACTGGCAATTGATTATTTTTTAATTCCCCCTCGCTATCAACTGGCGATCAATCAACCAGAAGATATATTCCGGCTAGCTCTTTTCTTACTAGTTGCCTTGATAATTAACCTGGTGACAGGCAATCTTCAGTACAGCAGACAGAAGATTCACCAACTCAACCAACAATTGTCTCAAGAGAATGCCGAGCAATCGCGGATGACTCTTGACGAACGCAAACACACACAAGAAACACTACAACAGCAATTTGAGCAACAGCGCTTAGTCATGGAGATGAGCCAGCGTATCCGGCGATCGCTCAATTTACAAGATATCTTGCAAACTACTGTTGATGAAGTGCGGCATTTTCTGGAGTGCGATCGCGTTACTATCTTCCAATTTTATCCAGGTTGGGGTGGAACCATTGTTGTTGAGTCTGTTGCACCGGAATGGATGGCTCTTTTACCACTCCAGATTCTCGATCCTTGTATTGGTGAACAGAACGTCGAACCCTTTAAACAAGGCTTAGTCACTGCGAAAACTGATATTTATACAGCTGGAATTAGTCCCTGTCACGTTGAATTTTTGGAAAGTCTCCAGGTGAGGGCAAATCTGGTTGTTCCCGTTTCTTTGGGAGATGAATTATGGGGATTATTGGCAGCTCATCAATGTGCGGCTCCTCGTGAGTGGCAATCTTCAGAAATTGCTCTGTTGCGGCAGTTAGGAACGCAGGTAAGCATTGCGATCCAGCAGGCAGATTTGTTCAAACAGTTACAGATAGAACTAACGGAGCGCAAACAAGCAGAAATTGACCTACAACAACTCAATGCCGAACTTGAACAACGAGTGCAAGAACGTACCGCACAACTGACAGAGACGAACGATCGCCTGCAAAAAACAGTGATCGAGCAGCAACAAACCCAACTCACACTTTTAGAACAGTCACAAATGCTGGAGCTTCAGGCTGTAATTACCCGAAATATGGGAGAAGGCATTTGCTTAGTGAAAATTGATAATGGAATGATTGTCTATGCCAATCCGAAATTTGAGGAGATGTTTGGCTATAACTCTAGCGAACTCAACGGTCAGCACATTTCCATTGTGAACTATGTCACCGAATCGGTAACTACGAAAGATGTAAATCAAGCGATTGTGTCTGCCGTCTTACAAAATACTGAAGCTACTTATGAAGTCCAGAATGTTAAAAAAGACGGAACACCATTTTGGTCTAGTGTGACGACTTCTGTATTCAGGCATCCCAATTACGGCAAAGTTCTGGTTGCGGTTCACCAAGATATTACTGAGCGCAAAGGCATCGAAGAAGCTTTACGGGAGAGCGAAGAAAAGTTTCGTCAGCTGGCAGAAAACATCCAAGCAGTATTTTGGATGACTGATAATCAAAGTCAGCAAATTCTATATGTGAGCAATGCTTATCAAACCATCTGGCAAAGAAGTTGTGAGAAGTTGTATCACAACTATTCAGATTGGTTAGATGCAATTCACCCAGAAGATCGCCAGCGCGTCGAAATTGAACTCATTGAACAACTCAGATCGGGGCAATACGATAAAAAATATCGCATTATCCGTCCTGATGGTTCAATCCGTTGGATTCGCGATCGCGCATTTCCGATCAAAAATGAATTCGGCGCAGTAGTTCGGATAGCTGGTATTGCCGAAGACATCACTGAATTAGAGCAGATTAATTTGATCAAGAGTGAGTTTATTGGCATCGTTAGTCACGAACTCCGCACTCCCTTAACTGCAATTCGCGCCGCATTAGGCTTACTACAAACTGGTATCTACGACAAAAAACCAGACAAATTCAAGCGGATGATTGAGATTGCAGCCATCGATAGCGATCGCTTAGTGCGTCTAGTTAACGATATTCTCGATTTGGAACGCTTAGAATCGGATCGAGCTATTTTAGAGAAAACCACCTGCAATGCGGCTGACTTAATTCAACAAGCAGTAGCAGGAGTGCAAGCGATCGCCAATCAGCAAAATATTACCTTTAAGATCCACCCTACCAATGCTCAAGTTTGGGCGTCGGCTGATGCCATTGTGCAAACACTCACCAATTTGTTAGGTAATGCAATTAAATTCTCGCCGGCTGATTCTACTATTACCCTGACTGTCCAACAGCAAACAGACCAAGTATTATTCCAGATAAGCGATCGAGGACGAGGTATCCCCGCAGACAAGTTAGAAGCAATCTTTGGACGATTTCAGCAAGTAGATGCCTCTGATTCTCGCACCAAAGGCGGCACAGGCTTGGGATTGGCAATCTGTCGTAGTATTATTGATCAACACGGTGGGAAAATCTGGGCTGAGAGTACTCTTAGTGTCGGCAGCACGTTTTTCTTCACTCTGCCATTGCCGGGAAATTAGGCAGGGGGCAGGGGGCAGGGGGCAGGGGAGCAGGGGAGCAGAGGAGAATAATAAATAACCAATGACCAATGACCAATGACCAATGACCAATGACCAATGACAAATGACAAATGACAAAAAAATTGTTAATTGTGGATGATGAAGAACGAATCCGCGAATTAGTACAAGCTTGTTTAGAAGACTTGGGAGGATGGGACACCCTGACAGCTGCATCAGGAGAAGAAGGACTGAAAATCGCCCAGACACAACCCATTGATGCCATTCTACTTGATGTCTCTATGCCTGATCTTGACGGCTTTGCAGTCTACGAAAAGCTTCAGGGAAATTCTGCAACCCAAGGGATTCCAGTGATTCTGTTAACAGCAAAAGTCCAAGGGAGCGATCGCGCCCGTTTCGCCCAAATGGGAATTGCTGGGATTATTACCAAACCCTTTGAACCTACCTCTATTTGCAACGAAGTTACCAATATTTTGGGGTGGGACGATTAATTCTTGAAGAAGAATTCAGAATGGGTTACGCCCCACTGCGCTAACATAAGTCAGAATTCAGGAGCGAAGGTGTCATATCATGTTCGCCTAATCACTTATTAAAAAAATTCTCCGCGTCAGTCTTAATGATAAGTATTCAACCGAACTTTATATCAGAATCAATGAGTAGGGGACGTGAACCCGTTTATTTATGCAGCGATCGCACAGAATTCTGGCTCCTGACTCCTGAATTCTGTTTTTGAAGATTTGTAACAAAATCTATATCTTTATTAGTTTTTTATTTTTATCATTTATATTTTTTGTTTGCAGATAAAAATATTTTCTCTCACAGGAAAGCTGTATGAAATGACATGGATATGCTACGGGAGGTAAATATAACCGGCAAAACGATATTGCTCATTGATGATGAACTGAATGTACGTGAGATAGTAAAATTTTGTCTCCAAGATTTAGCTGGTTGGAATGTGCTGACAGCAGATTCTCCATCAGAAGGATTGCAGAACGCAGTACACCATAGTCCTGACGCGATTGTATTGGATATCTCAATCCGTGATATGGCTAGTTTTGAGTTTATGAATAAACTCAGAAACAATACAGAAACTAAAACTATTCCTGTAGTGCTGCTAAGTGCTAAAGCGCGATGGCTGGATTCGCAAATTTTGCAAAAGTATCAAGTTGCAGGTGTAATTCTCAAACCCTTTAATCCAGTTACCCTCCCTGCTCAAGTTGCTCAACTACTGGGTTGGGATTTTACTTCACTAATGGAATAAACAAGAATAAAGAAGTTTACGAATCATTTAGGATTGACATATTAGGAATCGTATTTGATTTTTGAAAAGATACGTAGGCGGGGAGTAGGGAGTCAATACTTGTCAGTTAAGGGGAGAAGGGGAAAGGGGAAAGAAAAACCTTTAACCCCAGCAACTTGAAAATAATTTAGAGCAGCTTCCTGAGCGAGATCGACTGCACTCTCGACTGAGATGCTAACATCGCCAGCATGAAGCGCAGAGACATTGTTAATCCCGTCTCCCAGATATCCAACTACATTCCCCGCTTGTTTGTTTGAGGGCTATATTAATTCTTCTGCCATCTTTGGCAGTTTGCTCTGTATAACCTCCACAAAAGAAATAGCTATACCTATCCACTGGTAGATTTTTGCCATAGCACCAATTCTGCGATCGCAATTGAGTCACAATATATAGATAGGCAATCATTGAAGGTGGTGTCATGCTTCGTCTAACTCAAGCTATTCGGAACTTTTTCATTCGCGTTGAAGGCTTGTTTGGTGTTTTATTCCAAAGTTTTTCTAATTTTGTCGGAAATATATTTGGTTTTTTTGCCAAGCTTTTCGGATTCACTAGTTCTGGTTATTTCTTGGAATCTGATGAAGTGCAAGGTGTAAACCTAACCGCCGCTAAACAGCCAATTGAAACGAACCGAGATAACACTAGTAAAATTTCTACCAGTAACCGCCGTCGTCCTAATGCCAAGCTTGACGACTACTACCTCAACATGGCTCGTGATGTGAAAAAGAACTGACAAAAAACATCCACATCAATCGAAGGGTGATATTTTAGTAATGCGTTCACCATAGACGATGGTTATTGAGCGATCGCACTACCCATTTTTTCTCTCAAAATTTTATAAATTATTGTCGCCTGCACTGATGTAATGTGAGTGCGCGAAAACCATCCAGCCGCAATTAACCGATTTTTCTGTGCGTAGGCTAGCAAAAACCGCAAGTATCGCACCTTTAATAAAACAGGAGTCAGAATTCGGAATTCAGAATACTTTACCCATAAAAGGATAGGGTTTTAAGGCGAGAATATTTTAATTTTTTTCGCCTACCAGGAGCGAAAGCGCGTACCGGGAAGTGCCCCAATGGGGATCTTGCTAGCGGTAGCACCTCATAGAGAAGTACGATTTTAACTGATATTCGTCACCCACTCGTACAGAATTCATACTGAATTCTGACTCCTGAGTTCTGAATTCTTCTTATAAAAATTTTGTCCAGCTTCAAGCTGGACAAGAACTAGAAATATTTTTGAGATTGAATATTTACTTGATTTTTAACTTACTAAATCAACCAAAGCGTTACTATGAAAGCGAACTATAGATGAAACTGAGCAACCACGATAATTCTCAGAGGTGAATACTGATAGTGTGATATTAGTTTGACCGGGATCTAGTATGCGTTTTACCTTGCAGGTTTGCATTTTGTTGTTGCAGTAAGCAATAATGCGATCGCCAGCCTTGACTTCCAACGCTTGAATTTTCAATTAATACCAACCTTGCCCAGGAATTTGCTTAGTTAAAGGAAAAACATATTGCTATATTTCAATTCTTTAATAATAGCAATGTTTATTTAAGTATAACACAAAAATTAAAACCCTGAAATGGTATCAATTTTATCTTGATAATGTCAACGAAAATCGGCGGCTATCCCATCCGGTGTCCGCAATAGCCGCCCGCCGATTTAGTCATTAACGTGAAAGCAAGCCTATAACTAGCTTTTAGATTGCCTCGTTCCCAGAAAAAGGTATCAACTTAACGCGAAACGGGCGGTTAGAAACCGCGTCAATACAAACAAAACCCACCCCCGTGAGTTTCAAAACCTTGATTTGACCTTAGTCCGATGAGGTGGACAATGCCAGTGTAGCCGCAAATTTTATGAGACTATTGGCAAATTAATAGGGGGTCTAACCCATCATTATCTATTGCTCTTGATTTCCCTGATTTGAGTCCGTTTCAACGGACTTGAGCTATTAGCCCGAAATTGATTTCAGGGCGGGAAAGCAACGCCAAACCAAGGTTTTAGGGGTGAGGGGTCAAACCCATTGAGAATTGACCATTCTATTCGCCAGGGCAAAAGTAGACACCGCTCATCCGCCGGGAATTGAAATTCCCGTCTCATTGCTAAAGTCATCTGAAGATGACTAAATATCGCCAAAAGTCTCCAGTCTACTTCAGTAAACTTAAGCTATTAGCCCGAAAATTTATTTCCGGGCGGGCATGGAAGCCAACAGTTAAGCTATTTCTAGCTTAAGTTGAGAATACTAACCGAAACTTTCAATAACGTACATATCATTTCCTGTATTGCCGACTAAAAGCAAACTACTGTCATCACCTTCTAAAGTTTGGCTGCCAGCAATACCCTTTTGCAGAACTTTAATTATTCTTTGGGGAGTAAAAGATTCCAATTCCACAAATCTTCCAGATTCTAACCATACTAATTCTTCAGCAGATAATTTTTGACGTATTTCTTCAGGCAATTGTCTAGCTGCTTGCGCCGACTCTGGAGAGGATTGAATAAACATTCCACGTTTGGTAGCGATAATTTGACGTGGTGTTAATCCAATATCAATAATCACAATCTCACTATTGAGAAACCAATTAGCATTGGTTTTCAAATGATGAACTAAACCAATTCCTCGTGGATTGCAATCATGTATTGCATAGACTTTCAAATCGGGATTGCGGCGCAGCATTTGCATTGTGGTATCAAAAATGCTTTGAGGATATCCAGTAATGCTGAGAATTGCACAGTTGTTTTCAAAGTGAAAATTGTTAGCAATTAATAGTTGAGCAATACTAGCACTATCACAAATGACTAATCTATCAAAACTGTAAGCTGTTACATCAGGATTAATCGTGGCTGGTGTATTTTCCTGCTTTGGTGAAGGAAGAATTTTGAGAATTGAACCATTGATTTGCTGCCAACGGTTTAGCCAATCTTTAACCTGAGATTCAGAAAATAAAAATTCTTGTGTTACTAATTCGATTCTACTTGACTGTCGAGTTCCTAAGTATATCGATAGCATCCCCATACTAACGAAAATAACAAATATAGTAAATGAATTCACATTGATACTAAATAAAATTCCTCCAGCAAGAATGATTCCTCCTAAAATTTGCAAAGCCTTGGCATTTGATTGGCGATCTTTGTTATTGAGTTTACGAGACTTACTAGATTTAAAAAAATTTATAATAAGAATAAAACTGAAAATAAACGGAACTATAAAAGAACTAGGAATGGCTGTAAAAAAGCTAATCATTAGAAATGGAATTAACCAGCCAAATCCTGAAAATGATTTAGCCCTCAGACGATTATCTAGAAAATAAAGCAGTTGCTTGGGTGTAAAAAACAAGGTGTTATTTGCAGAAATGTCAGCGATCGCCTTTGCAAAAAAAGGATCGGTTATCTTAATATTGCTCATACTAGTTGGCTCAAAGGCAAACAGATGATTGCATTTTATACACCGACCTTGATTAGCTGTCCGGTCTTTTAATTTATTATCAGTTACGCAGTTAATACACTTCATAATGCTTTTTTGATGTTAGTTATCTAGCACCTGATTTGTTAATAAAACACTGTAGTCTTCCCGCCGACGAATCAAGCGATGTGTGTCATTTTCTAGCAAGACTTCCGCAGGTTTGGGGCGATGTAAAAAGTGAGACGACATCGCATAACCATAAGCACCAACATCTAGAATGGCAACGATATCACCAATTTCTAGTGCTGGGAGTTGGCAATTTTTCCCCAGATAATCTCGTGAATATGTGGTGTTACCACAAATATCAGTTGTGAATGGATTGTCTGCTTGTTTCCAAGTGATAATTTCTCGGTAGCCGCCGTGTACTGAGGGTACTGAAAGATTCGCAACAGTGGTATCAACTCCAACAATCTGTTTTTCTCCTTGCCATTTTACAGAAACAACTTGAGCAAGCAATGTGGCACATCCGGCGATCGCACTTCGTTCCGGTTCAACTACCAAATCAATGTCCCGTCCTAAACGAGTAATTCTCTCGGTTAATTCAGCCCCAAATATTTCCCAGTCAAAGGCTGTTTTATTGTGATGATATGGATAGCCAAAGCCACCACCAAAATCTAAATATTCCCAATCTGGTAACTTTTGGGCTGTGGCGATTACTGTATCAATCACCTCGGTGAAAGCTGCTGTAGCGTTAGTTCCCGTACCTCGATAGAAGTGTAAACCACTCAGCTTTAATCCCACCTCACCAGTTATAGCGATCGCATCACCAAACTCCTCTGGACGCACACCAATGCGGCTATCTCCGGTAATTTCCGGCAAATTGAGCCGTAAACCCAGCCGAATCGATTTCTCTATGTGTTTAGGCAAAACTTTGCAGCACAACTGCAACTGAGCAAGGCTATCGAGATTGAGAGTTGTAATTCCCCAATTCAGGACTTGTAGCATCTCAGCTTGATTCAAATTACTGCCGCTATAAACAATCTCACTAGGATCGAAACCAGCTTCTAATCCCAGGTAAATATCTCCTGGGGTATTGGCGTGAAGTCCCCACCCAAATGAACGAAAAATTTTTAACAGCGCAATGTTGCCATTGGTAACGCTAGCAAACCGAAATTGCGTGCGCGGATAGCTGACTGCTTTGTTAATCCGCTTAATAGTTTCGCCCAAGCGATCGCCATTATAAACATAAAGCGGAGAACCGTAGTTATTCAGTAACTCCTGAGCAACTTCCCTGGAGAATGGGAGAGTAAGACAATTTTGAGTTAAATTATTTGATAGCATTTACTGAGAATCCTGATACATTAACTTACGAATTACGAATTATTTTGTAATTTTTCCATAGCCAACGATTTAACCAAAAGGGATGATCCCAAGAATGTTTACTTTGTTTTTCATTTAAAACGTGCGATCGCCAAAGTTGCCACATAATTAGTAACCAGAGTGTTTCACCAATCCGACGGCCTTGAATAGCTGCTCCTAGTTTGCCTTCAACGATTTGGGTGGCAATGTGAGGATAAAAGTGATTGTGAACGCGAAGTATCTCAGGATTGAGCCAGATACCCAGTTGATGCCAAAAATCATTTAAACACCAAGAAGTTAAAGGAACCCCCATACCGCGTTTTTGTCGCCAGACAATTTCGGATGGCAGCCAATTTTCTACAGCCCGTTTGAGGATATATTTTTCACAAGCTCCCTGCAAACAGAGTTCTCCAGAGAGGCGGAATGTCCATTCAGCCAGAGGTAAATCACAAAAAGGCGATCGCACCCACAAACCATGAGCAAACGCCAATGCAGTCGCACGGGGATGGATATTCTGCGCTCCTTTGAGCATCAAACTAGCACGGCGGAGGCGATGTAGCAAAGATGGACACTCATTGCGATTTAAAGCTGCCAATAGCCAATCTTCGGGATGCAAATTTTGGATCTGTGCATAAACCTCCGACTGATAAACTTGAGATTCGTATCCCCCAAGACGGTGAAAGGTGCGGAGATATTGCTGGATAAAAGTTTCCTGTCCGGCGGGATTTTCTGCTTGATAAACACCTGCGGCAATTAAAGGTTTGTTCGTCCAACCGGCAAATAATTGATCTCCACCTTCGCCATTAAAAATTACCTGAGTTTCCTGACTCGCTCTCTCTGACAGGAGATACAACGGCACACACACGCCATCTCCAAAGGGCAAATCTAATGCTTGCACAGTCGGAATTAAGGCATTCTCGATCGAACTTGGGGTTACTGCAACTTTAATTAGCGGAATTTTGAGAAACTCGGCAACTTGTTCAGAGTATGGATATTCTGGAATCCCTGCGTTACCAAAATCTAAAGTGTAAGCGCGGACTTTCACCCCTGCTTGTACCAGCAGCGCCGCCACCACTGAAGAATCGAGTCCCCCAGAGAGAAACACCCCAACAGGCTCATCGTTTAAATCGGCAATTTGTCGCTCAATGGAGTCTTTGAGGAGAGTTTGCAATTCAGTAATTGCTGTAGCTTCATCTGTTAACTGTTCTGGTGCTTCCCGCCACGAGTGGATTTTTTTAGATTCAGGTGTTTGCAGAATACCTGATTGGCGATCGCTCTGCCAAACTAATTCAGTTCCCGCCGTCACCGCAAACACTTCTTTAATAGGAGTTAAGGGTGTGGGAACGTAAGAAAAACAGCTATAGCCATATAACCCAGGAATGCTAACTTCTGACTGTTGCAAAATCGGTAAAAGTAATTGCAGTTGGGATGCAAACCAGATTATTTGTCCTTGCTGAGTCCAATACAAGGGCGCTTTTCCGAAAGGTTCTCTTCCCAAAATTAGGCAGTTGTTTTCTTGGAGACTTACCCAAGCGTCGGGTGAATTTAAAAGTCCTGATGCGGAGATAGCAGCAATTTGATTTTTAGAACTTACACAGAAGAGATCCCCCAACCCCCTTAAAAAGGGGGCTTTCAAGGTTCCCCCCTTTTTAAGGGGGGCTAGGGGGGATCTAGATTTCAGGTGTTCAGCGTGTAAGTCCTGATTTTGTTGCCTTCTGGAATTTCCATCGATTTCTATATAAACAAGATTCCAGATGGGAAAATTCAAAGCCTTTTCCCTTTTAGGGGCGAGGTTTTTCACAACACTAGTTAACAGCGCTTCCAACTCCTGTTGAGCGCCGTAACCCCAATAGCCAAGAAAGTGATGCGGGATACCCATCTGGACTATTTAACTTCAAAAGTTTCATCGCTAATCTGCCGACCTTCTAGGAACATCTGCACTTTCCAATTACCAACAGTTGCAGCCGAGTTAATAGTGTAGCGACACTGTGTATCCCAGACAGACGTATTAATCTCGCGGGTTTGATAGTTATTTTGCTTGACAATTTGACCACTTGGGTCAATCCAATGACAAGAGAGAGCCAGCTTTTTACCCAAAGGTGCATCCTTTAAGGTGACACGATACAACACTTCTGGATTAGTTTGGCGGGAAATTGTCTTTAAGTTCTCGCTACTATTTTGTGCCAAAGTGATGCGGTCTTGTTGAGCAGAAATACGAGAAAGTGCAGAATTTTGCTGCTGCATGAAAAATATTGTAGATGCAATGACAACCACTACAACTGCCACGACTCCAGAGGTAATCCAGCGATTCCGGCGTTGCTGTACCTCCAGTGCTTGGCGGCGATTTAACTGAATCAGCGTTTCATCTAGTAACTCAGGCGGTAAATTCAACTCCTGTAAAATTTCTCTCACCTGTTGTTGGTCTAGTTCCGCTTCCCGACGCAATTGCAACCCTTGTACTTCTGTGACTATTTGTGATAATTGCTCTTGAGTCAGTCGTTGCGCCATAGCTTAACTCCTGTTAAAAAAATTTGATTGCGATCGCTAATTACGTGTAATCAGAAGAACTTGGAACTTTATATATTAGATATCTCACTTTTGTAAGTACATCATAAGCTACAAAAAAAGGTTGTTGTTTTTCAGATTCTTTCTGAGATACTTTTGTAAACACAGACGCGATTCATCGCGTCTCTACTCAATACTCTTGTACAGACGCGATTCATCGCGTCTCTGATTTATAGCGTCTCTGATTCATCGCGTCTATATTCCTAACTCAGCACTGATTATGACTCACGAACAACAAACCGCTATTGAAGGTATCTATGAAGTCTGCATCGGCATCCCAGAGCCAATTTCTGCAATTCAGTATTGGGAGCAATTTGGCTATCGCATTGGTGAAGTGGGTGAATTAATCGCAGATGTAGCCCATCAATTATATGGGGTGAATTCGTCTTTACGCTCAATTCGCCTCTACCACCAAAATGCAGATCATGGTTTGATTCGGCTGATGGTTTGGCAAAATCCCACCCATGAAGGTTTGGGAATTGCGTCAATGAAAATTAAAGGAAATCGTTGGGCAACAAGTTTAACTGCGGATGTCTTGAGTATTTTAAATCATATAGAGGATGCAAAAGCAGCAGGTTTCCCTATTAGGTACTCTAACCCTTATTGGGAAGTCATCTACAACAAACAGAGGAAAAGCCGTCCTTTTATTGAGCCAGCAGTTGGTGTGCGAGAAATGCTGTTGCTGCAACCCTTAGCTAGACAAGTTTTGTTTCAACGGTTTGGTTATACACTACCGCATTACGGACAAGTTAACCAGAATGCACCTCTCAAGACTAGTCAATTTACGCACATGGGGATTATTGTTCAAGATGACAGCAAAGAAACCCTGAAGTTTTATGAAGAAGTTTTGGGTTTGCTGCGTGTGCGGGATGGTGTCGAAACTAGCTATGAATCTTCGCCAGCCGGTAAAGATATTTTTGACCTTAATCCTGGTGAAAAGTTTATTGTCACTACCTTTGACGATCCTCGTTCTTCTCAGTCTGACCTCATGGCTACACGTAGCGGTAGACTTTATGCGATCCGATTCCCAGAATCCATTGATTTAGAATCGCGCTTTGAGGCAGCCCAACCAGGTAGCTTGGGTATGTCTTTATATACCTATCGGGTTAAGGGAATACAGGAATATAGCGATCGCATCAAGGCGAGTACTGCACAAAAAGTTACAGACATTATTAGTAATGAATTTGGCGAGACGAGTTTCTCTTTTGTCTCACCAGATGGCTATTTCTGGACTTTGGTAGAAGGTAATTAACTTGGTAAGGAATATGGATTATTAAATAAGATGCAAAACTTCACCCTATCTCTAGCTTCCCTCTCCAATATATCGGAGAGGGATTCAGGGTGAGGTAAGCCAGGGACATAAATTGTATGTTATTTAATTCTTATTCCTAAAAGTGATGAGGGAGAATCATAAAATTACCTCTTTTCCCTCTACCTCTTTCCAATGCCCATTATTTTAAACTTCTTTATTTTCACTAATAATAGCCAGTTGCTTTTTACTGTGTTTCAACTGTTTCCATAGTGCTTTAATTTGTTCATAAGCTTCATCCTGAGACAGTTTCCCCCCTGTTTCTAAGCAAGTTATGTAAGTAATTTTTTGGGCAAATTCTTGGAGGTTAGCATTGAACACTAAATTTCCTGGCTGAAATTTACCATAATACCGACTACGAGGATAGAGAAAGTTGTTTTTGTCTTGCGAGTTAGATTCTGTCATAAGTTTACTCCTGTAATTCTTTGTTAAAGTTATAGACTTAATTTTGATCTGTGTGTAAATACACACCTGAAAATTTAAATTCCAGAAAAAGTGAATATTCTTAGGTTTAAAGATTAAGTTAACGCAGGAGAGAAAGGTAGTTAACTGTGGAAAATACTGAAATCAAAAGCAAAATAGCATTTTTAGTAAGTAAAATAACATTTTGCTTACGGAAAACACTAATCAATATGGTGAAGAAGGCTTCATTAGGGGTGTAGGGGCTAAATTATCTAATATTGTGGGGTGGGCATCTTGCCATAGGTATCAAGTTAAGCTCAAACTAATTATGTCAATAAGCATTTATGCTTAAAAGCTTGGTTTGAAAGGGACAAAAAACGAACTTTTTCAGGGACTATTAATGCTTTGTTTATTAGCATCACTCCCGGCTTGCGTATAAAAGTCATGACAGGTTCACTTTTATACTTTGTTCCTAACAAAACCCATCGTTGACAAATGGGTTTTAACCTTAAGTTGACACTAATGGCATCTTGCCCGCCCAGTCTATAGGGCGGGCAAGATGCCCACCCCACAAGAGTTAATTATTTTTTCTTTATCAGTGCCTTAAGAGTTCCCTATTCTCTTTTAGAAGTTGTGAATTTAGCATAATAAGTACGGTGCAGGCAAAATTATTAGGGTTGATAGCGAAGACTAAAGTAAAAGCCATCATCTTGAGCGTTATTACCACGATCGCTCAGATCGATGAATGGAAATCCGTAATCGAGGCGCATAAAGAGATTATCAATTCCCAATGCCTGATTCCACAAGAATCCTAAGCCTGCGCCCACTAAAAAAGTTTGATTGGGTAGCTGATTAGGATTATTAGACTGATTCCAGACGGCTCCCATATCTACAAATGGTGCAAGTTGAATTGTAGATAATCCAGCTTCATTACGCTGGACTGTAAACCGATCTTCGATCGCTACCCGAAATCCATTATCCCCAGAACGGATATTTTGACGATATCCCCTTACAGATTGTCCGCCGCCAATGACAAATTGCTGGGACGGTAAAAGGCTATCTGGTGTCAGCTGCAAGTCTGCTTGAATGAGCAATAAATGATCGTTGCTAAGTTGCTGTACGCGCTGGGCTTGACCTAGCCAACTAAAAAAGCGACCATCGGGTATGGGGTCATTGTTGATAGTTGCATCTAATATATTAATGCCAAAGTTAAATTGCGATCGCAAAAACCAAGCTCCTTGAGGTTCGCGCTTGATATAATCTTGACCAAATTTAATTACACTGGTACGGCTCACACCATTAGCATCAGGCCCAATGCCAAAGGGAGTTGCCAGGTTATCAAACAGGAAAGTTTGACCATCTTGATAGGTAAATCCTAAAGATAAGGCAAATTCTTCTTTAGGCGATCGCATTAATGGTTGACGATAATTGATTTCATAAAGATCCTGGTTTGCCCGAATACCAAAGGCGTTAAAGGGTGGCTCAGTGATTTTGTTACGATTCAATGCCGCTCGAATCTGCACTTTGCCATTCATGGCGTTCACGGGAATCTGATAGCTAAAATCAAAGGCATCGGAACCACCAGAGAGTGTATGGTAATAGGAGCCTGCTAATTCATCTCCCATACCAGTTAAATTGCGATCGCGCAACTCAACACCCAATCTTTCCGCTCCAATACTGGGAGGCGAGTAATTATCTACGCCCAAGCTACCAGTTAAAGGGTTTGCCTCTTCAACTCTCACAATGAGAACACTTTGACCAACTTTGCCCGTCGGACGCAGACGCGCTTCTACATTGGTAAATAGGGGATCGAGTCGCAACAATTTTAGTTGTTCTTCGAGCTTACCAGTATTGAGAGGGATACCAGCACCCAATTGGATGCGACTACGAATATAAGATGGGTTTAATCGCCGCGTACCTTCGATATTAATCTCTGTCAAACGCCCTTCCAACACCCGAATTACTACAACACCATCTGCGGTACTCGTAGATTGTTTAGTGTCTGGAACTGCTCTGGAATTTATATAGCCTTTATTTAGGTAAAGCTGGGTAATAGCATCTGCGGCTTGTCTGATTTCTTCTAAAGTTAAATCTCGTTCTTCAAAGGGTTTTACTACTGGATTAAAGTCATTTTCATTAAAAACTGTGCTACCTACAACCTGGATTTTGCGAACCCGAATGCGTTGTGGTGTTTCTGGTTGTGGATTCGGTTCGGTTTGATTGGGCTTAGTTGTCAGGGTAGGTTCTGTTTCCTGTACTATTTGTAACTCTGGCTGACTGCTATTTTTAGCCGCGTCTGGTGTAAAAATATTCGCTGTAGCTTTCAGTTCATTTGCAGTTAAAATCCAGATCGCAGGCAGAATTAGTAAGCCACACTGAAAACTGAAACTGTGCTTACTCCATTTAGTAGTTGCTAAACTCCGCCAAGTGTCTACCTGATGAGAGAAACAGACAATCTTTTGCTGAGTAATTATTTCAGATTTAACACTAGTTTCTGTTTCTTTGCTCATTTCTCAATGGAGTGCCTTATCTAACGACTGGGCTGATGGGGATTGGGGATACGATAAGTATTTCAATATCATATTTTTGACATTCAGATTTCAGAAGATTTGTAACTAAAACTATAATTAACGGCGATTTCTTCTAAGTGATAGTCCCTAGCATTATATTGTGGTAACAGGTAAAAAACTTGGGAATACTTCGATGTCGCCACTGATCTCCATTGTCATCGTCAATCACAACCGCGAGTCTTACCTTCAAGAAGCGATCGCCAGCGTCTTAGCGCAGACATGGCAAGACTTTGAGCTACTGATTTGGGATAATGGCTCTACAGATAGATCGGTGGCGATCGCAAATGCTTATACTCAACAAGATGAACGAGTGCGGGTACTGGAGGCAGAGAATCAAGGAGTTGCTGCGGCTTGTAAAGCAGCGATCGCCCAAACTAGGGGAACTTACATCGGTATATTAGACAATGATGATATCCTCGCCCCTACCGCCCTTGCCCAAACCGCCACAGTCCTCAACCGCCATCCAGAAGTAGGATTTGTTTACACCGACTATTTAAATATCGATCGAGACGGCAAAGTTATCAGCTACGGTCATCGTTGTAATATTCCTTACTCTCAAGCAGGTCTGTTAGTGAACTTCATGACGTTTCACTTCCGCTTGATGCGGCGATCGGTTTACGACCGAGTGGGAGGTGTTAACGAATCATTCTCTTGCTGTGCCTATGATTATGACTTATGTCTGCGACTTTCAGAAGTAGCCCAAGTGCTACGAGTCAAAGAGCCACTCTATTTTTACCGAAATCATTCTCAAAGCATCTCTGTTAATAGACAAAAAGAACAAATACTCTGGTCTAAACGAGCGATCGCACAAGCACTTTGGCGGCGGGGATTAGCAGATAAGTTACAAATCGATGTAGAATTAGCCACAGGTCGCTTTATATTGCGGCGCAAAAAATCTTTACTGTCAAATATCGCCGCTTCAGTCCTAGTTATTGCCTCGCTGGTAAGTCCCAGATTAGCTCAAGCACAACAAATAGTTCCTGCTAACGATGGGACAAACACAATTGTTACACCCAATGGTAATCGACTTGATATTACTGGTGGCACAACTTCTAGAGATGGTGCAAATCTGTTCCACAGCTTTCAGCAATTTGGGATTTCACCAGAACAAATCGCCAACTTTCAAGCTAGTCCGGCGCTGCAAAATATCCTTGGTCGAATTACAGGCGGGAATGCCTCGGTTATTAATGGCTTAATTCAAGTAACAGGTGGCAATCCTAACCTTTTTTTGATGAATCCAGCCGGATTTATTTTTGGAGCAAACGCCAGTTTAAATGTACCTGGTGCTTTCACGGTGACAACAGCTAACGGCATTGGTTTTGGCAGCAGTTGGTTTAATGCTATCGGTGTTAATGAATACAGTAATTTAGTTGGAAACCCCAATGGATTTGCCTTTAGTACGAACCAGCCAGGAGCGATCGCCAATGCTGGAAATTTGACAGTAGGTGCTGGGCAAAATTTGAATTTATTGGGTGGTACTGTAGTCAACACCGGGCAACTTTCAGCACCGGGAGGACAAATTTCTGTCGCATCCGTACCAGGACAAAATTGGGTGCGTCTTAGTCAGCCAGGAAATTTGTTGAGTCTGGAAATTCAGCCCCTCGCCTCTAGTAGCAGCCAACCCAATAACTGGACAATTCCCATTGTATCTTTACCCGAATTGCTCACAGTTGGGAACACAGGGTTAACTGCTAATCCTGATGGCACTGTAAAATTAACAGCCTCGAATGTAACAATTCCCACAACACCAGGGACAACCATTGTTTCTGGGAAAGTGGATGTATCGAGTCAAACAGGCGGTAAAGTAACTGCTTTGGGTAAACGAGTCGCGGTGATTGATGCCAACATTAACGCCTCTGGAACCAATGACGGCGGTACTGTACTAATTGGCGGTGATTTTCAAGGTAAGGGGACTTTACCCAACGCCGATCGGACTTATGTGGACTCAAAATCTGTCATTAATGCTGATAGCAATTTGAATGGAAACGGCGGACGGATAATTGTTTGGGGGAATGACAGAACCCAATATTATGGCAACATCTCGGCTCGTGGAGGAGCAAATGTCGGCAATGGTGGAAATGTCGAAGTATCAGGCAAAAATTCCTTGACCTTCAACGGTTTAGTAGATACTTCAGCCGTCAATGGCAACTTTGGGACGTTATTACTAGACCCCAGCACATTGACAATTATTGATGGTGGGATAGGGACATTTGATGCTACAGCAGGTAATATTGCCTTTGGTGATGCAGATATTGGGGCTAATACCGTTTCTTGGGGTGCGATCGCAGCATCAGGCACAAATATCAACTTACAAGCTACAGGTAATATTACCATCAACGACATCACCGGAGCTACACCCTTAGTAACTACCCTTGGTGTCGCTACATTAAACTTGGGTAATGGCGGTAGCTTCAGCCTGGCTTCACAAAATGGTTCTGTAAACTTTGCCAATCCTGCCAACACAATCAAGACAACCGGGGGAGCCATTACCATATCGGGAGCCAGCCTATTATTGGGAAATTTGGATACAACTGGGTTTGGATATGGTGGTATATCTGCTGGAACAGTGAATTTAAGTGCCACAGGCGACATCATCACGGGTAGAATTACTTCCTCTGCAACTAATGGTACTAACTCAGGTACAGGTGGAAATGTAATCGTAACAACTACAGCAGGCAGTATTACCACAGGGGCCATTAACTCATTTGCATCAAAGACATTACCAGGTGGAGATTTTACAGCTAAATCTGGTGCAATTAGTTTAACTGCCAGAGATAATATCACCGTGAATGACGGCATTGATGCCTCAGCAACAGCCACTAACGTCGATGGTACTGCAAGTGCCACAGGTGGCAACGTTACTTTACAAACTACCAACCCCTTTGGCAGCACAATTCGCTTTAACAGCATCAACACACAGGCCACAACGGATTTTGGTAATGCCAACACTGTTCAAGGTGGCAATGTCCAAGTGCTGACAAATGGACTAGTACAAGGAAGAAGCACAGGTACTACCATCGCGACTGGCGGAATTTTGGATTTTGGAGGAGGAGGAACCACTAGCATTGCGGGAGGCACTGTCGCAATTCGACATGATGGTGGTCAAAATAATGTGCCATTTATCGTAGGTGATGCAGCGAGTACCAATGGCACAGCCGGAACAATTAATGCGGGAGACACTTCAATCCTCGCTTCTGGCAACTTTCCAGTCTTGCCAAATGGTGGAGATGCTACTGGCACTCCAACCCGAATCACCATCACATCTGTGAACACCCCACCGACAATAACGACAAACAGCCTCCTCTCATCCAATGCCCAACCCAATCAACCCTTTTCTTTCACATTTACTGCCAGCACTAATGATGTGAATATTGATAATACGACTGTTGTCATTGATGCCATCCAATCAGGAACCCTGAAACGAGGCAATACCACTTTAGTTGCGGGAGAAAAATTAACTATAGGTGAAACACTAAATTATACGCCACCAACTAATACCACAGGGCTAATTAATGCTTTCACCGTCAAAGCTAGCGATGGCGTTTCATCCTCAACACCTGTACAGGTAGGAATTAACGTCAATCAGACTCCTACTCCAACTCCTACCCCAACTTTTACCCCGAATCCTCCCCCTTGCTCATTCCAATGTACTCCGGGTAAACCGAATGTTCCTGGCCCTAATAATCCTAAGATTGACAATCCCATTATTAATACCGATCCCACACCCGAAGATAAATTCACAGATGATTTTAGCGACCATTTAGGCATTCCCACTCCTCAAATCAAAACCCTGGATGAGTCCAAAGAAATTGCTCGCAAAATTGAAGAAGCTACTGGCGTTAAACCTGCATTTATCTATATCAGCTTTGTTCCTGTGGAGGTTATACCAGAGGGAAGTTTTGGCAAAGCTCAAAAATCTACTAAACAATTGAATACTCTCGCAGAACAAGATAGCGACCAACTGGAAATAGTCGTAGTAACAGGAAAAGGCGATCCTATCCGCAAGCGCATCCCAGAAACTACCAGAGCCAAAGTTCTCCAAGTCGCTCAAGAATTCCGTGACCAAATAGTTAGTCCACAAAATCGTCGCCGCACCGGTTACTTGGGTTCATCCCAACAACTTTATCGCTGGATTATTGCACCACTACAAGCAGATTTACAGGCAAGACAAATCAATAATCTGGTTTTTCTACCAGATATTGGCTTACGTTCAACCCCAATGGCAGCGCTTCATGATGGTAAAGGGTTTCTAGTAGAAAAATATAGTATTGGCTTGATGCCGAGTATTAGTTTGACTAACACCCTTTATAAAGACATTAAAAAATCTCAAATTTTAGCGTTGGGGGTTTCTCAGAGTACACAAGGACAAGAGCCTTTACCAGCAGTCCCACTTGAGTTATCAACACTGGTGTCTAAACTCTGGCAGGGCAAATTATTGTTAGACAAGCAAGCCACCTTAGACAATCTCAAAACCATCCGTCGCCAACAACCTTTTGGAATTATCCACATGGCAACCCATGCCGATTTTGCCACTGGCGCTTTGAGTAATTCCTATATTCAACTGTGGGAAGACAAGTTACGCTTGAATCAACTACGACAGTTGCGGCTGAATGAACCCGAAGTTGAAATGCTGGTGCTGAGTGCTTGTAGAACAGCTTTGGGTGATGAAGAATCCGAACTAGGATTTGCAGGTTTAGCAGTGCTGGCAGGTGTGAAAACTAGTGTTGCTAGTCTTTGGTCGGTTAATGATGCTGGGACAGCAGCGTTGATGACGAAATTTTATGAGAACTTAAAGACAGCCCCGATTAAAGCAGAAGCCCTCAGAGAGGCTCAGGTAGCTATGGCCAAAGGGCAGATTTTCGTAAAGGATGGACAAGTGCAAGGTTTGGGAGTCGTCGGGAACTTGCCTTTACCTGCTGACAGCGCTGATGAATCCCTAACGCATCCTTATTACTGGGCTGGATTCACAATGGTTGGTAATCCTTGGTGAAGATGAGGAGTAGTGAGTAATCGCTTGCGATCGCATCATCCAGCCAGCTGTGATAAGCGATCGCTTTCTGGTGATATACGTCATCCCCTAAATCCTGCTTCCAGTCAACATTTACCATTTGCCGCATTCTTTTTTCAAATTGGTATTATCAGGTATGTGTAGATAAAATAGCGAGTATGTTGAGAAAAAAATCTGTATGACAAGCTACCCAGAAACCCTAACTAGTAACGAATCCATTAATGGGCTAATCACTGAGACAACCAGCATTAACCATCTGGAGGTAATTGAAAATGTCATCGACTCTTTGGAACAAGATGATAGTGCGATGGTTAGCCACACTCCAGAAGGTGGTTATCTCTGGAAGTTTAAGTACGGAAGTGTAGAAGTCTTTGTCCAACTCAATGGCACAACCGATGAAGACACCATAACGGTTTGGTCTACAGTGCTAAATCTACCTGCTAAAGATGAACCTAGATTGCTGCGTTATCTTTTGGAGTTGAACTGCTCTAGCACTTTTGAAGCACGTTTCGGTATTATTGAAAATCGCGTAGTTGTAATATCAACACGCACCCTAGCAGAATTAGCTCCTGGCGAAGTATCTCGGCTAATTACCATTGTGGCAACGATCGCTGATAATAACGATGAAGCTTTACAGTCTGAATTTGGTGCGACTTAAGGAGTTTTGGATTTTGGATTTTGGATTTTAGATTTGGCTATTGCTGCATCAGATGCCGATCTATTTCCTTAAGTATTTGGTGCAGAATCTTTTACTAACATGCATATAGCACCAAGTTTCGCTTTAAGTTTGCTGATTATACAGCCTTTGCTGTATACGATATTTTGAACTTTAGGTGATTATCTCAAAAACTTTTTCTGTATACCAATTAAAAAGCGCCTGGGAGTGTTGCCGTGTTTCCACCCCAGACGCTTTTTATTTTTAACTTGCTCCTCACACAAGTAAATCCTATCACTGCTTCAATCAAAAGGCAAGTATGGTGAGTGACACTTTCAGAACTGCACCACCAATTTACACGGCTTTTGAAGTTATATCTTAGGACTACTTTGTTCGCATCAGCATTTTGCAGAAAAGATAGGGACTTACGCAAAACATTAAATAATTATTAAAAATATATACATTCCCTTAATTCATGCCTGAAACTTTTTAATAATCAATCAAACTCCTAAATAAATATTAGCACTCAATGCTTGCCAGTGCTAATTTATGACTGAGGTTTAATGCCGATGATCTAAACCAAATCTAAACTTTTTCTAGATGCTTTAGTTCCTTTCCAGACGTGATTTTAGAAAAACTAAATCTTCCCTAAAATATAGTTTAAAACTGGGAGTACTAGCATGAAATACACTTTTGATATTGTCGGAGTCTCTCCACTTTTGCAGTTTTTTAATCACCAACAGCAAAGTGGACAAAAATTACACCAGCAAGGTGTGGAATATTTGGGAATGTATACATGTACACTAGATACATTTCTAGAATCGGTAGAATCAGTTCCAGCAAAATGGGATTGGAATCTAGATCAAGTAGTAGATACCGTAATTCAGTTTTGGTTGAACAACTCAGACAGTATTCGTTATTGGAAAGTACGTTTAAGTGATGCTGGCAAGGATAATTTACTAGTCACAAGATTAGCAGATATAACCGCCTTACAAGCTGAGTTTGAATCCTTACTAGATAAGGAATGATAAAGAGATAGCTAAAGCGGAGTAAGAGTTACTCCGCCTCCAATCAAAATCAATGCTTTTCTCTATTATTTTCGTTTTCAAGTACTTTGAGAACTTTAAGATATAAATTTTCTACTCTTTTCGTCTGAACTTCACCAAATGAAGCGTAGTGAGTTAAGCTAGGAGCGCCATTTATTTCAATGAGCGTGTAATCTAGCATTGGTGACGTTAGATCGTTAGTCAGAATATCCACACCGGCTAATCTCAATTCCATATCTTTTGTAATATTTACTGCTAATTTTTGAAAATCAGGATGTATATTTTCAGTGAAATCTACTGCTTCACCTCCAGTTGATAAATTTGCATTGTCTAAAAGATAGATTATATTGTTCTTGGGTATAACAGTATTAAACTTTAATTTCCGTCTTCGCAAATTTTTTTTAATTCTATAATCTTCAAAATCTATAATTTCTTTTCTACCATTATTGATAAAATTTTCCTGTTTTTGTTGCATAAGTTCCCAAACATTAGATTTACCATCCCCGATGATAAATAAAGGAATTCTTTGATATGCTGAAACTACTTCATCATCAAGTACTACAATTCTATAATCATTACCACTATAGAATCGCTCAACAATAAATCCTGACGTTTTTCGCAATATTTTCTTGGCTGCTTGATAGTATTCTTGCTTGCCATGAACCTTTGTAACAAATGTTCCTTCACTGAGATTAATTGGCTTGACAATTACAGGAAATCCTAACTCTTGAGCATAATAAAATCCGGCATCTATATTCTTAAGATCGGCTATTTCTTCGCATAATTCTTCACAAAAAAATGTTTTTCCTTCGGTAACTTTATAACCAAATTGATTTAGAAAAAAGTTTGAAGCCCCTTTATCTTTAGCTATTGCTACAGAAGCAAAAGAATTAATGCTAAACCTGCTACTACGAAAAAAAGTTTTATTGCCATTTTTAAACGTAATCATTCCTAAAACTCTACATTCTGGATCTACCAGAACTACTGCTTCCATTTCCTCTGCTAGTTTTTGAATTATTGATGTTACAAATGGTGTTTTCATTATCAAAGCTATATTTTGCCGGAGAAATCTTACCTATTTTATGGCAGTTAGTCAAGATGTTTTAAATTAAATAATTGGAACACAGATAGTGATCCGCTTTGATTATTGAACTGACTTGCGTAGGCTGGGAGTGGGAAGTAGAGAATAAGCCTTTTCGATTGGTACTTAATTTGTTCAAAAATCAAATAGGAGTTTTATATTGTTGCTACACATCTAATAAAAGTTTTAGGAAAAATTCATTTTTTTTATATCTAATTGAAAAAGAATTCAGAATGGGCTACGCCCCGCTGCGCGATCTGCCAGTTATACAGAATACCTTTCCTGAATTCTGACTCCTGACTCCTGAATTCTATTTGATAAACTATGAAAATTTAAATATTCTAAACTAATTATAGAAAACGTAAATGCCCGCAATATAGCTTGACCGTAGGTATAGCACTATAAAAAAATTAAAAGGTTGTCTGCACCTATTAATTCTACGCACGTTATTGTTCTTTTTTTAGTGAGTTTCTAATAGTATTTTTTCAGACATTGATGTTTGCTTTACCACTGATGCGGACTTTACTTATGTGTAGGCATACAAATCATGCAAGCCCAATAATTGCCAAACTATTTGCTTGAGCATTGTTGTGTGCTGGAAACAATTGCAAATTAAGGATTTGAGATTCATAACTATCTGAAAATTTCGACTAAGTTGGTCTAAAATGTAGCGCTAAGTGTTGACAATTTATTCATAATCGAATAACAAGGTGGCAGCAGCATAAAAAAAAGCGTTAGTGCATTCCTACCTAGAAACTAATTAACGCCCTTCATTAAACTTCATACGGATAACATAATTATGCCAGAAAATACGGATAACAAAGCTTCTAAATCAGACAATCAGGCTATTGCTTATAAAGAACGCCTGAATTCTTGGGCGATCGCTCGTCTAGTTCCTAAT
Organism: Nostoc sp.; assembly: GCF_036916655.1. Classification (GTDB taxonomy): domain Bacteria; phylum Cyanobacteriota; class Cyanobacteriia; order Cyanobacteriales; family Nostocaceae; genus Nostoc. The sequence continues at coordinate 75,773 of NZ_JBALFY010000100.1, forward strand.
ACACAACAGGAAATTGTGGCTCGCTTCCGCACCCGTTCTGATGCTGATGGCTATATGCGACACCTCCCTCAGGAAATACCAAATGCTTCCTATATGGTTGTTTTTGATTGTCAACGCCAAGAAGCTGTAATTTAAAATACAAGTACAGAAATAGACCTATCTTAAAAAATAGGTAACAGCTTACACGTGAAAATAACCCAATACGCTTGGGTTTACGCTAAAAACTAAAACTGCCGTAATAATTCAGCATCCAGGAGTCAGAATTTATAAGAACTACAGAATAATTAGCATATTTATCTATCAAATGTTCTTCTTATTCTTTAACTATTCTGACTCCTGAATTCTGTTCGATCAAATACTAGTCCTATATAAATCAATACAGTTCACTTAAGGGCTACTAGCAACAATTTTGGGTTTTAGAGACGGCGATTTATCGCCGTCTCTACAAGTGTTTTGACCTTATCTGAACTGTATTGCTATATAACTATAAATTATTAAGTTTTTTGCCAACGATTATATTCAAATGTTTTACTTAAAAATAAATTCCGTAATTGTACCCTTGACATTGATATTTTAGATTACTTAGAAGTAAAAGTTAGTGTATTCAGGAGGAAGGAGTAACTCACGTTTAAAAGCGTGGGATTGAAGCAATACTGGAAGCTTTGTATCAAGACGTATAGCGCGAGATACAAATCTTCTTTTTAAACTGGGTAATAGTCCAGAAATCATTTATAGTTCTTTACTCCTACAATCGCTGCCTGATGCTCTCTAAGAGATGCTGCGCTGTCTAGCTCATGACTTGAAAGTACTGTTAGCGGATAGCTAAGGTTTAGCCCGTGCTGAGTGAGTAGTTACTATTCCCGGATTTCTCACGCATAGTATAGGCTTCAGGGGAAGAGGAGGTGTGGGGAGTGTGGGGGGTAAGACTTCTTCCCCATCCTCCCACACCTCCCACACCCCTTGGATTTCTCACAAGTGAGAAATCCAGGTATTGTCTCCCCAGTACCTAATCCCCAGTCCCCAGTTATTCTTTCATTCAAGGCTTTTGAAACTTGTTTCATCGGGACTGCCTTCTCTGATAAGCCCTAAAGTGCTGGAGGGTTAATAAATAGTCAAACAGCACTGATATGACCGAAAACGACTCATGATACAAGTCCCTAAATTTGTTTATGGGGATTGTAATTCTTAATTTTTAATTTTTAATTCCCCGAAGGGGTTGCTGGTTTAAAGCTGTGAAATTTTTCCGCAAACAAGAATTACTAGCGCTGTTGCTGGGGATTGTCTTCTCAATCTCTGTAGTCCTACTTTGGCAGAGACTTTTAATCCAAACTCCGGGGTTATTCACACAAGTAGTATTGATTTTAGGGTTATTTCTTGTTATCACCCTGATATTATCAATCTATTTTACCTTGATGATGAAAGCAAGTAACCAACAGATAAAAGCAATAAATCAGGAATTAACTCATCGGATTTTTGAACAGAAACAAACAGAAATTGCCCTCCGCACCAGTGAAAATCGTTTGCGACAGCTGTTGGAAACTGTCAAAGTCATCCCTTGGGAATTAGATTTGAAGACTTGGCGATTTACTTACGTTGGGCCGCAAGCGGTAGACTTGCTAAATTATGCGATCGCACAATGGTACGAGGAAAATTTTTGGGTTAATCATCTGCATCCACATGACAAGCAAAAGTCGGTTTGTTTTCGCCAAGAAGCAACTGCTAGGTGCGAAAATCACGAATTAGAATACCGAATGTTAGCAGCCGATGGGCGAGTTATTTGGCTACGAGACATTGTTAGTGTCGTTAAAGAAGCAGGAACTCCTACCATGCTGAGGGGGTTTATGTTTGACATTACTGATTTAAAGATGGTTGAAGAAACCTTGAGACTGAGGGAGAGGGCACTTGCTGCTACCAGTAATGGAATTATTATTGCCGATGCTAGACTTGCTTACAATCCGGTTATTTACGTCAACCACGCCTTTGAGCAAATAACAGGCTACAGTGCTACTGAGGTGATTGGGCAAAACTGTCGATTTTTGCAACGCACAGATACCCAGCAACCAGCACTCAATGAATTGCGCTCATCTCTTCAAGCTGGAACAAGTTGTAAAGTGGTTCTCCGCAACTATCGCAAAGATGGTACTTTGTTTTGGAATCAATTGAGTATTTCTCCGATCTATGACGAAAATGGCAAATTAAGCCACTTTATTGGGATTCAGACAGATATTAGCGATGTCTATGAGGAACTGCGCTTACGCAAGCTTGCCGAAACGAGTCTACATCGGCAAGCCCTTACCTTTGAAAACATGCATGATAGCGTAATTATCACAGATTTAATCGGCAATATTATTGACTGGAATCCTGCTGCCGAAACCATGTATGGCTATAGTAAAGCAGAGGTTTTAGCTAAAACTCCTAGTATTTTGCAACAGCCGGAAGTAGCCCCAACATTAAGCAGCAAAATTCTCGAAACAATCAACCAGCAGGGACGCTGGTCGGGGGAAATACACTTTATTCGTAAAGATGGTAGCGAGGGAATTTCTGAAACAACCGTAGTCTCCTTACAGGATGAACAGCGAGAAACGATCGCCACTGTTAGCATTAATCACGACATTACCGAAAACAAACGGGCTAAAGAGGCGCTGCAAAGGCAATTGCATCGCACTCTACTACTTGAACAAATTACTCAGGAAATTCGTCAAAGTCTCGATACTAGCAAAATCTTTGAGACGGCTGCTACCCAAATTGGACAAGCCTTTAAAGTTGATTGCTGTCTAATCCATTCCTACGTTAGTCACCCCACACCCCAAATTCCTCTAGTAGCAGAGTATAATATTTTCCCCGATCGCTGCACTATGTTGAGATCGGAAGTTCCCCTGACTGATAATCCCTATGCAGAGCAGATGATGGCGCAAGAAAATGCGATCGCTTCTTGTGATGTGTACGTCGATCCTTTACTCCAAGAGACTGAAGCGATCTGCCGAAAAATGGGGCTGAAGTCTATGCTATCAATCCGCACATCCTATCAAGGAGAACCCAATGGTGCGATAATCTTACACCAATGCAGCTATTTTCGACAATGGACACAAGACGAAATCGAATTACTAGAAGCAGTGGCGGCTCAATTAGGTATTGCTCTAGCACAAGCTCACTTACTGGAACAAGAAACGCGCCGACGGGAAGAACTTACCTTGAAAAACTTTGCTTTAGAGCAGGCAAAACGTCACGCAGAAGCCGCAAATCGGGCCAAAAGTGAGTTTTTGGCAATGATGAGCCACGAAATTCGGACTCCAATGAATGCTGTTATTGCTATGACAGGTTTATTGCTGGATACTGACCTCATGCCTCAACAACAAGACTTGGTGGAGACAGTTCGCAGTAGCGGAGATGCTTTGCTCACCATCATCAACGACATTTTAGATTTCTCCAAAATTGAGTCGGGCAAACTGGAATTAGAAGAACAGCTTTTTGATTTAAGGGCTTGTGTGGAACAAGCTATTTCACTTGTGGCTCCAAAGGCTGCCCAAAAGGATATCGAATTAGTTTACCTAATCCAGCCCCAAGTTCCTACTCAGATCATCGGCGATTTAACACGTCTGCGCCAAGTCTTGATGAATCTCCTTAACAATGCCATTAAATTTACTGAACAGGGAGAAGTGCTACTCTCTGTGGAATTGGGGAAGGTGGGGCCCCCTCTGGGGATAAGGGGTAATGGGGATCGGGGATTGGGGATAAGGGGTAATGAGGAGGATCAAGAAACTTCTCCCCAGTCCCCAGTCCCCAGTCCCCAGTCCCCAGTCCAAATTCAATTTGCTATCAAAGATACAGGTATTGGCATCGCACCAGATAAAATAGAACGACTATTTCAACCCTTCACTCAGGCTGATGTCTCCATGACTAGACGATATGGCGGCACAGGGCTAGGACTGGTAATCAGCAAGCGGCTTAGTAAAATGATGGGTGGCACTCTTTGGGTAGAAAGCCAGGGATTTGTCGGTGGCAATCCTAGCCCTAGATGGAAAAATGGAAAATTATTATTTCCTGATTCTTCACAAGGTTCAACATTTTACTTCACTATTACAACCAAAATAGCGGCTCAGTCAGAACAACCGGAATTCAGCACTCCGCCAGTGCAGCTTGCATCCAAGCGCATCTTGATTGTGGATGACAATCTGGCGAACCGCCAAATTCTTAGCTTGCAAGCAGAGTCTTGGAAGATGGAAACTTATGCTGCCAAATCTGCGAAAGAAGCTTTAGCTGAACTTGCTCAGGGAACACAGTTTGATATTGCCATTTTAGATATGCAGATGCCAGAAATGGATGGCATAACCCTAGCTCGTCAAATCCGTAAGCAATCTAGTTGTCAAAATCTGCCTTTAGTGATTATGACTTCTTTGGGTAAAGTAGAAACTTCCTCTGACTTTAATGATGTCCAGTTTGCTGCCTCTTTGAGTAAACCCATAAAACAGTCTCAACTCTACGATGTTATTACCCGTATTTTGGGAAATCAGCCGATCGCAGCCAGTGTTTCTCATTTTCCCTTAGTCGATCGCCATTTAGCCCATCGATTGCCACTGCGGATTCTTCTAGCAGAGGATACGGTTGTCAATCAGAAAGTTGCCCTATTGATGCTACAAAAAATAGGTTATGGGGCAGATGTCGTCACTAACGGGCTAGAAGCGATCGCAGCTTTGCAAAAACAGCCTTATGACGTAGTGTTGATGGATGTCAATATGCCAGAAATGGATGGGTTAGAAACAACTCGGAGAATCTATCAAGAATGGGGAGTGGGTTTTCGTCCTTATATCATTGCCATAACTGCTAATGCAATGCGGGGCGATCGCCAAGTTTGTCTTGCTGCTGGTATGGATGACTACCTTAGCAAACCGATTCAGCTTCCAGAGTTAGCTCAGGCTCTCAGCAAATGTCAACCTCAAAGAAGTTCTGAATTTACTTCTATGGGCAAACAAGGGAAAATTATTTGGCCAGAATTGCCACCTTTGCCAAATATTATACAGTCAGGGCAAAATCAGATATTAAAAAGCGCCAATAATATTGATGCCAAAATCATCCAATCCTTGCGGAATATGGTCAGAGGAGATCGTCTGGTATTTGCTCAACTAATTGAGTGTTATCTTACAGAAACACCGAGACTAGTAGAAGATATAAACACAGCTATTATAAATCAGGATACCGAAACCCTATGGAAGACAGCCCACAAACTTAAGTCTAGCAGTGCTTCTGTTGGAGCGATCGCCTTGGCGCAGCTTTGCAAGCTGTTAGAAGCACAGGGACGCAGCAGTAAATTAGAAAACATCCTAGAATTATTTTCACAACTATATCAGGAATATGAACAAGTTAAAACTGCCTTAGAAAAAGAACTCGCGAAGGAAGTACCATGAAAGCCACTGCTCAAGAAAGCCAATCTTTAGTTCTAATTGTTGATGATGAACCTTTTATTCGCCTGATACTGCGGCATTTCTTGGAGCGGGAAGGCTATCAAATAGCGGAGGCTCAAAATGGTATAGAGGCTTTAACTGTTTTTAAGCAACTGCACCCTGATATAGTACTCCTTGATGCCATAATGCCGGATCTGGATGGGTTCGAGTGTTGCACTCAGTTACAGCTTTTGGATTATAACAAGCACACTCCAGTTTTAATGATTACAGGACTGGAGGATCAAGAGTCAGTTGACCGTGCATTTGCAGTGGGAGCAATGGATTATGTTACCAAACCGATTCATTGGCCAGTGTTGCGACAACGGGTAAAACGCTTGATTGAGCAATCTCAGTTACAGCAAAAACTGGAAGCCGTAAATATGGAATTGCAGAGATTAGTTACTATCGATGGATTAACTCAAGTAGCTAATCGCCGACGATTTGAAGAGTATTTTAACCAAGAATGGCAGCGCCTAAAACGCGAACAAAGTCCGCTCTCCTTGATTCTTTGCGATGTTGATTTCTTCAAATTATATAATGATACTTATGGTCATCGGATAGGCGATCGCTGTCTTCAAGAAATCGCTCAAGCCATCAAAGATATTATTAAACGCCCAGGAGATTTAGTTGCCCGTTATGGCGGGGAAGAATTTGCTGTCATTTTACCCAACACAGATACCGAGGGAGCAACTTATGTTGCCGACAAAATTTGTCATGCTGTCCGAACACTAGCAATTCCTCATCAAAATTCCCAAGTTAGTCCTCATGTAACCATTAGCGTCGGGTTTACGACGGAAATTCCTCAGGCCGATTCTGACTTAGAAGAAATGATTGCCGCAGCGGATCGGGCCTTGTATAAAGCAAAGGCAGCAGGACGCGATCGCTTTGTGCAAAATATTTTACTACCGAGAAGTAAAAATTCCTGCTAGTTGTCAACTTCTTTAAGCGGTTTTCTTCTTCTATCCGTACTAAACCAGCACGATATTGGGCTTCGCGATTGAGCCAAAATGCTGTTGTACTCCCTAAAACTCGTTCTAGCTTCAGGGCTATTTCTTCATTGATGGGTGCTTTGCCGTTGATGAGTAGGCTGATATGTTTCGCAGTGTAGCCTAATCGTTCTGCTAACTGTACTTGTGTCCAATCACGTTCTTCTAATATATCAGCGATGGTATCACCGGGAGGAGATACCCAATCTGGAGTGAATGTTCGGGTTGCCTCAATCATGGTAATCTCCAATGAAAACAATACAAACAGCAGTAACTTTTGACCAATCAATGCTCTCATCCTCGGTAAGAGGAATGGGGTCGTTATCTGGCTTAAATACAAGTCGTTTACCACCTTCTAGGTCTACTGCAAATTCACCTGCACGATCTCCTTTTAAGGGATGGGGATGACCTGCAAACAATTCCTTGACACAGCTAACAGCTACAAGGTCACTAATCAGCAACCCTTAAAAATCTACGCCTCGTTTAAGTTCTACACCTTGATTGGCATAGTGTTTGTGGCAATAAACTTCTGAGTGGACGCTAGCTAAGTCGAAGTACGCCGGTGGGTTTTGACAGCGGCCAGTAATGATGATTTCGGTGTCGCGGGGTTTGCGGAGTAAAGCTTGCACAATGGGTTCAACGGGGAGTAGTTCTAAATCAACAGTGGGATTAAGTTCATCGAGAATAATAGTTTTATACAATCCAGAAGCGATCGCAACTTTCGCAATTTCCCAACCCCGTTCGGCTTCTACATAATCTAATTCTTGCCGAGAATTTCGCCAGACGATGGCATCTCCACCGCAACGCTGATGATCCACCACTTCTGGATACGACTGCTGCAAAGCGGCGATCGCAGCATCTTCGGTGTAGCCACTACCACCTTTAAGCCACTGCATAATCAATACACGGGTAGATCCTGGATGATTAATTCCCCTACCAATGGCCTGCAAGGCTTTACCCAATGCACTAGTAGACTTACCTTTACCAGCACCAGTATAAATTTCAATCCCTTCAAGTAAGAGAGCTTTGGCTGTTGGGTGGTGATGAGGTTTCATTTCTGAGTGCAAATCTGCAATATCAAGTAATTTTTGCGGTGCAGCGCGTCCAGTGGCGATGATTTCTAACTCTTGGGGTTTGGATTTTAATGTCCGTACCACTTCATCTACTGGTAGCAAACCTAAATCTAGAACGGGGTTAATTTCATCCAAGACGACAACTGAATATAGGCCGCTAGCGATCGCACCTTTGGCTACATCCCACCCCCGCGTCGCCTCATCTCGATCAAAGATCGTAATTTCATCATGCCCAAAAAATTCGGCTCTCCCCGTGCGAACCTGGTCAATTAAATGGGGAAATCCGCGTTGCAAAGCTGCGATCGCGCCATCTTCGTCATAATCACGTTCTGGCCCTTTTAAAAACCGCAGCAGCAAAACGCGGTTAGAATTGCTAGGCGTATTTATCCCCAAGCCAATGGAGCGCAAAACCACCCCTAAAGCCGCTTGGGACTTACCTTTACCCACGCCATCGTAGACGTGAATTTGACCAACGAGCCGTTCCTGACGCACTTGCGCCGTGCGAATACCAATACCGTTCCTTGTCATTTCTCGAAAAGCTATAACGTGGCAGTCTTTAATCTTACCTAACGTCTTGTCTTCTCAGGTAGAGAAACTGCCGCTCTCAGGAGTCCGTACAATGGCTAAATTAATGTATTAAAAATATTGATAATGGAATACTCGCACACCAGCATAGTAAACCCGGATTTCTCACGCATAGTGTGGGGAGTGTGGGGGGTAAGACTTCTTCCCCATCCTCCCACACCCCTTGGATTTCTCACTTGTGAGAAATCCAGGTAAAGGGCAAAAACAATGAGATAATTTCCCCCATTACCCTCTCTATCCCAGTTATACTCTCTACAGTTAACCCTTACCCTTGACGATTCATGCCTGAAGATTGGATGCTTCCGAAGATTTTTCCCATTGGTGGAATCTTGTTTGACCTTTTATTTGTAATGATTGCCATCCCCATCGAAGCTTATGTTTTACACTCTCGACTCAAATTTGACAAAAAAACTAGTACTTTTTATGCCATTTCTATTAATCTTTTTTCTAGTGTAATTGGTTGGTGCATATTTTTTGTATCTGAACCACTATTACCGATACAGGTGAAATCAGAATTAATTAACTATATGCTTTTTAATAGTTTTAAATTGCCAAGTACCCAAACTTTAATTATATTAACTGCCTGTATAATTTTCTTCGCTACTTTTTTGATGAAATTTTTCATTTTAAGAGTTTTGCTATTCTCATTGCATGAACCAGTGGTTAAAAAAGAAGCTAAAGAAGAAGAAACTAAAATATCTCAGAGGCAGCAAAGGCTTCGTCTAAGCAGCGTTAACTTTCAAAACACTAATTTAGTTACTACTATATTAATAGCCAATTCTCTGAGCTATACTGCTATAACTATTATTTTATTATTTCGTTCAAAGTAGCAAGAATTTAATTGTTTAATACAGAGGAAGATTAGCGATCAATTAATCAGGTGTAGGGAGGAGTATGAATACGCTATTTAAAGATGTATTTGGGGTTTTTAAATTTGCGGAAGGGCTTTATGCGGGAATTAGAAAAATATTAGTTCCACCGAAAGCCTATTCTTGGCAGACATTTATTTATCTGAGTGTTTTTTCTTGGGGAATCTCATATTTTGCCACAGGTTATATTAAAGATATCATTGCTTTTTTTGGTTGGTTATTTTTAATTGCTGGCACAGCTTGGTATACAACTGAAGATCCTTTAAGGGTTCCTGGTACTTTTATGCCAGTTGGTGCAGTCATCACAGGATTCTTAGTAAGTGTTTTTGCCTTTGGAAATCAAGAGGATGTAATTACAGCAAGAACAATCGTTTTTTGGCCGACACTTTCAGCACTAATTACAGCAATACCAGAATTTATCGAAGGAAATGACACTGACGCCAAAGCTCGAATTCCTAAACCACAAGACCGCCAAAGAATCATAATTTTAGTTGCTAGTAGTATGCTGCTAAGTTGCTGGATTCAGTTTTATTTTGTGATGGATAATTGGTTACAACAATATCCTAGTTTGCAGGCAGATACTTTTAAACGTAGTACCTTTGTTGTCAGAACAGAAGAACCAGTAAAAATCCCACGAAACGGCGCTATAATTCTAGAGAAACTTCAACCAATAGTAGAAGAAGAAATAGCTAAAAGACCTTGGTCAGAAGTAGAGAAATGGCTGATACCTCAAAAAGATCGGGAGCATCGCGTAGTTACTCTGGGTAGGCAAGTAATTCAAAAAAACCTGGGTAAATATGAAGAAAGGAAAGTATGGCGTGTTGAACCGCGTGTAGATAATAATAAGTCTGGATATATATTAGATTTACTAAGTATTTGGACAGGCCCAAGTTCTAACCCACGAGGCTATTATTTGAAAAAATCTTGTCGGATTAAACAACTTCCAGCAACCAGCGATTCCGGCAATAAGATTATAGTTGCAGACATTGAATGCGATGTCGCCAGTAAATTGATTCCTGGTTCACCACTTCCGCAGCTGTGAGGAGTGGAGCAGAGGAGCAGGGGAGCAGGGAGCAAGGGGGACAATAATACAATTACCTCTTTTCCTTCCGCTATCTCCCCCTCTACCTCTTGCCAATAACAAATGACAAATGACAAATGACAAATAAAAAATGGCTATTAACAGAATTTTTGTGTTAGCAAAGAATGTTTTTCAGGAAGTGGTACGCGATCGCATACTATATATTATTGGTTTTTATGCGCTAATACTCGCCATTGCCTTCCGCACTCTTCCTGAATTTGCAGCGACGACTGAAGGCAAAATGTTTTTAGACTTTGGGATGGCAGCGATGAATGCCATCGGTTTAATTATTACGATATTTATTGGTACCGGACTAGTTAATAAAGAAATTGAAAAGCGCACTATCTTGGTATTGATTGCTAAACCTGTCAGTCGTAGCGAAATCATCGTTGGCAAATACTTGGGTTTATCCGCAGTACTAGCCGTACTGATCGCTATAATGACAGTAATTTATCTGGGATTTCTGCAATTTGGCAATATTCCTCATCCAACGGCGAGTATTTTCATCGCAGCACTTTTCTTATTTTTGCAGTTGTCATTAATCACCGCCGTGGCTATTACCCTCGGTGTTTTTACTGCTTCTCTGCTAGCGACTATCTTAACCTTTGCAGTATATTTAATCGGCAATATTACTCAAGATTTAGTACAACTTGGTCGTCTTAGCCGCAACCTTGGCATAGAAGGCCTAACTCAAGGTTTATTTCTCATCTTGCCAGATTTATCTCGATTAGATTTGAAAAATGATGCCGTTTATGGTTTGCAAGCACTACCTGATACAACTACACTGATTCTGAATGCTGGCTATGGCTTACTTTATAGTGCCATGTTGTTAGCGATCGCTATTTTTATCTTTTCACAACGCGAATTTTAGATATGTGGCGTTGAGGTAGGGTGTCATCGTCGGTGAAGCAAAATGAGTAAGGAGTAAGGAGTAAGGAGTAAGGAGTAATGAGTAAGGAGTAATGAGTAATGAGTAAGGAGTAAGGAGTAAGGAGTAAGGAGTAAGGAGTAAGGAGTGATGAGTGATGAGTGGATTATTTTTTATTTTTCTTTCAATTTGTTGATTGAAGTTGTTAATATCTTAACAATTCTTTCATTCTCTTCTATCAGATTTTGAAATTTTGATTTTGACACTAACTCCGATTTTATCATTATTTTTATCCAATAAAGGGTTTCACTGGCTTCCTTTAAGGCTATAGAATACTTATTGATAAAGTCTTTATTTGATTGTGCATATTTAGCTTCTGAACAGTTTGTACCTATTGATGTACCGCTTCTTAAAAATTGTTTAGACAATATCTTACCAGCGTCGTCAAAAGGTCTTTTATTTAGCTCAGAATAAGCTTTGATAACTCTTATCGCAAAATTTTCTGTTCTTTCTTGAATACTGATATTTACGTTATAATTAATCATGAGTAAAAAAATATAGTAATTCAATTTAACTTTATAAGTAATGAGTAAATACCTATTACTCATTACTCATTACTCATCACTCATTACTCATTACTCGTATTGCTTAAACATCTACAAGGATTGAGTGCCTTGGCTAGATGTCTTTTGTGCAATAGTTTTTAGGCGAGTCGCTCTGCTTTTACGGATACGTTCACTTTTGCGAACTCCACCAGCCATCTCATATTCGCGGCTATCTTTGCCGTATTTAAAGCCAATTCCCATCAGCATTTTTTCGGAGAAAGTACCCAAGGTTTGTTCTAATTCTTCAATTTCTACTTTGGAAGAGTCAATTGTGCTGAGAGCAGTATTATGAGCTTCTAACTTGCTGCGTAATTCCTCAATTATTTCTGTCAGGGCTTTTAAATTACAAGTATTTCCAAGATCCAGATTGGCATCAATTGCTTTGAGTCCAGCAAATCTTAACTCAGCATTTTCTAGAACGCGGGATGTACGTTTTCTCAAAGACATAAATTTAGTTACTCGTAACATTTATATAGTTACTATGTCCTACTGAAAATACATTCTGGTTCAGCAAAATCCACAAAAATACTTATACTTTTTATGAGAGAACTACTGGTAAATTCTCTTAATTTATCTAAAGCGTCTATCTATAGCGGTTCTCAATTGCATGAAATACAGACCTAACCCCAGCCCTTCCCTACTAGCGTTGGGGGGTAAGATTCAAAGCCTCTCTCCTTTTAGGAGAGAGGAATGGAAGTGAGGTCAAAGTGTATTGCACCTAAACGAGAAGCGCCATAATCTTAATTACAGCTTGAGCATTTGTAACCACAGAAGAAGCTGTGCTAACTATAGCTTGAGCATTCATAACCACAGAAGAAGTTGTGTTAACTACAGCTTGAGCATTTATAACTACAGAAGAAGCTGTGTTAACTACAGCTTGAGTATTCATAACTACAGAAGAAGTTGTATTAACTATAGCTTCAAGTTTACTTATCATATAATGAGCGTCTGTAACTACAGCTTCACCATTAATAAGTACTGTTTAAGTTGTATTAACTATGGCTTAAGCATTACTTATAACGGTTCCCGCATGGGTAATATCGGTATTATGAATTACCAACACCATCGCACAGGTGCTTGTCACTCTCATTATCAGGGGGATTGGTTTTATAATACTCGCGCATAAAACTGCACCCTTTCTGGAGTAAATAATCAAAATCCAGCCTCCACAGTTTCACCGTGTTGTCAGCAGTGGCAGAAGCTAGCATCTTGCCATCGGGACTGAAGCTGATGCCATAAACCCAGCTTGTATGCCCAGTAAGGGTTTTGATTTCTTTGCGTGTGGTGGTATCCCACAGTTTCACCGTGTTGTCACGACTGGCAGAAGCTAGCATCTTGCCATCGGGACTGAAGCTGATGCCATAAACCTCGTATGTATGCCCAGTAAGGGTTTTGATTTCTTTGCCAGTGCTGGTATCCCACAGTTTCACCGTGTTGTCAGCAGTGGCAGAAGCTAGCATCTTGCCATCGGGACTGAAGCTGATGCCCCAAACCGAGTTTGTATGCCCAGTAAGGATTTTGATTTCTTTGCCAGTGGTGATATCCCACAGTTTCACCGTCTTGTCACGACTGGCAGAAGCTAGCATCTTGCCATCGGGACTGAAGCTGATGCCCCTAACCGAGTCTGTATGCCCAGTAAGGGTTTTGATTTCTTTGCCAGTGGTGGTATCCCACAGTTTCACCGTCTTGTCAGCACTGGCAGAAGCTAGCATCTTGCCATCGGGACTGAAGCTGATGCCCAAAACCGAGTCTGTATGCCCAGTTAGGGTTTTGATTTTTTTGCCAGTGGTGGTATCCCACAGTTTC
>NZ_JBALFY010000101.1:0-319501 GCF_036916655.1 Nostoc sp.
ACTGTTGGTGCGGCTGGACGAGGCTGTACCATGCTCTGTATCTTGGTTCTAGCGTTTTTACGTTATTATACTACTGCCAGAGTGACAAAACAGGGTTAAGAAGGAGTAATGAGTAATGAGTAATAAGTAATGAGTAAATACCCATTTTTCATCCACTCATTACTCATTACTCCTTACTTATTACTTTAAAGCATTGCGTGAAGCACGGGGTTTCAGACCCATTTTTCTGATGAATTTTCCCCTCCGCCCCCTGCACCCTACCCCTCTGCCTCTTTTCAATGCCCTATTCCCCAATAGAATTATTGCCAAAAACTGTTTCATCGTCGGCATCATCATATAAATCTACTGGCAAAATTGCGCCTTCGCAGCTTTCAATTTGTCCGATCGCAGGGGGATTTTTCCAATTAACATCAATGTTTGAGGTGATTTGGACGGTGTTTAAGAAAGGCTGCTGCGATCGCAAATGTTTCAGTTTTTGAAACGACTCTTTGGAGAATAAAGCACCATTATCAGCAGCAAATTTTTTCTCAGTATCAGTGAGAATTGCATCAAATAAACAGGCATTGGTGAGATTGGCAGAATTAAGATTTGTCCCCCTTAGGTTCGCCTGTTGGAGGTTTGCGCCTGTAAGATTTGCCTGTTGCAAGTTTGCGCCTGCAAGGTTTGCGCCTGTAAGGTTCGCGCCTGTGAGGTTAGCCTGTTGCAAATTTGCTCCAGCTAAATTCGCCCCCATTAACTCGGCATTGGATAAGTTTGTTTGCTCAAGATTTACCCCAGTCAATGTCACTTGTAATAAAGAGGCTCCCGATAAATTGAGTCCAGCCAGAGACTTGATTCGGGTTGCGAAAGCACTTTTATGCAAAACTGTTGTCTTTGCAATTAGCACACTCAGCACCTCTGGGTTGAATTCTGTCAAATTAACTGGATTCCCACAAAGCCAAAAAGGAATTTTTGTTTCTCGGTAGCAAGCACAAAGCAATAAAAAGACATTCAGTCCTACAGCAGCATTCACCTGTTCAACATTCACAGGGTTTTGTAGTGCGTGAAAATTAGTTAAGGCGTTGTGGGCTATCCCTTCATCTAACCAACGTCCTTGACAGTAAGCACGCCAGAAAGATAAAAGACGTTGAAATAAAACTTCAAATGAAAACTTGTGTTTTTGCTGGCGACGTAATCCAGCGATCGCCAGTTCTTCAATTTCTTGGCTAAGTATGCCGTAACCTAGTAAATTATAAATATGCTGGGCTAGGCTACTGGGAGAATCAAGCACAAAAGTTGGCGTACCATAAGCCTCATCTTGGTACTGAGTCAGAAATTTAAGTTGGGCAGCAATAGCATCTGCACAAAGAAATTCTCCTAACTTGATGTATGAAAACTCAATTAAACTACTTTGGGTTGCGCTTTCTACATCCCGAATTTTAAAATAAAACTCTGGTAGAGTCTTAAATTCACCAGCTAGATTAATTTGATGACGTTGTGAGTGTAAAATTTTAAGAGCGATCGCGTGCATCTGCTCAAGTAAATCTTGAGGATGACGACCAGCAAGTAAATTAGCGATCGCTTCTGGAGTGCGGTGGATATGAGCCGATCCTGAACGCAATAGCATCGTCTTAATACCACCAATTAGCGGATATCCCAATAACCATCGACTCAGACGATGATGAATCTCCCATAACAGAAAAGACTTTTGGGTATTAGCAGCTAACTGTAATAGTTCATCATCTAGCAATCCGTCACGGTGCAAAATGCCTAACAAATGCAGCATTAGAGGTTGACGAACAAGGACAGATAATTCTCTTAATTTGGACTGGCTAGCAAATACCCCTGACTGTTTTAGCAGTGTAAATAAATTTTGAGCAATGGACAATGATTGCACTTTTGCCCACTGCTGAAACCATTGTTTGAGTTCATCTACATCCAATGGCTGGATAATAATTCGCTTCAACAATAGCGGTAGTTCCGAGACGATTTCAGGTAAAGTCGTTGAACGACTCGTCAACACAATTTTGTGTCGATGCTGAGATTGAAAGTTCAATAATTGCTGAAGAAAAATCGCTTGTGCCCTGATACCCTGAGCAGAATGGGGTAGTTCATCCAAACCATCCAGCAGCAACAAACAAGGGAGATTTTCTTGCTCTAACCAAGTTGAAAGATTGACAGGAAAGGCAGAATTTAAGGTTTCGATTAAAGTTTTTCCGTATTTTACATCTCGTAACCGAATTACTATCGGCATCCAAGTCGGGTATAATTCTTGTGCGACTTGTGCCGCCCAAAGTTGGCAAAAACTAGTTTTTCCATAACCAGGTTCCGACTCAATCACAGCGATCGTTTCTAAATCTGTTAGCTGTTGTTCTGCCCATGTCTTTAAATCAACTGGTTTAACAGTTTTTTTCTCCTGATCAGAAATATTTTCCTCTATTGGTAAGCCTTTTTGTGGCACATAGATATCCTGGAGAGCAAAGGATTCCATCAGCAAAGGCTGACTGAGGTTTTGAATCAAGCTTGCCCGGTAATGTTCTCGGTGCAAATCAATTTTCTCACCGACTGTAGAACCAACTTCTGGGGCGATGAAGCTGGGAGATAATGAAATCCCCAATCGGAAAAATTTTTGTAGTTGGGCTAAAGGTGCAGCATTTTCGGTGACAACTACCAGTATGTCACCAGGAAGTGAGTTGACTAAACGCTGTGTTAAAAGTTTAGCTTCAGTTTCCTCTGCACCATTGGCAACTAACCAAGCGATGACAGCGCTATTTATTTGTTGCACTAGCAATGAGTCTGCAACCAAAGATAGTGCTTGTTCAGCTTGAGTATCAGTCAATTTACCTGGAGTGAGAGTTTTCAGCAATCCTTGTAGTTGCGGATCTTGAAGGATGAGTCTACCCACATCTTCTATAAGGATGTGTGGCTGCATAGGTATACTTGCTCGGTCTAGCCACGGTCTTTGTAGCCTTGACTCCTGCTCTAAAATTGCTTGCAAAGCCTGGAGATAGGCAATCTGAAACGCTAGCCACGTCCCTTCGTTACGTTTTAATGGTTTTTTTTGGCTGAGGCTACGCAACAGGTTTTCTGTCAACCGGGAAATGACACTGATTTCTTCCCAAACAATATTTAAGGGCAGTTCTAAAACCTCTACCAAGGTACAGATATCAAAAGGTACAAGGCTTTTGACTTCCATATCCTGAACAATACGGTAGGCAATACCTGCCAGTTGCCCCACTGAAAACCCTCTGATTTGATTGATTGCGATATGGCGTTCTGCCAACCAGTGCCGAATACTCAGGTTCATTTAATTACATAATCAAGGCTGCATGAGGCAATTATGATCGATTTATCCCTTTGCGAAAACAGGTAACAATGATAAAGACAAAGTTTTGTATCAAAGTTGTTTTTTGATTGGTAAAAACACTGCTTATGTATTGAGTGGATTATGAGCGATCGCCCGATAAAATTATTGTTAATCGACCAAGACCCAATTTTTCGTCTGGGTTTACAGGTAGCTCTAGAAGCAATTCCTAACTTGGTAGCGATCGCATCGGTAGAAACTGATACCGTTGCCTTGCAGATTTTAGCAGAAATTGCCCAAAAAGACCCTAACCAGTTAAATTTGGTAGTTTTGGAATTCGGTAATGGTCGCTCTACCACCAGTCAACAGCTAGGTTTACAATTCTGTCGCCAACTCAAAGCCTTATATCCCAACCTCCCAATTTTGCTCATCAGTTCTGTCCAAGAACAAGGACTGCTATTAGCGGCAAAATCTATTGGTGTAAATGGCTACTGCTCCAAAGGTACACCACTTGCTGAGTTAGTCGCTGCCATCCAAGAGGTTGCAAATGGGGGTTCTTACTGGTTTGGCGATGCGGAAGCAATCATAACTCCTAATTCCCCACTCCCTAGTAGAGACGCGATTAATCGCATCTCTCCCCACTCTCCACTCCCATTTTCTAAACTCCGAAATAATTTGCGTTTGTCAGGAAATACTGACATTGAATCCACCCTGGCCGCAGTAACAGCACAATTACAAGTTCCCGGATTACCAGTACTAGATCGAGCAATTTTAGCTGGACGGCGGCGAGAACTGTTAGCAGCGCGTTGGTTACTAAATCGGTTATTGGTTTCATCACAAGAAAAGCAAGAAGAAATTCCGATTGCTGATGAGCCGCCTTTGACTCCTTCGTTGAGTAGTGCCATTCAACAAAGACAAACTGTCTCACCTTTGCTTAGTCCGGGAACATTACAATCTGTTTTGTTTGCATCTTGCGTTACTAAACTTCAATTTCCTTTAAAAAATGTCACAGATATACCTTTAGAAATTGACATCTTTCGTGAAGATAAAAAGCGGGAATTACTTTATCTAATTTTGCAAAAATTAGCTCAACAGTTGGATGAACTGCGTGTTTCTCATATTGAGATAAATCAATTATATGAAGTAAAAAATATCTTGATGCGCGACTTATGGCAAATAGCAGTTACAGATTTTTTCGGGAAATTTTCTCGAATCCAAATAGAGAATCAAAATATAGAAATTGTTAACTTACTGCTACAGAGTACAGAGGTTGTGCAAAGAGATATTCTCAATAAAATTCCGCTAATTTGTGAGTTGTATTCTTATCTGATATTTCAAACAGAATTGAATATTGATAACACCTCATATTCAGTAGTGAGTGCTGAGTCTAAGTCTCAGGCACTAATGATTTTAGAGAACTTGTTGATTCAGGTAGCGAATGGAGTAGTACAACCATTGCTAAACTCTTTAGCAGATGTAGAAGAGATTAAGCAAAATTTTTATGGGCAGCAATTGATTTCCACAAGAGAAATTGAAAGATTTAGAAATGATTTGTCGTGGAAATATCGATTAAGAAATTATATAAATGAACCAAAGGCAGTATTTGAAAGCCGTTATGATCTATTTGTAATAGTACCTCGTGGTATTGCCAACACTTCAGTTTATGCTCCTCGAAATCAGGAGTTAGTAAGACTTTCTAATATTCCTTTAGTAGTAACATTGCTGCTAGAATTTAGTGATGCGATCGCACCGCGTCTAAAATCACTATTATCTTTTTTAGGTAGCGGTATAGTCTTCATTCTCACTCAAATAGTTGGTCGTGGTTTAGGTTTAATCGGTCGTGGTATTCTTCAAGGTATTGGTAGCGTTTCGTCAGTAGAAAAGAACTTTAGAAGAAATAGCGATCGACCCAAGTGAAGCACAAATGACAAATGACAAATGACCAATGACAAATAATGATTTTATCGGACTAGCAATTTCTTATATTTACGCCACCAGTTTGCTTGTCATTGGCGAGGTACTGCGTAGGCTATTTAATGTAAAGCCAGATTTGACTCGCAAAGTGATTCATATTGGTGCAGGGATGTGGGTTTTCGGTGTCCTGCTGCTGTTTAATCGCTGGGAAATCGGAATTATACCTTTTGCTACCTTTATCGGACTGAATTACCTGTTTTACCGCTACCGAATCATCGGCGCAATGGATACTGAAGATAGCTCACCTGGTACAGTTTACTTTGCTATCTCAGTGACGCTGTTATTCGGGTTACTGTGGCGGCCAGATGGGCCAGTAGATAGCGTTGCGATCGCTGTTGCTGGGATAATGGCAATGACCTGGGGTGATGCGCTAGCAGCATTAATCGGTAGACGCTTCGGACAGCATAAATACCAAGTGGGAAATTCTGTGCGTTCCTGGGAAGGTTCGGCAGCAATGTTTGTAGCAAGTACAGTGGTGATTTTCTTGGTGCTGTTGTTGCTACCCGGTTCATCTCTGAGTCCCCTAGCAACGCCTTTAGGTTTAGGATGGGCCTTATTGACGGCAGTGGTAACTGCTACTTTCGCCACCCTAGTAGAGGCAGTCTCACCACACGGTACAGATAACCTCAGCGTGCCTCTAGTAGCAGCCGGAGTAGTGTGGATAATGCAGGCATTTTAAAATAATTTGTAATTCGCCTCCAGGGGCTTCACCTCGTTCCCAGTCTGAGACCATTAGTGACAACTTAAGATTAAAATCCATTTGTCAATGAGAGGTTTTGTGAGAAACGAAGTATAAAGGTGAACTTTTTTCTGATTGTTATACGTAATTAGGGAGTGATGCTGATAAACAAAGCATTAATCGTCACTGAAAAAGTTCGTTTTTTGTCCCTTGAAAACCGAATTTTTCGGCAGAAATGCTTATTGACGTAGTAAGTTTGAGCTGAAGTTGTCACCAATAGTCTCAGACTGGGAATGCTATCACGAGGCTCCGCCTCCAGGGGCTTGACGAGAGGTAGAACCTCTCAGAATACATTCCCAGCCTGGAGGCTGGGAACGAGGCGAAACGAGATTTTAAAGTCGATATAGTGTTATGCCCAATGCCCAATAATTCATAAATTCCAATTGCGGCGGAAATGGAAGAAGCCTTCTAAAAACTCTTGCAAAGCAATGTTGCTATTTAACTTTTGTTTACTCCACTCTTTTGCAGTCTGTTCCAGAATTACTGAGAAACTGGGATACACGGGAGATAAGTTTGCTAAATCTTTAACTTTAATTTTTTGTGATATTACCAAGGCAATCAAATTAATTAATTCACCAGCTTCTTCCCCCAATATCGAAGCTCCCAAAATTTCCCCATTGCGTAGCACAATTAATTTACACATACCAGTGGTTTCGTCCCGAAGTTGGGCTGCTACCACTGTTTTAAAATACTGTCGCAAAACTAAAACTTCATCTCTACCAAATTGGCGTTTTGCTTGGGCTTCAGTCAAACCGACTTGCGCCAACATCGGCACAGAAAATATCGCCCAAGGAGTGGAGCAATAATTTACTCGTAGCCTGGGGAAAAAGAGGGCATTGTTTAGGGCAATTTTGGCTTCATAATTAGCGATATTGGCAAAGTCGTAACCACCAATTACATCACCACAAGCATAAATGCGGTGGTTAGTGGTTTGTAATTTATCATTCACCACTAAGCTACGCCGATGCCATTTCACGCCTACTGTTGCCAAATTGAGAGATTCGAGATTTGGCTGTTGTCCAGTCGCCACTAAAATTTCATCAGTTTCAAAGGCCTTATCTCCTGCTTGAATCCACTTTTTATCCTCAATTAGCTTCACCTGAGTTACTGGTTTTTCGGTGAGGACGCGCACACCCTCGACTTCCAATTGTGCCTGAAGCAATATGGCTATCTCAGGCTCTAAATAGGGGAGAACATAAGGATGCTTGACTACTAACGTCACACTACAACCAAACCGCGCTAAAGTTTGAGCGATTTCAATGCTTTGGGGAATTCCGCCGATAATTACCCAATTTTTGGGTAATGTCTCTCCTTGTAAGGATTGCCAAATATTAGACAGGGTTCGATAGCCAGTGGCTTGCAATCCTTCAATCTCAGGAATTTCTGGACGTGAACCAGTGGCTAGCAAATAGGTACGGGCGCGTAATAGGCGATTGTTAACTGCAAAAGCTAGTTGCGGGGAAGATTGAAATTGACCACTGCCAACTATGACATCGACTCCCTGCGCGGCTAGGATGGCTGGAGAATGCTGTTCTTTAAGATTTGAGGCGACGCATTGAGCATACAACATCGCTTCTTGCCATGCCATAGATATATGGCATTTTTCTGAGGTATCAGTGTGTGTGGCGTGAATACCAAAACCGGCTGCATTATTTAACTTCTGTGCCAGTTTAGCAATTTCCGTAAGAGCATAATGATGAGTAAACCCATAATCTACTTTGGGTTCCACCAGGGCAACTGTAGCACGTAGTTGGGTTGCAGCAAGGGCAGCGTAATATCCAGCAAGACTGCCGCCAATAATTACAATATCGTAGTCATTAGTCATTAGTCATTAGTCATTTGTCATTAGTCATTAGTCATTAGTCATTAGTCATTTGTCATTTGTCATTTGTCATTAGTTATTGGGCAAAACAGTTCTGTTAGCGGTAGCGGGGCATTGAGCCAGTGTTAAGTAAAGAAGTGAGATTCCCAACTCATTACTCATTACTCATTACTCATTACTCAGCGCTGTTAGTAAGCGTTGGTTATCGGACTCTTCACGTACAGCAACCCGGAAAAAGCGATCGCCTAGTTCTTGAAAGCTGAGGCAATCGCGGATTAAAATCTGATGATGTTTGAGTAATTTTTGCTGCAACTGCAAAGTAGACTGTTGGGACTCAACTAGTAAAAAGTTAGCGGCACTTGCTTGGGGTTGCAATCCTGGGATTTCAGCTAAACCCTGAAAGAGTTGGTTTCGTGCAGGTGGTAGCCATGCCCAGGTTTGCTGCTGAAACTCTGTATCTTGGAGTGCCGCAATTGCCGCCGCTGCCGCTAGTGTGTTTACAGGCCAAGGATCGCGCCATAGCTGCCATTTTGCTAGACAATCGGGGTGTGCGATCGCATATCCTAATCGCAATCCTGGGAGACTGTAAAATTTGGTCAGCGATCGCAATATTACTAAATTTGGATATTCCTGTACCATCGGAATCAGGCTTTGTTCCTCATTGGGCGGTACAAAATCCATAAATGCTTCATCCACCACAACCAAAGCAAATTGCTCCAGGTAGGGCAAAATCGACTCCCGCGAAAATAGCTTTCCGGTTGGGTTGTGGGGATTATTCAGCAATAATCCACAGAGAGTGCTGTTAGCGGCAGTGGGGCGTTGAACTACTGCTGTTAGCGGTAGCAGGGCATTAAGCCAGTGCTGAGTGCTGAGTAAAACTGGTAACTCAGCATTCAGCACTCGTTGCTCAGAACTAATCAGGGGACACTCCAGCACTTTCGCGTCGTATGCCTTTAGGGTTCGGTAGTAGTCGCCAAAGGCTGGAGTTATTAAAATTGTCGCGGCTAATTGAGCTAATTCCCTACCGATTAAAGTGAGTAATTCTGCGGAGCCGTTACCCGGCAGAATCCACTCAGGCGGCAATTGATGGAAGTGACTGAGAGCTAGTCTCAGTTCACTATAATTTGGGTCTGGATAGTGCTTAAGATTACCAATTTGGGACAGTATAGCAGCGATCGCGCTGTTTGGAGGCCCCAACGGGCTGATGCTAGCAGAAAAATCCAGAATAGCATCAGGGGAATAGCCAGCCAGTGCTGCTGCCCAGGCTAAATTTCCCCCGTGTGCAGGTTGCCGCATTAAAAAAGGGTTCCCGAAGACAGAACCTATGCTTTTGGGGGTGCTACCTTTTCTCTAAACAGTTTTCCTGCGGAGAAAGCAGGAACTCTCGTAGCGGGAATTTCCATCTTTTCATTTGTTTTCGGGTTGCGACCTTCACGAGCTTTACGTTCCCGTGATTCAAATGAGCCAAATCCCACCAATGTCACCTTATCACCAGAGGAAACCGCTTCAATAATCGTTTCCAAAGCGGCAGTTAAGACTGCATCCGCTTGTTTCTTGGTAACACTAGCTTTTTCAGCTACGGCATCAACTAATTCACCTTTGTTCATGTCAAACTCCTGAAGGTTTACTTGAGATTTCAGTACGGATGCAAATCAATACATCTTGTACTGAAAAACTTGTTCGCAGAAATACAAAAATCATCCTTTGGGAGTATTTTTACTCAAAACGGCTGTACATCCCATCGGCTCGACTTTTCAATGAATCATTCTAAGGTGTTGTAGCCTGATGTGGATAGATGAAAGCATTAATTTATATAGATTTCAGGATGTTTTGTAATTTTAGGGTACTTGTTTCCCTAAAAACTACCCCAAAAGTAGGAAAAAATACCTATTAAAAACCGCTATTTCCAAGAAAACGGGGAAGTAGCGAGGTGGGAGATGGTTAGCGTTTGTTGGGATTAATTACCGATGTTAAAGAGTTATTGCTGAGATTAAGGAACTCCAACTCCAATACTGTTCGGATAAGCATGGGAGGCAGGGGAGGCAGAAGAGACAGGGGAAGCAAGGGAGGCAGGGGAAGCAGGGGAGGCAAAACTCAACGCCAGTTTGTATTTCTGACTTTTCACGTTATGTAGAAAAGTTCACCAAAAACCTAACCCCCTAATCCCCTTCCCGATGCGGGAAGGGGGAAAATTCAAAGTCTCTCTCCTTCTAGGAGAGAGATTTAGAGAGAGGTTTTCCAGATGCCGTAGAAAAGTCAGGTTTCTATTTTCCCCCCTACATCCCCTGCCCTCCCTGCCTCAACGGATAAATTTCTGTATTGCTCTATGTGGCAGACGTTTTAAAGAATCTGGAAATATAGCCGTAAGAATCAGATTACGATTTGTAACATTTGTAGAATAATATCTTAGAAAAGAAAAATTGGGAAATAATGTCGGATTTAAGAGCGGAATTAACAGAAATTTTGGATGAGGCAGAGTGGGAGTGGCTAATTCCTCATGTACAACGAGATGCAGTAATTTTGGTGGCACCTGAGTTAAACTTGGTGGATGTTGGAGTAGCGATCGCCAGTGATAATATTCCATCAGTGCAACAGTGGATTGATGAGCTATTGATTACCAAACCCACGACAGTACAGGTGGGAGAATGGAATCTTGAGCGTAGTAAGCGATTTAATACTCTCATCGTCCAGCCTTACGTTTTGGCACAAGAAATAGCTGCGGCTTAAATAACTTCTGTAGATTTGGCAGCAAATTTTGTAGCAGGGTTTTAGAACCTGCTACAAAACTCAATTGCATTAGCAGATGAAAATCCAGGTAAGCAGAGAGCAAAATAACTGAATTTTGTGGAAAGTCTATGGTAAGGTTTTGCAGTGTGGATTAGCTTAAGGCGTTGCCGCAGCCCAAATCAGGCATCAGACTAAAGCAAAATTTTCTTCTTTAAAATTTATCCATCTAGGAACTATAATTGTTACGATAATTTCAGATTAGATATTGAAACCTTGATCCAATCTGAAACCTTAGAACTATTAGAATGGCATCGCCTCTGCCAGCACCTTGCCACCTTTGCGGCAACTAAGCTAGGGGCGACAGCTGCGCGTAATCTGAAAATACCCGATTCTCAGATCCAAAGCGAACAGTTGTTAGAGCAAACCAAAGAAGTCTACCGACTGGAAAATCGCCTGGCTGCGGGGCTGTCATTTGAAGGAATTCAAGATATTGGCGATTCCTTAGAACGTGCAGAACGCAGTGGAACGTTGATAGGGGATGAACTGTTAGCGATCGCCACTACCCTCGCTGGTGCGAGAAATTTACGCCGTGTCATTGACAATCAGGAAGATTTACCGATACTGACTGATTTAGTTGCCGATTTGCGGACTTATCCCGAACTAGAACAGGAAATTCATCGCTGTATTGATGAACGGGCCCAGGTAACTGATCGCGCGAGTCAAAAACTGGGAGAAATTCGCACAGACTTACGGCGATTACGCAGCCAAATTACTCAAAAACTGCAAAATATCTTACAGGCAAAATCTGGCGCCGTTCAAGAACAGCTAATTACGCAACGCAGCGATCGCTTTGTCATCCCTGTAAAAGCACCCCAAAAAGATGCCATCCCCGGTATTGTTCACGATACCTCTACTAGTGGTGCAACGCTGTACGTAGAACCGAATTCAGTAGTACCTCTAGGCAACCAATTACGGCAAATCATCAGAAGAGAACAAGCCGAAGAAGAAACCATTCGCCGCATTTTGACAGAACAAGTCGCCGCAGTCAAATCAGATTTAGAGAGATTGTTAGCGATCGCCACCACCTTAGATTTGGCAACCGCGAGATCGCGATATAGTTTCTGGCTAGGGGCGAATCCCCCGCGATTTATCCAGCGGGAAGACAAGGAAATCATTACCTTGCGGAACTTACGACATCCTCTGTTAGTGTGGCAACAACAGCACGAACAAGGGCAACCAGTAGTTCCTGTAGATTTGTTAATTAGTCCGCAAATTCGGGTAGTGACAATTACCGGGCCAAATACTGGCGGTAAAACTGTAAGCTTAAAAACCTTGGGATTAGCAGCATTGATGGCGAAAGTGGGTTTATTTGTCCCCGCCCGCGAACCAGTAGAAATCCCTTGGTTTGATCAAGTGCTGGCAGATATTGGTGATGAACAATCCTTACAGCAAAGTTTATCCACATTCTCTGGACACATCCGCCGAATTAGTCGGATTTTAGAAGCATTGGGGAATGGGGACTTGGGACTGGGGACTGGGGAAAAAGAAATTCCTAATCCCCAATCCCTAATCCCCAATCCCCAATCCCTAGTATTACTTGATGAAGTCGGTGCAGGAACCGATCCAGTAGAAGGTAGTGCCTTAGCGATCGCCTTGTTGCAATATCTCGCTAACCATGCCCAGCTAACTATTGCCACCACTCACTTCGGCGAACTGAAAGCCCTAAAATACGAAGACGATCGCTTTGAAAATGCCTCTGTAGAATTTGACGAAAGTACTCTCTCGCCGACTTATCGTCTGCTGTGGGGCATCCCCGGACGTTCTAATGCCTTAACTATTGCCCTACGCTTGGGATTAAAACCGGAAGTAGTACAACAGGCAAAAACCCAAGTAGGAGAGGCCACAGATGAAGTTAACCAGGTGATTGCTGGCTTAGAAGCGCAACGCCGCCGCCAGGAAACCAAAGCTGCCGAAGCCCAAGTGTTGTTGCAGCAAGCGGAACGTTTATACAAAGAAGTATCCGCAAAAGCCGCAAGTTTGGAGGAGAGGGAAAGCAGTTTGCGGGCTTCACAAGAAGTAGCAGTGCAACAAGCGATCGCTCAAGCAAAAGGTGAAATTGCCCAAGTGATTCGCCGTTTGCAGAAAGGTACGCCCACAGCCCAAGAGGCGCAGCAAGCCACCAACGCTTTGAATCAAATTGGCCAGCAATATCAGCCAGCAACGCCAGCAAAACCAAAACTTGGGTTTATGCCGAAAGTAGGCGATCGCATCCGTGTTCCCAAATTGGGACAGGTAGCCGATGTAATCACCGCCCCTGATGAAGATGGCCAGTTAAGCGTTCGCTTTGGGCTAATGAAAATGGCTGTGAAGTTGGAAGATATAGAATCTTTAGATGGCCAAAAAGCCGAACCAGTCGTCAAACCCAAACCAGCCCCAGCAGCAGTAACCCCGCCACCGCAAAGTGTCCCAGAAATTCGGACTTCTCAAAATACCATCGATTTGCGTGGTAAACGGGTAGCTGATGCCGAATACATTTTAGATAAAGCCATCTCGGAAGCTACAGGCCCAGTCTGGATTATTCACGGGTACGGCACTGGTAAACTACGGCAAGGTGTCCACGCCTTTTTGCAACAGCATTCCAGAGTGAACAACTACGAACCAGCAGAACAAGCAGATGGCGGCACCGGTGTTACTGTTGCTCACATCAAATAAAGAGCAGGAAATTTGCGATGTTACTTGAACTCAATCAACTAATCGTTAAAGCCGGTCATCAGTTGTTGATTAAAGATGTCTCCTGGTCGGCATACAAATGCATTTTAGCAGAATTGGGAGACAATCGCAGTTCGCGCATAGCTTACAGTCAAGGGGTGCTGGAAATAATGGCTCCATTGCCAGAGCATGAAGGAGCTAAAGTTATTATTGGAGACTTGGTAAAAGTTTTATTAGAAGAACTCAATCTGGAATTTTGGAGTTTGGGTTCTACAACTTTTGATAAAGAAAGTATGGACGCTGGGATAGAACCCGATGATTGTTTCTATATCCAAAATGAAGCTAGAATTAGGGGCAAAGATAGAATCAATTTAGAAATCGACCCACCTCCAGATTTGGCTCTTGAAATTGATATTACCTCCCGGACTCGTTTCAATAATTATCAAGCTTTAAAAGTACCGGAACTGTGGCGATGGAATGGAAATAAATTGCAAATAAACGTGCTGTTCAATGGTCAATATGTAGAATCAGATATCAGTTCTATTTTCCCTAATCTCCCCATTTGCCAAGTGATTCCCGAATATTTGATGCTGAGTAAAATCAATGGCAGAAATGCGACAATGAAAGCATTTCGTGCTTGGATAAGACAGCAAATGAGTAACCTAATTTAGTTTAAATTGTCAAAAATTACTCCTCAAAAAGTTTGTGCCTAATATCCGTATTGAACCATAGATTTTGGTGAATATCTCAACTATTATCTTCACCCATCAACTTGATAAATTAGTTATGAATCTGCGCGTAGTTTGCGATTAGCTCCGTAATATAAATTAAGTTGAAAAACAATTATCCAACATTTTCTAAATGCTGACTCGATCAAATTTTTAAGTTTGCCAATGTAATTTATAATTCAAACTTGTGACATATTGACAAAAAACCTTAATTAATGTATTGCTGAAACAATAATATTTCTCACTTGATTGATTTTTTGTGGGTCAAAGCGATCGCCTAGAATACCTCAATAAGTAGGCATGAATGTGATTATCCGAGGCTTTATTGAGATTGACATCTGAATTATTGACAATATGCTCATACCCTAGATTTAAGATCACTGAATTAAAAATTCAGATAAGACAAAAAGATTTGTAGAGACGGCGATTTATCGCGTCTCGAAAACCCAAAATTTTTGCCAGTAGCCCTTAAACCAAGGGTATAGAGCAATACCCTTGGTTTAATTATGAATTATGAATTATTAATATTGGTCATCAGTTTCATGGAGACATCAATCATCCTGATGTTACCCAGCCTGTCTTGAAATAACAGGCTACACACAAGCAAAATGGGGTGGATTATGTCTAGTAGTAAGAAACGCCTTTAGCAAATAGGCAAAAGATTTGTATAGTAATTATGTATACATGAAGACCAAGTAATAAATATCAAGAAATTTCAAAATTTCCAGTTGCAAATAAATTATGAGGTATTCTAAATAATTACTTAGTGATAATTAGCAGTTAGCATTTAAAACAATAGTTTATTAATACTCTTGTACGGAGCTAGCAGCAAAAGTCAAGTAAACCTTAACTAGAATTGATAATTTTCTACTTTGTCCAAAATAAATTTTCATCTAGAGTAGGACAAAGATACCTGCTGTTTACCACATAAAAAACTAGCTGAAGCCTTTGGCTCTTAGCTATGGGAAACCAACCTTGATTCTGAAGAGTCTGGTTTCAAAATGGGTAACAGCAACATCCCCTATCAGCTTGATCACCTATGCTAAAAGTTATGCACTCGGCCACCAACTCAGCCAATCCAAATTCCCAGTGGGAGGATTTAATCAAGCTTCCAGCCCCAAACACAGTCCAATGGGACAATATCAAAACCCAATTAGACTTGATACTGTTGGCGCTAGAAACCTTAACTGGGATTGGTTCAGAGGCAATGCTTTCGGCGGCAACCGATCTGAATTTAGAGTCAAGAGTGCCAGACCGCGTAGCTTTATGGCGACTACGCCAGTCAAATCCCCTACGCAAAGGTCAAGGAGGGCGGAAAAAGCTAGATGTCGAAGAAGCGCGATCGCTTGTTTTGATCATCTGCTATCTAGCCAAACAGCACCAAGAATTGATTCGCCGCGCTGTCGGTCTGTTAGAACAAATGGCAGAAAATAACCGGGAACCTCACCAGGCTGCTTTACTTGGAGACTATATTGATGCTTTTTGCAACACCTACCAAGAGCGGATGGAAGAGGACGAGAAAATCTCAACGGATTTACTAACCAACCTGGCTTTAAAACTGCTTGTAGATTTACTTTTTTACAGTGCTGCTGGTGGGCATCGCCGTCTCTGGCTAGCACTTATAGACCGTTCAACAAAATTTTAGATTTGAAATTTCTCAACCAAAATTTACTTGCGATTTGTTTGCTAGATCGAAAAACCCTTTTGATGGTCGTTAGCTTTTTGGGCGATGCACTGTCAACACTGTTTCCTCCTTCCACGCCAGTTTGCATAACTGAAGGAACCTGACAAAGTTCTGAGTGGAGGAGTCCGGCGTTCCAACTTTTCGCTCAATTTTTTGCAAAATCCCAAATAGTCTTCCAAGTTGTTCCTGCTATGCCTCTATCAAATTCTGTCATTCGTCGCTACACACCACCGACTTGCACGCTAGAAGTATTCGCGCAAAGTTCACCTCTGTCCCGTTGGATGGGTAAAACTGTCCTCAAACACCTAAGCTTTGAGTTACGTTTTGACGATCCCCGATTACCAGAAGAAAACAGAATTCCAATTCGGGGCGATCGCGAGCAACTCGAAGTTTTATGTGATGCTGTCACTAGCTACGTACAGCAATTTCTCCAACAGTCTCCAGAAAGCTTTTGGGTCAGTTTCTCTGGTACTCAGCAGTCAAGCACAGTATTGGATGAGCCGGAATTAAAGTCTTCAACAAAAACATTAAATGCCTTTAATACCCAGATTCCAGGGGCAAATATTTATTTAGAACCAAGCAGCTATTTAACTCACAATCTATTTCTCGGTTCTCTTGCCAACTACTCATCTGGCCCTGTAATTCAACTCAGTCTGCTGCAACTATTCGATTTGGCAAGCGCTTTAGATGAATACTCGACTGATGTGATGGCACTCCCAACTCTCAACAACACTAGTTCGACTCTGAGATTCCCGACTTGGGCACCTATTGCCGCAGTATTAGTAATAGGTATAGGTTTTTTACCAGTTACTTGGCAATATGCTAACAATCTGAGAGAAAAGCAACAGCAAACAGCCAAAACATCAGATTCAGCAGCGGTAAAGACTGCTTTAGAACCTTCATCCTCACTAAACTTTCCTACGCCCGATCCTGGACTAACCACTCCAATCAATCCATCAGATAACTTGCTAGGTTCTACCCCTCCACTTGCCACATCCACTTTACCCCAAGCACCTCTAACAGCCCCTAGTTCTTCTAGTTTCTCTACGCCCCCACCTCTAAATGTATTGACAATACCTCAGGGTACGACTGCAACCCTTCCCAAAAATAGTGCGATGCCTCCGGCGAGCTTTTCTAACGCACCATCTAGCAAAAAACTCCCAGGTCAGGAAATTGCCATATTACCAAATCTGGGGCAAAATCCTACAAGGTCAAGTTCCCAACCCGGTACTATCCCTCGACTGCGAAACTTGCCACCGAGACTATCTTCTAACGCCAGCAGCTTACCGACTAATATCTCACCAGTTCTTCCCCCATCTCTTGACACCATACCCAATAATAATCGTGTCAATGCTCCTACCCAACCCTCCCAACTCAACTCACAACAACAGCTAAATGAAAGAATCAATTCTCTACAGCAACCTTCTTCTGTAGAGAAACCTACTTCCCAAGTTCCCTCATCTAGAACTGCCGAGAATAATCCTTTTATCGATCAATTAGGGGACACACGCAAATCTCCCACATCCAGAGAAGTAGCGACTGGCACATTATTTGATACACCTCAAGTAGCAGAAGCTAGAGAATATCTAATAAAGCGTTGGCAACCACCCACTGGACTAGCACAAACATTAGAGTACAGTTTGATAGTTGGTGTTGATGGCACTGTTGAACGAATTTTTCCCCTGAATAGGGCAGCAAGAGAATTTGTTGATAGCGCTGGGATGCCCGAAGTTGGTAAACCTTTTGTTTCCGCCAATAAACGCGGACAAAATGTCAGAATTCGAGTTGTTCTCAGTCCTGATGGTAAGGTACAGACTTTTCCAGATGAGTAAGTAAACTAATCCGTTTAATGACACTTGTAGAACTGGTACAAATCTTGTGCCAGTTTCTATTAATCAAATTGCTCTTGAGCTTGCTTTTGAAGTCCAGTTATCAAACTGGTCTTAATATTGATACCAGTAAACCTACCAGTCAATACAATTACTGTTAATACCAATTATCCCAAATTCAACTACAGATAAAAGTCTGGAAACCCAGATTAAATCTTAAATTTTTTAATTAGTAATTGGTATAAATAGTTAATGTCAAAGGTAGGAAATATGCAAACAGTTGGTAATCAAAAAGATAGTGCAGCTTGGATTATTCAAACCTGGGCAGCTTTTATGTTGTCAATTTCTATGACCACCTTCGGTATTGTAAACTTACCTGTAGATAGCTGGGTGAAAGGCTTTATGGGTATGGGTTTAGCTTTCTCTGTTGGCTCAACTTTTACTTTGGCGAAAACTACTAGAGACTTGCATGAAACTAGAAGATTAACTGCTAGGTTAGACGAGGCGAAGGTAGAAAAATTGCTTTCACAGCACGATCCTCTAAGTTTCAAATGAAGGCAATTATCGTAATTTTGGATTAAAAGGCTGTAGATAATTAGTTTTTGAAGACGCGATAAATCGCCGTTTCTACAAATCTTTTTGTTGTATTGTGCTGTATATGACGAAAAACAAAAGGACTGGATATACCAGTCCTTTATTATATTGATTTAACGTTTTTATCTTAATAACGAGATTTTTTGGTTTTTAACTTTTGTTTTTTACGCCGGCGCTCGCTAGCTGCAACTGCATGTTCCACCGGATAACCTACTACAGGAATTACCTGATATTTGCGCTCTTCTTCTAAATTTTTCAGTTCAGTGTAATCAACCCAATGAATGCAATCAACCGGACAAGTGTCAATTGCTTCTTGGATAATTTCTTCAGCGTCCCCATCTTGCCTAACTACGCGCGATCGCCCGTAATCTGGTTCAATATAAAAGGTGTTACGCGCAACATGAGCGCAATGCTTGCAACCAATACAGGTAATTTCATCAACATAAACACCATTTTGTCGCAGCAAACCGCCCAATTCCGGTTCTAAACCAGAACGTTCTGGAGCATCTCGTAAAAAACCCCCTAGTTCTGGTTCCAAACCGGAACGGTTATCTTCTTGTTCTTCCGGTGACGGCAGAAAATCAGCCATTACGCACTCCAGCGCTGTACTACCAGGCGAATTGAACCATCTTCATTTTTTTGTTGTTCAGAGACTTGAAAACCAACACGAGCAGTTTCTTTCACAACTGTTTGATAAGCATAACGCTGTGTTACCTGGCGCAAAAATCCGTCTACAGACAAATCTTGCTGCCAATATTGCAAGTCAGCCACCAATTCATATTCTTTGCCGTTCCATCTAAAACCGATGTCGTAGCCATTTTCCTGCTCAATACTAACTTCCGCAGGATGGGTTTGACCGCGATAGCCACGGACTTCGCGTGGGCCGGGTTTCCAGTCTACGCCCAATTCAGTCAAAGCATCTTTCAAAGAATCAAGGTTACGGATTTGAGTCTTAATTTGGCTAAAGTGTGACATGGTGGTTCTGAATTAATAACACTAAACTACTGTGAAAACTTACCAATCGCTGTAAGTGGTGTGTGTATTCGCCAGATTAGATTGCTGCACCTTGGCGGCGAAATATTCTGAGGTTGGCTCATGATTAAGTACTTGCCCCAACTGTGCCTCTATTGCTGCTGTAACCTCAGCACAAGAAGCACCCACAATGCCAGTGACTTTCTCTTGTACCCGACCGTCTGGATAGATTATGAACTCTAATGTCTCCATGCTTTTGGCCAACCAGGATAAGTACGCTTAAATTGTACTGTCTTAGCAGAAGGCTACAAATATAGCCGTAGGAACATTTTTACTTAGATACAAAGTTGATATTTGTTAACTAATGTTCCATCTTTCAACATATATGTCTCAGAATCTTTGCAAAACTTATTAGTATTATAAGCACATACATCAGTATTTAGTTAGTTTCTCTTAACCTCATTGATTAGTCAAGGCAACTACTGAAGCTAGCTAAGTAAGCTGCAAATGTCCTATAAATAAGCATTAGAGGTAGTATAGGCAGCAAGTAAATTCACAAAAATATAAAATTTCTTGAAAAACTTTAATTATTACCATTCGATTTACCTTATTGTCTTTTAGTAGGTTAGATACAGCGCAGTGTTAGTCTACAGCAAGATACTAGTGTATACGTAAGTAGGCATTGTATTAATCAAAGTTACGGGTTATTAAATTGTAGATTTTTTGTGTCTGTCGATTAATGCGATCGCATTTAGTATATTAACTAGCAACTTGGGTTAATATTATAAGTCAGGTAGCTAAGATGTCGCCGCGAATCAAAGTGTACTCCTACTCGATATACCACTCGTCAAATTCTTATATTGGTATTACTCTTGCCGAAAAAGCATTGCAGGGTTTACCTGTTGATATTGAACGACGACCAATATATATTCCGAAGGAGCGGGGTATAAAGGTAGTTGACCTGCAAGGACGAACTGAAAACGCCCTATTATCTTCGTATCACAAAGAAGATTGTCTGCGGTGGGCGAAAAAGTACGGTATTGAAATTCGGCTCAAAGGGTTTGAAGAATTTGCGAGATGGGTGAAGCGTTGGGAGAAAATGCAGCTTGGTCGTGAAGAACTTCCGGCCAGATCCTATTACGCTGCTTGTGGAACAGGGAAAGAGCATTTGCTTGATGCCGCTTTTTTTCGAGCGACGTACATCGACCAACTTGATGTCAACGATGAGTCTGTGATTCGGAAAGTTGCAAATGATGTTGGGTTGAATGGCGATCGCATTCTAGAATTAGCATACGGTGAGGCAGCCAAACAGGCAGCAGTAGCAGCTTTAGCAGAATACGAACAGTTTGGTTGTCCCGGAGTCCCGACTTGGGTAGTCGAAGGCGAGAGATTTTGGGGAAAGGATCGTGTTGATTGGGTAGCAGAAAAGGTAAAAGAATTATGTGTAATTTAACACATCTCACCCAGAATTTTTACCAGTACACATCTAGTCGCTTCTATTCCCCGTTAAGAGTTTCCTTGCTACGCAAGTAAGTTCTCCAAATCAAAACGGATTCCTATATTTCTCTCTTGCTGTTAACATAATTCAAAATAAAGCCTGCTAATAAACATTAGGGGCGCACAGCTAGCTGTGCGCCCCGACGAATCACCTAATATTACACCCTACAAAAGTACGGGTTATGAAATCCACATTACTTAGTAATGATTTAGATTAATGCCAGCTTCTTTTGCCATTGCTTCTAACCCATTAATTTGTAGGGTTTTGATTGCTTTAGTAGACAGCTTTAACTTCACCCAGCGATTTCCGCCTTCCCACCAAACACGCTTGTTTTGCAGATTAGCGTGCTGAAGGCGTTTAGTACGGCGGTGGGAGTGGGAAACAGCAAAAGCGTTATTTGCCTTCTTACCAGTTAGTTCACAGCGACGGGACATAGCAAATATCTCCAGATTGTTATTTTAATACAGCCTTTCCATTTTAGGTCTAAGGCAACAGAAGTGGTGAATGGGGAGATGAGGAAGCAGGGGAAGCAGGGGAGAAATAACTCCTAACTCCTAACTTCCCACTCAGCACGGGCTAAACGCCCCGCTACCGCTAACAGCACTACTTACTAGCTTGTTCCGTCAGCTTGGTGAGTACGTCATTCGATCGCTCGACGAAGGATTTCATTCCCTCAGCGTCAAATCCTTTCTGAGACATCAGCGCTAAATCGTAGACGTGTTGGCAAATCAAGTTGACTAACTGATTTGTAGACGATTCACCGTCACCTTGAATAATACTACCTTGGTTCAGATTTGCCAGATTTTGAATCAGCGGGTGAGCAGTATTCACTAGCAAAACGTGATCTTCGGGAAACTCTGCTGTTCCTTGCTGCATCATGGCGTTCATTTCGCGCAGGCGGCGAAGAATCTCTGGTAAAAGCACGATCGCAGGTGGTGTACCTTGAGGATCGTCTGATTTCAAAGCTTCGGTGCGGATGTTGAGTTTGGGTTTGTTGAGGGATTTCTCAAATAACTCTTTGATCGTCTCACTCCGAGTTTTATTCGTCTTGGGATCGACAATTTCCTTATCTTTATCTTGTTCGAGCAGAGTATTATCTAAATCTGAGTCTACCCGTGTAAACTTGACATCCTGATATTCCCGCTCTAGGAAGTTGATAAAGTGGGTGTCGATGAAGGAGTCCATAAACAGGACTTCCAAACCTTGATTTTTGTGCAGTTCTATGTATGTAGATTGGGTTGTTTCATCGGTGCTGTAGAAAACTCGGTTTTCGTTGCGTTCTTTGTTGCGTTCTAGATACTCTTTCAGCGTAGTATAGGGAGCTATGGGTGCTGAGTCAGAACTGGGTGAAGGAGTGACATCTTGCCAAGCATCCCCGTCTGAAGATTGGACTTCAACCACTGGCGTTTCAGCAGCAACTTTTTCTGTCAGCTTGGCAGTGGTGCGGAAGACGATGATATCTTCGATTTGTTTTTTGAATTTCTCGTCGTTGAGAACGCCAAATTTTACGAAAGTGCCGAGGTCTTTCCACGCACTAATGTATTGTTCACGATTATCGCGGAAAAGTTCTTTGAGGCGATCGCCTACTTTTTTGGCAATATAATCACCAATTCTCCGCACGGTGCGATCGCCCTGCAAGGCACTCCGCGATACATTCAGGGGAATATCGGTACTATCAATCACACCCCGCATCGGCATCAGAAATTGTGGGATAATTTCTTCGCAGTTGTCACTAACGAAAACTTGATTGCAAAATAGCTTGATCTGCCCTTTGGTAACATCTACATCTGGTCGCATTTTGGGAAAATACAAAATCCCGTTGATGATAAAGGGATAGTCAGTATTTAGATGTACCCATAACAAAGGTTCTTCCTGAAAAGGATAGAGGTAGCGGTAAAACTCTAAATAATCTTCTTGAGTCAGATTACTCGGAGACTCTCGCCACGGTGCTTTTTGCTTATTTATTACTTCGCCATCGAGTTTAATTGGGACTGGTAAAAAGTCGCAATAAGTCTTGACAAGATTCTTAATTCGTGCTGATTCGAGAAATTCCTCTTCCTCTCCTTGCAGGCTGAGAATAATAGTAGTACCGCGAGTTGTCCGAGAAGATTCTTCAAGAGTGAAAGCTGGAGAACCATCACAAGACCAGTGAACCGCTTGCGCCCCTTCTTGATAGGATAGGGTATCAATTTCTACCTTTTGCGCCACCATAAAGGAAGAGTAGAAACCAAGACCGAAGTGGCCGATTATCGGTTGATCTGATTTGCCTTCATACTTATTAATAAATTCTTCAGCACTAGAGAAGGCAACCTGATTGATATATTTCTTAACTTCATCTGCGGTCATCCCGATACCGTTATCGGAGATGGATAGAGTTTTCTTATCTTTGTCAATGGCAATTTCAATTTCTGGTTCGCCGATATCTCCAGCATAATCGCCGGCGCGGGATACCATTTTCAGCTTTTGGATGGCGTCTACAGCGTTGGATACCAGTTCCCGCAAGAAGATTTGGTGATCTGAGTAAAGCGACTTCTTGATGATCGGGAAAATATTCTCAGTATGAATACTGATAGTGCCTTGTTCTAGCATAATTGGTAGTTTTCGATGTTAGTATCTGAAACGATGATAGTAGGTAATACAACCTAGCCATCTGTTTTCCAGGATAAACCCGGAGAACACAGAAGGACATGATACCAATTAGGATTTTAAAAGCATAACTTAGGCGATCGCACCTTTTTTGAGCATTGTTTGCCCCCATTTTCTGATTCGGATTTCCCTACTCCCGACACCCGATTTTCAAAGCAAACCTCTGTGTCCCTCTGCGCTTTCCCCTGCGCCCCTCTGCGTTTAAAAATTGAATTAAACCCCCCAATTTATCGGGGGGTTGGGTATTAGGGTCAGATTCTACGCGCTAAAGTATTTTGCTAATGGGTGGTAAGCAATAATCGCAGTGGTAGACTGTTCTGGATAAAGTTGTTCACTTTCATCCATATACAAGTTAATCCTGTCAGTCTGCAATAACTCCAGTTGCTTATACTGATCCTGAATGTTCGGACAAGCTGGATACCCAAAACTATACCGCGAACCTCGATAGCGTTGTGCCAATATATCCCGAATATTATCCGGTTCTTCAGCAACAAAACCTAACTCCCGGCGAATTCTGGCGTGTGTCCATTCAGCTACAGCTTCCGCTACCTGTACCGCCATGCCGTGGAAATACAGATAATCGGTGTATTGATTAGCAGCAAACAGCTTTTGGGCGAACTCTGTGGCAATCTCCCCTACAGTTACCGCCTGCATCGGGAAGACATCAATAATTCCCGACTCCTTCGGTGCAAAGAAATCTGCTATGCACAGCCGCCTTAAAGACTTCTGTCTGGGAAACTCGAAAGTTGTAACCTGTTGTGATTGGTTCTCTGAGTCATATATATGTAGAGAATTCCCCTCGGCTTGACAAGGGAAATATCCATAAATCACTTGGGGATGCAACAAATTCTCTTCAATAATTCGCTGTTTCCAAGTTTCTAAAACTGGGTACACTTTCTCCGCTAAGAAAGCCTGATATTCTTCCTTAGATTGTTCCTTTGGTTTACGGAATTGCCACTGTCCAGCAACTAAAGCTTGTAAATCTAAGTGCCAGAATATTTCCTCGATGGGAATATCACTAGGCTGCAATAACTTCGTTCCCCAGAAAGGCGGTGTGGGACGTTCAATATCTATCGCCACCGCATCAGAACGTCTCGTATCTACTACTTTTGGTTCAGTAGATGTTTCTTCAGCAGTTGTCGCTTTTGGTTCTTTGTTACCATTCGTCGAAACTTCAGCCGTTTCGATTTCGTTCAAAAATCCCTGCAAATCTTGCCAGTTATTAGTTGCCTTTGCTGGCATTAATTTATCCATGAAGTGCAAGTCAGAAAAGGCATCTTTGCCATAAACGACTTTACCTTTGTAGGTATTTTGGCAATCTTCATAGACAAATTTGGGAGTCAGCGCCGCACCACCTAATATCACAGGGACACTAATGCCCTTTTCGTTGAATACCTCCAAGTTCTCTTTCATGAAGGCGGTAGATTTTACCAGCAAACCACTCATGGCAATACAATCAGGTTTGTACTGTTCATAAGCATTGATGATGTTTTCTACTGGCTGCTTAATTCCCAGGTTAATCACCTTGTAACCGTTGTTAGACAAGATGATATCCACTAAGTTTTTACCAATGTCATGGACATCGCCTTTAACTGTGGCAATGATAAAGGTTCCCTTGGCATTGTTACCTGATTCCGATTTTTCCATGAACGGTTCTAGAAACGCCACCGCCGCTTTCATGGTTTCCGCAGATTGTAAGACGAAGGGTAGCTGCATTTGTCCAGAACCGAATAATTCCCCGACAACTTTCATGCCATCTAGCAAGAAGGTGTTGATAATTTCCAACGGGGGATGTTCTTCTAAGGCTTTTTTCAGATGTTCTTCTAAGCCAATGCGTTCGCCGTCGATGATATGGCGTTTGAGACGTTCTGGGATGGGGAGACTTTCATCTAAGGAGCGATCGCGCTTAGTTGTCACCCC
Organism: Nostoc sp.; assembly: GCF_036916655.1. Taxonomy (GTDB): domain Bacteria; phylum Cyanobacteriota; class Cyanobacteriia; order Cyanobacteriales; family Nostocaceae; genus Nostoc. The sequence goes on from NZ_JBALFY010000101.1 coordinate 25,126, forward strand.
AGCAAAGGCTGTGGTAAGCTCTCCCAAGGGATCGTAAACGCAAACATTACCCTCAAACTTCCGCTCATCATAAATCAACTGCCGACAAATTTCTTGATGGCGGGCATCAATCTTCGATAACGGTAAAATTTTGTTAGCGCTAACAATGGCTGCATCCATTCCCGCCGTCGTCGCTTCGTGCAAAAACACTGAGTTCAGCACCATCCGCGAGGCTGGATTTAAACCAAAGGAAATATTGGAAACACCCAAAATTACATGACATCCAGGCAATCCTTCACGAATGCGCCCGATGGATTCAATGGTGGCTTTACCGTTTTCTCGGTCTTCTTCAATCCCGGTGGAAATTGGTAACGCCAGGGTATCAAAGAATATTTCTGTAGGAGGTATGCCAAATTCTACAGCTTGACGGTATGCGCGCTGTGCGATCGCAAACTTTTTGTCTGCTGTCCGCGCCATCCCATCTTCATCGATAGTACCAATGACTACACCAGCACCGTATTTTTTCGCTAACTCCAGCACTTTCAAAAAGCGCGGTTCCCCATCTTCGTAGTTGGTGGAGTTCAGCAAACACTTACCACCGGCAACCTTTAAACCTGCCTCCATTTTTTCCCATTCGGTGGAGTCAAGCATTAAAGGCAGTGTCACATTATTAACAATGCGCGAAACTAATTCGTGCATATCCCGCACGCCGTCACGTCCCACATAATCGACGTTGACATCGAGGATGTGTGCGCCTTCTTTGACTTGCGCCCTCGCCATTGAAACGAGTCCATCCCAATCTTCGGCATTTAGCAAATCGCGGCACTTCTTGGAACCACTGGCGTTGAGACGTTCGCCAACAATCAAGAAGGAATTATCTTGGTCGTAAGGCTGAGTGGTGTAAATTGATGCTGCTGCTGGTTCTAAACTTGGGTGTCTAACTTTTGGCTTCAGGTCTTTAGCAAGTTCTGCCAATTGTTGAATGTGTTCTGGACGCGTCCCACAGCAACCCCCAATCACTTGGACACCCAAATCTTCAACAAAATGCATCAATGACATCCGTAATTCTAACGGTGTCAGGCGGTAGTGCGCTTGACCGCTGACGTTTTCAGGTAAACCCGCGTTGGGAATACAGGAAACGATGAAAGGTGAATGTTCTGATAGATACTTGATATGTGGTTTCATCAAGTCTGGGCCTGTGGCGCAGTTTAGACCGAGAATGTCAATTGGGTAAGGTGCCAAAATTGTCAGCACCGCACTGATTTCGGAACCAACCAACATTGTGCCCATGCTTTCCATTGTCACAGACACCATCAACGGTCTGCGATCGCCCTTCTTAGCAAATACCTCTTCAATACCATTCAGCGCCGCCTTAATTTGCAGTACATCTTGGCAAGTTTCCACCAAAAATAAATCGACACCACCATCCCACAGCGCCTCTGCTTGTTCCGCAAAAGTAGCTTTCATGGTGTCAAAGTCAATATGTCCCAAGGTGGGGAGTTTCGTTGTGGGGCCGATAGAACCAGCCACAAACCGGGGTTTTTCTGGCGTGGAAAATTCCGCAGCCACACGCTTCGCCAATTCTGCGGCTGTCTTGCTGAGGTAATACGCTTGGTCTGCCAAGTCATATTCTGCCAGCACCAGGGACGTACTGCCAAAGGTATCGGTTTCAATGACATCTGCACCAGCAGCGAGAAAGTCGCGGTGAACCTTAGCGACAGCTTCGGGTTTCGTGTGGACTAAGTATTCGTTACAACCTTCATACTGTGCGCCGCCGAAATCTTCAGCAGTCAGGTTTTGGGTTTGTAAGTTGGTTCCCATCGCCCCGTCGAAGACGAGGACTGGGCTATCTGGACTACGCAGGCGTTCAAGGAAAGAATGAGTCATATTTTCCTAGAAGAATTTGGGTTAGTCGTATAATATTCGACTTACTTTATTATTTTCCCAAATTGTGATATTTTTTGCAGCACTTCATAAAGAGCGCCTTAGCGAATGGAATTGCCTGCGGCACACTGCGTGTAGCTTGCTTCTTTGCAGGAGTACGCGGCTACACAAACAAAGCCCACACCGACCTGGGCTAAATGCGTTTTTTAGTGAGACAAAAGTCTGGTTTTGTTTATAATTCCAAAGCCGCTATTAGACAAAAATTCACCTGATTAATTGTCTCAGAGGAAAGAGAACCCAGCTTTCTGAGAATCATAGATTTGTTTAATGTAAAAATTGACTCACAGCGAACTACAGACTCAACTCTAATACCTGCACTGGCAATTTAATCGCCCGTTATTAAGTATTGCGTCACAGTTAAAGGGCGATTAGTGTTGGAAGTACAAGGCACAACCATCAAATCATCAAGAATTTGATTCAATTGATTTGCCGAAATTACAACAGCAGGGCGAACTTTAAACTGTGCCAATCCGGTTGAAGGCATGAGGACTCGACACAACACAACATCACCGCGCTGTAAGCTCATCAGCAAATACTTTGTCGTAAATATCATTTTCAGAGCTTACCCAATCCTGATAAGCCTGAGATTCAACAGCAGGATTAACAGATTTTTCGCCATTCTTGAAAGAAAGAGCTAAATCAAGTAATGGTGATAACTGCTCATCACTCAGTTGTTCAATCAAACTTAGAAGTTCTTGACGAATATTCATGGAATTGCCAACTGCTAACTATATTCAATGTATGACATAAAGTGCCGCAGCTATGCCCTTCGTAGATATCTCAATTATAAAGCGATCGCACTCGTAGTGGCGTGGCAAGGCTAAAATGTTGCAAAAAAATTGTAGGTTGGGAGTTACAATATTAGGGAACTCCAAGAAATAAATTATCCAATATTGTGGGGTGGGCAACATGAGCGCCCAGTCTATAATATGGCGGGCGAGACGCCCACCCCACAAGAGTTAATGGAATATTTTTTTATTTAGAAGTCCCCTATACCTTGCGATATAAGGGAAATGCTATAGCTCTTCAACAAAACCTTTAGCTTTAGTGTTCTTGTCCCGTTGGTCGGATGAGAATTTCGTTGACATTAACGTGCGGTGGTTGGGTCAGTGCATAAACGATCGCAGCTGCAATATCTTCGCTTTGCAGAGGTTGAATTGACTTGCGTCGTTCTTGAATCTGTTGTTTGGCAACAGGATCGGTAATTTGGTTGTCAATTTCCGTATCCACCAAACCAGGTTCGATGATGGTGACGCGAATGTTGTCTTTGTGGACTTCTTGACGCAATGCTTCAGACAGGGCATTAACACCCCATTTGGTAGCATTGTAAACACCAATTCCCGCCCGCGCTGTCCGCCCGGCCACTGAGGAGATATTGACTATATGCCCCGATTTTTGCGCCTTCAACAGAGGCAAAACCGCATGAGTAGCATATAGCAATCCTAATATGTTCAGGTCAAAGGATCGCCGCCAGTCTGAGCTATTTCCAGCTTCAATAGTGCCGAGTAAGGCAATCCCTGCATTGTTAACAAGGATATCAACCCTTCCCAATTCGGCATTTGCCTTGGCCACCAAGTTATTTACCTGGGTTTCATCAGTCACATCTGTGACAATGGGCAATGCCTTGCCGCCACTAGCTTCGATCCGTTCTGCTAACGCCTGAATGCGATCGCCACGTCTAGCCGCGAGTACTACTGCTGCGCCAACTGAAGCCAAAGCGATCGCCGTTGCTTCTCCAATTCCTGCCGATGCACCAGTGATAATTGCTACTTTTCCTTCTAATTTACCTGTCATTTATTTAACTCCTTAATAATTGATAATCAAGCATTGAGCATTGGGCATTAATTATTCTTTCCTCGCTCCTCTGCCCCCCTGCCCCCCTGCTCCTCTGCCCCCCTGCCCGATCCTCAAAACAGATGCAACTGCTGCCACACTCAGTATTATGGCTGCGAAGCGAAAAGTCCCTTGGAACCCTGCAACGATCGCATCAGGAGGGGCAACAGAGACATCTGCACCCGCAGACATGCTAGCGATCAAGGCTCCAAATACTGCTCCGATCAGAGAAACTCCTACGGTGTTTCCTGAGGTGCGTGACAAAGACAGCAACCCAGAAGCAATCCCTAGTCGTTCCCTTGGTACTGATCCCATAACAGTGCTATTGTTAGGCGATTGGAATAAACCCAGTCCAATACCGTAAATAAAATAGCGCGATATATAGCCTAGCTCAGTAATTTGAGCATCAAAGGTGCTGATCCCCAGACAGCCGCCAATCATCAGCCCCAGCCCAATTGAACTGATCAATCTAGCACCAAAGCGGTCTGAAAGTGTTCCAGCCAGGGGGGCAATTAATCCACTCAGTACAGGCGATACGGCTAATAGTAGCCCCACTTTTATCGTCGGATATTGCTTGACTCCCTCTAGAAAGAAAGGGACGATGAGTAACGAACCACCAATGACAGTAAAGGCTAGCCAGCCACTCAGCAAACCCATACTCAACTGAAGATTGCGAAACAAATGCAGTTCTAGTAGTGGCTGCTCTACGATCGCTTCAACTACTAAAAAAGTAATGAAACTTAGAGTTGCGATCGCTAATAATACCAGAGCATTAGTACTGGTAAAGCCCTGGCTTTGCCCTTGCGTCATACCCAACCCAAAACTACCGAGGGTCAATAAAGCCAATATAGCTCCAAAAAAGTCAAATTTCTGTTTGCCCTCAACGCGTTCAGAAGGTGGCACTACGCGAACTATTAAGAAACTAGCGATGATTCCTAGCGGTATATTGATGAAGAATATACTATGCCAGCCTGACAAGCTCAAGAGCAGTCCACCAGCAGAAGGGCCAAAAGCAATTCCTAGTGACACTACACTACCGATGACACCAACAGCCCGACCTCGTTCGGAAGAGGGAAAAACTTCTGTGATGATTGCTAAACCAAGCCCAGATATAAACACAGCACCTAGTCCTTGAAGTGCCCGAAAGCCAATCAACCACTCAATACTAGGTGCAAAACCACACAACAGCGAACTGAAAGTAAACAGAACAAGTCCCCCTTGGTATAAGGATTTCTTGCCCCACATATCCCCCAAACGCGTTGCTCCCAAAACTAAACCGGAACTGACCAACTGGTAACTTAATACAGCCCATTGGGTCGTAGGGAAACTCGTGCCAAAGGCTTGTACTAATGTGGGTAAAGCAACATTAATGATGCCCACATCTAGGGTAGACATGAACACCCCAAGTCCGACACCGAGTAAGACCCAATTTTTTTGAGAGCCAGATAAAGCCAGAGGTTCTGCTTGGAATTGTGCCAATGTTTAGCCTCCGCCTTTGATTTTACGTTTATGAATAGTTTGCATACGTATATTCATTGTAAAGTGATGTCCTTGCTACCAAGTTCAGAAAACTAAAGATCAGTTTGTCCTTGCTGAAGAAAGTATGGATTCAAGAGCCAGGATGACTACTATAGTTTGATTTATTGGGAATTTTGAATTGCTTAGACTGCCTGTGGTTGTTTTAATAACTGCACCTTGGGGGCAACCTCTTGGGCAAATAGTTTCATTGTTCGCCTGATATGTTCATTCGCCAGTCCTGGCAGATGAATCTTGATTCCCAAGCGGTCTATGTGAGTGGCTGCAACATACTCATTAAGTTGTGCGGCAACAGTTTCGGGAGAACCGACGATGTAATTAATGCGCTTCAACATATCTGCTAAGTCTTTTGGCGGCCCTGGGGGGATGCGTCCTTGACGTTGTGCTTCTGTGTATGCTGGTAACTTTTCTCTGAGGCTGAAGAATACTTCGGCTGATGAGGCAACTGTCTTTTGAGCTTCGGCATCTGTTTGGGCAACGTATACTAGCCGAAATCCTCGCAATGCTCCAGTCCCACCGGCTTGTCGATAGATATCGCTATAGATGTTTTGAGCAGATGCTCCTTCCCCTTGTCCGACTAATAGATTGAGACCAAGTTTAGCAGCTAAGACTATGGTTTCGCGATCGCGTACTCCTAACCAAAACAATTTTCCTAACCCTTGGCGGGGTAGTGGTGTAATTTGAGAGCCTTGTCGCTGGGGTGAAAGGTAGTCTAGAACTTCCAGAAGTTGCTCACGAAAGATTCGATGTTTTTCCTCTTGGCTGAAGCCAGTATGTTCCATATCAGCAGGACTTCCGTGGCCTAGTCCAAACATTACTCTGCCATTAGTTAATAAATCCAGCAAAGATACGGATTCTGCAAAACGTAGTGGACTTTCTAAGGTGAGAATTTTAATTGCTGTGCCAAGTTTAATTCGGGTCGTTTCCCCTGCTAGCCTAGCAATGAAGACTTCTGGAACTGGTAATCGACCATAAAAAGGCCGTTCTCTGATAAAATGATGCTCTCCAAAAGAGCAGGATTCAAAACCCAGTGTTTCAGCTAATTGCACATCAGCGATCGTCTGAGCAAAAAATTCCCGGTCTTCAATATTAGGAGTAGCCCACATTTGGTGGAACAGTCCAATCTGCATTATGATTACCCTCTGCAAATAGTTGGGTTTACCCTATTCAGTATTGAGTGCTGAGTCCTGAGCGCATTCCTTCAGCTATATCAACGATAATGTTCCCCATAATCCGATAACTTGATAGAGATACTGTACTTTATGCTAGTTAGCAAACTATCATAGACAACTCTAAGAAGCAAGCTCTAGAGAAAAACCACGTTGCAGAGCGATGTCTACGACGGGCGTAGCTGCGGTATTTTGTTTGAGTAACGATGATAATTCGATAACGATCGCCTGAGCCAATTCTGCCTGATTCTGGCGATCGCTTGACTTTGAAGATAGTTGCTATGAGATTAGGCGATCGCGGCTGATCGAGTGCTAGGATTTCATTAACTCGATTCAGTGGACTCGTCATGAAAATCCAACAAATTCTCGATCGTCAAGAGATTGTTCATACCGATCCAGAAATTATGGGTGGAGTTCCTGTCTTTGTTGGCACACGCGTTCCCTTACAAACCTTTTTTGATTACCTAGAAGGTGAATCAGGTTTAGCTGAGTTTCTGGAAGACTTTCCCCATCTGAAAACACCAGCATTGCAAGTTTTGGAAGCGATCGCAAAGTCTGGCGACAGTGCGTAGGCGTAGCCCGTCGTAGACATCGCTCCTGTAAGCAAACCATTTTGTAGACATGGCTATAATAAAACCAGTATTACTAAGGTAAAACTAACAATGTCCATTACGCTTGATCTGCCACCGAAAGTTGAGGCGCTGCTGCGACAGCGTACTGAAAGTACTGGACAAGATATTTCGCAAATGGCCTTAGCGGTTCTGACTTTAGGGCTGAGTTTGGACGATCAAGATTTTTTTGAAGCTTTAAAGGGAATCCAACGTGGGCTTGATGATTTTAAGCAAGGACAATTTTCGAGTTTAGAGGACTTCATTGCTGAACAAAACCAGAAATATGGTTTGTCTCTTGAAGCATGACGTACCGCATTGATTTCTCCAGCATTGCGAAAGCCGAAGCGGATGCCGCATTCTTAAGTTTTACTCAGTTTACTACAGCCGAGCGTGCCCAACCCTGGTATCAAGGGCTAATTAAAGCAATCGCCTCTCTGCAAGAAATGCCTCGGCGCTGGCAATAGATTTCACAGGTATCGAGAATCAGAGCGGTCGCTCCTTTGAGCAAACTATTTTGTAGAGCGATGGCTACGCCAGCCGCAGGCATCGCACTTTGTTTCAGCTAATAGACATCTCCAGTGTATTTCAATGAAAAATCATTAAATGATGATAGTGAAAAAATTAAATAGGAAGCGATCGCACTTTGTTTCAGCTAATGAATCTTGGGCTTCTATTAATGGAATCCGTGTCATTGTTTTGTGCTTTTACGCGATCGCTCTTGCTGGATTTTACAGATATATAGAATCAGGGCGATCGTACTTTGTTTGAGCTAATGAATATTGGGTTTCCTTACATCAACTTAATCTACGAGGTAGGCGATCATAGTGGTTCAGTAGTTAATTTTTCTTCAGGCTTAAGACAGATTGAACGTCATCACGAAGATGCCTATCAATTTCATCCCATAAAAATTCCTTGCTAATGATAACGTCCATTTCTTTATACTCACCAACTCCTTCACCAATTGTCTGAATCTGAATTGCACTTCCAGTGTCGATAACAGTTCTCCTAATTTCACCCGGATAGAAAATATGTCCTGGAAGAGTGTAGTTAGTTATTGAGTATTTCTCTGGATTAATTTGGGTTCTAATCCAATTGCTAAGAATGACTGTAGGAACATTTGAGAGTGGTCCATCAGTTAACCCAGGAGCTGGAAAAAGAAGCCTCAATTCACACGAACGCAGTGGATCATGCTCTTGCCAAGGCAAGGTTGGAGCAACGAAACGTGCCTGAGAAATCATAGTATCAAACACATTGCTGGATTTTGGACTTTTATTCAAGCTTTTTATAGCAATTGTACCAGAATCATTAACTGCTGCAATTGCTTTGGGAGTGACTCGAAATTCTAACAGGTTTCGTCCAAGGTTTCCTTCAATAACAGTAAACCGAGCAAAGACACCAGATTGCACTTCTGCCCAAGGCGATGGTGATGAATCTTTGGCTGCTGGAAGCACACGCGGTAGCCCATCACCTGTTGGGTCATAAAGCAGATCGGGTAGGCGTTCGGCAGAAATTGTTTGATCAGCAAGGGTTTGGCGTGCTTGTCGTAGTTGCAGTACAAGTTGTCCAGGCGCTCCAGATTGTGTGAGCAGGTCATTGAAGGAAGGGATACCAGGAACTAAGCGGTATTGGTTGTAGGTATTCTCAATCTGTTGCAGGTAGTCCCCTTCTAGTCCTTTTTCATACTCAGGAATCAGCTTGTGAATTAAAGCTTGATCTTGTGACGGCCATTGTTTCAATGGTAGGCCTGCCTGAATCCGCCAAGCATTTGCATTCAGTGTAGTAGGGGCAATGTTTTGCAGAGTACCACGGGATAGCAAAGCACCGATTGCAGGTGCTTGTTTTCCTTTCAAGGGAGCAAGTTTATAGGATAGCCCTCGCCCTGGCGCATGAATAGAAAATTGGGTGCAATAAGCTATGACATCAAGATTGTAATCCCCCGGTGGTAAAGGCGTTTTTAGGTCTTCAGCAGAAGTAATCGTTAATTTCTGTGGGTGGAAATCTTTGACTTGATCAGAAACATCTGGATAGGCAGTATTTTGGTCTAGTAGTAACGGTGAACCAACACCAACTGATTCCCCAATCTCTTTAATAACGGCATTTTTAGCTATCTCTAAAGGATTTCCACCAGGTATACCAGGAATTGAAATAGGAATTTTGGGCAGATCGAACCAACCCGCAATTTTCTGTTCGTCCTTCTGAGAAGTGCTAGAATCATCCGAAGCTAGGACAGTAGTACTCGGCGGTACGGCGGCATTAACGATTTCGTCTTTGTTCAAAAAGCTATAACAACTGTTTGAGTTAAAGCTAAGAACGCCACAGAGCAAAACAGAGACAATCCTTCGCAGAAAAACAACATTTGTAACAAATAGAAAAGTAATGATACCAATAAAAATCAAACGGAGCGATCGCATATTGAAGCTTTAATAGACTGAATAATATCCAAAGTGACAATACAATGCTCCTTTAGATTTAATCCAGTGATTTTACATATCTTAATTAGATGTGCTTTTTTTACCTGACATTAACCATATCATTGCTGAGTGCATAGCAGCTTTCGTAGGGTGGGTTAACGAAATAACAAAATTGCTCCAATTTGAGTGGCGATCGCCACTCTCCTAGCTACTGTCTTGAAAGCGATCGCCGAAATAGTGCGATCGCACTCGGATGCTTCATTCTGACGGTAGAATGAGAAAGACACTTTAAGTGTTTCAAACATGGTTATCAATCTGAATGTATCGCAATCTCAACCAGAAGGTAACACTCCTAATAGAAACCCTCAAAAATGGTCAGTTTGCCGCATCTATTTTTGAGTTCCCCAACTTTATTGTCGTTGCACAAACACGGGAAGAAGCGATCGCCCAACTGCAAGCCACCTTTTTAGAACGACTCAGCCACATCGAAGCTATTTCCTGGAATGTGCCACTTTCTGTTTCACCACCTACCTGGCTACAATTTGTTGGTGTCTTTCAAGACAATGGAATCTCATCAAACATTGTAGTGCAATCGCCAAAATAGCAATTGCTGTCTCAATATCTATTTTGGCGACTCCCGAAATAGCTTTTGCGATGCCTGCGGGGACTGCGCCTACGCTGATCTTGGAAGTTGGGTTGAGAGTGTTGTGAGTCTCTGGAAGATTCAAATTAAAACTTAATACTGAATCAGCTAACTGCTCTAACAGGAGCAAAATTTGGCGGACAAAGGTTTCTAAGTGCGGGAGTGTAATGCTTGGTAAACTGCTTCAGGATTCCCAGCGATCGCCTTAAGATAGGCTTGTGCTGTCTGGTCAGGTTCACTGCGTCCCTGTTCCCAATCCCGTAGAGTGCTAAGGGGGATATGGTAACGCGCTGCAAATTCCTCCTGCGTCAGTTGCAAGGCGCGGCGCATTGTCTTGACACGAGGAACACGGCGAGCCTTTTGTATCTGTGCTTCCGTCATAGGAATAGCATCAGGGTCGCTGAATGCAGCAGCTACAACTTCTTCTTCCGTCATGGGACGCATAGGCTGTCGGGAAATGGAGCGTTCACTACCATCCGGTAATATTTCAACCACCGTCCCGTCCTTATGCATTCTGGCGATAGTAGTTTTCTCTCTCATGTTTTGTTGCTCTGCGCGCCGATATTAACCGGATAAGGTCACTACGTTCAGTGTAGGTTACGTGGAGGATTATCCCATTATATATGCCGATAAGGTTTATCCGTTCTTCGCCGTAATCCATGCGGTCATCCACTCTCTCAACGGCGAAAGGGTCACGAAACGCTCCAATCGCCTCTTCAAATGAAACACCATGCTTTTGCCAATTGACAACCGCCTTGTCCTTGTCCCATTCAAAATTATCTGCATTCTGCATCATGTACGGAATACCAGTAGTTCTGTCAACTGTCTACTGTAACTAGAGTTTGACTAATGTATGACGAAATCACCCAGGAAGACTGAGTTGACAAGCCACACACCTCAAAGGACGGTGGGAGATAAAAATATGCTTTATTTACTTGATATCAACCGTATCATCGCCGAGTGCATTGCAGTCAATCGCCGCACAATCTGATCGATCTCCAAATCTAATATGCTGTAATCAATGACTGCCTGACGAATCGGTGTATGTCCTTGATTCACAGCTAACTCTTCTATCCGGGCTGTACGCAGTGCTTGCAGGTGCGGTTGGATTTTTTGCAGCGTTTCTTCCAAGTCAGGTAAGGGCGGTGGGGAAATTTCTTGCTGTATTGCATCAGCTAACTGCTCTAACATTATCGAAACTTGGCGAACAAAGGTTTCTAATTCTGGGAGTGGTACTGTTCCTCGAAAATGTTCGAGATGTACTGCCAAAACTGTGACAGCGTTAGTAAAACGTCCTATGTACAGCAGCAGCGTCATCACTGGTTCTACTAATTCTTTGTGCATTTTCGGTTCGCGTAGCAATCCTTGAAAGGAAGCTTGGGCATTGCCAATTGCCAGTCCAGTTTGTCGCCGTTGACTGATAATGGTAGAGTCACGCTCCTTTGTACCCTGGTAAACAGCCATCACATCGCTAAAGTATTTGTGACATTCTCGTAGCGCTGTGGCAAGTTGACTGGGTAAGCGATCGCGTTCCCAATTGGGCCAGATAAAATAATGACTTGCAAAAGCCAGTCCCGCGCCAATTAATGTATTTAATACCCGAAAGCTTGCAAATTGCCAACCAATGGGATGCCCAATATCGATAATCAGTAAGACAAATATTGATAAGAAAACTACTGAATACCCATAGTTGAAACGGATCAGGGAAATGCCAAAAAATACTGTCAGCAAAATGATTATGTCTAATACAACCTTACTCGTAACGGTTGCAAGTATGACAGCAGCTAAGATAGCTCCCAAGATAGTCCCGCCAACTCGCTGAAAAAACCTCTGGAAAGTTGCACCCAAGTTCGGTTTAAGGACTAGCATGATTGTCAGTGTTACCCAATACCCCATTGGTAAATTGGTAACGCTGTATAATATTACGCCTACAGCCAGACTTACACCAATGCGAAGAGCATGACGAAAGATTGCTGAGTCTAAGGTGAGGTTTTCTTTGAGTAAGCTTAAGAGCGATCGCTGTTCGTCTTCAACTACAAGAAGTCGATCTACATCTCTGCGACTACTAATTTTACTACGATCTTCCAGAGATTTAGCTGTCTGAGCCGTGTATTGCAATTGCTTGATCAGCTTTTCAATCGTTAGCACCAGGTTACTGAGAGCAACGAGAGTTGTGTAGTCTGTCTCACTCCCAGCAATTGCTTTTCTTTGCAGACTTTCTTGTTCCTTCAGTGCATCCATGAGGCGCTGAAGATTTCCGAGATCGACGCTAGCAGACTTGCGAGATATAACTTTCGCTATAGCTTGAAGAATGACTGATATTTCTGGGAGGGCATCGTCTACTAACTGCTGGACTGCGTGATATTGCTGATTTTGGAAGTGAGTTTCTAGTAACTCTGTTAAGGCAATCACTGAACCAAGCAAGCGATCGCCATCTTGAATTAGCACCAAAAACTGCTCATTTATCCAACATCGAGCCGGCTGTCCAATCCGTAATGTCCCTAAAGTAGTGCGTGCTGTCTCTAATGCCTTTCTAATTTCGAGAATACTTTCAGGTGTTGCCACTTTATCTACAAATTTTTGAATGTAGTTAGCGATCGCATTTAAGCAATCAGCTAAAGCTACCCTTAGTGGATCGTAAGGTCTAAAGGGCCACATTACTAAGGAAAGTAGCATCGCCCATCCACCTGCAATTAGACATAATAGCGATCGCATCAGTGCAGTTTCTAAGTCCCCTGGTTGTGCGATCGTGGTAATAAATGATATCCCTACCACCAGACCGACATTTGCACCAGCATTACCATAGAGCGACGCAAAACCTGAAGCAAGTCCCCAAATAAACGTCAGCACCACAGCTAGTAATGGAACTTTAGCGACTAGAGTCCCCACAAATACTGAAACAGCTATTCCCATAGTCGCCTGTGCCATCGCCTTAGCTTTAATTTGATAAGGGCCACCAACATTTGCTAAGTTAACAAAATAAGCCATTAAACCAACCAATAATCCGCTTTCTCTTTGGTCGATCAGTTGCCCAATTAGCATGGGAACCCCCAACCCTAACACTGCTCGCAAGCCATTGGATATTGCTGGTTTTCCCGGCTCTGACTGGATCAGAAACTTGAGGAAATTACTTCGATTCAACAGCATTGTTTTTGTTAATAAAACAAAATTTTTATAAGAAGAATTCAGAACTCAAGAGCGGAGCCGGAGACGCTCCGCCTCCGGTCAGAATTCATACTGAATTCTGTACGAGTGGGTAATGAATATTGGTTAAAACCACGTAATAGGTGGGCGAAAAAAATTAAAATATTCTCGCCTGAAAACTCTATCCCTTTATGGGTAGAGTATTCTGAATTCTGAATTCTGACTCCTGTTTTATCTCAATTTTCTTAATATTCTGATATATTCAGGTTTATTCTAATTCATCGTGTGCAGTAAAAGCTTTTCCAAAAACTGAATATTAGGATGCATATTTTGCCGCTTTATAATTCATCCTTAATTATTCGTTAATTAGATTTCAGGAGGAGAAGAGTTTTCCCCTCCGCACTCCGCCCCTCTGCCTCTTTTCAATGCCCAATGCCCAATTCAATCACGCAATACATAGCCAACACCACTCACAGTTTGAATGAGGGATTTTTCGTTATTGGCTTCAAGTTTCAGGCGCAGGTAGCGAATGTAAGCTTCTATAATATTGGCATCGCCGATGAAGTCATAACCCCAGACTTGCTCTAAAATGCGATCGCAGGTAATTACCTGTCGCGGATGGGCTAATAAATATTCTAGTAAATCAAATTCCTTAGCAGTTAACTCAATTAACCGCTGATTTCGGTATACTTCTCGCGTGCGACGATTTAAACTCAGGTCTTCAAATTCTAAAACATCTGTGGCATCTGCTTGGTAGCTTCTTCGGAGGTGAGTGCCCACTCTAGCTAATAATTCATCAACGCTGAAGGGTTTAACGAGGTAATCATCAGCACCAGCATCTAAGCCTGCAATGCGATCGCTCACTTCATCTTTGACGGTTAATAAAATTATTGGCACTTTATCAATAATATTTCGCAAGGGGCGATAAATTTCCAACCCCGACAAACCAGGCAACATCCAATCTAAAATTACTAAATCCAGATGTAACTCACGCGCTGCGGTGAGTGCAGTTAATCCATCGTAGGCAATACTGACTTGATAGCCTTCATAATTCAATTCCAATTCGACAAATCGTGCCAGTTTGACCTCATCTTCAACCAGTAAGATGTGCGTCATGATAATGTTAATGATTTCAGCAGGGTACGGTAAGCAATAATACGGTCTGGAAACACTGTCTTCGAGGTGTCAGCTACTTACAGCTATTTTCAAGGTAAATAGACCACGCGGTAAGGGCACAGCATTGCTGTGCCCTTACGACAGATGTAGTTCAAATACATGAAAACTGCTGTAATAGCCAAACATCTAATTAGGTGTACGTTAGCTTAGTATAAACCTGAGTAAGTAACAACCGTAAGTCTGCAATTAGCGATCGCTGCTCGATCAAAGAACGATACAACAACCGATTAACAATAGGCTGTGACATCTTCACCGCATTCATCGGCAAGATAACAGAGCGCTTTAAAACGCAAACCAACCACTTCTTCGTATAGAGGATTTAATTTACACATCGGTGGAATATGCAATAGCTTCCGACCAAACAGCGTGATATCTCGCTCAAAAGGACACTGGGCAGGAATAGCTTTGCACAGAAAATGAGCCACTTGGGAGTGATGAATTTCTATAGTTTCCAACCACTCGCGGACTGGGTGCAGTAGATCATTGTGTAACTGGATTTGAATAAAGTTTGTCATAATTTTTCACCTTGATAATTTCAAACTAGATTGAGTTTGTTATATTTGAACCTCTATAAATATATACGCTTAGGTTCTGTAGTTTTATGCACTATTTTTTGCTTGCCACGCTACTACAAAAGCCCAGTATTACAAACAATTCAGAACCGCTATAGTTAACTTGTACTGTTAAACAAATTCTTGGAGGCGCAGCTAAACTCACCCTAAAAAAGCATCCAGCTTTAGGGAAGCTGCGAAAACTAATGACTAATGACTTTTTCAGTAATAAAAAGCTACTTTTTGACCGATGGGCACCAAGTTACGATTGGCTCTTTCCTTCAGTGTTTTATCGAGCCGTTCACAAACGCTTACTGGAGTACATCGAATTACCAGAGCCAGCAAATGTACTTGATATCGGCTGTGGTACTGGCCGCTTACTTGAGCGGCTTGCTACTCAGTTTCCCGACTTGCAAGCTACTGGATTGGATTTGTCTGCTAATATGTTGCGGGTAGCAAGACAGAGTAACCGCCACCGTCCACGTTTAATTTATATTGAGGGAAAAGCTGAGTCTCTTCCCTTTGGTGATAGTCAGTTTGATGCTGTTTTTAGCACTATCAGCTTCTTGCACTATTTGGAACCAAAACAGGTGCTTAGTGAGATAGCACGGGTACTTTCTCCTGGTGGACGCTTTTATTTAGTTGACATTACTTCTAAAAAAGAAACAGAACCTCAATTATTGCCAGTTTCTCCCCGTGGAATTAGACTCTACAGCCCTAATCAACGTCAACTTCTTGGCTCCTCTGCTGGGCTATTGTGTTTGAATCACCATTATTTACTAGGGCCTGTCTTGCTAACAATTTTTGCGAAACCCCCGATTTGAAAATGGGGAATGAGGGAGAGTAAGTAGGTCGGCGTAAATAATTATCGTTGGGATAAGGCAGGGAGCAGGGGGCAGGGGGCAGGGGGCAGGGGAAGAAAGGGTTTGAGCCTTGTTTACTTTTATTCACACAGTTTGGTTTTATTAGACCGACTTACTTAGAGGGTCGGGAACATCTTGTATCAAGCCTTATTCTACATATCTTAAAATTACGAATTACAAATTACGAATTACGAATTACGAATTAGCCTGACCTTGATACTTCATAAACACCACAGGAACTCTGAGCAGCTTTTTAGCTAGTTGCGAGAATCTAAATTTTCCCTGGAGCGTAGATAATCCTCTTGTCTTGGGAAATTGTGGCAAGTCTTCAAAAGATATTGGCACAAAGTCAAAGCGACTGTAAAACTCTGCTAGTCGCTGACCTAAACATTCCAGATAAAGTGGTTGCGTTGCTGTATTAATCAAATGCTGCGTTAAGAAAGTACCTAAACCCTGACCTCTCCAAGCTGATGCAACAACCAAACTACCAAGTTCTTGCGCCCCTGAAAAGTTACGTAGCTGTCCACAAGCTATAAGATTCTCATGGCATTCAATTATCCAAAATTGTTGCCAATTTAATTGAGTTGGGTCGAGTTTTGCTGAGAATACCAGCAATCGAATTGACCACTGATCGGCAGAGGTTGCCTTACGAAGGACACATCCAGATGGTAACGACAGATTGCTCTGGTTCATTAATTATACTTTGATAGTTGGGATCGCAATCATCACATCATATTATTAACTTTATTTACTTAGAGAATGTTGTAAAGGGGGCTGGGGATTAGGGATTGGGGACTGGGTGTAGAATCGAAAAATTATGGTGCTTGCTCTTACCCAGCACCAAATAAAAAAAACAATACTTACGATAGAGAAAAGAATCAGCCATAACTAGATTTTGGATAGATGCACTCACACGCCTAATTTTTTAGGATAGTCCCAACGATAAATAATCAGGAATGTAATCATGGCTGAACAACAAGAAAAATCTAACAATCAAGAAAGTACACCTACCGCTTCTGGTGGCTACCAAACCCCTATCGACGAAAGTATCCGCAAAACTGGCGATGCTGAAAAGAGTGATGCTAAACCTACTGCTACTCCAGAAGCACCAGGAGAAGATTCTGTAGCAGGTAGTCCCAATCAAGGAACTGAGTCACGTTAATTGATTTGAATTCTCCTAAGTTTTAATCATTTCGTGGGGTCTTTTGTTGTAATCCTAATACAGTAAATTTTGGGTGGATATATGGTCTAACAACCACAATTATCCACTCATTTTTTTGTGTCACCAAACTCAACAACATCCGATTTTCTTTCTCCCTGCCCCCTGCCGTCAAAACGATAGGATATTTTTTGGAAGTCTTTAACCGCAGGTATCGCAATCAGAAGCTTTAATATAGCAACATAAATATAGTTTTAAATATATAACTATATCTACGTAATAATACTGTATTGCTTGATTATAGCATCGTCATAAGCTTGCTATTAGAGTTAAAACTGATGTGATTTATTAGCTACACTTTTGCGAGTATTCCATGAAAAAACTGTTAGAAAAATTGGTTCCAGGCGGTTTTAGCTTGGCATTACTGCTATTGTGTGGCGTCGGAACAGCTTCTTACTTAAGTATTCAAAGGTTGACGGAAGAAAAGCGATGGGTATTTCATACTCATCAAGTGATAGAAGCCATAGATCATACGCATATCAGTCTCAGTAATGCTGAGAGCGCGCGAAGTAGTTATATTCTTACGAAAAACACAGTTTACCGAGAAATTTATCAAGGCGAGAAGCAGAAGGTTTATGAGGTGCTTAAAGTCATTCGACAGCTAAGTAGTGATAATCCTAGCCAACAAAGGCGGCTTGATACACTGGAATCTCTGATTGCACAGAAATTTTCCTTGCTTGAACAATCTATTGATTTGGTTGGGCAAGCAAGTTTAGATCAGTCAACTCAAATAGCGATCGCAGATCGGAGTATAGAGATCCGCGAACAACTTGAGGCAATGCACAATGAAGAAAAAACTTTATTGCAACGGCGGATAGCGACTACAGATGATCTTTTTCGCCAGGTATTAATTGTATTAAGTCTAGGGTATGTTTTAAGTTTCCTTTTGCTAATTGTGGTTTACTTACTACTGCAAAAGCAAATTCGTCTTAACCAGGCTTTATCCCAAGAAGCTATTCGTCTGGAACAACAAGCTGCAAAAGCAAAACTGGCAGATATTTTAGAGACTATTACAGATGCCTTTGTTGCCCTCGATCGCAACTCATGCTGCACCTACATCAATCAGAGGGCAGGACAAATATTCAACTATCACCCCGCAGACTTAATTGGCAAAAACATTTGGGAAGTATTTCCCGAAGCTGTGGAATATCAGTTTTATCATGCCTATTTCCAGGCTTTGGCAGAACAGCAAGTCATTCAGATGCAGGAATTTTATCCACCGTTTGAGCGCTGGTTTGAATATTGTATGTACCCCTCACCGTCAGGAGTATCAGTATTTTTTCAAGATATAACTCGCCAAAAATTTGCAGAAATTGCCCTAGAAGAGAATGAAAGACGCTATCGTTCACTGGTGGTTGCAACTTCTCAAGCTGTCTGGATAGCTGATACGAAAGGGATGCCAAAAGACTTTTCGTCTTGGATAGCCTTGACTGGGCAAAGTGATGCTCAAATCGAGGGGTGGGGATGGCTGAATGCAATTCATCCTGAAGATCGGGAGTTGTCAGAGTTGTTGTGGACTCAGGCACTAAAAACCAAAAATCTTTATTTTAATGAGCATCGGCTACGGGTTGCAGATGGTAGCTATCGATTTTTTGCCGCGCGCGCAGTTCCCGTTCTGGATGCCAATGACAAGATTCAAGAGTGGGTAGGTACTCACACCGATATTACAGAACAACAAATTGCCCTGCGCGATCGCAACTTTGCACAACTTGCACTACAAAAGGCTAATAAGGAATTAGAAATCAAGGTACAGGTACGGACAGCGGAATTACAAAAGCTAAATGAGGAATTAAAACGCTCTAACCAAGAGTTAGAACAATTTGCTTATGTGGCTTCCCACGATTTACAAGAACCATTACGAGCCGTGGCAGGCTATACCCAATTATTAGAAAATGAATATCAAGACCGTCTAGATGAGTCTGCTCAAGAATACTTTGGTTATATTATCGACGGCGCAAAGCGGATGCAGCAGTTGATTCAAGACTTGCTAGTTTATTCTCGCGTGGGGACTCGCGGTCAAGAATTTGTCCTTGTTGACTGTAATACTGCACTCAATCTAGCTCTTAATAATTTACATGTAGCGATCGCTCAAAGCAAAGCCATCATCACTCATGAACCTTTGCCAAAGTTGTACGCAGACAAAACCCAAATGGTGCAGTTATTCCAAAATCTGATCGGCAATGCTATCAAGTTTTGCCGAAAAGAGCCACCCCAGATTCATATTGGCACCATCCTTAGAAAAGCAGGGGAGGCAGGGGAGGCAGAAGAAAAACCTAACTCCCCACTCCTCACTCCTCACTCCCCATTCCCCACTCCCCATTCCGAATGGCTCATCTGGGTACAGGATAATGGCATCGGTATTAAGTCTCAGTATCTTGAGCGGATTTTTGAGGTTTTCCGCCGTCTTCATACTCGCCGAGAATTTCCTGGTACAGGCATTGGTCTAGCTATCTGCAAAAAAATCGTCGAGCG
Source organism: Nostoc sp. (assembly GCF_036916655.1). Classification (GTDB taxonomy): domain Bacteria; phylum Cyanobacteriota; class Cyanobacteriia; order Cyanobacteriales; family Nostocaceae; genus Nostoc. Next base: position 44,677 of record NZ_JBALFY010000101.1, read on the forward strand.
GCATGGTGGTCGCATCTGGGCTGAGTCGGAACCAGGCGTAGGAACAGTTTTCTATCTTACTCTCAACGCAAATTAAGGTATCTTTAGTATATATACTGCACATCCGCCTAATAACTCTCTAATAACTGCATGATTCATCGTCCAGCATTTCGACCTATTGAAGTTTTGCTAGTTGAAGACTCTCCTAGTGATGCAAACCTAACCATCAAAGGCTTTTCAAATGCTCAAATCGCCAACAACTTGCATTGGGTTGAAGATGGTGAAAGTGCTATTAACTACTTACGGGAGCAAGAAGAGTTTACTAATGTTCCCCGTCCAGATTTAATCTTACTCGATCTAAATCTTCCAGGAATGGATGGGCGTGAAGTGTTAACAGAAATCAAATCAGACCCAAATCTCAAGTCTATTCCTGTTGTTATAATCACTACCTCAACTGATGAGCAGGATATCCTAGAATCCTATAACCTCAGTGCTAATTGCTATGTCACAAAACCCATTGATATCTACCAGTTTATTCAAGTTGTGCAGCTGATCAAAGATTTCTGGCTGATAGCGGCAACATTACCACAAAAATAACTGGGTTGGAAATTTCAACTGTTACTTATAAAACTAGACAATTAACTCCTGTCTAACAAATAGAAAATCAGGTGATTATCTAACAAATTGATATAACCCTGTACTATGGAAAAGCTCACAATTCACATTCTATTAGTAGAAGATAGTGCTACTGATGCCCATCTACTACACCGGATATTTTTACATGCATATCAAGAACAATGGCAGATGTTACATGTTGAACGGCTATCTGAGGCAATAGATGCTAGTAGAGAAAACTCCGCATTCACCCTTGATAATTCTCAGCTAGTGAGTCGAAGACAACGCAGATTCGACCTAGTTTTGTTAGACCTCAGCCTCCCAGACTCTATTGGATTGGATACGTTGAAAGAATATCGGGCAGCAGTACCCGATATTCCAGTAGTGGTGCTAACAGGTCTTGATGATGAAGACTTAGCAATGCAAGCATTAGCAGAAGGCGCACAAGACTATCTCGTTAAAGATCAAATCACTATACAAAGGCTAGTGCGTGCTATTCGCTATGCCATTGAAAGGAGCGAAATTCTTAACCAACTACGGGAAAGTGAAGAACGTACCCGTCAAGCCCTAGCAAAAGAACAGGAACTCAACGAGTTAAAGTCAAACTTTGTTGCAATGGTTTCTCATGAGTTTCGCACCCCTATGACTACAATTCGGACAGCTGTAGATATCCTGGAATATAACAGTGATAAACTAACTGATGACCGGAGAACTAAATATTTTGATCGTATACAAAATGCTATAAACCAAATGCTTCATCTCTTAGATGAGATATTGTTTTTGAGTAAAACAGAAGCAGCAAAACTCGAATATAAACCTACACTTTTAAATTTAGAAAATTTTTGCAGCGAACTCACAGATATTCTTCAAATTAATGCAGGTAGTCAGCACACTATTATCTTTACTTGTGAAGGTGAATCTACTCAAGCCCAAATGGATGAAGACCTACTAAATTGTATCTTAACTAATTTAATTTCTAATGCCATCAAATATTCCCCTCAACATAACACTATTTGGTTTGATTTGATTTGCAAAGATCGCTTTGCAATTTTCCAGGTAAGAGATAGGGGAATGGGCATTCCCCTCAAAGACCAAGCCCGTCTGTTTCAAACCTTTTATCGTGCCAGTAATGTAGGTGTAATTCAAGGAACAGGATTAGGACTCACTATAGTTAAAAAATGTGTGGAGTTACATGGTGGTCATATTCAATTAGAAAGTGAGCAGGGTATTGGCACAACAGTAATTGTGACTTTACCACTGGAATGATTGGGCATGGGGCATTGAAAAGAAGCAGAGGGGCAGGGTGCGGGGGGCGGAGGGGAAAATTCTTCCCCCTGCTCCCTTGCTTCTTCCCCATTCAGCACTCCTGAGGGGTATTGGGCAGAAGTCTTTAATTTTGAATTTTGAATTGATTTCTCTCCCATTCCTCACCCTATTTTCCTACTTGGGGATTTGGCGTTGGACAAGTTTTATTAGCAAAATCGCACTGATAAACATAGGGTTCTTGCCAACTCAGAGGAATTTCTAATAAGTCTCGTGTGCCTGTCATGCCTTGTCCAATAAACAGTAATAAAGCAATGCAGTTTAAAATCGTATGAATGACACGCCAGCGATTGGATTTATCTTGATAAATATCTTGAACAATTGCTAATGAAAAAATCATCAGCAGTGCTGCGGTAATTCCAATATAATAATGTGACCAATACCACTCATTAGTACGGCGATAGACTCCATCCTGACAGCCTAAAATGACTAAACCTGCACTAGTTAAAGTTGCAAAAACTCCCCGCCATACCCGTTGCTTTGCCCGATAAAGAAATACTAAAGAGGCGATGGTGGCAGCAAAAATTAATAGGATAAAAACAACTTGAAAAGGTGTTTTATTCCACAATTGATTTTTGATAATATTTTTGCCAATAGGATAGCTTAATCCGATTAAAGTTAATCCGACAATTGCACTTGTTAGTTTTTCACCTAACTGCTTATGTTCTCCACCCACTACGGGAGGAATTTTGCTCTTACTCCCAGCTAAAATTTGCAATCGGCGTTGCCGTGTTTGCCAAGCAAAATTCACTACTGTACCGATGAGTGGAAACACGAATATGATTGCGATCGCTGGATGTACAAGACTAAGAAAATCTGTTATTTGCATACAACACCTTTAAATGAATCATTGAATTCATCTCAAAGGATAATCTAGGTCATCGTACCATCATTTAAATTAATTTGAGATGAGAATTTGTTTAATATTCATTTCTATTATTTTTAGCTGATTTTAATCAAGCCAATATTTGAATATCTTATAAAAGATTATGACTCTAAAAGACATAAGTTATGTATTAAGAAGCACATAGTAAGTTTTAATGATAAAGTATTATTAGAAATGTTTTGTAACATTTTTTCAAAAAAATCCGTTAAAAAAATCTGGTGAAATACTTTTTTCCAAAATAGTTTTAGGTGATAAAGGGTAAATAAAATGTCAGGATCAAAACTTCGCTATCAACCAGCTCCAAATACTGTTTCTAAGAGAGTTATTCAATTCCACACAGCAACGCTGATTTTATTAGTCATTGTTTTATTTTCTGGCATCATTATAGCAGGATGGTTTGCTGGTGAAGATAGAATTAGTGGAATTTTTGCTCAAATCAATTACTGGCAAATGCACCCACCAATGTGGTTAAAAATTCCAAGAATAGAAGGTAAATATTTACTGCTACCCACTGTTGGATGCTTGTTAACTGTGTTTGTTGTGATGAAAATATCTCCAATACCACGGATTTGGTCGCAACGGTTAATAGTGGGAATGTTAATCATTTTAACTTTGCGGTATGTTGTGTGGCGATCGCTCTCTAGCTTAAATTTGGTAGATCCGTTAAATGGGGTATTTAGTCTAGGGTTATTTTTTGCAGAGATGTTAGTGATTGTCAATAGCACTATACAGCTATTTTTTATGTTGAATATCAAAGAACGTCACCGAGAAGCAGACATGAAATCATTAGCTGTACTCAGTGGTAGCTTTGTACCAACTGTTGATATTTTTATACCAACTTATAACGAACCAGTTCTTATACTACGGCGGACAATTATTGGTTGTCAAGCCCTAAATTATGCAAGTAAAAAAGTCTATCTTTTGGATGATACTAATCGTTTAGAAATGAGAGATTTAGCAGAAGAATTAGGTTGTTATTATCTAACGCGACCTGATAATAGTTATGCAAAAGCAGGTAATTTGAATCATGCGATCGCTAAAACTAATGGAGAATTAATCGTAGTTTTTGATGCTGATTTTATCCCTACTAATAACTTTCTCACTCGCACTGTTGGATTTTTTCAAGATGCAAAAATTGCCATTGTACAAACACCTCAAAGCTTTTATAATGCTGATCCCATAGCCCGTAATCTAGGTTTAGAAAATGTTCTCACCCATGAAGCAGAAGTATTTCATCGGCAAATTCAGACAAGTCGTGATTCTTCAGGTAGTGCAATCTGTGCTGGTACATCCTTTGTTGTTCGCAGAAGTGCTTTAGAGGAAGTTGGGGGTTTTGTAATTGAATCTTTAAGTGAAGATTATTTCACAGGAATTCGCTTATCTGCTCAAGGCTATCGTTTAGTTTATTTAAACGAAAAGTTAAGCGCTGGTTTAGCAGCAGAAAATATCGTCGGCTATGCAATTCAACGATTAAGGTGGGGACAAGGTACACTCCAGGCACTATTTATTAAATCTAATCCTTTAAAAATTCCTGGGCTAACTCTTATGCAGAGATTAGCTTCTTTAGCAGCATTGCTATATTGGTTTGGCAATATTTCGCGTATTTATTTTCTGCTTATCCCATTAGCATATTCATTTTTCCATGTGATTCCTATCCGTTCAACAGCAGGAGAATTATTATTTTTTTTCTTGCCTTACTATTTAGTGAATTTAGCAACATTTGCTTGGCTAACTTATCGTTCTTGTTCAGCTTTGCTCTCAGATATTTATTCACTAATAATCTGTTTTCCTTTGGCAATAAATACCCTACAAGTGATGATTTATCCTTTTGCAAAAGGATTTCAAGTTACACCAAAAGGTATAGTAAAAAATCGTTATACTTTTAATTGGAATTTAGCCATACCTCTCATCATTTTGTTTATTGCTACTGCTATTAGTTTGTGGCTAAATCTAAATATTGCACCAGAAACTACGCAAAAAACTACAGGTATTAATTTAGGTTGGCTATGGAGTATTTATAATTTAATTATGATTGGTATCACCATTTTAATTTTAATAGATGCACCAAAAGCAGATATGTATGAATGGTTTAATTTGCGGCGAATAGTGCAGTTAAGAGTTGGCAATCAGAATTTGTGGGGTGTAACCACAATGATTTCGGAAGCAGGTGTTGAAATTGCTCTGACTCAGAAGTTACCCATCAATTTATTTGCCCATCAGCTAATAAATATAGAAGTTATAGAAGAAAATTTATGGCTAACTGGTGAGCTTGTGAGTACTGGGTTTAAAGATGAATCCTTCACAGTGCGGCTTAGGTTTAAATCAGTAAGTTTAAATCAACATCGCCGCCTTGTAGAAATGCTCTTTTGTCGTCCTGGACAGTGGAAGCGCCAGAATGCACCAGGAGAATTACATTCGTTATTATTAATATTTAAAATTTTCCTGAAACCACGAATTCTATTTGATAAAAAAGTAGATGTAAGAGCGATGACAGTTTCTCAAATCTGAAATTTTAGTTTTCTCAAGTACTGAATAATTTTCCCAAATGTAGTATATCATGCTAGTGCAATGAGTTAAGATTTTCTACTTTCCAGAGCAAGTAATGATTGTCACCATATACAACATTTGATTTATACTTGTAATTTGCTTCTATTTGCTTGCGCCAGCTATCTGAAGGATTTAGAAAAAAAATATCAGTGAACTCATCAGGAATATTGGGGATGCTTTGGTCTTTTACTAATTGAAACTGTACCTTTGGTTGTAAAAGGTAGCTGAGAGAAAAGATATTTCCATAATTAATACCAGAATCATTACTAATCAAAAGTGGACGAGCAGCCTGATTGATGATTTTTGCAGCTTGTGGATTACCATAGCTAATCACCTTACTCCACCAAGTTTCAGCTTGGGAACTCACTCCATAAGAAACTAACCCACAAATAATCACTAATACTATAATTATCTGCCAAAATTTTCGCTGTACAAGACTCTCATTATATAGCTGCGTAGTCAGGAGATAAGCAACAGCTAATTGAATGCCTAAATAAGAAGGCAATAAATAACGCTCGGAAAGTGAGCGTATACCCCCAAAGATTAAATCTGGTAGCACTAAAGGTAGTGCAGGAATTATAATCAAAGTTAAGACAAATAACCATATTTTATAGTTGGTTGTTCGACAAATAAAATAAATAGAATATCCAATAAGTGTTAAAAAAAATGGTGTAATTATATAGCTAATGGGATTTTCAAAACCAAAGTTTAAATCAAGAAAAATCCGGTTTAACTGTAAAAGCCAAGATTTAATTAAAATCTCTAGGGGAAACTGCATCTTTGTCCAGGCTGTTGAACTGTCAAATTGCAAAAAATTATCTATTACAACCAATATCCAAGGTGTGAAAGCGAAAAACCCTGTTAAAGATGCGAATAAATACGCTTTCACTGTCCGATTTAACCTAAATCTGGCAATGGCAATTACATAAATTGCATGAGCAAATGCTACCAATCCACTCAATAAAAATGTGTAGAGGCTGAGTGCTAAAGTGACTGCATAAATTCCCCAATTTAATATGCGTGGTGCTTTATCTTTTGATTCCAGCCGTAATGCTCGTAGTAGTGAGGCACTGGATAGTAATATAGTCACTATCCAGAGAATGTATTCTCGTGCTTCTTGGGCGTATACTAGGTGAATAGGGGAGATTGCCATAAGTGCGATGGCTACGCCCGCCGCAGGCATCGCAACCTCCGATACCCACACCGATGCTTTAAATAATTCTCGACATAGCCAATAAATACTCGGAAAAATCAACAAGCTGATAAAAGCTGATAAACTTCTGATTGCCGTCACCGAATTACCAAAGATTCCCACCCAAAACCGAGCGATTATATAATACAGTGGTGGATGCTGTGGATCTTCTGTTTCCAAAGACATAATTGTGTCAATTAAGCCCTTTTCCATATTAGGACTTTGGAATTTGGCAAAACTTTCTTTAGTAATTATGCGACCATTAAATATTTGCTGCCTTACTTCATTTGCCGTATAACCAGAAATCCGTAATGAAGTAAAAGTTTCATCATGCCAATAAACTTTGCCGTCAATGTTAAAAAAGCGAAAAAATATACCCACCATTAACAAAACGACAATGAGAAACCGCAACCTATTTGGTGTAAGTTTGAGACGCTGCATAATTAAATTTTACAATAACTTGTAGACAATTATGTACTTTAAACATCTGATGAAAATTAAATATGCATTATCTGAAATCTATATTGCACTATAAACTAGTAGATAATTGATTATTTGGCGACATATTACGTCGGCGTAAATTACGATTTTTAGTAAGTTTCCAGATCGAATAATAGTCATCACTATAAACGATATCTGTCTTTAGCTTATATTTCTTTTCTATTGTTTCGCGCCAAATGTCTGAAGGATTAAGTAAAAACACATCAGTAAACCCATTAGGGATTTTAGGTGTTTTTTGATTATTCACCAACAGAAATCGCACTTTTGGTTCCAAAAGATAGCTGAGAGAAAAAACATTCCCATAATTATTGCCCAAAGCATCACTAATCAAAAGTGGACGAGTTGCCTGATTAATGATTTGGGCAACTTGTGGATTGCCATAGTTCATACCTTTATTCCACCAAGTTTCTGCCTGGGAACTCGCCTTAAAAGAAATTAGACCACAAATAATCACTAATGCCATGATTGTGTGCCAAATGCTCCGGCGTGACACGCTCCCATTATATATTTGTGTAGCTAGCAGATAAGCAACAGCTAATTGGATTCCTAAATAAGCTGGTATTAAATATGGTTCGATAGATGATCGTATAACCCCAGCAATTAAATCTGGCATTATTAGGGGTAGTGCTGGTATTACAATTAATGTGATGATAAAAGACCAAACTTTATAGTTAGTTGTTTGACAAAGAAAATAAATTGCATATCCTACCAAAGTTAAAAATATTGGTGTAATTAAATAGTTTAAAGAATTTTCTGAAGTAAGGTTGATATCAAAAAAAATCCGGCTTAACTGCATTATTAAAAATGGAAATACAGTCAATAAAGATGACTGCGAAGTTGTTTTATCTGCTGAAATCAAAAATTGAAAAAAGTCACCGATTACAACTGTTATCCAAGGCATGAAAGCTAAAAAACCTATCATTGATGCTATCAGATAAGTTCTGACAGTTTCAGTAAACTGAAATTTGGCGACGATCATCACATAAATGCCGTGAGCAAGTGCTACAAATACACTCCAAAGAAATGTATAAAGACTAATGGCTAAAGTTACTGCATAAATGCTCCAGGTAGCAAATAAATCTGGTCGTTGTCGTTCTTTTGCTAGCTCATCTTCTACCTGCATCGCTCGCAGTAAAGACGCACTGGATAGTAAGATCGTGACTAACCAAAGAATATATTCTTGTGCTTCTTGGGCGTATACTAAGTGAATGGGCGAGATAGCCATGAGTGCGATCGCTACGCCCGCCGCAGGCATCGCAACACCAGAAACCGATAATGGCACATTAAATAATTCTCGGCATAGCCAATATACACAAGGGAAAACCAGCAAACTAATACAGGCAGATAAACTTCTGATCGCCGTCACCGAATTACCAAACACCTCCATCCACAATCTGGCTATGATGTAATACAACGGTGGATGCTGTGGATCTTGTTTTGCCAAAGACATAATTGTGTCATTTAAGCTTTTTTCTGGATTTGCACCTTGAAACTGGCTAAAACTTTCTCCACCAATGACACGATTATTAAAAAGTTGCTGTTTTGCTTCAGTTTTTGTGTAACCAGAAATCCGCAATGAGGCATAAGTTTCATCATGCCAGTAAACTTTGCCATCAAGGTTAAAGAAGCGAAACAAGATACCCATCGCCAATAAGAAAATAACTAAAAATCGCAACCAACTCGGAGCAAATTTGAGATGGCGCATAAGTGATTTTCCCAATAAATAATTTATCTACAATAATCGAGCCAGTAAGACTAAATGAAGTGCGATCGCTAATAATTATATCTGAGTTTATTCATCGAAGATACTTAGAGCGATCGCACCCGATTCCGAGTAATGAATGAACATCAAAGGTTCGTTCCTCTAGCCATCTATATTAGTGAAAAAGACCATTTTTACAAAATTTGGTAACGCCATCTAGCAAAGTCTTTACTATTAGATATAGTTAAAAAATCAATAGTCTTAAACTGCGAATCAATAGCTGGAACACTGCATATTTTAGCTCCAATATTCAAATATGCCTGCAAAATTTTCGGAATCTCAAAATTAGATGAATCTAGACAATCTTGAGGGAGTTGTAGAGAAGATTGTGAATTTGGATAGACCAAAATACTCGGATGCATCAAGCCATTCTGCCGAAAATAATCATAAGCGCAAGTAGCTTGCCAAGGACATTGTGTTAGTAACGATGCACACCCAAATAAATATTGGTTTTTACTCCAGATCAGATAATTTGCCAGACCTTCCCAAAGTAATAAAAGTGCCTGACTATTGCGATATTCTTTAGCTATACATGCGCGTCCCACTTCTACAGATACTCGCAGTACAGAATCAGGAATTCCATTAAGATTAAATATATCAGCAGCATCAAAGCCTAGTCTTTGAGAAGCCATTGTATAGGTTTGCATCCGATAAGTTCCAATGGTTTTACCCGTTTGTTTCGAGAACAAGATTAAATGATGGCAAACCGCATCAAACTTATCTATATCCATCTGGGTAAAGTTAGAAGTAGATAATCCTAAGCCTAGTTCAAGATTAAAAACTTCAAAGCGCAACCGAAAAATTGATTCTAATTCTTCTTCAGTTGACGCCAGCCGTAGGGTATATTTTTCAGTTTGAAGGACGGGAAAATCTTCAAGAGGGGGAAGAGGATTCAGTGGGTAATTGATGTGGCGTCCAGAAACTTCCATCTATCTTCCTACTTAGATTTGCGAAAATATCCTACTAGGATTTAGGTACTATAAAACAGGAGTCAGAATTCAGAATTCAGAATACTCTACGCCACTTGCGGGATAGAGTTTTGATTACGAAAAATATTTATTTTAGTTTCGCCCACCTCTTACGTGGTTTTAACCAATATTCAGACGCTCACGGACTCGCTAACGCTACGCTATTACCCACTCGTACAGAATTCATGCTGTTAGCGGATAGCTAAGGTTTAGCCCATTCTGACTCCTGAGTTCTGAATTCTTCTCATAAAAATAGCTCACATTATGCATTAATGTGTCGAAGGATAATTGAGACGGTTTTCGATAAAAGATCCTTGAGAAAGCTTTTTTACTTTCTGGGATTAGAGGTAGAGTGCTTTTATTATGGGCATTAATTCCTAAAAAATCTGGCAATAAGATACAAAATTTTTCTTTGATATAGGCTATGAATGCAAGTCATACCATTTTGGATTTTGGATTTTAGATTTTGGATTGTAAACTGCTTGGTGCATCTGGATTTTCTCACTCTATCTGTTGCAATTATTTTTAAAATTGGTATCAGTTATAAAGCAATACAGTTCAGAATGAGCAACAAAACCCTCATATAGAGACGTGATTTATCGCGTCTTGAAAGATCAATTATCTACAATCAAAATCAGGCAGAAAGCCCCCGAATGAATCCAGGGGCTTAGATAATTTTGGTTGCCATCGCCAATGCGATCGCCATCTGCGGTAAATGCACTCTAAAATACTTAATTAATTACGGTGATTATTACTGTAGTGAACCCTCGTACCTGCCCACAGCAACTTCTCCCGTAACGTCTGATAGTAGGAATTGTTCTCGCGCAAAATAATAAATTTAGCCCGACACTCTGCCATCCGCACATCAACACGGTGTCCCGGCCAAATTGAAGTCCCCAAAACCCCATCTGTCCACAGCTTGGTACTCAAGTCGTAATCCCCCAAAGGCCAAATACTCACCACAGAACCAGGGGGTAAAACGAGAGGGCGACTAGAAAGGCTCATTGCACAAATAGGAGTGACGGTAATCGCCTCCATACCATCGTGCATAATTGGCCCATTAGCAGAAACAGTGTAACCAGTAGAACCTGTGGGAGTGGAAATAATCAACCCATCCCCGACATATTGATCGACCACCTCACCATCGATTTCCATTTCCAGAATTGAGGTAATCATTCGGTCAGCTGAGGCGGGTTTGACACAAAATTCATTCAAAGAGAGGTAACGTTCGCTCACAGGTTCTAAATTAGACCCATGACCCTCATACACCGCAGCTTGTAACATCATCCGTCGTTGGATAGCATAGCGATCCTCAAACAGCCGATCCCAAACTTTCTCCGTATCCTGAAACTCTTCCACCGATTCAGTTAAAAACCCCAGATGACCTCCCACATTCACTCCCAGAATTGGGATGCCAGCTGGGGCTAAATGCCTGGCACTGGTTAAAACAGTACCATCGCCACCGAGTACCAAAGCGAGATCGATTGGTTGACTCGCCGAAGCCAAAAAGACTGGATAGGGATTGTCTTTCGGCCCGCTAGGCCCCATCAACACTTGGCAATCGCGACTTTCTAGTTGTTTCGCACAGAGTTCTGCCCATTCTTTACTCCGGGCATCCCGCGCTTTATAAGCAATGATTACCTGCTTTAGTTGCACGCGCAATTACCATTTCAGGAGATTAAACTGCTCCATATCGACGGTATCGCGGTTGCGATAAATGGCTAGCACGATCGCTAAACCCACCGCCGCCTCGGCTGCGGCCACGGTAATCACAAATACTGTGAAAACCTGACCCTTAATTAATGTTGAGTCGAGGAAGTTGGAAAATGCCATTAAATTCAGATTAACAGCATTGAGCAGTAACTCAATTGACATCAGCACCCGCACAGCGTTGCGGCTGGTAATTAAACCGTAGATGCCGATGCAGAATAAAGCTGCTGCTAGTAATAAAAAGTACTGGAGTTGCATGAATCTGGGTATCCCTCCTGAAAAAGCTGGCTGTTTATCTGCGACTCAGGTCGCAAATATTACTCTTTTGTTTCGCTAGTTGTTGATACTAGTTCTCTGGGGCGTTCTTGTAAAGTCAAAACAGTTTGCCCCACATTGGATCGTGTCAGTTGATCTGGCAAATACTCGCGACGTGCCAAAATAATTGCTCCTACCATCGCTATCAGCAGCAAAATGGAAGCCAATTCAAAAGGCAGCAAAAAGTCAGTGAAGAAATGTTCTCCAATTAAAACAATAGAACTTTCACCACCGACTACAGCAGGAGTTGAGTACGCCCAAGGAGTAGCCAGCACCATCGTACTTAAAAGACCAAACAATCCTACACTTACTACACCTGTTAGTACTTTCCGCACCCAAGAGTTAGGAAATGCCACAAAATTCTGTCGTTTGTTCACCAACATAATGGCAAACAAAATCAGCACGTTAACTGCCCCAACGTAAATCAATATTTGTGCAGCTGCAACAAAATCAGCATTTAGCAACAGGTAGATTCCCGCTATGCTGATAAACACACCCCCCAGCAAAAAGGCAGAATAGACGATGCTAGAGAACAGCACCACACCAATGGCCGCCCCAATCATCATCACGCCTAGTATGCCAAGTGATACTAACTGTACTCCTTCTGCTAGATTCACTGTTTTTTGTCCTTAGTCAATTGTCATTGGTCATTGGTCATTGGTCATTAGTCATTGGTCATTAGTCATTAGTCATTGGTCAAATAACAAAGGACAAAGGACAAATGACAATGGACAAATGACATTTATTTTTCTGTTTGTTCTACCAAATCTTCTGGACGCGCACCTGCACGTGGCGCATCTGCGGGCAATCCATGTGGTTCGAGGACGCCTTTGGGTAGGTAAACTAGTTCGCGTAGTGGTGTAACCATTGGATCATCTGTTACCTTATAGGGCAGACGACCTAGTGCTACGTTGTCGTAGTTCAATTCATGGCGATCGTAAGTGGCAAGCTCATACTCTTCTGTCATAGATAGACAGTTAGTGGGGCAAAATTCCACACAATTACCGCAAAAGATACAAACTCCAAAGTCAATGCTGTAGTGGTTGAGTTTTTTCTTTTTGCTGGCTTTGTCGTATTCCCAATCTACTACAGGCAGGTTAATTGGACAAACGCGGACGCAAACTTCGCAGGCGATGCACTTATCAAATTCAAAGTGAATCCTACCGCGAAACCGTTCGCCAGGAATCAGTTTCTCGTAAGGGTACTGTACGGTAATTGGACGCCGTCGCATGTGGTCGAAGGTGACAGAAAGTCCCTGACCAATATAACGCGCAGCTTGTACTGTTTCTTTGGCGTAATCACCAACTTGTTTCAGGAACTTTAGCATTTTGTGTCTCTCTCTTTTCAATTTTGGATTTTGGATTTTGGATTTTAGATTTCAGACTTAATCTAAAATCTAAAATCTAAAATCTAAAATTGGCTTACCCGCCGAAGGCGAAGGGAAAGGCTAGTTTTAGGGCGGCGGTTAATAGGAGATTAACCAAGCCGACTGGTAACAAAAACTTCCATCCTAAATCTAACAGTTGGTCAATCCGTACCCGTGGCACTGTCCAGCGCAACAGGATGGCGACAAACACTAGTAAATAGGCTTTGAACACGGTCATGGTGATACCCAAAGCCGCAGTTACGATCTGGAACACAGGATTTAATTCACTGACTCCCAGCCAACCAGCGATGAGGTTGAGGGGAATCGGAAAGTCCCAACCGCCCAGGTAGAGAATTGCTACTAGTAAGGAAGAAAGGATCAAGTTAACGTATGAACCCAGGTAGAACAGACCGAATTTCATCCCTGAGTATTCAGTCTGATAGCCGGCGACGATTTCTTCTTCCGCTTCGGGTAAGTCAAAGGGTAATCGTTCGCATTCAGCTAGGGCGGCGATCCAAAAAATCAGAAAACCAATTGGTTGTCGCCAAATGTTCCAGCCCAGGATGCCGTAGCCAGATTGCTGATTGACGATATCAACGGTGCTGAGGCTATTAGACATCATAGCGATCGCTAACACCGCCAACGCCAAAGGAATTTCATAACTAATAGATTGCGCTGCTGCCCGCAACCCCCCTAAGAGGGAGTATTTGTTATTAGATGCGTAGCCAGCCATCAGCAAGCCAATGGGTTGAATGCTTGACAAGGCAATCCACAAGAATACGCCCATGCCCACATTGCTAATTACGATATTCTGTCCAAAGGGCACAATCAGGAACGACAGAAACACCGGAATTACAACAATAATTGGGCCAAGAGTAAACAGCCAGGGGTCAGACTTGGCTGGTACTATATCTTCTTTAAATACCAGCTTCAGACCATCCGCTACAGGCACCAGCAACCCAAAAGGCCCCTGGTATTCTGGCCCAATTCGCTGCTGTGCGGAGGCAGAAATTTTCCGTTCTAGCCAAGTAGCAACTAATACCCCCACTGTTGCCCCAATCAGCATCAGTATCATTGGCAGCGGCATCCAAATCGCTTTGGCTGTTCCTGCTGGTATACCTAAATCCCGGAGGGATTCAATAAAAGTTCCTTGGAGGTCAATTCCTGAATTCATGTTTCCGCTCTTTAAGACATGAGTCATGGTGAATTACAACTATTAGTTAAATTAATACCTGTAAATTCACCCATTTTTAATTTTTGTCCAGATGAGGCCCGATTGAAGATTTGTTGCCAATTCCCATGCCTAGTATATCGTTGGATGGTTTGACCACCCTGAAGCGAGATAAGAACTTCTACTTATGGTTGGCATTGAGATTGGCTATTGAGGGATGGGGGAGCAGAGGAGCAAGGGGGCAGGGGAGCAGGGGAGCAGAAGAGAAGTTGTAGTAAGTCTTTCCCCTCTGCCCCTCCGCACCTCTGCTTCTTGTACCCAATGCCCAATGCCCCATGCCCAATTCCCATTTACCGTTTGTCAATGGGAGTATAAGTAACTTCGTGCAAACCGTTATAAACCTGGGTAGGACGGAAAATCCGGTTTTCTGCTAGTTGTTCTTTCCAGTGGGCTAGCCAACCGGCAACACGTGCGATCGCAAATATTGGTGTAAACAAGTCGGTAGGAATCCCCATCTTCCTATACACCAAACCGGAATAAAAGTCAATATTTGGATAAATCCCTTTGCTACCGAGTTTTTCCTCTACCACTAGTTCCATTTCTTGAGCAATGTCATAGAACTTGTCATGGCCAAACTTCTCAAACAATTGCTCTGCAAGATTTTGTAAAATTATGGCTCGTGGGTCTTTTACTTTATACACACGATGTCCAAAGCCCATAATCTTAGATTTACTTTGCAGACAGTCCTCTATGTAGGGACGGACATTTTCTACAGAGCCAATTTTTTCCAACATCTGAATTACTTCTTCATTGGCTCCACCATGCAGAGGCCCACCCAAAGTTCCCACGGCACTTGCAACCACAGCATAAGGATCGGTCAAGGTGGAAGCTGTCACCCTGGCACTGAAAGTGGAAGCATTCATTGTATGCTCGACTTGAAGTATCAAGCAGATATCAAAAATCCGCGCCATCAAAGGATCGGGTTCTCGCTCATCGAGCATGTATAAAAAATTACTAGAATAGTCTAAGTCATCACGGGGACGCACCGGATCATTGCCTTTCCGCATTAGTTGGAAGGCTGCCACCATCGTGGGAATGGTTGCTATCAGGCGCACCACCGAATCTCGAATGTAGACAGGATTATGTAAATCCCGGAGCGAATAAAACAAACCTAAAGCCGCAGCAGAGGCTTGTAGGGCATCCATTGGGTGGCCGCTTTCTGGAAAGCATTTCATCATGTCCCGAATGCGGTATTTTATCCGCCGGTGGTAACGAACTTCATGCTCAAATGTTTCCAGTTCTTCCTTGCTTGGCAGTTTACCCCAGATTAAGAGATAAGCAGTTTCCAAGAATGTACTTTTTTCTGCTAATTCTTCAATCCTAATGCCACGATATTCTAGTATTCCCTTTTGCCCATCAACATAGCTGATACTTGATTGGGCGGCGGGAATGCCTTCTAGACCAGGCTTGTATTCGCACACCATCATGGCAACACCATTCGCTTTGTGAAATATCTGATTGAGCTAACTTACCAGAAATTTATTGTCGCCATAACAGTAGCCGTTCTAACAACAATCGAAAATGTTGAAAAACTGTTATAGCAGGTACTTGGGCGGTGTCAACCAAAACATCTGACTACGACCCAGAGGAGAACCTGTTTCTGGTAGTTTTATCCCAATCATACCTGCTTTTTTCAAGACTAAGCTTGCTTTGGCTTCTCCCCACAGTAAAATTTCTGCCCAATTACTCAAATTAGGCTCGTGTCCAACCAGCGCCAGTTGGGTATTTTGGGAATAATTTTTTGGCTCTAACCAGTCTTTGAGCCAACTAGAAATTTGACCATCGGGCGCGAGGTGGCTGGATTCCTCGAATTGGGAGCTTAGTTTTTCTGCTATGAGGATTTCAGCCGTTTGGCGGGCCCGCACTAAGGGACTAGTGAGAATTAAATCAAAGTTTAAACCTAATTTAACAAGTTTTTGGGCAACTTTCTCAGTTTTTTGCCTTCCTTCTTTGGTAAGGCTGCGCTCCTCATCTTTGATGCCTAATCCCTTGTCTTCGGCGATGCCATGACGAATTAAGTATAGTTCCATACTTTGAGTTTTGTTAGCGTAGCCCGTGATGAGTTAGCAGTTACGTGTGGTGTGACTTAACCTATCCTAATCTTAATCATTATTACTTATTCGTTGATGTGCCATCTGTCCAGCACAGTGAATGGATATGGCAATAGGTTTAAACCTTGAATAAATCTGTAATCCCGAAAGCGGCTTGGTAATCTTCCATTTCGTTATTTTCTCGTTTGAAACACCTGAATCTTGACCAAAGAGGCAGGGGGCAGGGGAGAAAGATTCTGGAATTCTTCTGCTCAAAGGTTTTCAGAGCCAATAAATTTATTTATGCCCTTTGATTTAAACATTTGTTTCGAGAGGCATAGCACGTTCGCCTTTGGCGTCTCGTAAAGAGAAATAATACGTCCTTGTTTCAAGCCCTTACATTTATGTATGGGGTTCTCCCCCCTCATAGGTGTCAACTTCAGATGGAAATAGCTTATCTGTTGGCTTCCATGCCCGCCCGGAAATAAATTTTTTTGGCTTTTAGCTTAAGTCTACTGAAGTAGACTGGAGATTTTTGGCAATATTTAGTCATCTTCAGATGACTTTAGCTATTAGACGGGAATTTAAATTCCCGGCGGACAAGCGGTTTCGCGTTAAGTTGACACCAATGCTCCCCTCTGCTCCCCTTTCCCAGCAAGAACTATAAAAAAATAGCCGCCTCCACAAGGGAAGCAGCTATTTTTACAAACAGGGGATTACAAAGTATTAGTAATCAAAATCGCCGCCGCCGCCAGCACCAGCGCCAGCAGGAGCGCCATCCTTAGGCTCAGGTTTGTCAACTATAATACATTCGGTTGTCAACACCATACCAGCGATGGAAGCAGCGTTTTGCAGAGCAGAACGAGTCACTTTCGCAGGATCAACAATACCAGCAGCTAACAAATCGACGAATTCGTTTGTCGCAGCATTGTAGCCAACATTGAATTCTTTCTCTTTCACGCGTTCAGCGATCACAGCACCATTCTGACCGGCGTTTTCAGCAATCCGCTTCAGAGGGGCAGGTAAGGCGCGAACGACAATCAACGCACCAATCAACTCTTCATCCTTAAGATTGCTCTTTGCCCAAACTTCCAATTCAGGAGCAAGGTGAGCCAGAGTTGTACCACCACCAGGAACGATACCTTCTTCCACAGCAGCTTTGGTGGCGTTGATAGCGTCTTCTAGGCGCAACTTCTTGTCTTTCATTTCGGTTTCGGTTGCTGCACCAACTTTCACTACAGCAACACCACCAGAGAGTTTAGCAAGACGCTCTTGTAATTTCTCTTTGTCGTAAGAAGATTCGGTTTCATCGATTTGACGACGAATCTGTTCGACACGAGCCTTAACAGCAGCTTCGTTACCTTCGGCAACAATTGTAGTGCTGTCCTTGGTAATGGTGATCCGGCGAGCTTTACCCAGGCTATCTAGCTTGGTGTTATCTAGCTTCAAACCAGCATCTTCGGTAATTAGTTGACCACCAGTTAAAACAGCGATGTCTTCTAGTAGTGCTTTGCGGCGATCGCCAAAGCCAGGAGCCTTAACAGCAGCCACGTTGAGTACACCACGCAAACGGTTTACTACCAAGGTTGCCAAAGCTTCTTTTTCAATATCTTCAGCGATAATCACCAAAGGACGACCAGCACGAGCTACTTGCTCTAACACTGGTACAAGGTCTTGTACCAAAGCGATTTTCTTATCGGTCAGCAGTATGAAAGGCTCATCAAAAACCGCTTCCATCCGTTCAGGGTCAGTAGCGAAATAAGGAGAGATGTAGCCTTTGTCAAAGCGCATCCCTTCAGTGATTTCCAACTCGGTGAACATAGATTTCCCTTCTTCTAGGGAAATTACGCCTTCCTTACCCACCTTGTCCATTGCTTGGGCAATCATCTGACCAACTTCTTCGTCATTACCAGCCGAGATCGCACCAACTTGGGCAATAGCTTTGGAATCTTCCACTGGACGGGCGTGTTCTTTGATTTTTTCTACTAGGAAGGCAGTAGCTTTGTCAATACCGCGTTTGAGTGAAATTGCGTTCGCACCAGCTGCAACGTTCCGCAAGCCTTCTTTGACGATCGCATGAGCTAAAACGGTAGCAGTTGTGGTACCATCGCCCGCAGCATCATTAGTCTTAGAAGCAGCTTGACGAATCAAAGCTACACCAGTGTTTTCAATATGATCTTCTAATTCGATTTCTTTGGCGATCGTTACACCGTCATTGACAATTTGTGGTGCGCCAAATTTCTTTTCTAGAACTACGTTACGACCTTTGGGGCCAAGGGTAACAGCTACAGCCTCAGCCAGAATGTCAATGCCTCGCTCTAGAGCGCGACGGGCGTTTTCGTTATAGATAATGCGCTTTGCCATAGGTGTCTAAATCCAGGGATTAGTTCAATTTTTTCTTGAATTTGGGTATTAGGGATTAGGGATTAGGGATTGGGGATTGGGGATTGGGGATTGTTCCCATCTGCCATAACCCATACCCGATAACCCATAGCCCTCATAACCCACTAGATAACAACTGCTAAAATATCTTTTTCAGAAAGCAGTACATATTCTTCGGTGCCGAGCTTGATGTCAGTGCCGGCGTACTTGGAGTACAACACCTTATCGCCGACTTTAATTTCCAATTCCTGACGGCTACCGTCTTCATTACGCTTGCCAGGGCCAAGGGCGACTACTTCCCCAACCTGGGGCTTTTCCTTGGCTGTGTCGGGCAAATACAGACCGCCTGCGGTCTTTTCCTCAGAAGCGTTCACTTTTACGAAAACGCGATCGCTTAGAGGTTTAACTGTAGAAACGCTTAGAGATAAAGCTGCCATAATTATTTTCTCCAGAGTTTAGCACTCTCAACTCCTGAGTGCTAATCTACCTAAAAGTGGAGTCCAATAGCAAGAATCCCTTGAGTACGGGTTCCCGAACTAGTGGGTCATAAATGTACTTAAGTATAAATGCTTAATTATTTCTACCTTTCAGGTTTTGTTCTGTAAGCTACGAAGAGAGTAGAGAGTAGGCAAGGGGAAGCAGAAGAGCAGGGAGCAGGGAGCAGGGAGAGAAAATATTACCTTATTATTTCCTTATCCCCCCAATCCCCAATTTTCAAAGCTTGGAAGAGGGATCTGCTCGATGAGTAACAACACAGCGATCCAGTCCAGGCATCAAATTCCCAAAACCACTAAGCCTCTAGAACATAAGACCCTGAGTAATTATGTAGAAAGTTTAGAAATTGCAAAAAATCAGCAACACATTTTTATTTGTGCTGACCAGACAATTGTTAATTTCTACTCAAAACAAGCTAGTGTGGAATCCTGAGAATGCTTAAAAAGCGACTTAAAGAGTTCAAACTCAATGAGCCGCATACTAGAGTTATGCCATTTGCATCTCTAGAACAAAAGCCAACTGCTTGCGTGTTTCTTGTTCTAGACTCATAATGGTGGTTTACACTGATGGTGTCGCCAAGTAAACCCGGAAGTTACCTTGCGGATGATCCAAGAACACTGAATAGGCAATAAGGTGGTAAAAAAATATGCGTTTTTAACCCATCCTTTGCCAAAAACTTCCCTAGTTTCTTGTGAACTCCTTATAGAGGCTTAACAACCGAAGGATATGTTATGGCAGTAAGCTTAAAGAAAGTGCGGGTTGGTTTTGAGGTAGGGTCATCTTTAAGCCAATACTTAACTTGTAAGTCAGAAGGATTATTATTTTATCAGTGTTTTTTACCCCGCCCCTTTCAATGCGATATATAATAGCGCATTATAGATACTACTGCTATACGTATCCTTGCTGGACTTTTGCTATCGAGCTACTAGTCTATTGAAAGTGTTCGGCATTTTTGAGACTTCGAGACAGCAAAGGCAAGTTAAGTAGGAAAAAGGACAACATCTCGAATAACCCACCATAGAGGATAAATATTCAAGACTTTGATGGACCGAAGCGCGACAAGTGCCACTGCTATGAAAGAGCCCAGCATGAAAGATCACAAACGACTTCTATTGATTGATGATGACCCTAACCTCATCTTGCTGGTGAAGGATTACTTAGAATTCCGGGGATACGAAGTCATCACCGCCGAAAATGGACGTGAAGCTCTGGAAATTTTAGAGCAAGATGTTCCAGACATGATCATCTGCGATGTGATGATGCCGGAAATGGACGGATATACTTTTGTGGAACAAGTCCGGCAAAACGAACGCACCAGCTGGATTCCGGTTCTTTTCCTTTCAGCTAAGGGACAAAGTGCAGACCGAGTTAAGGGTCTGAATAAAGGTGCTGATGTTTATATGGTCAAACCCTTTGAACCAGAAGAACTCGTAGCGCAAGTTGAATCCTCGCTGAAACAAACTATCCGTTGGAAAGAACACCAAGCAAAAGGAGGCGAAAACGGTTCCCGTATCCAGGTTCCCTTCGATGTGCAATTAACCCCAACCGAACTGAAAGTAGTTCAGTTTGTTGCTAGGGGTTTAGCTAACCGTGAAATTGCTGAAGAACTAAATGTTAGTCAGCGCACGGTTGAAAGCCATGTGTCCAATATGTTGGGCAAAACCAATCTCCACAACCGCACTGAATTAGCGCGGTGGGCGATTGAAAATCAAATGGCTTAAACAAAGTTAAGAGTTAAAAGTTAGGAGTTATGAATTATGAATTTTTTAACTTCTAACTCCTAACTCCTAACTCAATTTACCAACCATCTTCTTCAGGGCTGGATTGGTGCAAAACTTCTAAATCCAGTTCATCTAGGTAAGTTAGGGCGCTTTCAATCTGAGAAACAGTACCTCGCAGTTCCAGATCGAAGCAGCTATATTGTGGCACGTTTGCGCTTACCTGAGCATCAGCAATAATGACTGTTACTCCATAGTGAGAAACCAGTCGTGAAATGACTGGTTCCTCATGTAAGTCTTTAGGAATGCGAACCTGGATGCGAGTTTGGGTGCGTCTATTATCTAAAATATCAGTATTAGATTTTACTTGTTTATTTGGAATTGCCATTCTAGCTTCCTATTCGACTTCTTGGATAAGGGTTTAGCTTTGCACGATTTCTTTTAACACTAGCGTCACTCATCCCATGCACGCAAGCGGTAGCAAATGATTCATAATTCATCATGAAGCTTAGATGAGATGAATTATAGATTCTCATAAACAAGTGCGATCGCATCTAATGCAATACGGTTCTGTTAAGGTTTTTTGATAAAAATTATAAAGCGCAAAGATGCGATAAATTATTACAGAGACGGCGATTCATCGCGTCTCTTATCTTAATCAAATAGTATTAGCATCTAATGGATTATGTATTTATTAAAACAGAATTCAGCATTCTTCTTTAAAAACTTATAAAAAATAATTCTCCGATGAAGTCTTAATTTAAGTGTCGCTTTTATGATTAATAGCTAATGCTATTGGAATTTCAATCGCAAATTCAGTTCCATAAGCAAGTTCAGACTTTAGCTGGATATTTCCCTGATGTTTCTCAATAATTTGATGGCTAATTGCTAAACCTAATCCCGTTCCTTTGTTGATAGGTTTAGTTGTAAAGAAAGGATCAAATATCTTGCTTTGAATCTCGGAATCTATTCCATCACCGTTATCTCTAAATGTAATTATCACTGTTTGTAATTCAGTTACTTCAGTTTTAATCACTATTTGCTTTTGGATCTGATTATCTAGCTCTAGTAAAGCATCAATGCTATTACTAAGGATATTCATAAATACTTGGTTTAGTTGTGCTGGATAACATTGAACTGGTGGGAGATTTCCGTATTTTTTAATAATCTCAATTTTTGGTTGTATTCGATGATTTAAAAGTAATAAAGTACTTTCAATACCTTCATGAATATTAACAGCTTTTTTCTCTGACTGATCGAGTCGAGAAAAGTTTTTTAGGGACATCACGATGTCACGAATCCGATCGGTTCCTATCCTCATGGATGAAAGAATTTTTGGTAAATCATCACTGATGAAATCAATATTAAAGTCGCCAAATTTCTCTTCAAATAAAGAATACGAATCTGGATGTTCTTGTTGATATAGTTGGATTAAATTTAAAAGACAGTTGACATGGTTATTAAGATGATTAAAATTCCCGTGAATAAAATTAACAGGATTATTAATTTCGTGCGCTAAACCTGCAACCATCCGACCCAAGCTAGACATTTTCTCTGTCTGGATCAATTGAACTTGGGTAGTTTGTAATTCTCGTAAGGTATTTTCTAACTGTTGTGCTTGAAGTTGGGCAGTAGCAGTTGCAGTAGTGAGTGCTTTGAGGTTATTGTAGGCTTTGGAATGATAACGAATGCGGGCAATTAACTCAACTGGATCGGGTAATTTGATTAGGTAGTCATTTGCACCTTCAGCAAAAGCTTCTGCTTTTAACTTTGCTTCTTCTTTACTGGATAGCATGACGATCGGAATATCACGAGTTACTGGATGAGAGCGAAACCAACGCAGTAACATTAATCCATCGATATCTGGCATGATCATATCCAAAAAGATTACCGTTGGTTCTATGGCGATCGCATCTTGAATAGCTTTAGCTGGATTACTTGTGTAATGAAGGAAAATATCTGTTTCTGTCGTAACCATCCGACGGAAGGCTTCGCTGATAATTACCTGATCGTCAATTAGTAGAAGTCTGACTGTCAATATTTTGGCATCCAAAATAAATGGCACAGCTTGCGGGGTTTCTGGTTCACTCCACTTCGGTGATAATTTTTCTGTCTTTTGAGATATTTGTAAGAGTGCTGTTTCTTGCGGGTTCATTTAGCACCTCTAAATAGGTCTTTGTTTTCACGACTACAAACTAATAAGTTAAATGTACTAATTTGCAATTGTCGCAATTATATCTCAGTAATTCAGGATTTTGAAATACTTCGTAAAGGTGTTTTAAGCATTTGCTTTAAAGCATATATTTTGTAAAAGTATAATAAAATACTATTTGTTTAAGTATTTTGCCGTAAATTTGATACAGGTTGATGCGATCGCCTCAACTGGCAAAACCTCCACCGCAGCTTTTAATTCCACTGCCACTTTCGGCATACCATAAACAACGCAAGTTTTGCGGTCTTGGGCAATAGTGTGCCAACCTGCTTCGCGCAATCGTTTTAAGCCTTGAGCGCCATCTCGACCCATCCCCGTCAGCAATGCCCCAACCCCCTTTCCAGTCCAATTTTTAGCCACACTGTTGAAGAAAACGTCAATGGATGGATGGTAGAAATAATTTAGTGGTTCTTTGTCATAGCCAAGGGTAAGGTCGGGATGCATTACCAAATGAAGATTTGTGCCGGCAATCAGAACTTTACCGGGCTGTGGTGTAGAACCTGCGATCGCTAATTGCACAGGTAGAGGAATTTGCTCATTCAACCAGGCGGCAAAACCTTGAACAAATTCAGCATCTACATGCTGAACAACAATTACAGCCGCCGGAAAATTTTGGGGAAATTGGGAGAGAATAGTTTTCAATGCTTGGGGGCCACCAGTGGAAGCCCCGATAACAATTAGCGGTGGACGTGATTCTGGGCGATGGATAGGAAGCGATCGCCGATGTGAAGATTTGCCAATTAAACGGGCGATCGCGGCAATTTTATTTAGTAGCCCATCATCACCCAAAGCTGGCGTATTGATGGCATCTAAGGCTCCATAACCCATTGCTTCAAAAACCTTGGCTGCATAGCGATTAACGCTAGCTGTCACCATCACAATGGCGCAGGGAGATTGGCTCATGATGCGCCGTGTCGCTTCTACTCCATCCATGCTAGGCATTAGTACATCCATCAAAATCAGGTCGGGAGTATCAGCCGCACATTTGCTCACAGCTTCCGCACCATCGTAAGCAACCCACGCCAGCTTGTAACCTGGTACTTTTACCACAATACGCCGTAGTACCTCTACAGCCATGAACATATCGTTAGCGATCGCAATTCTCACAGGCCATACCATTTTGGATTTTGGATTTTGGATTGTCAAAGGTTTATTTCTCAATTTAAAGTTGACACAATAAATAGTTAAGGCAATAAACGCGATAAATCGAGAGACGCGATAAATCGCCGTCTCTACAAAAGTTTGTATTGTATATTTTTGCTCTATAATTTTAATCAAAAAAACCTTTGACCCTTACCCTTTAACTTTTTCCTAAAATCTGATTCGGAATTAAAAATGCTTAATCGAGAACTATTGAATAGTATTGTCTGAGAATAAAGATTTTTAATCCAAAATCCAAAATCTAAAATCTAAAATTTGCTTATGCTTCTCCAATTAAATCAATCACCGCCTTTAACAGAGTGTCATCATGAAAGCTGCTCTTCGTGAGGTAGTAGTCTGCACCTGCTTCTAACCCTTGCAGTCGGTCTTCTTCCCGGTCTTTGTAAGAAACGATAATCACAGGTATTTGCTTCAACTTGGCATGAGTTTTTATCTGGCTAGTGAGTTCAAAGCCGTTCATCCGAGGCATATCAATATCTGTCACCACCAAGTCATAATCGCCGCTGCGGATTGCATTCCAACCATCAATGCCATTAACTGCCACTTCAGCTTTATAACCGTTGTTTTCCAAAAGTTTGCGCTCCATTTCGCGCACAGTTATTGAATCATCCACTACTAACACTCGCTTGTAGGTTTTGGTAACTACCTGATGAGCAGACTGATTTACCTGAGAAAGTTGTCCGCTGGAAAATACCTTCGCAATGGAACGGACTAAATCTTCGACATCGATAATCAACACTGGTGAACCATCATCCATCAGGGCGGCGGCGCTAATGTTGGGGACTTTACCAAGGCGAGGATCTAGGGGGCGGACAACCAAATTGCACTCACCGAGAAACCGATCTACAACTAATCCGTAACGATTGAGGCGATCGCTAATTACAATAACTGACAGCGATTCCATATTCACCGCAGGCGAGGCTAACTCTAAAACTTGACTTGCCAAAATCAACTCCACAGGTTGATTATTTATCACGAAAAATGGGCGATTTTCCGATACAGCAATCTTAGACTTCGATAATATCAACACCTGTTCAATGCGTGTGAGTCCAAAGGCATAGGGTTCGCCAGCAATTTCCACCAACAAGGTGCGAATCACAGATAGCGTCAATGGTAACTGCAAGTGAAAGGTCATGCCTCTTCCCAACACAGAAACCGCCCGCAGCGTGCCGCCAACTTCCCGCACTGCGCTATGGGCGATATCCAGCCCCACACCTCTACCCGAAATTTCGGTGACAGTTTGGGTTGTGGAGAAACCAGGTAAAAACAGGAATTCCATCAACTCAACTTCGGTAAGTTGGGCTGCCATTTCCGGGTTTGTCAATTGTTTGCTGATGACTGCTTGGCGCAAAAACTCGATATCGATTCCCCGTCCATCATCTGCAACGGTGATAAACAGCATTCCGGCGCGATGGGTAACTTCAATACGAATAATTCCTTCTTCTGGCTTTCCTGCTGCTAAACGTTCGTGGGGTAGTTCAATGCCATGATCGATCGCATTCCGCAGGATATGAGTTAATGGAGCTTCTAGGCGTTCTAGAATATCTCGATCTACCAAAGTAGATTTCCCGACGATTTCCATTTTCACCCGTTTACTCAATTGTCTTGCTAAGTCACGTACCATCCGGGGAAATCCCTGTCCCCCATCCGCAAAGGAACACATTCGAGTAGCAATAACTTCTTGATATAGGCGCTGGGAAAGGTTAGCAGAACGCTGAGAAAATTGTTCTAGTTCGTTTTGGCGATCGCTCATCATCTGGTAACATTCGTTAGCTTTTTGATGAGTTGCACTCAAGGTTTCCTTAATTTGCCGATCCAGATGATAGTTGCCCAATAAATCCTGTAACTTCTCTAGCAGGTTAGACAATTCCCCCTGATTCTTTCTCAGCTTCAGCAAAGAGTTAGCAAATGGTTCTAATAAATTCGCTTCAACTAAAGACTCTCCTGCTAAACCCATCAAGCGATTGAGATTTTCAGTACTCATTCGCACCGCCCGATTTTGGGTGATGCCCAGTTCTTCTAATGGGGATGGGGAAATAAGGTTTGTCTGTTGGTTGTCTTCTAACTGCGCTGTTGTTATTAAGGGATGAATTTCTGTAGAGGTTGCCTCTGGAGTTAGGATATTAGCGATCGCACTCACTAACGATTGGATGCCGATATTTTCTAACATCTGCAAATTTGGGTTAGCTGTAAACGTTTCAGCTATACGCAGGAGCATATCTACCCCTTGCAACAATACATCAATGCGATCGGCAGTTAAGGTAACTTTTCCCTCTTGAGCCGCCACAAAGCAGTCTTCCATGACGTGGGCAAGGTTGACAACCGGATCGATTTGGACAATTCGCGCAGCGCCTTTGATGCAATGGGCTGCCCGCATTAAAGCTGCCAGTTCTGGTTGGGGATCGGGCTTAGTTTCCAGTGCCAACAGGCAATCATTCAATACCACAACTTGGGCTTTTACTTCCATGTTGAATAAATCAAGCAAGGAAAGATTGCTGACATCAAATTCTTCTAACATCACAGCACCTTCCTAGCTAAGGTGGTGAATAACAATTCATCATCCAAATAACTGACACTGTGCGAACACTCCATTTGCAATCCGCCAGGTTGCCAGTGAAATAATCCTTTTGTATAAGTTTGAGTCAGACTCTTAGGCGGATCTTGTAACTCATCCCGGTGAAATCGGTGTACTCCATAAAGTTCATCTACACCAAACACCCAAGTTTTATCTGCTTTTTCCAGCACCACCATGCGCGAATACACCACTGGATTGAGCGTTTGTACTGCTGTATCGGCAGCTTCGAGATTCAACAAATCGCTCAAAGAGATACACAATCGCAATTCGCCTCGGATACTTACCAATCCCCGTAAGATTTGGTTGCTGCGATGCGGTATGGTATGAACCACACTCGCAGGAGAAATTTCTTTGAAGATTTGGGCAGAAAGTGCCAGCCATTCCCGTTGCAGACGAAAAATCACAACCGTCATTTGAGTTGTGCGTAAAGCATGGGATATCTGGGAATTTTCATTAGTTCTAGATTTAGCCAGTAACTCAGTCCACTGATGGCGATAATCTTCAGGTATGGAGCGCTCTAGCAAATAGCGTCCAGCAGTAGAGTAAACGGGACAATTGCGGCAATGGGTATAGGTGGCTAATTGGGGACAGGAGCGATCGCCCTCAATGCCGATAAAATTCCAACAACGTTCAATATTTAAGGGAGTAGCGGGGTTCATAAGGGCTGCTCAAGAGAGTTGGTGAATTAGGGGTATAACGTCTTCTGTTTTCACCTGAAAGCGGGCAATCTCTTGACGCAATCCCTGCGCCACTTGGTTAAGTTGGGCTATGGCATGATTAATTTCCCGCAAGGAATCCGCACTTTGCACAGAGGTACTGCTTAACTGCACCATCGCCTCACTAATTTGTTGCGCTCCCACAGATTGGGTTTCCATACCCTGGTTGACAAACTCAAATCGCGGATTCAGGTCTTGCACTTGCTGGATAATTTGCCCAACCTGTGTATTGATGCTGCCAACATCTTCTATACTCCGCCCTACTTCTGCGGCAAACTTGTCCATCTCCATCACACCTGTAGAGACTGAAGATTGCATCTGCTTCACCATCTGCTCAATGTCGAGGGTAGCAACGGCGGTTTGATCTGCTAATCGGCGAATTTCTCTAGCAACGACAGCAAAGCCCAAGCCATACTCGCCAGCTTTTTCGGCTTCGATCGCCGCATTTAAAGATAGCAGATTCGTTTGATCTGCCACCTTGGTAATTGTGACGACGATACTATTAATGCTATTTGCTTTTTCGCTAATTACTCCCAATCGAGCTGCGATCGCATTAGTGGCTTCTGCTAACTGCCGCATAGTGGTTTCCATCCGCACTATGTCTTTTTGACTATCATTTGCTGCTGTCGTCGTGATTTGGGAAATGGTTGCAACTTGTTCCATTGCACTTACCAATTCCCTAGAGGTGGCGGAAATTTCCTTGCTAGCAGCAGTTACCTCATTAGTAGAAGCTATCTGCTCGGTGAGCGTTGCTTCCAATTGTTTACCCGAAGCTGCTATTTGAGTAGCTGAGGTAGTTACTTGAATCCCTGAATGCTGTACTTGACGAATCAAAGTATTGAGACTCTGAGTCATAGTTTGGAAAGCAGTTAAAAGTCTATTCATTTCATCTTTGCTGTTGGGATCAGCCTTGACCTGAGTTGTTAAGTTCCCCGTGGAAATTTGCTCTGCAAGCCCAACCACACCCATAATCTGACTAATAATCTGCGATGCAACTTGCCTTGCGATTACAATCCCCAAAATAATTGCAGTTGTGGGGCCAATGAAAATTCCTACACAAATCCAGAAAATGCTGCGAGCTACATTTTGTTCGACTTCTTTTTGTAAATCTGATATGTAACCTTCATTAAGTTTTAAAAGTTTGCCTGCTTGCTCGTCAGTTATTTTAAATAACGGCTCCTCCTTATTTGCGCCTTCAGAATCCATGCGATTACGTAATTCAATTGCCATTTGAATTGTGGCGAAATCCGATGATTTCTCTTTTCCTTGACGCATTAATATAATTTGTTTTTTCCAAGGATTGCGAGCATTAAGTTGATTGAACTGTTGCTCAATATCTAACAATTTCTCATGGGCTTGCTTCCAGACATCCAGTTGATCTTTAAGTAAGTCATACTCTTTTTTTTCTTGTTCGGTTAATGGCGTTGCTTCGTACTGTTTAATCCCTTCGTTAATCTGTTTCCAAGCATCCTGAATTTGAGCTATCGCACCCTGTCTTTCAGTCACAGTGACTTCAGGATCAAATAGTAACCGTTCTGCCGATTGGATTTGTGTCTGACCTTCGTTAATCTTCCATATCCCGGATAAACTGGGGATGTTATCCTTCACTAGTATGTTAATGTACTGATTTAACTCGTTGGTGGTGAACCATCCCAGCAAGGCCATTATGAGTACAATCAGTCCCATGAATAAAAATGAACTGATTAACCGTGTTTGCAAGGTCATGTTCTTGAACATTTGGATATCCTATTGTTCCTATGCTGTTGGAAAATGCGTTCAGTTCTTAAAATTCCCAAATCACAAACAAGATGAACAGTCTGTATTTTTATTTTTAAACAAATTATTAAGTAGCTAGCCTTAGTTCAGAGACTAGCTTTTTCTTCTGATGTGAAAGTGTTAAGTGCTGAGTAAGAAGTTTGAGTATCTGAGGTGGATGAATCCCAATACTGCGTAGGTTTTGAATATAGCGGTTCTTAGTTGAGTCCTAATACAGACCTAACCCCCAGCTCCTTCCCTACAAGGCTACGGTGTACATACAAGTCTCTTGATCTGCACCTTTGATTCATCTCCCTACACCTTTGTTGCATCGGCAAGCTTAAAATGTTGCAATAAATTTTCTTGTGGGGTGGACAAGATGTCCACCCCGGACGGGCGAGACGCCCATCCCACAAGAGTTAGATAAGCTAAAACACATTTAATTTGCATATTAAAATTTTCTCAGTGTCTTGTGGATGGGCATCTTGCCCGCCCTGATTATGCAACTTTAATGCTTATTTAATCGGTGAATTCGTTGCCAGAGAAGATTAGCACTATCCGCATTTCCTTGATGTTCTTTGAGTAATGCCAGATGAGTCAGCGCCTCTTGGTGAGTCGGTTGTAAATAAATTGCTTTTTGAAAAGATTGTGCCGCCCGTTCATTTTGTGCCATCGCTTGCTGCACCTGACCTAGTAAAAGATATGCTTCAGTACTCACCTGATTTTGGTTGAGATAATCGTTGCATAATTTAACCGCCTCATCCAATCGACCTTCATCGGCTAAAGCTCTAGCTGTTTCTAACAAATTTACTTTTAGTTCTATTGGCAATATCGGATTCTGAGAAGCAACATTTAACCTCTCTTGGGCGACAAACTTGGAACGGTTTTTTTTCGGTAGCTGTCGCTTGTTGAGAACATCTATATTTTTGCCTATGAAACCTTGTCTCTGAGGATTTGGATGATGATTTTTGCGAACATTTTCGCCCCCTGTGGACTTTCGATGAGCAACTACTGAATCTTGACGAACTGAGATCAATTGAGTTTTAAACAATAACCAAGCTTCAGCGTGTCCCACAAATAGCAAGCCTTCTGGCCTTAGTAACCTTTCTAGGACTTGAATCGTGCGCTCTTTTGTTGTCACATCGAAGTAAATCAACAGGTTACGGCAAAAGACTACATCATAAAGCGGCGTGTCAGCAAGAAAAGCCGGATCTGCCAAGTTGCCATTAATAAAATTCACCATACTTTTCACCTGTTCGCACAGGTGATATCCTACCTCTGTTGCCTGAAAATAGCGCTCTTGAAACGATTGGCTATTGCCGCGAAACGAGTATTGACTGTAGATTGCTCGTTGGGCTTTTGACAGGCACTTGTTGCTAACATCAACAGCATCGATGTGAATGTTTGTCGGATTTAATCCTGCTTCCAAAAGAGCGATCGCAATGGAATATGGTTCCTCACCTGTTGCACAGGGTACACTCAAAACCCGCAACACACCTTGGGGATTTTTTGGCAACCATTCAGATAATACGTAATGCTTCAGAAATGCAAAAGATTCTGGTTCTCGAAAAAACCAAGTTTCTGGAACAATTACAGTGTCAATCAGTGCTTCCCATTCTTGGGTAGATACCTGTAACTTCCCCAGATAGTGAGCAATATCCGTTATACCGCAATCTGCCATGCGTTGATAAATTGCACTTGCGATCGCATCAGCACCAATAGAATTTGCATCCAAACCAATCTTGCTTTTTAGTAAAGCTTCAATAACAGATTGTGCCATTTATAGAATCTTCAGACCAATCTAAAATCTAGTATTGTGATGACTTTGTGGCAAGAGATTGACTTGCTGCGCTTCTGACAACAAGTACTCAATGCGAAGACACTGAATCATCCCTTGGTCATCAACAATCATTTTGCCCAAATATGGCGCTGTATCTATCTGGATATTGGGATTAACAAATTCAGACTCAGACTGATGTAATGTTTCTACAACTTGTTCTGTCATCAAACCCAAAATATAGGGAGCCTGAAGTTCTGCATTATTACTCCCCCAATAATTGACTAATACAATCCTAGTACTAAGGTACTCACTGGAAGGTTTACCACGCATCAACTGACATAAATCGATTACTGGTACAATGCGTCCCCGATAATTAAAAACACCAGCGATATGCTCAGGCTGGTGAGGCAAAGTTTTGAGTACAACAAGTGATATTACTTCTATAACCTGTCGGCTTTCTATGGCATATCGCTCATTCCCGATGTTGAGAAGTAACATTAGCATTAACTTACATCTCCAGTGCTAGCTTTGGTATTCCTTGTAGGCTATGCAAGGAAACCCAAGACTAACAAATTTAATTTTCATCAGCAATACATGATACCCATCCTTTAAAGCTGCCATGTATGACAACATCTGTAAATTCATTGCCGAAAACTTCAAAGATGACTTGGCAACTTGGTTACTAGGTTCACCGATTAAATTAACAGAACTTAGCCCGACTGAATTATCAAGCGAACCAATTCGCGCCGATTCGTTAATATTATTGCAATCTGATGATTTAGTTCTACATACCGAATTTCAAACCGACCCTGATGAAGATATTCCCTTTCGGATGTTAGATTATCGAGTTAGGGTTTATCGCCGCTTTCCTAACAAAGAAATGCGTCAAATAGTAATCTATTTGAGAAAAACCAGTTCAGAATTAGTCAGTGAAAACACTTTTAGATTAAACAACACTTACCATCAGTTTGAGGTAATACGCCTGTGGGAACAACCAACAGAGAGGTTTATGAGCATTCCAGGGTTATTACCCTTTGCCGTGCTAAGTCAGACAAACGATCCTACAATGGTATTAACCCAAGTAGCCAAAGCGGTTGAAGCGATTAGCGATCACCAGCTACAAAGAAATATAGCTGCTGCCAGTGGCATTTTAGCAGGTCTGGTATTAAAGAAGGATGTAATTAAGAAGATTTTCAGGAGTGAGATTATGCGCGAATCAGTCATTTATCAAGAAATCCTAGAAGAAGGTGAAGCCAAAGGCGAAGCCAAAGGTAAAGCAGAAACAACAAGAAAGTTGGCTTTAAATTTGTTGCGAATTGGCATGAGTTTAGAGCGAATTGCTCAAGTTACTGAATTATCTCTTGAGCAAGTTCAAGTTTTACAAGAGGAGATTCAAAATCCTTAATTTTAATTAATCGCTTTAGAAAATACGTGGCTATACAAGCAAAACCCGCATTCGCGGGTTTCAAAGTTTTTATTAGTACATTCAAACGGGCTTGTTTTGTATAGACACGATTTCTAATCGCCTGGATTTCAAATTCTCAAACTAAAACTCAGCACTTTGTGGTGTACGCGGAAAGGGAATCACATCACGAATATTTCCCATACCAGTTATAAATTGCACGAGTCTTTCAAAACCTAACCCAAAACCCGCGTGTGGAACAGTACCGTAACGACGCAAATCTAGATACCACCACAAGTCTTCTGGGTTTAATCCTTGCGCTAATACACGGCGTTCTAATACTTCTAAACGTTCTTCGCGCTGGGAACCGCCGACAATTTCGCCAATTTTCGGTGCGAGAATATCCATTGCGCGGACGGTTTTTTCATCGTCATTCAAGCGCATATAAAATGCTTTGATTTGCGCTGGATAATCTGTAACAATTACTGGCTTTTTAAACTGTTGTTCAGCTAGGTAGCGTTCGTGTTCTGATTGTAAATCTAAACCCCAACTCACTGAATATTCAAATTTAACATCAGCTTTTTCTAAGAGTGCGATCGCTTCTGTATAAGTTAAGCGTTCAAACTGATTATTAATAATATTCTCGGCTGTTGCCAACACAGATTTATCAATGCGTTCATTGAAAAATTCCATATCTTCTGGGCAAGTTTCCAACACATATTTAAAAATGTGTTTGAGAAATGCCTCAGCTAAATCCATATCGCCTTCTAAGTCACAAAAAGCCATTTCTGGCTCAACCATCCAAAATTCTGCTAAGTGGCGCGAGGTGTTGGAGTTTTCTGCACGAAAGGTAGGGCCAAAGGTGTAGACGTTACTAAACGCCATCGCCATCACTTCCGCTTCCAACTGGCCGCTAACTGTTAAATATGTGGGTTTAGCAAAAAAATCTTGGCTGTAATCTACTGCTTGGTTTTCTGTGCGGGGAATATTCTTTAAATCTAAACTGGTAACGCTAAACAGTTCACCCGCGCCTTCGCAATCACTAGCGGTGATGATGGGTGTGTGTACCCACAAAAAGCCTCTTTCTTGGAAAAATTGATGAATTGCTGCCGAACAAGCATTCCTGACGCGGAAAACTGCACCAAACGAATTGGTACGCGATCGCAAATGTCCAATGGTTCGCAGAAACTCAAAGGAATGGCGTTTCTTTTGCAGGGGATATGTATCGGGATCAGCTTCGCCGTAAACTTTCACTGTGTCGGCTTTCAATTCAATTCGCTGTCCTTTCCCAAGGGAAGCCACTAGTACCCCTGTCGCTTCTACAGCAGCACCCGTATTCAATTTTTTCAAAATAGCTTCGTAATCCGGCAAATCCTGATTGATGACGACTTGCAAATTCGCTAGTGATGAGCCGTCATTGACTTCAATAAAAGCAAATCCTTTGGACTCGCGCTTCGTCCGCACCCAGCCTTGCACTTGGAGGGATTCATCAGGTTGGCCACTTCGCAATATTTCTGCAATCCGTCGATTTACCATATTTATCCAGCATAAGACTTTAATATCCAGCCTATGATAACGCCCATTCCACCAAAGCGGACGACTTGCCAGAAAGGTTTTTTGAGGCTACGCCAAGAAAATAACTGGCTTTCTAAGTTTAGTTCTAGCTTTTCCAACTGCTGTTGAATGTGCCGTAACTCTGCTTTGATTTCTGGTGTCTGAGATTTATTGTGCTTTAGTTGATCTCGTCGCTGTTGCCATTGTGCCTGTTGTTGGCGATCGCGTTGCACTTGATCGTAACGTTCTCTTAAGGATAGGAGCGATCGCTCTACTTCCTCTAATTCTTGTTCAAAATCTGGTTCTGGATTTTCTGCTGATGGCTGTGATTGTTTTGGCGGCTTCATTTACAAGTAGTAAAGTAGAAGTAAATGCAAATGTGCCAATAGTTATGTCCCAATCTACCCAGCTGCCGAAAACCAGTCAACTGAATGAACTTAGTACTCTGGAACTAGCTCAAGCCCTCATGGAAAGACTGAGCATTTCCCCTAACGATTGGCATCGCCTCAAGTCTAACCGCAATTCTCGCGCTAATGAACAAGT
Organism: Nostoc sp.; assembly: GCF_036916655.1. Lineage (GTDB taxonomy): Bacteria > Cyanobacteriota > Cyanobacteriia > Cyanobacteriales > Nostocaceae > Nostoc. The sequence continues at coordinate 79,395 of NZ_JBALFY010000101.1, forward strand.
GGCAGCAGCTATTGTGTATCTTTTAAAGAATCAGCCACAAGAAGCTCAAGCGAGATTAGAACAGGCAATTGGTTGGTTAGATCGCTCCATTTCTGCCCCTCCCTGTCCAACTCACGGTAAGTAGGGAATGGGGAATGGGGAATAGGGAATAGTTAGTAAGAAACAACTAATCAATAACTTTCCCCACTCCCCTCTTATCGCCGCAGAGATAGTCCCCGGCGATTTTCCATTTGTTTACAAAGCCTCAATTCTGTGCCTTTGCGGTTCCACTGCACCTGATCAAAAATTTGATGCAGAAGACATAAACCACGACCATTTTCTGACTCATCTGGTGGAAGATAGTCTGTTGGTTCTTCATTAGTAGTAGATGAAGGAGTAAAACCACTGCCCTGGTCTGAGATTATCCACCAATATTGATTATCTATTACGGAAAAACGAACTACAACTGTTTTACTTGGATCGAGATTATTGCCATGTTTAGCTGCATTGACTAGGGCTTCTTGAAGTCCTAGCCGCAGTTCTGCTTGTAATTTTGCTGGAATTTCTGCCAACAATAAATCTAATATGGGACAAAGATAGAGGGTTGAGGCAAAACTAATAGTGCCCCAATAACGTCCAACTGGACGGAGTGAAATAGTAATCACAAGAGAAACCCCATAGCTTTCAGTTAGCTAGACATCAGTTTGCTATTACAGTCACCCTGATAAAACTTGAGGTGGTCATGCTGCCTTCAAACTTGCGTCTTTAAAACTAAATTTTGAAAATGCTAGGGAGCATTGGCTTTATAACTATGAGTTGGGATTGTTTAGATATATATCGGCCAGAATCACTTTGATAATGATGTCAGCATATTAAGAAGATGCTGCTAATTTGAGAGAGTATTGGGATACTCTAGTTATTTGCCGATTTATGATTCATACAATCCACTTCATATTTTTAATAACCTATGCAACTTGAATTTATTTAAACAAAATGATTTTTTATTTTTGCCTTAATTCAATTTTAGCATCTTTAGTATGCACTAGACTAAAAATTTCAAATTTCAGTTTTTGTAAAGGAATTACCATCCTTGTTCAAATGTGACAGCACAAGAAAGGCAGCAGCTTCAACATGAGTAGTTTGAGGGAAAAAATCAGCAGGTTGTACCCGTGTGATGGTATATAGCCCATCTTGGCAAAGCAATTTCAGGTCGCGGGCGAGGGTAGCTACTTTACAGCTGACGTAAACGATCCGAGATGGTTTCAATTGCCGTAAAGTGTCGATGACTGCGCGATCGCACCCCTTACGTGGCGGATCGAGTATTACTACTTCTGGTATTGTGCCCATCTTTGGCAGCAATTTCTCTACTGCCCCAACTTGGAATGTCACATTATCAATTCCGTTGCGGTGGGCGTTCAAAATAGCTTGTTCTACTGCTGCTGCTTGCACTTCTAATCCTGTAGCAACACGTACTTTTTTGGCGAGGGGTAAAGTTAAAGTCCCAATACCACAGTAGGCATCAATTAGCAACTCATGCCCTTGAAGATTGAGTTCTGATTGAATTACCTGCAATAGTGCCTCTGCTGTTTCTGTATACACTTGGAAAAATGTATCTGGGCGTACTTGAAATTCCAGTCCAGCAAAATTTTCATGCAGGTGGGGGACTCCAGCAATACAACGGGTTTCTGATCCAAAGATAGCATTTGTGCGATCGCCATTGCGATTTAGCGACACTCCCACTAACTGCGGATAGCGCTTTAACCATTCCTGGGCTTGGGTTTCAATTCCTGATAAATTCCAGTCCTTTACTACCAAAGTCAGCAACATTTCTCCAGTGTGTCGGCCAATGCGTAAACCGAGATGGCGAATTTTTCCTTGGTGGCGCTGTTCATCGTAAATTTGCCAGCCTTGCTGTTGAATATCCTGCTTAACTTCGGCAAGTAAGGGATTTAATCGCGTGTCTTGGACTGGACATTGATTTAAGTTAATTAATTGGTGACTACCTTTTTGATAGTAACCAGCCTGTACCTGTCCTGTTGCCGATAGCGAGAGAGGATATGTAGATTTGTTACGGTAGCCGAAAGCAGAAGGGGCAGCGAGTACCGGATCTACTGGTGGTTGGATAAAGCCGCCAATGCGCTCCAAAGCTTGGGTAACTTGATTTTGCTTGGCTACTAGCTGGTAATCATAACTAATATGCTGCCACTGGCAACCACCGCACTTGTCCGCCACAATACAACTGGGTCGAATCCGGTGGGGTGATGGTGACAATAGCTTTTGGAGCTTACCGTGGGCGTATTTAGGTTTAACATGTACTAGACGGACGATAGCGCGATCGCCTGGGACGGTATCTGGGACAAACACTACACGCTCATCAGCGCGTCCCACACCATCGCCTGTATCACTCAGATTAGCGATCGTCACTTCAATTAATTCACCCTGTTGCCAAATTATTTTAGTCATTAGTCATTAGTCATTGGTCATTAGTCATTAGTCATTTGTTATGGGGCTTGGAGCATTGGGCATTGTCTTCTTCATTTCCCCCAGTCCCCAATCCCCAGTCCCCAATCCCCAATCCCCAGTCCCCACTCTCCCCAAACAGATAAATTCAATACATAAGTAACTCCGATCCCTTCACTTGTGTACCTCCAACTCGGTAAACTAACAGATAATATTTCAGGTGATTTCAATAATCATGACTGTAATTAGCCAAGTTATTCTCAAAGCCGACGACGAACTGCGTTATCCCAGCAGTGGTGAACTTAAAAATATCAAAGACTTTTTGCAAACCGGCGTACAACGGACACGGATTGCAGCTACTTTGGGTGAAAACGAAAAGAAGATAGTTCAGGAAGCAACCAAACAACTTTGGCAGAAGCGCCCTGACTTTATCTCCCCCGGAGGTAATGCTTACGGAGAACGCCAACGTTCTCTATGTATCCGTGACTTTGGCTGGTACTTACGCCTAATTACCTATGGCGTGCTTGCCGGTGACAAAGAGCCAATTGAAAAAATCGGTTTGATTGGTGTGCGGGAAATGTACAATTCATTGGGCGTTCCCGTGCCTGGAATGGTAGAAGCGATCGCTTCCCTCAAAACAGCTTCTCTTAGCTTACTGAGTACGGAAGACGCTGCCGAAGCAGCACCTTACTTTGATTACATCATTCAAGCTTTGTCGTAATACAAAGTGTGTGGGAATTGTAGGAGTATACTTTCGGTCTACTTAGGCATAAGATACCCAATTTGATCATACCTTCCCCACATTTGTTAGTGGCTGTGGCAAAACCTTTGTCAAGTTACGAACCAGTTGTGGGGAAATTTTATAGATATGGGCATTGGGCACGGGGCATTTCACTGATGACAAATGACAAATGACCAATGACCAATGACAAATACAAAAAACCGACAGTCCTTGAGTAAGGCTGTCGGTAATTAAGTGTGTTCCCTATTAATGACTCGGCTAGAGTTCAGTTGTCATTAATTATGCCTAGTTAGCGAGCGCAGAGAGACGATCCTAATCATCGATATGTGTGATTCTCGTCACTTGATTGTTACATCTAAACTGCATATACCCGAATAATCTCTGAGTGACACTAGATTTATGCAAGTTTTGGGGCTAGAAATTTCACTGAGATGAAAAAATCAAGTTATCTTTAAAAACTAAAGCATTTGGTGTACAATTACCATTCGTCTTGTGTATCTCATTATCGGTATAATTCTGTTGAGCGTATTCTGAAGTTGTCCTACTCCTCCATCCAAGAAACAAATTTACTTATAAAAAAAGCTACTTAACTAAATTCTGCCAATACTTACCAGGATGGAGATACAAGAATTTCGTTAGGTTTAATAAAAAACGATCGCCTCAACACAAACCTATTTTTCAGATGAATTATGGAAAATCTGGCTGCGCTATTATCTGATTACGAAGCCATTCGGTAAATTCGTCTCGTCCCAACTCACCAGATGCAACTTGTAAAATTACCTGCTCTTGTTTGTCCACCGTTGCGTTAATCTCAAAACTATTCAACACTAGAAATACTTCCATCGCAGCGTGACCAACACGTTTATTACCATCGATGAAAGGATGATTTTTAATCAGGGAAAAACCAAGGGTAGAAGCCTTCTCAGCTATTTTAGGGTAAAGTTCCTCACCAGCAAAAGTCATTTGTGGTTGAGCGATCGCTGATTCCAATCCACCCATATTGGAAACGCCAGCCGATCCACCTGACTGCTCAACTATGCGATGATAGAGTTCCAAGACCTTTTCTAAGGTGAGATAGCGGATCACGCCAACCGCTTGTAAAGTTCAGTGTTTTTCTTGAGTACGTAATTCATCGCACCTTTGAAAGATGCGTTTGGTTTATCTAGTATTTCTTCAATACCCATTAGCACTAATTCTTCTATTGATATACCAAGGTTATTGGCGGTTTCTTGCAGCTTCAACAAACGCTCATCAGGAACTTGAATGGTAATGCTGTTCATGGTAAAATAAACCGCTTGAAGATAGCATTACTTTAGCATTGGAACTTATATTCAGAAAAGAGCGATCGCGTCCAAACTCTTAAGAAGAATTATCTGTATTTCTAGAACTGCACCTACAGGGCAAGTAAATCGATAGAATAATGCTCTGTCCCCCCAAAGTGCATTACTTCCATGACTGCAACCTCAAAACCAGCCTTTTCCCCCCAAGAAATTGCTGCTGAAGGTCTTAAACCAGAAGAATACGCAGAAATTGTCCGTCGGCTAGGCCGTCATCCCAACAAAGCTGAATTAGGAATGTTTGGTGTGATGTGGTCAGAGCATTGCTGTTACAAAAATTCTCGACCTCTACTCAAACAATTTCCCACCGATGGCCCCCGCATCCTCGTGGGGCCTGGTGAAAATGCTGGTGTTGTAGACTTGGGTGATGGACTCCAACTAGCTTTTAAGATTGAATCTCACAACCACCCCTCAGCAGTAGAACCATTTCAAGGTGCAGCAACGGGTGTAGGAGGCATTCTCAGAGATATCTTTACAATGGGTGCGCGTCCCATTGCTCTATTAAATTCGCTGCGCTTTGGCTCTCTAGAAGATGCCAAAACTCAAAGGCTCTTCCAAGGCGTAGTGGCAGGAATTTCTCATTATGGTAATTGTGTGGGAGTACCCACCGTTGGCGGTGAAGTTTACTTTGACTCTGCTTACTCTGGTAATCCTCTAGTGAACGTTATGGCACTAGGGTTGATGGAAACAGCAGAAATCGTCAAATCTGGAGCATCTGGATTAGGCAACCCCGTGCTATATGTTGGTTCTACCACTGGGCGCGATGGTATGGGAGGCGCAAGTTTTGCTAGTGCAGAATTGAGCGATCAATCCATAGACGATCGCCCTGCGGTGCAAGTGGGCGATCCCTTTTTGGAAAAGTCTTTAATTGAAGCTTGTCTGGAGGCGTTTAAGACAGGTGCAGTTGTCGCCGCCCAAGATATGGGAGCAGCGGGAATCACCTGTTCTACCTCAGAGATGGCAGCAAAAGGCGGTGTGGGAATTGAACTAGATTTAGATAAGATTCCCGTCAGAGAAAGTGGGATGGTTCCTTATGAATATCTACTTTCGGAATCTCAAGAACGAATGTTGTTTGTTGCTCATAAAGGGCGTGAGCAAGAATTAATCGACATTTTCCACCGTTGGGGACTTCAAGCCGTTGTGGCTGGGACAGTCATCGCTGAACCGATTGTGCGGATTCTCTTTCAGGGTGAAGTAGCAGCAGAAATTCCCGCAGAGGCTTTGGCAGAGAATACCCCACTATATCACCGAGAGTTATTGACAGAACCACCAGAATATGCACGCAAAGCTTGGGAATGGACTGCTGATTCCCTACCTGCTTCCACAACTGCTGGAATAGAACTCCAAGGATACCTGCAAAGCTGGAATGATATTCTCTTAACTTTGCTCGATACACCCACGATCGCTTCTAAAAATTGGGTATATCGTCAGTATGACCATCAAGTACAAAATAATACGGTAACACTGCCAGGTGGTGCAGATGCGGCTGTTATCCGTTTACGCCCTCTTGAAGAAATCCCCAATCTAAAATCCCAAAATCTAAAATCAGGAGTGGCGGCCACAGTAGATTGTAATCCTCGTTATGTTTATCTTGACCCTTACGAAGGAGCTAAGGCAGTGGTGGCAGAAGCAGCCCGCAATCTTAGCTGTGTGGGTGCTGAACCTCTAGCGGTGACGGATAATCTGAATTTTGGCTCTCCAGAAAAACCCATTGGTTACTGGCAATTAGCAGAAGCTTGTCGCGGTTTGGCGGAAGGTTGCCGAGAATTGGCCACACCAGTCACAGGTGGAAATGTCTCTTTGTACAACGAAACCTTTGATTCTCAAGGCATTCCACAACCCATTTATCCCACTCCTGTTGTCGGTATGGTGGGCTTGATTCCTGATATAACCAAAATTTGTGGACAAGGTTGGCAAGCAGCCGGCGATGTGATTTATCTGCTCGGATTGCCTCTCACATCTAAACTCAGTTTGGGAGCATCTGAATATTTAGCCACTATCTACAATACTGTTGCTGGAAAACCACCAAGGGTAGATTTTGACTTAGAACGCCGCGTCCAGAAAGTTTGTCGTGAAGGAATTCGTAATGGTTGGGTACGTTCAGCCCACGATTCTGCTGAGGGAGGAGTGGCGATCGCTATAGCCGAAAGTTGTCTTGCTGGGAACCTTGGGGCTGAAATCAATTTAGAAATAGCATCAACGCAATTAAATCGCTGGGATGAAGTGCTGTTTGCCGAAGGTGGTGCCAGGATTTTAGTTTCTGTTGCATCAGCACAGCAAGAAATTTGGGAATCATATTTACAGGAACATCTAGGTCAAAATTGGCAAACACTAGGTACTGTTGGCAATTTGGAAACGGGTTTGGGGGTTTTCACCACTGATAACCAAACCTTAATCAAAGTTAGTATCGAAGATATGAGTGATCGCTATTCCCATGCGATCGCCAGACGTATCGCCGTCCACACCACTACCCCCGAAGAAGTTAGGAGTTGAAAGTGAGGAGTTAGGAATAAAAAACATAACTCCTGACTCTTTTGTTAACTCTTGAACATAATTACGGTACTGTTTTAATGGATGGTTAAAGATTTATTAAGAACTCTACCACCATCGATATAATCCCAGTGACCGACTACCGATTTTGAATTTTAGATTTTGGATTAGGGGCGTTGTTTCTAGTTCCTGTCTTGCTCTTACTAGGCGAAACAAATCTAAAATAGCCATTCTCAAATCCCAAGCCGCATCCTTACTACGGTGCGATCAATTCAAAAGACGCTCTCTACGAGACGCTGCGCGAACGCGGACTCGCTAATACTCCGCCATCGCCAATCTCAAATCCCAAATTGATTGACCCCCACCAGGAGCAAAGCTAGCATGATTTCTATTCATTCTGTCACTTCGGATGAATACCCCGACCCAACCAACAACCCAATCAATAGTCATGAAAATCAGCCTGACAAGCCCGAAGAAGCTTGTGGTGTTTTTGGCATCTACGCCCCAGGAGAAAACGTTGCTAAACTGACCTACTTTGGATTGTATGCCCTTCAGCATCGGGGTCAAGAATCAGCTGGTATTGCTACCTTTGAGGGTACACAAGTACATCTCCACAAGGATATGGGCTTGGTGTCTCAAGTTTTCAATGAATCTGTCTTGGATCAATTGCTCGGTAGCCTTGCTGTTGGTCACACTCGTTATTCGACTACAGGTTCTAGTCGCAGAGTCAATGCCCAGCCGGCAGTGCTAGAAACCCGTTTAGGTTCATTAGCCCTTGCACATAACGGTAATTTAGTCAATACTGTGCAACTACGTCAAGAGTTGCTTGAGAATAAATGTAACTTAGTCACCACAACAGACTCAGAAATGATCGCTTTTGCGATCGCCGAAGCCATTAATGCGGGCGCAGATTGGCTAGAAGGTGCTATTCAGGCATTTAATCGTTGCCAGGGAGCCTTTAGTTTAGTTATTGGCACTCCCGTCGGCGTTATGGGTGTCCGCGATCCTAATGGCATTCGCCCCCTGGTAATCGGGACTTTGGCTGGTAATCCAGTTCGTTACGTTTTGGCTTCCGAGACTTGTGGTTTAGACATTATTGGAGCCGAATACCTGCGAGATGTAGAACCAGGAGAATTAGTTTGGATTACTGAAGAAGGTTTGGCTTCTTATCATTGGAGTCAAAAATCTGAGCGGAAATTGTGTATCTTCGAGATGATTTACTTTGCCCGCCCTGATAGCGTCATGCACAACGAGAGTTTGTACAGCTATCGAATGCGATTAGGACACCAGCTAGCTAAAGAATCTTTTGTAGATGCCGATATTGTCTTTGGTGTTCCTGATTCTGGTATACCTGCTGCGATCGGATTTTCCCAAGCGTCTGGTGTCGCTTACGGCGAAGGACTGATTAAAAATCGCTATGTTGGGCGAACCTTCATTCAACCAACCCAAACCATGCGGGAATCGGGTCTGCGGATGAAACTCAACCCCCTCAAAGATGTGCTAGCAGGTAAACGAGTAATCATCGTAGATGACTCGATTGTGCGGGGTACTACTAGCCGTAAACTAGTCAAAACCTTGCGTGACGCGGGTGCAATCGAAGTACACATGCGAATTTCTTCTCCACCTGTAACTCATCCCTGCTTCTATGGCATCGATACCGATTCTCAGGATCAGCTAATTGCTGCTACCAAATCAGTAGCGGAAATTGCCAAGCAACTGGAAGTAGATAGCCTCGCCTATCTGAGTTGGGAGGGAATGTTAGAAGCGACACGAGAAGACACTAATAGTTTCTGTTCTGCTTGTTTCACTGGAGATTACCCCGTGGCGATTCCCGATCAAGTGAAGCGTTCTAAGCTGATTTTAGAAAAGGTAGTGGTGTAGGGATTGGGGGATTAGAGACATGAGAAGCAATACCCAGTCCCCAGTCCCCAGTTCCTAATCCCCAGACTTAATCTGGGGATGATTCTAATTTTTCTGGCTTGAGTAAGGGGAAGGCGATCGCATCCCGAATACTGGCACAATCAGTTAATAACATCACCAAGCGATCAATCCCAATCCCTAAACCACCTGTAGGCGGCATCCCATATTCCAAAGCTGTCAGAAAGTCTTCATCTACACCTTGGGCTTCTAAGTCACCGGCAGCTTTCCGTGCCGCTTGTGCTTCAAAGCGTTCTCTTTGATCGATCGGATCGGTAAGTTCTGAGAAGCTATTCCCAGTTTCTCGCCCGACTATAAATAACTCAAATCGTTCTACCAAACCAGGTTGAGAACGGTGGGGTTTTGCTAGGGGCGAAATTTCTACAGGGTAATCAATTACAAAGGTAGGTTGAATTAAATTAGTTTCTACCTTCTCTTCAAAGGCTAAATTTAGTAACTTACCAATTGATTGGGCTTCATCGATACCAGGAATACCAGCATTTTTACTTGCTGTTTTGGCATCTTCCAAAGTTTGGAACGAATTAAAATCCAAACCTGTAAATTCTTTAACTAAATCGTGCATTGTCACCCGCCGCCAAGGTGGTGTTAAATTTATAGGTTCCCCTTGGTAGGTGATTTCTAATGTGCCGAGTACCTCTTGGGCGACAGTGGTAACAATCCCTTCAGTCAGCGCCATCATATCGTTGTAGTCGGCGTAGGCTTGGTAAACTTCAATCGTCGTAAATTCGGGATTGTGTCGAGTTGAAATTCCCTCATTGCGGAAAACTCGCCCCAATTCAAACACCTTTTCAAAACCACCCACAATCAACCGTTTGAGATGGAGTTCTGTGGCAATTCGCAGATACAATTCCATTTCTAAAGTGTTGTGGTAAGTGATAAATGGACGCGCATCTGCACCTCCAGTCTCACTTTGCAAAACTGGCGTTTCAATTTCTAGAAAATCTCGCTGTTCCAAATAACGGCGAATACCAGCAGTAATTTGAGCGCGACGGCGGAAAGTTTGTCGCACTTCTGGGTTTACAATCAAGTCAACGTAACGCTGACGGTAGCGCTTGGCAACATCCGTTAATCCATGCCACTTGTCGGGTAGGGGCAGCAGAGATTTAGTGAGGATAGTATATTGTTTAACGTAGACAGATAACTCGCCCTTTTCAGTCCGTTTAATAGTACCTTTGGCTCCCAGGATGTCGCCTGCATCTGTAAGTTGTTTTAAGTGATTGAAGGCATCGGCATCAATATCTGCCATACCTTCTTGGATGCGATTTTTATCTAGATAAAGCTGAATTGTGCCGGTTTCGTCTTGCAAAGTGAAGAAAGCCAATTTACCAAAAACGCGACGCGCCATAATGCGTCCAGCTATGGAAACTTCTAAATCAACTTCTTCACCATTGGCTAAATCGGCAAATTGTTCTTGCAACTGTGCTGCATGATGGGTAGATTCCCAACGATATGCATAAGGGTTAGTCCCTAGCTGCTTTAGCTGTTCTACTTTCTCCAGCCTCGCGGCTCGGATATCTTCTTCCGACATGGTAACGAACTAAATAGGGCAAGATTAATTATAGATGCTGCAAAAGTTGGCAGTAAAAGATATTTGTCTTTGAGGGCGCGTGCGTAGGCGTAGCCTGCCGGAAGCATCGCTACAGGAGAATATACAATGACACAAACTAGCCGACACAAACTAGCCTTAGTTCGGGTGCAAAATCCCATTCAGTTGAGCCAATACTCCGAACCTGAGCCAGATATCGCTGTTGTCTGCATCGATTTGCGAAAGTATATTGCGATCGCCATCCCGCACCCAATAAAATCTTTTTATTAACTTTCCTTGCGTATTTGTCAAGATTTTGAGATATTAAATTGAAAAATCAATTCAGATAGAAACTTATGACAACCGAGCAAGAGCTTCAATCTCTTTTTAATTCCTTAGATGGCGATCGAGACGGCAAAATCTCCATTAACGATCTTTTTTTAAGTCCTGGCTTAAGTGCAATCATCTCATCAGAAACAAATACCACTAGTCCCCAAGAGTTATTAGTACAGTATGATTCGGACAAAGACGGTAGTATTACCTTTGAAGAGTTAAAGGAAGCAGTTGAGAAAGCAAATAATTTAAACTAACAGTCAAAAAATCAACGCCACACTCACCCCAAAATCCCTCTCTAGGCAACTATTGAGGGATTTGCCTTTATTTGCCCCTTAGTGACACTTTGCTATCCTCTTGATAAAATTGGGATGAGACAGGTAAAATAAAAACTGCTTGCGATCGCTTATTTTAAGCCTTTAATCCTTTCCTAGTTTTAGCAGATGTCTAGATGAAATAGCCTTCATTTTCAAGTTAGTAAATTGCACGATCGCTTTTACTAAATCTTGCTGATCTGGTTGCAAATTTATTTTTTCTAGCGCTTGCTTGATATTATTACCAGCTCGGAGATTGTGATTAAGTTGATCACGCTGAGATGACTTTAATACTGCTGCAATTTCTCTGTTTCTTCTCTGACGCACAGCCTGAAGTTCTTGCCGTTGTAAAGGAGTCAGGTTAATCTCCGACGAGGTGGAATAGCTCGCAGTTTTAGTAGTTTGGGCGAAAATAATACCAGAAGTCGTATTGATTTGAACGGGTGCAGCGAAGGCAATTCCCGGCATGAAGAGGACAAGAGCAAGAATATTAGCGAACACAGATAGCCGTTTTGTCAAGTAAATTGCCATATTGAGAAATGCCTAGTACACAGTGGCGGAAGTTTGCCTACTTTTAACAAGTTGCTTGAGCAATTTGTCTAGTTAATTAACCTCCAAAACCAGAAATTAAACGCTTGAGGGCACGACCGGCAATGTCGCCATAGCCCAGTTCTCCACACATAATCTTACCCATGACTTGGGGAGCAGAGGGGTGCTTAACACCAACTTGGTAAGCAATGTTGGAAAACCGGTAAAACGCTCCAGCTAACTTTTTCGCCCAAGCCATCTCAGTACCCCATTGTTCATTCATGGCTTCGCTATATTTTTCTAAAGCGTTGGTATTACCAGAAAGTGCCTCATTAATGGCTCCTGCTGCAATTAAACCGCTAAAAATTGACGGACGAATGCCTTCTGCTGTCATAGGATCAACTACACAAGCAGCTTCCCCAACCAAAACCGCATTTTGGGTGTGCAGTTTTTGATTACCATCCCAAATAGATATGGGATAACCATACTGCTTGCTAGTTTTGATATCTAGATTAAACGATCGCGCGTACTCATCTAAAATCTTCTTAAAGTCTTGGCGTTCGCCACCGACAAATGTACCGATACCAATGGAATAACCGTCCGCCTTTGGGAAATTCCAAATGTAGCCATTTTTCACCAAGCCTAACTCGATGTGCATTGTGGATTTATCCTTGACAGTTGCGGGAACTTCTGCCTCTAAAGCTCCTGCTAAACTGCGTTTACGTTCTTTGAAGCCTAGCCATTTTGCCATTGGCCCTTTGACACCATCAGCTGCGATTAAGTAGCGGCCTGTAACTGGGCCATTGGCTGTGTTAACTTGCCAATAGTCGCTTTGAAATTCAATACCCGTTACTTCCGTATTATCTCGTAGTTCAGCCCCTTGCTTCTGTCCTTGCTGCACTAAGAAATGGTCAAAAATATCTCGTCGCACCATCCAGACTGGTTCTTTTGTGGGGATTTTTGCTTCCACGGGATCGCCCAATTTCCAGGTAAAGCGAAAGGAGTCGGCTTTTACAGAAATTACTGGGCTAAAATCAAAGTCAAACCATTGAGCGATCACTGGAGATACGCCACCACCACAAGGTTTATATCTTGGCAGGGATTCTTTTTCTAACACTAATACTGAGCGGCCTTGTTTGGCTAAATGATATGCAGCTGTTCCACCAGCTGGCCCCGCGCCGACGATGATGCAGTCGTACATATTGAATTTTTGCTCCAGAATTAGTTTATTTTCTATTGAAATAATTGATCAATTTTTGTTAAATATCTCAGAAATGATAAAGGTTGAAGAATTTATCCATCATCCTTCAACCTTTATGCTTCAGACTTTAGACTTTAAACAGTCGTAATGTCCTTTTCTTTTTCTGCCAGTAATTCGTCGATTCGGGCAGTGTACTTGTTTGTCAGTTTTTGCAATTTATCTTGCTGATCTCGTGCTTCATCTTCAGGAATTTCAGCATTTTTTTCCTGTTTGCGAATAGCGTCTATGGCATCGCGGCGGATGTTGCGAATACTAACACGACCCTCTTCAGCATATTTAGATGCTAATTTGACGAGTTCTTTACGGCGATCGCTTGTCAAGGGTGGAATATTCAGCCGAATCACGGAACCGTCATTACTGGGGGTTAAACCGACATCTGACAAAGAAATCGCTTTTTCGACTATATTTAAACTGCTGCGATCGTAGGGTTGAATTAAGATCGTGGTAGCATCTGGCGTGCTAATGTTTGCCAGTGATTTCAAGGAAGTGGGCGAACCGTAATAATCCACTAATACCTTATCTAATAGACTCGCATTGGCGCGACCAGTGCGAATCGAGTTAAAAGATCGTTGAGTCGCCTCAACGGTTTTTTGCATCGTACTTTCAGCTTCAGCTAATTTCACAAGAACCTCCCACAAGGGTGCCGATGGATTCTCCCAAGACTGCTCGGTGGATGTTACCTCTCACCGTTAGGTCAAAGACCAAAATTGGGATATTATTTTCTTTACACAAGGCGATTGCAGTACTATCCATCACCCGCAAATCTTTGGCTAAAACGTGTGCGTAGGTTAAGCTATTGTAACGCTTGGCGTCAGGATAAATATGAGGATCGGCATCATATACTCCATCTACCTTGGTGGCTTTAAAAATCACCTCGGCATCAATTTCTGCTGCTCTTAATGCCGCAGTCGTATCTGTAGTAAAGAAGGGATTTCCAGAACCAGCGCCAAAAATTACCACCCGCCCTTTTTCAAGATGACGGATGGCACGACGACGAATATACGGTTCTGCTAATTCTTGCATAGCGATCGCAGTTTGCACCCGCGTCTGTACTCCTATGCGTTCTAGCGAATCTTGCAGCGTCATGGCATTCATTACCGTGGCAATCATCCCAATATAGTCAGCTGTTGCCCTGTCCATTCCCGCCGACGCTGCTTTGACGCCACGAAAAATATTGCCGCCGCCAACAACTATGGCGATTTGAGTACCAGTGGCTATCACCTCTGCTAATTCTTGTGCTATTCCTTTGACCACCTCTGGGTCAATGCCATAGCCCATGTTGCCCATTAAGGCTTCACCGCTCAGTTTGAGTAAAACCCGTCGGTAATTCGTTCCCATGAAGTTCCGCTTTATCAAAAAAGTTGCAATTGCCTCCAATTTAAGATAACAGTTACAGGGACTATCTATGTCTAGTTACGCCAAATCAATGTAGTACCTATTGCTTCTGTCTGTGGTATGTCTATTTCTCGACCATCAAACAGAGAAGCGATCGCTGTTCTCAAATAATCTTCTCCCACTGATGATTCATTTTGGGGATGATTATCAATTTTACCTTTGTAGCGGACTATACCATTGGCATCTATGAGAAAGGCTGTTGGTGTTTTTCTTGCACCGAAACTACCGGTTACATCTTGGGTTGAGTCCCACAGGTAGGGAAAGTTCAACTGGTGACGCCGGGCGAAAGCTTTCATATTTTCAAAGCTTGACCTAGTATCGTAGTCAACATTACTACCATTCAATCCAATTAGTGTGAAGCCTTTGGGGGCAAATTCGGCTTGAATGTTTTTTAGCCTGCCTAGATACCGCTCTACATAAGGGCAGTGGTTACACATAGAAATAACGCCGACTGCTCGGAACTTTTCAAGATAACGCCTGAGATGGTGTACTTGACCATCAATTCCGGGCAGTTCAAAATCTGGTGCGTAGCTCCCAACGGGAGTATCGATTGTTTCTAGTAGATTCATGATTTCTGGCTCGCAGAACTAGGAACAAGAAAAATATTGTTAAATTCAGCGTCAGTTTCCAGTTGCAAACCACCCCTTAGCCGATGCCTCATATTCGCCAATCTTATAGATCAAATTTGCGATCGTAAATTGTGAAACTACTGAATATAGCATTGATGCTAATTCACTTACATCGAAAAATAGCCAAAATATTACTCACATGACAAAACTTATGATTCATGATACTTACATAATCTTCATCTGTGAGTAAATCACCTCTATCAACCAAATTAAAAATCTCTATACTGGATAAAAGTATCAGCTTGATGCTAATGTTATCAGCCGAGAAGTTTTCATGGTATATGTATAGGCTATCACCATAGCAAAAGATTTATTTTGAAAATCTGGTAAATTTTATTCAAATTCAAAACAATTCTACTTACGTCGGACTGCTGTTGAAGAAGAATTCCGAATTCAAAATGGGCTAAACGCCCCGCTATTGCTAACAGGAATCAGAATCAAGACACTCTCTACGAGACGCTGCGCGTAGTAAGATCCCGTAGGGACGCGGACTCGCTCTAAGCGTTGGCGAACGCGAACAGGTGTCGTACAGAATTCATTCTGTTAGTGGTAGCAGGGCGTTTAGCCATTCTGACCCCTGAATTCTGTTCGAGCAGCTTTTTACCCTTGTTATCATCAAACTTTCCATGACAACCTCAAGTTCAAAAACAGCACTTCCCTCTACAAAAACCTGGATTTGGCAAGATTTTCCGATCTGCTATCAAACCCAAGGAACTACTGGGCCAGCTGTTGTCCTGGTACATGGATTTGGCGCTTCTTGGGGGCACTGGCGGAAAAATATTCCTGTATTAGCACAAAATTGCCGTGTTTATGCGATCGATTTGATTGGTTTTGGCGGTTCCGCAAAACCTCAACCTGGTGAAAAAATTAACTACACATTAGAAACCTGGGGACAGCAAGTAGCAGATTTTTGCTGTGAAGTAGTGGGTGAGCCAGCTTTTTTAGTGGGAAATTCCATTGGCTGTATTGTAGCTATGCAGGCAGCAGTAAGCAACCCAGATATTGCCTTAGGAGTTGCTTTGCTCAACTGTTCTTTACGACTGTTGCACGATCGCAAACGGGTAACTTTACCTTTATCTCGTCGTTACGGAGCGCCTCTACTGCAACGCCTGTTATCTATCAAACCAGTTGGCGATTTCTTTTTCAATCAACTCGCCAAACCGAAAACAGTGCGGAAAATTCTGCTGCAAGCATACTCAAATGCTGAGATGGTGACAGATGAGTTGGTAGATATTCTCACTTCACCAGCAAGCGATCCGGGGGCTGCTGCTGTGTTTCTTGCTTTTACTTCTTATTCTACAGGGCCATTACCAGAAGACCTTTTACCACTTTTACAGTGTCCGGCGATTATCTTGTGGGGAACAGCCGATCCGTGGGAACCAATTAAATTAGGGAGAGAATTAGCTAACTTCCCGCAAGTAGAAAAGTTTATTCCTTTAGAGGGAGTGGGGCATTGTCCGCAGGATGAAGCGCCGGAATTAGTCAATCCGATTTTACTCGATTGGATTTTGGAGCGATCGCGGTAATAGACTCGGTTCAATTTTACCTAATGGGTGCTATTGAATTTTCAATAATTCTCCCCGATTAATTAGAACTGCTACTAGCTTTAGCAGTTCTAATTAAGTTTTTTCACCTCTGCCAGTATCCACCCATCAATTTTGAGTTGGTGAACTATTAGGTTAATGTCCTGGTTTAAAGTCCTCCCCAGATCCCTCTTTCTCCTTGTTAGTTGGGGCAAAAGATATACCTCGTAGCACTTGACCGGAGATGGGGGTACGGATGAGGCGGAACTGCTCAGACGCGGATTGTCCGGCTGTTGTGTAGGAAAGTCTATCAGTGATGGCAACCACTTTGTTTGGATCTGCTCCTTGATCACCGCTACCGCTAATGGTTGAAGTTACTGCATACAATGTGACAGTGCCATCAGAATTGACATGACCTGTAAGATTGCGAAGACCATCTGTTGCGGGATTGTCAGCAGCAGGTAAACCAGCTACGGGGTATTGCTGACCAAGATTCAAGCCTTTTTGCAAAACGTAGTCCAATTGCCAGGTGCCGTTTACCAAACTCCACTTTTGAAGACCTGCGGTAGTGCTGGTTGCAGCATCAGCAGCAACACCATCGCCCTCATCGGCAACATACAGCGTGGTTGCGTTAGCAAACCAAATACCAAAGGGATAGTAGATGGGTTGGACAATTCCATTCACGTTCTTGCCGGTCTTAGCGAGGTTCGTGGGGAAGCCAGGCAAAATGGTGATTGGTGCAGTAGCTGCATTGGCGAGGGTTGGTAAACTACCTGTGTTACCGACCTGGTATACAGTATTAATTCCGTTGCTACCACTACCTTTGGTTACATACAAGGTGTTATTGAAAATAGTCTCGCCTCGGAAATTGTTGTCTTTAGCAGTCTTGTCGGGTGTGGTGTAGCCATATTGAGTAATGTTGAACGATCCTACCTGATTAGTGCCAGGAGTTGATGAAGTCGCGTTCTGACCAGGAATCACAATCTGCACACCAGCCGCCG
Source organism: Nostoc sp. (assembly GCF_036916655.1). Classification (GTDB taxonomy): domain Bacteria; phylum Cyanobacteriota; class Cyanobacteriia; order Cyanobacteriales; family Nostocaceae; genus Nostoc. The sequence goes on from NZ_JBALFY010000101.1 coordinate 96,850, forward strand.
CTGTAACTGCTGCCGATCCGTTGCCATTACCAGCATTACCCACAGTGTAGTACAAGCCGTTTGAACCTAGTATCCCTGCACGACCATTGTTGCCCGGATATGCGTTGGTTGTAGTTACCTTGGGGGTGAGAAAACCGTGAGAGATAAAGTGTGGATCATCAAAGTTGATTTGCGCTACTGCTCTATAGGTGGCAGTCGTTACTACAGGGTTGCCCGGTTCGGTAATTCCTGGTGTATTAGAGTTTGACACGTCGAGCTGATTGATTGGGCTAACATAACCCATGAAAGTCACCCCTTTGCCGTCGGGTGTCAGATTTAAGGCTAATTCCGATTTAGACGGAAAACTGGTAGTAATGACACTAGGATCAACGTACATTGTACGGATATCTGTGCCACAAGTAGTAATTTCCTGGAGGAAGATTGGCGAAGTGATGCCAAAACTGCTATCAACTTTATCGTTGTTGAAAACATCTGGATAAGTGCCGTTTGCGATCGCTGTACCCCCACCCGGAAGTGTCTGACCAACAGTTACGGTACTAGCTGTACCCGCATAAGTACTGCCAGAAATAATCAGGTGATCTGCATTAGAACATTTATCATCCTTGTTCCAATCATCAGCTATTTTGACTATGGGCGAGGAGTAGTCAGATGTAATTGCTGGAGGCTGTAAGTATTGAATTGCTATCATTGATACTTGTATATGCTGTGTAAACAGATTTTCTGAGACTTGAATCATCTTTTTTTGCAGCGATGTATCCGCAACAAATCTTCTCTTCATTCCTTCGGTAGATCGTGGCAACCAGAATAATTGCTTATCCCGAAGTCTTGAGGAGATACAAGTTTTGCGATCTTTGCGGTACACCGATTGGCTCTAAGTGCAGGAATTACTAGAAATTGATGTGGTATTTAACACATCAATTTCTTCATTTGGTGTTTTTTTATTCCTCGTACTCCCTGCGCTCTTGATCTATTCGGTATTTTTCGATTTGCAAGTCCCTACAGTCCAGTGGTAATGTCTGAGTTCTATCAATCTGAACACCTTGCAGTCGTTGAGAATTTAAACCTAGAACCTGTAATGTCGTTGGAGCAATTTGGGTGGTAGAAACGGTTCGATTGATAGTTTTACCTTGCAGATTTCGGGAAAATCCAGTGCTACCAACAATTAGTGCTACGTGAGTATCAGCATCAGTAAATCCACCATGCTCTGCACGCTTTTTGGTAGCTTTACCAAAGAAGTAGCCAGTTTTGAGTGGAACAATAATATCAGGGGTGCGATCGCTTGTCCTTGGATCTCCCAATCCAGCATTGATGATGCTCTGACCATACAATACCTTCCCCTGAGCAGCAGCATCCTCAGTTGAAAACGCCACCCCAGTATTTGGATCAATCGTATTATCAAATGAGTAATTTTTGGATTTCAGCAGGGCTACTGCTTTTCGGACATCAGATGGATTTTTCAAGAAGATTAGTGATGAAGTATCCTGACCTCGCTCAGAAGCAATCTGGATGCCGTTTTTTACTAAGAGAGCCGCAACAGCAGTCAGGTTTCCATCGCCACCAGCAACACCAGTAACACTATCAAATGTACTGCTCAAACCAACAGTTGGATCTTTGACGGGATTTTGCCCGTGCTTGGCGGTCAAAATCACCAAAGTTGAACTGTCTAATCCTTTCTTTTTCAGTTCATCCAAAATCAGACCGATGCTGGCATCAGTATGGGCTACTGCACTTACGAGGTCAGGACGGGCATTTCCATTAGAGTCAATTCCACCACCATTAAATTGAGAGGCAGTCTCTTTCTCGCCGACACTCACAGCTTGGAAATTCAAGCCAAAAATTGCCGGAGTGCCTACTTTGCTCGTACCGGAATCGTTCAACCCATCAATCTCGTTTAATATTTGCTTAACCTTGAGATCGTCGTAGGCTGAGGTTGTTGCTACACTTGTGAATTGGTTGGCGCTAAAACCAGCAGGTGGAGCTTTAAACAGAGCCGGATTACCCTTTGTCCCGTCGTTAAAGAAAGTGGATGTGATTTTAGAGTTGGTATTGGAGTAAGGAGTACCTGTAGATTGATCGACTAAAGCCCCAAAGGTGCTTGGGAGAAGTCCTGGCTTCGTTGGATCAATCGCCACTGCCGCGTTAATTTCTAGTGAAGAGTAATCGCTAATGCTACCAACCCGACCCGTTGCCAAATTAAACTTCGTTGGGTCTTGTGTATTTCCAGCAAGGATGGTGTAAGCTGCGGGATGCTTGTCAGACCAAGCAGTACGGAGTCCTGCCGCGCTAGCTATGTCAAAAATGGTGTTTACCTTTAGGTACTGGTTGGGGTAAACAGGGTTGCCATTGCGATCGACTGGCAATTGGGTTTTATCAAATCCCTGACCGCCATCTAATGTACCACCCTTACCATTATTCCAAGATGCATCACTAGTTTCATCAAATTCTACTACTGTTCCTGGTTTGGCGGTTCCTGCGGCGATTTGGGCAGCAGTAGTGCCTGGGGCATATAAAGCGCGACTGTAGGATAGATCATAAAATACACCTGTCGTGCCGGGGTTAGCACCAGTGATATAGTTTAGCTCCCCAGGAAAGGAATCTGATGGTGCAGAAGCGAAAGCATTAGTGTATGTCACACCTTCTCTCTGCAACCGCTTGATATTTTTCAAAGAAGATTGCAGATTAGCAACTGATAGATCGGAGTTGTGCAATCCATCAATCGAAATAATCAAAACATGACTAAAGCGGGCAGTTGTATTTCCGAGACTGATTGCTTGGACACCAGGAATCAGAGTGTTGCTAACAATGGCCGTTGTCAACACCCCAAAAAGCGTTTTCTTCATTGTGTGTAACTAAATTAGAAAAATGGCTTGTAATTTCAAAAATCTGCAAAAATTCTGAATTCAAGGGCTACTTCTTTTGGCAATGGCTCTCGCCTAGCATTTATCAAAGACTCCAAGAATCAACCCATTGAGAGCATTGAAGAGATAGAGCGAAATATATTCACAGATATTGATTACAAATATGCGCGGGTATTAAATGCTTGCAGTGGGTTTTACGTGATTTTGCTGGTTATTGGGAAGCACAAATTTGATTAAATCAATAACAACGTAAGCAATGCAAGTAGGCTGAATCTTGCTTTACCAAATCTTTATAATCACTTCTGATGTAGCAAAAATATATTCAGAACGATTTAACGCCGTTCTAGCAATCACCCAGATGAGCAGTAATTGTTAATTCCCATTTTCACAAGGTTTCAGAGTTAGGGAATTTCAAATTCCGTAATAATTTTTTGCCTAGTTTTTTTGAAGTATTAGCCAAGTTAAGGATTTGTTAATGTTTCATTAATCTGATAATGCAATCAAAAATGGCGTTGTTGTACGAATAGGAAGGTGAAAAATTTCAGCCTGATACTAATTTGTACTGATACCAAGTTGCAATAGATAGTATTATTTAGTAGAAGCAAAATCAGTGTATAGCTATGCCTCGTACTCGGATTAGAATCATTCCTCACGTGAATTACGCAGAATTAACCCAACGCTACCATCGTTGTAGGGACGTAAAAAAACACAACCGATGATTAGTGATTCGTCTGTTAAGTAGGCATCCCCCAGTACCACCAGCACAGTTAGCTTTGATTTTTTCCACCACTACTGAGCTTACCTTTGCTTCTATCTGATTACTGAATTACGTCTGATGTGAATTGAGGTATGAAACCCTTACCATCTCGTTAATGGTTTAAAACCTTTAACTTTGACCGTGTTTGCTCAATTATAAATAGTACTTAAGGCAGTTACTAATTCAAAATTAACTGACTTAAAAAGAAGGCAAGGGCTGCACTACCCAAGGGAACTGTCAAATTATCAATACCCAAAAATGAAACAGCTTCTAAACCAGTAGCGATAACTGCTACTAACAATGATACTGCCCAAGTTCGCCAACTGTTTCCTTGAGTTCCAACTAAAATCAAACTACTGACAACATAGCTAACGAGCATCATAGTTAGGGAGCCTTCCCAACTTTTTTCTGTCCCAAAAACTTTATACTTATGTTTACCAAAGCGTTGCCCAATTAAGGCTGCTAGTCCATCTCCCCAAGTCATCACCAAAATTCCTAGTGCTGCGTACTGGGGTTGTTGTAAATACCAGAACCAGGCGACTAAAATACCGAAACTGACAGAGTAAAAAAACGTCCCTAAGCTTTGCCGTCCAACGCTATTAATACCAGGAAGAATGGGCAATCGGTAGGATAATAAGGTGATTGCACTCGCTAAAATAGAAGCTGTAATCCCTACGCTAGCGGGAATATCTAGCCACCAAGCGATTAGAATCACATTACCAGTGCCAATATGGACTATCTTCCGCACGATTTCTGGCTTGTCGGCAAAGCGGTTTACCACCCATGCAATCAGGAGGATGAGTAACACCCAAATTGCAGACGACGCAATTTGCAGCCAGAAAACCGGAATTGAGGTGAAGTCAGAAAATGTAATTAACAAAGATGCGACAAAATGAAAAGTTTTACCCCTGTTACTAATTTATAAGATTTGGGTAGCTGCAATGAAATTATTATTTATTTGGCTGATTCGAGGTTACCGAATGTTTATCTCGCCGTTGTTTCTCCCAACTTGTCGCTTTCAACCAACTTGTTCGATGTATGCTATTGAAGCAATTGAACGATTTGGAGTCTTGCGTGGTAGCTGGATGGCAACTCGGCGGATTTTGCGTTGTCATCCGTTTCATCCAGGTGGTTACGATCCAGTGCCGGAGGTGGTGGAAAAGGTGATAGATAAGTAGTTTAGTACAATAAATATTGGATTCGCGGATTGGGAGCAGGGGCAAGGGGCAGGGAGAAATAATCAATTCCCAATTCCCAAGTTAAAAGAAGTGTTCGTGGGTATAGCTATTTGGGGAGATGCCAACAGATGAGGTTGTCATCTAGCGTGGGAAGGTTGAATAATTTAATTTGGACTTACGATGATTAATCCTACTGCGATTTCTATACCAGAACCACAAATTCCTACTCCTGGGCCGAGTCCGCTACCTAGTCCCGAACCTGTGCCGGGGCCAGCGATTCCTCAACCGTTACCGGGGCCTGTACCAGAAACAGTACCTAGTCCTATTCCTCAAACAGTTCCAGGGACAATTCCCCAAACCATACCGGAACCTGTTTAGATTACCTTGGTAATGTAATCCAAAATCTCAAATCTAAAATCCAAAATGCTAAGAGCCGGAATTGTCGGACTTCCCAACGTCGGAAAATCTACTTTATTTAATGCTGTAGTTGCTAATGCCAAGGCAGAAGCAGCTAACTTCCCTTTTTGCACGATTGAACCGAATGTCGGCGTTGTCGCAGTACCGGATGAACGGTTAAATGTTCTTGCTAAGATTGCCAGTTCGGCACAAACTATCCCGGCGCGGGTTGAATTTGTGGATATTGCCGGTTTAGTTAAAGGTGCAAGTCAGGGTGAGGGACTAGGGAATCAATTCCTGTCCCACATCCGGGAAGTTGATGCGATCATCCATGTGGTACGTTGTTTTGAGAATGATGATATTATCCACGTTGCTGGTTCTGTTGATCCAGCGCGAGATATTGAAATCATTAATATAGAACTGGGTTTATCAGATTTATCACAAATTGAGCGGCGAATTGACCGTACTCGCAAACAAGCTCGTACCAGCAAAGATGCACAGTTTGAAGTCTCAGTCTTAGAAAAATTAGCTGCGGCTTTAAATGAAGGGAAATCGGTGCGTCAGGTGAGCTTAAATGAAGAAGAAGCAGTAATTATTAAAGGACTGGATTTGCTCACTTATAAACCGATTATCTATGCTGCCAATGTCTCTGAGGATGAGTTGGCAACGGGTAATGATTTTGTGGAAAAAGTACGGCAAATTGCAGCTACAGAAAATGCTCAGGTTGTGATAGTTTCGGCTCAAGTTGAAGCAGAATTAGTGGAATTGCCAGAATCAGATAAAGCTGATTTCCTCGAATCTTTAGGTGTGGAAGAAGGTGGTTTGAAATCATTGATTCGGGCAACTTACACACTTTTAGGTTTGCGGACATATTTTACTAGTGGCCCCAAAGAAACCCGCGCTTGGACAATTAATGCGGGAATGTCTGCACCTCAAGCTGCTGGTGTAATCCACAGTGATTTTGAGCGGGGATTTATTCGCGCTGAAACTGTTGCTTATAAAGATTTGGTAACAACTGGTTCGATGAATGCTGCGAAGGAAAAAGGGTTGGTTCGCAGTGAAGGGAAAGAGTATGTTGTACAGGAAGGGGATGTAATGCTGTTCCGATTTAATGTGTAGGGGTAATTAATTCGGTGGCCGTTATCGATTGGATAATGGTCTACCTACATTAAGTTGCGTAGGCTTTGCCCGCCGTAGGCATCGCCACTAACTAATAACTTGACAAAATGTTTAATATGTGTATGTACGATGCGATCGCAAATTAACCAACAATTCTCAAAATTATTGTTCAGCTACTTCCACCCACAATGTATACATAAGAACCTAAATTTTCATTATCTGTACCAACAACCACACCGCCTTCTGCACCAGGAACAAGTTCTATACCTTCAATTTTGTGGTAATCAGAGCGGTAGAAAGGAACAAGTTGAGGATTTGGTCGCCATGTAATTTTGCGATCGCATAATCCCAAGTAACCAGCAACATATACCGCTGACTGAAATGGCCCATCATCCCCTGCATCACTTGCTGAGGTGATGTAAACAATTCCTACTGGGTCTACTTTTAAATCAGAAATATGTCTTACATTCCCCTTGGGAAATGGTACTTGAAAGTTAGCATAACCGGAAAAGCTAATTTCAAAAGTATTTGAGTTGAATTCCCCAAAATAAATAGTTCCTGTTTCTTCTCCCTCTCCACGATTACCCCAAATAGCCACTAATTTACCATCTATATATTGCAAGCCAAATGCTTCAAAGTTACTTTTTGGGGTAATTGCTGGTAACTCAAATTCTTTGAGGATAGAGATATTTTTGGTTGATATATCTAATTTTAGATAATAAGCTTTCCCAGAACTACTTAAAGCGATAAAATCAGAATTTGATTTGTTGGGAACCGATGTTAAAGATTCTAAGTCGATGGGTAATTGTTTGTTACTTGGCCAGTTCAATGGAAAATATTCAGGTTGATTTTTACCCTTGATACTAACAATTGCCATACGTCCTTGATTTGGTTTTTTGTTGTCATGGACAATCAAAAAATCTAGTGAATTGCTTTGCTGCTCTATCAAAGCCATACCACTGATACCGAAAGGGATGCCACCGCGAATCGGACGCCAATCTTGTGCCGAAACTTTATGGGATATGAGTAGGAATGCACCCAAGATTACTATGTTTATAATTACCTTGAAAAATAGAGGCATATTGATTTAGTCAAGCTGTGAGTATCAGTAATAAAAGTGTGTTAACTGATGCTCGATATATGAAACCTACCTCCGTGGGTTTTGTTTGTATAAACGCGGTTTCTAACCGCCCGTTTCCTGTTAAGTTGACACCAATGAGCAATGCTGTGCCCTTACGACAGATGTGGTTCAAATACATGAAAACTGCTGTAATTAATTGACTCAAGATAGTACTTTCTGTAAAGAAAGCAATAATTCGTTGATTGTATAGGGCTTCGACAAAAATGTATTGATACCAATGGCCGCTGCTGCACTGAGCTTATTGTCAGACATAAGTCCACTGCTGGCGATAATTTTGACTTGGGGGTTGATTTTTTGCAGGGTACGGATGGCAGTTAAACCATCTAGCGAGGGCAGCATAATATCCATGAGTACGGCACTAACTTTGTCTCTATTTTGAGCGTATAGTGCGATCCCTTCAATACCATCATTGGCAATTAAGATTTTGTAGTTGTGAGCTTCTAGTGATGTTCTGGTAATCTCTTGAATGGCAATTTCATCATCCACAACCAAAATCAATTCTTCGTGTCCTATCTGTGGTGGCAAATCTTCCGGGCTGAGTGCTTCCATTCCCTTGACGACTGGTAAGTAAACGTGAAAACTAGTACCAGTTCCCGGTTCGCTATACACGTTCACAAAACCGCCGTGACTTTTAATGATTCCAAGTACAGTGGAAAGTCCCAATCCTGTGCCTTTTCCCACATCTTTTGTGGTGAAGAATGGCTCAAAAATTCGATCTAATATTTCCCCAGGAATACCAATTCCTGTATCGGAGACAGAAATAACTATGTAAAATCCCACCTTGGCTTCCAAGTTCATGCGGGCATAATTTTCATCAATTAACAGATTCTCGGCAGAGATACTCAAAGTACCACCATTAGTCATAGCATCGCGGGCGTTAACGCAGAGGTTCATCAGCACTTGATGCAGTTGGGTGCTATCTCCAGAAACCATCCCTAAATTTTGTGGTACATCAGTACTGATTTCTATGGATTTTGGGAATGTCTCTTTTAGAATCTTGCCAAGTTCCACAATTATATGTCTGATCTGCAAAGTGATCCGCTTCCCTTCTACACCCCGCGCAAAGGACAGCACTTGTTTGACTAAATCAGCGCCGCGTCTAGCGTTTATTTCCAAAATTTCCAGTAGATGGCGAGTCCGTTCATCTGCATCGGGAAATTTCAGCGGTAGCAGTTGCGCTCCGGCCAAAATCGGTGTCAGGATATTGTTGAGGTCGTGAGCAATGCCGCTAGCTAAAGTACCAATACTTTCCAGGCGTTGGGCGCGAAATAATTGGGCTTCTAAGTGTTTTTTCTCGGTAATATCTGTGTCAACGGTGAGAATTGATTTGGGTTTTCCTTGTTCATCGCATATCAGACTCCAGCGGCTAGCAACGAGGATTTCTTTGTCAGTTTTGGTAAGTTTTGTTAACTCACCCTGCCATTTACCTTGACTAATAACTTGCAATAGAGCTGCTTCAACTTCTGGTGAAGGTTCGTCATACAAAAGCTCACTAGCATTTTTGCCCCAGGCTTCTGTAGCTTGCCAGCCATAAAGTGTTTCTGCGCCTTTGTTCCAGAAGATAATTTGATTGTTTAAATCTCGGACGCAAATGGCATCTGTGGTGACATCTAGCAATGCTGCTTGTTCGCGGATTTTTTCTTCTGCTAATTTGCGATCGCGTAGCGCAGCTTGCTGGTCGCGTAGCGCAGCTTGTCGTTCGCTAATATCTATACTGGCGCATGTCACCCCGACAATTTCTTGGGTTTCATTCCGCAATGGCTCGACAGTTAAATCGTAATATCGAGTTGTATCTTGGATGGTAATTGATACTTCCTCTCGCGTTCCTATGCCTGTAGTCAAAACCCCACGTTTAATGGTGATGAGATGTTGAGCATCTTCTACTGGAATGATGTCTAAGTCTTGTTTGCCCAATATTTTCTCAACTGTCAATCCAGATGGAGGATTGTAAACCCAGGTATACCGTAAATCTCTATCCTGGTTGTAGACAAAGATTGGAGAGTTTTTGAGAGCCACCCGAAATCGCTCCTCACTCTGCCGCAGTGCGTTATCTGCCTGTTGACGTTCGATAGCATAACGCATAGACCGCACCAGCAAGTCGCCAGTTACTTGCCCTTTCACTAAATAATCTTGCGCTCCTTGTTGCATTGCTCTCGTTGCCAGGGTTTCATCATTTATACCCGTCAGTACAATGATTGGAGTTGCTTTTGCTTGATTGTGAGCGATGACAAAGGTTTGCAATCCCTGGCTATCTGGCAGCGAGAGGTCTAACAAAATTACATCAAAAATTTCATTTGTTAGGTAGTTGACTGCTTCATAAAGCCGCTCAACGGGCATCAACTCAACTACAACTGTGGTAACTTCCTTGAATAACTCTTGTAACAATAAGACATCACCAGGGTTGTCTTCTACTAACAAAACTTTTATATTTTCACCTGCCATTTCCACTACTCCGGTGGCAGTTTTACGATCGCAAACCAAAAATTTTCTATTGATTGGACAATTTTAACGAATTGATCGAAATCTACAGGCTTAGTTATATAACAGTTGGCAGAAAGGTTATAGGCTTTGAGAATATCTTCTTCAGCTTGAGAAGTTGTCAAAACTACTACAGGAATTCGTTTGAGGTTTTCATCTCCTTTAATTTCTGCTAATACTTCCCGTCCATCTTTTCTCGGCAGGTTTAAATCGAGCAGTATAATATCTGGATGGGTTACTTTAGCATATTTTTCTTGTTTTCGCAAGAAAGCCATTGCCTCGACACCATCTTCGACCACATTCAAGTGAATCGAGATTTTGCTATCTTCTAGGGCGATGCGTGTAAGTTGGACATCGCCAGGATTATCCTCTACTAACAAAACCTCAATAGGCATAATTGCTATTATGGTGCTTACCATTGCTTACCTGCTCTATCTGGAATTGTGAAGTAGAAAGTCGAGCCTTGGCCCGGTTTCGACTCAACCCAGATTCGGCCGCTGTGGCGTTCGATAATTTTCTTACAAATTGCCAGACCAATTCCAGTACCAGGATACTTGTCTCTACCGTGCAAACGCTGAAAAATTATAAAAATACGTTCAGCATACTGGGATTCTAAACCAATTCCATTATCACGCACCCAGAATAAAAATTGGTTTTGAGTGGGGATTGGGGATTGGGGATTGGGGATTGGGGACTGGGGATTGGGGATTGGGGACTGGGGATTGGGGATTGGGGACTGGGGATTGGGGATTGGGGATTGGGCATTGTTTATTTCTCCCCCTGCCTCCCCTGCCTCGCCTGCATCCCCTGCCTCCGCCAGTACCCAGTCCCCACTCCCCACTCCAATATGAATTCGTGGCTGCTGATTTTGGCAAAATTTAATCGCGTTGGCAATGAGATTTTGAAGTACTTGTGTCAATTGAGTAGCATCAGCCATCACTTGAGGTAGGGTATCATAGGTGACAACTGCTCTACTATCTGCGATCGCCAGTTGGAGATTAGCGATCGCCTGCTCTAAGATTACATTACAATCAACCAGCATAAAGGGTTGTCCACGAGTGCTGACGCGGGAATAGTTCAACAAATCGTTGATCAAGGTCTGCATCCGCCGCGCCCCATCAACTGCGTAGGTGATAAACTGGTCGGCATTGGTATCTAGTTGGTTTTTGTATCTTCGCTCTAGTAGTTGTAAATAACTAGTTACCATCCGCAACGGCTCTTGCAAGTCATGGGAAGCAATATATGCAAATTGTTCCAATTCAGCATTAGAACGAGCAAGTTCCTGAGTTTGCTGGGTTTCTTTTTCTAATAGTTGCGCTTGAGATAAAGCAATGCCAATTTGGTTTCCTAGTTGCTGTAACAACTCCGTCTCAAAGTTATTCCACTGTCGAGGTGCGGCACACTGATGAGCTAGCAACAAGCCCCAAATGCCATCTCTGATCAGAATCGGCACTACCAAATTCGCTCTGACAGCAAATTGCTGAAGAAATTTTCGATGGCATGGTTGGATATGAGCGGCTTCAATGTCTTCAATCGCACTGACTCTTCCCTGACGATATCTTTCTAGATATTGTTCTTTAAAGCAGGGATCAAAAATATTTTCTCCTAGAATTACCGGCCAACCAGGCAACACAGCTTCTTGTACCACTGTTCCTGAGCCGTCAGTGTCCAGTCGAAAAATTAACACCCGGTCAGCTTGTAGTAATTTTTGTACCTCCGTCACCGAGGTTTGAAGAATTTCATCTATTTGTAAAGATTCTCGAATTTTCAGGGTGATTTCGGCAAATAATTGCGATCGCATATTTTGCCGTTTTAATTCTTCATCTGCCAGCTTGCGATCTGTGATATCAGTATAAGAACCCACCATCCGCACCACATCACCCAATGCGTCCCAAAGTGCCTGTCCTCGATCTAGAATCCATTTATAGCTGCCGTCTTGGCACTGGACTCGATATTCACAGATGTAAAACGGTGTTTTCTTGGCAAAGTGGTCTTGGAAGGCTTGGAGTACCGAATCTCGCTCATCGGGATGGATTCGTTTTGTCCATTCATCCCAACAGTTGGAAACTTCGTGGTCTTTATAGCCGAGCATTTCCTTCCATTGAGTTGAGAAGAACACTTCATTAGTCTTGAGATTCCAATCCCAAATACCATCATTATTACCATGTAATGCTAATTGCCAACGTTCTTCACTTTCTCGTAGTCCTTCATGACGCCTGAGTTCTAGTTGGTCGATTACCAGGCGACTTAGAGCTACAAGCGCCTCTATTTGTTTTTGGCTTATTTGTCGAGGAACTTGGTCAATTACGCACAGGGTTCCTAGCATATCTCCCATTGGAGTAATTAAGGGTACACCTGCATAAAACCGTATATAAGGATAGCCAGTTACTACTGGATTACTTGCCAATTTTTCATCAGCTAGGGTATCAGGAACCACCACAACATTATGCTGCTCTTGACAAAGATAAGACAACCCAACATTCCGGGGCATTTCTGATACATCTAAACCTACTTTTGCCTTAAACCATTGACGGTTTTCATCAATGAAATTTACTAAGGATATAGGAGTATCGCAAATAAATGCTGCTAACTGAGCAAGATTGTCGTAGGCTTCTTCAGGTTCAGTGTCAAGAATTTGATACTGGCGGAGAGCTTCTAACCTCACCGTTTCTGTATCAAAATGTCTAGCTTTCATTAACTTTTTTTAATAAATCTAGAAAATACGGAAAACTAATGAGAATGGGATTCAGATCCCTTCTTCCGGTAATATTAGTACTTATCAAGAAGTTTTAATAAAAAAGATATGTCTTCAACTCCTCTAACATTAAACCTAATTGAAGGTTCAGTCTCCTTTAGTTTTTCACCCCAAGCAGCACGAGAGTTAAAGACAGCAACAGATCAACTAATGGAGCGCTTGAAAGCTGTCGCCGCTAAACCCACTCCTGGCGGTGGTAGAGTCACTCCCCAGCCTCCCCTAGAGTATCGTTACACGGGTGAAGTATTTTTAGAAGTTTTTTGTAATCCTAATATCTGGCCAACACCCTTCGCAGCCAAAGTTTTGCTAACTGTCCGCAACATTAATATCCGCTTGACTACTGAAGCTGAACTTACTCGCATCATTGAAGACATTAATCAATATTTAGAGCAAGTAGGATAATAGTCAAGTAAAGGAAGCAGAAGGCAGGATACCCTCACAGGGAAGCAAGCTACGCTTTTAGCATCTCTTAGAGAGCATCGGCAGAAGGCATGAGGGGGAGCTACCTATGAGAGATGGGACTTGAACCTTCCCCCAATAAATGTCAAGGTGATTTTTTTATGCTTGCCGAGATTTTTTTAGAAAAATACTATACAAACAAATTTTGAATTTTGCCAAAGTTGAGCCAGTTGCTTGCGGAGGTTCCCTGTTTTCTGGCAACTGGTGATGGTTAGCGCCTGACTTAGCAAACTTTTCAGGGCTGATTTTGGCTTTTAACAGCAAGCAGACTATCGCTTCCCTCAAGTAAGGGATGCAAATTGCGAGTCAAAATTGGAGTTCCTACACTTCTATCGGAGCAATGTAGGAACTTCGCAGAATCTACATACTAAATTCAAGCAAAGACACCAGATTGCCTTCTTTAACTTGAAAAGCTGTATAAATTCAGACTCAAATGCTTCTGTGTTAATCAAAAACTCAAGATTCTGTATAGGGCAATGCTCATCAAAAACCAGAGATTATCCCCCAGATTGGTTGTCGAATCGTTAATGGTGACATTCACACATCGAAAATAAGCTCCCAATCCGAAATCCGAAATCAAAAATTGATTAGTCGTTGTCCCACTGTTCACGACCAATTAGGTCGCCAATGCGATCGCGTAACAAAAAGTCACATTTCTCTAATTCACATTCAACGCAAACCCACTCTCTAGCTGGAATGTATTGGCAGAGGCTATATATTGGCTGTTGCCGGCTAACCATTCCCTTTTGCACCAGTCGGCGTGCTTCGTCTTGAATCACATCTAGAGAGTAGTAATTGATAGAAGGCACCGTATTCACACTCATGTTTTTTACTCACAAATTAACACTTACGATAGTGTTCCCGTTAATAATTAGGAACAAACATTACAGAAATTAGACTTGTGGCTAGGATTTTGTAGTTTGCTATACGGAACTATTTTTATTTTGACGCTACATCTCCTGAAATTATCTCAAGAAATGTTAAGAAAGTCAACGAATCCTGACATTTCCCTCAAATCCGCTTTACAAAAAAAAATTCCGAGTAGTTAACTAAACCTGCTTATGTAGCTGTATGACTTTGATGCCACAAGTCTGAAAGTCTTGCCATTACTGTATTTAGGCAAGTTTGGTGGGTGGAAAGAGTTTATATCGCGATTCACTTACATATCAAATAATCACCTTAAAGCTTGATCTATAACTGCGGGTATTCATCTAAGGGTAAACAACACAATAATATTTGTCAGTTACTAGGGTATAAACTGTTGCAAAACATAACGGCTAAAGTATACTACGAAGGCTTTAACCATAGTATCTGTTAACAATTTCTTAAGTAAAATCGTAATTATTTTAGGTTATTTTCAGCACTTACATTCAACAGTTTTCCTTAGATAAACATCTGCAAGGGGCTGGAGTCAGGCAATTCCAAATCAAACAATATCTAATCGCTGTGGGAGTAGGAGAAGGGAAAACACTAGAGTAGAGACGAAAGCCAAGATAAGTACTGAATCCCTGAATTAAGCTATGGTTACATTAAAACAGACGCGATCTCGTCACGTCTGTAAAGTGTTTGGCGGATTTGCTGAGGTTAATTGTTCTAAAGTTACATTGTTGTTTTAGTTACTTATTCGGAGAATTCATCATCATTTTGAACAGTGCTGTCTTCTACTGCTACGAGATTTTCTGGCGGGCGATCGTGATTAAGTTGATTTAGCAGTGCCAATACTTTATTACCGCGTTCTATGGAGCGATCTTCGAGAAATATCACTTCTGGTGTCCGACGTAGCCGTACCCGCGCCCCAAGTTCGCTGCGGACGTAACCGGTGGCCGACTTTAAGCCTGCCATTGTTTCTACTTTCGCTTCATC
This sequence comes from Nostoc sp., assembly GCF_036916655.1. Taxonomy (GTDB): domain Bacteria; phylum Cyanobacteriota; class Cyanobacteriia; order Cyanobacteriales; family Nostocaceae; genus Nostoc. Next base: position 111,854 of record NZ_JBALFY010000101.1, read on the forward strand.
TGTTCCATAGATACTGACGTAGATTTTGGCGTGTTGGAGATCGCCAGAAACATCAACATCAGTAACACTAACCATTCCAGTACCCACACGGTCATCCTTAATGCCGTTGAGTAGCATTTGGCTAACTTCCCGTTTGATCAGTTCAGCAACGCGGGAAACCCGACGATTTGTAGCCATAAAAATTTCGCCTCATCACAGAGGTTGTACGACAAAAATAGATGCAGGTTGGGTAGACAGTACTTAGCGCGAGCAACGCCAAGAGCAACCGTCTGTGGGGCATAGCCCCGATCAACGCTAGTCTAGATTGCACTCAAGCCCAGCATTGCCCGTAGAGTGAAAGTCAGAAAGACTAGACTGCTCACCAATAAACCCAAGATAGCGATCGAGGTGACAGGGCGTTTCAACAGTGGCACTAATGGCGCAAAGGTGTTTAAAAACAAGCCTAAGACGATAGTAATTAAGTACCGAGGGTAGCGAAAGACATTATCCCAAAATCCGTCAAACATCTGAATTTATACTCCTCTATTATAATTCAGGTGGTCTATTTTACCTTTTTTTCATGACTTTATTCTAATACGTGTTGCTTTTGTCGCACCATACTAATATAAAATATAATCTCTCATTAACACCATGTTGTTTTCCATTTTATTAAATTAATAGTAATGCTAACTCAACTCAATGATAAAAGTTGTTATCGTCCGTTCCTCAAATGGGCTGGCGGTAAAAGTAAATTAATTCACAAATATATTAAATATTTGCCCCCAAATATTGAGAACGTTAAGCGTTACTATGAACCATTTTTAGGCAGCGGCGCTTTGTTTTTCTATTTAGTAAATCGATACTCAACAATCGAATCTTCATATCTAACTGATATTAATGAAGAATTAATTAATACATATCAATGTATTCAAAAGAACTTAAGCGATTTAATATTAATACTACAAGAGCATGAAAAACAACATATTGAATATGCTAATTTCTATAAAGAAAATGGTGGTAAAAGCAAAAATAGTAAAGATAAAAATCAGTACTACTACAAGGTAAGAGATGAAAGTTACAATAGAGATATTGAAAGAGCCGCTCGTTTAATTTATCTTAATAGAACCTGTTTCAATGGACTTTATAGAGTAAATTCACGAGGTACATTCAATGTACCATTAGGTAGATATGAAAATCCCAAAATTTGTCAAATAGATTTACTGGGTTCAGCATCCCAAGCACTTTCTAGGGCTGAGGTCAAAACAGCAGATTTTAAGGAAGTACTAGATTATGCAAACAGCAGTGATGATTTTGTTTATTTTGATCCACCGTACTATCCTATTAGTAAAACTAGCTATTTTACAGCTTACAGTCGCCACTGTTTTAGTGAGGATGATCAAAAAGATTTGAGAAATATTTGTGCGGCGTTAGCAAGCCGAGGTGTCAGAGTTATGGTATCCAACTCTTATTGTAAGGAGATCGAAGACATTTATAGAGAAATTGGTTTTAAAATACACACAATACAAGCAGCACGAACAATTAACTCTAATATAGAAAATCGAGGGACAATTTCAGAATTTTTAATTACGTCTTATTAGAGATGGTTGTTTGACCATGCAATAAATCTATCCAAACTATAAACTGCTAATAAATTATGGTTATCATTAACTCTTGCTTTCAGCCATTTGCTTGCGCCCTCTCGCATACCTTCACCGCCTAAAATTACAATAGTCGGTGCAGGGTAATAATTCTCGATGTTCATATTCAAGTAAGGAAACTTTTCATCAACAGAACCGGGGCTTTCTTGCCATTTGCACTCGAAAATCAAACCAGATGGCATTGCAGATGAGCCAACAACATAAAAATCAACCTTCAAATAGGTATGATAAATTCCAGTTCCAATATAAACTTCTTTGCCATAACGTTTTGGTAATAAAGTAGCATTTAATATAAATTCTTTTTGGACATAGTTTCCTACTTGGAAATAATTATGCCCATGCAAGATTGCTTCTACATTTGCTTCTAAAATATTCCCAGACTTGTTTGCCCGTCCGCCTTGAGTCAGAGCCATCTTCAATCCCTCTGCCAAAAGTCCTGCTTATTATAGGATTTCACAGAAGTAGTAAAAAAAGGTCAGTTGCTTAATATGAATTTTTGATTTTGACTAAACAAGGTTGGATTGACAAGTAAAAAATCCGATTTTATTGGTATTTTTGTACTAAACAAATACAAATGTATTAATAATTTCGATTATGAACGAGTTACTAATTCAGGTAATAGTTAAAATAATGGATTTCTCTTTAGTCTCAAAGACCAACTATTGCAAGCGACTACGCCATTTTTCTGGGTCTTGGGAACAGTGGAAAACTGCGTAGATAATAATCTCCTGTTCATTAAACTCGTAAAAGACGACGTAGGGAAAACGCCTAATTGTAGCGCGGCGATAGGTTTCATGAACAATCTGGTATGTGCTGGGGTGACGCTGAATTAAATTCAGGCAGGCATCAATACAGCGTAGGAACTCAGCGCCTAACCCTAATTCGCGCCCCTCGTACCAGTCATAAGCTTCAATAATGTCCAGTTCTGCGGCTGTAAGGATAGTTAAGTTTCTAGCCATGCCGTTGATAGATTCTGGCTTTTACATCTTCCCAACAGTTGCCAATGGCTGGATTTTGCAGATATTCGGCTTTGCGACGGGCTAGTTCTTGTTTCTGCCAATCTAAAACTGGGAGTGCTGCTGGTGTAGCGGCAATTTCATCCCATAAGTCTTCTACCAGTTGGAGTTTTTCCGCTCTCGAAAGACTAGAGAGTTCGGGAAATACTGGGTTCATGGTCTTCTCTATATTTTATTCACCTTTATTTTAGCCTGTCTGGGCTTCAGTATGACCGTTGCGGATAGACCATGCGATTTCTAAAAGTTGAGTCCAGCGTTTTTGCAGCTGTTTGGGGGTGCATTTGATGGCTTTGGCGATCGCAACGTCGTTTTCCCGTGCAGTTTTTAACTGTAATATTTGCTGTTGCTGTTCTGTAAGTTGATTCACAAAGATTTCCCACTGTTGGGAAGATAAACCCAATTTTTGCTCTAAACCTGCACCTAACCATTGATGTACTAATTGCCAGTGGTGTTGCTTGGCAAACTTTTCGACGTGGTATTTAAAGCGTTGTTGGAGATAATCACGCTGACGGCTGGTTAAACCGAGAATTTGGTCAATTTCTGGGGCTGAAAGGTCTTGAAGTTTCAAGCTGAGGTAGTTCATACAATCAGATTGACCTTGAGACTCCAGGTATTTCATCAATTCTGTGATGACGCGATCGCGTTCTGATTCTTCAGATGGATCGAAATTAGTTTGAGCAACCATTTGCGATCGCAGCTGTTGCACCGCCGAGTTACGCTGGTAAGATTCTGCTTCTTCACCCTTAGCAGATTCTACCGCCAGTTCAATATCTACAGTCGTTTCTTGGGGCTGACGACGGGCAAAACCTTGGGCGCGCAAGATAATCAATTGCTGATTTGCACCACCAGGTAAATTGATCCGGCGTTTGGCATACTGTTCTGTAAAAGCCATATATTCAGCTAATTGCAGCTGAGTACGCGGCGTGTGATTCTCTGGTAGTTCGTTTTCTCTACGAAAAGCTTTAATCGCTTCTATATAAAATGCTTGTAAAAAATCTTCAATCAGGCTGTAACGAGCATCAAAGCCCAACTCAGAGCCGGACATCGTTACATGGCGGTAAACCATAGCACCCAAATTGCTATGTAATTCCACCCGTCCTTGTTTGGAACCCAGTTGGTAGTAACGTAAGCATTTTTGCATACGATGCCTTCCCAACGTCATCTGCCAGGACTTGATTTCCCCAGATGTTTGAATGCGGGAGCTTTTATCGCAAATGCGTTCTACTTCTACGGCTATGCGCTTTGCTAAAGCTTCTACGCACTTGGGCGTTGCTTTCACTTGCGCTTGCATTTCCTCACACAGCAATTCAATTAAGGTATCACTGCTGCTATCTGAAAATTCTTCAGTCGAAACGTGGTTCTCAAAAATGGGTGTAGAGTTTGGTAGATTGACGACGTTAGATTTCATGACTTTTCCAGGTAGTAGTATTGCACCGTAATTACAACGCAGACACAGCAATAAAAGCTGTCCAAAGCTTGTGAATCTTTAGGCATTCATCCATCAAGACTTGCCGTATATAATGCTCACATCTAAAGCTCATATATCAAAACTATAGGAAATACGAAAGAGTTACAGTTATGGCAATGTGTCGGTTTCCTTCACAAGCCACCATCTCAACGCTGGCACACGAGTACCCGCTATTTTCTTAAAGTTGTCAAATACCTTACTGTGCCAAGTTTTGCCACCATCCTCTTATATCCACTGTTTCACCGAACAGCCCATCCTAGACATCGCTTTTAAATATGACAATTTTAAAACTGGAGTTATTTTTATCACAATTTCCGAAACGGAGAGGTGCGCCTGTGAAGTGGAATTCTTATACCCATGCTGCTGCTGTTTCCCAACCTAAACCCCTCCGTATAATTGCTGCTTCGTCTCCAGTCATATCCAAGATGGTAGATACTTCATAAGTAGGTTCCTCGCCAGTGTCTACAATTATGTCTACCAACTTGTCCAAACGATCGAATAACTCTACCCGCGACTGAACAATTTCTGGATCTATCCGAATCATGCCATTGTCTGCTTCATCTGGTGGCAGATGTGCTGAAGTTGAAATAATCGGATTGCCCAAGGCTGCCAGCAACTCCAAACACACAGTATGGTTTGGTACTCTAATTCCAGTAGTTTTCCGCTTGGGGCTTTGTACCAATCTCGGTACTAACTTCGTAGCTGGGAGCAAAAACGTGTATGGCCCTGGAATCAGGCGTTTCATAATCCGATAAGCTGTGTCACTTACGAAGGCATAAGTTGCCACATTTGAAAGCGAGGGACATAAAAATGTCAATGGTTTATCGTTTGCTAGCTGTTTAATTTGCCGCACTCGTTCTACCGCCGACTTGGCATTTAAATCACAACCGATGGCATAGACTGTATCAGTAGGGTAAAGCATGACTGCGCCACTAGAGAGCGCCGACTTTATTTCCTCTATTCGGCGAGTTTGAGGATTATCCGGATGAACTGGGAAAATTTTTGCCATAGAACGGAGATTGGGGCAGGGGGCAGGAGAGGCAGGGGGGCAGGGGGGCAGGGGAGGCAGGGGAGGCAGGGGAGCAGAGGAGAAAATATTAATAACCAATGCCCAATGCCCAATGCTCAATCCCCAATGACAAATGACAAATGACAAATGACAAATTTTTATGAATAAAATCGCTTATCTTCAATGTCCGACAGGAATTTCTGGTGATATGTGCCTGGGTGCTTTGGTAAGTTTGGGTGTTCCTGTGGAGTATTTAATTGAAAAACTTAATGGGTTGGGTATTGAACAGGAATATCAGTTAAGGGCAGAATTTGTCCAACGGAATGGTCAACAGGCGACTAAAATCCATGTGGATTTAGTACACGATCATCACCACCATCACCACGATGGCGAACACAGTCACCATCACACACGCCACTTGCCAGAAATAGAGCAGATGATTCTCAAAGCGGGGTTGCCATCAAGGGCAGAAGCTTGGAGTTTGGCGGTATTCCGACAGCTAGCGGTGGCAGAAGGGGCGGTGCATGGCATTTCACCTGAAAAAGTTCATTTTCATGAAGTGGGTGCTATAGATGCGATCGTAGATATTGTGGGTACTTGCCTGGGGTTGGATTGGTTGGGGATTGCGAGCAATGATGAAGGATTGCCCCTACTTTATTGCTCGGCGTTTCCGACTGGTGGCGGCACTGTTCGGGCTGCACATGGTCAGATGGCAGTACCAGTCCCAGCGGTATTAAAGCTGTGGGAAATGCGGGGTTGTCCAGTTTATAGCAATGGCATTGATAGAGAATTAGTAACACCAACAGGAGCCGCGATCGCTACTACTTTGGCAAGAGATTTTGGTTCACCACCTGCGATCGCTATCAAGCAGGTAGGACTGGGAGCAGGAACCATAAATTTACCCATTCCAAATATTTTACGCCTCTGGTTGGGTGAAAGTGCAAGTTTACCGTCAAATTTCAGTGATTCTGAAGATACTAGCTCAAATTTGGAAACCATCTCGGTATTAGAAACCCAAATTGATGATTTGAATCCACAAGCGATCGGCTATACGTTTGAGGCGTTGTTTGCGGCTGGTGCGCTGGATGTTTTTACTCAAGCAATCGGTATGAAAAAGTCGCGTCCGGGCATTTTGCTGACTGTGATTTGTCATCCAGAAAATTTACTCAGTTGTGAAGCCGTTATCTTCCGCGAAACTACAACCTTGGGCATTCGGCGAACAACTCAGCAACGTGCCGTTTTACAACGAGAAATTCAACAAGTGGAAACGGAATATGGCAAAGTGCGTGTGAAAATAGCATGGAAAGGGCAATCACTAGAAAAAGTTATTGCAAATGTACAGCCAGAATATGAAGATTGTGCAGACTTAGCCCGAAAACATAATATTCCCTGGCGCGAAATTCAACGTTTGGCGCTACAGCATTGGTATTTAGTCAATACCTAAATTTCCTCGTTCTCCTCGTTCCCAGTCTCCGACTGGGAATGCCATCCAAAAGGCTCCGCCTTCCCTCACAGAACAATCAACTCTACCTGTAATAACCCCGCCTAACTGGATGTTCTGAATTCCTGGTTTCGAGGAGAAACTGAAGATAGCTAAGATTAGCTGAGAAAATAAACAGATTTTTAGAGAAAATTAAACGAAACTACGCTGTGATGTAAGCAAGGATATAGTTTTTTCTACTCGCAGCTTTTTGAAAAAAATCCACTATTTTTGAGTAGCAACTTTTAATTGAGATGACAACCTCACTCTGATTTTCTGTCCACCAAATATCTGGGGGTACTTGATGTTCTATCATTGATGCGGTATCGTATCGGGCAATTAGCACTTCTGGCGAGATTTTAACAAGAAGCTCTGAGATTTCTTGAACTTCATTTGGCTCAAGATAGCGTATTGGCCCAAAATCAAACCAAATATCATCAGTATCTAAAGGGACTCCACCAAAGATCAGTTTTTTGAGTGGATTGCTTTTATTGGCTCCTGGCCCAACGAGTAAAAAGTCAATTGTTCCCCACCATATATCAATACACAGGTAATCTCCATACGGTGATTCTGTTAAATCACTGTAGATTAAATTCTTCTGAATTATACGGCTTTCTTTAATTTTATTGAATTCAGTGAAATTCATCTGGCGATAGTAAGCTAACATCACTGCGTTTTTACCCTTATTGACAGAATTATCTACATCACAAAATAAGTTTTTCGTCCCATATCTTTATTGAATAAAAAGGATATATTCACAAAATCACTAAATTAACGTGAGTTCGACGGTTGGAAAAAGGCAAAAAGCTTGCTAGATAGAAATTTGATAACTTGTGCAGGGATATACAGTTAATTTATATTTCTTCATATACATTGAATTTTCTCACCGACTTACTTAATTCAAGGGAATTTTTCAGGTTTGATGTTTAGAATTTCGCGGGGGTAATGGCTGGAGTAGACTTTCTGTCCATAATTGCACCTCGATACGATGACGAATATAACTATCAGGATAAGTTTTAGCGATCGCAATTGCTTCTGGTATAAGATGTCTAAGTTCATCGGAATAAAACAATGGATCTAGTACAAGACTAGGAATAATACTGCGGCGTACCTCGACGCTAGAATTTTTCACGAACTCTCTCAGAAACAGGCAGCGTTTGCGTAGCTGAATATCTGCTAAAGCATCATAAGCTGCCTGTGACTCTGATGTTGCGTACTCTTTGCTAAAGCTGGGAACTTCTCTATCAAAGCGTAAGGAAACCTGTGCCCAATACAGTGCGTTTACTGCCCCTGCTTTCTCGAAATTTGACCCATGTTGTTAGAGAATAAAAGTTATTGCTTTCAGCATAGCTTCACTTCAGTAAATCAACTTAAAGTAGAGGCAACAATTGGATTTGCACGCTTAACTTGAGGCGTTGCAATCATCCGCATTCCGGCGGGTGCAGCTAAAGTTAAACCACGGCGCACAGGACGTACAAGACGTTTATTTACTAGCGATACTTGAAATTCTGACAAAATACTTGCCAAGACGATTTTCATTTCATACTGAGCAAATGCCATCCCAATACAGCGACGATTACCACCACCAAAGGGTAAATATTCATAAGGTGAATATTGTCTTTCTAAAAAGCGTTCTGGTTTAAACTGCTTGGATTGTGGGTAAACTTCTTCCCGATGGTGGGCTAAATAAATACTGGGGATTATTGCCGTTCCCTCTCGCAGTTCGTAGCCCATAATTGTAATTGGGGTTTTCACAACCCGCCAGAAAGCATTCATGGCAATTGGGTAAATTCGCAATGTTTCTTGGCAAACTGCTGTTAAATAGGGCAATTTAGCCACATTACTCAAATCGGGGTTAACTCCAATGGTGTTGAGTTCTTCTAGCAACTTCTCACGCACCTCTGGTAAATGGTCAATCCAGTAAAAAGCCCATGTCAATGCAGAAGCGGTAGTTTCATGTCCTGCAACTAGCAATGTCATTAACTCGTCGTGTAATTCTTCATCTGACATCCCTTGACCATCGTCATAACGAGCCGCCATCATCAAACTTAAGATATCTTGCCGATTTTGTTCAGATTCAGCCCGACGTTCTTGAAGCAAAGCATAAATAAGTCGATCAATTTTTTGCCGTTGTTGTAGAATCCAACCCCACGGACTCCACGCACCAAAATCTTTTTGCATGAACCGGAAGAAGATGGCGCTAGACATTATCGGCGAACTAATGAAGTCTAATAAGTCACTTAGCGATCGCCTCAGTTCTTCAAACAGCTGTCCTTCATTCAAACCAAATACAACCCGCAGAATAACACGCAAGGTAATTTCTTGCATCGACTCACGGATGTTAAAAGGTTTACCAATTTGCCATTCATTACTTACCTGTCGGGTGATTTCCCGAATTTCCTCGCCGTAAGCCCGCATCCTTTCGCCATGAAAAGGTGGAGCTAATAATTGCCGTTGCCGTTGGTGGCGATCGCCATCTGATAACATAAAGGAGCGATCGCCAAGCAAAAATCTTAGCCCTATGTTCCCCCTTCCCACCTCAAAATGGCTGGAATCAGCAGTAAAAATCTGCTCCAGTGCTTGGGGTTGACTAAAATACACCAGATGATTATCTGAGTGAACACTCCTGATTGTGAAAGTGTCACCATAGATTTTGGCAAAATCATCCACATATTTGACTGGTTGGCTAATAAACTTGATCATTCTTAGCCAGCGCGGCATTTGAGGCCCATCAGGCAGATTGTAAGTAGTTGTCATCGGACTTTGTGGAGTTAATGGCTTCTGAATTTTATTGTTACGAGTTTTCATGTTACTTATAGGTTACAGAAAGCTGTATATTCAATCAATGGAGAATAGGGAGTAAGGAGTGGGGAGTAGGAGTGGAAAAAAGGATAATAACTAATAACTTCTAATAACTAACTCAGTACTCAACACTCTTTTAAGTCAGTCCTTCATCAAAAAATCCCACGACCAAATATGAAAAATATTTTTCCCTCTACTCCCCACTCCCCATTACCCCTTATCCCCAGAGGGGGCCCCACCTTCCCCACTCCCTTCTTCTAACTAAAGCAGTGCCAAAAATCATCGCTATTCTTAACGGTAAAGGAGGAGTCGGTAAAACGACTACCGCAGTCAATCTGGCTGCAAACTTTGCGAAGAAAAAAAAGGTGCTGTTGATTGACGCAGATATTCAAGGTTCTGCTAGTTGGTGGTTTGGGCGCAGTCAACAGGGAATGGGATTTGATTTATCTCAAGAAACCGATCCCACACTTTTACGTGATTTAGGAAAGATAACAGGTTACGATTTAGTAGTGGTGGATACACCTCCCGCCCTGCGCTCTGAAGCATTAGTGGCGGTAGTTGCGATCGCAAATTATCTGGTTTTGCCTACACCCCCAGCCGCAATGGATTTAGCAATCCTCGTGGAAACAGTCAAGGAAGCCGTCATCCCCGTGGGAATCCCCCATCGGGTATTGCTCACCAAAGTCGATACGCGCAGTCTGGGGGAAGCGCAAGAAGCAAAAAACACTCTTACTCGCTTAGGTATTCCTACTTGTAATACCTTTATCCGTGCTTATAAAGCTCATGAACGAGCAGCACTAGAAGGTGTAGCGATTACTCAATGGCGAGGAGGAAACGCACGGGAGGCGGAATTAGACTACCGCCGTGCAGCTGATGAATTACAGCGTGATTGGAGAAAAGAATAATGGCTAGGAAACAAAGTCTCTCTGACTTACTACAAGAAGAGGCGCAAAAATTTACACCCCCAGAAGGTGAATCTGCGATCGAAGTTACAGCAGAAAAAATTGTCGAAGAAGCTTCAGATGATGAAGAATCGTTAGGACAACCACTTGAGCCAACTTCTACTAAGCGCACAAGTCCTACTAAGGCTGATTTAGAAGCAACTGTCAAAGAGTTGACAAGTAATCTAGAAACAAGCCACAAAAAAGAAGCATCTCTTGGACAAGAAATTACTGATTTGCAATCAAAATTATCTAAACAAAAAACCTTTGCATCAGAGCAAACATCATTACTAGAACAGCTAACAAAAGAACTTGAAGAAACCAAAAAAGCAGCATTGCAACTTGCAGAAGCAAACTCCCAGCTGATAGAAGAAATTAAGACTTTAAAACAAACAGCAGAAGAAAAATCTCAACTTGCTGTAGCTGTCAAAGAGACTAGTGCGATCAAATCAGTAAAAAAAGACCACTACAATCCACTTAACTACAAGAAATCACATCGGTCATCGGAAACACTAGCTCAAAATCAACCACAAAATCAACCAAATGAATATCCTGATAGTTCTAATGAGATGTGGTTACTTGACTAGAGCAAATATACCTGGCGATTTCTAATCGCAGCGACACAAACTTAAGTCCGCCCAGGCGGACTCCCCGCAAACAGGAATTCACTTGATGGCAATTACTCGCTCTACCTTGGGGCGATTCGTTTAAATAACTTAAACTCTAACTAGTGCGATCGCTCACTGTATTTACGACAGCGGCACGATAAAATTCTAAAACCATAATCGTACTAAAAGGTCTAAATGGCAGAAACACTATTCTTCAACGCCTTACGGGAAGCCATTGACGAAGAAATGGCACGTGACTCCAGCGTATTCGTTCTCGGTGAAGATGTTGGACACTACGGCGGTTCCTATAAAGTTACCAAAGACCTGTACCAAAAATATGGCGAACTCCGCGTTCTAGACACCCCCATCGCTGAAAATAGCTTTACAGGTATGGCTGTGGGAGCCGCAATGACTGGCTTGCGTCCGATTATTGAAGGCATGAATATGGGCTTTTTACTGCTCGCCTTCAACCAAATAGCCAACAACGCTGGAATGCTACGCTATACCTCTGGCGGTAACTTTAAAATTCCGATGGTAATTCGCGGCCCTGGCGGTGTTGGAAGACAGCTAGGCGCAGAACATTCTCAACGATTAGAAACTTACTTTCAAGCTGTGCCAGGGTTGAAAATTGTTGCCTGCTCCACACCAAGAAACGCCAAAGGACTACTGAAATCCGCTATCCGCAATGATAATCCAGTGTTGTTCTTTGAACACGTTCTGCTTTACAACTTAAAAGAAGATTTACCAGAAGAAGAATACTTACTACCTCTGGATAAAGCAGAAATTGTCCGTCCGGGAAAAGATGTGACAATTATTACTTACTCGCGGATGCGCCATCATGTCGTGCAAGCAGTCAAAACTCTTGAAAAACAAGGATACGATCCAGAAGTTATCGATTTAATATCTCTCAAACCATTAGATTTTGATACCATTGGTGCATCCATACGTAAAACTCATAAAGTCATTGTTGTGGAAGAATCCATGCGAACTGCGGGTATTGGAGCAGAAGTCATCGCCTCAATAAACGATCGCTTATTCGATGAATTAGATGCGCCAGTACTGCGGCTTTCTTCCCAAGATATTCCCACACCCTATAACGGCAATCTGGAGCGGCTGACAATCGTCCAACCAGAGCAAATAGTAGAAGCTGTGGAAAAAATGGTAGCGTTGCGAGTTTAGGGATTGGGGACTGGGGACTGGGGACTAGGGGAGCAGGGGAGCAGGGGAGCAGGGGAGCAGGGGAGCAGAGGAGAAGTTGCAGTAAGTTTTTTCTCTGCCTCTTGTGCCCAATCCCCATTAACCCTTATCCCCAGAGGGGGCCCACCTTCCCCAGTACCCAATACTTGCTCATAACTCCTCAAAAGAGCGCTATTATAGCGTTTGTCAGTCGCGAGTTATGGTATGCAAAGACAGCGATCGCTATTAATTTTGATTTTAGTCCTGATAATCGCCGCTATTACGGTGATTGCCACAATTCCAATACCCCTTGGACTGGACTTACGCGGAGGTTCACAGCTTACAATTCAGGTGAAACCATCACCGGAAATTCCCAAAATCACCGACCGAGAATTGGAAGGTGTGAAGAAAGTTGTCGAAGGTCGGATTAATGGTTTGGGTGTTTCTGAGCCAGTGATCCAAACAGTTAGCTCAGATAAAATCTTGGTGCAACTACCAGGAGTTAATGATCCAGAGCAAGCTGAACGGGTGCTAGGGGGTACAGCACAGTTAGAATTTCGTACCCAAAAGGCGAATACAGAAACTCAACTACTTGCTTTTCAAGCATCAAGAGCCGAATTGAAAGCCAAGCAAGATGAGTTAAAAAAGAATACAGACAAAGCGGCAATTGTCAAGAATCAAGAAGATTTAAAGAAAAATAATCAAGCGATCGCAGAATTGTTTGAAAGCACCAATCCACCACTAATTGGCAAATACCTCAAGGATGCTTATGGTGAACCCACTCAAGGTAACAACTGGAATGTTGCCATTCGCTTCGACCAAAAGGGTGGTGAACTGTTTGCCAATTTGACGAAAAATCTCGCCGGTACTGGGCGTAGTATTGGTGTTTTTCTGGACAATGAACTCATCAGCGCTCCTACCGTGGGTATAGAATTTGCCGCCACTGGGATTACTGGCGGTTCTGCCGTGATTACAGGACGATTTACCGCCCAACAAGCCAATGACTTAGGCGTACAGCTACGCGGTGGCGCATTACCCGTACCAGTAGAAATAGTTGAAAACCGTACCGTCGGGGCAAGTTTAGGTAAAGATAGTATTCAACGCAGTATTTACGCTGGTATTGGCGGATTGCTGTTAGTATTAGTTTTCATGTTAGTTTACTACCGACTACCAGGGTTAATTGCCGACTTTTCTTTGATTATCTATGCACTATTGACCTATGCCACTTTTGCTTTACTAGGCATTACATTAACTCTCCCCGGTATTGCTGGGTTTATCCTCAGTATTGGTATGGCAGTTGATGCTAACGTATTGATTTTTGAGCGTACCCGCGAAGAACTACGTGCTGGTAAAACTTTATATCGTTCTGTAGAGTCAGGATTCTACCGAGCTTGGTCTAGCATTTTAGATAGTCATGTCACATCATTAATTTCTTGTGCAGCACTATTTTTCTTAGGAGCAGGTTTAGTTAAAGGCTTTGCTTTGACATTGGCGCTAGGGTTAGGGGTGAATTTGTTTACTGCCATTACTTGTAGTCGCACACTGCTGTTTCTAACATTGGGATTTCCCAACTTGCGTAAGCCAGAGTTGTTTTGCCCCAATCTCTCAACGTCAATTAAGTCTGGTGCGGAGGTACAGTCATGAAATTTAGTGTCATCAAACGTCGGAGACTTTGGTGGACAATTTCTGCCACCTTAATCATCATTAGCATCGTGGCAATGGTGATTTCTTGGCAACAACTAGGCGCACCACTACGTCCCAGTTTAGATTTTGTTGGTGGTACACGACTACAATTTGAACGCGATTGTACACAGCCAAACAGCTGCACTCAACCAATTGAAATTTCTAATGTCAGAGAAGTAATTGACGCTCAAAAGCTAAATAATAGTAGCATCCAAGTTGTTGGTCAAAAACAACAGGGAATATCCATTCGCACAAAGACATTAAATGTCGATGAACGCACCCAGTTGCAAACAGCCTTGAGTGAAAAACTTGGAGTCTTTAACCCGAAAGTCACTCAAATTGACACCGTTGGCCCAACACTTGGTCGTCAGCTATTTACCCAAGGGCTATTAGCTCTGATTGTCTCCTTTGCTGGGATCGTTATTTATTTAAGTGTGCGGTTCCAGGTGGACTATGCCGTAATCGCAATTCTTGCCTTGTTCCATGATGTTTTGATTACCTTGGGTGTTTTCTCCATCTTAGGATTAGTAGTAGGTATTGAAGTTGATAGCCTTTTCGTCGTTGCTATTTTGACTATTACTGGTTTCTCGGTGACAGATACCGTCGTCATCTACGATCGCATTCGAGAAATACTGCATCTACATCCTAACGATCGCATTGACAAAGTTGTTGATGATGCAACCAATCAAACTTTAACGCGATCGATTAATACCACGTTAACCGTTTTGCTAACATTATTTTCTCTGTTTCTATTTGGTGGTGAAACCCTGAGAAACTTTGCCCTAGCCTTAATTATTGGATTTACAATGGGTGCATATTCAAGTATTTTCGTCGCCAGTACTCTCCTTGCTTGGTGGCGAGAGCGCAGGGGTCAATCTCAGGTGCTAGAAAATGCAGAGCCGATTGATACATCTGCTAGTTCCCAGGATAGTTAAACTTGTGTATATTTCACAATTGGGTGAAGGCATTTTGAATTGCTCACCCACGCTTTGCAATTTTATTCCCCTATGGATCAACCTGAAGAACCATTAACTACCGTCCCAGACTTAGAGAAATCTGACCCATCGTTTGCTCAACAAGTACAAAGGCTACATCAGCTGACAGTATATGGTAGGTGGCTGTTTGTGGGCTGTTTATGGCTCACAGTTGCACCTGTCTCTTTGTGGGGTCTACGTACAGAAATTGCTCTGTGGGAACAATATTTTACCTGGATAGCAGTGAGATTTGGATTATTCTACCATCCACTGCCTACCTTCGGTCTAGCCTTTTGTCTGGGAATGACTGCTGCGGTTTTAGTTTGGCAAAGTCGGAATATTCTACTCGGACTACCACAGCAGGAAAAACAACGTTTAGAAAAACAAGTTTATCGGATACGTCAGCAGGGAGCAACTCATCCTTTATGGAAGTGGGTTTGTCGCTAAATTTTCTTTCTCGTTACATATACATAGACACGTACAGCAATTTCTAGCAAAATATGACTTAAATATACAAAGATAGTGCCAGAAGTGGATGCCATACATGAACGATCTTCAAATTCAATTTAGCGATCGCAAGTCTGAAATTGACCTTTACCAACTCCAAGAACTGTTAAACGTTTCCGCTTTTTGGGCAAAGGGACGCAGTATTGAGGATTTAGGTATAGCTATTGCCAATAGTGAGCCAGTAATTTCCGTTTGCCTTCGCGATCGACTCATTGGCTTTGCCAGAGCAACATCTGATGGCATATATCGCGCCACAATTTGGGATGTCGTGATTCATCCAGAGTATCAACATAGTGGGTTGGGCAGCAATTTAGTCGAAACCGTTTTAAATCATCCCCGAATGAGGTTTGTTGAGCGTGTTTACCTGATGACTACTCACCAGCAGGGTTTCTACGAAAAAATTGGTTTTCAACCCAACACTACCACTACGATGGTGCTACACAACCTAGCTAACCGTGTTTTTGTTGCTGCTACAGAAGTTCAGCTTCAGGAATCACCGAAACAGTTCCGAGCAATGAGTACTGAGTATTGAGTATCAAAATTGTAGTAGTCGTAGGGTAGTCAAGAGGCAGGATTTCGTCTCTACTACTCAGCACTACTCGCTAGGGGGATAGATATTTGTAGTCTAGTAAGTTGCTGAAGTGGTTCCTTCACAATGGTAGAAGGCAGAATTTCCAACTTTCCTCCCATAACCTCCACCAAAGTCTGATTGATTAGTAGCCTCATTCCTGGAGAAAGAGCAGCGTTCTTTTCGTCAATTTGAGTCGGCAGATATTCAGATTTGAGCAAATCAATCGGCTCGCTCCAGGATATAGCATGGGTTGGTACATCCAGCCAAATATTTACAAAATTATTTTTAAGTAGGGTGCTACTAGAAATAGAGATGCTACCTTCCTCCATCTGAGCTATAGCAGTGTCTATTAAACTTATTAATACTTGGCGGAGCCAGAGATAATCTGTCAAAACATAAATTTCTGGATCGGCGGGTAAGAATTGCAAGGGAAAATTGCGATTTGCCGCCAGCATATAAGTTAAGTCATGAACCTCCTCCAAAATTTGGGCTAAAGGTCTAGGCTCAATATCTAATTTATTGGTACCATGTTCAACTCTGGCAACGTTGAGAATTTCATCCATCAGCTTCAGGAGTTTTAGCGATCGCTCATAAGCTTGGGCAATAAATTCTCTCTCTTCAGCTGGATTTTCACATAAATCTGACAAAATTAACTGATGTAAGCCAATTAGACCATTAAAAGGCGATCGCAATTCATGAGTAGTCCGCGCCAAAAAACCAGCTTTAAACAAACTCATCTCCCTTGCCATCAGGTATGCCAGTTGCGTTTGCTGTAGCTGTTGCGATATTGGTGGCGTATCCTGTTCAGCTAATGGCGCAACTGAAGATGAGCTAGATGAAACATTAGGCAATGCCTGCGGTGGGCGTAGCCATCGCCCAAATAACTGACGGAAAACTATACCTAGAGCTATTCCTACTCCTAGATATATCCAGTTGCTCCAATTCATATCTGGCAATTATTAACCTGCTAAAGTTTCAGATTTCTCTGTTGTTAAAACCACGAAAACAACATTATAGCCACCTATATCTCAATACGCTTGGGTTAAGGGCTGCTGGCAATAATTTTGGGTTTTCGAGACAGACGCGATAAATCGCCGTCAAGACAAGTTTTTGTTGCTCATTCTGAATTGTATTGACCTATGTCTGGTTATCAATCGAAGTCTCTAGCTCGATCGCTCCTTGCCGCAAAATCTGCCAATTTATCCCTGTCCATTTAGCAACAGTGGAAGGTACACCCATCCCCGGCATTTCACCCTGGCATTCTGTTGTTGTTAAAGTCAGAACTTGAGGAAACTGAGTCTCAATTTCTGCCATTGTTTGCAAAGGCGGCTGACCGGAAAAATTGGCGCTAGTGGTGGCAAGAGGGCCTGTTTGGGCCAAAATAGATTGAGCGATCGCACTTTTCGGTACTCGAATCCCAATTGTCGTTGGATCAATAGGGTTCATAACTTTTGGTAAGTGTTGACTCGCTGGTAAAACTAATGTCAGCCCTCCTGGCCAATACTTATCTGCTAGTTCTTGCCAAACTTTATATTCATTCTCACTACCTTTGACATATAGCCACAAATCTTCAGTCCTAGCCGCCATCAAAATCAAAGGTTTATCTTGACTGCGTTGCTTCGCTGCAAAAATTAATGCTGCTTTTTCTGGTATAGCCGCAAGTGCAGGAACAGTATCAGTGGGAAAACTCACCAATAAGCCAGCGCGTGCGCCAGCTATTAGGTCTGTGAGGGAAACTTGCGTCACGTCGCTTCGCTCCGAATTCAAAATTCAAAATTAATGATCCCCATAAATAAATTTAGGGGCTTGTATCATGAGTCGTTTTCAGTCAATAAATAATTGATCGATAAATTCCCTATAGAGACGGCGATTTATCGCGTTTCTCTAACTACAGCTATTTATCAGACGATGCCTAATTCACAATCCAATTTTTGGAAAACGTGAATAATGGAGATAGCCAAATTGAACGCTTGCCCTAACTTCTATAAGCTAGGGCGAAGCGTTCAATTCCAGCTAAGTCCGCATGAATTTGAATATTGCAATAATTACCTTGATTTTGCAAAAGTTCTTGCACTGCATCGGCTTGTCCAGCCATCATCTCAATTAGCCACACGCCGCCAGGTTGCAAATAAATAGGGGAGATTTCTACCAAATGGCGAAGGCAATCTAAGCCATCAGCACCACCATCCAAAGCTAGATGCGGTTCATGGTTAACTACTTCCGGTTGCAAAGTAGGTAAGGTGCTGGTGGGGATGTAAGGAGGGTTGGACACCATACCACTGAACTGACCTTTTAACGATACCAGTGGCTCCCACCAAGAACCTTGATAAAATCGAATGCGGTCAGCAAAACCCAAATTATCAGCGTTGGTTTGGGCGATCGCCAAAGCTTCAATACTGTAATCAACAGCATGAATTGTTGCGTTTGGCAAGATATCTGCTAATCCGATGGCGATCGCTCCACTCCCAGTACCCAAATCTGCCCAGTGTCCTGAAGCATTGCTAGCAGATGCTTTTGCTAAATCAATTAAGCACTCTGTCTCTGGTCTGGGAATTAAAACCGCACTTGACACCACAATTTTAAAATTACGCCAAGGTGTAACTCCCGTAATATACTGCACTGGTAAGCGATCGTTTAATCGCCTTTGCCACAGTTGTTCTAACTCTTCTAGCGGTAATTGCAGCGGAATTTGTGGCCAGTTTTTAAAAGACTCCAAACGCAGGGCCAAGCGGTCTAAGCCAGCCACCTCTAAAAGTAGCCAATCTACCTCTGTTGGTGGAACATCAGTGGCGATCGCTGCTTGAAGCGCTGCATTTCGCCACTGCCAAAGTTGTAAACCAGAAACTATCAGATGTTTCTCTCCCATACCTCAACCCTGGAGCGCATAACCGTTATTTTTTCGGGGCGGGCGCGGCTGGTGACTGATTCGGAGCCAGCGATCGAATAAAGTTAATCGACTCCCGCGATGGATACAGAACAATTTTATTGATACTAGGATCGTTGCTGCTATTGAGAGCTTCTAGAACACCGTACAAATCCACCACCTGAATTTCAGTGTTATCTGCTTCCTTGGGCACGGCTTTCTTGAATTCGTCTAACAGAGCCACTGCTTGCTCTTTCTCAAAAAAGAAAGGGATGTAGCGCTCATTACCTTTGGCCACAGGAATAGTTAGATAGCTATTATCTTTCTTAAATTTGGGTACAAATAAGGGAATACCGTTGAATTGCTCCGCTTTTTTACCACTTTGATTTATCATACTTGTTGCCGAGGCTACCTGTTCTTGTGTCGGCACTAAAGTATAAATTACGGAGTCTGGTTTCTTTTTGCTTTCTTGCACTATTTTGTAGTAATCTGCCAGGGACAAGGGTCTAACCTGTAGGGTGCTTGCCAACTGGGGATTTTCTTTTTTGAGCCGATTGTCCAGGAATTTTTGAGCATCTTGCTTGCTAATAAAAAATCCTACTTGCGAGATCGGCTTGGATGCGTTATTTCTCGAAAGAACTACAAATTCGCCCTTGGGATTGGTGAGTGTGAATACAGGTACTTCTTGGAGCTTTTTCACTACCTCATTTTGTGGCAATGCGATCGCCTCTAGATTGCCCATTCCTGGTAAATTGCCTATTCCTGAAAGCCCTGTGAAAAATACACTGCCAGCTATACTCAATGTTGCGCCCAAGCGAATAAATGATTTCATGACTGCTCCTCGCATCAATATTCTAATTAAATTAAACAAACGGTTGGATTTGCACAGCACCAACTAGCTTTAGTTATATAGCAATCTATTTGAGTTGTGAAAAATTCATTGTGCGCGTTGAGGTTGAGTGAGTCTCAACGGTCAAAATCCAATATTACCCAACTATTTAGGCTTGCTATGGTATCGTTTTCACAAACTGGCTGTGCTAACGTTCTGTTTTTCTGAGTTTTGCTTCGCTATTCACCGCGAAATGCGGTAGATGCCTGTTATATGCCTTTTCAAAGAGTGAAAAGCCTCTCCATCTCTGGTACCTTGGAGACGATAAATGCCATTCTATCGGCTTTTTCTAAGATTGGGTGACGCTATCACTTAATAAATCGTTCCATCTCCGATTGATTTAATAGTATATTCTCAAATTTAGACAAAGCTAAGTGTCAGGAATATATTACTGCTTAAGAAGTAAGTTTATTATCCCTTCGGGGCGGGAGTAGGAGTAGGGGAAGAAATTAGCCTCGAAATTGAGGTTTAAAGCCGTACTTCGTCCCGCTGCGATAACGCCCGTAAGTGGCACGTTCGCGGTAGCGTTCGCACGAGAAAAAATCCTTGTATCCCAAGGTAGGTTGAAACCCCGCCCGATGTTAAGCGGCTTAGTTTCCCCACTCCCTAATCCCTTTCATCTATTAAACTTCAATAGCCAACCTAACAGAAAAACAAGCTAAATTATTTTTCGCCGTAAAAATATGCAATTTAACTGCACATCCTAACAAAAAAACCTAGCCAGTCAGCGCTAGCTGCTAAATATATTCATTAAATTTATTAATTTAATCGGGATGACAGGATTTGAACCTGCGGCATCCTGCTCCCAAAGCAGGCGCGCTACCAAGCTGCGCTACATCCCGGTTATGTCTATCTACTTTTCTGGTTTCGTTTTAACTTAACCATCAAAGCGATCGCGCTTTCACAAAAGCATTAATTTGATTATATCAGAATATTAAGCATAAGCGTAATATTTTTTATATTCTGCAAACACAAGCTAAATCACATCCTTACAATCATCAAGGGTTTTCGGCCGACTTAGTTTTACAAGAGATATACTTGCTCGTTCGTCGGCTAAACCTTGTCAAACCAAACCAAAATAATAGATTTGTACTACTATACCTGATTTTATTGTGCTAATCGGGTTTTATTTGGATTGAGTGCTAGTGAGGATACCAGAACATACCTTTGATGCCTTCTGGATCAGCCATAAACCCCATCGTTCGGTAGAAATCTACAACATGGGGATCGGCGAAGAGAGTGACATTACTAATTTCCTCACTCCTAAGTTTTTTGAGAACGTATTTCATCAGCGCCTTGCCCAATCCTTGACTTTGAAAGTCTGGGTGAACTACCACATCCCAAATAGTGGCATTAAAAGCGTGATCTGAAGTAGCACGGGCAAAACCAATGAGCCGCTTTTGGTTTCCTCTCACCTGCCACATTGAGGCGACGAGAAAACTATGCTCAATAGCTTTTTTTACTTTTCTTAGAGGACGACGTGACCAACCAACTGCATCACAGAGTTCTTCTAGCTCATATAGGTCAATGTCTCGTTCCGTACTAAAGACGATCCGAGCCTCCTTTGAAGAAGCTTCGCTAATGCTACTGGGGCTGGAATTGCCCGCAGTTCCCACCGTATGCTCTTCAAATGAGTTTGTCCTAGTTGCCGCTACAGATTCAGGAGTACTAAACCAAGTTTTCCAAAAACCCATGCCAACGTGGTTCGGGTAGTATAACTGAATTGGTTTCCACTTTTAAGAGTGTTGATTCACGTTTAACATAGCGATCGCCATTGACTACCCCTTACACTCAAAGTTTTTCGGTTGCTTTCGGGATTTGCAATGGTAACAGCGAGTTAGAGCGTGTTTCACACCAATCATTTTCAACTTTAGCATTTTGTTGTAGAGGGTAGGGGAAATTCACAAAAAGGGAAGGATATAAGTAATTCAAAATTCACGCATTCAAAATTCAAAATGGAAAAACCTAATCCTGGCAATTGCTCGTATAGTGCTTAAATGCACGTTAGCTTAGGAGTGTATTGTATACAAAGGATTGGGTATGCGAGATTAGGGATTAGTTATTCTCCCTTGTCTCCCAGTTCCCAGCCACTAGTCCCCAACACCCAATCCCAATCCCCAACATCCACCCAGTCCCCAGGTGACGAAAGCAAGCGAGTCTTACCTTTAACAATGGCTTCTGGTTTAAAATCTTCTACACTGGAACTCCTAAAGCGCTTTAACCGAGCGTTTCCCCAGTTTTATGAGCAATTCGTCAGTAGTGAAATTCAACTGCAAAATTTGCGGCTAGCCTACCGTCTCTATAAAACTAGACGCGCTGTGATTGAACTGAAACCGGAAGGTAGTAAAAGTGCCTTGCATTTTGCTTACCGCAACCAGTCTTTTCTCCTCAGCGATATTTTTGGTGTACTAGCAGCTTATGGTTTGACTATCCACGGTCTAAGTCTATACGGTCAGATCCGTCCGCCAATGTTAGTTTTTATCAAACTATTGGTGTCTCGTGGTAGTAAAGCCTTGACCGAGAAAACCGCAGAAAATGTCTGTCGTGCCATTCGTGAGGCTTTAGGAGGTCGGTTTGAGGTAGAAGAGATGCTGGCAGTAGAATTCAATCTTGATACTGGCTTAGAGCAGGTACAAACTGAGTTCTATGTCGATCCGGTATTTCATCTCCCGGCCCTAGTGATTGAAGCCGATAATCAACCAGGATTATTTTACAAAGTGATGTACGCCATCTGGCAAGAAGACCTTCTGGTAGTCAATGCCAATTTACTGGTTTGGCGCGGACGTACACGGCTAATTCTCTACTTGTTGGGGCCGAATGAAAGCCTCATTCCTGAATATCTAGGTCACAAGATTGCTGAAGGAGTGCGACAGAGGTTGCTGGGTAAATAAAAAAAGTTATGAGTTATGAGTTAGTAACTCCTCACTCCTAACTTCTAACTCTCTTCCTATTCCGTATTTAGTCGCACTCGCCCTTAAGGGTACGATATAAGTATGGCAACTATCGAAATCTTGGGCGTTCCACACGCATACGAGCTAACGGCTCCCACTTCCTGCCCCCATGCTTTAGTATTTATCCACGGTTGGCTAAATAGCCGTGGATATTGGCAACCTGTGATTTCCCGCCTATCAGATGATTTGCAGTGCCTTTCCTATGATTTGCGGGGTTTTGGTGAATCGCAATCTCAGGTAAAAACCGATTTTAGTCGAACACAAACGTCTCTGAGCCTGACACCCATCTCCAGTAGTGCGGTTGGCTCACCAATGGAATCTCTTTATACTCCTGCTGCTTATGCTCAGGATTTAGCAGTTCTTCTGAAACAGCTAAATATTACCAGTGCTTGGCTAATTGGTCACTCATTGGGTGGAACGATCGCTCTTTGGGGAGCAGATCAAATACCTGAGTGTGTTAAGGGTGTAATCTGTATCAACGCTGGCGGTGGTATTTACCTCAAAGAAGCCTTTGAGCAGTTTCGCTCGGCGGGTCAGAAATTTTTGCAAATCCGTCCGCGATGGCTTTCTCAAGTGCCTTTGATTGATTTGCTATTTACCAGAGCTAGTGTAGTTCGTCCTTTGGAGCGCTTTTGGGCACGCCAGCGGGTAATTGATTTCGTCGTGGCTGACCCAGAAGCGGCTCTGGGAAGTCTGTTAGACTCCACAACGGAAGAAGAAATCAATCGTTTACCTGAGCTAGTATCCCAACTGAAGCAGCCAGTTTATTTTTTGGCTGGCGCGGAAGATAAGGTTATGGAACCCAAGTATGTGCGCCATTTAGCTAGCTTTCACAGACTGTTCCAATATTGTGGTGACAATGTTCTAGAAATTCCTAATTGCGGACACCTGGCGATGTTGGAACAGCCGGATGCTGTGGCCGATCGTATCCGGGCGATAGTCAACAGCTATAGGGTATAGGGTACAGGGCATTGGTAGTTACAAATGACAAATGACAAATGACCAATGACTACTCAATATTGATACAACTTCATCACCTGAGTGAGCGCTAACCTAGACTCAACCCCCAGTGTGAGGGGAGATGTATGACCACGGGATAGATGATCAGCGGCGGCACAGCCAATCATGGCAGCGTTATCGGTACAGAATTTTAGAGGTGGGAATAGGACGCGTAGGTTGTGTTTAATGGCGGCGGCTTGGAGGTTTTTTCTCAAGCCGCTATTTGCAGCTACACCGCCACCAATAGCAATTGTGTCTAGACCATAGTCTAGGGCACAGGCGATCGCTCTTTTGGTTAGCGATCGCGCTACGGTATCCTGAAAGCTAGCTACTACATCTGCCACTGGCACTTGTCCCCCATCTTTCTCTAACTGCTGCACTAAACGCAATACAGCCGTTTTTAACCCACTAAAACTTGTGTCATAGCGATGAAACCCCCCACCAGGTAGAGAAACTTTTCCTTCTGGTAAAGCAAAGGCTTGAGGATTTCCCTGTTGTGCCAACTTGTCAATCACTGGGCCACCGGGATAACCTAGCTTTAACAATCGCGCCACTTTATCAAAGGCTTCACCGGCTGCATCATCACGAGTTTGTCCCAGGGTTTCGTAATTACCACAATCTTTGACATAAATCAAGCTTGTATGTCCGCCTGAAACCAGTAAGCTAAGGAAAGGGGGATTTAAAGTTGATTCGCTCAAGTAAGTTGCGTAAATGTGACCTTCGAGGTGATGAACTCCCAAAAATGGCTTGTTGTGTACCATCGCTAGAGTTTTGGCAGCAGTTAATCCTACTAACAGCGCTCCTACAAGTCCAGGGGCACAAGTGGCGGCAATGGCGTCAATTTTTCCCCAGTCTAGTTGGGCTTGCTCTAAGGCTTGTGCGATCGCAACATTTATCGTTTCCAAGTGCTGGCGAGATGCAACTTCTGGCACTACCCCGCCATACTGCTGATGGACTGGAATTTGTGAGGCTACGATATTACTGCAAACTTTACGATTGTTAACAATTGCGACGGCTGTTTCATCACAACTGGTTTCTATTGCTAAAACGGTTGTCATTTCTTGAGTGCTGAGTCCTGAATCCTGAGTCCTGAATAGTGGAGAGAAAATCTTGCTTCTTTACTACCCTACAACAACAATTCTTATACTCAGCACTCGTTACTCAGCACTCAGCACTAATTTTGGTTGAGAAGCTTTAACTTTTATTTACTTAAACTTTACTCGGTTCCCACCCAAGAGTATGATGACTTCCTAGTTATGCAAATAAACAGACTGTACAAGCCGCTTCGTTTTGTACAAAAAACTTCTTGTTTTGTAATAAAAGGAAACAACTCTATGCGACGATTGTTTGCTTTGATGTTAGCGATTAGTCTTTGGTTCAACTTTGCTCCCCCAGCGCAGGCTTTAGGAGCTAATTTGACACCGTGCAAGGACAATCCCGCTTTCCAAGAGCTAGCAGCTAATGCCCGTAATACCACCGCTGACCCCCAATCAGGGAAAAAGCGGTTTGAGCGTTATTCTCAGGCGCTCTGCGGCCCTGAAGGATACCCTCACTTGATTGTTGATGGTCGTCTAGATCATGCTGGTGACTTTTTGATCCCTAGCATTCTGTTTCTATATATTACTGGTTGGATTGGTTGGGTAGGTCGTGCCTATCTACAAGCAATCAAAAAGGGATCTGACGCTGAACAAAAAGAAATCCAAATCGATCTTGGTTTGGCACTACCCATAATAGCGTCAGGCTTTGCTTGGCCAGCAGCAGCACTCCAAGAATTTCTCTCTGGAAAATTAGCAGCCAAAGATTCAGAAATCCCCATTTCCCCACGCTAAATCAGCTTAACTAATTCATTCGTTTAGGAGACTAAATTCATGGCAGACAAAGGCGACCAATCATCTTATTTGATTAAATTCATTTCCACGGCACCTGTGGCAGCTACCATCTGGCTGACAATCACAGCAGGTATCTTGATTGAATTCAACCGCTTTTTCCCCGACCTCCTTTTTCACCCACTGTCATAAGTGTCTAATGGGATTTAGGACACTTTAATAAATGTCTTGTTTTTTGCCTAATATTGTGTAGTTGATATATTCAGCTTCAAAAGTCCGAATTATCACCAAAATAGGCGGCAAAAATAGTTTTTTGAAACTCGTGATACTGTTTACAGATCGCGAGTTTCACGGTTTTTAAAAAAGCTAAATTAATTTTTCTAAACTTCCTAGCTAAAAGACATCTTTAGCCACAATTATTATTAATATAAAAATGCCACCATTTTAATTTAGAGGCGAACGTAAAATATGGCACAAGCAGTAGATGCATCAAAGAATCTCCCTGGCGATCCCAGAAATCGGGAAGTTGTTTTTCCCGCATTCGGCGATCCGCAGATTGGCAACTTAGAAACCCCGGTTAATTCTTCTCCCTTGATCAAGGGATTCATCAATAATTTACCTGCCTATCGTCCAGGTCTGACTCCTGCCAGACGTGGTTTAGAAGTTGGTCAAGCTCATGGTTACTGGCTATTTGGCCCCTTTGCCAAATTAGGCCCACTGCGGGACACAGATAACGCTAACTTAGCTGGGTTACTGGCAGCCATCGGTCTGGTTGTTGTTCTGACCGGTGCCTTATCTCTATATTCCAGTAGCAACCCTGGCAAAGCACTTCCTAGTGTTACCGTACCCAAGCCTCCGGCAGATGCTTTTAATTCTAAAGAAAGCTGGAATAACTTCGCCAGTTCTTTCTTGATTGGTGGTATTGGTGGTGCAGTAGTTGCTTACTTTTTGACTAGTAATTTGGCACTAATTCAAGGTCTATTTGGTTAATTATTAGGAGTTAGGAGTTATGAGTTAGGAGTTTAAATTTATAACTTCTAACTCTTAACTCCTAACTTATTTAAACAAAACTGCTTCAATATCATTTAAAGCAGTCTCAAAATCGTCATTAACGATTTGAATATCAAATTCACCTGCGGCTTGAATTTCTTCTTGGGCACGCAATAGACGACGGGCGATCGATTCTTCAGAGTCTTGGGCACGAGAGCGTATCCGTTTTTCTAATTCATCGAAAGAAGGCGGTAATATAAAAATGCTGAAGCCACTGGGGAAGGAAGCACGAATTTGTCTTGCTCCTTCTAGTTCAATTTCTAGCACTACCAACTTACCAGAATTAATTTGGTTAAGTACAGCTTCACGGGGAGTGCCGTAATAGTTACCAGCAAATTCTGCCCATTCTAAAAATTCACCTTCCGCAACTAGTTGTTCAAACTTACTGTGGCTGATAAAGTAATAACTTTTGCCATCGATTTCTCCTGGACGGGGAGAACGAGTCGTCACGGATACAGAATAATAGAGTTCTGGATGACGTTGTAGGAGCGATCGCATTAAAGTGCCTTTACCAACCCCACTGGGGCCAGTTAAAACAATTAACCTGCCTAAATGTAAGCACTCTTCGGTAGTAGCACTATTCTGGATGGGTAAAACTGGCATCATCCCTTCAACCTGTGAATCAATCAATAGATATTATTCATTAGTCTTGTGTTCCCGGCCAAGTCCACTAGTGATTAAAGAATTTGTAGCAAGAGTGATAGAGGTCAAGTACAAGTGGTCTGTCCCATGATATTTAATGAGACAAACCACTAGCACGGCGTAAAGAAACAGACCATTTCAAATAGCGTAAGAGCTGGGAATACAATTCTTTTGACTTTTAGACTTCCGCCTTGCGGTACTAGTCAATTATCTACAGTTTGATGATCGCGGGAAATTACAAAGCGATTTGCTACCGTTTCTGGCTGAATCGCTGACAGTATTACGTGGTTGGAATCAGTGATAATTACAGCTCTAGTCCGACGACCATAAGTTGCATCAATCAGTTGATTTTTGTCCCGTGCTTCGGTAATAATCCGCTTAATTGGGGCCGACTCTGGACTGACAATGGCAACTACTTTGTTGGCAGACACGATGTTACCAAAGCCGATGTTGATTAACTGAATGTCCATAAAAAAAACTGACGCTAAACGCGGTTTGAGAAGCTTGAAATAAACTTATACTCATGTTATCGCCAAAAAACAGGAGTTACAACGCTTAAATTCAAGCAAGTCTTTGCTTTTAAATAATGTCTGTTTTTTTTAGCTATTTATCACCTATTTTTGCCGAAAATCTTCCTAAAGATATAGGTGCAATTCCACTGATACAAGCTAGCTAGATGATGTACATTTATTTTATTTTAAATAAGTATCTGAATCAGAAATTGATGTCGAGCAAAATTGATTAGAACAGTCTCGCTCTAACTTTATTAGCTCAGTACAATATCAGTGCAGTTTAATGTACATTACTAAACTGACATCAGTTTGACGAAGTTAAATTTTATATCCCATATTGACAGTACGCATCCTCCGTACACTTCCAGCTTGACAATCGCGCAACCAAGCTTTAATTCCTTGAGCGACGGTACCGTTACTACTATCGCGTGGCGGGGATAGTGGCTGATTTTCAGAATGGGAACTAGCTTGAGAAAACATCATCACTAGTTGCCAACCACTTTTAGTTTTAGTCAACAATAACCAGTGGAATTGTTGCAATTCTAATGCTTTCTTTCCTATGTACTGGCGCTCTAAGGTTGTAAAGAAAACTTGCTCAACTCCTGATGCAGAGCTTTTAGGTGCATTTGCACTATATTCTTCAAGGTTAAGGGGCAGAGGAGTAAACTCAGGTCTTCCTGCCACTAGCATATAACTGTAAATGTCACTGCTTCTACTGAGGCGACGGGCGCGTTGACTAGCGCGATTGGTATAACTAGGTAAATCTTGTAATAACTGTATAGTTAATGTTTCTAAATTTTGCTCAGAACACAAAGACCTCTCGCCACCGTTGACATTTTGCCTTTGTGCGATCGCAAAAGGTTTAGAGTTGAGGTTTATTGAAAACGCTGGGTAAGCAAGGCTATTTGAGACTAAAACCCAGAAGCTACAAGCTAAAAGCCAATTATAATTTTTCTGATTGAGCGAAGAGGCAAGAGCAATCTTGCCTGCACCTTGCACTCTTTCTGGCAGTTTCTCGCTGACTCTTAGCTTCATGCCACCGTAGTTAACTCCTCAGAAATCCTCTTCCAGGCTAACTTAGGCTCAGTAGCAGCGGTGATGGGGCGACCAATCACGAGATAATCTGCACCAGCAATGATTGCTTGGGATGGGGTAAGCGATCGCTTTTGATCGCCAATATCAGCCCAAGTTGGTCTAACTCCTGGACAAACTAACAAAAAGTCATCTCCACAAGTTTGTCGTAGCTGTGCCACCTCTTGGGGCGAACAAACTACCCCATCCAAACCAGATTCTTGAGCCAGCAGGGCCATTTCTAGAGCATATTCTGGTAACTCTAGGGGAATCTTTAAATCAAACGCCAATTGCCTAGCAGAAATGCTCGTTAGTAGAGTAATAGCAATTAACTTTGGCGGTTGTACACCTGCTTTTGCAGCCCCTTCCTGTGCCGCCTCAGTTGCGACTTTCAAGGCATCTCTACCAGCAGTCGCATGAATTGTCAGTAAATCCACTTCGTATTTAGCTGCACTCCGGCAAGCACCAGCAACGGTATTGGGGATATCATCAAACTTTAAATCTAAGAAAATGCGCTTTTGTCGAGACTTCAGCACTTCCAGAATTTTCGGGCCAGTGCTGGTAAACAACTCTAAGCCGACTTTCCAAAAACCAACTTGCGGAAGTTCATCTATAAGAGCGATCGCACTTTCTACATCTGGCACATCCAAAGCTACAATCACTCGTTGTTCTGCCTGTTCCCCATTCCCCATTCCCTACTCCCCATTCAAACTAAACGCACAAACTTATTTTTCCCAACTTGTAAAACTTTACCTTGTAACTGGGCGGGAGAATCGAAAGTGATATCAGCATCAGTGATGCGATCGCCATCTAAACGCACTCCCCCTTCTTGAATTTTCCGCTTTCCTTCGCCTGTACTTTTGCACAAGCCAGTGACATTCAGAATATACGCTAACTTAGTAGGGAACTGCTGCACACCAGAAGAAAGAGAGAATTCGGGAACTGCCCCTTCCTTACCGCCGCTTTGGGCTGCAACTTTTGCCTCTTGGGCTGCGGTTTCGCCGTGGTACTGCTTGACAACTTCATAAGCTAAGAGTGTTTGGCGATCGCGCGGATTTTCTGGCAGTTGATCCAAAGGTAAATCCGTCAACAGTTCAAAATACTGTGACAGCAAATGATCGGGAACTCCTTGTAACTTTTGGTACTTTTGCCCTGAGTGTTCTGCCAATCCGATATAATTACCTAAAGACTTGGACATTTTTTGCACCCCATCTGTGCCAATCAAAATTGGCAGCAGCATCCCAAATTGGGGCTTTTGGCCAAAATGACGCTGCAAATCTCTGCCTACAGCAATGTTAAATTTCTGATCAGTGCCACCTAATTCCACATCTGCCTCAACTGCAACCGAATCAAAACCTTGCATTAACGGGTACAGGAACTCATGAATAAAAATCGGATTCTCTTTTTTATAGCGATCGGCAAATCCTTCTTTCGCTAACATCTGCCCCACTGTCATCGTGGAGAGTAACTCCAAAATTTTCTCTAAGTTTAGTTCAGAGAGCCATTCGGAGTTATAGCGCACCTCTAACCTTCCTGGTGTGTCAAAATCCAAGATAGGACGTACTTGGTCAAGATAAGTCTGAGCATTTTGTGCGACATCTGCTTCTGTAAGTTGACGACGCACTTCAGATTTACCAGTTGGATCGCCAATACGCGCTGTAAAATCGCCAATAATTAAAACTGCTGTATGTCCTGCATCTTGAAATCCTCGCAGTTTTCGTACTGGTATGCTATGACCAAGATGAATATCAGTACCAGTAGGGTCAATCCCTAATTTGACCCTCAAAGGTTGGTTTGTAGTTAGTAATAGCCTTTCTAGACTTTCGCTGTTAACATCAACTGATTGTGGGAAAACTTCTACTACACCACGACGCAGCCAAGCAAAATCTTGCTCTTTACTAAGAGATTCACTACTAGTTATGCTTTTTACTCTAGAAGTTAAGTTGGTTATATCCACTGGCAATTTATCCACTTTCTCATCCGCCAAACTACTATAATTGCAAAAAACTAACCGCCTTGCTTCACCCAATCAATTACAGTTCAATTTACAAGTGAGGAAGTGAAATAGCCGTGTCATCGTCTAGTGCTTTGGGAGATAAAAAGCCACAGGATCGGGCTTCATCAGGTTTTGAGTTTTTGAAAGGAGTCGGTCAGGTAACTGGCGGTACTCTCCTTTCAATCACCATGCTGGCAAGTTCCATTGTAGCCGGAGGACTAGTTGGTTTAGCCATCAGTTTCCGTAATTTGCCAGATGTGAGACAGCTACGTAACTTCTTTCCCTCGGAAACGACTTACATTTATGACGTTAAGGGCAAACTCTTAACGAGTATCCACGGGGAAGCCAACCGGGAAGTCGTACCTCTAGATAGAATTTCGCCGAATTTAAAACGGGCCGTGCTGGCAAGTGAAGATAGCCACTTTTACGATCACCACGGTATTAACCCCGTCGGTGTGGGACGTGCTGTGGTAGTTAATGCTGTAGCAGGTGGAGTCAAAGAGGGTGGCTCTACTGTTACTATGCAGTTGGTAAAAAATCTGTTTTTGTCTCGTAAGCGGGCTTTTACCCGCAAGTTAGCAGAAGCGGTGTTAGCAATCCGGTTAGAGCAAATTCTCAATAAAGACCAAATATTAGAAATGTACCTCAATCAAGTTTATTGGGGTCATAACAATTATGGTGTACAAACGGCAGCCCGCAGTTATTTTAATAAGTCATCAGAATATTTAAGCTTGGGTGAATCGGCAATGATGGCGGGTTTAATCCAAGCACCAGAAGAATTCAGCCCGTTTGTGAGCATGAAACTGGCAAAACAGAAACAAAAAGAAGTGCTAGGACGGATGCTGGAATTGAACTGGATCAGCCAGTCAGACTATGATGATGCCCTCAAGCAAGAAATCAAACTTGGGAAAATAAAATCCTTTCAAGGTAGTGCCCTGCCTTATATAACCAATACTGTAGCCCAAGAGTTAGCTAAGAAGTTTGGGCGTGACACACTGCTCAAAGGCGGAATGCGGGTACAAACTACAGTTGATGCCAACTTCCAAATCATGGCTGAAGAAACTGTTACGAAGTGGCATAAAACACTTTTAGATCAGGGATTATCTAAGAATCAAATGGCCCTGGTGGCAGTCGATCCACGCACGCATTTTATCAAAGCATTGGTGGGCGGTATAGATCCTAAAACCAGTGAATTTAATCGTGCAACTCAAGCTCAACGGCAGCCCGGATCTTCTTTTAAACCCTTTGTATATTATACTGCTTTCGCTAGTGGTAAATATGCGCCAGATTCAACGGTGGAAGATTCTCCAGTCAGCTATCGAGATGGTAACGGTTGGTACTCTCCGAGAAATTATGATAATACCTTTAGGGGATCAATGCCAATCCGCACAGCTTTAGCCCAATCACGAAACATTCCGGTGATCAAGGTTGGTAAGGCTGTGGGGATGAATAGAGTGATCGAAACCTGCCGTACCTTAGGTATTACGAGTCCGATGGAACCTGTGACTTCCTTGCCACTTGGAGCAATTGGTGTCACACCTCTGGAAATGGCTAGTGCTTATGCTACCTTTGCTAACTATGGTTGGCAATCTCCACCAACTGTAATTGCCCGTGTCACTGATAGTAGTGGTAATGTGTTGCTGGATAACACCCCTAAGCCGCAGCTAGTTCTCGATCCTTGGGCATCAGCAGCGATTTTAGATGTGATGCAATCGGTAATCAATGAAGGTACTGGTAAAGGCGCTGCGATCGGTCGCCCAGCCGCCGGGAAGACGGGAACAACATCATCAGAAAAAGATATCTGGTTTGTGGGCACTGTGCCACAGTTAACAACTGCTGTCTGGGTAGGGAGAGACGACAACAGACAGTTGGCTGACCATGCAACAGGCGGTGTTATGGTCGCTCCCATTTGGAAAGATTTTATGGAGAAAGCACTTAAGAACGTACCCGTAGAAAAATTTAAACCACCTTCGCAGTTTTCTCGCCCCAAGTCAAATCAAAGTTAGGAGTGATAAGTTATGAGTTATGAGTTTATTGAAAACTCGTAACTCCCAACTCCTAACTTTTGTTAAGTTTGTTTTTCTAGCTCGGCTTTCATCCGTTCTAAAGTGAGGTGCATTTGGTCAAACATTTGTTGCGGCGTGACACCAAACTGACCTAATTGTGTCTTTAGCTGTTCTACTGTCATTTGCGCCATGAAATCTTCTGATAACTCGAAGCGCTTCATAAAGATGCGGTATCGATCCATCATAGTTTCCATTTGCTCAATAAACAGCTTTTTGCCTTCGCGGTCAAATTTGCCGTAGCCGTTGCCAAGCTTGATCAGCGCTTGATAATCCTCAAACAGCTGTTTTGCTTCTTGCTGAACTATCTCAGAATCGAAGAATCCCATATTGCTTATATTAAACTGAGTGCCCAGACTCAGCAGCTTAATAGTTTTACTTCTATTTATTATTTTAGTCTAGGAGAGTAATCTAGTCACGAAGCTTCGGTTTTAGTACGGTTTGTTACCGAAATTTCAACACTTGACTTGAGAAGCTTTCCCATTCCTAAATCGACTTAATAAAGCTGCAATACTCAGAGCTTTTGCCATTGATTTCGGATTGGTGTTTTCACCTGGTTGAATTTTCAGTCCGGGAGCGTATTTCAGAGCTAGTGAATCTTGCGGGTTAAGTTTTAACGCTTGACGGATGTAAACCCTGCCCATACCAATAAATTGCTGTTTTAGATGTACCAAACCTAATAATGCATAATAGTTGCTGTTGTTTGGCTCTAACTTGATGGCATCGCGCAGTTCTTGCACGGCTAAAGGCCAGTTGGCTAGCCGGACGTACTCAATAGCTCGCTGGTAGTGGCGTTGAGCGTAGTTTGTCAAAATTGGTTGGACATGAGCTTTTTCATCTAATGTCAATTCAACTGGCTTGACTTCTACTTGAGAGATGATGCGAACAGCTTTTGGTGGTAAGAACAGGTCAGGTTTATGCAATTGTAAGTAAACTAAATTCAGTATGCTAATTTGTTGGGTAACTTGATAAAACTGATGGAGTGATTTGTATTGAGCTTCTGCGTAGGAGGCGATCGCTTCTTCGTAAAACAATTGTGCTTGAGGTGGAGACATTTCCCTAATTTCCTCAGCTATGGTATTTTGGGCACACAAAGCTTGCTGTTGTAATGCTCTTGTTTCCGATCGCAGCATAGCTATGGCAATCAAGCGCTTGTGTCGATGTTTGAGTTGTTCATAAGCTGGATTGATTAAATAGCTAAGTATTGCCGTTGCTAATTGTTGGTCTGGATTGCAGCTTTTGGCATAGCGATCGGGATGTAGGAGTTTCGCTAAAGTGTGATAGCGTTTAAAAATCTGGCGATCGTCAGCATTGACAGAAATTCCTAGCACAGCATAAGGATCGTGAAGCTGTTCAAGCCATTTTGGTGGTAGGAAAATCTGTGACATCGTAGTAATCGATCCATTGAAAACTTAAAATTAGCATCAAAGCTCAATGCACAGTCATGTGAAACTTACTCAAATTTCTTCAAATTGGGGATTGGGAAGATTTAGTTAGGGATGAATTGTTTCTGCGCCTTTTGACTGTCTTATTGTAGAAACTATGGTGTTGGTAGATTTATTAGAAATATGTTCACTAAGCGCAAAAGCCGAAGTATTGCCGCTGTTCTAGCTTTTTCTGGCACGTTGACAATTGCAGGATGGCATAAATTTTATCTAGGACAGCCGATGTGGGGTATTTTATATTTTTTGCTTTCCTGGACGCCTATACCCAGGGTAGCTAGTGCGATTGAGGGAGTTTGGTATTTAGCTCAAGACGAAGAAGCTTTCGATCGCAATTTTAATCTCGGGAAGTCAGCAGCAAGAAACTCACAAAATGTGATTAATCAGGTAGGAGCGATCGCTGATGCAATGCGTGAATTAGACGCTCTGCGCCAGGATGGACTGATTTCAGAGTATGAATTTGAGCAAAAGCGCCGTCAATTGCTAGACCAGATTTCTTGAGGTGAGCGACAATCATGAATAACTGGCTACCTTTAAACTCCAGGCTGCAAAAACTCCGCGCCAAGCTCCTCAACGATCCCTACTATCGCCTCCAATCTGGGGAAGAAATTCAGATAGCGGCTAAATTGGGTATTCGCATTGATGCTAATCAAGCGACTGTAGATGATTGGTTACGCTTACCAGGGTTATCAATTCACCAAGCGCGATCGCTTGTAGAACTTTCCCGTTCGGGTGTGAAATTTTATTGTATTGAAGATATTGCTGCGGCCTTGGGTATTCCAGCGCCGCGCCTAGAGCCATTAAAGCCTCTGCTGAATTTTATTTACTATGACCACGAATCTTTAGAAAGTCCTACCCATTTAGTTAACCCGAACACCGCAAGCGTTGAAAAATTAGCACAAATTCCATTTATAGATTTATCTCTGGCGCAAGCTATGGTGCAAAATCGGCAATCAGCCGGGCCTTATCGTAACCTGGCTGATTTCCAACGACGCTTGGAGTTAACTGGGGATGCGATCGCTCAGTTGATGTATTATTTAACGTTTTAGGCCAAAAGTCTAAAAATAACTCCTAACTCTGGAAATTTTAGATTTTGAATTTAGGATTGAAAGAAAAATCTAAAATCCAAAATCTAAAATCCAAAATTGATTAAATAAACCCAATGCGATCGAGAGGCCAAAAGCGAAACGTTGCCCGACCGATGACATTCTTCCTCGGTAAAAAGCCCCAATAGCGAGAGTCATTACTATCGTTGCGGTTATCTCCCATAACAAAAAATTCATTTTCTGGAACTTTCACGGGTCGATATGGCTGATTTGGGGGTTCAGCGATGTAGTCTTCTGCCAAGGGTTGACCGTTGAGGTAGACTTTGCCAGAATCAACACTAATTACCTCACCAGGTTCGCCAATAACCCGCTTGATAAAGGCTTGGTCTTTGGGATATCCCCGACGTTGTAGTTCTGCGGGTGGCTGAAAAACAATAATATCCCCAGTTATGGGAGGGTGAAAATGATAGGAGATTTTTTCAACTACCAAGCGATCGCCTGTATGTAAGGTAGGCAACATCGAGTCAGAAGGTATATAGCGGGGTTCAGCGATAAAAGTCCTGATTAAGAATGCCAAACACAGTGCGATCGCAATTAAAATCAGATTTTCTTGCGAACTACGCCATACTTTTAACGATGCACGTTCTTCTTTTGCATCACTTTCGTGAGGAACCATAAAAATTTCTAGCCACTTTCAGAAGTTAGACAAATACCTTGATTATTGTGCCTCAAAAGGTATATGTAAGAGGAAAACTGGGTTTAGAGTCAAATTATACAAGTATTAAATACTACATTTATCGTATCTACTGAAGATCGGCAAAAATATTATCAAAAACTATCACCTGTCTAAGAAAATATAAGCTAATAATTAGGATTGCTAAATAGATGATTAAAAATTATAATTCCAATTGATGTAATTATAAGGCAAGTTATGAAGCGAGACTGAGTTGCAAGAAAATATATTTTATTCTTATATTGTTAAGTTATATTACATAAAACCAATAAGACTTAAATGTACCTTTAAATACAAAAGTCTAGTTAAATAAAATATTTTAGTAAAAAATATTACATACAGATATAGATTGTAATGCTTTTATAGTTATAAATGCCATACCAATTAAGATTTCAAAAAATTGCTTATGTATATGCGATTAAGTTCCGTAGTTATACGGTGACAGTGCATATTAAACTGTACTATTAATTAAGATATAAATATCCTGAAATTATCGAGAAAAACATTAGCAGACAGAAAGCTACTAGCAATTTCGGCTAAAGTATCAGCATCTAAAAGATAACGAAGCTGCTGATAGAATTATTTTTGCTGAGTGAGTCAAAAGTATCTAGATTAACGAATAAGTGCCCCTTGGCAATGAGAAACTATATTGAATCAATTTTCGTCTGCCTATTTCATAGAAAGTACAAGTGAGCATTCTGTCAGTTGAAAACTTAACTTTTTCTTAAAAAGGAAGCAATGCCAGCAGGCAGTAGAATATATCCTATCAAGAATAGAACTAATAGTTGACTAAACTCTTTTTTGAAAGATACTCCACCCGTTGTAAGTATTTTTGTATGTTAATCGAATAACTCACTAAGTTGTAAATTATACAGCTTATGCGTGAGAAAATCTGGCTATTTTCTCAATTCTAAATTTCCGTTAATCCCAATTCCAATTTTTGGGATTACTAGAAAGCAATTGTATCTAAAAATATCTAAAAAATCTGCTATTACGTACCATCATAACCGTGGTTGATGGTTCGATCTTTGAAGGAGCTATGAGGTGGAAAATAATAAATCGTTTCTGTGGCCAGAAGGAATATTAATTGCGCTGCTTGCCTTAGGTGGTGTTTTTAGTCTTGCTTTCATGATGCTTCTAAGACCAAATGCTTCAGAAGCTCAGAGTAGACAAAGTATAAATATCAAAGATGTGACTGCAAACGTAGGAACTCAGCAGCGCATTGAGAAATTAAAAGCGACGATGCTTACAAGTTGGCAGCAACAAGCACAAATAAAGGGTATAGCTTACCCTATACCATCAAGCTTTCAAGGGGCAACAATTGAGTCTGCAAAACTCACTCAAGGCGAGAAGGTGATTGCTCTCACATTTGATGATGGCCCTTGGCCTGAAACTACAGAGCAAATATTAGATATCCTGAAATCAAATAATATCAAAGGAACGTTTTTTGTCGTCGGGCAGAATTTAAAAAATTTTCCAGAGATAGGAAAGCAGATTGTCTCTCAAGGTCACGTTATAGCTAACCATACTTGGCATCACTGGTATCACTTCTTTAATCAACAAGCAGCAGCTTTTGAAATAGACCGTACAACAGACCTAATTTATCAAGTTACAGGTGCTAAAACAAATCTATTCCGACCACCAGGCGGCAATCTGCACAATGGATTAGCTGCTTATGCTAAAGGCCAAAAGTATACTGTGGTAATGTGGTCAGCTGACTCTACAGACTATAAATTACCAGCTGTACCAAAGTTGATAAATAACGTAATTAAAGATTCAAAACCTGGTGGAATTGTGCTAATGCACGATGGTGGCGGGAACCGTTCTAGAACTGTGCAAGCTTTACCAGAAATTATTAGCAACTTTAGAAAGCAAGGCTATAGTTTTGTCACTATTCCAGAACTTTTAGAAATTCAGGATAAAGAGCAAAAGTTACTTGCTAACAAAAAGCAATAAATTATTAACTATAGTTAATAATTTATTTTTTGGTTAAAATACTAATTTCTGAATCAGTTAGTAAAGATATAGCATTTCTCGATCTAGTGAGGTACACCTATAGGGGTACGGCAGTGCCCATTGGTGTCAACTTAAGTTGGAAATAGCTTAACTGTTGGCTTCCATGCCCGCCCGGAAATAAATTTTCGGGCTAATAGGCTTAAGTCTACTGAAGTAGACTGGAGATTTTTGGCGATATTTAGTTATCTTCATCTGAAACTCCTTCAAAACCTCGTTTACAGCCTCCGGCTGGAAATGCCTCTCTTGCTGGCGCAAGAGAGGCGGAGCCTCAACGACGGGCGTTCCCAGTCGGAGACTAGGAATGAGGCAATCTAAAAGCTGTTTCTACGAATCACATTAAACTCA
Source organism: Nostoc sp. (assembly GCF_036916655.1). GTDB lineage: Bacteria > Cyanobacteriota > Cyanobacteriia > Cyanobacteriales > Nostocaceae > Nostoc. Next base: position 150,170 of record NZ_JBALFY010000101.1, read on the forward strand.
CTAATGACTACTAGTTACTAAACTGAACTCAGTTGTTGTCTTTTCAGGATTAACTTCTGGACTATCAGCTTCAGAAGGTGGAACCAATTGCCAGAATTTCGGTAAAAATTCTTGCCAGTTTTGCAGAATTTTCTTCGCCTTTGGTGAACCAGTGCGTTCTACATGATTTTGGATTAATTCTTGCAGTTGCTTTGCACCTACTTCGGTAATCACCCTCTGAATTTTGACAATTTCTGGGTTGACTAACTCGCGAAATGAGTCGTCTTCATCCAAGAAATATGCGAGTCCACCTGTCATGCCAGCAGCTACGTTACGTCCGACTTTGCCGAGGACAACAATCACACCACCTGTCATGTATTCACAGCAGTGATCCCCAGCGCCTTCAATTACTGCGACGCCTTTGGAGTTTCTCACAGCAAAGCGTTCTCCTGCTAAACCGTTGGCAAATAACACGCCACCCGTAGCACCATAGAGGCAGGTATTGCCAACTATCACATTTTGTGATGGGTTATAGGTAGCATCAGTTGGAGGTTTGATAATGATTTCACCACCATGCATCCCTTTACCTACATAGTCGTTTGCTTCTCCTTCCAGGCTGAGAATTATGCCTGGGAGGTTGAAAGCACCAAAGCTTTGCCCAACACTACCTGTAAAGTTGAGATTAATTTGTCCTTCAAAGCCGCTGTCACCGTATTGAGAAGCGATCGCACCTGCTAATCTTGTGCCTACTGTTCTGTCAGTATTGATAATTGGGTAAGTCTTAGTAGCAGTAGACTGATTCCTAATGGCAGCCTGAATATCTTCATCGGCAAGAAACTTGTCATCTAAAACCACGCCGTTGCTGTGAACTTCTTCATGCACCAACCAGCTACGATTGTCTTTGCTATTTGGTAGCTGAAGTAAACAGTCGAGATTCAGCGATCGCGTTTTGGTGAGTTTTGCTTCTGGGCGCAGTTTCAGCAAATCTGCACGCCCAATGATTTCTGATAAAGAACGGTAGCCAAGTTGGGCTAACAAACTACGCACTTCTTCGGCAATGAAATAGAAGAAGTTGACAACTTGTTCGGGTATTCCCGTAAACCGCTTACGGAGTTCTTCTTTCTGGGTAGCAACACCCTTCGGGCAGGTATTCAGGTGGCAAACTCGCGCCATGATACAGCCTTCAGCAATCATGGCGACGGAGCCGAAACCAAATTCTTCACCGCCCATCAATGCACCTATTACCACATCCCAGCCACTCTTAAATCCGCCATCTACGCGTAAGATCGCGCGATCGCGCAAGCCATTTTCCATCAAAACGCGATGCACTTCACTTAAACCGAGTTCCCACGGTGAACCAGCGTGTTTAATCGAACTAAGTGGCGATGCACCTGTACCACCATCATGACCGGAAATCTGAATGATATCAGCGTTGGCCTTCGCTACACCAGCTGCGATCGTGCCAATGCCAACTTCTGATACTAGCTTCACTGACACCTTTGCTTTGGGATTAATTTGGTGCAGATCAAAAATCAGTTGTGCTAGGTCTTCAATTGAATAGATATCGTGGTGTGGTGGTGGTGAAATCAGTGTCACACCTGGCTTCGAGCGTCTTAACATCGCAATGTATTGGCTCACCTTTGGCCCTGGCAGTTGTCCACCTTCCCCAGGTTTAGCACCTTGGGCAATTTTGATTTCAATTTGTTTGGCGTTAACTAGATACGCTGGGGTAACACCAAAGCGTCCCGATGCAACTTGCTTAATGGCACTGTAAGCTCGATCGCCATTTCGCAATCCTTTTAAATGAGGTAGGGTTGGCGAGTGACCAGACTCGTCTACATCATCTAAAACTGTGTAGCGCACTGGATCTTCACCGCCTTCTCCAGAATTGGATTTACCGCCGATGCGGTTCATGGCGATCGCTAAAGTTTCATGGGCTTCTCTTGACAAAGCGCCTAAAGACATGCCACCGGTGCAGAAGCGTTTGACTATTTCATATATCGATTCCACTTCTTCTAGAGGAACTGAAGGGCGATCGCCTTGGAAGTCTAGTAAATCCCGCAAGGCTGTTACTGGTCTACCTTGGAGGTGCTTTTTGTAAACTTCGTAGTGGTCGTAGCCGTTGCCATCTAGAGCTTTATGCAGCGCCTTCACCATTTCTGGGCTATTGCTATGGTATTCGCCACCAGGACGGTATTGCACAAAGCCCAGGTTTTCTAACTTCGTAGTCGTCAGTTCTGGGAAAGCCTTGCTATGGAAGGAAAGCACTTCATCAGCGAGTTCACTCACACTCAAACCACCGATGCGGGAAGTCGTACCACGGAATCCCAATTGGATTAAATCTCCACCGATGCCAATAGCTTCAAAGATTTGGGCTGCTTGATAGCTGGAGAGTAGAGAAATTCCCATTTTGGAGAGAATTTTTAGCAAACCTGATTCCACTGATTTGCGATAGTTTCCTAAAGCTTGTTCTAGGGTGAGGGTGGGAATTTTTTGCACACCCATTAACTTTTGAGTTTTGGGATCAGACCACCAATCACGCACCGTATCTAAAGCCATATAAGGGCAAACTGCGCCAGCACCATAGCCAATGAGACAAGCAAAGTGATGGGTACTCCAGCATTGAGCAGTATTGACAATCAGGGATGTTTTCATTCGCAACCCTTCCCGAATCAGGTGGTGATGCACTGCACCTACTGCTAATAAGGGAGGAATGTAGGTATATTCTGTGTTGATACTGTCATTGACACCATCGCTTAATATTAAAATCTTTGCACCTGCCCGGACTGACTCAGCGGCTTGTGCTTGTAAAGACTCCACAGCAGCTTTCAATCCTTCTGGTCCATTGGCGATCGCAAATAAGGTTGATAACTCAGCCGTGGCAAATCCTGACAGCTTAATCGCCTCTAGTTCATCATCAGTCAATACTGGCGATTCAAGTTTCAATCTCCGGGCATATTCTGCCTTGGGTTCTAATAAGTTACCCCGTTCACCCAGTTCGACTTTCAGAGACATGACTAACTTTTCGCGCAGGGGATCGATCGCTGGGTTCGTCACCTGAGCAAAGCGCTGTTTGAAATAGTCATAAAGCAAGTGGGGCTTTTCTGACAGCACCGCTAAGGGAATATCATCACCCATGCAGAAAGTTGGTTCCGAACCTGCGATCGCCATTGGATGAATCACCATTTCTACATCTTCTGTGGTGTAGCCAAAGGCAGTTTGACGCTGAAGTAAGGTTTGCTTGTCAATAGTTAATTGTCCTTGGTCATTTGTCAATTGTGCTTTGCCGTTGCCATTTCCTAATGACGAATGACTAATGACTAATGACTTTAATTCTTGACGGTGTTGTTGCAGCCATTCTCCATAAGGGTGCTGCTTGGCGATGCGCCCCTTTATATCCCAATTCTTCAGCACTTCCTGATTTTCTAAATCTACGGCAATCATTTGCCCTGGGCCGAGTCTACCTTTCTCGACAATATCGGCTTCTGGGAAGTCCACCACACCAGCTTCCGAAGCTACAACAATGTAATCATCTTTGGTGATCAAGTAACGAGCGGGTCTTAAACCATTACGATCTAGAGTCGCACCAACTTTTTTACCATCGCTGAATACTAAAAGTGCTGGTCCGTCCCATGCTTCTTGCAAACCACTGTAATATTCGTAGAAATCAACAATTTCTGGATATTCACGTAAAGAAGGCTGATTTTGGTAAGCCTCTGGAACCATAATCATTAAAGCTTCCAAGGGGGTGCGTCCAGAGCAAACCAGCAATTCCACTACATTGTCCAGGGTAGCTGAATCGCTGTTATCAATATGAACTAGTGGCTTGAGTTCCTGGATGCGATCGTTCCACACTGGATGATTCAGTCCAGCTTCTCGTGCCATCATCCAGTTGATGTTACCCAATAAGGTATTGATTTCGCCGTTGTGACCCAAAAGCCGCATCGGTTGGGCTAGGGGCCACTTAGGCATCGTATTGGTACTAAAGCGGCGATGATAGACAGCAAAGGCACTTTTGTAAGCTGGATTTTTTAAATCGTCATAAAAGCTGCCTAAAATAGCAGAACGCACCATGCCTTTGTAGACAATTGTGCGACTTGATAACGAACAGATATAAAATTCTTCTGAAATTTTGGTTGCAATTTTACTAATTCGGCGGCGGGTAATATACAACTGCCGTTCCAATTCATCGCCGCTTTTGTCAACAGAAGCTAACAAAACTTGTTCAATTTGGGGTTGATTTTCTCTTGCTTGTATCCCCAGTAAATGAGATTGCACTGGCACTACTCGCCAACCCAATACAATCAATTTTTCTTCAGCAGCTACTTGCTCAACAGTCGCCCTAGCTTTTTGTGCTGCTTCTTGGTCTTGTGGTAGAAATATCATCCCCACAGCTATATTATCAGTGGATGGAAATTCCTTCCCCCTTTGGGCAAAGTCTTGTTGGAACAACTCCCAAGGTATTGCTGTCAACACTCCTGCACCATCACCAGAGTCTCGATCGGCGCTACAACCTCCCCGATGTTCTAAGCAGGTTAAAGCAGCTAAAGCTTTTTTGACAATTTCGTGGCTGGTATGATTCTGGCGATGAGCAATAAAACCTACACCACAGGCATCTCGTTCCTCTACTAACCACTTTTGCCCCTGATAGGTATCTCTTGAGTTGATATCCGCTGTGATTTCCTGGTCTTGATTCATCGGTTGATTATTCATACCCTGTTCCTGAAGTATTGAGTTACCAATTTTGCCACTTACGGGAAAAATTTTCTAAATTCCGCGATGGAGAAATATATAAGCACCGAAATTTAGGGAAAAAAAATTTTAACTTCGGTTTTACTTTCGTCGTTCACCCGTGTTAAAATAATTGCGTATTGTTTATGTATTTATGCGGTGTTAGACAAGCTACCTCAGCCAAGACATTATTTTTGCCCTGACAGTTTCTTTTTTATATTGTGATGCTAAGTATTTTCTCAATCCCCTCTTTCCAGATGCACGCTACTTACTCATAGAGCCTTCAATTTTAAGGCTTTACTATGTCTTAAAGCCGAAATCATCCCGATCCAGCAATAAAATCAGCGTATTACAATATATACCCATTTGACAATTCCCAAATATTGTTGTTGTCTAGAGTTTTGCTGCTTACCACTTGCCACATATATTACTATTGATCCTACCTAACTGATAGTAGCAACGCTCAGTCAGGATTAAATATCTTAATCCAGTTTTGATAACCAAAACTACCGTGTAGAGTATGGTTAGAATTAGTGCCAGTTAAAACACTTGATTGCAGTGGCTTTGGCGTCTAAATAAATTAGTTAATGTTTATAAGAGATAACTATCCAATATATAGATTACCATATTTATTCAAAAATAAAGTCATGTTTTCTTTATATTTGCCAATAATTAGTTTAGTTTATACCTTGGGTGATAGTTTTCAAAAATACCTAGTAAATTATGGTAAAAATGCCGAATTATTCCCAATCAGGGATTAGTGATAGCTCCGCCAACGCCAAGGGCGAACGCAAATTTTTTCGAGCTACTGTGTCACCAATACTGTTGACACTACTGTGTTTAATTACTGCCTATCCTATCAACGCCCAGGAGTCCCCAAAAACCACCAAATCAACACCTAAGTTAATCTCACAGTCACCTGCACCTCCCTCAACAGGTGTGGCATCCTCTGGCAATCAAATTTCCCTCAATGGTCGTACTTTACCAGGAACTTGGTTGCAGCAACCAGGAAAATCTGGTCAGGTGACAACTCATCTCAGTGACGGAGCATTCAGGCAATTAATTGGAGTAAATTTCTTAAACAGTAGTAATTCAGCCAAGCAACCAATACAGTGGTTTTCGTCGGTGACAACGCCACAGGTATTAACTGCTAGGCTACTAGGAGCATATCGCTATCTGGATATTACTAATTTTGCTCAAACATCGGGATGGCAAATTCAGGTTAATGGTAACACTTTGATGATTGCTACCCCCAAAACACAAATCACAAATATTGTTCAGAGCCAGGAACCTCCAAAAGCGAGTGCGCCTTTGCAACAGACTCGGATGCTTGTCAATTTAGATCGTCCTACTCCCTGGCAAGTTGCACAAGGTTCTGCGATCGCCAAACCGCAAACTCCATCTTCTGATCCAGACACGCCAACCCCAAAATCCACCACACCACCAAATCGAGAGTGGACAGTTACCCTGGATGGAATAGCCGATCCCGTTTTGATAGAACGCTATACCCCGAAGCCACCAGCAGCACCACCAACATTACTGCCAAATCTGCTCAAACAATTATTACCAGCTACACCAACAGAACCAATACCATCACCCCCTGAACCACTGATTCAAAAGGTGGAGGTGGTGAAAAACCAAACAATTATTAGTCTGAGCGTTCCCTTTGGACTATCGCCTCAAGTTAGTACTGTCGCTAACCCCAATCGCCTGATTATCGATATTCGACCCGATCCTTTAGAAGAGCGGGATATTACTTGGGCCCCAGGATTGCGCTGGCGGCAACATTATGTCAACTTGGGCACAGAACGCTTTCCAGTGGTCTGGCTAGAAGTTAATCCCCGCAAATTTGGTCTAACCTTGAAACCGATGTGGGCTAGTACTGATGGGCTTGCGGGTACTGCTCCCTTAATTCAAACAGCCCAACGTTACTTAGCTGTCGCTGGAATTAATGGTGGTTATTTTAACCGCAATAATAGATTGCCATTGGGTGCGATTCGTCGGGATAATCAATGGTTATCAGGCCCCATTTTGAATCGAGGTGCGATCGCTTGGAATGATTCAGGCCAATTTTACTTTGGTCGTCTCACCTTAGAAGAAACTTTAATCGCAGCAAATGACCAGCGTCTACCAATTCTGTTTCTTAACAGCGGTTACGTTCAGAGTGGAATTGCTCGTTATACTCCAGCTTGGGGATCAACTTACACACCCCTGACGGATAACGAAATTATCTTAGTAGTACAGAAAGACCAAATTACTCAACAGTTACCAGGCGGCAAAGTTGGTGGCACAGCAGTTCCCATTCCCCAGGATGGCTACTTGCTAACCTTACGCGCTAACGCTACTAGTGCTGCCTCCCAGTTACCTATTGGAAGCACAGTAAGCATTTCCAGCGCCACTACTCCAGCTGATTTTAGTCGTTATCCCCACATTATCGGGGCTGGGCCGCTACTAGTCCAAAATCGTCAAATTGTCCTTGATGCCAAAAGCGAAAAATTCAGCAATGCCTTTATTGCCGAAAAAGCTATTCGTAGTGGTATTTGCACAACGGCAACAGGCACACTAATGATTACTGCCACCCATAATCGTGTCGGCGGTTATGGGCCTAATTTGGCAGAACACGCCCAATTAATGCAACTCATGGGCTGTGTGGATGCCCTAAATTTGGACGGCGGTAGTTCTACCAGCCTTTATTTAGGAGGGCAATTACTCGATCGATCGCCTAGTACCGCCGCTCGTGTTCATAACGGAATTGGTATTTTCCTACAACCACGAAAATAAGGTAATAGAAAAAACTCAATCCCCAGTCCCCAGTCCCCAATCCCCAATCACTTTTTAAAGTTTAGAACAAGCTGCCATTTTGCTTGATGAAGACTTGGTGTAAACATCAGAATTTTAGTAGTGATAGTTTACACCATCAGGTTTGATTTTGCTATGTTTATCAAAGTGCGACAAAATTGCTGATTTTCAAGGTTGCAAGATAACGCCAGATTTTTTATCAATAGTTAAGAGTACCAACGGTTTGTTATGTCTTCAAATGAGGTAACTATGGCTCGATATCAAGAAACTACACAGACTGAAACTCTACACCTACCTCCAGTCATCACTTCTAGGGGCGTTGCTGCAACTGAATTACGTCCTTGGGGTGCTTTTACAGTTTTGGAAGAAGGGCGCGGATACAAAATTAAGCGCATCGAAGTTAAGCCCGGACACCGCCTCAGTCTACAGATGCACCATCACCGCAGTGAACATTGGATTGTTGTCTCTGGTACAGCTAGAGTAGTTTGTGGGGAGAAAGAAGTCTTACTGAGTAATAATGAGTCAACTTATGTACCCCAATGTACATCTCATCGTTTAGAGAATCCTGGCGTGATTCCCTTGGTGTTGATTGAAGTCCAAAATGGCGAATACTTGGGAGAAGATGATATTATCCGCTACCAAGATGACTATGCTCGTACCAAAGATTAAAAGCAGAAGAACGCTATTAAAGCTTTAATCTCAAAGCTAATTCGTGTAAACCTTCTTTGTAAACGAACTACTACACCCCAGAAGTCCCTACCTAGTTAAGGTGGGGGCTGAAATATGTTAGTGTTATAAATGTAGTAATAGCGATCGCGCTCATGCCTCAGATAATTTAGAATTTTGCACAAGCAAGAGTCAACCCATCTGTAAAATGGAAGATGGGGTATTCAATTGCAAAAAACGAGTTCCATGATTCATCTGAGTCAAGCAGCCGTGAGTGAAATTGGGCGGATAAAGTCCAAACAACAGCCAAATGTCTTGTTTCGATTGGCAGTAAAACCAGGTGGTTGTTCCGGGTTATTTTATGATATGTCCTTCGATGAAGCAATAAAAGTTGGCGACCAGGTTTTCGACTTGGATGAAATTCAAGTAGTTATAGATGCCACAAGCTTAAATTACCTCAACGGTTTGAGGGTGGATTATTCAGAAGACTTAATGGGTGGTGGTTTTCGCTTCCACAATCCCCAGGCGATCGCTACTTGTGGCTGTGGCAATTCCTTTTCCTTAAGTCATTAGTGATTGAGCATTAGTCAAAAAACAGATGTTCAATCACTAAGGAAAAATCACAATTGACATAAAGCCGTAAAAAAAGATATAATCAGGATTTGTTAAAACTTAGACCATAAGCAGCTTTACGACGCTGTAACTCATGCCAACAATACAGCAGCTAATACGAACTGAGCGCGAACAAGCGCGTCAGAAAACCAAGTCCCCTGCTCTGAAGCAATGCCCCCAACGTCGGGGAGTTTGTACCAGAGTATACACGACCACACCAAAAAAGCCTAACTCAGCCCTACGTAAAGTAGCAAGAGTCAGACTTACCTCTGGATTTGAAGTTACAGCTTACATTCCAGGCATTGGTCACAACTTACAAGAACACTCAGTTGTGATGATTCGTGGCGGTCGGGTTAAGGATCTACCAGGCGTGAGATACCACATTATCCGTGGCACCCTAGATACAGCCGGAGTCAAAGACCGCAAGCAAGGCCGTTCCAAGTATGGAACCAAGCGGCCTAAAGAAGCGAAAAAATAGGATTAGGCGATTAATCGCATCCAACACGATTAATCGTCTACCTTAAAAGCATCGCCGTCTGTGTTCTAACAGCAATTATGTCTGTTTAAAAAAATCAAGCAAGCTACACCTACACTAAGCGAGCAAGTGTAGAAGTTCTGAAGAGAAGGTTGTAACTGACAGCGAATTTCTCATCTGAACATTAAAGTTTATAATCTTGTCGCCTTGAGTATTTAGTTGCAGGTAGCAAGTCAATGAATTTTAGATTTTAGATTTGCGATAGCGTAGCGTTAGCGAGTTATCGAGCGTCTTTTGGATTAGCTGAACCCACAAGGGAATTAGGCTTACAGACTTTTGATTTGTTCAGATCCTTGAGATCGGAATATATACCGAAAACTTTTAATCCAAAATTCAAAATCCAAAATCCAAAATTGGCAGTCAATAAGTCAGCCTTGCTGCAACGGTCGAAAAAATTGAGGAAGTCTGAGGGTTGGGTTCTACCGCTTTTAGTTTCCGGTGTCTGATAGCATATAATTTCGTTGCCAATTCCGAATTAAAGGTGAAGTATGTCTCGTCGTGGTGTTATTCAAAGGCGCCCAGTTCCGTCTGACTCTGTATATAACAGTCGCCTTGTCAGCATGATTATCAGACGGATTATGCGTCATGGCAAGAAATCGCTTGCCGCACGCATTGTTTATGATGCCTTAAAAACTATTGAAGAACGCACTGGTGCTGGTGCCTTAGAAACATTTGAAAGAGCAGTGCGAAATGCCACGCCTTTAGTAGAAGTGAAGGCCCGGCGAGTTGGTGGAGCAACCTACCAAGTACCAATGGAAGTGCGTACAGAACGGGGCACTACCCTAGCACTGCGTTGGTTAGTGCAATATTCCCGCTCAAGACCAGGCCGGACAATGGCTAGCAAATTGGCAAATGAGTTAATGGATGCTGCTAACGAAACTGGCAATGCCATTCGCAAACGTGAAGAAACACACCGGATGGCGGAAGCTAACAAAGCATTTGCCCACTATCGTTACTAAGTAAAAAAGCGATATATCGCCTTGCCGAAGCGGTATATCGTGGATTTACAAAAAGAAGACGGTTTTCCGTAAAAGTATAGAATCTTAACAAAGAGTAATATACAAGATATCATGAGGCAAAAACTATAGGAGGTAGCTGTGGCACGCACGATCCCGCTAGAGAAAGTACGCAACATTGGTATTGCGGCGCATATAGATGCGGGCAAAACAACAACAACAGAGAGAATATTATTTTACTCTGGGATAATTCATAAAATTGGCGAAGTTCACGAAGGAACTGCCGTCACAGACTGGATGGAGCAAGAGCGGGAACGGGGAATTACCATTACTGCCGCTGCTATCAGTACCAGCTGGAAAGATCATCAAATTAACATTATCGATACTCCGGGTCACGTAGACTTCACAATTGAAGTTGAGCGCTCCATGCGCGTATTGGATGGTGTAATCGCAGTATTTTGTTCTGTGGGCGGCGTGCAACCGCAGTCTGAAACAGTGTGGCGGCAAGCAGAACGCTACAAAGTTCCTCGGATCGCCTTTATCAACAAGATGGATCGCACCGGAGCGAACTTTTATAAAGTTCACGAGCAAATTCGCGATCGCCTGCGGGCAAATGCGATCGCCATTCAACTACCAATTGGTAGTGAAAACGACTTCCGAGGTATTGTTGACCTAGTACGGCAACGTGCGTATATTTACGCTAATGACCAAGGAACTGATATTCAGGAAACTGATATCCCAGAAGAACTACAAGCGCAGGTAGACGAATTCCGTACCAAGCTAATAGAAGCTGCGGCAGAAACCGATGATGCTCTAATGGCTAAGTACTTTGATGGCGAAGAACTTACAGAACAGGAAGTTCGGACTGCCCTACGTAAAGGCACAATTGCGGGGACAATTGTGCCAGTACTTTGCGGTTCGGCATTCAAAAACAAAGGCGTGCAATTGATGCTGGATGCCGTTGTCGATTACCTGCCAGCGCCAAGTGAAGTACCGCCAATTCAAGGCTTACTGCCAAATGGCGATACTGTTGAGCGGCGGGCTGATGACAACGAACCCCTAGCAGCTCTGGCATTCAAGATTATGGCTGACCCTTATGGTCGCCTGACATTTGTTCGTGTTTATTCTGGTGTCCTGAAGAAGGGCAGCTACGTTCTCAACGCTAGTAAGAATAAAAAAGAACGGATTTCCCGCTTAGTTCTCATGAAGGCAGACGATCGGCAAGATGTCGATGAACTGCGAGCGGGTGATTTGGGAGCAGCCCTGGGATTGAAAGACACCTTGACAGGTGACACCCTCTGTGATGATGGATCGCCAGTAATTCTGGAATCACTATTCATTCCTGAGCCTGTAATCTCGGTAGCGGTTGAACCCAAAACCAAGAACGACATGGACAAGCTGTCCAAGGCTCTGCAATCTCTCTCAGAAGAAGACCCCACCTTCCGTGTCCGCGTCGATCCCGAAACAAACCAAACCGTGATCGCGGGGATGGGAGAGCTACACCTAGAAATTCTAGTAGACCGGATGTTACGAGAATTCAAGGTGGAAGCGAATGTAGGTGCGCCGCAAGTAGCTTACCGAGAAACAATTCGGAAAGCTGTAAACAAAGTTGAGGGCAAATTCATCCGCCAAAGTGGTGGTAAGGGTCAATACGGTCACGTTGTGATCAATTTGGAGCCTGGAGAACCTGGTACTGGCTTTGAGTTCGTTTCTAAAATTGCTGGCGGTTCAGTACCTAAAGAGTATGTTGGCCCCGCAGAACAAGGAATGAAAGAAAGCTGCGAATCCGGTGTTCTCGCTGGATATCCATTGATTGACGTTAAAGCGACGCTAATTGATGGGTCATACCACGATGTAGACTCTTCGGAAATGGCTTTTAAAATCGCTGGTTCAATGGCGATGAAAGAGGCTGTGCTGAAAGCTTCACCCGTCCTCTTAGAGCCTATGATGAAAGTTGAGGTTGAAGTTCCTGAAGACTATATCGGGAACGTCATTGGCGACCTCATCGCCCGCCGGGGGCAAATTGAAAGCCAAAGCACCGAACAGGGACTTGCTAAGGTCGCATCCAAAGTTCCACTGGCGACCATGTTTGGCTACGCCACTGATATCCGGTCAAAAACGCAAGGTCGGGGTATCTTCACGATGGAGTTCAGCCACTACGAAGAGGTGCCTCGCAGCGTAGCTGAAACTATCATTGCAAAAAGCAAAGGGAACGCTTAGTTAAAATAAGGAAATGAGCATTCATGGCACGCGCAAAGTTTGAAAGAAATAAACCCCACCTCAATATTGGTACTATTGGCCACGTTGACCACGGTAAAACCACGTTAACAGCAGCCATTACTATGACCTTGGCAGCTCTTGGTCAAGCTACAGCTAAAGGCTACGATCAAATCGATAACGCGCCAGAAGAAAAAGCACGGGGTATTACCATCAATACCGCTCACGTTGAGTATGAAACCGAAACTCGGCACTATGCTCACGTAGACTGTCCAGGCCACGCTGACTATGTGAAGAACATGATCACCGGCGCGGCTCAGATGGATGGTGGCATCCTCGTAGTAGCTGCTACCGATGGGCCTATGCCCCAGACCCGCGAACACATTCTGTTAGCAAAACAGGTGGGTGTTCCCAGTCTGGTTGTATTCTTGAACAAAGAAGACTTAATGGATGACCCAGAACTCTTGGAACTAGTAGAACTAGAACTAAGAGAACTGTTAACCAGCTATGATTTCCCTGGCGATGATATCCCCATTATCAAAGGCTCTGGTCTGCAAGCTCTCGAAGCAATGACCAAGAATCCTAAGACCAAAAAAGGTGAAAATCCTTGGGTAGACAAAATCTACGAATTGATGGATGCTGTGGATTCTTTCATCCCCACTCCTGAGCGGGATGTTGATAAGCCCTTCCTGATGGCTGTAGAAGACGTGTTCACCATCACAGGTCGTGGTACTGTGGCGACTGGACGGATTGAACGCGGAAAAGTCAAGGTTGGCGATACTGTCGAGCTAATTGGTCTGAGAGACACTCGTAGTACCGCCGTCACCGGGATTGAAATGTTCAAGAAGAGCCTCGAAGAAGGTCTGGCTGGAGATAATGCAGGCGTACTACTGCGTGGTCTTAAAAAGGAAGATATTGAGCGCGGTATGGTGATAGCCAAACCAGGTTCAATTACACCTCACACTCAATTTGAAGGGGAAGTGTACGTCCTCACAGAAAAAGAAGGTGGCCGTAAGACTCCATTTTTCGCTGGCTACCGTCCCCAGTTCTATGTACGGACAACCGATGTAACTGGTACTATCAAAGGCTACACCTCTGATGAAGGTAAAGAAGTAGAAATGGTAATGCCAGGCGATCGCATTAAAGTGACAGTAGAATTGATCAACGCGATCGCTATTGAACAAGGAATGCGCTTCGCTATCCGCGAAGGTGGTCGCACCATCGGTGCTGGTGTTGTCTCCAAAATTTTGAAGTAGCACCTTTTTGCTCATAATGAAGGAGCAGAGATGGTATTTATTGTGCCTCTCTGCTCCTTTCTCTTCCCTTAATTAATTTTAGATTTTAGATTTTAGATTTTGGATTTAATCTAAAATCTAAAATCTAGAATCTAAAATCTCTAGAACCTGGAAAATTAAAGATGGCAACTCTACAGCAGCAGAAGATTAGAATTCGCTTACAAGCCTTTGATAGGCGCTTATTAGATACATCTTGCGAGAAGATTGTAGACACAGCTAACCGCACCAACGCTACAGCTATAGGCCCAATTCCTTTACCAACAAAACGCCGAATCTATTGTGTGCTGCGATCGCCTCACGTAGATAAAGATTCACGGGAACATTTTGAAACCCGTACTCATCGCCGGATTATTGACATTTACCAGCCCTCTTCTAAGACTATTGATGCCCTGATGAAATTGGATCTACCATCGGGTGTAGATATTGAAGTCAAACTTTAATTTAGTCATTAGTCATTGGTCATTTGTCATTGGCAAAGGACAAAGAACGAAGGACATTAGTATGAATATTTACACGGCCCTGAAGAAATATATCTCAGGGCTTTTCTTTAGCTAGGAAACAAATGATAGAATGTAGACAAAGTGCGGGAAAAGCAGAGAAAAATTATTTTTTAAGATTAAGTTTATACCAAAGTAACAATGACATCATCTTCTAAAATTGCAGTTCGCGAACTACCTCTGTTCCCGTTACCCGAAGTAGTTCTGTTTCCTACCAGGCCATTACCTCTGCACATCTTTGAATTTCGCTACCGAATCATGATGAACACGATTTTGGAGAGCGATCGCAGGTTCGGGGTTTTGATGTTCGATCCAGTCAAAGGTACAATTGCAAACACTGGTTGCTGTGCTGAAATCATTCATCACCAGCGGCTACCAGACGATCGGATCAAAATGATGACTTTAGGGCAGCAAAGATTTCGTGTATTAGAGTATGTTCGTGAAAAGCCATACCGCGTTGGTTTAGTGGAGTGGATTGAAGACCAACCACCAACTAAAGATTTGCGACCTTTATCTTCTGAAGTAGAACAACTGCTACGAGATGTTGTGCGTCTGTCAGCCAAGTTAACCGAACAAAATATCGAACTGCCAGAAGATTTACCCGATCTCCCAACAGAGTTATCCTATTGGGTAGCCAGTAACCTTTATGGTGTCGCCGCAGAGCAGCAGTTATTGCTAGAAATGCAAGATACTGTAACTCGTCTAGAGAGGGAAGCAGAAATTTTAACCTCTACTCGGAATCACTTGGCTGCTCGTGCTGTTCTCAAAGATACATTTAGTGAAAAGTGAGGGGTTAAGAGTTAGGAGTCACAAGTTAGGAGTTAGGAGTTAGGAAGAAAAAACAAAAAATAAAAGATTGACAACTTATAATTTATATTCCCTAGCTAATAACTGAGAACTCGTAAATCCTAACTGATAATTATTAACTCCTAACTTCTTAATTAACGGCGCTGATCGGCAAAACATTGTAAGCGCCAAGAATTTTTAAAACCTCTGTGTGGATAGTTAATTCTGCTAAAGCAGATTGCATTTGTGCTTCTTTGGCATCCGCTTCTAAATCCATGAAAAACAAGTATTCGCCTAGCGATCGCTTCGTCGGACGAGATTCAATCCGGCTGAGGTTAATCCCTAGTTGAGCAAATATTTGCAAAGGTTTGACTAATGCTCCGGGTGTGTTGGCAGGCATACTAAAAGCCAGCGATGTGTGAGTAGTAGACACTTTTTGAGTCTGGTATCCAGTGTCCGTTTCACCCTGACTTACTACCCAAAAACGAGTAAAGTTTTCTGGATTGTCGTTGATGCCACTAGCAAGTATTGGCAGGTTGTAAAGTTGAGCGGCTCTACTAGAAGCGATCGCAGCCGTTGTCGTTTCTTGCTCTAATCGCTGTAGTGTTTCGGTTGTGGAATTGCTGGGAATAATCTGTACAGTTGGGAGAAAACGCTCTAACCATCCCTGACATTGTGCCAAAGCTTGCGGGTGAGAGTAAACAGTTTTAATTTTATCTAAGTTAGACGCGCAAGAAATTAATGTATGGGCAATGGGTAATACCAAAGCCAACTGAATTCGCAAGCTGTCCAACTGCCAAAGTGTATCCAAGGTTGTGGTAACACTCCCTTCAATAGAATTTTCCACCGGCACAACAGCCAATTGTGCTTGACCATTAGCAACGGCGTGCAATGATTGGGAGATAGTGGGATAAGGGCTTAACATAGCTTCAACTCCCGTGCTTTTGTTTAGCCAGTTGACATAAAAAACAGCTGCTTGTTCTGTGTAAGTGCCGGGAGGCCCTAAATGTGCGATCGATAAAGTCATGCCTTTAGCCTTGAGTTACAAGTTTAATCGGTAAATAGAGGTATGATATTCCTGTCTTGGCAAATATATCCAATATCTAATCCTACTAGACACTGTTAACACTGTTAGGTGTAAAATTTACGCAATAAACAAATAGACCAAAATATGTATCCAAGAAAATAAGTTATGGAAATCAGTCTTTTATCAGATAGATTTCTAGGCAGTTTTTTGCTATTTTATCCTGAAGATTTCTATTAGTTTCTACCTAAACAAAAATCATATTTTTGTTTTTATGTCAAGTATAAAATCCTAATCTATATTTATTGAAATAAATATAATAATGAACGTACCAACTTTTTGCCAATGATGTATACCTGATAAGTAAAAATTATTTTTACGGTCTATAAATTTTGTAATTTTCTAATAATCAGAACTAAGTTGTTAAAAAATATTAAAATTGAGAAACAGATATTTTTATTAGCTCATGGCTACCCGGTTTACTGCCTCCCAATCGGTTGAAATCGCTGTTCCAGAGCAGCCTATTCCCATTCAACACTACTTACGTCAGCCTCAACGTCTGGTTAAGGCTTTAGTTGACAATAGCCGGATTCAGCAGCTTTCTGAGGAAGTGTTTCGCTTGAAAATGCGTCCGCTTACTTTTATGTCACTGAGTATTCAACCTACTGTAGACATGAGAGTATGGGCAGAATCAAATGGAATAATTTATTTGCGATCGCTAAACTGTGAAATTTTAGGTTTCGAGTATATTAACCAGCGCTTTGCTCTCAATTTAAAAGGCTATTTGTCTCCCAAAGAGTTTAGCACTGGAACTCGCCTGCAAGGAAAAGCTGATTTAGAAGTGGTGATAGATTTCCCACCGCCATTTTCCTTTACTCCTAAGCCGATTTTAGAAGCTACTGGCAATGGTTTGCTTAAAAGCGTGTTGTTGTCAGTCAAGCAACGGTTATTAAATCAACTTTTGGCGGATTATCGCTACTGGGTGATATCACAAACCAAAGATAGAGGACTTAACGGCGATAGTACTGAATTACCAATCCTGAATGCTGAGTAATTATTTCATCACTCAGCATTTGGTAGTTTGATTTGGCAAGGACGAAAAGACTGACGATGTAGGGGCGAGGGCCCATATTGTTGCAAAGCCAGCAAATGCCGCTGGCTACCATAACCCTTGTTACTTTCTAGATTGTACATAGGGTATTTTAATGCTAGACGCATTACCAGTTCATCACGCCAGACCTTCGCAACAATACTAGCAGAGGCAATAGCGAGCGATCGCTCGTCTCCTTTGACTATTGTTTGTTGCGGCACTAGCAAATCTTTGATTGACTGATTTCCGTCAATCAAGCAGAGTGCAGGCTGTACCTTTAACTTCAGCACAGCCCGCTTCATTGCTAACAGCGTTGCTTGCAAAATATTTATCTTGTCAATTTCGGCAGTGGAAGCAAACCCAATTTTCCAGTCTACAGCTAGCTCACAAATTTGCTGTGCTAGCTGAGTTCTCCGAGAACTAGATAATTTTTTACTGTCTTTGATTTTAGCTGCTATCAGTATTGGCAAAGCATGATCTGGTAGGATCACTGCTGCCGCTACTACAGGGCCAAATAAAGCGCCTCGCCCTACTTCATCCACACCTGCAACCAACCCTGCAATCCCTGACAAGGTAGAAAACTCTAGCCAAGTGGATTGTTCCAAAGGCGTTGGCGATGTTTCTACCATAAAGCAAATTAATTATCCTCGATCGCTGAGGAACGACGGCGACGGCGACGGCTGGCAGTAGCGCTGCTATTGGCTTCACTTTCACTTTCATCTGCGATCTCGTTGGCTTTGGCAGCTTTGGCAGATAAACGTCCCGAAGGATTCGCAGTCAACTCTGATGCTTCAGTTGTCTCTTCGATTAAAGATTTTTGTTCTGGCTCAATAACTTTTGGTGTCGGTATTTTACTTGCAGTTATTTCAGGTGTTGCCTTTTGAGCAATAGTGATTATTTCAGGTGTTGCCTTTTGGACAATAGTTGATTCTGAGGTTGATTCAATTGGGGTCGTTGGCAATTGACCAGGCTGAATCACATTAATAATCACAGACTTGGTATTTTTAACTTCTTGTTCTAGCTTCACCAAAGGAGATATTCCCATCAAGGCAAATATATCCTGTTCTTGGAGGCTCATTTCTACAGTTCTAATCTCCGGTGGTTCTACCACTGGCTTAACTGGTTCTGCCTTGATAATTTTAGTGCGCTCTACTACTCTTTCACTCCAACCTGGTTTACCAAGGGTAGGGGATGGGATCTCTGGTGCAACTCCTAGTTCTGGTTCCACATCCAGGTCTAAATCTGGCTCGTTGACAAAAGCCAAGGGATTGGGAATAACCCGAGCTTCATCTTTCCCGTTTAACCCATTGACACCAATTCGACTGCGGCGAGTCCGGGTACGGCGCTTATCATTAAGTTCTTGATAACTAGGATGATTGATCAGATTTAGGTTGCTCAATTCTGAGTCGCCATCAAATGTTTCCCCAAATCCATCGTAGGTTTCTCGTGGTTCTGGAGTGCGGGCCGATGGCTGACGTGGTTCTCGGTGAGGTAAGGATACAAAACGCTCGCGCTCTGGTGTATCTGCCGGTATCGGCAATCGGTTTTCGATTTCTCCAGGGAGACGCACAGTATGTCCTAAACCGCCACAGGTAGGACAAGTTTCACCAAATAATTCGTAAATATTTTGACCCTGACGTTTGCGGGTCAGTTCTACTAAACCTAGTTCGGTAAGTTGAGCAATCTGAGGACGAGCTTTGTCTGCTTTGAGTGCTTTATTAAAGTGTTCGAGAACTTGTAGTTGGTCGCGTCGCGATTCCATATCAATAAAATCAACGACGATCACACCGGCGATATTTCGTAGACGCAACTGGCGAGCAATTTCTGTTGCAGCTTCACAGTTTGTCCACAAAACTGTTTCTCTAGCTGTTGCCGATCGCGTGAAGGAACCTGAGTTAACATCAATTACGGTTAATGCCTCTGTCGGCTCGATGATGATGTAACCGCCAGATGGTAGGTCTACTCTCGGTTTTAGAGCTTCGCGAATGGCAGCAGTGATGCGGAAGTATTCTAAAATTGGGGAGCGATCGCGATGATGGTCAATCAACAATCCCTGCGGTGTTTGACCGCCACTCCAATTCTGCAAGTACTGTTTGACGCGCTTCAAACCAGTACTAGAATCTACGACAATCCGATTGACATCCGCGCCGTACATATCTCGCAATACGCGCTGGATAAAGTCATCGTCCCGGTTGAGCAGTGCTGGAGCGCGAGTAGAATGGGCTTCCTGCTGAATGGCTTCCCATTGCTTTTGCAGTAACTCCAAATCTTCCATAATCGCTTCTTCGGGTTTGCCTTCGGCTTCTGTACGCACGAGCAAGCCCATTCCTGCCGGTTTGACCAAAATCGCTAATGCTCGCAAGCGGTTGCGTTCACTTTCACTTTTAATCCGTCGGGATAAATTTACGCCCCGACCATAAGGCATCAGTACTACGTAGCGTCCAGGTAAAGTAATATTACCCGTGAGCCTGGGCCCTTTTGTCCCCGTTGGCTCTTTCATTACTTGCACCAAAACTTTCTGCTGTGGTGCAAGTAGTTCTGTAATTGCTGCTGCGGTACGCTTCAGCTTTAATGGCCCTAAGTCGGTGACGTGAATAAAACCGTTACGCTCTGGATCGCCAATATTGACAAAAGCTGCATCTATCCCAGGTAATACGTTTTCTACTACTCCTAAGTAGATATCACCTATTTGATGATGACCTGTAGCAACAACGAGTTCCTGAATTTGATCTTCAGAAAAAACCGCAGCAATTTGGTGCTGCTCCGCGATAATAATTTGTTTCGGCATTCAATTTCCTCAAAAATTGGCAGCACTTATAGGTTTGAGGTTTGTTGTATCAAGTCCGGTTAATTACTTCTAATCCAAAACTCCTCGCGTCTGGGCGTCAGTTCTAATTATTAGTGTTTTCTCGGTTTGATATTATACTTTTGCTGCCCTCACAACCCTCAAAAGGCGCTACTGGTAATAAAAATCGCAAATCTGAGCTTCTAAGTTAAATAGCTATTGGCGCTCTTAAGAGCGTTTACACGGCTGATTATTCCAGAACTGCTGCATATCGTTTAAGCAATTAAATCAACCGTCTGTGGTTAATTTATGATGCAATACCCTCAAATCTTGAGAGTTCTGAGTTGAAAGTTTTAAATCCTGAGCGAGCATTTGAACTCAAGATATTTCATTGATAACCTACTGAATTCGTTAAGAAAAAGAAACTATTTCTATTTTCCATTCCCCGGATTTATCTTAGGGTTATACTCAGCAGCGCCAGTTGCTACCCTGCCTTGAGCTGCTCTAGCCTAAGACAAGCCGCGCTTTGCGCGTCTGTGAAAGTCTACAAGTCGGCATAGCCGACAGCAGTTGCTTTAACTCTAAAAAAGTAATGCACTAGCTCTTGGGCACTACATGGATTAGACATTCAGCAGTTGTTTAAAAAGCATGGATTTAGAGAAGCTAACTGAGCCTGCTGTTAGTTACTGATTCACAAGGTAGCTATAGAGAGAGTGTGCATTCTTTAATCTGCTTTTTGTTTGTCTAGAATAAAATCCTAGAAGTTGCACTCTAAATATCTTTGCTTTCGCCCCCTGAATACCAGGGTAGTGAACCAGCTAATTCAATGCAGCGCCAGAAAATTTCTCTTCACCCTATTCTAACGCAACCTTGCTAAAAATCAATTCATATTACCTGCCATGTCAGGACAACTACTAGCAAGTTGCCTTACAGGGATTATACCCCTAAAATTAGCCGATTGCGGTGGATGTGCAGGAGTTGAAATTCTACATTCGCCACTGCTTCTAGCATAAACAGAATTTGTTCGGGACGCAATAGCAGACCGTCCTGGCGATAGCTACCTAGATAACGGATTACAGATGACATAGATTCTGCAATGCAATTGTAGTTTTCTACTAATTCCAGTTCAAACAAGCGATCGCGCAGATTTATTAACTGGCTCTTGCCTGATTTAGTTGTTTGCTCGTACCAAAATTCCTCTTTTGCTTTGATTATATCAATCCAGTTTTGCCATTGTATGGGTGTTGTTTCTTGAAGTGCTGCTACAGTAATCAGATACTCTGCGGACTCTAGCAGTTGGGTAGCGGCACTAGCTTTTAAATCTATCTGCTCCACATTATATATTGGTATGTCTGTGGGCATTTCACAAGCCAACTTTCTGAAGAAAGTATCAACTTCCATTGGCACAGTTAACTCAAAATCTGCAATTTCACCGCTGCTAGTAGCTCCTAGAGCCAAAGCAGTTGCGAGAGAAATCCGTGGCATTGGGTGAAACCCGCCAGTAAAAGCAATTGGTAGGCCTGCTCGCCGCACAACTCGGTCAAATAGACGGATTAAATCAAGATGGCTCATCAAAGCCATACTACCTTGTTTCCCAAACCAAACTCGCAGTCTTTGCGCCTTAGTTGTATTGGGGACAAATTCGCCAGCAAATTTTGGGATAGCAGGTGATTCAATCACCACGTTATGACCAAAATCAGTGCCACAGACGCCACAATGAGAACAACCTTCAAAAGAGCAGTCGGGTACAATTGCAGCTTCTAGGGCGCGTTGCAAGTCTTCTTGAAGCCACTTTTTGTTAATCCCGGTATCGATATGATCCCAAGGGAGGGGAATATCGAGGGAGTGGGGAGAGACGCGATTAATCGCGTCTGTACAAGGGAGTGAGGAGTTAGGAGTTAGGAATTGGGTATTTTCCGCATCTCCCGATCTTTTCTGCTCTTGTACATGAAACAAATTCCATTCGCCATTTTCTATTTGGCGGTATTTCCAATCTAAATCGGCTTGGGCGATCGCAATCTCCCAAGCACTAAAAGCTCGATCTAAATTTTCATACCAAGAATCCATACCAGCACCTAATTCCCAAGCACGCCGGACTACTTTGCCCAAATTGCGATCGCCTCGTCCCACAAAATCTTCCATTGCCGAAATGCGGACATCGGTAAAATTTACCTTCACTGCCTTGACTCGGCGGAATTCTTGCCGCAACAGGTTTTGTTTGCGCTTAAATTCAGCAGTCGAAACTGAGTGCCACTGGAATGGTGTATGGGGCTTGGGTGTAAAGTTAGAAATTGTCAGGTTAAAGTTTAGGGGTTTTCTGCCTTTGCCTCGACATTCTTGCTGTAGCCAGCTTACTGTTTCGGCAATGCCTACAACGTCGGCATCTGTCTCACCCGGCAAGCCAATCATAAAATACAACTTTATTTTATCCCAGCCTTGCTCCCAAGCGGTTTTCACCCCCCGCAATAATTCTTCATTTGTCAACCCTTTATTTACAATATCTCGCATCCGCTGAGTACCAGCCTCAGGAGCAAAAGTCAGTCCACCTTGGCGAGTACCTCCAAGGATGTTGGCAATATTCTCATCAAATCTGTCTACCCGTTGGCTTGGTAGAGTTAGAGAAATATTTTCATTTTTTAAGCGATTTTTGATTTCCATCCCCACTGCTGGTAGGGATAAGTAATCAGAGCAACTCAGAGATAATAAGGAAAACTCATTGTAACCAGTTGCCCGCATACCTTGTTCAATTGCTTCTACCACCTTATCAGGTTCTACATCCCGTGCTGGTCGAGTCAGCATTCCTGGTTGACAGAAGCGACAGCCACGAGTGCAACCACGCCGAATCTCAATGGTTAAACGGTCATGAACTGTTTCTACATAGGGAACTAACCCAATGGAATATGCTGGTATGGGAGTTGCAACCCTTCGCAGAATTCGTTTTGGGACATCTGGGCGATGAGGGTGAACTGAGCCATCCTCTGCCATATCGTAAAACTGAGGTACGTATACACCTGGTATCTGTGCCAAGTCAAGTAACAGATGTTCCCGACTTAATCCTGCTTGTTTGCCTTCTTCTAAGACTAAACCAATTTCTGGCAGCAGTTCTTCTCCATCTCCCAGGGCGAAAAAGTCGAAGAAGTCAGCATAAGGCTCAGGATTTGATGTCGCTGTTTGCCCACCAGCGAAAATCAACGGATAGGAAGACTGGGTATCACTAAATTCTCCCCTACCCCCCTGCCTCTCTCGCCACGTCAAGGGAATTCCAGCCAAATCCAACATTTCGAGGATGTTAATTGCACCCAGTTCATAACTGAGGCTAAAGCCCAAAATGTCAAATTCTGTTAGCGATCGCTTTGACTCTACCGCAAACAATGGCGTATTAGTTTCGCGTAGTTTGGCTGCCAGGTCTTGTCCTGGGAGGTAGGCGCGATCGCACAATTGACGCGGTTGGGCATTTAAAATGTTATAGAGGATAATGTGCCCTAAGTTAGATGCACCGACTTCATATACTTCTGGGTAGGTTAAAACCCAATGTATTGCTGTCTTATCCCAAGCTTTGTGTATTGCTAATAGCTCGTTACCCAGGTAACGAGCTGGTTTGGAAATACCCGATGTTATTAATTTTTCAACTGCAACAACCACTGTGCTATCTTCTAGCTACCTTAATTACAGCTACCCAAAGCTAACCTTAGCATTTAATTAGGACTTCTAACAGAGTTTGTCGTTGCAACTTACAATTCCTTTACATTAAAGTCTACTTCTTGTCCTAAGCTTTGTACTTTTACATCAAAGTTCTGTTTGGCTAAATGCAGCTTCACCGTCTAAGATTTCAAATACCTTATCAAGTTGCGTCAGTTCAAAAATAATTCTAATTGGTGGAGCTACGGCGCAAAGCCGGCAACTTCTTCCTAAAGTAAGAGCCAGTTTGTGTGTAGATAACAATGCCATTAACCCTGTGCTGTCTAAGGATTCTACTGCTGCTAGGTCTACTACCAAGATGGAAATACCATTTTGTGCCAACGCGGTGGTCATATCTCGTTCAAATTCCAAGGCGTTTGCAGCATTCAAAGACCCTTGGGGGCGAATAACTGCAATCTTGGGATAGTTAAGCACTGCCTGCATAGTTACATCCTATTAAGAATTTTGAAGCGTCAAGCTAAGGATTATTTGAACATAAACTCTATTTTGTTGCATCGACCATACGTCTTACCTCTCTTTGCTGAATCTTTATTGCTTTCGTATCTCTGTTTAAAGATTGTTATAATTCCAGGTTAAAATGTGTTTATATATACTTTTTTTTTATCTCAGTTCAAAAACAATCAACTATAGACGGTCATAGAGCAGACAAATCATCAGTAACTATGCTGAGAAATCTTGCTTAGTCTATAACTAAAGCTAATTTAGCCAAGTCTTAACGTTAGGTTAAATCTTTCACTTTAGCGTTGCTGATGGCATACAGCAAAGCCAAAGCGAATTATTTATCGAACTAATTAAACTGTGATATATATCACTAGTAAGTTAGTATTTGGAGCACTCTTCATACTTAGACTAATCTGAAATGATTAGTATCATATTACAGTTTGGTTATTACTTATGAGAACTCAGTACGCTATTCGTAAATTGGTAGAAAAAGCTCTTGACATAAAAAAACTCACCCCTGAGATAGAAAATGAAATAAACTCAGAATTGACAGAACTTGGTTATATTTCTGATGTTGATTACGAAGCCCTCGAATTATTAATGGCAGAGATGGATGCTGGCAGAATTCAGTTAGTTCCTAGCCTGGGATATTAGAATAATTCGTAATTCGTAATTCGTAATGATACTCTCTAGGAGACGCTAAAGGCGTAGCTTGCTTCCCTGTATGGGTACGCGGACTCGCTAACTTAATTAAGTTTTGTAACGGGGATTGAAAAGAGCTACAAAATTTGCCCATGAGGAGAGATTAAGGGAGAAGAGTTTTCTCCTTCGCTCCTTGCACCTCAAGAGTGCTGAGTAATCAGTGCTGAGTGGGGAAGATGAGGGGACAAGGGGGAATTATTGAATAGTCTCTCCCTTGTTTCCCCCCTCTTCCTTGTCTACCTTGTCTCTTCTGCATGCCCAATGCCCTAATCCTCAATCCTCAATCTCCAATCCCTCTTGATATGCTTGCCACAGTTGGTGAATAAACTGATTTAGTTGCTGCTTTGCGGCTGAATCTGATTCAGTTTTTGGTTCTTTTGCTAAAACTTGGCTCAAGAAGGTAATTACTTCTGTGTCTAATGCTGGACAAAATAAATTGGCAGGCCAAAGTAGGTCAGATGCATCTCGCAAATCGGTAATTAGCGGCGATTCTTGAATGAAAGTGACCATTAATAAAGGACGCACCCAGTATAACTGACGGGAAACTACAAATTGAATGACTTCTGCATACAGATTCCTATCGCCATGTTTTAAAGACACAATTTGTCCTGGTTGAAGAAATTCTAGGCTGATGTCCATCATTATGCAGCTTGGGCAGGGGCAAGGATTATTTTGCAACTTCCTTAATCTTCAAAGTGAAAATGCGTTAACTTTAAGGAAGGCTTCTGTAAGATTAGGGTAACACTGTTACGGCAGCCGTGTCTAAGACATTTGCCTTACCAGTGGCTACGCAAGACTAATACGACCAATCCTTGGCAGTAAAGGGTTTTCCTAGCATAGTATCTGAGCAGAAATACTATAGAATAGGTGAACAACTGTTGAGCGATCGCAAAACAGAGACTTTGTTGTAGTGAAGTAACGAGAAAAGAGCAAAGAGCCGTGTCAGTTGAAACCATTCAAAAGCCTTCCACAACCCGCAAGCTCGCGCCTCGGTATCGCGTTTTGCTCCATAACGACGACTACAACTCGATGGAGCATGTTGTACAGTCACTAATAGCCACTGTACCAAGCCTTACACAACCCCAGGCTGTGAGCATTATGATGGAAGCCCATACTAACGGGCTAGCTTTAGTCATTACTTGCGCCCTGGAACACGCTGAGTTTTATTGCGAAACATTGATAAGTCACGGTTTAAGTAGCACGATTGAACCTGATGAATAGTCATTGGTCATTGGTCATTAGTTGAAATATAGAGTATTGGCTGGTGACTTAACATTGGTATGAAAAAAAACCTTGTCCGTTTAGCTGAACACCCTGCTCCTATTAGGCTGGGTTGTTTTATTTTGACTTTATTGTTGCTATGGTTGCCATTAACTGCACCAATATACTTACTAGTGCATGATTCAAACTTAGAAAGTATATTGACATTGGTATTGTTATATGTAGTGTTTATTTCGCTCCTGAGACTGTGGGGTAAATATGTCTATAAACAGACCCAAATTCTGCGGCATTATGGTTTAGAATTCACGCGACAAAATGGTGTGGATTTAATACGTGGCTTGGCTATAGGCATAATTAATATTCTGATACTTTTTGGGGTAGAAAGTTTGTTTGGTTGGTTGGTATGGCAACAACCAAAAGTTTTCTTGCTGAAAATAATTTTAGAGGGTTTACTTGTTGCTTTGGGTATTGGATTTGCTGAGGAATTGTTATTCCGAGGCTGGTTGCTAGATGAACTACAACGAGATTACAGTCTGCGTGTGGCACTGTGGACAGATGCAACTGCCTTTGCTACATTGCACTTTATTAAACCCTTGGAAGCAATTATTCATACACTGCCGCAATTTCCAGCTTTAGTACTGCTGGGGTTAACGCAAGTGTGGGGAAAGCGTTGGCGGAGGGGACGCTTGGGTTTTCCAATTGGTTTACATGGTGGTTTAGTTTGGGGTTACTACATTATTAATGTTGGGGAATTAGTGAAATATTCTGGCCAGGTTCCTGATTGGGTGACCGGTGTGAATAATAATCCCCTACAAGGAGTGATGGGGGTGTTATTAATGAGTGTACTAGCTTTGGGGATACGGGGGCGAACAGTAAAGAATTAAAAATACTAAATTGTTTCTATAATGGGTTATGTTAAGCCCACTATGCTATGAGCTTTAGTTTAGAGAGCTTTCAACTCGGCGATATCATCACTGGAAAAATCATTAAGGTGGAGCCTAAAGGTGTTTTAGTTGATTTTTATACCGATCAACTAGCTTATGTTCCACTCCTAGAGCTATCATTCGCTGATATTCAGTCCCCAGAAGAAGCCGTGCAATTAAATGAAATCCGAGAATTTCTGGTTGTGGGAAATTACGATGGCGAACACAATATTTTCTTCTCGCATTGTTCACCTGAGACACTAAAAGATAGCGATCGCTTGTATGAGACGGCATTGTATCTGGCTTCGGAAAAATGTGGTTATCCCATAAGTAGAGAAGACCTGATCGTACACACTAAAATTCGTGATGTTCATGGAAACGGAGTCTCAGCAACTATTCAGTGGTTCTTGTGTTCTCAAGAGCATCCACCAACAGTTTCTTTTTCAATTCGCAAACTAGAGATGCGAAAAGCATGGGAACGGGTACGGCAATTGCAGACTGAGGACGTAACAGTATATGGAAAAATCCTTAAAAAGACTTCGAGGGGTGCATTAGTGAAAATTGAGGGTTTATATAGCTCAATTCGTACTTATGTTGATAAGCAGAGGGAAGAATTGGTAGTAGGGGAGGAACTTCCACTCAATATTATAAAAGTGCGAGAGGAGGATAATTTCCTAGTACTGCTCCATCACTCTGTTTCAGTCAGACTCAAGCAGTTGCAGGTTGGTCAGGTTGTTAGCGGCATTATACGGGGTATCAAAAACTATGGTGTGTTCGTTGATATTGGAGATTTATATGCTTTGTTACCGACCTCAAAAATGTTCCATCCATCTGTTGACCATCCAAACCAAATCTTCAAAATTAATGACCATTTAAAGGCAAAGATCATCAAAATAGATCCTGAAAACTGTCAAGTTGTTCTAGAGAGTTGTGGAAGTTAGCTATCACAACACAATTTTAGTGCAACGGACTGCTAAAAGCCTTTGATACTGAGTTCAAGTGCTTATCTAAACCGTATTGAAATGTATTTGACATTCAAACAAATATAGCTGTGATGTTTTTGATAAAAATTGCCAAGGAGAAAAAACAATGATACAGCCAGTCATTTTAGAAAAATTAGAAGAACTCCCTGAGTCTCTTCAGACAGAAGTGCTTCATTACATTGAGTTTTTGATAGAGAAGCACGCTAAAAACTCTACTCAAGAAAAGCAGACAAACAAGCGTCGCGTTGCTGGAACGATGAAAGGAATGTTTGTTCTGCCATTGCCTAACGACTTTGATGAGCCGCTTCAAGATATGAAAGAATATATGGAATGAATAGATTACTATTGGATACTCATGCTTTTATCTGGTTTGTCTCGAATGATGCCACCCTGCCAGTGTTAACTAGAGAAAAAATTGAATCTGCTGAGTGAGGCTGTTTTCTTTAGTATTGCAAGTCTTTGGGAAATGGCGATTAAACTCAACATTGGAAAACTATCCCTACAGGGTGCTTTTGAAGAGATTGAACCTAAACTAATTGCTGCGGGTATAACGATTCTCTCTATTACCTTTACCGATACTGTTCAATTCCGTTATTTACCACTGCATCATCGTGATACGTTTGATCGTATTCTGGTGGCACAGGCGATAAATCATTCCCTTGTTTTGATTAGTCGTGATTCGGCTTTTGATGCCTATAATATTCAGCGGGTTTGGTGATGAAAAAGTGGCTACGGCACGCAGCATCAAATATCCTCCCGTGGAAAGCTAGCCCATTCTTCACTACGGGCTATATCGATTTCATGTGCGGAAGGTGCATTTCCTAAATCAGCACAGAGTCCCCATAAAGATTGTCGGAGAAAATTAGAGAGTTTATCTGTTAACTCGCGTTCTATATCAGGAGCAATTTGCTGGATCAAACGTACTTTATCCACAGTTGAAAGCTGCTTTGCTAGTTTGATGATTTCTTGTAAACTCACAAATTTTCACCTGCTTAATCTGCAAAAATTTTAACAATAGCTAAGAATACTGCAAACGGCGAAGTAGTGACCTTCGGATGGGAATAAAAACGATCGCCATAATTCACCTTGCGCGATCGCACCTACGCCACATTCTTGACTGAGATAATTCCTTCACCACACCACTGAATCAGTAGCCATCTGTCAGAATCTTTATCCAGTGCTGGCTTGAGACGGAAATTAAAAACCTCTTGCCATACCTCTACTCCATACTGGGATACAAAATTTGCCTCCAGTTCTTTGAACTGTTCCCATTGCCGATTTGCGATCGCGGTCAACATGGGAATGATTGCGGTGATTGAGACTTGGGCGGCGACGGGTGTCATTCTGGATAGTCCTCAAAAATACAAATAATCGGCATAGGTGGTTTTTTGGTGTTGATGATTTTAACCAACCGTTTACCCTTGCTTCTGGCAAGCGCAAAACAGGCTAACTCTGTTTCTGCTGCCGACCAATCCCTTGGATCTGTTACCGGGTCAAACTCTTCTTCATCTGAATTGTTTGATTGGCTGTCATCGGTCATGCTTTGATTCCTTAATAGGGACTGCGACTAGGTACGATTACACAAATTTTTACGCAAGCGTTTCAATCACTGTCCCCACCAAACACACTTTATTCAAATTAACGCCGCTCAAATTTGCACCATCTAACTCTGCACAAAGTAAATTCGCTCCCGTCAAATTCGCCCCTGCTAAATTCGCCCCCCGCAAATCAGCTTCTTCCAGGTTTGCTTCACTCAATAAAGCCCCTTGCAAATCGGCGCGACTCAAATCTGCACCTTTGAGATTTGCCCCAGTCAGGTTTGCACCGCGCAAGTCAGCACCGCGCAAGTCAACCCCTTGCAAGTTCACGTTCATCAAATTAGCACCACTCAAGAAAGCACCCACCAATGACACATCACTGAGTCTGGCTCCCATCAAGTTAGCGCCACGCAAATTACTACCCCGCAAGTCAGCACCCGTTAAATCTGCTTGCATCAGGTTTGCTCCCATCAAATTCGCCCGCAAGTCAGTTTCTTGGAGGTTCGCTCCCATGAGGTTCGCCCCTTCCAAATGCCCACCTTCGAGTTTAGAACCAGCAAAATTAGCGCCCACAAGGGTAGCGCCAGCAAGATTAATCCGGCTTAAATCCAGTCGAGAGAGTTCCTCGTCTTCTAAATTTGCCCCTGAAAGTTGTTTGAGTTGTCCTAATCTAATGGCTTCAATATTCATGTAGAGTAATTACCAATCTCTTCACTGATCTTGCTGTGGCTATCCCATTGGGAATCAAGTATCCAGATGCCGGCGCTGACTTTGGGTGTCATCAAGGGTAAGTCGAGTCCTTGTTGTAAACCCATAACTAACAAAGCTAGGGTATCTACAAGTTTAGGGTCAAAGTGGCTAGATTCTTGCTGTTTGCACTCATCTAAAGCTTGAGTAAATATCTGTTCCCGGCTTTGATTTGACGATTTTCGCTGATTGACTCGCCACTGAAAGTCTGCCAATAATGCCAAAATTCTCGACTCTAGGGGAATTTGATCTCCAACTAAACCTATTGGTTCCCCTGCGCCATTCCACCATTCGGTTTGGTGAGTGATAATTTGGGCAACGGCTCGCAGTCGTGGCATAGTTCGCAATACTTGCACCCCTGGTATTAAAGGACAACTGGGGGGATGTAGATAGCGCGCGGGTATATGATCAGAAGTCAGGACACTTTCGGCATTTTGTAATGGATCTATGCGATGTAACAAAGCCGCTAGCCGCAATCTCTTAATTTGCCATGCGGGAAGATCCAATAGCTGGGCCATCGCTTCCGCAAGTACTACTATTTCCGCAGCTGCCATTGGATTGTTGACATCTGCCATATCCATCAGTTGTGCCATTCGCAAAAAGGCTTGGATTTCGTTAGAAACCAAGTTGCGATCTAGGGTTTGTTTCTGAAGTGCTGTGGAGATGGATAAATTATCTTGCC
The DNA here is from genome assembly GCF_036916655.1 of Nostoc sp. Classification (GTDB taxonomy): domain Bacteria; phylum Cyanobacteriota; class Cyanobacteriia; order Cyanobacteriales; family Nostocaceae; genus Nostoc. The sequence goes on from NZ_JBALFY010000101.1 coordinate 181,078, forward strand.
CAGTCTGGAGGTAATCTACTACACGGGAGACAACTGCACCTAAATTTTGGGATCTGGCCATTGATGGTACAATTTGCTGTTTATTGCCTGTGAGTTTTTGTGCCAGTTCTGGGTTGTATTTTTGGATGTGAGCGATCGCAATTTCTGCTGTCTCTTGCACTAACTCCGGCTCAAATGTCCATAAACCATAGAATTTACGCTCTAAGTCTGATGTCGGCACTCCAGCACTCCCATAATCAGCCTCCGATAATTCTTGACAAATTACCATTGCTGTGTAATTAGGTGACAAGATAATTAAGTGCCACTCTTGCGCCACCGAATCAACTGGATCTAATGCTACTAAGTCTACATTGGGTAGCTGACTGGTAGGATGTTCAGCAAAGCCAGATTCAGCGGCAGCCATGATGGCAATTTGGCGGCTGCGCTGGGCGATGTCTGCATATCGTTCAGCTTCTTGTAGATACCATTTTCCTTGTTGAAAGGCTGCAATCACCAAGGGTGTACCGTCGTCGGTTAAGATATGGTCTTCTAGGGCATGGCACAGGGCAACTAGGGTATTTTTGTAGTAAACACCGAATCGAATTGGCCTGGTGGTGTGGCGATGGGCTGTTTCTAGCTGTTGGAGTATTGAACCTTCTAACATGGGATTTGGTAAAAATAACCGCAGAGGCGCAAAGGACACAGAGGAGGAAAAATTCAGAATTCGTGTTTTCTAGGATACACCTGCTAACTGTTTTTCTTTCGTTTCTAATGGTGCTGTAAGTGCTGCTTCTAATTCGGCACAACCCAGTTTTTCTTCTAAGATTTTCATGACTTCGCGTCCGAAGTCGTTGGGGTTTTGTTGCCAAGCTTGCAAGCAGACTTCGCCAAAAAATGAACCAAGGGGTTCGGGATTCCAGAGAAGTTTTTTGGCTGTCCACGGCATCAAGCTCATTGGATCGTACCCTGGTTTGAGGATGCCTTCTTTAAAAGCATATTCTTCTAAATGGGTATGGGGTTGTAGTCCAATAAAGAAAATGGCGGGTTCGACTTTATCGGCACCAAAAATCCGTTCTAGTTCGCGGTGGTAAGCGATGGTTTGACGGATGGTTTCGGGACGTTCGTCAATGACGTTAAAGGAGTAGTTAACGGAAACTACGTCGTTGAAACCAGCAGCTTTTAAGTCACGACAGTTTTGCAAGACGGTTCGCAGGTTGTAACCCATCCGCATTTTCCGCACGAGTTCTTGAGAACCACTGGTAATGCCGATTTCAAAATAGTTCATCCCCGTTTTCGCCATCAAGTCACACAACTCTGGTGTCAAATTGTCGGCTCTGATATATGCTGCCCAGTGGATATCGGTCATACCAGAATCGACGATTTTTTGCAAGAGTTCTACAGCATCGGCGATAAATTTTTTCGCGGGGATGAATTGGGCATCGGTAAACCAGAAATTGCGAATGCCGCGATCGTATAATTGGCGCATCTCGGCAACGACTTCATCGGCTGGGTTGATGCGTACTTGTTTGCCTTCGACGACGGTGTAGACGCAATAACAACAGTTGTGAGGACAACCCCGCTTAGTTTGTACACCTATATAAAAGTCTTGCTCTTGCAGGTAATAGTTAAATTCCGGCCAGATGCTTTCGATATAGTCGTAGTTGCAAGCAGTTTTTTCTATTGGGGTGGGTTGTTCGTGAATTAGCCGTTGACGTGGTTGAGTTTCTCCGGCAACGTAACAGCGTTCATCTCGAAAATCTCTGCCACTTAAAAGTTTTTCTAGCAGGGTTTCGCCTTCACCCACAGAAATAATTGTCCCTTGGGGTAAGCTTTTACCCAATTGTTCGTAAAAGACGCTGACTGCACCACCACCGACAACGACACGCGCATCAGAGTTATATTTTTGGGCGCGTTTTAAACCGCGTTTGATTAAGCCCTGATTTTGCCACAACTCCACATAGTAAGCGGTGAAGATACGCAAACCACCCAATCCGCCGCGTAGTTTCAATAGAGGATTTTTGGCGTAGTAAAATTCAAAGGCATTTTGCAGCGGGTTGCCACCACGTCCGCCAACTGGGGCATAAATTTGAATATCCCGCCAAGAAAATACTAGTAGTGTTGGTTTAAATTCATCGATACAGCGATCTAGAGCGGAACTGTAATCTAAAGGTGGCACTGTTCCTAAATCAAAGATGCGCTGTTCAATATCAGGAAACTGCTTGTGGACATGATCGCTCAGGTAGACAACCCCAATAGGAAAGATGGGGTTACAAGGAAGGCGAACGTAAAGAATTCGATTTTCCATCATCTGTGTTTGGACTTCCATCTTGCCAATCTGTGAAGAAAGCGAGAGAAACATTCAGTTTTAAAGTGTGTGCTTGTTTTATCTGGTTTTATTTATCAAATCGCGCTTGACATTTTAGCTAATTATTGGTATGTGGAAGCTGCTATTATCAACTGCGGTAAACGCTAGAATTGCTGTGCATAAAACATACATGGAATCTATAGAGAGCTTTATGAAGACATTTTTTCATATAGCTTTACCATAACATCGAGTTTATTCATTAAGCGATGATCCCAGATGATTAATCCTGGGATACATGAAACAGCAAAACTCACTTCCTGGCTATGCGAAAGGCAAGGGGATCATCATTATGTCAATTTCCTAACAATCAGCCTAAAGAAAAATTCAAGCTTTTATACCAGTAAAAAATATCAAAGACTTTTATCCATAGTGTATAATTTCAAAAAAGGTGTAAATAATTACAAAAATTTCATAACTGAAAATATATCTTTAGACAGAAATAATCTACAAAGGCTCAGTTGGTATTCGCAGTTACAACAACTGGGGATCAGTGAGTGCTAGGCTTGGCTAGTGTAATGTAAAATTGTGGCGTAAAGCTCCTCAGCAGTTATGGCTCAAATATTAGATCCTCTACCACCTGAGCAATCAGGAAAAATTCTCTGCTGCTACATTAATGCCACGAGCAAAATACAGGTAGCTCGCATCTGCAATATTCCCAACTGGTACTTTGAAAGGGTTGTTTTCCCTGGACAACGTTTAGTTTTTGAAGCTCCGCGAAAAGGTCAAGTGGAGATTCACACAGGGATGATGGCAAGTGCAATTTTATCCGATAAGATTCCGTGCGATCGCCTAATGCTCGAAGAACCCAATAATTATGAGTTTGATACAGACTCATCAGATCGAAAAGACCCTATTAATACCAAATTAATGGTGCAGCAAATTAATACAAAAATCGGAGATACTACAAAACCCTTGCAAATCCTTGGTTTAGCATAGGTTGATTAAAAAAAAGAATTTTACTAAATTTCAGGGTTGCTAATTCAGCAACCTTTTTATTTATTATTGGGGACTGGGGATTGAAAATAGGCAGAGGGGCGGGGTGCGGGGTGCAGAGGGGAAAATGCTTCTCTCTTCCTCCCTACTCCCTACTCCCTCACCTTCCCCGAAACGCTCTCCTGCTATTGCCAATTTCCGACTAAAACATAAGGTGCCCAATAATAAGGATGAGGTGGTAAATTCTGCAACTCCTGAAAAGGTGGATTCAGTTTCAAAGATTCTAACAGTGATAGTTGAGCGTTCTTCAGAGCATCTGCTTGTTTCCCCCCTGGCTGTTTGAGGTCTTGGTAAAATTGACCCATAAATTTAGCAGTAGAAGCATCCCCTACAGGCCAAAGAGTGGCAAGGGTACTGCGTGCGCCGGAACGAACAGCCATCCCTGCCAAGCCTAAGACAGCTCGTTCATCACCAGTAGCAGTTTCACAGGCACTTAACACTAACAATTCTACGGGTGTGCCTGGTTCTCTGAGCAAAGCACTCAACTCCTTAATACTGATACTTTTTCCATCCCCTGTAATAATAAAATTCTTCAGGGGATTAGAACTAAATAGCCCATGAGTGGCTAGGTGAATTACAGGAAAATTTGATTTCAACTGTTTTTGAATCGTTTTAACAGTAAACTCTTGATTGAGCAGCTTTTGGGAAGCAGGAAAAGTTTGTTTAATTTGATCTAATTCCTTGGGAACATTAATCAGTGCGGCAAAAAATTCTCCTTGTACCTTCATTTGCTCGCTAACTCCAGCAGCTAAGACCTTAAGTTCTTTCCTTCGCAATTGTTTAGGAGCGAGCAATTGTAGGCTGGGAACTAGGGCAAGGCTATATTTTTCAATGAGATAATTTTGTCCATCGTAGAGCGCAGCTATTGGCACTCTCTGCAATCTCCCATTTAGTACAAATACTAAACTCTTGATTTCCTTGGGATCTAGCTGCATCTCGAAAGGTTTAATTAGCCAGTTATAAACTTCTCCAAAAATTGGTAAAAGTTTCTGAAGATTTTCCTTTAATTCTTTGGGATTTGGGTTAGAAGTTGAGAGAATGTTTCTTGCAGAGTTACTGATACTAACATTGTCTAAATTATCGTAGAGCCGATCTAGAGTCTCATTAACTTCTTGTTCGCCAATCGGTATTACTACCTCCTGCAAAGGTTTTCCTGATACGGAAAGGATAACTTCTAAGCGATCTGGTAAAACAATTGGATAAATTACGGCTGCATTAGCATCAATATTATCAATTTGCAACGCGACATCTGCTGTTTCAGAACAGGGGTCTTGAAAAAAGTTATCCAGTTCTGCTAATTGCAGAGATTCTATCACCTGACGGGCAAATTCTAGGCGTTTTTGAGACTTTTTAGTTTCCGGTTTTTCCTGCTTGATGGTAGGATTAGACACTATTAGCGCACTTAATTCGTTGTCACTCAAATTTGATTTCAACAACAAATCTGCTAATTCTAGATACACAGGTTTGACTTCTTGGAGAAAGTCAAACTGGACATCTTGATTGTTGGCGTTTAAATCGCTGCGTAGGGATTGCAGAGTATTAAAGGCGGCGGTATAAGCTGCGATCGCTCCTTTGATATCTCCCTGTTTCCGTAGTAAACTCCCTAACTGAGATTGCCAAAGATAAGTAATTTCTCTGGCATCACCACTGATATTTTGTTCTTGGGCTAACATCAGTGCTTGCTGTGTCAGTTTGGTTGCCTGATTTAACTGCCCTTGTTTGTGGTAAAGTTTGCCCAAATACCCTAGAGCGTAAGTTTCAGTTCGTTTATCCTGTAGAGTCCGTGACTGTTGTAGTGCATTTTTTAATAAAGGTTCAACGTTATTTATTTGGGCGCTTTGCATCAAAGAATCAGCAAAGTTAATCTGGGCATAGATGGCAGCACGACTGGGAGTAAGAGTAGTCAGGTTAGGTAGAATTTGATTTTGCAATGCTTGAGCATCTTCGCTTAACTGCAACTCTAACCCAGAGATAAAATCTTTTCCTCGTTGAATTAATTTAGTTTCCGAAAATCTTGACCAAGAAGTAACCCGGCGTTGCGTCTGTTCACCCCACCATCTTTTCATCTCCAGTAATAGCTGGAAGTGATTTAGTTGTGCCTGAATTTTAGGCAGTGGTGGGGCTGATGTTATCTTTGCTGCTTGAATATAGTAATAAACAGCTTGATCGTAGGGCGCTAGAGCATCCAAGAGAGATTTGCGATCGATAATTTCTGTGACTGCATCATAGTCCCAGCGATCGCGGATTTGGTTGCCTAAGATCCGTCCGGTATTACCTAAACTCAGTAGTACTGAGCTTTTTTCCGACGATTCGACAATTGATGACAGACTTAACTGCAAGATTTCTTGCGACTTTTGTAATAACCCTTGTCTGCGTAAGACATCACCGAGGCTATGCAAACCAATGGCTTGAGTTAATGTCAGGGAATCACTCTTTTGAGTAAGGGTTTTCTGGAATTGCTCGATTTGGGTTTGGCTACAGTTGGGGTTTTTGATTGCAAAAACTTCGAGTAGAGTATTGCAAGCTTTGGGGTACAATCCTAAATCTTGCAAAGCCTGGGATTTGTTGATCAGACTCTTAGTCATTCCGTCGCGATCGCCTACTTGTTCATAAGCCTCAGCCGCCGCTTGCCATAACTTTGCTGCCGCTTCTAATTCTCCGGCATTGTACCGTTGTTCACCTTCTCTTGCTAAGGCTAAAGGATTAGCAGCATTCGGATGTAAATTGGGGAGATTTGACCAAGCTGGCATAGTGAAACTAGATAACAATCCCAATAAGGCTGAAAGGATAAAAATTACTAGACGACGGTACTTCTTATAAATCATACAATTTTGGATTTTAGATTGACTCCATACCCTTTAGTCATTAGCTCTGCCATTTAATCTTAGATTTTATATTTTAGATTTATTCTCGCATTTAAATTCGGGAGCTTAAGACCTTTTCGGATTTATCGAGCAGAATTCAGGAGTCAGAATTCAGAATGAATTTTGTATGACTCGCTTTCCGCGTCTCTATCAGTCGCGGGTCTGAATCCCCGACTGATTTATTCTGACCCCTCAATTCTGACTTCTGAATTCTTTTTTATGATTCAAAATCCAAAATCCAAAATTTAAAATTAAGTCAGATGTTCCTGCGTTCAAAATGCTTTGTATTCCATTTGAAAATACACGCCGTTTTCTTGCCATGTGCGCTTGCTATTATCAATATTTATTAAAGGAATACCCCAATCTAAACGGGCTGTAAATTTATCCCCCATTTGCCAAAGCAGTCCTAATCCTGAGCCTACTAAAGTATTAGGGCTGGGATTTTCTCTGTCTGTATTCCAGACAGTACCAAAATCGATAAATGGTGCAACCTGTAAAGTACCTTGCAGTTCTGGGAAACGGGCGACGGGTAATCGTAATTCTGCGGAAGCAAAAATGCCGTTATCACTGAGTAAAACATCTTGGCGATAACCCCGCACTGTTCCTTGACCTCCCACACTAAACTGCTCGATGGAAAGCAGAGAGCTTGTGGCTAATTGCACATTAGAACGCAACAACAAAGTCGGAGCGATCGCTGGTTGTCCTTTTGCCTGACCAAGGAGGCGCAAATAGATCAGTTGTCCCCGCCAAAGGAAATATCTGCTATCTGGTTCGCTGTTATTTATTGTGGCGTTAAAAGCTCCAATCCCCAAATTAAACTCGGAACGAGCCGCTAAGACTTCTTGACGACTGCGCTGTAACCATTCTTGGGCGAAACTTAATTCTGATATCCGCGTTTCTCCTCGATCGTCAGCCCCAGGAAACAGGGGAAAATCTACTCCTTGAATCGAAGAATTACTTACCCGCCTAGCTGCGGTTAAACTCAGTGTAAGTTCTTGGCTGACTTCTGGAGTGGCTCTTTGCAGAATTGGCTGACGAAAAGATAATTCAAATTCCCGTGAATTTACTCCAACATCCAAATCATCGAAAGGAGGTTCAATAATTTTATTGTCAGTAATTCGATAGTTGAAGCCAATAGTGCCATTTCGGGGATTGACTGGCAAGGTATAACCACCCTCAAAGCTATTGCTACCATCGGTATTTTTGTAGGTAAAATTCAAGCGATCGCCGATTCCCAAAAGGCTGGCTTCGGATAAGGTGATGCCGCGCTCAAAAGTCCCAACACTGGGATTGCGGTTATTATTAATACTGAGTTGGGTATTAAAAGTTTTCGCTCCCTTGACTGTCACAGCTAGGGAATTGACACCTGGTCTAGTGCCAGCGGTGAGTTCGGCATCTAAACTTTCAATCAGGGGATTGAGTTGCAGCAGTTGCAAAGCTTCTTTAAGGCGGTTGATATTCAGCGGTTTGGTAGTAGCGATCGCAATGCGACTGCGGACATAATCTGAGTTCAACCGTCCTTTAATCACATTGACTTGAATATCTTCTAAACTGCCTTCTACTACCTGAATTTTGATGATACCAGAACGAAACTCTTGACTGGGAATGTATGCACCAGAGGTAATGTAACCCTTTTGAACATACAACTCGGTAATTTGATTAGCAGCTTTGAGGAGTTCGGCAAAGGTAATTGCTTGTCTGGTAAAATTGGCGATCGCAGAGTTTAATTCTCCTTGGCTAAAGGCGGTATTACCAACAAACTCAAACTTTTGCACAGTAATACTACCTGGAATATCTAGTCCTTCTTCCGGGGTTGGCGGTACTGTCGGCTGTATTTGGATAGGTACGTTTGTTGGTGGTAGAGGATTAGCTGGCGGTTGTTCTGGGGGCTTTGGGGTTACAGGATTAATCGGTTGGGCAAATGCATAATTTATGTGATTTAGCAAGAGTATGAGGATAATGCAAGGAGATAAAAAAAATCTCCATCGCCAAAGACTTAATACCATTTTGGATTTTAGATTTTAGATTTTGGATTAGTCATTAGTTATTAGTTATTTTTCCCCATCTCCCCATCTTCCCAGTCCCCAGTCCCCAGTCCCCAATCCCCAATCCCCAATCCCGCACTACGTAACATAAAAAATATTTAGTGACAATTCGATGATGTTAACCCAGAACCATAGGGAGTAGGATTAGGCGTTTGGCTGGCGAGAACTAGCACACCTTGGGCGTTAACATACCAACCTCTGGCTGGGGGTGGCAGTTGCGGAGTATTATTCATTTCTGTAGCAGCACTGGTATTAACAGGCTCAAAACTAATTAAAGCTCCGGTACTTAACTGTTCGCTCGGTCGAGGTGGCAATCCTCCGCGTCCAGTGATGGTAAATTCGCTTCTATTTTGACTTGTTGTCCCTCGACAAGCCTGAGCTACTACCTGTTCTGGTTTAGCTACTTCTTGTGGTAAATCGATGACTTCAAAATTCCGTTCTGCCTCTGGCGTAATGATGCTGACTTGTCCGGCGACTCCTAATTGGGAACTAGCAGTAATCTGACAAGTTGGACACACAAAGAATCCTTTTGTATCGATACTGATATTTCCTCCCATACCCTGAAAAGCGGCGGCGGTAATCTGACTGCCTTCTAGGAGCGTGACAAAATTGGCAGAACTAAAACCACCAATATTAATATTGCCTCCGTTACCGCTTCCTCCAGCAGTGGCAGATATCTGGCTGTTAGTACGCATTAGTAAGGAATTCGTTTGCAAGGATATGTTACCACCTTCACCTGATGTGGTAGAAGCAGATAATAAGGCGCGATCGCTAAGTCCCACATTACTTGCTGCGATCGTCAATCTTCCACCTGCTCCCGCACCAAAATTATCGCTAGATATCTGACTATTACCGGATACTTCTAAAGAATTCTGGACTTGTAAATCAATGTTGCCACCTTGACCGCCTCTGGTAGCCGCTGTGATTCCACCTTGACTGTCCAGCAAAATAGAGCCAGCCTTCACCCACAACGTTCCGGCATTTCCAGTACCATCATTTCTCGCTGTCACCTGTGCGCCATCGTTGACAACCAATTTCCCAGTGTTAATTGTCACATCTCCAGAAGCTCCACTGGGCACTGGAGGTACTCTTAATAGCTGTTGCAAACTCGGATCAACGATGTTGGCTGAGGAGATGATCAAACTAGGATTGACGGAGCCTGGCACTTTGCCACTAACCTCTACACTGTCTTGAGCGTTAATAGTGACGCTACCAGCCGGGCCGCTAGCTAAGGTGGAAGCATCAACTCTACCACCGTCTTTGATCGTCAAACGTTGAGTATTAATTGTAACACTACCAGCTTTTCCTGGGCCAGCAGTACCAGCAGTTATTTCGCTAGGGGTGAAAACCAATGGTGTAACACCGATCAATTCTACTAACTTCGAGGCATTTATAATTACATTTCCACCTAAGCCAGTACCAGCAGTTATGGAGGCAATATTTCCTCCTGAAAGCGCAGTTAATTGCTGCGTTGAAACTGTCAGACTTCCGGCATTCCCAGTCCCAAAAGTTGCTGCCGTAATATTACTGAAGCGACTAGGGTTAATTGGTGAAAATCCTGACACTTCCAACAAATCGCCAGCTTTAATATCAATATTTCCACCAGCAGCAGGCGTGTAAGTAGCCGCAGAGATGGCTGCTCCATCCTGAATGACTAAGCGAGGGGTTTTAACAGTAATATCTCCACTTTTGCCACTGCCGAGAGTTTCTGTAAATAAGTTACTTGAAAGCTGTGCGTTTGCTGTAGTACCCACTAAAGATAAGGATTCAGAGGCATTGACGTTAATTCCCCCTGATGATTGCGCTCCTTGGGTTTGAATTAACACGATTGAGCCATCGCGGATGGAAATGTTTCGCCCTTGCAACTGAATTGAGCCACTACCTGGGCCACTGGTATCTGCTAATGCCTTTTGAGATAAGGCAATATCTTGAAAGTTTGTTACCCCTTGATAACCTAAATTCCAGCCTTGAGGACTAGGGTTGAGACTTACAAAACCTCCTGCCACACTACCTAAATCAATACGTCCACCCTCGGCTGTAAGGGTTCCTCCCTCTGAAATAATTCCTCCTCCCACCAAAGCTAGGGTATTACCTGGCTGCACCTTTAGTCCGGTGGTGTTTCCCCTAGTAAAGGGTGAGAATATCGGACTTTGCAGACTGAGGTTATGCCCTTGACCTTGGACACGAATCCCTTGCGGATTTTGCCCAAATTGTAAACCTACTGGCACACTAATCGTTAGTCGCGGGGAAGAAGTTGTTGAATCGGTAGCACTAAATTCTGCACCATCAGCAAATTTGAGGCTATCTGCCGTACTTGCCAAAAATGAGCCACCAATATTGAGTTGAGCGTTGGGGCCAAAGTTAATACCACTGGGATTGATGAGGATAAAATTAGCACCGTAGTTTTCTCTAATTAAGCCATCAATATTGGAAATTGAACCACCTGTAACTCTGCTAATGATGTTACTAATGTTGCTTAAAGCTGGAGTGTTGCTGAAAAAAGCCTCGCCACCAGTGGGAACAGAAAATTCTCGAAAGCTATGGAAGAGGTTGCTACCGACTTGGGTTCCGCCTGTGATTAAAAAATCCAGCCCTGGCTTTGTCCCTGGTGAAACTACAGTTTGTCCATCGGGGAGTGTGTTATCTGAAGAAATTTGCGCTAAAACAGGAAACCCAGTAATTAGACAGCAGATATAAGCACTACTAGCAATTAAAATTTGGCGAAAGACTTGTTTCATTTTGAATAGGGGAAAATCACCCCACGGAAAAATTATTGGAATGTTTTTTTAGTTGAACTTAAGTAAATTTAACTAAAAATGATATTATTATTGAGTTTATATTCCAGCCTGAATTTTGATCGAGAAGGGGGGTTAAGTAATATGAACAAGTGGCCGTCTTGGGTAACTATGGGAACAGCCCCAATATTAACTCTGGGTTTTATAGTAGCAGTCTGTGTACCCAGTAGAGCTAACAATGTACAAATAACCTGCAAGACTACCGATAGTACACCAAAAGTAATTTTGAGTTTGGCTAAAAACGGAACTCCCGAAAATTACATGATGTTGAATTTTCTCCCGAAATATTTCTCAGCGGTGAGTGCTGTGCAAGATTGCCAGAATACAGCTAAGAGTTTACAGGCTGTCTATGATACGGGAAGTTCTAAGTATTTAACGGCTGATAAGCTTAACGAGCAAGCTGTAGTGTGTGCTGTAGAACGCAGAGGTATCGGTTGTAACCATTACAGTGCCCAGGTTTTATTTATTCTGAAACCGGTTGATAATCCCTCTCAAGCTTTATATGAAATGTTGGGTAGCGATTTTAAGCAAGCACAACGTCCCGATGCTCGGACTCTTAGTCGTACTTACACAGACACCAGACCTTGGTGGTGGCCATTATAACTAGTACAACAAGGCGTAAATAAACCACCCATTTCAAATTAATGAAACGCTTACGCTGCATTCATTTTTAATTTTTAATTCCGCCTTGCGGTACTAGTATTACGAATTAGTAATTACTTTCGCACAAGTTTCTTTTCCTCGTTTTGCGGGTTGGTAATTAGGTTTGAGCTTCAAAGCTTTATCGAAAGCCACGTTCGCTTTTTCGGTTTGCTGGAATTTACACAGGCTCAATCCCAAATAGTACCAGACCTCAGCTTTTTGAGTATCAGTTAGCTGATGATGATCTAGAAGAAAATAAAATTGTGCGATCGCTTGATCGTCTTGCTTTAAGCCTTGCAGCGCAATCCCTTTACCCCGTAAAGCTACAAAATATTGGTTATTGTACTTTAATGCCTGTTCGTAGGCTTTTAGAGAGCCTTCATAATCTTGTTTTTGCAATAAAACTTTACCTTGATAGCTAAAAGCAATGGCTAACTCTTTGGCGTTTGCATCTTTCTGTTCAACTTCCCAAATTTGTTTTAAAAGCTCAATTCCTTGATTAATACTATTAAGCGCTGCATCTGGTTGCTTTAGTGCTAGTAAGACTTCAGTTTTGTTAATCCAGAATACAGGATCTTTAGAGTTGAGTATAATCGCTTTATCAAAAGCTGCGATCGCCTCCTGATATTGTTTGAGGTTATATAATGCTTCCCCTTTACAATTCCAGGCATAAACGGCTTCTGGATTAATGATAGTTGCGGTAGTGCATGATTCTAACATCTGGTTATACTCTTTGAGTCCAGCTAGTGCATAGCCTCGGTTAGTCCAAGATTGGTAGTAATTGCTATCAAATTTTAAAAGGTTGTTATATTTTGCGATCGCTTGTTGATAATTTCCTTGCTGTAATAAAACATTACCTCGTTTGAAAGTTATTTCTACTTGTAACCATTTGAATACATTGAGACCAAAAAACATCAAGCCAGAACCACAGACCATTAAACCAGCTATTGCTAGCAATATCAAAAATCGTTTAGTTATTGTAGATTCAGGACGCGCAATGAGATTGCTGGCATTGAAATTATTAGCTGGTGAGATGGTTGTATTGGCCAATGAGGCAGAAAGTATTTTCTCTAGTTCCAGGTTTACCCAATTGCGATTAAAAACTGCTTGGTAAATCCGGTTCCCAAGTTTGAGTTTGTCTTGTTGTTGGATTATTAATCCTAGATACAGCAGTTCTGCCTGTTCTAGACTATCTTCGGTTGGTAATTCGCCCTCTTGCCAAATTTGCTGGTACATTTCTAACAGAGATAACGGATCGCATTGCTGATTGTGGAGCATCCTTTCATGTATCTCTTGCAAATGCTCGGCGGCGACTTGAGTTTCCCAATTGTTAATCAAGTAGGTTTGTACTACTTGATTAACAATTGCTGCTTCTGCACCTGTGGCAATACGATCTGGCGATTCTGCAAGCAATTGACAAATTTTTTCAGTGAGAGTCGGTTGTCCATCTGTCCAGAATTGTACTTCTGCCAGCAAAGCTTTCGGACAACTAGCTATTTCATCTAATTTGAATAATTCTATAGTACTAAGGCTAGACACTCCTAACCCTGCTGATTCTTGCTCTCCCGAATTGAAAGTAAAAACTGAATACTCAATCGGGTTCGAGATTTTAAAATTGTTCTGCTGTGGTACTACCATTTTCAAATGCAGTTCTTTCTGCGCTGACCTGTGATTGTTTGATATTTCTTCCTGCTGGTGCAGTTGGGATTCTAAAGCAAAATTCTCTAGAAAAAATTTAATCGTAGTCGGTTTCAACCAACCCTTAAGTACTGCTAATTCCCCAAAGCGAAGTTTATTTTGTGGTTGTTCAGTCAGGATAGTTGTGATTTGGTGTTTATCTAATAACCCAGCTTCTTCTAAATATTTACCTAAGGGTTGTTTTGGTTTATGCTCTACAAAAGCAGGCCACTCTTGAGAGAAAAAATCAGCCGTTTCTTGTTTAAGCCATCCATGCAAGACTAGAATTTCACCAAGCTTCAACCCAGCAACTTGGGTCTGTTCTTTGAGAGCAATCTCTACCTGCTCAGATGAAATAAGGTCAGCCTGTTGTAAAACTTTACCAAGGGGCTTCATAATCAAAGAGAATATATTAAATTATGAAAGTAGAAAAACAGATTATTTTTTATTTGAGTTCTCAAAAATATATATTATCATTCATGTAGCAATTTTGACTATTCTCAATTTATTAATTAATAATACTAATGCTTTCTAAAATGGCGTTTGGGGTAAGTATATCTGCGTTTAGGTCTGTAGAGGCTGTGGATATGCGACATCTACTTTTTTGATTATCATTATTATTTAGCAAAGATTGGAGTCGGCGATCGCTGACAATTATTCAGTTTACATAGTTTGTGACTTTAACCGAACCCCATCTCATCTACAATCATTCTTATGAATCTGCCTTCATTTCTTTGGTTGTGGAAAATAGCCGCCTGGTCAATGGGGTTATCGCTGCTGGCATATCTGATGTTAGCAGTCAGCGGTGTTTGGATGTTTCGGGCGAGAACTTCGCAGCAATTCCCTTTTATTACCCCATTTATGGGTGGAAATAAAGGAGTGCGATCGCTCCACTATACAATGGGCATCAGCATGGTAAGTTTAGTGTTACTACTGCTAGCGATCGGTATTGTTGGTACTTTAGGGCACTTTGGTTCTTTAGGTCACTCGTCACACTTAATCGCTGGGTTGATCGTGGTAGCACTAGTTTTACTATCTGCTTTCAGCGCGACGCAAATTAGTGCTAGACGACCTTGGGCTAGACCTTTACACATCGGTGTAAATATTATTCTGTTTGTAGGATTTGCCTGGGTATCCCTGACTGGTTGGATTGTAGTACAAAAGTATTTACCGTGAACTACTGTACATCAAATACCAGGGAAATAAATCAGGAGTCAGAATTCAGAATTCAGGAGTCAGAATTCAGAATTCTGAATACTCCACCCATAAAGGGATAGAGTTTTAAGATGAGAATATTTAATACTAGTTTCGCCCACTATGGGCGAAAGCGCGTAGCGGGACGTACCCCTACAGGGATCTTGCTACGCGGTAGCGTAGCGTCTCTAAGAGTTGTACGGTTTTAACCAATATTTATTAACTCAGTTGTACAGAATTTAATCCTGAATTCTGACTCCTGAATTCTGACTCCTGAATTCTTCTTATAGACCTACCCTACAATGAAGAAAAACATTGTAATTGAGCCGTGACAGCAAACTCAGCCACTATCTCACCTTCTGTTTTTCGTCTGTCTCCTTTGATTCGGATAACGTTGCTGAGTCTATACATAGCACTCACAGTCCCATTACCCTTTTTATCGCAGGTAACAGCTGCACCCGTACCCCCAGAATTATTGTGGATAGGGATTAGCATCGGCTTAGTTGCCTTGTATGCGGTCTTGACAGAACAAGTAATAGTAGATGACCAGGGAATTAAAGTTACTTACCCCACCTGGGTGCCTAGCTTTTTTCGTAAAGGGTGGTTTTTATCTTGGTCAGATGTCAAAGAGTTAAAACCCCGCAGCACCGGTCAAGGAGGCTTAGTTTATTACTTCCTTAGCCAAGATGGGAAAGCTTATTTACTACCTATGCGTGTAGCTGGATTTGCCCGTCTAGTGCAAATTGTCCAAGCAAAAACAAGCATTGATACTACAGATGTTCGCCCTTTAGCACAGCCGTGGATGTACCTGATTTTACTAGGATTCACTCTGCTGTTACTATTGGTCGATGGCTGGGCGATCGCTACAGCCTTAACTACCAAACAATTAACTTAAAATTGGATATGGGGCATAGGGCATAGGGAGGTGTGGGGGGTGTGGGAGGAGAGGGAAGCAAAATTCTCATTTCCCCACACTCCCCACACTCCCTCATCTCCCCAGTCCCCAGTCCCCAATCCCCAGTCCCCAATCCCCAGTCCCCAATACCCTTGAATACAGCAAAAGCCACACTCAGGCTAGAGCAAGTTAATCTGTTTACAAAGCTGAAAACCCAACTTCCTGGCAATCAACAGGGATACCCTATATTGCAGGATATTTCCTTAGAAGTATTCCAGAGCGATGGCTCCGCCAACGCCTGCGGCGAACGCATTGCCATTGTAGGCTCAGTAGGCGCTGGGAAAACTTCGTTATTATGCCTCCTCAACCGCTTAATTGAACCCACGAGTGGTAAACTCTATTTAGAAAATCAAGAATATCGCCAGATTCCTGTCATCCAGCTACGGCAGATGCTTGTACTTGTATTGCAAGAGTCAAAGCTGTTGGGGATGACAGTTGGGCAAGCCTTGGCTTATCCTTTAGTTTTGCGTGGTTTATCCAAACAGACAATTCAGCAACGAATCAATCATTGGACAGAACAAATCCAGATTCCCAATGAATGGTTAGGGCGAACAGAGGTACAACTTTCTGCCGGACAAAGACAACTAGTAGCGATCGCTCGTGCCTTAGTCATCCAGCCTAAAATATTATTATTAGACGAGCCAACCTCCGCCCTAGATGCTGGTACAGCTTCTCATCTAATGCAAGTACTAACCCAGTTGAGTCAAACTCATCAAACCACGATTCTGATGGTAAATCACCAACTGGAACTAGCCCAGATGTTTTGTACTCGGTTATTACATTTACAACAAGGTCGTTTATTCGCAAATCAAAAAGTCTCTGAGATAGACTGGATTGAATTACGAAAAAGCTTAATTAAAGCAGAAGCTCAAGACGATTTTGGATTTTAAATTTTGGATGGATATTGAGTATTAGGTATTAGGTATAAATGTTCCCAGTTCCCAGTCCCCAGTCCCCATCACACTTGACTACTACTAAGTGTTGAACGTTGATTATTAAATCTCTCTCTTGCTAACTTTGTTGTTTGTGACTGTGAAATGTTGGTATTCAAAATTTCCATGTTAAAACGGTATCCAACATTACGGATAGTTTGAATCAAATTAGGTTGCCGAGGATCGAGTTCAACCTTTTTCCGCAGCGATAAAACGTGAGTATCAATGGTACGAGGGTTATCAATAGCATCCGGCCAAGCACGACGCAATAATTCCGACCTACTCAGAGGTACTCCCCCAGCTTGTGCTAAAACGTACAGCAAACTGAATTCCTGTGGCGTTAAGTCAATGAACTCCCCCTGAAAACGGACGCGGCGCTGAACTAAATCGATTTGCAAAGTACCATAATCCAAATAAGCTGGTGCAGTAGGTGTGCGCTTCCGGCGAATTAGTGCCTCTACCCGTGCCAAAAACTCTTGCATCCCAAAAGGTTTGCTCAAGTAATCATCTGCACCCGCCTTTAAACCTGCAACGATATCAGCTTCACTATTACGAGCAGATAGCATTAAGATTAGAGGCTGTTGCTGACGATGCAACCAACGACAAAACTCAATACCATCACCATCAGGTAGGTCTGCATCTAAAATTACCAGTGTTGGTTGATGGCTTAAAAATACTTCCCTTGCTTGATAAATACTGGCAGCTTGATGCACACGGTATTCCAGTTGTTGCAAGTGCCAACCCAACAACGACCTCAGATGGGGATTCCCCTCAATGATTTCTATACAAACCGAACCCACGGTGGCAAGACCCCTTAGCGTCTGATGACTTTCAAAGTAACAAGCCCATCTCTAAGGTTTTGTAGCCTTTGTTACTTCAATTGCTATTAACTTTACATTTCCTAATAAAAAGCGTGTCAATATCTTTAATTTATGCCTTGCCGAAAGGGGATTAGAAATATTATTAAATTTTTATTAAATTTCTCGAAAGTGTTGTTACACTTATTAAAAGTTCTTTTAGCGTAACATTTGTATGGAAATGGATGTAATGTGGCAAATATCCATAACCTAACCAGCTAAACGTTAATACAACAGCTTTTCAACCTGATGGCAAAAGTAGATTTTTTCACCAAAATTAGTGCCTACATCCAGGAACATAACACCAATACAATTGGGCTGTTGATCGTGAAAATTAGAAAAATAACTTAGCAGCTAACTAGAATCGATGTTTTCTGGAATAGGATGAAAGTAGCTTGTAGCTGCTACGAGGGTACTACCCAAAGTAGATGTGTTGACTTTGAGTTAATGCCAAAGTGAAATTACAGTTCACTTTCGAGCGTGAATCATTTACAATTCTCATTCCAAAGAGATTAATACAGCAGTTATGCTCCAAGACACACAAACCATCCGCTATTACCAAAGACTTACCGATGCCTTCATCGAGCTATGGAATCGCGGTTATCGCACGGATGATATGCGGATGTATTTGGATGGATATCTAGCCGCACTGCGACATAGCAATGTCATTGAACCTTTCCTGATTCATCGCTTAGAAGAGGAAGCCAGCCGCTTCTTGTACGATGGATCAAATTTTGCAGTGCCGCAACCACAGCCACAGCCAGATTACTACTAAGTACCATTTACTTGGTGATTGATAGTAACCGCTAATTACCGCAGATAATTATAGCATATTATCTGTATTGGTCAACGGGTTGCTGTGGTGTGAGATTTTGGAGATATTGTATTGATTAAACGCGTCCCCTCAGCCCCATATTGGTTTTGCCAATATGACTGAGGGGATTGTTGACTTAACCAGAAATGCATTTGGGTTGAGACTTAATCCTCCCTAACTCTTCCAAAATTTAATACCCTGATTTTGTCAAGAGTATGAATGAGAAACTTAGGGAAGTTAGTAATTGAAAAATTATCATCTCAACGAGTCAATCTATTTTTGTCAGAAACCTATTAAAAAACCTTGAAAGGGGAGATAAATCGTATTTCCCCTTTCAAGGACATTAAAAATAGTACATTGCCTTGATTAAAAAGCGCTAATTCAGTAGTACACCCTCTAGTTTGTTGTAAACAGGATGTTATGAGGCTATAGCGACTTCTACTTTTTCCTGCAATTCACCTTTCTGGTACAGTTCAATCAAGATGTCAGAACCACCAACGAATTCACCATTGATATACACTTGGGGAATTGTGGGCCAGTTAGAGTATTCTTTAATTCCCTGACGGATTTCAGAGTCGGATAGAACGTCAATTGTCTCGAAGGGAACTCCCAAGGTATTGAGAATCTGCACAACGTTGTTGGAGAAACCACATTGGGGCATTAACTTGTTTCCCTTCATGAAAACCAAAATCTTGTTGTCTTTTACCAAGTTATCAATTTTGTCTTTGAGTTCTGGCGTCATGGTATTTGTGTTTCCTATGTTGCATTAAGAGAGTGAGGAGTGAAGAGTAAGGAGTGAGGGGTTAAAAATTCATCATTCATAACTCCTAACTCCTAACTCATAACTTTAGGAACTTGCTGTTGCTTGCCATGCTTCAGGAGTGTATGTTTTTAATGCCAAGGCATGAATCGCTTCAGTTGACATAGCCTGTCCCAACGCACCATAAATTAACTGGTGCTGTTGCACTAGTCCTTTACCTGCGAAGCGCGATGAAACTACTGTCACCTGATAGTGGTCTCCGCCACCAGTCAAGTCTTGCACCTGAACCTGGGCGTCTGGCAGTTCCGCCTTGATCATTGCCTCAACCTGCTGCGGACTAATCATCGCAATTCCTGAAAAAACTTACTTTTCTATTATTAACAGATATAGAGCAAATACCTGTGCCAATTTCAGGTTTTGGCAAGGACTGGAATAAATGCGCCTCATAGGTATATTTTTGAGAACGCTGGGGAAAGCTATGGCAGATAATCCTATCCTAGCACTGGGCGTTCCAGGGTGCTGTCCAGGGAGAGAAGGATGTGAAAGATGAGGGAGATGGCGAAAAGCAGGCAACAAAAATTTAATTTATTTTTTTTGGGATGAGGAAGATGAATTACCACCTTCTTTGGGATAGGGAGAATCGACAAAACCCAATTCAAACAACTGTTTATAGGCTTTTTTGCCTAAATCCCGCGTCGGGTTTTGACTTTTAATTATTTGAATCAACAATGGTACAGCTAATTCTGGCTGATTTTGGGCGCGATGTACCAATGCTAGTTGAAAGGTGGCTTCATCTCGTTTTTGGGCTGTTAATAGAGCTTTTTGACGTTGAGAATCAGAAACTCTATTGTCAATTCCCGAAAAGCTAGAATTTAACTCTTGATAAAAATTAGATAGCTGATTATAAACCTGACGTGCTTCTTGCAGTTTCTTGGCAGCTAAGGGGTAGTTTTGAGCAGAAACAGCTTGTTCTGCCTCTTTTACTAAGCGATCGCCTCCTGCAATGCTCAAAAGGCTGTTACTTTCGGTTACGGGGCGAAGATTATTAGGATCGTTGGGGTCAATGGGTTGTGGTTGGCTGGTAGTGCCTGGTAACTGTGGTACCTGAGCATTCACAGGTGATAGCAGACTGAGGACTGCCATAACTGATAAAACAGTACGGTGCATCAAGGTAACAGCGGCAGCAGTGTTCATGGGATCAATTAGTGCGACAACTAGATAAAAGAGTTATGGAAACTTCGGGTATCTTAACTCTGTTTTGGTCTTGGACAAAGCAAAGTTACATCCTAAGTATCTCTGATTTAGACTAAAAATCGGTTTACTAGAGTTCCCACTACCCCTGTATACCAATTAACTTCTATCGCAGCGATCGCCGATACCCATAGTACAATGCAGTTCAGTTAGCGCCAAAAACCTTAAGTTGTGTAGAAACCCAACATTTTCATAGCTTTGTTGGGTTACGCTTTGCTTCACCCAACCTACAATTCTTCTTAACTTTTTATTACTCAGCACGGGCTAAACCTTAGCTATCCGCTAACAGCACTGTTTCGGTGATGTCTCCAGTCCACGCTTGCGAAAATTTTGTTTTTACCAGTAATATTTACGACATTAAGAATTAGTAATTTCTGCAAATGCGTGATTAGTAACTTTTGTTTCTTGATGACTTAGTTGTTGCAGTGCCTTGGCTAAATCAGCTGTAATGCTTTTGGCATCTTGTTTTATACAGCCACTCATGTAATCCGTTACTCTGATTGGGGAACCAATGTCAATACTCACATCTGTACTCCAATTGGGATAAGGTTGGCTGTAATTAATGCCTATAGGTATAATTTTCACTCCCAGCCCCGAATGACTAGATTCAGCATTCAAAGCCAGACGAGCAATTCCTGGTTTTAACTGGTGAACTTGACCATCGCGAAAAATGTTACCTTCTGGAAAGATTACCAGGGTTTTTTGCTGCTGAAGTAGCTCGACTCCATGTCGCAGCGTGCGGATTGATGGATGCTTAGAATTTACAGGAAACCCACCCAAACGTCGGACAAACCAGCCTTGCAAACCTTGGCATTCGTCAATCGTCACCATAAACCGCAAGTCTTGTTTTCTCAGAGAAGCGGTAGCATAGGGTACGAGCAAGGCATCCCAACGCGCTCGATGTGTAGGCGCAAGGATCACAGGCCCAGTTGTGGGGATATTTTTTTGTCCGGTTATTCTAATTTGTCCAAAGAATAATGGTAATAGGCAGTGACGCCCTAATAAATGTGCCAGAGGACTTAACCAAGGAGAAACCCTTGAGGTAGCACTATCTACCTGAGGATTTGCTGGTGTGCGCTGGCAGTTATCGGATGAAGAATAAAATTCCATCATGACGGATGCAGCTGATTGACAGGTAAAAATTTAACGAAAAGTCTGATTAGTTACACCGTAGATTCTCTTGCGTGAATTGTGTCGTACTAGATGGACAGTTTTACCTCTGTCCGTTATTTTCCCCGACGCCGCCTAGTGGCAAACCAGGCCTGTAATTGTTGACGACAAGCTGACTCCAGAATGCCTCCGATTACTTGTAAGCGATGATTTGAAGCAGCGCTATCGGGTATGTTAATAACTGTACGAATTGCGCCAGTTTTTGTATCGTCTACTCCATATACCAGTAGTCCTAGACGCGCTTGCAAAATAGCACCTGCACACATCGGGCAAGGTTCGAGAGTTACATACAGAGTGCATTCATTAAGATGCCAATTTTGTAAAGTTGTTGCAGCTGTCTTGATAGCTAGAATTTCCGCATGAGCAGTAGGGTCTTTGTCGCGCTCTTTTCTATTTTCTCCTTGTGCTAGCAATTTGCCTGTTGAATTAATGATAACAGCACCGACAGGGATTTCACCTGCATCACCTGCTGTTTTTGCTAATTCTAGGGCATAATTCATCCATTGTTGATGTATAAGATATTCTGTATACTTAGTTAGCATCTTCTTATCAATGCATGATGTGCAACTTAATATTCTGACTTTTATCTAACTGTTCTGTTAAGGGAAGAGACGCGATGAATCGCCGTCTCTACAATAATCTTTCGTCTTGACCAAGAGGCAGGGGAGCAGGGAGCGGGGGGCAGGGAAGAAAGATTCTGGAATTCCCCTGCTCAAAGGGTTTCAAGCCCCTAAATTTATTTATGCCCTCATCTAAAATATTTATTTCGATAGCGCAGCGTTAGCGAGTCTTTTCCCAAGGGGAGACGCCAAGGGCGAATGAGCGTCGCGGAGAGTGCCACGAGAAATAATGCGTCCGTTTTCTTGCCCCTAAATTTATTTATGGGGTTCTCCCCCCTGCTCCCTGCTCCCTGCCCCTTTTCCTCTTTGTGATGGCGATTTATCGTGTCTAAATAGCGGCTTGGGCTAAAAGGGGATCGAGTTGACTTTGTGTGTCTAGTTGATAAAGGTCATCGCAGCCGCCAATGTGCTGGTTATTGATAAAAATTTGCGGTACTGTACGGCGACCGTTGGCGCGTTCTGCCATTTTGGTTCTGGCTGCTGCGTCGCCGTCGATTTTGTATTCAGTGAAATTTACACCTTTCCACCACAGCAGTATTTTGGCACGAATGCAGTAAGGACAAGTTTGCCAGGTGTAAAGTTCGACGTTGGCTTTGACTCGCTCTGGATGGCGATTTAATAAGGGATTAAGAAAGTCCAGCATATTGATCTTAAGCAAGGTTTTAACTATGTCTCTAGCCTAGAACATTGCTTACCGCATAGGCGCTGGAACCCACTTTTGGAAACCCTCTAAATGATTCCAATAAGATAAATATCCAGTCAATGCCCAAATTAAAGCCGCTACTATCAGCACTGCTACGCCAATTAGCCGCCAGGTTCGGTTGGTTTTCCAATAGAGAGTTGGCGCGGCAAAAATCCCACCTAATCCAGTTAAAATAAAGCCGATTCCCGATAAAAGCGGTTGCTTTGTCAAATTCAAGTTGATGATACGGATACCGACTACGATCGCAACTGCACCAGCAAAGAAGCCATAAATTGCTATTGTCAATAAATCCCAATTTTGAGCCAGGGCGATCGCAGCAGCGACAAACAAGATTCCAAATAGTACACTCGTCTCACCGAAGGCAATATTAAAGCTACCCATTACTGGCCAGGTGAAGCTCATGTGTAAACCAGTTGTGAGTGCGATCGCACCGGTTATGCCAAATCCCGGAATCCACTGTTTTTGGTTAGAACTATCTATACCACGATACACGTAGTCAGCTAGTAGAAATAAGCCAGCCACCATGTTAATTAACATGAGGGTGATGTAGTCGATAAACACGATTAACCTCTTAATTTAACAAGCTCTAAACTCTGCACCTCGTTTTTCAGTTTTTAGTGAATTTACCAGCTTTTTTCTTAATTATTTTATACCTAAAGATAGATACTGAATAACTGCTACCCATTTGTAATAGTTTTTAACTTAGTTAATTTTGAACACGCTTTATACTGAAGTACTAAAGGTAAAAAACAAGAATGTCTTAAATGGCACTTTTGTAACCAGTTAGCAGTAAAACTTAACTTTCCTCCACGTGTATCCGCCCTTTGGTAGACTTGAAAACTGAAATAGGCAGATGAAACGACGCAAATTCAAGCAGCTGAGAGGGTAGACTCTGTGGAAAATACACTTGGGTTAGAGATTATTGAAGTAGTGGAACAAGCCGCGATCGCATCCGCAAAGTGGATGGGGAAAGGCGAAAAAAATATCGCTGACCAGGTAGCTGTGGAAGCGATGCGGGAGCGGATGAATAAAATCCACATGCGCGGTCGCATCGTGATCGGGGAAGGCGAACGTGACGACGCGCCGATGCTATACATCGGGGAAGAAGTTGGTATCTGTACCCAACCAGATGCCGCAAGTTTCTGTAACCCAGATGAACTAATTGAAATTGATATCGCAGTTGACCCCTGTGAAGGTACGAACCTGGTAGCTTATGGACAACCTGGTTCGATGGCTGTCTTGGCAATTTCTGAAAAGGGCGGATTATTTGCTGCTCCTGACTTCTACATGAAGAAGTTAGCAGCACCTCCCGCAGCTAAGGGCAAAGTAGATATCAACAAGTCAGCCACGGAAAACCTGAAGATTCTCTCTGAGGTTTTAGACCGGAGTATTGAAGAACTTGTTGTGGTAGTAATGAAGCGCGAACGCCACAACGATTTAATTAAAGAAATTCGTGAGGCTGGAGCTAGAGTCGCCCTAATTTCAGATGGTGATGTGGGTGCAGCTATTAGCTGTGGTTTTGCTGGAACTAATATCCACGCGCTGATGGGTATCGGTGCGGCTCCTGAAGGTGTAATCTCGGCAGCAGCAATGCGTGCTTTGGGTGGACATTTCCAAGGTCAACTGATCTACGATCCAGCAGTCGTAAAAACAGGTTTGATTGGAGAAAGCAGAGAAGCCAATATCGATCGCTTAAAGTCTATGAATATCAATGACCCCGATAAGGTCTATGATGCTCATGAACTAGCATCTGGTAAAACTATTCTGTTTGCTGCTAGCGGCATTACCAGTGGTAATCTCATGCAGGGTGTACGTTTCTTCAAGGACGGGGCAAGAACTCAAAGCTTAGTTATTTCTAACCAGTCGAAAACTGCTCGATTTGTTGACACAATTCACTTGTTTGGCGAACCAAAAGTTCTCCAATTGAACTAATTTTTAGGGAATGGGGAATGGTAAAAGTAGAGGCAAAGCATAAGGAAAAAATCTTTCTATAAAACGGAAAAATAGTCACCAAAATGCTTTTCCTTTACAGTAGTTAGTAGTTAGTAGTTAGTGATTAATTGTTGGTTGGAAAAATATCAACCAATAATAAAAATTCCCCATTCCCTATTCTCACTTAATGCCAGATTGCCAACTACCAATTAGTAACTACGATTTAGCAAATGAATATAGCAGTGGTGGGGTTAAGCCATAAGACAGCCCCAGTAGAAGTCCGGGAAAAACTGAGCATTCCAGAACCACAAATTGAAAGTGCGATCGCTCAGTTGGCCAGCTATCCCCATATAGACGAAGTTGCAATTCTTAGCACTTGTAACCGCCTGGAAATCTATATTGTTACCAGTGAAGCAGACCAAGGTATCCGGGAAATAACGCAGTTTCTTGCGGAATATAGTAAATTACCCGTGATTTCTCTGCGACAACACTTATTTATGCTGCTCCATGATGATGCCGTGATGCACGTGATGCGGGTAGCAGGTGGTTTAGATAGTCTGGTACTCGGAGAAGGTCAAATTCTGGCTCAGGTGAAGACTACTCACAAACTGGGGCAGCAATATAGCGGTATAAAAACCATTTTGAATCGATTATTTAAACAAGCGCTAACAGCTGGTAAGCGGGTTCGCACTGAAACTAGTATTGGTACTGGGGCTGTCTCGATCAGTTCGGCAGCTGTGGAGTTAGCACAGATAAAAGTGGCAAATTTAGCTGCTTGCCGAGTGGTAATTTTGGGTGCTGGTAAAATGTCGCGGCTGCTGGTGCAACACCTAATTTCTAAAGGTGCTGTGGAAATTAGTATTGTAAATCGCTCTCGCGATCGCGCCCTAGAATTAACAAAGCAATTCCCTCAGCAACCGATCAATATTCATCCGCTATCGGAAATGATGAGCGTAATTGCCGATAGTGATTTGGTGTTTACCAGTACTTCGGCAACAGAGCCAATACTTGACCGCGCCAAATTAGAAATGGTTTTAGAAGTTCAGCGCTCTCTAATGTTATTTGATATTTCTGTGCCGCGTAATGTTCATGCGGATGTAAATGAATTAGAAAACGTGCAGGCGTTTAATGTGGATGATTTGAAGGCAGTAGTAGCGCAAAACTACGAAAGCCGTCGCAAGATTGCACAGGAAGCCGAGCGACTTTTAGAAGAAGAAGTGGAAGCCTTTGATATTTGGTGGCGTTCTCTTGAAACTGTTACCACTATTAGCTGTCTGCGAAATAAAGTAGAAACCATCCGCGAACAAGAGTTAGAAAAAGCTTTGTCGAGATTGGGTTCAGAATTTGCTGAAAAACATCAAGAGGTAATTGAAGCATTAACACGGGGAATTGTCAATAAAATTTTACATGACCCGATGGTGCAATTGCGATCGCAGCAAGATGTGGAAGCTAGACGGCGCTGTATGCAAACTTTGCAAATGCTGTTCAACCTCGATGCAGAGGAACAGTTTAGTTAAATTAAACAACAAGTAAGATCCCCGACTTCGTAAAAGTTGTCGGGGATCTTTTGTTTTAAATTAGATATACTTCTAATTAGATATCTATCTAATTAGAAGTTAGTTATGCAGCCAGAGCAATTTAACATCTTACTGCGCTTTTTCAAGGCATTAGCGGATGATAGCCGATTGAAGATTGTAGGTATCCTGGCGAATCAGGAGTGTAGCGTCGAAGAATTAGCGGTGCTACTGCAACTCAAGGAACCGACGGTATCTCATCATTTAGCAAAACTTAAAGACCTAAATTTGGTAACAATGCGCCCTGAAGGTAATAGCCGCCTATATCAATTGGATAGCGAGGCTTTACAAAGCATTAGCAAGGAAATTTTTACACCTGAGAAAATAGCATCCTTGATTGGGGATGTGGATACTGAAGCTTGGGAAAGCAAAGTGTTGAAAAACTATTTCGACGGCGAATCCCTTAAAGAAATCCCCGCTAGCCGCAAAAAACGTTTAGTAATTCTTAAATGGTTGGTAAACCAGTTTGAAGTGGGAATCAACTATCCTGAACGCATGGTAAATGACATTCTCAAACACTACCATCCCGACTGCGCCACCCTGCGACGAGAGTTAATTGCTTGCCAGTTAATGCAGCGAGAGAATGGGGTTTATTGGCGTATAACATAGATATCAAAGATGAATAAGCAACCGCGCAATTATAGGTCGTATTTTTATGCAGTTAGAAACACAAAAAATATATTACACACCTGAAGAGTATTTAGAAATTGAAGAAAAAGCAGAATACAAAAGCGAATACCGTGATGGAGAAATTGTACCGATGACGGGTGGCACTACAAATCACAATAAAATTGCAGGCAACTTTTATGCTTATTTGAAGTTTGGTTTGAGAGGCAAAAACTATGATGTTTATATTGGCGATGTACGTTTATGGATACCCCGTTATCGGCAGCACACGTATCCTGATGTGATGGTGATTGAGGGACAACCTATTTATACAGGAACCAGCACAACAACGGTTATGAACCCGATATTAATTGCTGAAGTTTTATCTAAATCGACTAAAAATTATGACCAAGGCGATAAGTTTCTTTATTATCGCTCTATTCCAGAATTCAAAGAATATATTTTAATTGACCAATATCAGTATCATGTGATGCAATATGTAAAAACTGCGGAAAGTCAATGGTCATTTACTGAACTTGAAGATGAATCTGCAACTTTATCACTGCAAACGGTTGATTTTCAAATTGAATTGCGCGACCTTTATGAGCAAATAAATTTTGCAGAAAATAATGAGGATTGAAAAATAAACCTCCAATTCACCCCGGATGCTGGTTCATCCAACAAAATTAAGTTGGAATTGTTTAGCAAGTAACTACCAAAATCCTTCACTAAATTTGTGTTTCTCCCTCGGTAAAAATAGGAGGCCACAATTCAGTAACGGGCAATTCCCAACCGGGAAACAGTTCTGGTATCGTTAAAATATCACCATTTTCTAAAACTGTAGGTTCACCTGTAGAGCGATAAATTGTAACTGTCTCTTCATCAGGATCGATCAGAATCCCGACAACGGCTCCTAGTTCTATAAATTTCAGAATCTTGGCTGTTATAAGTTTAATTTTATCGCTCTGAGATTTAATTTCTACCACCAAGTCAGGGACAAGTTCGCCAAAGTAACGAGGACTTTGGAGAAGTCGGGAAGCCCGCACAAAGGAAACATCGGATGCTTTGAGGTTTGTATCTGGCATGATAAAACCGCCAGCAGAATCAAACACTCTTCCCCAGCGACGAGGATTTATCCAAGCAAAGAGAAAGGCGATGAGACGACTACTGATTTCGCTGGATACAATATCTGACGGGCCCATGACTGAAATTTTCCCATTTTCGAGTTCCAGCTGGTAATCTAAACCTGCTTCAGTAAAAGCGGTTTGAACTTGCTCTAAATCTCTGATTGTCATCATTGACATAAAAAGCTTTTTCCACTGAAGATATACAACTCGATTTTAACAAGAGCCAAATTTCCAAAAAAAATTAATCAGATGACAGCAAAACAATATCACCTTCTTTTGCAGCATTCTGAAAAAACTCTACCAATTTTGAATATAGTTCAAACAATGGCTCTATCTCCTCTTCGTCCCATCCTCCAGGGCTAGGATTTGGGTAAATTCCTGCTTCATTAAATACAGTAGAATTAAATCGGCTCTTCAATTCTTCAACAGAAATTTGACTTAAAGCATCGGCAACATCTCGAACCTCTTCAAGTGTGAGATAGCGTACAAATCCGTAACCCGCTTCAATGTGTGTCGGCGTACCTCCCATGACTACATTACAAAGAGGGGGTGATATTTGGGTATCACCTTCCAAACTTGACTCTCCAGTGAGAAGAAAATGTAGTGCGTGCCAATCATCAAGGCTGAAGTCACGTTTATTGCTTCGTTGCTCTTGTAGTTGGGCAATCATTGTCTGTGGATTACTAAAATCAAAAACTAAATCATCTAAATTAAGCTTAAAGAAAGATGCTGCTGCTTCAGTATCATTCTGAATTTCTGCAAATTTTTGCGGCGTAATGCGTTTATAGCTAGCTGTAATACCCATAATATTTAGTTGAACCTAAATGCTATTAATAGTGTTCCCTTTGACTTTGGAAAAGTAACAGTATTCATCTACTTTTATTTGTCCAAAGTCAAATTACTAAATACATTGCATAAACAGAAAGTTTATAGCACTTTTTTTTCCCAAATAAGCTTCTAGAACTTTGGGATTGGTTTGAATTTCCCAGGGTGTACCATCAGCTAAATTTTGCCCTTCGGCAAGTACCCAAACGCGATCGCACAAGAACATAATCACATCCATGTTGTATTCAAGCCACTTTTAAAGACTTACCTAATGTTTGTGGATCTGGTAAAGGCTGACCATCTTCTAAGTAAGATTCTATTAACATTTCCAAGACTTCCTGAGCATTTTTCAAAGCCTCCTCATAAGTGTCTCCATGAGTACAAGGCTGCATAACATCCGAGAAATCAGGTAATGAAACTACATAACATTCATCTTCATTTGACCATTGAATTAAGATTGTATATTTCATGCTTCTGGTTCCTTCTTTTCCTCCGCTTCTATCTTATTTAATTCTTCTAGTGCTTCATTAACCTGTTTTTCTAAATATAGTTTAGCGTCACTACCATCTTTACCAGCAATGATAATAGCTTTAGATAATTTTGGATGTATCCATTTGCTATGACTTCCCTTTGCCGATTTTTAGGTAAACCCCGATCGCAGTAATAAACTTTTCAGTTCTCTAATTTTCTTGGGCATATACTAATTTGCCTTTTGCCCAAGATTATTTGGGCATTTAACATGAGTATGAGTTTATTTGCCCAAATAAGCTTCTAGAACTTTGGGATTAGTTTGAATCTCCGAGGGTGTACCATCAGCTAAATTCTGCCCTTCAGCAAGTACCCAAACGCGATCGCACAAGGACATAACCACATCCATATTGTGTTCGATAATCAAAAAGGTCATCCCGTCTTGGCGATTCCAAGTGATAATGCGATCGCAAATATCATCAATCAATCTCGGATTCACCCCGGCGGCTGGTTCATCCAACAAAATTAACTTGGGATTCGTCATCAGCGCCCGTCCCATTTCTAGCAGCTTACGTTGTCCACCAGACAAGCAACCAGCATAATCATGTGCTTTTTTTGCCAAGCCCACTGATTCTAATAGGTACATTGCTCGCTCTTGCAGTTGCTTTTCTTCCTTAGCAACAATGTGCGGTTGCAACTGCACCTGCCAAAAATTTTCACCAGTTTGTTTTTGCGCCGCCAGCAGCATATTTTCTAACACCGACAACCGCGAGAGAGTGCGTGCAACCTGAAAGGTGCGTATTACTCCCTGCTGGGCGATTTGATATGGTTGTAAATTGTGAATCGGTTCGCCGTCAAAAATTACTCGTCCCTTGTCGGGGCGAATAAAGTTTGAGAGTAAGTTAAATAAAGTAGTTTTACCAGCACCATTGGGGCCAATCAAGCCCGTAATGCTGCCTTTAGGGACTTCGATTTTCGCTTCATTAACTGCTTTGACACCGCCAAAGCTTTTAGAAAGTCCAGTGGCTACCAAAAGGGGAAGCGGGGATGACTGATTATTTACCAAGGGTGAGTTCCTCCTTTTTCCCTAAGATACCTTGAGGACGCCAAATCATCAGTACCATCAAAATTAATCCGATTACCATGATCCGAAATGCACCCAAACGGGCTTCATCAAGGGGAATGATTCTAGGTAAGACTTCTCGCGTCAGCGCATCGTAAGCAAAGAAAATTACCGCACCTAAGATTGTGCCAACGTTATTACCAGAACCGCCTAAAATCACCATAATCCAAGTGTCAAAGGTGATTTGTGGTTGGAAATTATCAGGGTAAATAGCGCCGAGTTGCCAAGCGAAGAAAGCACCAGCGATACCCGCGATCGCACCCCCTAACATGAGAGATTGTAATTTATACCAAAAGACATTTTTTCCCAGAGCCTTGGGAATTTCTTCATCTTCTCGGATGGCTTTGAGAATTCTACCCCAAGGCGATCGCACCAAAATTTCTAAGCGCCAGTATACAAGTGCTAAAACCAACAGCAACACTAGCATTAAACCTGCTTTTGGGTTGTAGTTATACAGTCCAATCACCCCGGAAATATAAATTGCTGCCGCCAAAATTGCTAACACAATTCCCACAGCCAAGCGCGATACAAATTCTTGCTTGCTAGTTGTCCTTTTGCCTAAATCAGTAGTCCGAGATACTTGGGTAGTACGAATCCATCGCCACAATGTAAAGAAAGTTATGGCAGCTAGCAGCGTTAACAACCCAATCATCACAAATCTGACAAACAAATTCGGTTCTGTGGATAGGGGTATGGGATAACTTTGCACACCAAACGCCCCAGAAACCCAAGTGTCACCCACAGGTAATTCCTGGTTATTCACCACCAAACGAATTAATTCGCCCGTACCAATGGTGACAATTCCTAGATAATCTTCCCGTAAGCGTAGAGTTGCAAAACCAATTATCAAACCCAACAAGGCGGCGACAATTGCCCCAGCTATTGCCGATATTAATAGGGGTACACCCTTTAAGCTTAACAATACGGTTGTATATGCTCCCAGAGTCATGAAAGCAATATGACCAAAGTTAATTAGCCCCGTAAAACCCCACTGTAAATTGAGTCCGAGTGCGAATAAAGCGAAAAGTGCTGTAGAAATTGCTAAGAAAATTAGATAGTCAACCATGTTTTGGAATGGGGAGTGGAGAGTGAGGAATGGGGAGTGGGGAAGTAGGAATGGGAATTGGGAATGGGGAATCGTTATTTTCGCTTGTGCCCCTACTCCCTACTCCCCACTCCCACTCACTAAGCGAATAAATTTTAGCGTAGCTTGAGCGTAGCTAATTTTATGGGAATACTATTTATTGTTGGTGTTTGTTGGTAGGGAATAATTAACGTATGAATTTGCTGCGACTGAGAATGCATCATCTAATTGAGCAATTAGGTGATGACGATTTGCAAGACATTTGGAACGTTCTGGAAGGTTTATATTATGACTTTTATATGCTCAAAGCGATACAACAGGTTAAGCGATCGCAGCAACCGTGGGATATATTAACCCATGAAGAAGCGGTAAGACTGTTGATGTTTTTTTGATTCAGCAGCGCTTTCTTTTCTAATGCCAGTGGCCCCTCAAGTTTTGGTGAAGGTAACGCCCAGTGAGTCTGGAAATGCGCTATGCCAGGTCTTTTTTACTAGACCTGAAGAATCTAGAACCTGCCGCCTACGAGCGGGTGCATGATTTTGTTTTTATTGAGTTAGCCCAAAAGTGGCAGTTGAGTGATTTACAAGAACTACGACAGCTTGATGGTGAAGGCATTTTTCACCGCTTCACCCTCGATAATTATCTGATTGGTATAGAAATCAGGGGTGAAATTGTGAAATTTCTGCGTGTCATTCCTATGCCAGATGTTTAAACTGAGGAGTCAATCAATTTTGGATTTTGGAATTGCGGATTTTGGATTTGTTTCACCCACTTCGCTTTCTTAGCACGTTCGCGGTAGCGTCTGGTAAAGAAGTGCGGGGCATCAACCGAAATAATTTTTAATCTAAAATCTAAAATCTAAAATCTAAAATCTAAAATTGGCACGGTTAAGGGAACACTGAAAACTGTAAACTGTATAAGGCTAGGCAGGGATCGCTATAACCTTACATTAAACTGGTTTTTGAGAAACACTTTATTTGAGATTTCCCTATGGATGCTAGGGCACTTTGGCAACGATACCAAAACTGGTTATATTTCCACGAGGGATTGGGGCTGTACTTAGACGTGAGTCGGATACGGTTCGATGATGCCTTTGTGGAATCGTTGCAGCCGAAGTTTGACAAGGCGTTTGCGGATATGGCTCAACTAGAGAAGGGTGCGATCGCAAATCCTGATGAGAACCGCATGGTTGGGCACTACTGGTTGCGAAATCCTGATTTAGCGCCAGCGCCAGAACTTACACAAGAAATAGTCCAAACCCTAGAACAAATCGAAGCCTTTGCGGAAAAAGTCCAAACAGGTGCTATTCATCCTCCCAGAGCAAGCCGCTTTACGGATATTATTTCCATTGGCATTGGTGGTTCCGCCCTCGGCCCCCAATTTGTCGCCGAAGCTCTCGCTCCTGATTTCCCGCCCCTGAAACTTCACTTTATCGATAACAACGATCCCGCAGGTATCGATCGCGTTCTCAATCATCTCCGAAATAGCCTCGCCAGCACTCTGGTATTGGTGATCTCCAAATCTGGGGGAACGCCTGAACCTCGTAACGGCATGATTGAAGTTAAAAAAGCCTACGCCGGACACAATTTGGAATTTGCTCAATATGCGGTAGCAATTACCAGCGTTGATAGCAACCTCGATAAACTAGCCAAAGAAGAAGGCTGGCTAGCCAGATTTCCCATGTATGACTGGGTAGGAGGACGCACCTCAGAAATGTCTGCTGTGGGGCTAGTACCCGCCGCATTACAGGGGATTGATGTTCGTGCCATCCTAGATGGTGCAAAAGAGATGGATGACGCTACCCGCGTCCCAGATGTGAAAAACAACCCAGCAGCCTTACTTGCCTTGTCTTGGTACTTTACTGGCAACGGTAAGGGCGAAAAAGATATGGTTGTCCTACCTTACAAGGACAGCTTATTTTTATTCAGCCGTTATTTACAACAGCTGGTGATGGAATCTTTGGGCAAAGAAAAAGACTTAGACGGTAATGTTGTCCATCAAGGCATCGCTGTTTATGGCAACAAAGGCTCAACAGACCAACACGCTTACGTCCAGCAGTTACGCGAAGGTGTAGCGAATTTCTTTGCTACCTTCATTGAAGTGTTGGAAGATCGTCAGGGCCCATCCACTGAAATAGATCCGGGAGTTACATCAGGCGATTATCTTTCTGGTTTTCTCCAAGGAACCCGACAAGCGCTTTATGAAAATCACCGCGATTCCATTACAGTTACGATTCCCCAAGTTAATCCCCGAACTGTAGGGGCATTAATTGCGTTGTATGAACGCGCTGTTGGTTTATACGCTAGTTTGGTTAACGTCAACGCCTACCATCAACCAGGGGTAGAAGCTGGCAAAAAAGCTGCCGCCTCCATTCTGGATTTGCAAACACGAGTGGTAGCAGTACTACAAAAAGAAAAAACTCCCCTTTCTCTTGACGAACTCGCCGAAAAAGCAGGCGCATCAGATCAAGTTGAGGCAATTTACAAGATTTTGCGTCATATCCACGCCAATCAGCGAGGTGTTGTTTTACAAGGTGATCTTCAGAAACCCGGTAGTTTGAAGGTTTCTGCTAGCTGATAGCTCTAGTCTAAATATCACGTTTTACCCATAATTGTTGTATCAGCAACAATTTTTTATTGTGAAGCATCCTAGATAGAAGATATATCTTCCGTCTAGGATGCTTCACTGTATAATTCGTAATTCGTAATTTGACGAGTCACCTTGAAAGAACTAATGACTAGTTACCAAGAAGCGTTGACTAAAGTAACTCTTGGGTAAGAAACAGCGATCGAGTAAAAAAGGATTATTGTTATTTTCAGACGAAAAAGCACCTGGCTTATCACGATGACAGAATGGCGGTACGATTCCCCAATGTTCTGCCAGCCAAATCCAGTATCCTATTTCAATTCTACCGTAGCTTGAGACCGTAAGAATCTCTCCAACACTGTTGTTAATAGATACTAAATCTGAAGATGATTTGATTTCAATTAACAGCCAAGCTAACTCATCTACAGAAAAGTAATAGCCGTTTTCGGCAGCGATATCAACAAACTGTTGTGGATCTTTCGCTATTAGCAATTCTTCTTTGAGAGATGGCGTTTTTTGTGCAACATCAAAAAGATCCCAAATCTGTCTTCTCGTAATTAGAAACCAGGCAAGTTCTTCTGCGGTTAAATTATAACCATTTTCTGTTGCTAATTTGAGAAATGGCTCAAGGCTATCGGTTTCTGCTAGTTGACTTTTTAACTGGAAAGTTTGCTCTACTAGTGACAAAAAATCAATAATTTTTTGCCATGTAACTCTGTCAAAGTTTTTGTTAACTTTTATTTTTTCTTTCCAATAAATGTATTTATCTTCTTTAAGAAAGAAATTCCAAATTTGATAATACATGGGTCATTTACCTAAGCTTTAAACTTGGTAGATATTTTTGATTAATAAATACCAGTGTAGTAAGTATAATGTGTTTCTTCGACAGTACTAAATCTACTATCTTATGTAAATGAAGCTACACAGTGGCTCAGTATGAACTTTCTGTAAAGTTTGTCACCATAAATAATATTTACGCAGAAAAAGATGAAGGATTGCTATACCTAGAGTTGGCTGAACTAAGCTTTTTGTTGAGTATCATAAAATAAAATTAAGTCAATAGATAGTATTAATTATTTATGAATGAATCAACTGCAAAACAACCTGCACTTCATTTATTTTTAACGCAGAGAGGCTTGCCACAGGCTACCACACCACAGAGATGCAGAGAACACAGAGGTAATAAAAGAGATATATTTTGCTGTCTTTAGCTTGTAGGTAAATCGCGGAGAAAGTAAAAGCGATCGCTCTTCCAATCACTACCTTTAATTCGCCCCAAGTAGCCTGTTAATGGTGAAGAAAGTTCAATCAATAAATCGTGAACTAATTCGTCATTTAATCGGGGATTATGAGTAGCATTGTAATGAACACGGATTTCTGTAACTGTGAAACTTGGATGTGTAACTTTTGAAGTTTCATTGTCTTGTTCAGAGAGTTCTTTGAGTGCTGTAATTATCTGCGATCGCAGGCTCATCTCTGTATAAACTTGGTCAATATATTTTTCTACTTCCTCATCAGATTGACCTGCTTTTAAATATTCTTTTAGCTTAAATAAGTCTACTGAGTTGCGATGGTTACTTTGTAACTTGACTAATTTCTGAAGCGTTTCTGGTTTAATGATAGCCATACTTTGTATTTTTGCAGCATCTTGTAGTTGAGTTGTTGGTTCACCAGGGCCAATAATTAATTTAGCAGCCTGATTAAAAAGGTCTGGTCGGCGTAGCATTCCCAAATTCAATAGTTGCACTGCGGTATCATTGGGAATCTTTCTACCTGCTTTGCATTCACCAAATAATGGGTATGGTTTGGAACAAAATAAATCTAAACCACCCGCACCGCCTTTGTGAGCATAGTCAATCGTAAATCCCAGAAGCTCTAAGCTATCACGCACTACATTTTCAAAATCTGTACCAGCTTGATAGTTAGTTTTTTTATCATCTTGTTCGATACTGCGATCGCCCAATGCTGCAATATCATTTATCCAAGCTAAATTCGGATCGGCTTGCTTAATTAGCTTGTCACTACTCCAACCTAAAAATACTTGGATATCGTTGTCTAATTGTTTCGCTGCTGGTTGGCTAATGCTTAGGGATGCGATCGCACTCTGCAATTCTTCCAATTCAGGATGTAGCGGGGGTTCTAGCTTTTCTAATTGGCGTTTGCGTTGGGCGAAGGTGCGATCGTTTATTACAGGTTTGGTATCAGTAACATTAATAAACTGTGGTAAGGGAATAAATTGGCTGTTTGAATTTATGGCAATTTCAATTGATTTAGGCAAATGATATACTCGCAGATATGCCAGAAAAATATTTTGACGTTGCGTTAATATTTCCTGTAAACCTTCTTTTGTCCAAATAGTTAGCTGTGATAAATAAGCTAAAGATTCAGCATTATTCAGAATTTGGCACATCTCACATCTCGCCCAAGCTTTTATCAAGGCTATTTTATAAGCGAGAAGGGGCAGTTTTAACTGTTCCTCATCTGGAAGTAAGTTAATTTGCTGAGGTTGTATTAAAACACCCTGACTATTTAGCTGTGTGAATGCACTTTGGGCAATTGGTAAAAAACTTGAGTGATAGTACTGCTCAACAGGTAGTAAATTAATTGATGAATCTGTTGGACAAAGGGCGAATTCTCGCCCTTTAGTAATAAATTGATTAGGCATTACTACAATTATTCTTCCTTGCAACAACGCCTCAATTTCTGATGCTGGTAAACGTAAAGCGGTATTAATCATTATCCCTGAAATAAATCATCTGCACCAACACTTACGGTATTTGTAATCTCTGTTCGAGTTACGTTGCTACCCTCAGTTTCTTCATTAATAGCATCTTGAGGAACTTGCCCTGATGGATCACTGAGAATTTCACGAATAAGATAATTATCAACTGCTATTTTATTTACGAAAATAAAATCAAGTATTTCTTCTTCACTCAATTCATAATCTTCACGCGCATAAAAAACTAATATAATAGCTAACAGTGGTTTTATATCTTCACTTTTCAGCAATACCCATTCTCCACCAAGTTTAGGTGATAGTAGTTGGCTAAGATATTCTTGAGCTTTAGTAGCACCTTTATTAACTTGCTTAGAACGAACTAAACATCCACGAGTCAAATCAAACTTTTTGTAATCAATTAATCGCTTTAATGTTGCCTGAACAAACATTCCACCTGATTCTTGTAATACGGCTACTCCAATTTTGACTGTTTTACCGTTGTCTTTGCCAACAATTTTGAAGTCTATGTATCCTCTATCAGCAGCTTTGACCGTAATTTCTGTAATATCTTCAATTTTGAATTTTTCTATAGTTTCTCCAATTAGTGCAGAAAAGCCTAACCATAGTGAATCAGAAAGCACAACTTTATTATCCATATAATCTTGTATAGTGCTTGCAAGCCCCTCAAATTCCTTAATGTAAGCAGATTCTACAGGGTTTTTAGATAGTATCTGAGGTTGTGGCTCTGTGGGAACTTTAAAATTTTCAGCACACCACTTTAATACTCGTCTAACAATAGGTCT
This sequence comes from Nostoc sp., assembly GCF_036916655.1. Classification (GTDB taxonomy): domain Bacteria; phylum Cyanobacteriota; class Cyanobacteriia; order Cyanobacteriales; family Nostocaceae; genus Nostoc. The sequence continues at coordinate 218,541 of NZ_JBALFY010000101.1, forward strand.
TTCTTTTCCCAATTCTCTCAGTTTATCTTCGTCAAAAGGATATACTAGATGCGGTGGTGTTAGTCCTTTTTGATCATAAAAATCTTTTAGCCAAGTAGAAACTAAAGTTACAACATCATCAGAATTGAGATACTTTAACTCCAAAACTTTTTCACCAATCCGATCTACTACTGCTTCAGCATAAGATAAGACTTTGACTTGATGAACCCATGTTTCAGCATACATAGCTGTTAGCAAAACACCACTTTTAATGCTGTTGTACAAATCCTTAGCTATACCAGCAACAACTTGTGCTTTAGTAAAACCTGCCTCATTACATTCTGGTACATCTAATTCATCAAAACAAATCACTATTGGTTTATAGCGCCCTATTAAATCAAGAATTTGACGAATTGTAGTAAAAGATTCTGCTTCTTTATCTTGGTTACTAGGATTTGCTAAACCCATTTCGTCTGCTTTCGACTGTGGTAAGTTCCTTCCAGACAACCAGTTGATAGCAAAGGATTCATGACCTGAATCAGGAGAAAGTGTCCATATTATAGCTGTAAGAATATCAGGGTTTTCGATATCAGGCTTGATCGATAGTATCTTATCTCTCAAAATATCAACAACTCGTGGATTTTTTGCCAAAGCTCCTGGAAATTGATTAACAAGTTGTTGCGGTGTATGATTTTTGTTGAAAGCTTCGTTAATCAGAGCGGTTGCTAATTCTCGCCATTGACTTACACCTTGACTACCAATTTGTTTAAGGCTATTAGCAAGATTTCGCAAAAATTCAGTTTTAATTCGGTTTAAGTCAGCGCACTCACTCATATAGACAAACAATGCAGTCCCATCAGCCTGAAGGCGATGTCTAATCCTGCTAATGAGGTGGCTTTTGCCTAATCCTTTTTCAGCAGTAATGGTGACACCAAAGATGTGGCGCTGTCCAAGGCGAACTTTCTCAATGGCTTCAAAAATAGTATCTGAAACCTGAGCATTTAAAGAAGGTACATCAGGAAAACCCTTTCCCCAAACATCTTGACTTCTAACTACTAAAGGTCTATCAAAAGGATTTTGGCTTGCAATGGCATTAGTGATGTCTGTAATTGCAGATGAGGAGCTATTCATAAATTTGGTATGAGACAGATATTGAATGGCGATAATTCAAGAATCAAAAGTATTTAGAAAGTTGGGTTTATGAGTTCAAACGCTTGGCATAGCAGCGCAATCCACTCACTTCTGTGGTTATAGAATCTTCTATCTGTGCTGGATCATTGTCTGGTAAGCTACCGCCTTGTAGTTGCAAAATGTCGTTAGCCTGCATTTCTAGCAACCATTCATTGAAATTGGAACGACTAATGCGATCGCCGACTTCCCTTCTGATACGATAAATTGGCACCAGATCATCTAGGTTGTAGTTCTGGTTCAACTTGTCGTAGACTTCCAACGCCACAGATTTAAACTCGTCATAAGATGCGATCGCACCCTTCCCATTAACCAGTACATCTGCACCAGTCACCACAACATCAATCTGATTAATCCACTTCACCAACGCATTCGCCGCCCACGTACCGACAATCGTCCCTTCAAACTTAAAATCGCCACTTCTCAAACCCTCACCCAATGCCTCTAAACCCTTGTCAGACGTGAGAGAATATCCCTTTTTGGAGATTGCGATCGCACCCTCTTTCTGCAAATCCTCGAATATGCCCTGATAATCTGCTACCTTCTGGCTTTTCGATACAATTCGCTTTGTAAGCTGACCTTTCTTAACTTCCTGCTGCGTTCCTCCCAAATCCCACAAAGCCAAAAGAAGACGAGTGCTAGTATTTTTTGATGTCATATTGAGCGTACTTTTTCACAAAAAGCATCATAGTAACTGTATCTTTTTAAATTATTTACACAGAAAAAATAACCGAGAAATTGCTGAAGATTCCAGCGTTTGAGCTAAATAGACCCATAAAAAATCAAAAATATATTTCCTTAGGATGAATGCAACTTCTCTCAAAGGCAGGATGGAATACTTGAGAAAATCCACGATCATGATAGAGACACGCTGTAGCTGTGCAGTTGTAAATTAAGTGGTATATGTTTGTTTCAATTCCCCGCGAAATAACAGGAATTCCAACTTTGTTTTTGCAACAGCAAGGCTTTTAGCAAATACAGGTGAGAACGAAATCCAATGAACACAATATATAAAGAACGTAAAATAGTTTCGCGTCTATTTGCAGTGCTGCTTTCGGCATTGTTAATGGTACCCTTGCTGAGTAGCTGTGGAGGCGGTTCCCAAAAAGCTAATGTGCCACCACCAGTAGATGACAGCATTGGTAGAACAGTGAGCGATCGCACCAACCAAACCGAAGCTAAGAAGGGCTTGTCTACAGGGCAAAAAGTTGCTATTTTGGCGGGAGCGGCTGGACTTTATTACCTCTACAACCAGCACAAGAATGCTTCCCAAGAAGGAGCGCAAGGTAAATACTATCTTTCCAAGAATGGGCGTGTATACTACCGTGATGCTGAACATCGCGCTCACTGGGTAACGCCACCAGCAGAAGGAATTCGCGTACCAGAATCGGAAGCACAAAAGTATCGGGAATTCCAAGGCTATAACCGGAGTGCCACAGGTCGCGATCTCACGGGTATAACTTCATCCGCAGCACCAGCACTCTAGAACGGCGAAGCGTGTGTAAATAAGAAAGCGGGTTTCCCAGAGGATAACGCCGATCGCGCCCGTCGGAAACACGAACTTAAATCAGGAGACAGATTATGGTAAATGAATTTTTCCGAAAGGCGAAAGACTTACTTTTGGGGTCGAACAGCGATCAAGCCGATCAAGATGGCGAATTTCGCGATCGCAATGTACGTCCAGCCAGCGAAGACCCCTACGGCGACCCCGCAGACCCGGCATCTTACGGCAACGTTACCCCAGCCAGTCAAGACCCCTACGGCGATCCCGCAGATATTGCGTCTTACGGCAACGTTCGCCCCGCTAGCGAAGACCCCTACGGCGACCCCGCAGACACAGGGGAGTTTGGTGATGTCCGTCCAGCCAGCGAAGACCCTTACGGCGATCCCGCAGATCAGGATTCTCGCCGCTAACGCCGAACCAATCTTGTGATATTGGTTTTCAAAGGGTGATGAATAACAAGTAAGGCAGCAGGTTTTAATCCCGCTGCCTTTTATTTTTGCTGCTATTTCTACAAATCACGAATATAGCGCTTCTCGTTTTGATGCTCACTCCCCTTCCCTGCCTTCGGCACGCTGCGCGAACGCAGGAAGGGGCTGGGGGTTAGGTCTGTATTTCACGCAATTGAGAACCGCTATAATTACACACAATTGGGGAGTTAGAGGAAGAAAACATAAATTAACATGAGTTCGACGAACCTCTCCCAGCCTTGAACTAAAGTTCAAGTCTGTCCCTCTCCGACTCGGAGAGGGACGGTTTTGCGTAGTAAAACCTTCTTAGAGGTTTTTTGATTGAGTAAATTGGATAGAAATTATATAAGCAATCGAATTCACGTTAAATTAAGATGCGATTTTTCTCAGCAAGAATTCAGGAGTCAAAATAAATGCTGAATTCTGAATTCTGACTCCTGAATTCTTTATTGATTATTTAAACTCTTCGAGCTGATCCACACGTAACCAAATATTAGGTGTTGGCACGTTCCCAAATTTAATTAGGGCGTAATCACCTTTGATATCTACAATTTCGCCCTTGGTTTCAAACAAATAAGAAGGAAAGCGAGGATCGCTGGCTTTAGCCTCCAGACTGTTTTCTAGTTTTTCGCGCACAGCGCGAACTATATCCCCTTTTTTTACTGCCATGAATTCCTCTCTCAAATTTGTAACGTCTTTCACCTGTATTTTAAAAGAGTTCTGAATTAGAACTCCTAACTCCTGTAAAGAAGCGATTAATCGCGTCTCCTCACTCCTCCTAGCGTTTGACACTGGGAGCAAAAATGACTAGAACGCCCAGCTAACCTGATCCGTTGAATTGATGTACCACAAACTCGACAGGGTTCTCCAGCGCGGTTATAAACCCAGGCTACACCACCATAGTTGCCGTTAGTACCTTTGACATTTAAGAAATTACTAAATGTCGTACCACCAGCCTCAATGCTGGTTTCTAACACTTGAATGATGGCGGTTCGCAAAGGCTTAATTTGCTTTAGCTGCAAATCTATACACAAGGTTTCAGGTAAAATTCCGCTCTTAAACAACGCTTCATCGGCGTAGATGTTACCTAATCCCGCCACCACCGATTGATCCAGTAGCGCAGTCTTAATCGGACGGCGGCGGTTTTGGAGTTTGCTTGCTAGATATTCAACAGTAAATTCTGGTGAAAATGGATCTACTGCCAATTTTGCCAAACCGGTGATAATACTTTCTACAGCAACACCAGGCGGAACCAACCATATTTTACCGAAGGTTCGCTGATCGACAAAACGTAATTCCTGCTGATCCCCAAAAAATAATCTAACCCGCGTGTGTTTGTGTAGTGGTTCATCTCGATGTAACCACAGTAGTTGACCAGTCATTCGCAGATGAACCCCTAGCCAGCCGGAAGATGAGGAGAGTTCGGCGAGGAGATATTTACCGCGACGATGCCAAGTAGCGATCGCATTTTCTTCAATTCCATTAACAAACTCACCAACAGAAAACGGGTAGGCGATGGTGCGATCGAGCAACACATCTCCACCCGTGATTTCTTGGTTGAGGGTCAATTGATTTAGACCCCTTCGGACTGTTTCAACTTCAGGCAGTTCAGGCATTCAAGCTGAGTTAAGCAGGCAATTGTGATTTATTTGAGCGATCGAGGCAGAAGAGATGGGGTAGTAACTTACATAGCCGTATATAGCTCGTATTACTACCCAAAAGAAACCGTAAATACCCGCAGGGCGGCTCTCGTAGATTAGGGTAGGCTAGAACGAAGAATGAATGAACTGAAAATTTCAGATTTCATACTTCAGACTTAAGACTACCCTTCATCATCGCATCAAACAACCCCTTTATAGCGTTGCTGCTATTTTTTAGGTGGTTTAGCCTTTGGTGCTTCAACCTCGACTAATTCATCCTGGGCAAAGTTGTTGGTATTGATACCAGAGTAATTGACCTTTTCAAAGCGGACAATTACAGGGTATTTGATGCCGCTTTGGTCAATGGAAGCCACAGTTCCTAAATCCTGAAACCAGTAGGATTCAGGGCGGAGAATACGTACTTTAGAACCACGTTGAACCATGATTATTTTCCCTTTTAGTTATCAATCGCCAATCTAGAGGGCTAATTGATTTCACTCTACATCCTCAAGGTCGCAGCAGGAGTCTTTGTTAAGTTATTTGTCTGAATTGGGGGCTGGGGACTGGGGACTGGGGATTGGGGATTGGGGATTGGGGATTGAATATTAGTTATTCTTTCTTCCTTCTCTCCCCTCATCTCCCCTTATCTTCCTCATCTCCCCGATCGCATAGCACATCTAAAATTGCAAAAGGTATTAGACCCTACTTGACAAGGTAGACGTTATAGTGTACTTTCATTCGCAAAGAGCTATTTTGTAAAAGCTTATGTTTTAGTTAAGACAAACACACTTCCCTCATTACCTCTGCCGATCCGTAGGTCGTTATCTATATAAGTGATATCTAACCAGCCTTGCTGTCTGTCACTTTTTATAGCAACATCAATTCCGGGAAATTTTCTACCTTCTTCAATTTGTTGGATAAAAGTTACCGGAGAATTGTATTCTATTAAACGTTGTAAGCCGATAATAGAACGCTCAAATTTTACTTGGACACGCCGACCTGAAACAGGCTCAAATTTAGCAGCAACGCTGACTAATCCTTCTAAATAAGGTAAGCCATAAATCTCAGCTATGTTGTAAACACTGGTAGTTTCTACCCGAATACACTGATAGATTTGACCCAGTTTACATAAGGGTAGACGATCTAAGTTTAAAAGAGCCTTGCTAGTGGTGTATAGTAATCGCCAATTGCCATCTAGCAAATTACTAGCTTCCACCGGACGGGGTGTAGGATTAAAGTCTTCTAAAGTAGCGATCGCTGCTAAGATAGCTTGTTTCTGTGCTTCGGTCGCTAGTAGACCGCGATTTGTACCAGCGATCGCATCCATAAGAGCCGCTTTTCCCATCATCGCCTGTCACCTCAAAAATTATTCACTTTCCATCAGCATAAACAAGATATTAATGACATATATGTAGAGCCATACAAATTACTAAGAATCGCTTGGACTAAGCCTTATGCTTATTAAATAAAAAAATTTCTATCCGAATGCGGATTTATCAACCAAAGGGTTGAAAAGATAACTAAATTAATCCGTGTCAAGTGATAGACTCTAAATGTCAACTTACGTCAACCTTTTCTTGTCCTGACTCGATATGTTGAACTCTCCATTACGTGAAGAACCCCGTAACCAGCGAGCCGATGTCATCCCCGTAAAGCCAGAGTCTTCTTTGTTGGACTGGTTACAAAATAATGGTCGCATCATCGCGCGTGATGTTCACGAACCGGATTTTCAAGGTGACGAAGAAGGAATAGACTCCCTAATGGGTGTAGAAGATGGAATTGGCTACGACCTCGATGATGATGACGATGATGATATAGGAATCGCTGAGAATTAGCCTTTTCAGGCTAGGGACTTGGCAGTATCCCTAGTTACTAGTATTCAATTTTATAAGTGTGGAGTGAAGGGAAACTTTTGTGGACGCTAAATTATCTCCTGAGCAAGGATTAAATATTTCTGGAATCGCTCTCGCCTCTTTATTAGCCATAGGGCTAGGTACAACAGCATTTTTCTTGGATTCGATGGCCAATCGGCTACCCTGGCAAAGCATCTCGCTAACTCTGCCACTGCTGTTGTGTACGTTGGGTTCAGGTGTGGTGGGCTATTGGGTAATACCTTTACTTCAAGCACTTAAAACTGGGCAAATAATTCGCGAAGATGGGCCCCAAGCTCATCTCAAAAAAGCAGGCACTCCCACAATGGGCGGTATATTTTTTATACCTGTATCTGTGCTGATTGCCTGTATATTGTCTAACTTTTCTAAAGAGGTACTTGCAGTTTCGGCTTTGACAACCAGCTATGGATTGATAGGCTGGCTTGACGATTGGCAAATTCTGCGCCGGAAATCAAATAAAGGTATATCTCCCCGGACAAAACTAGCTTTGCAGGTGAGTTTTGCGGCTGTGTTTTGTCTATGGCTGATGTTTAATCAACCTTCTAATATTACAAATATTGCTTTGCCTTGGGTGGGCTTGACACTACCATTAGGATTTCTATTTTGGCCTTTAGCTGGTTTTGTGCTAGTTGCAGAAAGTAATGCGACTAATTTAACAGATGGTATTGATGGCTTGGCAGCAGGAACAGTTGCGATCGCACTTTTGGCATTAGGTGCTTTAGTCGCCCCAACAGCACCAGGATTGATGGTTTTCTGTGCTGCTTTAAGTGGCGGGTGCTTAGGTTTCTTAGCCCATAATCGCAACCCAGCCCGCGTCTTCATGGGAGATACTGGTTCCCTGGCATTGGGAGGAGCTTTAGCTGCTGTAGCATTATTGACAAACACTTTAGTAGCTCTGTTTATTCTCAGTGGTATCTTCTTCGTAGAAACCCTTTCGGTGATGGCACAGGTAAGTTATTACAAAGCCACGAAAGGCCCCGATGGCAAAGGTAAACGTCTCTTTAAAATGGCACCTTTACACCATCATTTAGAACTTACTGGCTGGTCTGAATTGCAAGTGGTTGGAGTGTTTTATATTATAGCTGCTATTTTGGCTACCATCTGTTTAGCGTAGGCGCAGCCCGCCACAGACATCGCTCCATTCTGAATGTTTTATAAAACTGCTTGAATATAAAAAACAACTCCCAAATCTTCAGGGAGTTGTTTTTTTGGTAGGAGGAAAAATTCCGACATTAATTATAACGTGAGTTCGATAAACCTCTCCCTGCCTTGAACTAAAGTTCAAGTCTGTCCCTCTCCGAGTCGGAGAGGGACGGTTTTGCATAGTAAAACCTTCTTAGAGGTCTTTTTTACGGCTAATTAGATAGACACTATATGATTCGTAGAACTCACGTTAATTATAGGTATTTACATACTCCCTAACCCGATTCTTTCCTGTTCGCTTTGCCTCAAGCATCGCTTGATTTGCCCGATTCAGAAAATCCTTAACCGTAATCCCTGGTTCTGATACAGCTATTCCAAAAGAAGCAGTGATGCCTTCAAGGATCTGATCGCCGTCTCGTAATTGCATTTGTTCAATATCTATCCTTAATTGTTCTACTCGCTTCCTAAGCGTTTCTAGTGTCATATTAGGCATCACAATCACAAATTCTTCACCACCCCATCTGCAAGCAATATCAAAGGAGCGAATAGATTTTAACAGTAATTTTGCTAATCCTTGGAGAACAATGTTGGCAGTGATGTGCCCATAGCGCGAGTTGTAAGATTTGAAGTTATCGATATCAAGAAAAATAATACTAAGAGGTTGTCCCGAACGTTCAGCTTCAGCTAACCTTTGTTCTGTTATACTCTGCATATAGCTTTGGTTGAATAGTTGGGTCATCCCATCCCGCAAGTTATCATGAGTTAGGCGTTGTTTTATCGATAAATTATTCAGTGCAATACCTAAAGTTCTAGCAATAATCTCAATAATTTGTTGATCTTCTGGACTAATTTCTTCAAGCGCATCGATGTGTAAGATCCCAACTAATTCGCCTTGTGCAAACAATGGAACACACAAATGTATACCGCTAACTGGCTGTATTAAGTGACTGCATATTATTCCTGAATTACGAGGCGATAAAAGATTTAATTTTCCTCTCCGCAATGCCCAACAATCAGATAGTGAAAATATTTCTTTACTGCTTCTTTTACCTCCCCAAAAACTATTCAACTGAACATAATTCTTGGAATTGGAAATGATATAGATAGAACCACTGATATTCGTAAATAGCTTGGAACAAGTTAAAGCAACTACTTTATACACCTCATTTTCAGACTCGCAAGAATAAAGCATATCCGCCATATCTGAGAGATATATAAGTTCTCGTTTTTTTGCCTCTAATTCCAGTGTTTTTTCTGCTAGCTGCCGATTTAGCTCGGTGAGCGATCGCTGTGCTTCTATGGTTTCTGTAATATCAATACTGATCCCACCGATGCGGTTAGCGCCCGTTGCGTAATCCTTAAACGGAAACTTAAACGATAGCCAGTAGCATGGCTGATCGTTACCAGGCATTTTTGCCTCTTCAATCAGCTTCAAGGGGCGTACAGTTTTCAAAACGACTTGATCGTTTTCCATTACTCGCCACCCCTCTTCTGGATCTGGCAAGAATTCACTGTCCGTTTTTCCCAACCATTCTTGTGAATCTACTGAAAATCTAGACTGTAGCTCCTGGTTGTAGTAAAGCACTCTAGATTGCTCATCTTTGATATAGGCTCCAAACGGCCCCTGATCTAGAAATAGCTGTTGCATCTGCTGGCTGCGTTGAAGTTCGCGGATATCTTCTTGAGATTTAGCGATCGCCTTTACAGCTAGATAAGCGGTTGGCGTCAGGTAGAGTAAGGCAGACAAAGAAATAAATGCCATTATATCTAGCACGCCTAAATGTAGCAGCGATACTGGCATATACGGCTCAAAGATCGCCAGTAAATGATGAAATCCGCAGAATAGAACGAATCCACCCGATAAGAAAAAGGCTAGCCAAAACTTAGAAGGGATAGTTGCCTTAGTTTTAGCAAAGAAAACCCCTATGACTGTGGAGATGCCAAAGTATGAAAATGCAGTGATGCCGTGAGCAATTATGCAATTCCAGTAAATAGGCTCCATGCTGATCTGATATTAAAATTTCATCCGTCTCACTATAATTCTGGGTAGCCTCAAGATGTAAGGATAGAAAGGATGATTTCAGTACCTCATGCCTCAGTTTTACAAAAGTTATCATAGTAACTTTCTAAACGGCTACTCATGTCATCCCCTTACCAACCTGACTTACCAAGTGATTGAGTTCGGGCAAAATCAGTTTTTCCATCGCCAGTCGCACCGCATTACTAGAACCAGGAAGCGAGAAAATTAATTTATCTTGATAAACACCAGCAACAGCGCGAGAAGCGATCGCCCGCGAACCAATTTCTTGATAACTTAAAAAACGAAATAACTCACCAAATCCCGGCAAAGTCTTCTCCAGTAACTTCTCAATGGCATCATAAGTGGTATCTCTTGGTGCAATACCTGTACCACCATTGAAAATTACAGCATCCAAATTTGCACTTTTACCCAGATTTTCTATCTGCCCTTGAATTTGTGTTGGTTCATCTTTGATAATCGTGTAGCCTCCCACAGTATGGTTAGCACCAAGAAGTAACTGCTGAATTAGCTGGCCACTTTTGTCTGTTTCAAAAGTGCGTGTATCGCTAACAGTAACCACAGCACAAGTTACCGTAATTATCGGCGAATCTGGGTGGGGTTGTGGCGTCATAAGTCAGTCCTGAACGTTTGAGCGTGGATATTGGGCATCGGGAATAGCGCATTGGGTATGACAATAATTAAGCTAATCAGCATTCAAGTTGCATAATCAGGGCGGGCAAGATGCCCACCCCACAAGAGATTGAGAAAATTTTAATATGCAAATTAGATGTGTTTTAGCTTACCGATGCCCTATGCCCTATGCCTCATTTTTGCTCAGTCCCAGATCGTTTTCTTCAGCATATCGCTCCATGAAGCGTATAAAGCGATCCCATTCTTGAACAGATTTCATCACGTAAAGTGCTTCTAATTCTTCCGGTTTCCCGTTGACAAATTTAGCCTTGACTTCGCGGGTAATTATCTCTCCTTCTTCGTCAATCAAGTACATCCCGGTAATATCTTCGGTGCTACCTTGATCTAAAATCTTTGGATTCGTAAAAATAAATGTTGCTGTGCCACTATCGCCACTGCGCGATCGCGTCAAGCGCACATCTGGAGTTACTTCTTCGTCAAGACCTCTAGAAAACTGGATTTTCGCCATGATAAATGAATTTAAACTTTGGTGATGGTTAATTTAATATTCTCTCATCAATTAGAACACCACGGTCTAGAGGCTATTGTTATTCTTTTTTTGGTATATATACTTAGGCTAGTACCACAAGGCGGAATTAAAAATTAAAAATTAAAAATCAATACAACGTAAGCGTTTCATTGATTTGGAATGGATGGTTTATTTACGCCGTTCTGTACTAGTTATTTTTCTAGTAACAAAGTTACGGGACCATCGTTTTCAATTGTCACTTGCATCATTGCACCAAATTGACCTGTTTCCACCTGCAAACTGCTAGCTCTTAATTTGCTAACAAAACGATTATACAAATCTTCTGCTGATTGGGGAGCCGCTGAACGGTCAAAAGAAGGACGGCGACCTTTGCTACAGTCACCATAAAGCGTAAACTGACTAACTACCAACAAATCGCCGCCAATTTCTTGTACAGATTTTTGCCAACGGTCATCTTTTTCGTCAGGAAATAGCCGCAATTCTAAGCACTTCCGCACCATCCAGTCGATTTCAGCATCAGTGTCGGTATTAGCAATACCTACAAGTAAATTTAGCCCCCGCCCAATTTTGCCGATAATTTCACCATTAACTGTAACTTGAGATGATTTAACTCGCTGGATAACAACACGCATTTTAATCAGAACGCTTAAAATTGATGGCAAAGCCATTAAGAATGCATTCCCAGGTTCCACCTGGGAACGAGTAGTAAACTTCCCACTCCTAACTTTTATTTGCCAAAGCCTTTACCGCGAGAGGTTGAAGGTAGACAAATACAGTTTTCGAGTTGACTGATTAAAGCCTCACGATCTAAATTTTGACCAATCAGCACTAGCTGATTTTTCAATTTACCTTGCCATTCATCATCATCCAAGGTAAAGCGTTTACCGCAAAGGTGGAAAATATGACGCTTCGGACTTTCATCAAACCACATAATACCCTTGGCTCGGAAGATATTTGAGGGTAGTTGGTTATCTAAGAAATACTGAAACTTCCTGATAGAAAAAGGCTTGTCACTTTGGAAAGAGATGGAAGTAAAACCATCATTTTCTAAATGATCGGAATGATGGTGATGATCGTGGTGATCGTGGTCATGGTCGTGATGATCGTGACCGCATGTTGAGTGGTCGTGGTCGTGATGGTCATGATCGTGATGGTCGTGTTCATCCACCACTGTGTCAAAATATTTATCTGACTCAAACAGACCAACACTGAGAATTAAAGGAAGTGGAACTTGCGATCGCGTTGCGCGAATGATTCTCGCTCCTTCCTTAACTTCATTAATTTTTCTTTCTAATTCCTTCAAAGTGGCTTCATCAACCAAATCAGCCTTGTTCAGCACAATCACATCACCATAAGCAATCTGGCTGTACGCTGCCTCAGAGTTAAATAAATCTAGGCTGTAATTCGCCGCGTCTACCACGGTAATAATCGAATCCAAACGGGTTAAATCCCGTAATTCTGTGCCCAGAAATGTTAAAGCGACTGGGAGCGGATCTGCCAATCCAGTTGTTTCCACTACGAGATAATCTAGATTTTCTTGGCGTTCTAAAACTTTGTAAACTGCATCTACTAAATCATTATTAATAGTGCAGCAGATACAACCATTATTTAGTTCCACCATGTTCTCACCAGTGGAAACAATTAGCTCGTTGTCGATGCCGATTTCACCAAATTCATTCACGAGAACAGCGGTTTTTAAACCCTGTTGGTTGTTGAGGATATGATTAAGTAAAGTCGTCTTACCACTACCGAGGAAACCCGTAATAATTGTTACTGGCATTCCTTGTTTAGGCGTATCCATTGCGGAAGATTCGGGTGTAACTGCTGATTGCATAGCGCTGTTATCAAATAGTCAAAAAATAGTAATGTAGCGGAAATAGTCCAGAAAACACTAGCATAGGGATGCTGGACTGTCATCCCAGCTGCCTTACCCTATTATTACGTATCTCCTTATTTCAGCATTACTCTGTTATGACCCTAACCCTTTACAATACCCTCACCCGTCGTCAAGAACCGTTTGAAACAGTCGAACCAGGCAAGGTTAAGATGTATTACTGCGGCGTGACGGTGTACGACTACTGCCATTTGGGTCATGCTAGAGCTTGCATCGTTTGGGATGTAGTGCGCCGATATCTCCAGTTTATCGGTTATGAAGTCCGATATATCCAAAATTTTACCGATATTGATGACAAGATTCTGAATCGAGCCTGTGTTGAACATTCATCAATGGAAGTTGTAGCCGATCGCTTCATCAAAGCATATTTTGAGGATATGGCGCGCCTGGGAATCAAGGAAGCTGACGAATATCCCCGCGCTACCCACACAATGAATGGCATTCAGCGGTTAATTCATGAATTGGAAAATAAAGGTTTTGCTTACCCTGCTGACGGCGATGTGTATTATGCAGTACGGCAGTTTGCTGAGTATGGCAAGCTTTCGGGACGCAAGTTAGAAGATATGCAGGCGGGGAAAAGCGATCGCGTCAACGTCGAAGATCCAGAATATCAGAAAAAGAAAGATCCCTTTGATTTTGCTTTGTGGAAAGCAGCAAAACCAGGAGAACCAGCTTGGGAATCACCTTGGGGCGCAGGTCGTCCGGGGTGGCATATAGAATGCTCGGCAATGGTGCGCGATCGCCTGGGTGATACCATAGATATTCATGCTGGTGGTGCTGACTTAATTTTTCCCCACCACGAAAACGAAATTGCCCAATCTGAGGCTGTAACCGGAAAACCCTTAGCAAGTTACTGGTTACATAACGGCATGGTAAAGGTAGATGGTGAAAAAATGTCCAAATCTTTGGGCAACTTTACCACTATTCGAGAATTGCTGGATCGAGGAGTTGACCCGATGGCAGTACGGTTATTCGTGCTGACTGCTCAATATCGTACACCCATTGATTTTACCGACGAAGCGATCGCCGCAGCAACCAACGGTTGGCACACCATTAAAGAAGGCTTACTCTTCGGCTATCAATATGGCAAAAAACTAGGATGGGATTTAGGGACTGGGGACTGGGGACTAGGGACTGGGAAGATCCCAATACCCAGTACCCAATACCCAGTACCCAATCCCTATCTTGAACGCTTCCAAGAAAGTGTAAATAACGACTTTAATTTTCCCGGTGGATTAACAGTATTGTTTGAATTAGCCAAAGAACTGCGCCGTGAGGGAAATATTCTTGTGCATGAAGGGAAAACCGAAACGTCACCACAGGAGTTACATCGGCAATGGCAAACACTCGTTACATTAGCTAGAGTCTTGGGTTTAGAAGCCGAGATAGAAACCGAAACTCACACGAGTAATGGTTTAAGCGATGCGGAAATTGAGGCGAAAATTCAGCACAGGCAAGAAGCACGTCAAGCTAAAAATTTTGCCGAAAGCGATCGCATTCGTGACGAACTCCAGGCAGAAGGTATTACGCTAATTGATAGCCGTGATGGCACACGCTGGCACCGGAATTAAATTTTAAATTCTTATGTGGATTACTCTAAAAAAAGCGATCGCTAGTTTCGATATTCCCGCTGATTGGATTGGTATTAGAGCCGTAAAGGAAACTTCTACTACCCGTTTCGTCCGTGACGCCTTACCCCAACTAAACGGCAAATCCTTCACTGCTGGAGCCATGCTGGAAGTTTTGGTTAATGGCAGTCTGGGTTATGCAGCTACTAACTCTCTGGAACTATCTTCCTTGCAAGCGGCTGCTCAAACAGCCTATAAACAGGCACTAGCAGCCAGTGAATGGTGGATACATCCCTTCCATGAAAGTGAGCGTCCGAAAGTCGTTGGTGAATATAAATCGCCATTTCTGGAACCATTAGATGCTCTGAGTCCGGGAGGAATCAACGATTTACTAATTCGGATTTGCCAAACGCTGAAAGTTGACGACAAGATTGTGCAAACCATAGCTAGTGCTAGCACAACCGAGAGAGAATCTTGGTTTGTCAGCAGCAACGGCTCAGAAGTCTATCAAAAAATACTATCTATAGGCACTAATTACGGAGCCACTGCCCAAGATGGAGCAATTGTACAGCAGCGCAGCAACAACGGCTCCCAAGCAAACTGCTACCAAGGCGGACTCGAACTATTAAAACAAGAAAACTTATGGCATCGGGTGCGGCAAATTGGCGAACAAGCAGTAGAACTCTTGACAGCAGAAGAATGCCCAACCACCCGTACCAATTTAGTTTTAGCCCCAGATCAAATGATGCTGCAAATCCATGAAAGTGTCGGGCATCCCCTAGAAATTGACCGAATTTTGGGAGATGAGCGTAACTATGCTGGAGGTAGCTTCGTTAATAAAAGTGATTTTGGCAACCTAGCTTATGGTTCGCCACTGATGAACATTACCTTTGATCCCACCGTGCCTGGTGAATTTGCTAGCTACGGCTTTGATGATACGGGTACTGTCGCAACACGAGAGTATTTGGTTAAAGAAGGTGTACTGCAACGGGGTTTAGGCAGTCTGGAAAGTCAAGCAAGATCTGGTGTAGCAGGAGTTGCCTGTGCCCGTGCTTCCTCATGGAATCGGCCAGCGATCGATCGCATGGGTAACTTGAATTTAGAGCCTCTCAATGGTACTTTTGAAGACATTATTGGCGGGATAGATCACGGCGTTTACATGGAATCTAACCGTTCTTGGTCAATTGACGATCGCCGCTACAAATTCCAATTTGGTTGTGAGTACGCTAAATTAATTGAAAACGGTAAACTTACCAAAACCCTCCGTAATCCTAACTATCGCGCCACAACACCAGAGTTTTGGCATAGTCTAATTAAAGTCGGAGATGCGACAAACTGGCAAATGTATGGTACTCCTTATTGTGGTAAAGGAGAACCAAACCAGGCCATTTGGGTAGGACACGGTTCACCTGTCTGTGTATTTGCTAACGTCGAAGTTTTTGGCGGAGGAACTTAGATAATTCGTAATGACGCTCTCTACGAGACGCTAAAAGCGAACGCGGACTCGCTACCGCTGCGCTAACGTAATTCGTAATTGCGTCATCCCATCTACCTATTCCCTATTAATATTTAATATCCATGAAAATTGAGGAATTATCTGCATTAGAAGTCAGCTTTAATCGACTGATTGAAAGTTTGCTGATCAAAAAAGCAGAAGATGAACAATTTACTGTGAGACTCAGCAGTGAAATCAGTCAATTTACTCGTTTTAATCATGCGAAAGTGCGACAAACTGGTTGTGTTGCAGATGGTTGGATCGAACTAACTTTGATGAAAGAACAGCGCAACAGTGTTCAGCAGTTTCCCTTTACTGGAAATTGGGAGGTAGACTGGCAGTTAGCATATACCGCTTTGCAGGAATTACGCGACGAACTTATTCTACTACCCATCGATCCATATCTAGTTTTGCCATCAGGAAATAATACTAGTCGAGAAATAAATTCTGGAAATTTATTGGCGGCTGAGGCAGTAGTACCAACGGTGCTAGAACTAGTTGCTGAATTGGATTTTACTGGGATATATGCAGGGGGAGTAGTAATTAAAGCTTATGGTGATTCTAGCGGTCAAAAACACTGGTTTGCGACTGATTCTTTTACCTTAGATTATTCTCTATTCTCCACATCTGGACAAGCCGTTAAAGGCACATTTGCCGGGAGTGATTGGGATGAATCTGCTTATATCGCCAAAATTAGCGAAGCGAAAAAACAACTAGAATTGCTTGCTCGTCCAGTTAAAGAATTGCCACGGGGACAGTACAAAACTTACTTTGCACCTGCTGCTGTTGCAGATTTATTATTGATGCTTTCTTGGGGATCTGTGAGCGAAGCTGATATTCAGCAAGGAAACAGTTCTTTAGCTGCTCTATGGCGTAAAGAAAAACAGCTTTCCCCTGCATTTAATTTGAAAGAAAACTTTCAACGGGGATTAGTACCACGCTTTAATGAATTGGGAGAAATAGCAGCACCAGAGTTACCTGTAATAGAAAAAGGATATTTGGTAAATACTTTGGTGAATTCTCGGACTGCTAAGGAATATCAAAAAATTGCCAACGGCGCTAATAGTTCAGAGACTTTACGAGCGCCAGAAGTGAGTCCAGGAAATTTAGTATTTGAGCAGATTCTTCCGAGTTTGGATACAGGATTATATGTATCGAATTTGCATTACTTAAATTGGAGCGATCGCCACACTGGTAGAATCACAGGTATGACTCGTTATGCTTGTTTTTGGGTGGAAAATGGAGAAATTGTTGCCCCCATTGAAAACTTGCGTTTTGATGAAAGTCTTTATCGCTTCTGGGGAGAAAACTTAGTCGATTTGACCACTTTTCAAGAATTCATTCCCGAAGTAGGAACTTATGAAAGTCGCCAACTTGGAGGTAGTTTAGTTCCTGGTATGTTGGTGGAAGATTTTACATATACTTTGTAATTAGGTGTTGAATAGCTAAAAAACATCTATATGAATTCAACACAACTCTTGTGGGGTGGGCATCTTGCTCGCCCTATGCAATTTAAATATGGAACAGCTTACCAGATAGCTTCCCAAAAAGTCTTCATTCATAAAAATATTTGGGTTAAGCAGTAGCGAAACCCAACCGATAATTTTCCCCATCTTTCGTTAAAACCTCTATCTTTTTTTGCCAGGAGGTGAATTACGCTGGGTGAGGTTATCAATTTGCAGTTGTTGCCGTCCATTGGTGACAATTCGCAACATCTCTTTGAGATCCTGCTCAATATTTCCCAAAAGTCCATCGGCATATTGATCGGCACCATCTTCAATTTCTTGAGCCTGAGCGATCGCAGTTTGTCGCATCATCTCTAACTCTTGCTGACAAGCATACCGCTTACGTTCAATCTCAGCGAGGGTTTCTTGCATTATTCCCTCACACTCTTGTTGCACTTGTCGCCGCAGTTGTTCAGCTTCTTGTTCCGCCTGGTGAATGATATCGCTTTCAGCTAAAATTTGCGCTCTTTTTGCTTGTGCAGCCTCAACAACCTGCTGTCCATACCCTTCCGCTTCCAGCAAAATTTCGTCCTTTTGCTCAAGAACTGCTGCTGCTTCTTGAAAAAGTGATGGTAAAGCCAGCCTGATGTAATCAAGCTGATCCAGGAACTTTTCTTCATCGATGAGCGTGCGTCCCGTCAGCGGAATCCTGAGACTAGAGAGAACTATTTCCTCTAGGCGGTTGAGTTCTTGTTGAATATCTATGCTTCCCTCTCCACCGAGATATTCTTGAGGGGGGGGATTGCTTCCGTTGAGATTGGGTTCAACATTGGAGATTTCTGATTGTAGCATTGGTATATATCCAGGGCAATGTGTGGGGGAACGAGATGATCGATAGAGCCACCAAACCTTGCAATCTCTTTTACCACACTACTACTTAAAAAACTATATTCATTTGAGGTTGCAAGAAAAACTGTTTCTATTTCGGTAGAAAGAGTTTTATTGGTGTGAGCCATTTGCAGTTCCACTTCAAAATCTGACACAGCCCGTAAACCCCGCAGCAAAACTTGTGCTTGTTGCATTTGAGCGTAGTTGACAGTAAGACCATCAAAGCTGTCTACTTCTACATTCGATAAATGTTGTGTAGAATGACGTATCTGATCTAGCCGTTGCTCCACACTAAAAAGTGGCATCTTGTTGGGGTTCCGCAGTACAGCGACAATCACCCGCTCAAACAGCCGGCTACCGCGCTGGATGAGGTCAAGGTGTCCCAAGGTGATGGGGTCGAAGCTACCAGGATAAATAGCGATCACAATTTTAAATATATCAAAGTTGTTTAGGTGATTATATCGAAACCGTTTTGTGTAACTTACTCAAATCTACCATCTTGCGCTCTGAGTAAGGATGCTAAATTCAATTGTTTTAGTGGCACAAGTTATGCTCAACTAGGCATTAGGAACTAGACTCCTAAATCTGGATACGGCATTTTTACCTACATCGCCACAATATTGTGGAGAATTCAAGGGTAGTTCCAGTATTCGAGATGCAATAAACTCCGTACTTAGCAAAGTACGCGGGTAGTTAACGAACTCTTCTAGGTAATTTTTCATGGCACTGGATTTTTCCACCTTGCCTTTGGCATTTCAATTTGCTTCACCAGGCCCGATTCTGGTGAAATTAGATTTAGATATACTAGGTATCCATTTAAGTATTCGTTGGTATGGCTTATTGATTGCCACAGCAGTATTAATTGGCGTTATCCTTTCCCAGGAATTGGCAAAGCGCCGTAATGTTAATCCTGAGTTGCTAGGCGATTTATTCTTTTGGTTATTGATTGGGGCAATTCCTAGCGCACGACTATATTATGTTTTGTTTGAATGGCCAAAATATGCCCCAACTCCAGAAAAAATCTTTGCAATCTGGGAAGGAGGTATTGCCATTCACGGAGCTATTCTGGGTGGCGTTGTGGCTGCGTTAATCTTTGCCAAAATCAAGCAGGTTTCTTTTTGGCAACTGGCAGATTTAGTAGCGCCTTCGCTGATTTTAGGGCAAGCGATCGGACGTTGGGGCAATTTCTTTAATTCTGAAGCTTTTGGCGATCCCACTGATTTACCCTGGAAGCTCTATATTCCACCAGATCGTCGTCCTCTAGACTATGCTAGTTTCGATTATTTTCATCCCACCTTCCTCTACGAATCTCTGTGGGATTTAATGGTGTTTACGCTACTAATAACGTTGTTTTTCCGGTCTTTATCCGGTAAGCCACGCCTGAAGGTAGGCACACTATTTCTAGTTTACTGGCCAGCCTATAGCTTAGGACGCTTATGGATTGAAGGCTTTCGCACTGATAGCTTGATGCTGGGGCCATTAAAAATGGCACAAGTAGTTAGTAGTCTAGGAATTTTATTGGGATTAGTTGGATTAGCTTGGCTTTACTTACTCAAACGCCCTTTACCTGATGTAGTTCCTACTCTTAAGGGAAATGGGGAGAGTGGGAGATGAGGGAGCAATCAATTCAAAATTCAAAATGACGCTCGCAGACTCGCTAACGCTGCGCTAACAAAATTCAAAATTAAAGAACTTCTGCCCAATGCCCAAAAATAAAAAATGCCCCAGAGTATTCTCTAGGGCTTAACCAGGGTGCATCTACCATTACTATCTACTAGGGAAAGAAGATGAATCCGGAAAGATACTGAAGAATTTGCCACAAAACTTTTTTGAGGGATTGCCGTGTGTTCTTTTAAAAGTGAATATACAGAAGACTGTAGTGATAAAAAAACACTATATGCTTTAGATCCATCTGTGTATATTGTGGGAGCGGGGCCTGGAGATCCTGATTTATTAACGGTGAAGGCGCAGAAACTACTGGCTGCTGCTGATGTGATTTTATTTGCTGACTCTTTAATACCCGAACAAATTTTAGAACTTTGTCGAGAAGATGCGGAGATCATTAGAACTGCGAATCAAACTTTAGAAGAGATTTTGCCAATTATGATTGATAGGGTGCGATCGCAGCAAAAATCTCTAGTCCGTCTCCATTCCGGCGATCCTAGTCTCTACAGCGCCATCCACGAGCAAATGCACCTCCTCGCAGAGGCAAATATTCCTTTTGAAGTCATACCAGGTATCAGCGCCTTTCAAGCTGCTGCTGCCAAACTCAAAATAGAACTAACTGTTCCTGGTTTAGTCCAAACCATCATCTTGACACGCATCAGTGGACGTACAGAAGTCCCCGCCACTGAAGAATTAGCTTCTCTTGCAGCACATCGGGCTAGCCTCTGCCTGTATTTGAGTGCGCGTCATGTCGAAAATGCCCAAGCCAAACTACTCGAACATTACTCAGCCGAAACCCTGATTGCGATTTGCTTTCGCATTGGCTGGCCTGATGAAAAAATCAAGGTTGTCCCTCTGAATCAAATGGCGGAATGTACTCATAAAGAAAAACTAATTCGCACTACACTTTATATAATCAGTCCAGCACTTTCGACAACAACAGGGCGATCGCGTTTATATCATCCCGAACATAGTCATCTATTTCGCTCATCTCATAACTAAGTGTTGGGCATGGGGCATTGAAAAGAGGCAGAGGGGCGGGGTGCGGGGGGCGGAGGGGAAAAAAACTCTTCTCCCTTGCATCCCCCTCATCTCCCCATTGCCTCTGCGGTTAGATAAACTTAACAATGTCAATAAAATTCAAAATCCCAATCCGGTATTATGCCTTTAATTAAAGTGCAAACTTCTGCATCTGCTCCTGAAAAAGCTGAAATTGAGTCGCTGCTTTTAAACCTATCAGCCAAGTTGGCGAAACATTTGGGAAAACCAGAATCTTATGTCATGACTGCTTTTGAACCAGGAATCCCCATGACTTTTGCAGGAAATACTGATCCAGTTTGCTACATTGAAATTAAAAGCATCGGTACGATGAAGCCAGATCAAACCGCAGCAATGAGTCAGGACTTTTGCCAGCAGATTAACCAAACTCTAGGCGTGTCGAAAAATCGCATTTACATCGAGTTTGCAGATGCTAAGGGGGCAATGTGGGGCTGGAATGGCACAACCTTTGGTTAATTAACCATCTTCTTAGGTCAAGACTAAGTTAATCTGGCAGGTGTAGTATAGAGATTCAGCATCAACTCGTGATTTTTTATGTCTGCTACGCCTCTTGTATCTCCGATTGACTCACAAAACCCAGAAAAATCAGCATTAATCCCTCCCTTACTAGGTGCAACCGTTGCCGAGTTAACTACTTGGGTGCAGCAGCAGGGACAACCTGCTTACAGAGGCAAGCAGCTGCATGAATGGATCTATGACAAGGGGGTGCGATCGCTAGCTGATATTTCTGTCTTCCCTAAGCAATGGCGTGCAGAATTAGCAGAAATCCCGATTGGGCGCTCAATCTTACATTACCGCTCTGAGGCTCCCGATGGTACAGTCAAATATCTTTTACAATTAACAGACGGGCAAATTATTGAAACTGTAGGTATTCCCACCTTCGCAGAAAGGGGAGAAGGCCCGAAAGCCCGGCTGACAGTTTGTGTTTCTACTCAAGTGGGTTGCCCAATGGCGTGTGATTTCTGCGCTACTGGGAAGGGAGGCTACAAACGCAACCTAGCACGGCACGAAATTGTCGATCAGGTGTTGACTGTGCAAGAAGATTTTCAGCAACGGGTTAGCAATGTAGTGTTTATGGGACTTGGTGAACCGTTGTTGAATACTGAGAATGTTTTAGCAGCTTTGAAATCTCTTAATCAAGATGTCGGTATTGGGCAGCGATCGCTGACAGTTTCTACAGTTGGGATTCGCGATCGCATCCGTCAGTTCGCAGAAAATAATTTGCAAATCACTCTGGCTGTAAGTCTCCACGCACCCAATCAGGCACTACGAGAAAAACTTATCCCCAGCGCCCGCGCTTATCCTTTAGAAGATTTGCTGGCTGAGTGTCGAGAATATGTAGAAATCACTGGCCGCCGGGTTACTTTTGAGTACGTTCTTCTCGCTGGTGTTAATGATTTACCAGAACATGCATTAGAACTTTCAAAATGCCTGCGAGGATTCCAAAGTCATGTAAATTTGATTCCCTACAATCCCATTCAAGAAGTAGACTACAAACGCCCCAACCGCGATCGCATTCAAGCATTTGTCAACGTCCTTAAGCAGCAAAATACTGCTGTTAGTGTCCGTTATTCTCGTGGTTTAGAAGCTGATGCTGCTTGTGGGCAATTGAGAGCAAGTAAAAATTAAACTTGTTGCAGTCAATTCTATGAATGAATATCAAACCGCAGATAAACAGAGATATGTCTTCAGATACATCTCTGTTTATCTATGGCGTAAAACCGCTTGAGATCCCTTTGTTAACTTACCCACCGCAGGTAGATTTACGGTAATCCGGCAAACCATGTAAAAAATTTAAATATATAATTTAATTAAGATAAATGTCTAAAAAGCAAGAGTTTTATGAAAAGTCAAGAGAATGCAGTGGATATAACCTTGATTTAGAAAGCTATTCCCAACGCACTAATATTTAGAACACGTCACCAACTGAAGAATGTTGGCGTAGTCAGCCGTAAGTATCGCGTAAGCCCATAACGGTAAATAAGACATTAGCTTCAGTTAACTATTGCAAGCCCCTGTATTTATGTATAGGGAAATTATATTGGCATTTTAAAGGTTTAGCGATCGCTCAACCCAACCTATAACAATTGAGGAAATAATTATATGTTGAATCGCTTATCGTTGCTTAAAGTATGGCTACCATTGATTGTACTTGCCAAAGCTTTATCGATTAATTTTCCTGCATCTGCACAAATAATTCAAACAAATCCCCAACCAATAATTCGGACGAATCCCCAACAAATAATTCGGACGACTCCCCAGACGCAAGATTTGCCTCAAGAAAGACTCAGACAACAGCAAGAGGAGCGAAATCAGCAAACACAAGAACGAATGAACGAAACATGGCTACGGCAAAATTCTCAACAACCACAACAACAGATAATACAACAGCAAGAATTTACACGACAACGGCAAGAAATATTGCGTCAGCAACAATTGAGACTACAACAGGAAGAAACAAGACTACAACAGCAAGACTTTTCACAACAGCAACAACTGAGAATACAACAGCAACAACTCAGACAAGATCAACAAATTAGACAACAGCAACAATTCAGGTTACAAGAACAGATCCGACAGCAACAACTCAGACAATAGAATAATCTGTAAAGTATTTAAAATTTCTGACAAGTAACTTTATTATTAGAAATTAGAGAATATTTTCTCTAATTTTTAATTTTTATTATCTAGCGCTGTGCATAAATTCCTGGTGCATAAGCCTCAATTACTTTGCCAGTGCGAGTGCAACTAATCATCAAGTAGTCACAAGTAGAGCATTGTGTTCGGGTTAATTGACTATCAGAAATATAATAACGTTCTGCTTGGCTGCCACAATTTGGGCAGTAAATCTTTTGTACTGTCTGCATTTTAAAATCCCTGGTTGTAATTTATTTTTTATGTGAGAAAACTGCCAGTTAAAGTAGAAAAAATTTTGGTTTGACCCAACTTAACAAACGACTTTAATATTGGCTAATTATTTTAAACAAAATTTCAGATTTGAAAAAACTCCGATTTCTCTTTATAGTATCTTATAATTTCAGTGATTTTATCCTCTTACTTTAGGTACATAAATTATTTTTTAATTAAATGCCGCTTAGATATTCACTGATCCCTATGACGAATGCTTTGAGAGAGGCTTATTTATAGTCATCTTAGACAGATACAAAAAAGAGCCGTTCTTGTATTCAAAAATTAAACTACAGAAAATACTGTATATTTAGTAACAAAATATTTATCTTAAGGATTAGTTAATATTTGCTGGCAAGATTTATGAGGTGAAATTCCGGTGTGAAAATTTAATCAAAATTACCATAGTTACGAGATACCGTAAATTTACGGTATTTACACATCTTAAATTCTCGCAGACAACCTTAACAGAATCCTCTGCGAGAGTGATACGAATAATTGATCAAGCTAGTTTTAAGGGTGTGTAGTAAGGACTTTAGCCCTTACTACAAACTTGTTTATTCATACATAAATTGGAATTTTACAGACTACTAATCTCCTCAAGCAGGATGAAAATAATCGTAAATTTCTTGAGCTAAACGCGGCCCAATTCCTGCTACTTCAGCGAGTTGTGTGGTTGTCGCTTGCCGAATATAGTCAACTGAGCGAAAATGTCCTAGTAGCTGCTTTTGTCGATGATGTCCCAAGCCAGGAATTTCATCTAAACGCGATCGCTTCAATTTATCACTACGCTGTTGACGATGGAAACTCACTGCAAACCGATGCGCTTCATCCCGCAGTCGCCGCAATAACTGTACTCCCGGTTGTTCTGCATCAGTTGGCAAGGGTTTAGATTCTCCCGGTAAAAAAATCTCTTCTCGCTGCTTTGCTAAACTCACAACTCGCAAGTCTTCTAATAAATTCATCTCTTGCAAAACGGCGACAACCGATGATAACTGACCTTTACCACCATCAATCATGATTAAATCCGGCCAGTCAGGATTACCCAAACGCGCTAATTGCTGATCTTCGGCATATTTACGGAACCGCCGTTGGATAACTTCAGCCAGACTAGCAAAATCATCTGAATGTCCTGCTGTTACCGTCGGATTTTTGATTTTATAGTGACGATAGTGCTGTTTTGCAGGTAATCCGTCGATAAACACAACTTGCGAAGCGACAGCATTTGACCCTTGGATATGGGAAATGTCATAACCTTCGATGCGGTGAGGTACATCAGGTAAATCGAGAATGGTAGCTAAATCTTGCATTGATTGGTGATTGCGATCGCCAAATTTTTGCATTCTTTGCAATTCATACTGAGCATTTCGCTCTACCATCTCAATTAATTCTGCCTTAGTTTGCCGCAAAGGAGTCAAAATTGTGACTTTTTTGCCTTTGCGTTGAGTTAAGACATCCGCCAATATCTCCGCATCTGGTAAATCATGCTGCACCAGAATTTCTAAAGGTATTTCCACCGAGTCAGCAGTTTGGTAATGTTCTTCTAAAGCTCGTTGTAAAATAGCTCCTGGTTCTGCATGAGCATCCGCCACAAAGGCTAAACGTCCCACCAATTGACCAGCGCGAATCTGGAATAGTTGAATGCAGGCGTGTTGTTCGTCGGCTGCCAGTGCGATCGCATCCCGTGAAACAGTATCATCTGGTAAGGATACTTTTTGGTCGGCTGTCAGCGACTTTAACCCAGAAATTTGATCGCGAATCCGCGCGGCTGACTCAAAATTCAAGTTCTCGGCGGCTGCGTTCATCTGTTGGGTCAAAATATCAATCAATTCCTGAGTTCGCCCTTGAAATACCATCGCTATTTTTTGCACAATTTTGCGATATTCTTCTGGTGAAGTCAGCTTTTGGCACACACCCGGACAGCGCCCCAAATCATAATTCAAGCAAGGACGGTCTTTAAAAAGTGGTTGAGGTCGTTGTCGCTGGGGAAAGATCCGCTTGCAGATGCGGACAATTTCTCGTAATAAACCAGCATCAGTATAAGGCCCGTAAAATTTATCCTTTTCTTTGCCGAATTGGCGCTTACGGGTGATAAAAATTCGCGGATAATCTTCTGACCAAGTGATGCAGAGATAGGGATATTTTTTATCATCTTTGAGCAACACATTGAAATATGGCTGGTGCTGCTTGATCAAATTGGCTTCTAGGGCTAAAGCTTCGGCTTCAGTATCAGTGACAATGAATTCAATTTCTGTCACCAACTTGACCATCGTGGCGATACGTTCACTCTTGTTGTAGCCATCCCGGAAATAGGAACGGACACGCGATCGCAACTTACGTGATTTACCTATATATATAATGCGATCGCTCCTGTCCCGCATGAAATAAACCCCCGGTTCCGGTGGAATTTCGGCTAGACGATTTTCCAGTCGTTCCGGCTCTTTAACCAGTGGTAGTATTTGAGTAGATATTGTCACAACCAAAATTAGGTAATCTTTCTCTATTTTAAGAAAAATTGTTTTTTCGTGCCGATTTAACAGACTATTTATGAAGTAAAGATGAAATAGCCATCAAAAACTGCATACGCCAGAACAGATTAAAGAGGGATTGGGGACTGGGGAGAATAATAACTCTTAACTCAGCACTCTTAACTTCTAAGTCAGGTAGACCTTTAGCCTGCACAAAAATAAGTCTGCTGTAGCTACTTTTGCAGCTTTCCGCAGGCTGAAGTTTCCCAGCTAGAAACTTGTCAGAAAACTTATCGCAAGCATAAAAATTTTGGAGTCAACAAGAGTTTATCTAGCTGCGACAGTTCTTGACTGCTACTGTCAGAATAAAAACTTTGCTTTTTCAATATATTATTAACTTTTTTAAATTGATAATACAGCAGATTTTAGGTAAATGAGGTACAAAATTTCATAAAAAAGCCATATACCAAGAGACTTTCAAATCTGTTCCCTATTCCCTGCTGTATTTTATTATCTGGAGCGTTCCGTTTTAAATAGTAATATTTTTTGTGTTGATTTATCTTTATTTTTAAATAAATAATGCTTATATAAATAACAGATAAAATCTTTGTCAATTGGCAATATTTATGTTTATTTATTGAATTTATAATATTAAGCGAATTAACGGATTGAGTTCTTGAAATTTACGATTATGATTGAAAACATAGTTATTATAATGATTTCAAACAAGAGCTAGACCATGAATTTACAAGATTTTGAATTACAGTATCGTGAGGCTATGGCTGAAACTCTCAATGAACTACAAACAGCAGTTTTATTGTTAGCGCAAGTACAACAAAAAATTTCAACTATTGGTAGTTCCGTACAAACTCTTAGTGAGCGCGTTGAAGAGTTTATTGCTGACCAAAAAGCAGAATAAATGCACACTTAACAGAAAAGCTTATCTGTGGTGACAAGTAAATTGTTCTTCAATTGTAAGGATGAGATCCTTAAGTTTTAAGGGTTTGACAAAATAGCTACGTGCGCCCAAACTCAGAGCTAGTTCTTTATCTGCTTTAAAAGCAAAGGCTGAAACTACAATGATCGGTATTTTTGATAAATCAGGTTTTTGCTGGACTTGTTTTAAGAGTGAGTAACCGTCAATATCTGGTAACTTCAAGTCTAACAACATCAAATCTGGCTCAAATTTCTCTATAGTTGAGAAAAAAGTAGAGCCTTCTGATAAGCTCTGGACTTCGTACCCACAGTGACTTAGATAGTCACTAAGTAACATCCGATTGAGATCATGATCTTCGACTAGCAAAATTCGTCTAACTTTATGTGACCGCAATGGCTTATCTCTCATTGAGTAATTGTGCCGTCATTGCTATCTATTATCTGATAATTTTAAGTAAAAGCCAACAATTATTACCCTAAACTTAAACCTAGTGTATTTCAATAATGAAACGAATAGAAATCTGACTTATGTAATCTAGTCAAAAATATGAATAGATTAAATTCAATCGTACTACAATAATTGAAAATTAATACAATGAAGTATAAATTAATCAAAAATTAAGCTTTTTTTACGAGCTTTATCTAAGTTGTGATTTTAAATCAATGACTACTTTTAAACATGGAACTACCAATAGCGTATGAGTAAAAACACTTAAATACTACTGAAAACAACGGTATATAAATTGTCTTTATAAAACAGTTTGTATCTGGATGTTCGGTTAATTAATACGATTTTATAAAAGACTTATTACAAATATCTTGATAGGGACATACAGATGTATAATCTTATAACCAACTATTTTTTTGCTTTTGCAAATTTTTTTATAAAAAGTGTAGCCTCAAAAGTAATTATTCATCAAAAAAGGGAGCTAACTGCTCCCTTTCGTTATTTGTAGTTTTGAACCTGCAATCTTAAATAGATACTTTCTTAAATTTGCGTTGTGTCACAAAAACGCCAGCAACACCCAACAAACCCAGTATTATAGATGGTTCTGGCACTGCTGCGGGAGGCACAACACCTTTGATGCTAACTTCATAGTTGCCACTGTGAGATGCTCCATCAGCACCTACTCCTAAACTGTTTGTTAGCCCACTGTCAGTAGCAGAAAAGCTGTAAAGGAAATCAGTCTTGCCATTATAGGTAACTTTAACAACTTCACTAGCTTGGAATCCATCTTTGAGGAAATTACCCAAGGTTCCTAATAGAGGCGCATAGTAAGTTTTTAAATTTAAGTGACCAGCTAACCCAATTTTAATATCGCCAGTAGTATCATTTTGGTTAACGTAAGAGATATTAGGATCGCTGGAGCGTTGGAAACCATTGATGCCGAAAAACGCATTATAGGCTTGCTGGCGGATGTAGCTGCTAGGGGTAATACTCGGTAGACCTAGTGCCAATTTAATTGTAGATTCATTAGCTGCTAGACCAGCTGCGTCATAAAATTGGCTAAACCAAGTATTTGCAAAGTTATTTGCTCCATAGGCTGTACTCGGTCCTGACGCAGTACTAAACCAATCTGCTGATGTCAGGCTACTCAAAGTAATGCTTTGACCACCAATTTGCCCTGTTAAGCTAGTATTTTTGGTGAAATCAAAATTCGCTTGTTCACTGCTAGCTCGTAACTCTACGTTTCCAGTAGGATTTGCGGCGTTTCCATCCAGTACTTTTTGTACATTTGCGGATTTTGAGGCATCGTCCAAGAGTATGGTACTCTTACCTTGGACATCATAGACTGAATAATCATTTGCTGCTGTTCCACCAATAGTAGCGCCGGTGAGTGTTCCAGCCTGTGCTGGTACAGTGGCAAGAGCGCTCACACCAATAGCCATTGAGGCACCAATTACAAGTTTCTGGAAAGTCATTTTCATTGTTTTTAAGTCTCTGTCAGTTTGGAAGTTAAGTTTTAAACTACTGCCGTTTTTAGGCTTGGGTTGTCTTGACTACAGGCTTTTTGGCAATACAGTTGCTTAAAAACACAAACTGTATTGTTAACCATCTTTAGTATCTCAGCGCACAAACCCAGTTTAAGAAACATGAAGACCTAATTGGGTAAAGTTATTGCTGATTATCAATAAAAAAATGACGAATCTTTCGATTTTTTTATAAGTCTAATTACATATTTAGGCAGAAATACTATGTATTTAAAAGTACTATGATCTATTTTGAGTTTAGTATAATACGGAGATTCGTAGGAACGCATATCAATACGGCGTAGATTTTGCCATTTCTCTCCAATTTGCTGCGCCGATCTCAAAAGTCTCTTTGCCGAAGCACTGAGTATGGTCAACTTAAGCTGAAACTCCTTTAAAACCTCGTTTCCGGCCAGAGTCGGGAAATGCAACTCAAAAGCGGCTCTGCCGCGAGTTCGAGAGGCGGAGCCTCAAAGACGAGCATTCCCAGTCGGAGACTGGGAACGAGGCAATCTAAAAACTAGTTCTAGACTTGCTTTCACGTTAAGTTAACGTGTGGTTTATTTAGGCCGTGCTGTACTAGTACAACACGGTCTAAATAAATCACCCACTCCAAATCAATGAAATGCTTACGCTATATTCATTTTTAATTTTTAATTTTTAATTTTTAATTCCGCCTTGCGGTACTAGTTCCTATTTCAATGAAGAAACTCGGCAATTCTTTCTACAGCAGTTTCTAACAAAGGTGGCTCATGTACTAAGGCAAAACGCACATATCCTTCTCCAGATTTGCCAAAGCCTGCACCTGGAGAAGCGGCTACACCAGTTTGTTTGACTAGTTGGGTACAAAATTCTATGGAGTTTTGACTCCAATGTGAAGGCAATTTTGCCCAAATGTACATTGTGGCTTGGGGAGTAGGAACATTCCAGCCAATGTTGTGTAAAGCATTGATGAAAGCATCACGCCGATTCTGGAAGGTAGCGACGGCAGATTTGACGCCAGCTTGTGGGCCAGTTAGGGCAGCGATCGCACCATTCAAAATTCCCCGATACTGATTAAAATCAACGGCGGCTTTTACCTGGCGTAAGGCGTTAATTAACTGGGCATTACCGATGGCGTAGCCAATGCGGAAGCCGCCCATATTATAGGACTTGGAAAGGGTGAAAAATTCAATGGAGACGCTTTTCTCTGGATCGGCTTGCAGAATTGAAGGAACTAGGGATTTTGGATTTTGGATTTTGGATTTTGGATTGGGAGAAGAATCTGCCCAGTCCTGACTCTCCCCAAATACCAAATCTACGTAGGGGAAATCGTGAACCAGCACGAGATTGTGTTGCTGACAGAAGGCGACAGCTTCTTGGAAGAAAGATAAAGGTGCGATCGCAGCCGTGGGATTATGAGGATAACTTAATACCATCATCCGCGACTGGGCTAAGACTGGGGCAGGAATATCAGCAAACACTGGTAAAAAGCTGTTTTCTGCCAGTAGTGGCATTGGGTAGATTTGACCACTGGCTAGATGAACTCCCCCAGCATGAGAGGGATAACCTGGATCGAGCAACAGGGCAAAATCTCCGGGATTGAGTATTGCTAGAGGTAAATGGGCTGTGCCTTCTTGAGAACCAATTAAAGGTAGTACCTCAGTTTGAGGATCGACTTTGATGCCAAACTTTTGTTCGTACCAGTTGGCTGCGGCTTCGCGAAATCCTTGAGTACCGTTAAATAACAGATAGCCGTGGGTGCTGCGATCGCTAAGAGACTGGGCGATCGCCTCAATTACATGAGCCTCGGCTGGTAAATCAGAAGACCCCAATGACAAATCAATTATCTGTCGTCCAGATGCCAAAGCGACTGCCTTGGCTCTGTCCATATCAGCAAATACATTTGATTGTAGGGGTTGTAAACGTTTTGCAAACTGCATATTAGTCATTAGTCATTGGTCATTGGTCATTTGGTATGGACTATGAACTATTGACTAATTAGTATTTAAGTGAGTATCTAGGAGAGCTAGTAATTTCTCTTTGCCGATGACTCCCTCGGTGGATATCAAAACTTCTTGACCTTGAAATAGTCTGAGGGCGGGTACGCCTTCAACTTGGTACTGCTTAACAGTGAGTGGGTTGGGGTCAATTTCCATTTTAACGACTTTGAGGCGATCGCTATATTGGTTAGCAGCTGAGTTAATTAGGGGCGACATCAATTGACAAGGCCCACACCAGGAAGCCCAAAAATAAACTAATACAGGCTGCTCGGCTTTTAACACTTCAGTTTCAAAATCAGCATCGGTTATGGTGATTACAGCCTTACTCATTGCAGTCTCCATCAGGTGGCGATCAAAGTTGGCACACACAATACTTTATCCCAAAGTCGTCAATAGTCCATAGTCAATAGCAAATAACTAATGACGTAAAATCCCACAGCCGACAGGTGTGGGACTAGTTCAAATAAATTTTCTACCAATTTTACAATTGATCCAATTGCTTGCGTAGGGAATCCAACTCGGCATCAACCACCTCATTAGACTTAGGATTAGGAGCAGGGGTTTGTTGTTGCGGTGGCAGTTGGGCTTGATTTTGGGGAGCTGCGGGTGGTAACAGTTGCGCTTTCAAAGCTGCTAATTCATCATCCACATCGCTACTACCTTCCAAGCGGGCAAATTGGCTTTCTAAATCTGCTCCTGCTAATTCTCCTGCTGACTGGGCACGGGCTTCTTGCATCAAGACTTTTTCTTCCATCCGCTCAAAGGCAGACATGGCACTGCTGGTATTCATCCCACTTACCATGTTTTGGAGTTGCTCTTGGGCTTTGGCAGTGGTGATTCTCGCTCTCAGCATTTCTTTCTTAGTCTTAGCCTCAGAAATTTTGCTTTCCAGCTGGATTAAGTTGCGCTTGAGGGTTTCAACCTGAGTGCTTTGGGTATCTAAACTAGCTTTGAGGGCAGCACTGGTATCCGTATAAGTCTTCTTGCGTTCTAAAGCTTGTCGTGCTAGATTTTCATCACCTTTTTGCAGCGCTAGTTGGGCATTGCGTTGCCACTTATTGATTTCATTTTGAGCATCGCTGTACTGTTTCTCACTGCGTTTTTGCGCGGCGATGGTCTGGGCGACTCCCTGACGCAGCTGCACCAAGTCTTCCTGCATTTCCAGGATGGCTTGCTCTAGCATTTTTTCGGGGTCTTCAGCTTTGTTAACTAGGTCGTTGAGGTTAGAACTAACTACTCGCTTAATGCGATCGAATAATCCCATAACTTTGTTTTTCCTTGTGTAATTTACGCTTTTTGTTGGACAGTTAGCTTTTTTACTTTTTTATAGCTACCTATTTCAATGTAATCTTTCCAGTTTGAATCAGTATCTCCTCACAACTCCTAATTGTTAAGATATGCCAAATCGGGGTAATTAGTCGAACTTCAAGAAGAGGCTCTTTGCAGGGGGAAAAGGAGCAGGGCTAAATGATCCAAGCTTTGAGCCGACAAGCGTTGTATGGGTCTGATTCCCCCACTTCTACTAAGTGGTTCCCGAACAGGGAGGGGTCAAATCCCCTTTCTACCCTCTTTCTGCCCCCTGCTCCCTGCCCCCTACCCCCTGCCTCCTACTCCCTGCCTCTTTTTCAAGAGTCCTGAGTTTTGGGTAACTGCTGTTGGGGAGGCTGCGCTGTCTTTTGGCTCTCCTGGGTAAGGAGACTTTCGTGCTGTGTGCTTTCTGCCTGGTTGAGAACTTGTACCTTCATCGCTGCCAATTCGGTATCTACATTATTAGATTCCAAAGAAGTAAATTGTGTTTCCAAGTCGTCGCTACTAAGTTGAGCTATGGCTTCTGATTGAGCTTCTATCTGTAAAACTTTTTCTTCCATCCGCTCAAAGGCACTCAGACTGCTAGTGGTAGAAGTTGTGCCGAGCATTTCCTGGAGGCGATAAGATGCTTCAGCAGAACGAGCGCGAGCAATATACATATCTTTTTTAGTTTTCGCCTCAGCAATTTTTAACTCTAGCGATCGCATATCCTTTTTTAGCCTAACTACTATCTCGTTTTGCTGCTCTATCTGGGAAAATAAGGCTGTAGTGGTTTCTTTATAGGCTTGGCGCTTAGTCAATGCTTCGCGTGCTAGAGGTTCGCTGCCTTGTTGTAGCGCCAATTGGGCACGACGATACCATTCTTCTGTTTGAGACTGGGCAGCCGCCGCCTGGCGTTCAGTGCGTTTCTGGGTAGCGATCGCTTGTGCAACACCCTGCCGCAACTGCATCAGATTTTCCTGCATCTCCAGAACAGCTTGCTCCAAAATCTTTTCTGGATCTTCTGCACCACTAATCAAACTATTGAAATTAGCGCGAATCACCCGCAGAATACGGTTGAT
Source organism: Nostoc sp. (assembly GCF_036916655.1). Taxonomy (GTDB): domain Bacteria; phylum Cyanobacteriota; class Cyanobacteriia; order Cyanobacteriales; family Nostocaceae; genus Nostoc. The sequence continues at coordinate 252,201 of NZ_JBALFY010000101.1, forward strand.
TAATTCCATGTCGGCTCTCCATTCACGAAATCCAAATCCAGTAGTGAGTATTGAGTGGTGAGTGCTGAGTAATGAATTTAGTTATAGAGTGCTGAATGCCCAACTAAAATCTTGAGTATAAGAATTTTTGTCGTAGGGTCGTCAACAAATAAGATTTTGTCCCTACTAATCAGCACTTAGCACGGGCTAAACCTTAGCTATCCGCCAACACAACTCAGCACTGTTATCTTAATGGTATCGTAAATTTTTACAACTTATGGCTACTGAACCCGTGCCTTGATTCCCCTTGCCTGTAAAAGCTGCATCTGTTGTTTTACTTGCTCTTTAGTTTTAAAAGCACCCAGATAAATCAATTCTTTGCTGGGCGATAAATAAGCATCAGGAATTACTTGCCGTGCTGAGGCAAAAGCCGCGCCTTTGTTATCTATCACTATATGATAGAACCCATCTGTTCCTGGTTTGATTTCTGCATTCTGTTTTGGTAAAGTTGCGATCGCTTTAGGCGAGGTTTTTATCGGTGAAGTGGGAGGCAAATTCAGAGGAGGCAAGGATTGTAGCGTCGGTACTGGTGCTAAGGCGATCGGATTGGTCGGTTTTAAGGCTGTGTTGGCCTCAGGATTTGGGGGATTTTGAGGAACTATTGGATTAGGGACTACTGCGGGGTTTGGTTGGACTTTGGGTTTTAAGCCAACTACATCATTAGGATCTCTCACCTCAGGAAACTCTTCATTAGCGAGATTGGGATATTTGGGCATAGATGTATTTGGTGGCTGGATTTGGCGTTGAACATTACTGCCAACTTCTTCAGCATTTTCTGGTGTGGGAGACGAGTTCCCATTAAACAAATTGCCTAAATTCCATTGTGGTAAGCTTTTGGGATTGAACACTACATAACCCAAGGTAAGACTCGCCACCAGTAGTAGCAACATCGAGCCAATTCCCAAAGGTGATAACAGAGTGTCACTAGAATTACTTGGATTCTTGCTTTCTGGCTGTTCTTCTGCCAGACTTCGCAGCAGTGCTTCACTAGATTCTAAATAGTCATCTGGGTGCTTAGGAGTGTTATCTGGTTCCAAGAGATTTTCGCTTTTAGTCCCTTTAACGAGTGCTGACACAATGCTGCTACTAAAGTTGGGTGGGGGTGGTGGAAGTTGAGTTTGTGTTTTAGCAGAATCAGAGGTAGAGGGCACATTAAGATTATTCAGTTCCTCGGTTTTTGCCGTAGCTAGTGCTGGGTTGATCTCAGGATTCACTGCTACAGATGTGGGTGGTACGTCAATTTTTGCCTTAGTTGGCGCTGGGGTTCCCTGATGATTATTAACGGGTACAGATGTCGGTGGTACATTAGTTTTAATTTCTGTTACCGATGACTGAGTTGTGCCCGATGTTGTATGAATGGCAGTTAATGGCTGGGATTGATTACTCATGTAACTTGCAACACGGGACTGGTTTGATACTAAACCAGTTCGTGTACGTCGATATCGAGCTAACTCTTGATCTAGCGGTACCTCTAAACTTGCTAATGCTGCTGCTAGTGCTGGTTTCAACCCAGATGTTTTAGACAATTGATGATTATCAGAATCTTTAAGGGGGTTTTGAGTCATTGTTTCTGTGCCTCAAGCGTAGATTGTTGGAATTATATTTGTGACAATAGTAGCGGAAATTATTTAAATAGATTTAGGTATTGGGCATTGAAAAGAGGCAGAGGGGCAGGGTGCGGGGGGCAGAGGGGAATTCTTCTCCCTGCTCCCTTATCCCCCACTCCCCACTCCTCACTCCCCACTTTTAACGATGTCGTTGAAATCAATTAATGATATTTTAGGGATTCTGGAAAAACAGGCTAAATGGCAGGAGCAACCATTTCAACTTCTGCTGAAGTTTTGGGCAGAAGTTGTTGGCCCTGTAGTTGCTGCAAATACTCGGCCATTGTCGATTCAGCGTGATGTTTTGTCGGTAGCAACTTCTAGTGCTGCTTGGGCGCAAAATTTGACTTTTGGTCGCACATCTCTACTTTTAAAGTTAAATAAACAGATGCCAACGCCTTTGCTTGATATTCGCTTCTCTACTGCTGGCTGGCAAAATCGATCTGTGGAGAGAAAACAGCAACAATCGGTTTCGCCCGATGAGCATCCCAGTTATCTTGGTGATGAGATTAAACACCCTGATGTTACACCCACGAAGGATGTGAATGAAGCTTTTGGACATTGGACGAAGATTATGCGATCGCGATCGCATGGCTTACCCCTTTGCCCCCAATGTCAATCTCCCACCCCAGCAGGGGAACTCCAACGCTGGCAAGTTTGTTCTGTCTGTGCTGCTAAACGGTTTTGAAGACAAAATTGTTGAGCATTATTCGTTAAGCAGAATTTATCCTGAACTAACTTGCTGCCATTACATCAAATAGTTCTGAATCTTGAGAAAAGATATTATTTTACTGCTAAAATCTACCGAATGTGATACATAAAGCAGACTGTTTATCTAAAATCCTCTGTCTTAAGTCCTACTTAAGACAGAAGTTAAAAGGCTGGAGAAATCAAAAGCTTTAGTTTTAATCTTGATCCCTAATAAGTTTTAGACGATATTTATATGTAACTGCTCTAAGGATTATTTAAATATATAACAAGATTATAAAAATATCCTGAAGTTTATTTTTTACTTGGGATCGCTGAAACCTATAGCAAATAATGACTTTTTGGCTTTTCTCCGTCTTTATATATAGAAGCAAAATATAAAGATGAAATTCAGCCAGAAACGACACTAAAGATGAATCCTAATGAAACCCATTAAAGTTTTAGCATCTGCCTGTAAATATTGCCGTCATTACCAGCCAGAGGGTCGCCGTGGTGGAACGTGCCAGCAGTTGGGCGCACCAGTTCAAGCAACTTGGAAGGCTTGCTCTTTGGCACTCCCACCTTTTGCACCTTCTTGGGAAACCTTGGAGGATGCTTGGGGTTTGCCAGATGCAGCCCCAGTTTTAGCGTCTTGTCAATCTCTAGCTTCAGATTTAGACAATACTGCTCTTGCCCCAATAGAGGAAATCACGGTCTCTATATCTGAACAGGTAAAGACTAAAGCAGTGGTTATTTAGTCATCCATTATTACTGGACTGAGTTTGTAGTCTACTTAAAATAAGATTTGTTTTTAAGATTTTTAGTGCTGTAAAAGTTGATATCTAAAAAAATCGCACCCTTTAGTGAGGTGCGATTTTTGCAATTCTAAGGCAACCAAGGGAAAGAGCGAAAATCTGGTGGACGCTTTTCGAGAAAGGCTTGTTTGCCTTCAGACCCTTCTTCTGTCATGTAATAAAGTAGGGTGGCGTTGCCAGCGAGTTCTTGTAAACCCGCTTGTCCGTCACAATCAGCGTTGAAGGCGGCTTTGAGACACCGAATTGCGATCGGGCTTTTTTCTAAAATCTCCTGCGCCCATTGGATACCTTCCGCCTCTAGTTGTTCCAGTGGAACAACACAATTAATTAAGCCCATTTCTAGCGCTTGTTGTGCATCATATTGGCGGCAGAGAAACCAAATTTCTCTAGCTTTTTTTTGTCCCACGATGCGGGCGAGATAGCTGGCTCCAAAACCACCATCGAAACTGCCGACTTTCGGCCCAGTTTGTCCGAAAATGGCGTTATCGGCGGCGATAGTCAGGTCGCAAATCAAGTGTAGAACGTGTCCACCACCGATCGCATATCCAGCCACTAAAGCAATCACCACTTTCGGCATGGAACGAATCAGCCGTTGTAAGTCCAGCACATTCAACCGAGGGATGCCAGTATCATCCACGTAACCTGCATGTCCCCGCACGCTTTGGTCGCCACCAGAACAAAAGGCATATTTGCCATCAGTATGTGGGCCATAGCCAGTAAATAGGACAACACCAATAGTAGTATCTTCACGAGCATTACAGAAAGCGTCGTACAGTTCAAAGACGGTTTCAGGACGGAAAGCATTGCGTTTGTGGGGACGATTGATGGTGATTTTCGCAATACCATCGGTTTTTTGATACAGAATATCTTCGTAGGTTTTGGCAGTTTGCCAGTTAATTTGCATTGGTATGGAGTGCGCTGTGTGTTTGAGAATTTTATCGCGGACGTAGGGACATGCGATACCTGCGGTGAGCTACGCTTACGCTAAATAAAGTTTTCCAAAGTGAAAAAGCATTTACAGACACGGGGTATATCAGAAGCGGTGTAAGAAAGAGTGCGATCGCTTTGTCCTGCGACTATTAAAACGGCTATTTGGTGAAGTTGCTGAATAACGTTGGAAGGGTTAGCTTTGGCGTTGTTGGAATTGAGGAGGTTTTGGTGTTAGCAATAATACTTTTCAAACATCTTCTAAGGATTTTTATTAGCTTCTTCTGAGAGGATGTCTGAGAAGTATCGAATATTTCTTGATCCCCCCTAACCCCCCTTAAAGAAGTGGGGAATAAGAGTCTTAAAGTCCCCCTTTTTAAGGGGGATTTAGGGGGATCTCCAAGGGTTAGGTGTATACAAAAAAACTTTTCAGACATCCTCTGAAAGCAAATCATCTTTACACTGATTCCAGATTAACTGTCCCCAAGTCGAAAGTGTCATTTTACCATCAACTTCTGCAACCATTGTTTCGGGAATTCCGACTGTTTCATTTGCAGAAAGTCCAGCGCCAGCATCCAATAATGCTAATTGAAGTGCATAAGGTTTAATTAACGAAACATCTACAGCTATAGGTAGGCGCGGAATCGTAATTAAATCAGATTTTTCACCTTCAAAGATATAAATTATTTCATCAGCATAAAACATCCCAATGGTATTGAGATAACCTTGTAAACTCTTGAAACTACCAACCAAATTAAAATAAATTTTATATTTATCCCGTTTCAATTGTGGGATGGTATCTTGTAACCAAACAATTAACGTATCAATTCCCAGAGAAAAAGCTTCTGTACTAGCAGTAGAAAGCCCACCAGGAGCAAAAGTACTAGTATTATTTAATCCTTGTTTTTTAAGAAAATCTTCAACAATTTTAGCAGTAGTTTTACCTTGGGCTGTATCAGTAGCGATAAGAAAGTGAATATCTTCTTTTCCTTGACTGAAATTATCTTGATAAATCCCACAAATTCCATTTAACTCTGCACTAGCACGACGAATCAGGGAAATTTTCGCATCTGAAAGTTGTTCTTCGGCTCTTTTTTTGAGGATTGCAATAATCTGCTTGACATCCTCTGGTGTTTTAGCTTCATTCAGATTTGCTGTATCCCGCAAGTGCGAATACCAATCTTTTTCCTCAGGATTAGCTCGGTTGATCTGATTAGTGAGTAAGCTTGTACCAATGGTAGAAATAATAACTCGGCGCATGATGATTTAGAAAATAGGGTGAAGATAAGAGATATTTTAATACTGCTTGGTTAAGAAGGAACCAGTCAAAAGATGCCCGACTTCTTCAAGAAATCGGGCATCTGAGCCTCTTGCTGGAAAGCTGCGATCGCATCTCGTAATTTTTTAGGCAAAAGTCATGATTTTACTTAATCTCGATGCAAAACTCGTTTGATATCTTTATGGTCATTGAAGGCTTTTCTAATCTTTTCCACATTTACTGATAATGACTTCCAGCCCATTCTGTACTTGCTCAAGTTCTTGGCGCTTTTGGTAAATCCACATCTTTTCAGCCTCACGTTGTTCCAAAGTTTCGTTGTGAGCTTTTTCCTGCTGTTCTAGGAGATTTTCGTAAAGTGCGATCACTTGTGCAATTACTCGACTGGCTGATTCAACTCGGCTATTAAAGACTGAGCCAACAATTTCATCTAACTTCTCGGATATTTTATCCATTGACTCATCGAATTTCTCAAATCCTAGTTCAAAAACTTTCCCTTTTATTTGGTATTTTATTCCATCAAAATCTAGCATTCCTAAACCAAATGAACCCGCAATTGCAGCAGCTACACTTGCAACAATTACGGCAATAAAACCAAGTCCTGTAAATACTATTAATCCAGCAGCTAAAGCACCACCTATTCCAACACCACCACCAAATCCTCCCATACCCGTAAAGTCATCATTTATACCATTGATTGAAATCTTTAGCTGTTTGCTAAAATTAGTTTGTATGTTCTGGTCTAATCTGCTAAACTCGCCTTGAATAGCATCTAGTTCATAAGCAATATTAGTGTCTAAATAGTTAAGATTTTCTTTTAAAATTACCTCCTTAAGTTTCTTATTTCCCCATTCATCTATTTCTGTTGACAAGTCTCTAATAAATTGATTTGTATAATCTCTAATCAGTTTGTCTTGGCTCAAAACTGGATTGTGTTCAGAATTCCAATATTGGCTCTTTTGAGCCATGCGATCGCTTAAGCCTTCACGCCATTCATCCCAAGATTCAGCAATTTGCTCAAACACTAATTCTATAAGTTGATCTGCCAATAGATGGATTCTGACATCGCGCCCACTGGCTTCTCCTATTTTTTCTAGAATTTTCTGCTTTTCTGCTTCAGAAATGTGAATTTTTCCATCTAAAGTACCATTCGATTTATATAGCCCATCTAAACCTTTTTCAATAACTCTATTTATTTGACTAATAGAGTGCTTAATTTTTACTCTTCCACTATCAAACGTCAAAAACTTCTCAATAGACTGGGTAAAATTTTGGAAGGCGTTGAAATACTCATCCTCATCTCCTCGTAAAATTGCATCCAGGGCAGCTTGAGCAGAAATAAAATGAACACGGTTTTCACCTGCAACTATAGAATTTTGACCTTGTACAAATCTTTCGATCCTCTGTCTTACTTGCTCACGTCCCTTTTCGGTACGCACTAAATCTATAAAATTTCCTACTACAAAAAGATTGTTAGCAGGTTCGTTTTCTTTACCATGATTTAGTTGAGTTCTCACATCCTGGAGTAAATCGCGTTCTACCTGAGTTAGAGAACGGGAGGCATTAGTTAGGAATATAACTGCATCCGTGTCCTTCAGCAGTTTTTGAGTAATGGCAGTGCGCTCAGGGTGTTCGTTTAATCCTGGAGAATCTACAATTTCTACCCCACTACTGCATAAGTCTAAATCAGGATGCTCAAAAACAATTTCATCAATTTCATCATGTGCTAGTTCATCACTGAGACATCCAAGTGCTGCATCTTCTGAAATTGTTGCTTTTAATTGATATTGCTCAAAAGGAATTTCTTCTTCCCGTCCATCTTTATAACGACAGACTACCCGCTTTTGGCTTCCATATTTTAAAACTGTTACTATCCCACTACAAGGAATCTCTCTCGCAGGTTGAATTTCCTCACCTATTAAGGCATTAAGTAAAGTTGATTTTCCTTGACTAAACTCGCCTAGTACTGATAGCCGAAAGCGCTGGGATTGTATTTTTTGAGATATTTTCCCTAACTCCTTCATCAAAGTATGAGGTAAAAAGCCACGATTGGTACAGTCTTGGATTATCTGAAATAGCTGATAACAAAAATTGTCTACTTGTTTGCGATATTCCTGGAACTTTTTCAATTCTCCATAAGATACATTTCTATGCGGTTTGGTTATTTTGTGTTTTGGTTTAGCAGGTAGAGTGGCTAACATATCACTAGCAGCCTTAACAAATATAGTATCCAGTTCTTGAAAACGAGCAGGATTGAGTAAAAAATGTACTTCGTCTAAAGCAATAGGCTCCACATTTTCTTGATGAGTAAAATCAGTTTCTAAAATTGCCAAATGTTGCGGTTTAATACCTAAGTGCTTGGCGAGTATCTCCAAATATTTTTTCTCGTGGGGGTCAATTTCGCCATCTGCTGCTGACATTTCATAGCCAAAGCCAATTAACAAAAGCTTTTCTGACTCTGAAAGTGGAGCCGCCAATGCTAGTAAGCTATTCACTTGCTTATAAACTTGATTCTCCTTGACTCCCTTAATCATCAAATGTGTCAGCTTACGCACATCACTTTCTGGAATACTAAATCGATAAAGGGTTGTCAGTAAACGTTGCTTTTCTGACTCTGCTACTATGCCATCTACAAATATCACTCCCAACAGCACTGTGACTAAATTTGCCAGAAATATCACAGGTGGCGTGAGATTTTTTGGAGTCAGTTTTTGTCCGGTAATCTGGGACAATAGCTCAACAGTCTGAGAGTTAACTAGTGAAGTATCCATAAACTATGTAAGGCAATAAGTTTTCAGGCTTAGTATGCCCAGATTTAGACAAAATTTATTAATATACCGAATAAATACGGTTATGTTTACTTTTTTATACCAGTTAGGCTCAAGAAAATTAGCTTTTAGCAACCTAAAAATATGCTGTTTCAATTTGCGCCTGCAATTCAAGCTGGTATTGATGCTGGGAAATATCTACAAACCTTCAGCAATGGAGTCCCTTTAAGCATGGCTAGAGATGCAGTTAGCGGGCAGTTTATTGCCCATGCTATTGGTGCTACAGTCAACAACAGCCCTTTATCTCCACTGATAGCAGCTTCAAATCTAGTAACGAGTGGAGTGCAGATGTATCAAACTCAACAAGGCTTTACAGCAGTACTGAATGGATTGCAAACTATACAGACTAGCTTGGGTGTGCTGCAAGCAACTACAGCCTTGATTGGTGTGGGAACAATTGCAGGTGTCGCATTAACAGCAGTCAACCTGCACCAAACAATGAAATTAAGAAAAGAAGTAGAGCAAATGAGGCTAGAAGTTAAAAACGGCTTTATTGACTTGAAACAAGCCTTAAAAGACCAAGGAGTAGAAATTAGACAAATAATCGAACAAGTAGCCCAAGACATCAAATTTGAACAACACCGCACGGCTTTAGTGAGAGCGTATGGAATGTTTATCCAGGCGATGAACCGCTTTCGTTCAGCCATGCAATTGCAAGATTTCAGCCGAAGAAACGCTGAGATTGATGACGTGAGGGGAATGTTATTTACAGCTTTAGCAGATTACAGCAATCCGCATTTACTAGAAGAAACCTGTGCAGCTGGTCAACTACGCAGACTTGAATGCGCGTGGGCAATTGAACAGGCGATTGTTGTAACTTATCAAGTGCAGAGTGAAGTTTCAGCAGTGAGCGATCGCCTCATCCTACTCCAAGATAAAATCCGTGAAGATGCTCTCACTGTGATTAATCGCTGCGAATCACATGATGAGCTTGATTTTCTCTTTCCCGAAATTATCCGTATTAAAAATCATGATTTAGCGGTATTGGATTCGTGGCAAAATCATGTTGATTGGATGCGATCGCTTCCTTCATCAGATTTAAAACTTTTAAGTAGCGCTGATTTTAATAGTCCAGATACTCACTACTCCGCAATCAATGTAGCAGAACCGCCAGAACAATTAGTCTATGAGAGTTTAGCCGAAAAATCTCATTTCTATTCGCTTCGTGACCAGTTGTTATTTCTCTTTGAGCCTGAACTACGTCGAGAGTACGAATTTTATATTAGTGAACAAGCCGGAATTACTGGTTATAAAACATTAGTTACATCTAATTTGCAACAGGCGTCAGACCTAACTGTTGGTAATCTTTATTACTACTTTAAAATCAGAGATGAATCAAAAGATGAGACAGAGTTAGTTTCAGCTAACTAAAACACCTACGTAAATTATTTAAATAACTATTTCCTCAAGTCCACATAAGTGGACTTTTTTGTATAGCTGCAACTTTCAGTAACTTGAGCATTATTTACTCGAATACTACTGTTCTATTACCATATACTAATACACGATTTTGTAAGTGCGATCGCACTGCTCTTGCTAATACAATTCTCTCCAAATCTTTGCCTTTCCTCACCAAATCATCAACTTCATCACGGTGACTAACTCGCACCACATCTTGTTCAATAATTGGGCCTGCATCTAAATCAGCAGTGGCATAATGCGCTGTTGCACCAATAATTTTCACACCACGTTCAAAAGCTCGGTGATAAGGATTTGCACCGATAAAAGCTGGTAAAAATGAATGATGTATATTAATAATTTGCGGAAATTGACTAATAAAATCTGCACTAACAATCTGCATATATTTTGCCAATACAACTAAATCTATTTTGTACTGGCGGAGTAATTCTAGCTGTTGGGTTTCTTGTTCTGATTTATTATCTTTATTGATAGCAATGTGCTGAAAGTCAATATTAAATTGCTCTGCCACTACCTTTAAATTAGAATGGTTGCTAATAATTAAAGGAATTTCAGCAATAAATTCTTTGGCGCGTTGTCGCCAAATTAAATCAAATAGACAATGATCTTGCCGACTTACCCAAATAGCAATGCGTGGTAGTGTATCAGAAAAACGTAATTCCCACTTAGCGCCTAAAGGTTGTGCGATCGCATTAAATGCAGGGGCAATAAATTCTCGCGGCAAATTAAATCCATCTAACTGCCATTCAATGCGCGTGAGGAATAACCCAGCAGCAAAATCTGTATGTTGATCTGCATGAATAATATTACCACCATTAGAATAGATAAAATTGGCAAATTTCGCCACCAATCCTCGTCGATCGGGGCAAGAAATTAGCAAGGTTGCTGTCGGACTTGTCATAAGAATATCGCCAGATTTGGAATTAACTATTTGCTGTTTGTCGGACTCGGTTTAGGAATGATTAGCGGAGGAAGTTTCTGACTATTATCTACCGGTTGTTTCCACTCTGATAGTTCCCGATTCACGGCATTGGCAAAATCTGTAGATACCAACAGCACATTTATATTTCCATCTGGTTTAACAGCAGGATCAGCTTGAGCATACAAAAAACGACCGTTAAAGTTAGATTTACCTAAAATCAACTGATGGCTTTGTCGGTTTTTCAAGGTGATATTGATAGTTGCTTGGGGTTGATCTAAGGCAAATTCTCCAAGCTGTTTTGCTGGGATTGATAAAGTCGTATCGCTATTACCCTTGACCAACAAATCCATTAAATAAGAAACAATAGCATCATCTGCTGGCCCCGATATCGGAGATTTGATTAACCACTTTGGCTTACTAGAAGATTCAGGGCTACGTTCCAGATTCAGAGTAAGTTTTTTTGTCTTGACTGTTAGAGACTGCACATCATCTTCTCCAAAAGAGAAAATTTTCTGTTTTTGCTCTTTGATTTCTTGTCGCTGAGTTGCACCTCGAATTTCATAGAAGTAAACAAAACTACCTAAACCTAGCGCTAGCAGTATCAAAATTAAAGTCGTTCGCGGCAATTTCATTTTTTAATCATTTGTCATTTGTCATTTGTCATTGGTGAAGAGTTAGTATTTATAACTCTTAACTCCTAACCCATTTCTTACCGTCGTTTCCACCAGATAATAACTGCTGCCGATAACCCAATTAAAGGCAAAACTAACAAAGAGGATACTATTAAAAGATTCGCTTGGGTCGTTGTCAGGGTTATCCGACGGTTTTTCGGTTCTTTAGGACGAATAGAAAGAGGTTGCTGGTCTTGTTTACTCAGCCAAGTAACTGAGTTGAGGAATACATCTCCGTTTAGTTGCTGTTGAAACAAGCCATCGGTGGCGAAATTAGAATTTCCTAAAACCACTAACCGCGACTCAGTGGTTGTTTGAGATGTAGGGGGAGATGAGGGAGTGGTGGTTGGTGATGGAAGTGCCTGCGGAGTTTTGGCAGAAGAATTAGGGCTAGTTTTGCCTTGGCTGGTTGGTGATGGAAGTGCCTGCGGAGTTTTGGCAGAAGAATTAGGGCTAGTCTTGCCTTGAGTGGTTGGTGATGGAAGTGGTAAAGCTTGCGGAGTTTTTGCAGAAGAATTAGAGCTAGTTTTGCTTTGGGTGGTTGGTGATGGTAGAGGTGAAGGTGTAGTTAAGGCTTGGGGAGTAGAAGTAGATTTGGGTATTTGTTTTCTGGTTAAGGCAACACCCAAAGTCAGAGGCCCTTTAAGGTCTTTATCTGCATTAAACTCTAATTTTTCACTTTGGAGATCGCTTTCTGCCCAACTGCTGGGATAGGGTTTGGTTCGCAGCAAAGGAGTAGCTTCAACACCAGGTACAGAGGTAATTTCCAGTGGTCGGGAAATCGGATAAAAGGAGTTACCGTTACCGAAATCTTTGGTAATTGGATGTTGACCGTATTCTGTTACTAAGGGGGCAGCAGGGCCACGTCCCACGACGCTTTCTCCAGAAACATCTACGGCTAAACGATTATCCAGACGAACACCCCACTCTTGTAGCAAGCTATTAAGTTTGGGATCGGTATTAGGATCAATCATCAGCAGTAAATTACCGCCTCGATTTAGATATTGTTGCAAGGCGTTGACTTCGCCCTGAAATAACTCTCGCTTCGGGCCAGCTACGATGACGACAGCTGCATCTTGAGGAACTTTCGAGGTTTCTGCTAGATTCAGCGGTGCTGTTGTGAAATTTTTGTCGCCTAATCCTTGAACTGCTTGTGACATAGCACCTTTACCAGCTGAAAGTTGGCGTTCGCCATGACCTTGCAGTAAGTAAACTTTGGCTGTGCTTAAATTTGTTAGTTGTTGCAGGCGACTAGTTAATCTGATTTCCGATAGACGCTCATTTTCATTTATTGTCTGTACTAATTGCCGTTTATCCCCAGATTCTAGGTAAACTTCCCCATAATTTTTGACACCAAACTTTTCTGCAAGTCCTGGTCTAGCTTCGGGGTTGATGTATTCATATTTAAATTTTGAGCTTTGCCGCTGATAATTTTCTAGCAGTTCTCGGTCTTGGGGATTTTGGTTAATATCAAACACCCATACTTTAACTGGCTGTGGTAAAACGCTTACTAATTCCCGCGACTGGGGCGCAAGGGTAAATAATTGAGATTCTGTTAAGTCTGCCCGCAGATGGTAGCGAGTTCCCAAAAAATTAATCAATCCCAAAATTGCCAATATTGCCAGAGTCACCACTAAGGCATTAGTCCCTGCTTGGGTAGAACGACGGTTCCACCAGTTAGTTTGGTAGCTTTGCCATATTATCCCCAATCCACTGATGACAATTCCCGTAATTAGAAATACTAATGGAATTAGTCCCCACTGTTCAGAAACTAATCCAACTGTTAAGCCGACTGTAATTAGGAATGGGCCCAACCAAAACAGATATTTCCAAAGTTTCTTTTTTGCAACTATCTTCATATAATTTGTCATTTGTCATTTGTCATTTGTCATCTGGTACATTGCCAATTGAGTTTAGGTAGGAGTTTAATTTGGGCGCTATTTCGTTAATGATTGTTTTGGTTACATTTATCTATTCGTTAGTTAAAAGGTTGCGAGTGTAAGCTCGTCTTAACCAATGTTGAGTTTCATTCAAAGAGCCTCTTGCTATTTTGATAAAACGTCTATTATCTTGAAAACTACCTCTTCCTAAACCTTCCGCTATATTGGCACCAATACTATCAGCTGAACGTACAATCTGTTTACCAATCGTGTCTTTTGCAAAAAAATTCCATCCCTCAACAATTTTCCAAATGTCATCCACTAATTGTTCTGATAATTTATAAACTTGTAATTCTTGGAAACGCTTTGTTGGCATTGATTGAGTTGTCTTGATGATTTTTAGTCAATCAATTTTCATCCATATATTTTTAAGTGTCACTATTTTTTTGACTAATGACCAATACTTCTCTACAAGATACACTTACATTCGCTCAGTACAAATGACAAATGACAAATGACTATTGCCTTTGAAAGCGCAGTCCATCAATTGATTGAGCGGTGAGAAAGATGCCCAAAAAAATGTAACTGGCGAATAAAATTAAGGTGCTGGTGTCGAAAATCCCTTGAATTAAGGTGCTGTAATGTTTCAGCAACGATAAGTAACCTAAAGCTTCGCCTACGGGGCCAGGGACAATTTTGCCGATTAAATCAATCAATAACAATAATAAAATAACTGCAAAGGTGAGAACGGCAGACAGAATTGTGCTGTCTGTTAATGAGGAAATAAACATTCCGATAGATAAAATTGCTGCTGCTAGTAAGATTAATCCAAAATTACCCAGCAAGGGAATTGAGAGCGACATTGGTGGATTTGAGCCGCTGATGGCGATCGCTTCAAACACTATCATGGGTACAACCATTGTGGTCAGAAATGTTAGTACGCCTAATAATTTACCCACAGCTACCGCCCAATTGGTGATTGGTGAGGTGGCTAACAGTTCTAAAGTGCCCCGCTTACGTTCTTCTGCATAGAGTCCCATTGAGAGGATGGGCAGAATAAACAACAATAGCCACTCCATACGTTCCAAAAATATTCGGACAAATTCGTAGGGGACATCTATGGGTGGTACTGGTACTCCCAACTGTTGCCCTTGTGCATCCATTGCCGCCACTCCTACCAAAATGCCATCTGGCCCTAGCAAAATCATCACGAAGAATAACCCGGCAAGGAACCAAAATATGCCTGCGATCGCATAAGCTAAAGGCGATACAAAATAACTCTGTAACTCTCGGCGATAAATGGCAATAATATTACTCAGCACTATACCCATTTAGGCTGCCTCTCCTTCGTTGTCTGCTGCTAAGTCTACCTCAGGATCGAAATTCTTTTCTTCTGTGGTCAGTTGCAAGAACACGTCTTCTAAGGTAGCGTTGACCCGCCGCAGTTCATGTAAACCGAATCCTGCACGCACTAATGTTGTAGCAATATCCTTTCCTGGTTCTTTTCCTGGTTGCGATATTACCCGCAGGTAAGCGCGATTTTCTTGGGGTTGATGACCGTGGATTCCGGCTGTGGGAATTGATTCTATCAGACTCACACCCGCGACTTTTTGCAATACCTGTTTCGCAAGAGCAGCTTCTCCTTCTATTTCCAACTCATACCCTGAGCCACCTGTCAACTGAGTCATTAGGTTTTCTGGTGTATTAGTTGCCACAACTTTACCGCGATTGATGATGGCGACGCGGCTGCAAGTCATGCTCACTTCTGGCAGAATGTGCGTGGAAAGAATAATTGTGTGCGTACCAGCGAGGCTTTTAATTAAATTCCGCACCTCAATTATTTGTCGAGGATCGAGTCCAACGGTGGGTTCATCCAAAATGATTGCTGGGGGATCGTGGACGATCGCTTGAGCAATTCCTACCCTTTGGCGGTATCCCTTAGAGAGTTTGTGGATAATCACCCGCCGCTTGTCTTCTAAGTTACAGCGTTCGATGGCAGCTGTTACCTTGTTGGGGCGATCGCCTGCTGAAACTCCCTTAATTCGGGCGACAAAATCCAAAAATCCCTCCACCGTCATGTCTGGATATAACGGCGGTGTTTCCGGTAAATAACCAATGCGTTGGCGCACAGCCAGAGAATTTTTATGGACATCATAACCAGCAATTCGGGCATTGCCATTGGTTGCTGGTAAATAACCAGCCAGAATCCGCATGGTTGTGGTTTTTCCAGCCCCATTAGGGCCTAACAACCCTAAAATTTCCCCAGGTTCGACGCTAAAGGTGACATCAGTAATCGCTGGGGTAGAGCCGTATATTTTACTCAGATGTTCAACTTCGATCATCAGTATAGTGGCGATCGCAATTTATAGAATACCCAATAATCTTAGATCGCAATATTGAGTATGGGGGACTGGCACTAAGATTCGCCGACAATGGGTAAAGTTCCTGAAAAACCTCTTTGTCTCATCGCCTCATTGAAGTACTTGAAAATTTCAACCAATGTTTTCTGTGTCTGGAGTTAACGGAGTCTCCATTCCTGTTTGTGTTGCTCAATTAGCTCACCCTTTTGGGTGAGTCATATATCAACCGATCAGATGACCTGGACGAAGGAAGCTGAGATTAATAATAAAGAGGACTCTATTAGTAAAGAACACCGATTGCATTTTACCTAAGTATAAGTTATGAAACTTGTTACCTTAATAAATTCTGCACTTATTTTTGCTTCTATTATCTGTGTACCTGGAATCGCTGGCGCTCAAACAGCTACTAGTAATAGCAATGAAACAATAGCTGTTAACTCTAACAATATATCCACTAACTCAACTGGTGTGAGTTACCTACAACCCTTGAATCTAGTAACTTTTGCTTATCAAGGAGGTCTGCAACAACATGGTATTCCGAGCGGAGAAGCGCTAGTACTTGGAACTCAAAACAGAAATATTCTGGCGAAAGATGTGGTTCAAGCTGCTGTTAATGCAGATAAATTACCATCACAAGTTTTAAACGACCAAAATTATCTCAGTGCTGTTAATTTAGAACTCAACGTATTACCCGACTACGCTGCTGCTGATTGATTTGGTTTTTCTGATATTTAAAGTCTTTTATACACAGAGAAGACAGGGTATAAAATAAGGTCTAATATTGAAGAATAACTTCTAGGTTTTTAAGAGAAGTTGTGCCTATAAGTTTCACTTATCCTGTGCTAAAGGTACAGAAAATTGTATAATCAACAGCTTATTAACCAAAAATTTCGTTTTCTATAGAAAATGACAGAAGTAATTAGATCCGGGAGCCTAAATAACATTGAAATAGGGACTGGGGATTGGGGACTAGGGATTGGGGATTGGGAGAATTTGGATGGGAATTCAGATCCCAACGAAATCTTAAAGGAATTTCCTGCCCAATCTCGTTCGGACTTCGGCGTGAGTGCTGCTTCTCTACAAGGGGCTGCGCCAACGACACAGCTTAATACAAGTCAGTCGAATGCTGACGCTCATGGTGTCAGCCCAGTAACCAGTACCCAGTCCCGGAACGCCGAAGATTCCTCAACTTTGGCGCAGCAATGTGGGGAATTATGGACGCAACCTGTTGAGTTCATTGAGTTTGAGGAACGATGCTTAGAAAAAGCTAGAGAAACAGGCGATGCCAATGGTGGGCAAAGTGAACCCAATGAAGAAGTTATTTCTTTGGGAAGTTTAGGCAATGCTTACCAGTCATTAGGCGAGTACCACCTAGCAATTGAGTTTTATCAGCAGTGGTTGGATACGGCTAGAGAAATAGGCGATCGCTCCGGGGAAGCCAAATCTTTATCTGGGTTGGGTAATGCTTACCAATCATTGGGAAAATACCAGCGAGCGATTGAATTTTATCAGCAGTGGTTGAGTATCACTAGGAAAATTGGCGATCGCACAGGCGAAGGCATTTGCTTGGGAAGTTTGGGCAATACTTATGAATACCTGGGCAAGTACGAGCAAGCAATAGAGTTTTATCAGCAGTGGTTGAGTATCACGAAGAACATAGGTGATTGGACTGGGGAATGCCTAAGCCTGGGAAGTTTAGGCAATACTTATGAATCGTTGGGAAATTACCAACTGGCAATTGAGTTTTACCAGCAATGGTTAGGGGTGGCAAGATTCATCAGCGATCGCAACGGCGAAGGCATGGCATTAAGTGGCTTGGGCAGCGCTTATAAGGCTTTGGGACAGTACCAAATGGCCTTTGAATTTCATCAGCATTCATTAGAGATCAGAAGACATCTCGACGATCGAAATGGGGAAGCAAACGCCTGGTTTAATTTGGGTTTGGTGTTAGAAAAAATCAATCGAGAATCAGAAGCGATCCATGCCTTTTGCAATGCTCGCGAAATCTATCACGCAATGGGCCTTGATGCCAGCCTGCAAGATTGTAACCATGCTATTGAACTTCTTTCTCAAAATGTTGCAACCTTCACATCTGGCTTCTGGTTTGGGAAATGGTTAAATAATTTGTCGCAGTTGATTAAATCTGGTTCTAATAGACATCTCTAGAAATTAAATATGCGTTATCTAGAACCCTTGTAGAGACGTGGCTGCGTCTCTACGCTCATTTTCATTCATATCTCTAATGAGTAATATTATGTCCGACAAATTACTAGACATCTCCAGAAATTAAATATGCGATATCCAGAACCCTTGTAGAGACGTAGCACTGCTACGTCTCTACATTCATTTTCACCAGATGTCTAGTATTTAGGGACTTCCAGAAAATAAATTATCCCATTTCACGCCCATCAAAACGGCTTTCCCTCCCCCTGCTCCCTGCTCCTCTGCCGTCAAAGCGATGGAATATTTTTTTAATTGGAAGTCCCTTAGCCAGACATGATATGTCATTGCCATAATATAACTCGTTCTAATTCACTCAGGACTCAGCACGATATTTATTGAATACTGCAACTGAGTCCTGGCGATCAAAAGAAAGCACAGAAAACGGATCTTTTCGATTCTCCATCTCCATACCAGGAGTGCCTACAGGCATTTGGGGAACAGATAAACCAATAACATTTGGCTTTTCTTGAAGCAGACGTTTGATGTCATCTGCTGGGACGTGTCCTTCAATGACATATCTGTTCACAATTGCTGTGTGGCAGGATGACAAATTATCCGGCACGTTGTACTTTTGTTTGACTGTTTCGATGTCAGACGTAGAGAAGTCTGTAATTTTAAAACCCTGTGCCTTTAAATGATCAATCCAGCCGCCACAACAGTTACAATCGGGACTGTGATATACAGTGGCATTTAGCGTTGTTGGTTTTAATGGTATCTGTTGATCCTGAATGCCTCTATTGGAACTTACTAGTTGAGCATGAGCATAACTCATAGAAGTAGTGCTTCCCCAGATGCCCAAAACCCCTGCTGTTAGACAAATTATGACCACTACTCGCACAGCAGTAGGTATTAAGATGGGAAGTAAGCGTTTTTGCCAGCAGTAAATAAATTGTTTGGGCGACATCTAAGACTTCCTAAATACAACATTGCAGAAATTTGTAACTATTTCTCTTCAAAAAGACTCTGCATACTTATCCGCTTATTTTGCGTTCCTGTACATTTAAAAGGGCTACGATATAGATAATGTAGCCTTTTTTAGGGAACTACAAGAAATAAATTATCCAATATTTTGGGGTGGGCATCTTGCCCACCCTATGGACTGGGCGGGCGAGACGCCCACCCCACAAGAGTTAATTGAATATTTTTTACGTGGAAGCCCCTTAGAGGTTGTTTGAAAAGTCTAATTTGTTACTAAGCTAAAACACATTTAATTTGCATATTAAAACTTTATTAATATCTTGTGGGGTGGGCATCTTGCCCGCCCTGATTATGCAACTTGAATGCTGATTAGCTTAGTCTTTGCGATTAGAAATCGCGGCTATACAGATAAAACCCACCTCCGTGGGTTAAAAATCCTTGATTTTTCATGCTTTCCACGGAGGTGGACTTGGTTTGTGTAGTAGCGAATTATATTCGCCTAATACTTTTCAAACATCCTTTTAGTAAAAATAGATGCTTTGGGTTGATTCATCTTTCTTGTGATGATCTACCATGTTTTTTGCAATTAAGAATACTTAATCCTTGGAAAGATTATCCAATACTCACATGTGTAAAAAATTCGTAATTCATAATTTGTAATTTAACTCTTAACTACAAATTATCAATTACGAATTACGAATTAATTAAAGGCGTGATGGTGTCAAAAAACTAATTGTTTGTGGCTGAAAGCTCGATACACTCTCCCAATAATTAACTTGGTTAATATTCACCTTGAGCAAAGCAATATTGGGTTCTTCCAGCCCTTTAGGAAACCAGGTTTGAAGTTCCGGCTTCCATAGTTCTCGCAACTTGTTGCGGTCTTGCACTAGTTGCGCTGTACCTGAAATAGAAACGTATCGCTGCTGTTCGGGTGACGAAAAACTAACATTGACCTGCTTATGGTGTTCAATCTCAGTTACCTTATGGGAATTAGCATAAGTAAAAAACCAAAGTATGCTATCAGAGTTAATCTCACCACTCTTTGACATGGGGTAACTATGCAAACTGCCATCATCATCGACTGTGGTAAACATACCATAATCAATATCTTTAATTAGTTCATGCAGTTTTTGAATTTGTTGGTTGTGGTCTGTAGAATTTGCCATTGGTTGTACTTTTTTCTATTTATTTTTCGTTGGCTGCGCTTTTTAATTACAACTAAACTCAAGACTAGTAAAGTTATTTTTAGTATTAAGCTTTTTTAGCTTAAATTACGTGAGTCTACAGGTATAATTTTTATAAAAAATAGCTCTTGGATTTATATCTATAGAGATATTGCTTGAGAGCCACTGCCTTAATTTTTGCACGAATTGTAGGTATAGTATTTGCGATCAAATTCAGTGGTGCGATCGCCGATAGTTTTTGAGTGAAAATTTGAAGAACAATACAGATAGCGATCGCAGTTCATAACCATACTAAGATTTGCGATCGCTATCTATAAGTATTTATCCGTAATTTATGTATTAAATGTATTGTGAGGTGTTGTTACTCTTAAGATGTTAAATTTATACCCTCTGGATCAGCCTCTTCAACCCATAGCAGGAGTATCACTTTCCATTCAACACCTACGATAAAGAACAAATAAATCAAATTGCAGTATATTTGCCTTTCAACTTATGGACTGGAAGTACAGGTGGAAAAATGGCTATCGACCAAGCCGAGATGAAGCGGCAAAAAACCCTCACTTATTAGATGAGAGTCAGTTCGAGAACGAGCAAGACCGAAAGCTGGCGGAAGATTCCGCAAGGAAGCATTTGGGTGTACCTGCACCAACCTTAGATGAAGATAAGTCAATACTACCTCATGCTGTTTCGCCTGATGAAAATGTTTGATACTAAGATATAGGTATTTTTTGCCTATATACGCTCCGCACCATTATTAAAGTTAGACAAAATGCAGATTTATCAACTTTTCAATCGATTAAACAGTCGGAAATTCGCTAAGTTACTCACTCAAACAGTAGCTTTAGGCCTAGGTGCTATTGTTCTATTCTCAACCACTAATGCTAATGCTGCCGAGCAAGTTATCTTAAAGTATGGTACTTTTCAGGGGCAAATATCTGTTGAAGAATTAAGTCAGTTTACAGAGACAGGCAAGACTACCCCGACATTAACAGCTTATTTACAGGCGGCCAAACAAGATCCTGAATTAGCTCGTAAGGCACTGAAAGCACCAATCAAAGCCGATCCTGGCTTTTTAGATAGCTTACTCTCTAGTTGGGCTGGGCCAATTTTAGTAAACCAAATTGGTGAGGTAGTTCATCCTCCCGCAGGACAACTAGATCAACAAGCGTTGCGAAGTGCTTTAAGTGCATCTATTAAACAAAATGGTCAAATTACACTACTTGCAGCCATTCAGAATTATCCAAATACTTCTGTTGAACTTGAAGGCGATCGCCTCATCTCTGTTTATGAGCGTCTAAGCAGGCTTGCAGAACTTTTGTAAGTTAATACCGACGAGTCTACCTATGGGTTATACCCTGTGACTAAAAAATTCCCTAACCTAAATTTAGAGTTTAGTCTGAGCAGAGGGAAAGATTTGTATGACAACCGATATTTCTAAAGATATTAAGAAAGATGTTAATAGATCGCTGATAACTGGTATTCTCCTGAGTGTTTTAGGGGTGATTGCGATCGCAGTGCCTAACTTCACCACCCTATTCGCCGAAACTTGGATTGCAGGGATTTTGATTTTCGCCGGATTTACAAAACTAGTTTATGCCACTCAAACCCGCGAAGGAGGAGGTTTTATTTGGAAACTTCTTTTGAGCGGACTTTATATTGCAACAGGCATAATGTTGTTTGTTTACCCTTATACAGGTGTTCTTACCCTAACTCTGTTGCTTGGTACTTTTTTGCTGACTGAAGGCACATTCGAGTTAATTCTGGCATTCCAGTTACGCTCCCAAAACAACTGGACGTGGATACTAGGTGATGGCATTATTACGCTAGTCTTAGGTGCAATGATTTGGTTCCAATGGCCCTTCAATGCGCCCTGGCTTCTTGGCACACTAGTTGGTGTCAGTGTTATTTTCACTGGCATTTCTCGCGTAATGTTGTCATTGAATGCGCGTTCTATCTGAATGGGGATTGGGGACTGGGTATTGGGGGCTAGAGAACAATTTTCTGAATACCTAATCCCCAGAATGCTGTTAGATTAAGGTTTTTTGATGAAAATTTTAGATCGCTAAATAGAAGATGCCATAAATGATTCGCAAAGACGCGATAAATCGCTGTCTCTACAAAAGAGTGATTATTGTAGAGACGGCGATTCATCGTGTCTCTTGCCTTAACCGAATAATATTACCCAATCCCCAAAAAAGTTTACAAGACATTGCAGCAGCGATTGCCAACAAAATTGCTAGATTAACTAAGGAAATCAAAATCAAGGCCAGCTAGCTGCAATCAACAATGGTATCTATTGCTACTCCCTTCTCGGATATTCAAAACCATTGGGCACGCTCATTTATTACAGCCTTAGCCCAACGTGGTATTGTCAGTGGGTTGCCTAACGGCATTTATCGCCCCGATAACTCTGTTACCCGCGCTGAATTTGCTGCCATCATCGCTAACGCATTTGGGACAATTTCCAAGAAGCGGCAGTATGTCCCTTTTGTTGATGTACCTACTAATTATTGGGCAGCAGCCGCCATTCAAACAGCTTACGAAAAAGCGTTTCTTAGTGGGTTTCCTGATAAAACTTTCCGTTCCGCTAACCGAATTACGAGAGTAGAAGTCTTAGTTGCTTTGGTAGGAGGGTTAGAAGTTGCTACTAAGATAAAATCTGACCTCCTCTCACAACTTTCACAGATTTATCAAGATTATGTTCAGATTCCTGAGTATGGTAGAAATCAGGTAGCTATTGCCACCAGCGCGGGATTGGTGGTTAGTTTCCCAAATATCAAATTACTCAATCCTAATCTCGCAGCCACCCGTGCAGATGTGGCAGTGATTATTTATCAAGCTTTAGTGTATTTAGGTAAGGCAGAAAAAATTGCCTCTAGTTACCTAGTGCAGCCACCAATATCAACGCCGATACCGATACCGACACCCACGCCAACGCCGACACCTACACCTACACCTACACCTATCGGTAGTGTAAAGGTAAATCATAGCCGGGAATTCCGGGGTGCATGGGTTGTATCTGTGTGGAATGGTGATTGGCCTTCTAAAGCGGGACTTCCTGTTGCCCAACAAAAAGCTGAACTCACCGAGATTATTACTAAATTACAAGCGTTAAACTTCAATGCCCTCATTTTCCAGGTGCGGCCAGAGGGTGACGCTTTGTATGAATCCCAATTAGAGCCTTGGAGTGCTTGGATTACTGGGACTCAGGGAAAAGCACCAGAACCATTTTATGATCCTTTAGCGTTTGCGATCGCAGAATGTCATAAGCACAATATTGAACTCCATGCTTGGTTTAACCCCTACCGCGCTAGCACTTCCACTGACCCAGCCAAAACCGTCCGTCCCCACATAGCAGCTACCAATCCAGAAAGTGTTTATTTGTGGAAAACTCAACGGTGGATGGACCCAGGACTGAAAATAGTTCAGGATAGAGCGTATAACGTAATCATCGATGTAGTGAAGCGCTACGATGTTGATGGCATTCACTTAGATGATTATTTCTATCCATATCCTATTGAGGGACAGTCTTTCCCCGATGACAAAACTTACGCTGCATATAAGGCAGCTGGTGGTACTCTCAGCCTTGGCGACTGGCGACGGGACAATGTTAACAAAATGGTACAGCGCCTCTACCAGGGAATTAAAGCAACCAAACCCGACGTTAAATTTGGTATTAGTCCCTTTGGGATTTATCGCCCTGGACAACCCACTGGTATTACTGGGTTAGATGCTTACAACGTGCTGTATGCCGACTCAAAAAAATGGTTAGAAGAAGGCTGGATTGATTATATCGCGCCTCAACTTTACTGGCGCACAGATCAACCACAACAAAGTTATCCGGCGTTGTTACAGTGGTGGACACAGGTAAACACAAAGCAAAGACACGTTTACGCTGGTAACAATTTAACAGAACCAAGCAATAAGAGTCGAGAGAGTGATGAAATTGAAAAGCAGGTGAAAATTAGTCGTAGCCAAGCTGGACAGTTGTCACTGGGTAATATCTTCTTTAACCTCAGTGTTTTAACAGAAAATAGTCAGGGAATTGCTGATAAATTCCAAAGTTTGCTTTATAACAAACCTGCACTACCGCCAACTTTGCCCTGGCAAGATACAACACCACCCCCTGCACCCATTGGACTACAAGTTAATAACCGCAAACTGAGTTGGCAGCCTGGAGATAATCAGCCAGTTCGTTCTTGGACACTTTATCGACAAACTGGCGATACTTGGACAATTGGGCGAATTTTATCTGCTGGCACAACTTTCGCTACCGTCCAACAAGCCGGAACCTATGCCGTGTGTGCGGTGGATAGATCGGCTAATGAGAGTGTGGGAACAGTTATTACAGTGAGTTGAACTGGGGATTGGGGACTGGGGATTGGGGACTGGGGACTGGGGACTGGGGATTAGGGACTAGGAATTGGGGACTGAGAAGATTAAATATGTGGATTCAGACCCCAATCAAAACCAGGACTTACGCAAACAATAGCCGAAACACTTATTTTCAGGTAGGGGCAATACCCTGCGGGAAGCCGCAACTCTTGGAGACGCACTCGCGTTCGAGTCTACATGAATTGCCCTACCGTGTGTACTTTTGCGTAAGTCCTAAAAACAATCAAGGAATTTATTAACCAGTACCCAGTTCCCAATCTCCAGTCCGACAAAGGTAAATTATTAACAGTTGCACAAGTATATACACTTAAGTTAATGTTTAAGCTGGCTATGAACATTGCAATTAAAAATATATCTAAAATCAATTGGCAACAATACAAAAAATGATTGACTATTAACTTAATGACTAACAGACGCCAATTTTTAAAAGGAGTGGCAGCACTTTCTAGCTTATCTTTAGCTGGTTGTGGCTGGAAGCTGGCTGAAGTACGTGCTAATTCTAATACGAATAGTCAGCGTGACCAACTTTATATCTTTACCTGGACACAATATACTGACAACGAATTATTGAAAACCTTTAGTACCCAAACTGGCATGAAAGTGCTAGCGGATGTGTATGATTCTAATGATGTCATGCTGGCTAAATTGCAAGCTGGAGGCGGTGGCACTTACAGTATCATCAACCCATCTGATTACATGGTGCAGAAGATGGTAGACAAGGGTTTGCTAACAGAAATAAATCACGATCGCTTAATCGGTCTAGAGAATTTATTTCCCCGGTTTCAGAATCCTAGTTATGACCGCAATAACCGCTACAGTATCCCTTTTAACTGGGGGACAACAGGTTTACTTTACAATTCCGAAAAAATTAAAGATGCACCACAAGATTGGGATTATCTTTGGCAAAATCAAGAGCAACTTAATCAACGGATGACTTTGCTCAATGATGTTCGAGAAGTAATGGGTGCAACGTTACGAATGCTAGGTTATTCTTACAACTCCAAAAATGAACAAGAAATTAAACAAGCTTATGAAAAATTGAAGGTGCTAAAACCTGCGATCGCACGTTTTGATACCGACGCTTGGCAAAATCAAATCCTGGCAGGAGATTTGCTACTAGCAATGTGTTATTCAGCAGATGCAGTGAAAATCTCTCAAGAAAACCCTAAACTAAAATATGTGATTCCTCGCAGTGGTTCTTCATTATGGACAGACACTATTGTAATTCCCAAAACAGCCCCCAACAGGGCTGGAGCCTATGCTTGGATTAACATGATTTTGCAACCAGAAATAGCGGCCCAAATTAGTCAACGCCTAAACATTTCTACACCAAATAGCGCCGGATTTAAGCGATTGCCAAAAATAATCCAAAGCAACGTTAATTTGTTTCCGCCAGAGTCACTTTTAAAAAATTGTGAACGTCTTGCTCCTGTACAGGAATTTGAAGAGGTTTACGATCGCTATTGGACTCAATTAACTAGTAGCTAATTGATTTAGGAGTTAGGAGTGATTAATTTGGAAAAAAATAATATTTCTAAAATAGAAGAATTGCATCGCCCACAAGTAAATTGGCTCCAACCCTTGGTATTACTTGCACCATCTGGGATTTGGTTATTACTTTTGTTGGTGTTGCCAGCTTTGATAATTTTCGAGTTAAGTTTAGTTGCAGATATCCGACCAGGAGATATAGTTAACCCCAACGGATTCAAAAACTATATCCGAATATTTGACTCTCTTTACGTGCAAGTAATTGGGCGATCGCTATTTTTTGCGTTTGGCACTACAATCATTTGTTTAATTTTGGGCTTCCCCGTCGCCTATTGGATTGCTCAAATAGCGCCACAACGTTGGCGAAATTTACTGTTATTAGGCTTTGTCCTACCTTTGTGGACTTCTTCGTTACTCCGCTCTTATGCTTGGATTACCATTCTTCGTCCTACTGGCTTATTGAACAGTTTATTCAGCAATTTAGGCTTACCTACTTTGGAATTACTGAACAATAGTCAAGCTGTATTGATTGGCATGAGTTACAGCTTGTTACCATATATGGTTTTGATTTTATATGCCTCTCTGGAAAAGCTAGACAAGCGGTTACTAGAAGCGGCGGCTGATTTAGGTGCAAATCCGGTGGAAACTTTTTTCCAAGTAACTGTACCGCAAATTTTTTCGGGAATTGCGGCTGCATCCGTGCTTGTATTCATCACAGGTTTGGGGGATTTTGTCGATCCAGAATTACTTGGTGGTGCTTCTAGTATGACGGCGGCGCGGTTAGTTTATAACCAGTTTCTTGGAGCAACGCAAAATTGGGGATTTGGTTCAGCCTTGAGTATGACGTTAATTTTACTTGTTAGTATTGCGATCGCACTTTTGATTAAGTTTGGTGAAGTTACACCCAAACGCTAAACTTTTTGTCACCGAATTTTAGATTTTAAATTTTAAATTTTGGATTGAAGAGTCAAAATCTATCTTGGAGAGTTTGCTCAAGTACGCACACAAACAGAGTTTCGCACAGAAGCAATCTAAAATCCAAAATCCAAAATTGTTTAACCCATTTATAATAAAGGCATCAAACGCCAGCGAGACAACGGTTATGCTCTCACCCGATCTCAAAAATGCGTTACCGACGACTGACGAACTTCCCTGTTCAGACGATACGCCAGTGGATAACGAAGACCAAAATTTTTTGCCCAATATTTTACTCTTTTTACTCAACTCTATTTGGGCAAATCGTATGGATTGGTACTTCGGAGTAGATATGGGAGTGTATCACACTACAGGAGTAAATCCCAGAGTAGCTGTAGTGCCAGATGCTTTTTTAAGTGTGGGAGTAGAACGAAAAAAGGGAGGCAAATCACGCAAAAGTTACGCAGTTTGGGAAGAAAATGGGATAGTTCCAATCTTCACATTAGAAATGGTATCGCACACCCCAGGGGGTGAATACGACGAGAAGCTAGATATATACAGAAAACTCGGTGTACTGTACTACGTAATTTATAACCCTGAGTTTTGGCGACGCGATCAACATCAACCCTTTGAAGTGTATAAGTTGATCGATGAAAACTACCAACTACAAATAGGTGAACCCTATTTGATGCCAGAGTTGGGGTTAAGTATTGGGCGACACCAAGGTGTAATTGGCGGCATACAACAGGAGTTTTTATGTTGGTATGACGAGCAAGGACAACGTTATTTGACAGATGCAGAACAGGTACAACAGGAGCGATCGCAGACTGAACAAGAACGACAAAGGACTGAACAATTAGCCCAGTATTTACGTTCTATAGGTGTAGATCCAAATAATCTACCTGGTAATTAAGTAGACGCAATTAAATATAAAATGTCATTGCGTACTCCTTTCCTACGGAACGCTACGCGAACGGAGAACCCGCAGGGTACGGAACGAAGTGAAGCGTGGCAATCTCAGTCTTTGCGATTTCAACTCTTAAAGACGCTCCGCGATTTGACTACTTTTTTAAGGATTGTGAGGATACATTTCATACGTGTAGAGACGTTGTATTGCAACGTCTCTACTATGGAAATCACCTGCCAGATACCCAAATATCTGATAAATCCACTCATCATAAACTTTTTATCAATTGTGATAGTACCGATTGAACAGCTAATAATTCAGGTGGTGGATTATTTAGAAACTGTGCAGAGCTATTATCAATTAAATTATTATAAGCTTTGACTGCTATCATTAATCGAGTTGGATTAATTTTCACATTTTGAACTTGCACTAGCATTAGATTCAGTATATCTTCTGTACTTATCGTAGTAAATAGTTCAGGATTACCTTGCTCATATTTAGAACCTGTAAAAATATTTAGTGAAGCATTCTCTGGAATTGGAGTAATAGTAAAATTATCAATATTCACAGCATTCTGAGTATTAATCGCTGTGTTTAACTGAGATTCATTAAATTGGACATCTGCTAACTTAGTTGTAATAGCTGAATCAATTGTTAGCAAACCTTGCAAGCTATTGACTAATTGTTGAGCTTGGTTAACTATAGACCCACTCTGAACACTACTTAATGAGTTCGTCAGTCTATCGTTCGCGTTCCCTTGTACTGACCTTGATGCTGTTAGAACACTTAGTAAAGTCTGTTGTGTCTCAAAAGGAATAGGGTTACCATCTGGTGAAGTTAAGCTGTTTATATTTAGCTGACGGAGTATTTCAAGAGCAGCATCGTTGACAACAACCTGGACGCTATAGCTGGAAAATACAACTTGAACGTTTCCTCCTACCGAAGGCTTAGTAAAAGTACCGCCTGTGATGTCGCTAGTTGTAACGATCGCACCAGTGACATCTGACTGGTTACCAGTTTGAGCTTGAGCTGGTAGCGATGTTTGAAAAAGCATTAAAGCTGCTCCAAAAGTAAAGCTTAAACTCAGACGAAAGGAAAAATATCCAATATTATTCATGATGTTTAAAAGTATTTAGAAAAGATAGCCAAAACCGAAACCGAGAATAAATCTAGCACCATCACCAGCATTGCCGGTAATATCAGCAACAGCAGGAGTAATCACAAACGGAATATTTCGGAAGGGAGCAATAGAAGTACCGATTGTCAAATCTTGACCAGTCCAGTCTGCTATTAACGATATTGGTTCAGCTAGTCTTAGCGCGACACTGCCAAACACGTTAACAGAGTCTATGCCTTTTTGAACATCGTATTCTGAGCGAAAACGACCCCCCCCCAAACCTAAAGACACAGTGACAGTACTAAAAGGTTCGGTAGTATCATTTTTCAACTGGAAAACTTTACTAACAACGCCATAAACGCTGCTTCCCCCATCTGGAGAACCGAACGTAGCTGCATTTTCTACTCCAACAGCGATCGCCAAGTTATTGGGAAACAAATGGTGAAGCTTAAAACTAACACCTCCGTTTGTGAAAAAACCTTCTCTAAATGTAGAAAAAGAAGAAACAGCGGCTTCTAAACCTACTATTTGCCGTTCTCCTAAACCAAACCCTAACACGATTCCACCATCATCAGTATTAGTAAAACGCGTCCTTGCTTGGTAACTAGCTCCCACAAAAACATCACCAAATTCTGCACCATAAGCAGTAGGAGTAGAAACAGATAAACCAGGCACATTGATAAATCCTGTAATTAGCCTCAATTTGTTTGAAGATATTGGTGGTAGGCGAAAACGTTGGCGTAAATCTTCAATTTGGGCTGTTTCAGGAGGATTATTTTGTGGTGGTTTGTACTCTACGACATATTGAGTTACAGTTTCAGAGGTTGTTAATGCCGGAAGCGTTCCGTCCTTGACTAAGGCTTGATAGATTAATGCTGCCACATCTGCCCGTGTAGCTACCTGATTCGGATTTAGCACTTGAACATCGGGATGATTAACAATCAGACGGTTCTGTATAGCAGCAGCAACTTGTTCGCGGGCATAATCAGGAATTAGAGAGGCATCCTGAAAATAAGTATTTAAATCTTTTGGCGTTGTTGTGTTCGTGGATAAATTCAGACCACTGACCAGAGAAACTAATATCTGAACGCGAGGGATATTTTGCTCAGAATTGAAGATATTGTTGGGATATCCCTCTAGAAAACCCGTTTTGTATGCAGCTTGAATAGCATCGTTAGCCCAATAATTGCTGGGTATATCCACAAATTGCACAGCATTGCGAACAGTAGGTTTCGGAAAACCTTTCTGAAGCATAGTGGCGAATTGAGCGCGTGTTACTGGTTGGTCTGGACGGAAAGTGCCATCTGGGAATCCTCGAATAATCCCTCGCGCTATCAAAGGTTCGATGAAACTTTGTGCCCAATTTCCTTGGACATCTGATAGTGTCGTTGTCTGTTGAGCAACACGAGATCCATTTAGTTTTTCCTTAGTGCTTGTATTCTCCTGCTGCTGTACTCTGATACTATTTGGCAATTTCTCCGTTAAGCGATCGCTTAATTGACGAGCCTCAGTCCCCTGCAAGTACTGAGCTTCAGCAGCAGGGCTAGCCCTCACCACTAAGCTTTGGCTGATCAGAACTTCATCTGGTGGTTTAAGATTCATGGTTGCAGACGTAGCAGTCTTGCTCAAAGTGGCATAAGCGCCATGACCTAGTTGACAACCAACCAGGGCAGCTGAAGTACAAATTGCAACTTTCCAAATCCGCATAATATAAATAGCTCTATTTCTGAAATTATTTTTAATACTTGGCAAATACTTGAGAGTTTCTGCCCTCGTTTGGGCTTGTTAAAAGATATTTGAAAAATAGCCAATTGTTGGGTTTTAAAATCTATGCAGTACGTATCAAACCTTCCCGTTGCATTTCCCACGCCAAGGTGGTGCGTATAATCTGGTCAAGGTTGTTATATTTCGGTTTCCAGCTTAAAAGTTTGCGGATTTTATCTGCATTGGCGGTGACACAGGCTGGATCTCCAGGACGACGATCGGTTTCGAGTACAGGAAAATCTACTCCAGAAATTGCCTTTACCCGTTCAATGACTTGCCGTACACTGTAGCCATGTCCATAACCGCAGTTGAAAAGTTGGCTTTCTTGACCTCGCTCTAAGTAGTACAAAGCATCTAAGTGAGCTGCTGCCAAATCTTCAACATGAATATAGTCCCGAATCCCTGTTCCATCTGGTGTGGGAAAATCAGTGCCAAAAATTCGCACTCCTGGTTTCCGCATGAGCGCTGCATCACAAGCAGATCGCACCAGATGAGATGCTTCTGGTGACATCTGTCCTAGTCTGCCTGCGGGATCTGCTCCAGCGACATTGAAATACCGGAGAATAACGTAGCGCAATTGAGAAGACTTGCCGTAGTCAGAAATGAGCCATTCGCTCATAAGCTTTGAGCGTCCGTAGGGGTTAATTGGCAGTGTTGGGGTAGACTCAGTGACGGGATTTTCTTGAGGTTGCCCGTAAACAGCAGCGGTACTCGAAAAGATAATTTTGTTAACACCCATCACGCTACAACAGCGGAGCAAATTCAGAGTATTGCGGGTGTTGTTGGCGTAGTAATCTAAGGGACGAGTAACTGATTCTGGCACAATCAGACTGGCGGCAAAGTGCAGCACTGCACTAAATTTATGCTTTGCAAATATTTGGTAAAGACGGTCTATATCAGCTAAATCAGCAACAACCAACTCACCGTATAGTACTGCCTTTGGCGAACTTGTAGAGCAGTTATCGTACACTACTATGTCGTAACCTGCCTCACCTAATTGCCGCACAACATGAGAGCCGATATAGCCTGCACCACCTGTGACTAAAACTTTTTTATTCATCTACCTTTACCTAACAAAACAACTCGAACGGTTTTAAAAGCGATCGCTAAATCCAACCATAGAGAATAGTTTTTGATGTAATAGAGGTCGTAAGCCAACTTTTCGTAAGCATCTTCAGTCGAAGCACCGTAGGGATACATTACCTGCGCCCAACCAGTGATTCCTGGTTTGACCAAATAACGAACGTCATAATAGGGAATCTCTTGTTTGAGCTTGACATCAAACTCTGGTCTCTCTGGACGCGGGCCTATTAGGCTCATCTCTCCCCGCAACACATTCACAATTTGCGGTAGTTCATCGATTCGCATAATTCGTAACCAGCGTCCGACTCTAGTGATGCGAGAGTCGCCTTTGTTTGCCCACTGCGCCCCTTGTTTCTCAGCATCCTGATACATGGAGCGGAATTTATAAACCCGAAATGGCTTGCCGTGCAAACCTGTCCGTAGCTGGGTGTAGAATGCTGAACCTGGACTATCTATCTTGATTATCAATGCTACAAGTAGCATGAGTGGGGAAAGAATTAAGAGTAACAGCCCTGCAAAAATCATATCTATGAACTGCTTCAGCTTGAGACTGATACCAGCAGGCAACAGGTTAAATCCAGCACTAAAAACCAACCAACTATCCTGTATTAAGGATGAAGGAACTTTATACCATAAGGTTTCGCAAACATCTAGTAATCTGTAAACTGGAATACCTTTCAGCCGTATATCCATTAACTGCCGTACATCCGTATCAGATAAGTCGATTTGGGTTGCCACTATTACACCTGACCATGACTGTTGAATCCAGTTAGGTAAGTCATTAAGGCTACCTACATGATTTAAGCGATTGTCTGTTGACTGAGTTGTATTTTGACTAGTTTCTGATAAGACAAACAATCTTCCTAATGAGTTGGATTCTAGGAATATTTGTCCAAACTGGAGAGATGTTTCGCTAGCACCTAGCATTAGCCACCGACTCTGTTGAGTGTGCGATCGCACCCACTTTACTGCTAACAGGCGCAACATCACTGCCCAGATTGTAAAGACCCCTAAACTTGGTAGCAAAATTCCCCGCCCAAAAAGCTGGTATTGTCCCCATACACCAGCTAAGTAAACTAGAGCAGCGGTGATTCCACCAACTATCATATTGCTGATCAAAATCCGAGCCGGAGCTCGTAAACCTGCAATTTGCGTGTCTGGTTGGTAAGAGTTTGTTAGATAAAGCCCCACGAGAGTTAACAGGAAAAATCCATAAAAAACCAGATCGAAACCATCAATTGGTTGACCGAATCGTAACCATAGGGCAAGAGTAAAACTAAGGAGTAAGCCAAGAACATCCCCCACCAAAAGCAATATAGGCAGAATATTCTGGATTTGTTGTAACTTATTTCCTCGATTGTTCGCAGAAAAGGTGATGCTCATTAATCTAGCCTTTCCCACATGGATAAAGTACAGAAATAATTAACCACAGAGAGAAATCTCAACGGTGGTGGCTTCCAGCTATCAGAACTTTGTCTGAACACAGATACTCCTAGAGGTGCATAGATGCTCACCTATTTGCGTACCTCATTTATACGCTGTAATATTACGTACTTTCACGTTATATTACGTGTCTCCACACTTGTAGTATTTCTACAAAGCGTTTTAAAACCGAATAATTACTTAATTTAATATTAATGCCTGAAGAAAAACTAGTACAAATACGTAAGCAATTTACGCAGAAATTGCTAAAAATAGTATGGATAATTTCATTGAAAGCAAATCAGGCTCAAATTAGGCACTCTTCTTGAGCGCTTTAACATTTTTATTTATGCCTTCTAACCAAGAAGACCGAGACTCAGTAGATTTTCATCAGTACTGGCTGATCCTAAAAAGACGTTGGTTACTCATAGCAATTGTCATAGGATCTGTGTTTGGAATGACAGGGTTATTCACTTTCATCCAAAAGCCAATTTACGAGGCGAAAGGCAAGTTGCTTTTCAACAAGCAGAATGGTGTTTCTTCACTTACAGGTTTAAGCGATCAGGTTGGACAACTCAGTGGTGTAACAAGCCTCAGTAACCCCTTAGATACAGAAGCGGAAGTCATCCGCTCAAATACTATTGTCCAAAAAACAATTGCTAATCTGCAATTAAAGGACAAAGTGGGCAGACCCCAGGTAATTGATGGGTTTATCAAACAACTGAAGCTCAAGAGTATCAGGGGTACGGATGTTATGGAGCTTTCATACCGCAGTACCGACCCCAAACAAGCGGCAGAGGTAATAAGAGTGTTAATGGCTAATTACTTAGAAAATAACATTCGCACGAACCGAGCAGAAGCGACAGCAGCGCGGGAATTCTTGAGCAACCAGTTACCTGACTTTGAGAAGAGAGTTATAGAAGCAGAAGCGGCATTGCGTCGTTTTAGAGAAGAAAATGGCGTTGTTGCTCTAGAAGAAGAAGCAAAAACTGGGGTAGAAAGACTCAATGAGCTATCAGACCAAATTACCAAAGCCCAAGCAGCTTTGGCAAATGCTAACTCTCGCTCTCAAACTTTGCAAAGTCAATTGCAATTAACTAGTCAGGAGGCGATCGCACTTAGCACTCTCAATCGCTCCCCTGGTATCCAGCAAGTACTAACTGAATACCAGAAAGTACAAGACGAATTAGCCATCGAACGCTCTCGCTTTCAAGATGAACACCCAACCGTCGTCAACTTGATTAGCAAAGAACAAGCTCTTAGAGAACAACTCAAACAGCGAGTTACCAAAACTTTTAATAGTTCCCAGTTTGTGCCAGAAAAGAACTTACAGATTGGAGACCTCAAACAAACTCTGAGTGCTAATTTAGCAGAGTCAGAGGTAGAACGATTCGGATTCGCACATCAAGTAGAAGTCTTAAGCGAGGCATTCTTACTTACTCAAACACGGTTGAGAGTTATACCCCGACTGCAACAAAAACAGCAACAACTAGAACGACAGCAGCAAGTAGCACGAGTTACTTATGAACAGATGCTAAAGCGGTTGCAAGAAGTGCAGGTCGTAGAGAACCAGAATGTGGGTAATGCAAGAGTTATCTCTGAGGCTTTAGTTCCCGAAAAGCCAATTTCTCCCCGCATTGCTCTAAATCTAATATTGGGTGGATTTTTGGGGATTGTGCTGGCTGTAGGAACAGCTCTGATCCTGGAAAGTACAGATAAATCCCTCAAGACAGTTGAAGCTGCTAAGGAGCTTTTACGCTATCCCTTATTAGGTACGATTCCTTTATATGTTCAAAAAGCCACAGAGGATGTTACAGACAATCAGTTAGAACTGCCTGTACTCAACAATCCCCATTCAGCAATCAATGCAGCCTTTGAGATGCTTCTAGCTAACTTAGGTTTTGCCCTTAGTGATAAAACACTGAAAGTAATTGTAATTACCAGTTCAATTCCATCTGAAGGTAAATCCTATATTGCAGCTAACTTGGCAGTAGCCACGGCGCAGATGGGACGCAGAGTCCTATTAGTGGATGCTGATATGCGTCACCCACGTCAACAACAAATTTGGCAACTACCTAATCTGATGGGGTTGAGTAATGTGCTAGTTGCTCAGACTACGTTGCAAAATGCTACCCAAGAAGCACTGGTTAATGTGGAGCTATTAACATCTGGTACAATACCACCTAATCCAGGAGCATTACTCGATTCACAGAAGATGTCGTCTTTAATTGCTGAGGCTAGCAGAGACTATGATTTTGTAATTATAGATACTCCTCCATTAAGTATATTCGCTGATGCAATGTTCTTGGGTAAACTCGCAGATGGGATACTACTGGTTGTACGTTCTGGTTTAGTTAAATCTACCGTGGCTACTGATATGAAGATATTGTTAGAGCAGTCTGAACAGCGAGTTTTGGGAATGGTAGTGAATGGAGAAAGTACAGGAAGCAGCTACGGCTACTACTACAATCACTACCATGAGGGTTCCGCCCCAACTCGCAAGAAGAAGTCTCAGCCACCTAACATCGGTGTTTCTTAATTACGTATATATTTGGACTTCATGCTAGGTAAGTACAATATTCAGAAATTATTGCCGTTTAAGAAAAACCTTGGCTCTGAACTGCGTGCCATTATTGCGAACACAGGTTGGCTTTTCGCAGATCAAATTTTTCGCATGGTTGTTGGGATAGTTCTGAGTATATGGATTGCACGCTATTTAGGAGCGCAGCAGTACGGTTTGTTTAACTATGCCGTTGCCTTTGTTGCACTGTTTAGTCCGTTTGCTAATTTGGGGTTAGACAGTGTTGCAGTTCGCCACATTGTGCGTGACTCTTGGAGCAAAGAGCAAATTTTAGGAACAGCTTTCTGGCTCAAATTCTTTGGTGGGGTAGGATCTGTGTTGTTAGCAACTGCCTCTATTTATTGGT
Organism: Nostoc sp.; assembly: GCF_036916655.1. Taxonomy (GTDB): domain Bacteria; phylum Cyanobacteriota; class Cyanobacteriia; order Cyanobacteriales; family Nostocaceae; genus Nostoc. The sequence goes on from NZ_JBALFY010000101.1 coordinate 287,972, forward strand.
TACGCCAGGATGAAAAGCTAAACGTGTGGTTAGTAGCAATTTTGGCAACAGCAGGAATTTTTCAGGCTTTTGACACAATCAATCTTTGGTTTCAGTCTCAAGTGCAGTCAAAGTACACCGTGCTTGCCAAAACTATAGCGTTTGTACTGATTAGCCTGCTAGAAGTGACTTTGATTGTCATACACGCCCCATTAATTGCTTTTGCCTGGGCAGCTTTAGCAGAGATTGCATTAGGTGCTATATGTTTGGCGATCGCTTACAGAATTAAGGGCTACTCGTTGTGGTTGTGGTCTTGGAGTTTTCCAATTGCTAAACTTCTATTCAAAGAAAGCTGGCCTTTGATGTTTTCTGGTTTAACTGTTGTCATTTATATGAAAATTGACCAGATTATGTTAGGGGAAATGGTTGGTAATGGTGCTGTCGGTATTTACTCGGCTGCGGCTCGAATTTCTGAGGTTTGGTACTTTATCCCGATGGCGATCGCCTCTTCAGTTACTCCAGCAATTTTTGCAGCTAAAGCAACTAATGAAGCTTTATATTATCGACGAATAGGACAATTGCTGCGTTTACTGGTATTGCTTTCTATAGTGATTGCTGTCCCTATGACATTTGTATCAGGAACAATAGTGACGACACTGTTTGGCAAAGAATATGCTGATGCAGAGCAAGTATTAGCTATTCACATTTGGGCTTCTTTGTTTGTTTTTATGGGGGTTGGCACATCTTCTTGGTTTGTTGCAGAAGGTTTAACGCACCTTTCTATGTACAGAACTTTAATTGGTGCAATTATTAATGTTCTGTTAAACCTATTTTTGATTCCTACTTATACTGGGGTCGGTGCTGCGATCGCTACTGTATTTTCTTATGCATTTTCTGGATTTTTAATTCATGCTATTCATTCAAAAACTCAAAAGCTATTTTGGCTTCAGATTAAATCATTTGCATTTTTTAGAGCTTAAGATAATTTCTGCTATTTGCATTAATTAAGGTTTTGAAAATCTGCATTACAACATTTGAATTTTAAATACCGAAAAAAATGATTCAACTAATTCTGAAAAAACTAGTTTCAGCAAGTATAAAAAGTTCTCTGAAGGCTTATCAAACATTAAGTTTTGAATATGGACATTTCAAAACAGCCCAAGACTGGGTATGTCTTGACAAGTATGGTAAACCAATACCTTGGTATACATATCCAGCTATTGAATATATTAAACAACTCGATTTTTCGGACAAAGTAATATTTGAATATGGCTCTGGATATTCCTCTATTTTCTGGGCTGAACGATGCAAAACAATGGTTTCGATTGAAGATAATGAAGAGTGGTATAACAAAATAAAAAATAGGTTACCAAAAAATGTTGATTACTTATTAATCAATGAAAAAAAAAGCTATATAAACTCTATATTAGATTACAATCATAAATTCGATGTTATCATAATTGATGGTAGCGATCGCTATGAATGTGCTGTTATAGCCAGAGAAAAGTTAAGCGAAACTGGCATAATTGTACTTGATAATTCTGATTGGCAAGAAAAAGCAAGTAATTTTTTACGAGAATCAAACCTCATTCAAGTAGATATGGCAGGGTTTGGCCCAATTAACTCTTATACTTGGACAACATCATTTTTCTTTTCTAGATATTTCAATTTTAGTCCTGCTTCTGACCGCCAACCAGTACACGGAATTGGTAGTCTCAAACATCGGAATGCTTAAATGTGGGTGAGAAATCAAATCATCCAGATTTACAATTCAGCATTGAAAATATACAAAGCTAGTTATTAACATGAAAAAAAAATTAGAGTTACTCCGCCGTAAAGTTTATGAAGTTTGTGGCAATTCAAAATATTCTAGACCCTCATTAAATAACTTAGATACTAAGCTTGAAAAGTATCTAAATTTCTCAAATGGTTTCTTTATTGAAGTTGGTGCAAATGATGGGTATAGCCAAAGTAATACTTATTATTTAGAAAAGTTTTTAGGCTGGCGTGGCATTTTGGTTGAACCGATTCCTTATTTATTTAATAAGTGTAAACGTACAAGAAGTAACTCGTCAGTATATAATTATGCTTTGGTTTCTCAAGAATTAGATGATAGTTTTGTAGAAATGCATTATGCCAATCTTATGTCAGTAGTAGAAGGTTCACTGAAAAGTCAAGAATTGCAAGCAAAGCATATTGAAGATGGTTTAAAATGTCAAAAAATAGCCAAATCTTATACTGTCAGTGTCCCTACAAAAACTCTTGAATCCATATTAAATGAGTTTCCTTATTTACCTACTATAGATTTTTTATCTTTAGATGTAGAAGGATATGAAATTAATGTTTTATTAGGGTTGAATTTACACAAATATAAACCACGCTATATCCTTATAGAAGCAAGATTTTTTGAAGAAATTCAAGCTTTGTTAGAGCCTTTTTACAATTTAGTCGAACAGCTTTCATATCATGATTTTCTTTATCAAATAAAAAATTAATTTTTTATCTGAAAAACAACTTTGTTAGTGAGTTTTTATGGAAGTTTCACCAATTGCCTTTTTCACCTATAAACGACCAGAGCATACACGTCAATCTTTAGAATCCTTAGCTCAAAATGAGTGGGCAGATCAAAGTGAGTTATTTATCTTTTGTGATGGCCCCAAAAATACAGAAGATGAGAAAAATGTCAAGCAGGTCAGAGAAGTAGTTAGAAGTAAACAGTGGTGTAAAAATGTACATATTATTGAGCGTGAAAGCAATATGGGATGTGCTAACTCGATAATTAGTGGTGTAACAGAAGTTTGTGAAAAATACGGTCGAATTATTGTACTTGAAGATGATTTGCTTCTTTCACCCTTCTTTCTTGACTATATGAATAAAGCTCTAAACTTATATAAAGATTATCCTGAAATAATGCAGATTTCTGGACACATGTATCCTGTTGAACTAGATGTAAAAACAGATGCGATTTTTTTGCCTTTTATAACAGCTTGGGGATGGGCAACTTGGCAGAGGTCTTGGAAAAACTTTGACCATAAAATGGCAGGCTATAAAATATTAGAAACCGATAAAAACCTTAGATATATATTTGATTTTAATGGTTCATATCCATTTTTTAAAATGCTTCAATCAGAAATTCGTACTAATTTAGATACATGGGATGTTCGATGGTATTTAACTATATTTATACTTAGAGGGTTAACACTTCATCCAGTACAATCTTTAGTGAAAAATATTGGTTTCGATGGTAGTGGAACTCATTGCCAGAAACAAAAAATTAATTCTGTTTACTATAAAGACCAAATCAACAATTTTCCTTTGGCTCCTGTAGAAAATGAGCAGGCGAAATCTATTATTTTTAATTATTTAAAACAAGCAGAAAAGAGAAATTTAAATGATGTTTTAAATAAAATTGTGAATAAAACTTTATTGTTATTAAATTCTTAGAATTGGTTACAAGAATGAATTATATTATTTATATTTTCGTTAAATACATCAAATATATTATTAATTTAGCAATCCGGCTAGAAAAATACACAAGCTTTCACCACAATAGTGTTATGCAACCATCTGTGAAGATTTTTGCAGAGGCGAACATCGATAATTTAGCTAAGAACCCAGACTTAATTTTAATTGGTAAAGATTCAGTTATCAGGGGACAGTTATTAGTTTTTCCTCATGCAGGGAAAATAGAAATTGGCGATTCTTGCTACATTGGTGTGGGTACACGTATATGGTCTGCTGATTCAATAGAAATCGGTAATCGAGTTTTTATTTCACACAATGTCAATATTCATGATACAAACTCACATTCTATAGATATGGATTTGAGATATAAACATTTTGTGGCTATCATGTCAGATGGCCACCCTATCCATAACGATTTTGATATTCAATCCGAAGCTATTTGTATAGAGAATGATGTGTGGATAGGATTCAATTCAACAATACTCAAAGGTGTAAAAATTGGTAAAGGAGCTATTGTGGCTGCTTGTTCAGTTGTTACTAAAGATGTTCCAGAATTTGTTGTTGTTGCTGGAAATCCAGCTAAGATTGTCAAACAAATCCAACCAAAAAATACAAAAATAAAGCAAAGTATTTAGTCAATATGGAAATTAAGGATTATTGGGGTAAAACTTATCTTATTAATATATTTTTTAAGAAGATAAATAATTTTATTGTTCTTACAAGAAGCCTGTTTTATAACAATATAACTATCAAAAAATATGCTAAGTTAAACTTACTCAAGCTTCGGATGAAGGCGGGATGCTCAGTATTGATCGAGGAACAAAGTCAGATACTTGGATCTGTGATATTTGATAGAGAAAATGCTTCTATCTCAATTGGAAAAAGAGTATTTATTACTGGTTCACTTATTGCATCTCAAAATATCGAAATTGGTGACGATGTACTGATTGCATGGGGAACGACAATTGTTGACCATAATTCTCATTCCATATATTTTTCAGAACGTAAAAAAGATGCTGTTGACTGGATGGCAGGAAAGAAGGATTGGACTCATGTAAAGATTGCTCCTGTGAAGATATGTAATAAAGTTTGGATTGGGTTTAACTCTATTATTCTTAAAGGTGTAACGATTGGCGAAGGAGCAGTGATTGGAGCAGGATCGGTCGTTACAAAAGATGTTCCAGCCTGGACAGTGGTTGCTGGTAATCCAGCTCGTATCATTCGAGAGATTCCAGAAAATGAACGCTAATTTATTGACGAAATGCTGATAAAAAAACTTTGTAAATATACCTTTGATCAATCAAATATTGCTGGTCGTTTTTACACATTTTTAGCGGTAAAACAATAATGAATCAGTATCAATCAATCCTCATAACTGGGGTTTCTGGTTTCATTGGTCGTTATGTTGCTCGTTATTTCTCAGAGCAAGGTTGGTCTGTTATTGGTATTGATAACTCTCCTCCTGAGAATGCACCTATTGCCAACTTGTCAGCTTACTACTGCTTGCAGTTGCCAGACATAACATTGAATAACCTACTAAAAGAGCATTCGCCTGAAGTTTGCATTCACTGTGCTGGTCGTGCTTCTGTGGGTTTATCTATGAATAATCCTATTGCTGATTTCTACACTAATACAGTTCTGACATTTGAAATTCTAAATGCCTTACGCCTCAATACTCCTAAGTGTCGATTCATTTTCCTCTCTAGCGCAGCAGTTTATGGTAATCCAGAGTCATTACCAGTAAGCGAAACACAATCTCTTGCTCCCCTTTCTCCTTACGGTTTTCACAAGCAGCAGTGTGAGCAGTTATGTCTCGAATTCACTAAAGTTTATGACTTGCCAACTGCCAGTTTACGCATCTTTTCTGCCTATGGGCCGGGCTTACGTCGTCAGGTTCTTTGGGATATTTGCCAGAAAGCTATTACTCAAAACTCTGTCACATTGCATGGCACTGGACAAGAAAGCCGTGATTTTATCCATGCTCTTGATATTGCTAAAGCTTTAATGGTGGTAGCTAATTCTGCCCCAATGCAGGGAGAGGCTTACAACCTAGCTTCTGGTAGAGAAGTCAGTATTTATGAATTAAGCGGGATAGTTTTAAATACTTTGGAGTATGAGGGTATTCCTCAGTTTGACGGTATTGTTCCAATTGGTACACCTCTCAATTGGCGTGCTGAAACATCAAAGTTAGCCGCTTTAGGGTTTTCTGCCTCTGTACCCTTAGAACGAGGTGTAAAAACATTTGCAAATTGGTGTCGTGCGGAGCTTGTAGGAGTATGAAAAATTTGCATATCTCTCTTTGGATGGCAGGTAGTTCTGGGTGGATGGGAGGTGCTATTTACATACAAAATTTAGCTCGTGCGATCGCCAGTTTATCATTAGCAGAAAGGGCTAATACAAAACTAAGTATAGTTTGTTTATCATCTGACTTAAATTTGGTTAAACCTATACTGCCGTATGTTGATCAAGTTTATATGTTTGGAAAGCTTTATTTGAAAATTTGTCATAGTTTAGCAGGACGTTTAGTCTTTCTACCTCCTCAGATTTTCAATCCTTTGAAAATAGATTTTTTATATCCAACTTATGTAGGTTCAATATCTCCCTACTCATGGGGAAGTTGGATTCCTGATTTTCAACATCATTATTTTCCAGAGTTTTTCTCAAAAGAAGAGATTAATAAACGTGATGCCCTTCATCAAAAGATAGCTGACTCTGCTCCTGTAATTGTCTTGAGCAGTCAAATGGCGCAATCAGACTTTCATCGTCTTTTCCCTAAAGCAGCATCACGAACTAAAGTGATGAATTTTACTAGTTATTTACAGCCAGAGTATTTTGAACTGAATCCAAAACTCATTCAAGAAAAATATGGACTACCTGATAGCTTTTTTCTAGTTAGTAATCAATTTTGGAAACATAAAAATCATGATTTAATTGTTGAAGCTTTAGGTATTCTAAAGCAAAATAAAATTTACCCAACTGTTGTTTTTACTGGTAATTTTAATGGTAAAGATAATTATGAGTGTTTTAAAGAATTAAGTTATAAAATTGAAAAGCTAGAGATTAGTAAACAAATACATATTTTAGGATTAATTCCTCGGATTGACCAGATCCAATTAATGAGGATGTGTTTAGCAGTTATTCAACCTTCTTTATTTGAAGGATGGAGTACTGTCATCGAAGATGCTAGGGCATTAGGTAAGCCAATGTTAGTTTCTGATTTCCCAGTTCATTTAGAACAAAATCCACCTTTCACATTATTTTTTGAACGACACAATCCAGAACAGTTAGCATCATTAATATCTGAAGCATTGGATAATTTTCAGTCTGGTATAAATCTAGAAAAAGAAAATGCCGCTATACGAAATAATTTTGATGCTACTCAAGCTTATGGTAGGCGTTTCTTAGAAATAGCAAATAATTTGAAATGGCATGAATAAATATAGTTTTCAAATTAAATTTCTGATTAAAAGTTTAAAAAGAGTTTTTAAATAAAAATGATGAAAATACTTTTATATATAAATATTATATTAATTTTTTTCCCTGCATTCTCATTATCTTATCCTTTCACTGGCATATATTTTCAGTCTAGAATATTAGGATTACCTTTGTTAATATGGTATGCATTTATAAATAATAAAAAGGTTAAAAAAGATTTATTTGTTTTTGTTGTAGCTTTATTAATATGCCTTATAACCCCAATTTTAGGTTTACTTACAAACAGGAGTTACAGTTTGATTGATATTGGCTATATCTCAAGTTTTTTATATTTAATAATATTTGCTCAAATAATGGGTAATAATTTAGACCTATTTGTAAATTTTATTAAAGTATTTACTTTGGCAAATATATTTTATTCAGTATTGCAAACAATTTTGATGAATATTGGGTTAGAAACACTGGCAATGATTCATTCTAATTTACCTGTTAAAGTAAATTCAGGTTATGTGCTTCCTGCCTCAATCTTACCTTATACCTATAGATTTAGTGGACTTTTTAATGAATCTTCTCCTCTGATTTTCTATTTGTGTTCTTCTTATATATTTCTCGCAGAAATTTCTCCAGAAAATCGCTCAAAAAATACTTTTATCATTCAGATTTTGACGCTATTAACAATATTAATTTCTGGCTCTAAATATTCTTATGCTTTTTTAATAAATTATTTGATCATTAAATTAATTGCATCTGTTAAAGATAAAATTTTTAGAAGATTCTTATATGTAATAGTTTTAAGTTTAAGTTTATATTTATTCAATCAATATTTTTCTACGATTTTAACTTCTATGTCAGAGATACTTCCAGCATTTGAAGATAGAAAGGTAAATATTGAAAACAGTATTACTTTGCTTTTAGAGCTTGAGCCGATGGGCAATGGTTTTCTTCCTAGCTCAACTGGTGAATCTGGTGGATTAGATGCCATTACTATAATAGTAGGTGGTTATGGAGTATTGTTTGGAATGACTATTTTAATTTCTTTTTTAGTTTGGATTTTATTGTCAAAAGTAAAAAATAAACCAATATTTGTAGTTGTATATATTTTAGGTTTGCTATCTAGTGGCTCATTTTTAATTTCTCAATATACTTTATTTTTTACGATGATTTATGTAATAAATCAACAATATAAAATTACTGAATTCAATTTTGTTAAAAGCGAGCGCAAGCATTATTGTCTTGAATCTAAAACATAGTGTAAAATAAAATTTTAATTTTTTTATCTAAATAACTAATAGTGAGGTTAAAATTTCAATGATTTTATGTGATGTAATAACTATAACTAGAAATGCCGAGTCTCATATCTGTCAAACTTTAAAGAGTGTAAGTGAGCAAGAATATAGTCAAATTAATCATATAATTGTTGATGGTCAATCAACAGATTTGACTGTGAATATAATTGATAGTTTCCCTCATAATAAGACTTTTAAAGTCTATACTCAAAAAAGTATTGGTATTACAGCAGCTTTTAACGAAGGTCTTCGTTATGTAACAGGTGATTTGGTAGTGTTTTTAAATGCTGGCGATTTATTTGTGAATAGCCAAGTTATTGCTCAAGTGGTAGAGTCGTATAAAAATAATGAATGGCTTTGGGCTAGCGGGGAAACTATTTCACTTAGCCGGAGAAAATATTTGAAAAGATATATTAAGCAGTATCATAAATGGCAACAGGAACTATTTTTATATGGAAATCCTATATGTCATCAATCTACTATTTTTTCCCAAGTAATATTGTCACAAGTAGGCTTATATGATGAGCAGCTTTATTTAGAAGCAGATTATGATTTTAATGTGAGAGCTTCCTTAATTTCTCAACCATATCTTTTAAGATTTCCAATTTCATATTATGACACGACTGGTATATCGTCTATAAAAGTTTTTCAAAGTTATATTACACAGAAAAGGCTGCGGAAAAAATACTTCCCACTCACTGATAATCAGAACTTAATAATTGACACTATTTGTTTTATTAAAGCAATTAAGCGTTTTTTGCTGATACCAATCAAGTTATATTTATGATTTCTGCAAATATAAAGCACCCTACTGTAACTCTGGCTATCCCTACTTACAACGAATCACTAACTGTAGAAAATGTTATCAAACAATTTTTAGCAACAGAATATTCTAATTTAATTGAAATATTCGTAGCTGATGGTGGTAGTACTGATGATACTCAAATGATTGTACACAACCTGTCATTAGTAGAGCCGAGAGTTAAACTTATACATAATCCTTTAAAAATACAAGCTGCTGGTAAAAATTTAATTTTACAAGAATCTACAGGTGAGATTTTTATCATAGCTGATGCTCATTCAGATTATGCAACTGACTACATAGAAAAATGCGTAGAGGTTTTATTGAAATCGGAGGCCCTCAATGTCGGTGGGGCGCAGCGTTTCATAGCTAAAACTCCTTTTCAAGTAAGTGTTGCACTAGCATCTAAAAGCTTTTTAGGTAGTGGTGGTGCTAAATATCGAGATCCTGATTACAATGGCTATGCTGATACTGTTTATTTAGGATGTTTCTGGAGAAAGACACTACTTGATGTTTCTGGATTTGATATTTCACAATTTACAAATGAGGATGCCGAATTAAATCAAAAACTCCTTCAAAAAAGCCAAAAAGCCATCTATATAAGCTCAGAGATTGGTGTTTGGTATTATCCAAGAAAGACATGGAAATCTATCTGTATTCAGTATTTTAAGTACGGTAGGGGACGTTATTTAACAACTGTTAAGCATAAATCTAATTTTCAACTTCGGGGTAAGCTTCCATTTTTAGTAATATCAAGTACAGCTTTAATATTACTAATTGATATTATTTTTCCTCAATTAGGTTTACCTATAAGAAAAATTATTCTGTTCAGCTTACTTTTTCCCTTGCTGGAAAGTTTACGCATCAAATTAAAATTTCGTAAAAAGCTGAAATCAGAAGTGTGGCGAGGGAATGAACAAGATTATCCTTCTAATATTTATCTCTGGTTGTTTTGTGCAGTAATTTTATTAACTATGCCGTTCGCGCACTTTTCTGGCTATACTTATCAGATAATCCGATCCAGAGTTTTAAGAATAAGTAAGTGGTAATCAAAAAACCAAAGCAAATTCAAAACTTCTGACTTTTAGTGTTTTACACAGATTAACCGTAGTCTTTTTCTACACTATAATTCTAAGACTTCCAGAAAGCTTCTAGCTTACGCAACATAGTCATTTATTTAGATCCACCTACTTAGTCAAAACGATGGCATTTCTCAAAATATCAATGATTTGCGACTATTAGTAAATTGTCTAAACGATCTGTCTTACTGTTAATTAACTCCTTAATTTTAGAGATAAACTCATGCTCTAAAAAAGGCTTGGTCAAGTAAGCTTTTGCACCCAATTCTTGGGCAAGTTGGCGATGTTTTTCAGCGCTACGAGAAGTGAGAATCACCACAGGTATTTTTGCTAAGTTTGTGTATTGACGGAAATTGCTCAATAACTCAAAACCGTTCATTCGTGGCATTTCTAAATCTGAGACGACAATTTGAATCTCAGGATGTAACTGTAACTTTTCTAGAGCTTCTACACCATTTTGAGCTTGTATTACTTGATAGCCAGATTTTTGCAGAGTTAGAGAAAGAGTCTGCCGAAGACTAATTGCGTCATCTACTACTAAAACAACTTTTGGTGATTTATGATCTGGCCCTTGAGAATAAGTTGTTTGGGTTTCTATGGTTTCTATAGTTGTTGTGGAAGTCGATGCAGCAAGTAATGGTGTAGATGAAAAAGTATGTCCTGATATCGGCAAGACTTTTTGATTGGCGGAAGAAGCTGACGCAACTGGTAGCGCTCTGATATTAAGTGTTGTTTGTTGGATATCGCTAGATTTTACTAGCAACGAAGCATCAATTATTAAGATGAGATTGCCATTAGCTAAACTACTACAACCATAAATGTATTTTGGTGGTGCGATCGCATTTCCTAAAGGTCTAATTACTAGTTCTTGTTCACCAATTATTTGGTCAACTTCTAAAGCAACCTTTCCCTGATTTCGTCGGAGCAAAAGTACAGGATTTTTGGCTACACTTGAGTCTTGAGTATTTGATGTATTGTATGGAGTAGTACTATTCAAGAATGAATCATTATAATCAATCAACTTTGAAAGTTGACGGAGGCTGACCATAGTCTCATCATTGTCTGTGTTCCAAAGTAAGACTTTTTTACCTTCAATTTCTTTAATCTGTTGTTCAGAGGGAATCACTATTTTTTCGATACTATCCAAAAGCAAACCATAAACAACACCTTTGGCTTGAACTAGCATTAACTTTTCTGTAGTCATAGAAAAAGGAATTTTGAGTATGAATATTGTTCCTTGGTTGGGTAAGGATTGAACGGAAATAGAGCCGTTAAGCGCGTGCATCTGAGTACGGACAATATCTAAACCCATCCCGCGCCCAGAAATTTCACTTACTTTATTAGCAGTAGAAAATCCTGGCGAAAATATCAAATCTAAAAGTTCAGGTTCAGCTAGATTAGAAGCATAAGCTCTAGTTTTTTCTTCAGTTTGTATGGGATAAAATTCAGCAGCTTTCCTGCGAATTCTGTCTAAATTGAGTCCCTGACCATCATCACGAACTTCGATAATAGTTTGGCTACCCTGATGATAGGCGCAGATTTCGATTAAACCTTGTTCTGGTTTAGCAAGCTGTCGGCGCACTTGTGGAGTTTCAATACCGTGGTCAAAAGCGTTACGTACTAAGTGTAACAAGGGATCGTAGAGCTTTTCTGCGATCGCTTTATCTACCAGTACTTCACCACCAGTAAGTTTCAATTCTACAAGTTTGGCATGAACATTCCCTAACTTATTTACCATGTGAGGGAAGCGATTCAAGATATTGCCCAAAGGCGACATTCGTGCCTCTACTAAGCTATCTATAATATTAAGAGTTAAATTCTCTTGTTTGTCACTAATTTGAGCAGCTTGTGTCACAAGCAAGTCAAGAGATTCTGTAGTTTCTTGTAGTTGCAGTGTCTCTTCTATTGCTTCATGCAATGTCAGATGAAACTCTGTATATACATCCATTTCCAAAGAGTCAAAATTCACTGCAAAACTTTGTGTTTCTTGTGAAGTAATATTTTGTATTTGTAATGGTAAATCACGTAACTCATTTAAAGTTGTTTGATGTCTATTGAGTTGCTTGATTAATTGCTCAATTATTTCTTTGACTTGTTCATCTTGCAAACTACGCCGTTTTTGGTAAATCAGTAATTCTCCTGCTAGATAGTTGAGGTGTTGCAGTCTTTCTGTATCTACCCGAATAAATGAAGGTTGGCGAAAATTTTTAGTTTGAACATACTGTGATTGATCTTCTATTTCTTTATTGATTTGTGTAGAAATATCAGGCATGACTTCAATAGCTGTTTCAGGAACATCTGCAACTAACTGCTCACTGACGGCTAAAGAATCAACCTTTCCTAAAGAATCATTAGTCTGAGTCTTCACGACTTCAACAGCAAGATTTTGATTAGCTTCTTCTCCCCAGATTGCTTCTAGCAAGTTATCAGTTGGTTGAGATATCTCTTTAATCACTAATAGTGTTTGTAGCTTAGGACTATCCAACCAATTTTTTTCTTCGCCAGTCACAGGAGGATAATTTTTATATTCTTTTGCTAATTTATAAATTTGATGTTGTAATATTTTAATTCCTGAGAGGTAGCTGTCAGATGGTTTCAGAGAATATTGAAACTTTGCAACTGCAAATAGGATGATTAAGATGATCCCACGTCGATAAATACAAAGACTTGGGCTATCTTCTTCATCTTGAACAAAATCGAGAAAATTTTTCAGCCAGGTTTCGATGTAATTAAGTAGACTTTTTCTCTCTAATGTGGGAACCAGTAATGTCAAATTAAGTTCTGATTCGGGGATTAGCATCTGGTGATTAAACCAGCCAAAAATGTAGCGAATTACTTTTAAATAAAACTTGGCAGTTGTGGGATTAACCGATTCCTTGTTATTGTTATCAGATGTCGTAAGAAACTGGTAAAACTGTTCTTCATTGATGATATATATGCCAGGAGACGAATTATTTTGTAATTCTTCAGATAACTCATGACTTACCACTGTTGCGAGTTTTTGCAAATCTGGAGAAGGTTCTCCACCAGATGTGCGATCGCCTTTTAGTACCAATTCTTGTGCTTTTTGTAAATCTGCAAGGGCAATTTCTGCAATTTGCTGTACCTGGGTAGGATTTGCTCGCAATGCTGATAGAATGGTTTGGGCAATTTCTCCCAACCCAGGTAAATTTAGAGATTCCGCCAAGCCAAAAAATACCTCGCCTTGAGACTGTAAAAACTCAATTAATTCAGCATCATTAGGTGGATTTTTAACAGCGTCAGCAATGCTATTTAAACGTTGCTCTACTCCCGTTTCAAAAACCGACTCCACAATATCAAATCCTAATTCTTCAGAAGTGGGAATCTGAGATTCAGCACCAAAAGCATCACCCAGTTTTTCTTGTAACTGTGAAAACACTGAAGTTGCTCGATGGATAAGTTCTTGGTCGTTAACAGTACTACCTATTAGTTCGGTATTTAATGCAATGCTCAGACACTCATAAGCTTGTAACAAAAGTGTTTGTAATTCAGCATCAACTACCACTTTTGGATTATAGAGAGACTTAAAGACATCTTCTAAAAAATGGGCAATCATCTTAATTACTTCTAGCCCAACATTAGCAGCGCCACCTTTAAGTGTATGAGTAGCTCGCATTAAGTTGTGAACTTTAGCAGTACTATAACCTTCCGACAAGCTAAATAGTTCTTGCTCAATAATTTGGACTAATTCTGGGGCTTCAGCCAGAAAGTAGATGTATCCTTGTTCGCGAATTTCGCTATCTGTAATCATATTTTGGATTTTAAATTTTGGATTTTGGATTTGTTACGTAAAGTTTTAATTGATCAACTGTCATTGCAAGAATTTCGGTGTTTTCTGACATCAAATTGCTCACTTTTTCCAGTGGTAATAAACCAACCTCAACAATAAGTTCCATCCAATAAAGACTTTCATCGGCTTCTTCCTCTACCAAGCTGAGTTTAGCAATGACATCGGCGGTTGATTTACCACGACAAGCTGACCGATAGTTAGATCCCACAGATGTTGCTGAACGGATTAGCTGCTTGCCAATTACATCTGCCGTTCGGCTCTGCGGAAGAGCTTCTATTAAGCGGATTACTCGCAATGCTAGCTGCTTTGTTCTCCGCTTAAAATCCTCCTTATTCATAATCCAAAATCTAAAATCTAAAATCTAAAATTCATTTGACTTTAAATTTATCGGCAGTTGTTAATAAATCTTGCGCCATTCCTGATAAATCTTGGAACACAGTCGCAATTTCTTGAGATTCAGCAAAAGTTTTATTGGCAATTCCTGCTACATCTTGCATTGATTTAGTTACTGTTACAGATTGCGCCATTTGTTTTTGAGTCGCTGCGGTAATTCGCTCGATTAGCTGACTAATTTCGGCAGTTGCAGAAACGATCGCATTTAAGTTTTGGCGAGTGTCACTGACAAGATTTGTCCCTTCCACTACCTGCTGAATACCAGTTTCCATTGCTACTGCAACTTCCCCGGTTTCTGCTTGAATCTCTTGGACTAATTTTTCAATTTCGATGGTTGCTGCTGCTGACTGGCGAGATAAAGAACGGACTTCATCAGCTACAACTGCAAAGCCTTTGCCATATTCACCTGCACGAGTCGCTTCAATAGCTGCATTCAGAGCTAGTACGTTTGTCTGTGTAGCAAAATTACCAATCAAATTCACCACTTTGGAGATTTTTTGCGAAGATTCACTGAGGCGTTTAATCTTTTTGCTGGTTTGAGCAACCGTTTCGCGAATTCCTTGGATGGCTTTTACAGTCAGGTTCATGGCGGTATCGCCAGACTCGACAGTTCGATTGGCTTGTTGCACTGCTAGTTGTACTAACTCTGCATTGGCCACTACGGCTTGAGTAGAGTCTGCCATCTGTTGAATGTCACCTAAAGCTGCGGTAATTTCCTCAGATTGTTGTTGCGCTAGATTGGTCAGTCCCGCTAATGAAGCCTCGCTATTGCTAGAAGTTTGGGCAACTTGTTGAGCAGCCCCTTGTACCTGAATAACGATTTGCCGCAGCGCTTGCAAGGTATTATTGTAAGCGTCAGCGATCGTGCCTAGCTCATCTTCTGTAATCGGTGCGCGTACTGTTAAATCGCCGTTGAGAGCAGGTCTAAGGGCTTTTAAGAGTTGAATAGATCGTTGTTGTAGTAACTCCTTGGCTGCCTTTTCTCGTGCTACTGCTTCTGCTAATTTTGCTGACTGCGCTTGGACTTGTTGCAAATATTCGGTATGTTGTAATGCTAGTCCTAGCTGGCTACCAATCCGTGCTAACAAAGTTACTTCCAATTCTTCCCAACCACGAGTTCCCGAATTTTGATAAGCTGCCAGCAATCCCCACAATTGTTCTCCAGCAAATACAGGAACAATTACATAAGCTTTGGCTTCAAATTGCTCTAAAATTTCAATGTGGCAAGGAGAATGACCTACCTGATAGATGTCATTTACAACAAAGTTTTCTCCTTGAGCATATCGACCTCCCTGAGTTTCTTGTAAGTGGGTATCTTCCCACACGGTTTTAATATCGGGGCCTACCAGTTTTACCCAAAGATGGCCTGCGGACTCGGCGACAAATTCACCACTCCAGTTAGGGTTGAAACGATACACGGCGACGCGATCGCATCTTAGTAATTGTCTGACTTCTTGAGTGGTTGTTTTGAAGATTTCTTCGACATCCAAAGATTGCCGAATGCGGTTACTAATTTTGGTGACAGCTTTCTCTTGTTCCGCTATCTGAGCTAGTTTCTCAGATTTCACCCGCACTAATTCTAAATAATCTATCTGTGATTTAGCGAGGCTAAATTGCAAGCTAGTCTGAACCAAAAAGTTCACTTCCCAGCTTTGCCATTCACGGACGCTGGAATTTTGATAAGCTGCCAGCAAGCCCCACAATTTATCCCCAAAGAATATCGGAACAATGATGTAAGCTTTGGCTTCAAACTGCTCTAAAATTTCAATATGGCAAGGAGCTAACCCTACTTCATAGATGTCATTAACGATAAAGTTTTCACCTCTGACATACCTACCTCCCTTAGTTTCTTGCAAGTAGGTATCGTCCAAAACGGTTTTGATATCAGGGCCTACCAGTTTTGTCCAACCAGTACCCACAGACTCAGCCACAAATTCGCCACCCCAGTCAGGGTTAAAACGATAGACAGCGACGCGATCGCATTGTAGTGATTGACGCACTTCTTGAGTGGTTGTTTTGAAGACACTTTCTACATCTGAAGATTGTCGGATGCGGTTGACTATCTTAGTGAAAACTTTCTCTTGTTCAACTATTTGAGCTAGTTGGTCAGATTTTGTCTGCACTTGTTCCAGATATTCTCCTTGTGAGATAGCCACACCAAATTGCAACCCAATTTGAGTTACAAAGGTTTCTTCCCAAGGTTGCCAATCACGAGGCCCAGAATTTTGATAAGCTGCCAGCAAACCCCATAATTTTTCTCCAGCAAATATCGGTGCAATGATATAAGCCTTCATTTCATACTGCTCTAAAATGTCAATGTGACATTGAGCATGGCCCGTTTGATAAATGTCATTGACTACAAAGCTTTCACCATTGGCATAACGTCCTCCTTGAGTCTCTTGTAAGTGGGTATCTTCCCAGACCATATAAAAATCAGGGCCTACCATTTTTACCCAGCCATTACCCACTGATTCAGAAACAAACTCACCGCTCCAGTCAGATTTGAAGCGATAGACTCCGACGCGATCGCATTTTAGTATTTGACGTACTTCTTGAGTGGTTGTTTGAAAAAGCTTATCGACATTTGATGCCCGCAGAATTTTATCAACGACTTTAGATACTGATTTTTTCGCTAGTACTCGTTGTTGCTGTTCTTTTTGGAATTCAAAGCTCTGTAATTTGTAAGTCAGTTCTGTTGTAATTTGAGATAGCAGACTAATTTCTACTTCTTGCCACTGTCGTGTTGAGTAGCAATTATTTACTGCTAGTAAACCCCACACTTTACCTTCTACTACAATCGGTAAACTCAAACTCGCTTTAATTTGAAATTTTTCTAGGAGTTGTTTTTGATAAGGGGTAAGTTGTATCTGATTTATATCATCAATAACTACAGGTTCTATATAGTCTTGGTTAGTATATAAGCCAAAAATAATTCCGGGAATATTTTCGCCTAAAGTTGGTGTCCAACCTAGTGTTCTGGATTCTGCTAAAACATTACCTGATTCCCTAGAAGTAAAGTGATAAATTAAGGCGCGATCGCAGCCAATTTTTTCTCTAATTTGCGCTACAGTTATTTTGAGTAATGTATCAAAGTCTGGCGCTTGACGCATGTGATTTGAAATGTCTTGTAACTGTCGTCGCCAAGTTTTAAATTCTTGAGCGATCGCATTTAATAAAGATATTTCATTACTAGCAATATTCGCTATATTGGCATTACCATTCTGATTTTCTAATTCCGAGATTAGAGGCTCACTCTCATGGCTATTATTATACAAAAATGTCATCTGATTAACCTCAAAAAATGTGATGGGTAATAATTTGATCCGTGGCACGTAAGAATGTTATGGTATTTGTTCATTAATGATTAGATGTTTTTAACATACCTACTCATTACTAAATACTCAATTATGAATACTCCATATTGGAGCTTGGATAATAGTTTTGGCATCCAAATTAAAAATCATATCCTCTGAATCATTAATAAAATATCCCTGTAAAAAAGGTGATATTTTAGGATAAAATAATTCCGCCGTTGCTGGCTTCATTTCTTTAGTATCCAGCCATTCAATATCTATAAGTTGTCGTACCAATAATCCCAAGTACTTACCCTTATTTTGCAGAACAATTGCCATCATTTTTGAAAGTAAGTTTGTCCCTTGAGAAATTGGAGGATAACCTAACATTGCCTCTAAATCAACTAACCAAAGCATCTCACCACGCCAGTTATAAATACCCAAGACGCTACTTGGCATCTGAGGAACGCCACATATTTCTGGTAATGATACTTGCAAAACTTCTGTAATGTGTTGTAACGAAATTACGGCTGTATCACTTGCTCCCAAATTAAAACTTAAAAATTTTTCCTGGGTTTCCAAAGCTATTGATCCTTTGTCCTTGATTATTTATCTTACGCCACTATTTGCAGTTATTGTTTGTTCTTACAGAGGTTCTATTTGATAAACAGTCACTTTTAGTATTTGTTGATTTATGAAATTTGTACTAATTAAGTAATCGCTTTAAAACTACCGCTAATTCTTCTCGATCAATTGGTTTTGATAGATAACCATCAGCGCCTAACATATTACCCCAAATTTTATCTACATCACTATTTTTTGTAGAGCAAAAAACTACAGGTATGTTGCTAGTGTTAGGATTATTTTTCAGTTCTCGGCAAATTTCAAAGCCACTTTTACCTGGTAAAATTACATCAAGAAATATTAAGTCTGGCTTGTTTTGATCTATTTTATCTTGAGCCTCTTCACTGCTGGTGGCGCTAATCACAGAATAACCTGCCTGTTGCAAGTAGCGGCTGATTATTTCCATATCTGTTAAGCCATCTTCAACAACTAAAACAGTATTCATGGCAATTACTCGTTAACTTTTTCTCAAAATGTAAACAAAATATATAGATCCTAAATGATTATTCAAAAAAGACATGGAAGGGACTAGAGACTAGCCCTAACCCCTTTCCTTTTGCCCTAACCACTATTTCACAAATCAAATAGGACTGCTATAAATACAAATTTCTGTATTTGTCTAATTTTGATTCAATCTTTATATATCAACATCAGAAAAAGTACGTAATCAACATAACTTAATATATATTTAAATGTAAGATGATTTTATCATCGAGTTTTTGATTGCAGATTAAAAATTTATAAATACCTGAAAGTAAGTGAATTTAAACGCAAAAATAAATCTTTAAATCTAAAATTAATTGACATAGCCAGTGACTTGATTGCTTGAGTAAATCTAAAATCAAAGATAGTTATACCTCAATAATTTAATTTTTACTGAGGTGGAAAAGTCTATAAGTTTTGAGGAAGAATGCAGAATCAAAAATCGTCTCTAATTCTCCCTAATTACAAACCTCTAAACTAGATTTACTTTTGTCAGTGGATACACTTGATGTAGGCAAATACTTGCGGACAATACTCATTACCTTATCAGACACTACAGGTTTAGTGAGAAAATCTGTAGAACCAACTACTTTAGCACGAACTCTATCTAACAGACCGTCACTGCCTGTTAATATAATTATTGGCGTGTTGGAAAATGTAGATATTCGTCGTAACTGAGTACAAATTTCGTAACCACTGGCAACTGGCATAATCAAATCCAAGAAAATCAGGTCTGGTTTATCCTGAATAAGGGTTGGTAACGCTTGTACAGCATCTTGAATTTTGACAAACCTTAAGCCATTGGAAGTGATAATATCCTCTAGCATTTTACATACTTGAGGGCTATCATCGACGCAAGCCACTAGTGGAGCAATTCGCCTCTTTGCTTGTGTGCTAGTAGAGTTATTGTTAACTTCAGTAATTCCTAAAGGCAAGTCAGGTACTTCTATCAATTCAATGATTCCTTTAAGGATATAAGGAAGCAACGAACGAGTGAGTGGTAGTACACTCTGCTTCATTTTCATGGCTAAATCTCGCAGAGTGAATTTGCCATTGATTAAATTTACAAAGTTTTTGTAGACAGATGGACTAACCATCTGCTCAAGTTGTTCTGGTCGTCGGAGAATTGGTGCCAAGTCAGGAGAAAAATTTGCTAAACCAGCTTCCGACCAAATTTTCCACGAGTCCTGCATGTGTTTTACAGACATTTCTGCACTCGTGAAGCTCATTGGGGTTTCTAAGATAACTTCTTGGCTGCGATTGCAACTAATAGAAGCAAAGTTTCCTTGTAAAGCTAGGTCAAATAATAGTTCTGCTATCGTATTTTCTGCAATAGATTGAATCTGTTCCCTCTGGATTTTCTGTTTTTTATAAAAGACTTCTATCAGTTTATAGTCCCAGTAATCAATTGATAGGTCTTGCACACGTAACTGCAACTTATCAACATCAATTTGGGGACAATTTTGAGCTATATGTCTACGCCAACGTCGGAAGGGATGAGTTCCCCCTGTCGCCCAAACTATTCGTCCCAACCGATAGTAAAAAGTCCATTGACTGCCCTTTGAACTCTTAATATTTAATTTGCCATTGTATTGCAACTGAGTGCAAGTTTTAAATTCATTTACTAGGTTATTTGAAATAAGTTCCTGATGGAGCATAGTTTGTTCCTTTTATTAAAAGCCATTAAAACCGAAACTGGTATAGAAAGGCATAAATCCAGCTAGCATTTCAATTAACCTGATAAATTATTCAAATTTATTGTTAAAGTCAGGCAACACTTCCGCCACACTAGTGTTCAGTAAATATGTGAATAAGTACAAAATGCATTTGGTACATAATAGTCTAAATCAAGATTATTAAAAGCAAGGGAGATGGGAAGACAGCAAAAATGTTGCTAGTAAATAATTTACCTAGCATCTAGTTTTGGTTGGCAGACTTTACTTTTTTGGTAATTCTGTTAACATTTATGACTAAAGGAGGTTGCCATCGTTCACATCATGAAGTATTGAGTATTGATATATCATTTTAATAATTTTCATACAAAATCATATCCGTATAAGTTCTGAATTTTTGTTTAAAATATATTAGTATTCTCTAGAGAGTCGTGCTTGAGTTATTGAAATTAGCAATGTATGTTAAAAATATTTATTTAAGTTTGCAATTATTAATACATTTAGTTGATGTCAGCTTTTTTAAGAAATATTTTTTTGAAAAAGGCTCACTAATAAGACAAGTAGCGGTCATATTATAGAGTAGATATCTCCAGAAATATGCTTTATCTACAAAACTTATAGAGACGTAGCACTGCTATGCCTCTACATTCTTATTCATTAGATATCTAATATTTATTTAGGAAAATTTATTCAAGTTGGTTGTGGTTTTGATAGCTCACAACAGCTGCTCTGAGATTACTTTGGTGTTCTGAAAGCAGTCGATTGCCTTCATCTTTTTCCAAACCAGTCCAGTGCATCAATAGCGCCAGCTTAACCCATTTACCACTGCGTTCTAGTAAAAAACCAGCAGCTTCTCGACTTAAACCTGTGAGGTCTTGCAAAATTCGCAAAGCGCGATCGCGTAACTTTTGATTTGTTACCGCCACATCCACCATCCGATTGCCATAAACTTTGCCTAGTTTGACCATCACACCACTAGAAAGGATATTTAAAGCTAATTTAGTGGCTGTACCAGCTTTCAAGCGAGTTGAACCGGCAATTATTTCTGGCCCTGTCAATAGGCGAATATCGATATCGGCATCAAAGCTAACTTGTTCAGCGGGAACACAGGCGATAAAAATAGTTGTGGCTCCCCGCTGACGAGCAGCATGAAGCGCACCGTGGACATAAGGCGTTGTTCCACCAGCAGTAATGCCAACTACGACATCTAGTTGAGTAACATGTCGTCCAGCGATCGCACTTTCACCACCTTCGATGCTATCTTCTAAATCTTCAGAACTGCGTACCAGTGCGCCAGCACCACCAGCAATAATCCCCTGTACCAATTCTGGGGGTGTACAAAAAGTAGGTGGACACTCAGCAGCATCTAACACCCCTAATCTGCCACTTGTCCCTGCACCGATATAGAATAGGCGTCCTCCGTGGCGCAAACGCTCTGCGGTACACTCAATTGCTTCAGCCAACTGAACTTTCGCCGATGCAACTGCTGCCACAGCTTTTTGGTCTTCGTTATTAAACAACTCCACTAATTCCAGAGAACTGAGCTGGTCTAAGTTCAGACTATTAGAATTTACCAGCTCGGTTAAAAGATGTCCGCGTTCCTGCAAGTTTGTCATTTGTCTTTTGTCTTGTGTCATTTGTCCTTTGTCATTAGTCATTTGTCCGTTACCAATGACCAATGACCATTTACAACAATCCTTCCAATTTGCGACGAATCTTCTCTAGTTCAGAATCAGACAATTCTGGTTCTTCTAGTGGCTGTTGATTGAGCAAGAAGGTGTCTTCAACAGTATCCTCCTTCTTGGCATCTGCTTGCCAGTCAGTTTCTTCTACATTCAGTTCTGGGGGAGTGACAACTAAATTGCTGTTTTCTGGGATAATTTCCCATTCATATCCAGCACTTTCGCAAAATTCCTTGATTTCCTCAGCATCGATCGGTTCTGGTGTTGGTGCGGGGAAATCTTGAGCTTCTAACATTAGGGCAAAGCGCGTCGCATCGTCTTCTGACTCGAACATCAGAATTTTATTGCGATCGCCCTCCCGAATCGTGTGAATCCCCTCATTTTCCGTTCGAGCATTAAAAATTAACACAAAGACACGCATTGGTGTAATCATCTGTCCTTTTTAAGGTTTATTTATATTAAAGTTCGAGATTGTGCCTCAAGGGAAGTCACAGGAACAATTTTCACTCTATTCAGATTTTCCTGAAAACGCCAATATTATTAAGCATAAGTATTAGATCGAGATTAGATCGAGCAAATACCGTAACTTAACCAATGAGGCCTTAGGTTTAGTTGGCGTATCCTGGAAATGGCATACTGAATCAATGTGCCAGTTAATGCTTGTGTGTGCCAGCGACATCCGGCAATTAATACAGTGAAAGCAAATGATTAAATCTCCCAATCAAGATCATCACTCCTCTTACCCTAACCGCAAGCGTATGTGGTTGCTGGTGTTGAGTCGGGGTAGCATTGCCTTGGGCGGACTTTTACTGTTAGGAGTTATTGTCGGTATTTGGCGGTTGTGGACTTTTGTCCAAACAGAGTTAACACCCTTGGCACAACAAAGTCTCACGACTACACTCAATCGTCCGATAAACCTGGGAAAAGTCACACAATTTTCGTTGACGGGAGTGCAGTTTGGGGCTTCCGCTATCCCTGCGACAAGCACAGATCCAGACCGGGCCACAGTGGAATCTGTGGAGGTGGGTTTTGACCTGCCACAACTAATTTTTAACCGCCACTTGAAGCTAGATGTCACCTTAGTCAACCCAGATATTTATATTCAACAGGATGACCAAGGGCGCTGGGTTTCCACTACTATCGCGTCGTCAGGTGAAGGCGGGCCGATTAAAACCGATTTGGAAAATCTGCGGTTTCGCAATGCCAAGCTGGCGTTGATGCCGCAGGAGAGGGGAGATGGGGAGCAGGGGGGCAGGGGGGCAGAGGGGCAAGGGGGTGGAGAAGACTCAACTTCTAACTCAGCACTGGCTCAACGGCACGCTAACGCTAACAACACTCAGCACTTGCCCGTAACATTTTCTCAACTCAACGGATCTGCCCAACTCCTCGCGAACAACCAATTGATCCGGTTTGAAGTTGGGGGTCAAGCAGATAGTGGTGGCAGCATTTCTATTCAGGGAGAGACGCGTTCCAGGGTGCTAGCAGGGAACTTCCAGGTGCAAGCACAAGACTTGCTAGCTGCGGATATTACTCGCTTGATTAAGTTACCGGTGAACTTACAGGCAGGTCGAGCCAATGGCGACTTGCTGGTTCGGTTGACGCCAGGACAGCAAACTTTATTGTTTGGCAATGCTGCTGTACAAGGGGTAACACTTCAAATACCCAAAGTCCCGCAATTGTTGAGCAATAGTCAAGGAAACCTGCACTTCCAAGGAACGGAGTTGCAGTTAAATAATGTTACTAGCAACTACGGCAAAATTCCCCTAGTGGCTACGGGAATCATCGACACTCAAGCAGGGTTTAAGTTGGCAGCGCGTGTAAATGCGGTAAGTTTGGCCAATGCCCAGGAGACTCTCAAGATAAAACTACCTGTGCCGATCGCAGGACAAGTACAAGCAGACTTACAAATTACCGGATCAACTAAAGAGCCAATTCTCTCTGGCTCAGTTGCCACAATCCAAGCTGCTCGGATTGATAAAGTTGATTTTAATAGTATTAGTAGTAAATTTGAGCTTGTTACTAGTTCCTCTTTAATTACCCTGAAAGATATTCAAGGTAAAGCTAAAGTTGGTGGCGACATTACGGGCGCGGGCACAATTCAACTTGGTAAAAGCCCACGACTGGATTTAAATTTCGCTGCCAAAAATGTTCCAGGGGATGCGATCGCAAAAGTCTACGAAACAACACCCGCTTTTCAAATTGGTAATGTCTCAGCTACAGCCGAACTAACTGGCGCTCCCACCAGTGTTCAAACTGTGGTACGATTTCAAGCTCCTAACGGAACTTACCCCGGAACTGGCGAAGTTGCAATTGCTTCAAATCGCACCCTCTCTTTCCGCAATGTAGCTCTAAATGTCAGTGGTGGTACAGTCCGGGCAACTGGTAGTTATGCCAATGAGCGTTGGCAAGCTGTGGCTGTTGCCTCTGGGGTAAAATTGGAACCCTTTGTAAACAAAAGTCAACTGCAAAATGTCTCTTTGGCGGCAGCACAGTTTAATGGTCGTCTCCTCCTCTCAGGAAGCACAGCACCATTTAAAATTGCCACGGTTCGCAGTGATGGGGCAGGAGTTCAAATTGGTGGCGGCACAGTTGCAATTTCTAATATCCAACTGCAAGAGCAAAGCTTTTCTGCTCAACTTGTAGCTAATAATGTGCGGCTGGGACAAATCTTGAAACAGTCTCCCCCAGCTTTAAATAATCCTTTGGGTGGAACGTTCCAAATCGCAGGCAATAGAGAGAATTTCAGCCTCAAAACCCTCATTGGCAGTGGTGAAGGTCGCCTTGCTATTGGAAGTGGCACGGTTACAGCTAAAAATATCCAAGTAGCTAATGGTGTTTATCAGGCGCAAGTTCAGGCTAAGAATGTGCCTGTGCAGAAGTTGGCAGCAGTACCAAAGCAGTTCCAAGGTGCGTTAACTGGTCAGTTCAACGTGGCGGGTTCTGTTGATTCTTTTAAACCGCAAACTATTCAAGCTAGTGGTCAGGCGCGGATAAATGTTGGAAGTGGAACGATTACAGCCTCTAATATTCAAGTAGCTAATGGTGTTTATCAAGCGCAAGTTCAGGCTAAAAATGTACCTGTGCAGAAATTGGCAGCAGTACCAAAGCAATTCCAGGGAGCGTTAACTGGTCAAGCAAATGTGGCGGGTTCTGTTGAATCCTTCCAACCGCAAACTATCCAAGCTATGGGTCAAGCGCGGATAAATGTTGGAAGTGGAACGATTACAGCCTCTAATATCCAAGTGGCTAATGGTGTATACCGGGCGCAAGTTCAAGCAAATAATGTACCGTTACAGAAGTTGGCAGCAGTACCAAAACAATTCCAGGGAGTGTTAACTGGTCAAGCAAATGTGGCGGGTTCTGTTGAATCTTTTCAACCACAAACTATTCAAGCCAGTGGTGAGGGGCGGCTAGATGTTGCAGGTGGAACGATCGCAGCCTCTAATATTCAAGTCGCTAATGGTCGCTATCAAGCTGTAGTTAATGCTGGCGGTGTGGAATTAAATCGGTTAAATCAGCAATTACGGGGTCAGTTTGGCGGTCAGTTGCAATTAGTTGGCACGCTAGGATCGTCCAAATTAGCTGATGTGCGTGCCGCTGGGCAGGTGCAATTATCTCAAGGTATTCCTGGTCTTGAGCAACCCTTGAGTGCTGCGATCGCTTGGAGTGGTGAAAGGCTGACCATTGAGCGAGCAACTGCTCCCGGTTTAAGTGTGACTGGTAACATATTAGCCAATGCTAAACAGGCAGGCATACCGGAAATTACTGCCCTAAATCTCAACGTCCAGGCGCAGAATTACAACTTAAAACAGTTACCAATCAATCTTCCTAATCAGGTTGCTGTGGCGGGGAGAGTAGATTTTAGTGGTCAAATCACTGGTAAGCTGCCCTTGCCAAATGTGGTGGGGCAAATTAACTTACGAGACTTAGTTGTTCAAGATATTGCCTTTGAGCCGTTGTTAACTGGAAACATCGATTCCGCACAGGGACGCGGTTTAAATTTGAACTTAGCAGGAAATAGCGATCGCCTGTCCTTCAATTTAGATGCCAATAATCGCCCGAAATCTTTCTTAGTCAAATGGCAGCAAGCATCAGCCACAGGTAATGTTCAAGGCAATGATTGGGCACTAAAAGTTGCAAATTTCCCCTTACAAATATTGAATTTGACTCCGCCAGCAATTACTCGATTGGGTGCTGGTAAGATCGCTGGATTGTTGACTGGGGATTTACTATTTAATCAGCAGACATTGGCAACAACGGGGAATTTAGCGATCGCTAATCCGCAAATTGGCCGAGTTAAAGGCGATCGAATAGCTGCTCAATTCCGCTACAGTAAAGGTAAAGCCACACTCGCAAGTAGTGAATTTGTCAAAGGCAGCAGCCGCTACGCCCTTGTCGGCACTTTTGATCAAACTCCGAAAGGCCCTCAACTACAAGGTAAACTGAATGTCAAGCAGGGTGAGATCCAAGATGTTGTAGCTGTGGCAAAAGTATTTGATTTACAAAATTTGCCAGGTGGTTCCGCAGAAATCTACGGCACAGCAGCGGATCTAACCACCACCCCTCAAGGAGCGCCAAATCAACCCTTATTAACCCAAATCCAACGGTTTTCTGAAATTGAAGCCCTGCGAGCAGAACAGGAACAACAGCGACTTGATTCCACTCCCATACCAGATTTGGCAGACTTAAAGGGGACTTTCAATGGAGAAGTGGCTGTAAATACAGCTACAGCCAATGGATTATCAGTGGAATTTAATTTGAATGGAGAAAAATTTGCCTGGGGTAAAAAGGAAGAACGAAATCGTTTTTATACTGCCGACAAAGTGATTGCTGAAGGCAACTTTGAAAACGGTGTATTGAGTTTGCGACCATTACGCCTCGAATCTCAAAACAGGCTAATTGCCTTCACGGGTAACGTTGGCGGTGATGAACAATCTGGTCAGCTGCGGGTGAATAATTTTCCGGTACAAGTACTGAATAATTTTGTCAAATTGCCAGTTGGAATCACAGGTAATCTTAACGCTACAGCAGCTTTAGCAGGTAGTATTGCCAACCCCCAATCTAGAGGAGAATTGCAAATCACAGAAGGAATGCTAAATCAGAGCAAAATAGAGTCAGCAACAGCAAGTTTCAGCTATGCCAACGGACGCTTAAACTTTGGTAGTACTGTAGCAGTTGCCGGCCCAAAACCTGTTGATATTACTGGCAGCATACCTTATAAATTGCCTTTTGCTTCTGTGGCACCAGACAGTGAACAAATCAGTTTGGATATGAAGTTAGAAAACGAGGGATTGGCATTATTAAACGCATTGACTAATCAAGTGATATTTGAGAAAGGTGAAGGAGAAGTAGACCTCAAGGTGCGAGGAACATTGCAAAAACCCCAAGTAGATGGAATTGCTACTGTCAATAATGCTACTTTTTCAGCCCAGGCATTGCCAGGTAAGTTGAGACGTGTCACGGGTAGAGTACTGTTTAATTTTGACCGCATCTCAGTAGAAAATCTTCAGGGTAGATTTAGCCGTGGGAAGGTAGAAGCTGCTGGAGAAATTTCCATTTTCAACAATGAAAATGTGACTATTAATAATCCCCTGACTGTTAACCTCGATCAGCTAGCGTTGAATCTCAAAGGACTTTACCAGGGAGGTGCTAGTGGCAATTTGCAGATTACTGGTTCTGCCCTTAACCCCATGATTGGCGGTAGAGTAAATTTATTTGATGGTCAGGTATTGCTAGCAGAATCTACCGACGCCACGACATCTGCAAATAACAGTAGTTTTGGTGTATCACCGACAAAAGCCGATAAGCAGAGCAAACCGGAAATTGGGAATGGGACGGGAAATGCGAACGCCAGATTTAATAATCTAGATTTGGAACTAGGTAAAAACGTCCAAATTACCCGTGCCCCTATTCTCAGCTTCCGCGCCACTGGTAATCTTATAGTTAACGGCTCAATCAATCAACCAATACCCGATGGCACTATTGAGTTAGAAAAAGGTGGAGTCAATTTATTTACTACCCAATTTAACCTTGCTCATGGCTATAAACACACCGCAACTTTTAGTCCTTCTCAACCCCGTGACCCCAACTTAGATATTCGGCTATTTGCCAAAGTACTGGATGTAACTCAAAGTAATGATTTCGGACGAGTAAATGCCACAGGTTTATCAGCCTTAGAGAGTGTTCGAGTCGAAGCCACTATCAACGGTTTAGCGAGCAAACTGAATGAAAATTTAGAATTAACAAGTAGTCCGTCACGTAGTCAAACCGAAATTGTTGCTCTTTTAGGAGGTGGATTTGTAGACACCCAAGGGCGTGCAGACAGTACTTTAGGTCTTATTAACATCGCAGGTTCGGCTGTATTCAACAATTTTCAGTCAGCTTTCAACCAGATTGGCAGTACCTTTGGCTTAAGTGAATTGCGGATATTTCCTACCGTTATTTCTGAGAATCCCGAAGCAGGAAGAAGCAATTCAACTTTGGAATTAGCAGCTGAGGCTGGGGTTGATATTTCTTCTAAGATATCCGTTTCCAGCATCAAAATTTTGACCACAAATGACCCATTCCAATGGGGTGTTAATTACCGGATAAACGACCAATTTCGTGTTCGTGCTTCCACTAACTTAACCGATGACAGTCGTGCAGTCGTCGAATATCAAAATCGGTTTTAAATCCCCCTCTCAAATAAGTCAATATCAGATTGTGATATTATCATCCCCTTGCTGATTAATAACTAATCGCAAAATCGATAACCCCAAAATGATCAAAAATAGCACTAACCCAATTGTGCAAGCATAGCTAATTTCCAAGTTGTTGAAGGCTTGCTCATATAGATAATAAACAATAGTTTTTGAGCTATTGAGTGGCCCTCCTTGAGTCATAATGTAGACTTCTTCAAACACTTTGGTCGCAGAAATAGCTGAAATCACCGCCACTAGCGCTAAATAAGGCTTCATCAAAGGTATGGTAATATCCCAATGTTTGCTGATACCATCAGAGCCATCGATGGCTGCGGCTTCGTACACATCAGCAGGAATTGATTGCAACCCTGCTAAATAAATCACCATGTAGTAGCCTAATCCCTTCCACACCGTGACAGCCATCACGCTGGCAAGAGAAATTGGTACAATGCCAAAAATTTTTACTGGGCTTGTTAGCCAAGGAATACCTTCTGAAAAAATACCTAAAGCTTTAAATAACTGATTAAGTAATCCGTTTTCTGCATACAGCCATTTCCAAGCTATTCCCGCAACCACCATTGAAATTACCACTGGGGTATAGTATGCTGCTCTAAACCAATTCATCCCCCGCAGTTTTTGATTTACCAAAATTGCTAGCACTAAGGGAGCAATTACTAAAATTGGTACTACGCCCACAAGATATAAAAAAGTGTTTTCCAAGGTTTTCCAAAAAACTGCATCCTTCCAAAGCTTGAGGAAGTTGGCGAAACCTATCCATTGTGGCGGCTGGGCAATATCTTCATAGCTGGTAAAGCTGAGGTAAAACGCTTGCAATGCAGGCCAAAAGACAGTTAACCCTAAAATAATCAAGGCGGGTAGTAAAAATAAATAAGGCGTTAGACGCTGTTTGATGAACATCCAACTCTTAGGTGTTAATTGATTCATCGGAAGTTTAATAGTTATTTTTTGCTTTTTCAGAACAAGAATTTGGAGATGTGAGTAAATTTAAGCTTCAATATTTTAAGGGCATATATTTGCTTGCGTAGCGCTTCGCGCTTGCCGTATGCATTGCTAATTAATAATTCAGAGATAAACTGCGATGGAAACTCAGCACAATCCACCAATTGAACATCAAAATGTCCCCATAAACCACCGTGGACTACATGAATTTTTGTACAGTTCTGAAGACGAACACGCTGCCGTTGAGGTGAGTATAACTCCTGAACTGACAAACAATGGTACTGAAATCATTGATCTTGAAGCTTGGAGTGCAGCTACTCAGAACGCAAAAATTGCTGGTGTTTATGCAGTATTGGACGCAGAACGCCGCAGCCAGTACATTGGCTATTCTCGAAATGTGTTGCTTTCCCTCAACAGTCATCTTCGCCAAAATGGTAAGGAAAAGTGTGCTTTTGTGCGTGTGCAATCATTCAAGTTCCCCAAGCGTCAAGAAATGGAAGATTTACGAGATGCATGGATAGCAGAACTCGAAAGTAGGCCACCTGGTAATGCTTCCGAAAGTGGTATGTGGGCTAGTACAGTAGGCGAAGCGACTAAGGCGGTAATGTCGGAGGCAGAACGTCAAGCCTATGAGGATAAAAAGCTAAAATTGCGGAAAGCAATGGCTGATACAACCCTTTCTAAAGAGTTAGAAACAACAGATGCAAGTCAAGCCGAACGTCAGCGTCAGCTTGAAGGTGCTGTGAAAAACGATGACTGGAGTGTGATTATCGATGCACAAACACAAGAAACCAAGTTTTAGGATAAGTGTTCAGTCCTCTTGTTATTTCCCCACTTGAATATCCCATATCTTTACAGGATAGGGTATTCAAGGCCTTGTTACGATCAAAACTTTCAGAGTAGAATCTTAAACAGCAGAAATAGCACAGACTTGTAATCCAACAGGTGTGTGAATAATCACTGATTCTACACCGAAAACTTGTGCGATCGCATTTGGTGTCAAAACTTCTTCAGGTGTACCAACTTCCCAAATATGACCCTGTTTTAATAATGCAATGCGTGAACTATACCGAGCGGCTAAATTCAATTCGTGTAAAACTGTGACAATAGTTAATTCCTGCTGCTGATTCAGTTCTTTGAGCAGTTCCAATAGTTGCAATTGATAGTTGATATCTAAAAAAGTTGTCGGTTCATCTAATAATAGAACTTTGGGTTCTTGCGCCAGTGCTAGAGCTAAAAAAGCTCGTTGTCTTTCACCACCTGAAAGTTGTTCGACTAAGCGATCGCTTAATTTTTCTAATTGCGTCTTTTTAATTGCAGCTTCAACTTTTACCCAATCTTGGGCATTTAATTCCCATTGCCACCAAGATTGATGTGGCGTGCGTCCTAAACTTACTAATTGTCGCACTGTTAAGCCAACGGGAACTGTTTGTTGTTGCGGTAATAATGCTAGCTTCTGTGCAACTAAATTTGGAGGTTGAGAGTGAATTGCTTTACCATCCAGTAACACTGTTCCATGTTGTGGCGAGAGAATACGGCTCAGTAATTTGAGTAAAGTCGATTTACCTGAGCCATTAGCACCAACTAAACTCAACCATTCTCCTGTTTGCAGAGTGAGGTTAATCTCTTGGACAATTGGCACTAAGGCGTAACCGCCTGTGAGATTTTGTAATTCGAGTGGCATTTCAAAAAATAAAAAATTAAAGGTGTAGTAAACAACAATTTTTAAAAGTTAATGAACTTCAAGTAAACACTAATTAAACTAAAAGCCTCTCTAATAAAATTAGAGAGGCTTTTAGTATAAAAAATAAACCTGGCATCGAGCTATTTTTGCGTAGGGCTACCCCTAAACTATCGTGGCCGCAGCAGCGTTTCACCTCTGAGT
>NZ_JBALFY010000102.1:0-18873 GCF_036916655.1 Nostoc sp.
GAGAAATTTGGTAAGTTGGGGCTATTTGAACTTAATTACAGTCAGAAATAAATAACCCTTCATTGTACCAGAAAATATTTATGCAAGAGTTCTAGCCTATTGCCCATCGAGATGTTTTAGGAATTCTATTACAGGCACAAGATGAGGAAGGAAATCGTCTGAGTATTGAGGATGTCTTAGATAACGTGTTAGCAATGCTTGTTGCTGGGCACGAAACTTTAACCTCAGCACTAACTTCTTTATGTTTATTGTTAGCACAACATCCACATGTGTTGCAAACAGCACATTTGGAACAAGCGAAAATTGGACACGCACAACTGCTGACACCAGAATGTCTTAAGCAAATGACCTATCTAGAGCTTGTGCTAAAAGAAGTTTTACGGATGCTGCCTCCAGTCGTTCGTAGCGGTTCGCGCAAAGTACTTAAAGAAAGTGAGTTTGCTGGATACCGTATCCCCCAAGGCTGGGACGTATTTTACCAAATTCAGGAAACTCATCAAGACGAGAATGTTTACGCTCAATCTCAACAATTTGATCCACAACGTTTTGCATCTGAATCCACCCAGGACAAACAAAAGGTTGGAAGCTATATTCCTTTTGGTGGTGGGATTCGAGAATGTTTAGGTAAAGAGTTTGCTCGGCTAGAAATGAAACTGTTTGCCGTACTACTGATTCGTGACTATGAATGGGAAATACTTCCTGGACAAAATTTAGAACGCTTAGTACTACCATTTTCTCGTCCGAGGGATGGTTTGAAAGTCAAGTTTTGGAGGCGCTACAGCTAACAACATGAAAACGTTGCAAGAACTTAAAACCCTGATTCTATTTATATTGTGCAGGACTTGGTAAATCAACTTATTTACTGTACATTCAGACCATTACAATCGCTACCCCTCCCAATTAACCAACACCCCATCAACACAAGCAATCTCCCACTGTGGAAACTTCACCAGCACCTTTTTAATCACAATCTGCAAAGCCAGATCATCATCCCAGCACTCCTGCAAGTACTCGACCCTCGGATTCTGCCCCGAATTTGCCGCAACTTTCAGTTTCTGCATACGCGACTGTCGCATATTTGACCTCGCAACAATTGCTTCATGCGACCATTTTTCAGCACTGGAGACAGACGCGGCGGAACTTTCACCTTCATCAACTGCTTTGGCTTCTCCACCCAAAACTGAATTTTCAACTAACAACGAAGTGGGATTTCCCTGTTCTACTTGTCTCTCTGTTTTATAAGCGATCGCAGAATTTAAAGAAAATTCATTTTGAGCGACGGGCGCGGCGGAACAAATACCTTCTCTACGAAACGCGCAAGGGACAAGACAATCTTCCACTTCCTCACCAAAGACTTGCTTTACTGTAGATAGCACAACTCTTTACTTGATTCGTGAAGAAGGCAAATCATGCAACTACATCAATTCGACAACATTCAGGAATTCTGGCACTGCACTCAGACTTATTTACTCCAGCATCAGGTAGAAAATAATGTTTTGCTCAGTATTTTGCATACTTTGTTGCATAACCCAGAACGTTACTTGGGTAAGCCTTATTTAGCAATCGTCCAAACAAGTGGCGAGATTCTGGCTGTTGCTATCCGCACCCCACCCCAAAAATTGATCCTATCCAAAGCCCAGAATATGGATGCCTTGGGCTTGATTGCTCAAGATTTATGTCTTGAGAAATTGCCAGGAAGCATGGGACTGGCAACTGAAGCAGAAATATTCTCGCAGACTTGGCAAGCGCTGACAGGACAATTCTATCAACGGTCGGTGGTAATGAAAATTTACCAATTAACAGCAGTGCAAACAGTCTCAACAGCCCAAGGATATCTCAGACTGGCAACCCAAGGCGATCGCTCTCTTTTGATCGAGTGGCTTTCTGCATTTTTATCTGAAATAGATGAAGCGGTGAGCGAAGATGTCGAACACCTTGTAGATAATCGGTTGAAACAGCAGAATACTTATTTTTGGATTGATAGCACTCCAGTTTCAGTTGCATCTAGTAAACAATTGTTACCTACAATTGGTCGGATCAATTTAGCTTATACACCACCAGAGTATCGTCGTAAAGGATATGCTACTGCCTGTGTTACAGCATTAAGCCAAAAACTGCTAGACCAGGGATGCTGTTATTGTTTGCTCATAGCAGATTTAGCCAATCCCACAGCTAATCATATTTATCAAGTGATTGGCTATCGCCCCCTAAGCGATTGGCACGAATACTCATTCACTTCAAAGGAGTAAGCATAAGAAAGCGATCGCGCTATTTGCCCCAATCCACCAAAACCCCATCTACACACGCAATCCCCCAATGGTGAAACTTCGCCAATAGTTTTTTGATCACAATCTGCAAAGCCGGATCATCATTCCAGCACGAGAGCAAAAAGTCAAAACCCGGATTCTGCCCCGAATTCGCCGCCGCTTTGAGTTTCTGCATACGCTTCGGTCGCATATTTGACCGCGCAACTATCGCCTCATGCGACCATTTTTCAGCACTGGGGATAGGCGCGGCGGAACCTTCGCCCCCATGATCCGCTTTGACTCCTTCACCCGAAACTGAATTTTCAACTAACAACGAAGCGGAATTACTTTGTTCTACTTGCCCCTGAGTTCGATTAGCGATGGCTACGCCCGCCGCAGGCATCGCAGAATTTAGAGATTTTTCATTTTGAGCCACAGGCGCGGCGGAAAAAGCACCTCCATGACAGTCTCTCGGCTCAACACCACAATCTTGATTTTCAGGCAACGAAGCAGATTCCCCCTGTGCAGCATCCACTAGCGTCAGCGATGTACAGTCATTCGCCGTAGGCGAGTCTTTCTCCTTCTCTGACACGCTTTGAACAGTCTGAGGCGAAGCGCCCTCCAAGGGCGCGTGAGCCGTCTCCTCCTCACGCGAAATCTGTGTAAGCGTGTCAGAGACACAGCTAACGAACTCTTTTGAAGAGTTCGTTAGCTGTTCCTGAACAGTTCGTGACAGCTTTTGAAACCCTTGCTCTGACTGACTTTCACTTAAAATAGATGCTTGATTTAAAGCACCCATTTCTTCACAGCCAGCATCTATCTCTGAATCCCCAGCATTTGATTCTCGTTTTTCAGCATCTGGTTTTGGTGACGCAGAATTAGCTTTCTCCCAAAATTCCTTCATCCGGCTACCATGTAAATTCTTCACCATCCAGCTAGCTGTTTCTCGTCCGTCCTGAATCGACTTGTCGGGCTTGAAAATGAATAGTCCACTATCAGAGAGAATTTTCTTTGCACAGATAAAAGTACTGTACCCCAAAGCAGAAATCAAAGGCATCCACCGAGAACCATAAGGGTCAGCCGTCCAGCACTCCTGCCACAGTTGGTTAACAGAGGGCTTTTGCTGCGATGTCCATAACATATCTTCGATGGGAATAATCACATGAAGCCTTTTATATGGGGATTGTGCTTTAGTAACAGCAGATTTTTTGGGTTTGGGTCTTGTGATAGTTGCAGTCATTCTACAATCTCCTGTTTATGTTGACGCACGGAAATTTCCCCCACTGTGATGCGGGGCTTGGTACTTGTATTGGGTTGTCTAAAGAATTACTGTTATGGGCAACAGATTAGTTAGCTTTGCCAGAATCGCAACTCATCTCGGAAATACCTATCAGTCTTTTTCGATTGCTCTTTCCAGTGATCCCAAGCCACTATTACCTCATCTCCTAATTCTTCTACTACCTCACCCCTCTCAACATACAAAGTGCGGTATGGATCGGCGTAGGCAACAATAGAACCCTTTCCGATAATTGGAGGATGAGAAGCAATTTCAAGAGATTTGATTAGTTCTATTTCCTCACTGGTCAATTCCGCCCAATAGTCTTGTTTGATTACCTCATACTCTTGCGCCACTGCCCAATAGTCCTGCCACGTACATCCAGGTTTAGCCAGCACTGCCCTAATATCACTAACCGCTTGAGGCAACATTTCCAGTTGCTCGGCTCGATATGCGATCGCTGATGGTGTCGGTTCACTCCCTAGAATGATTGCCGCAGCTTCGAGAGCTTGGGTATTGTTCATAGCGCTGGCCAAATTCTTCAAAGCCATGCCCATTAACCGTAAGCATTCTTGAGCATTTTCTTTTGGGGGTTCCTGAGCTAGCGATCGCAGATCAATGGTTTTCTCCAAGGCTTGCTTCACTTGCTTGTTCAACGCTTTAGTCGCTTGCTGCGTCATCGTATTCCCCCACTGTTGGACAGGATGCTCTTGTACGGCGTTTTCTAATTCCTGAATGCGAGAAAGGAGTTGTTGGTTCTCAGTCTCTAACTGCCGTAGCGATTCCATTTCATCCAGGCGTTGCTGTAACTGGATGTTTTGCTCTTTCTGCTGTTTGTACAGGTTTTGCAAGGATTGGATTTGCTCTTGCACCTGGGCTTCGGCTTTAGCCCCTGCTTCTGCTTGCAAACCAATTGTCAATTCCTGGGAAAGTCGCTCTAACTCTTGCTGATGCTGTTCTTTAATTTGGGCAATTGCTTCAGTATATTCTGGTGGATAAGTCTGCTCTCTGGGAAAGGGAACGCTGGCGGCATCTAAATCAGTATTGTTAATCAGCAGCCTCTCACCATCAGCAAAGGTAACAATCTGTTGCCAGCGATTTGGTGCGTCTGCCTCAATTACTCCCGAATCCCCATACCTTGGGTGTGATTGTGATGAAACTGTGACTAATCAGCAAATTAATTCATTCAAGCGAAAAATTGTTTTTAAACGCTCAAATCGAGGCGGAATAGGGCAAAAAGCGAGTATTTTGTAAATAAGCTTAAATTTGCTTAAACAAACTCTATCGTAAATTTACTGAGACTGTTATAGTCAGTCTGGAATCCTGTCTTATATATTTGTAGCTTTATATAGGCACTATCTAGATTAACCATGATGCAGATTAGTATCACAGACGATCTGAAGAAACACTTGTTTTCGACTATGGGATAACTTTAAAACAGGTAAGTAGTCAATGAAGTACGAGCGTCCCAAATTTAGGGAATTGATACAAGCTTTAACCGCTCAAGAACTCGATGAATCACTTGACGATTTTTCTGCCGTGCGGAATGAGTTTACTGATGGACAGCCAAAATATCTTAGAGATAGAATAATTCTTGATTATTTTGAAAAACATCAAGAAGAAATTGATAAATTATTAGAAGCCATTAAAAGGTGCAATTTAACAGCTTATAATAAGTACGTTTCAGAGTTAGAGAGTTCTGAAAATTCACAAAATCAGTTAGCTGCAAGCGACAAAACAAAATCAAATCAGACATCTAATATCCCTGAAGATAAAAACTGCGATATTCTAGTTCTCGCCGCCAATCCAATTGGTACTGACCAACTCCAATTGGAGGAAGAAGCCAATCGAATTCGACTGCGATTGCAAGAAGGAGAATTTGGAAAAAGCTATATAGTTAAAGTCGAAAAAGCTGTTCAGGTAGAAGAACTGTCTAAATATTTACTGCAATATGAACCGCTAATTCTGCACTTTAGCGGTCACGGTAGCCCCAATGGTGAAATTATTTTAAATAACTCCCAAGGACAAGCACAGCCAGTTTCTCCAGAAGCACTGGCAGAATTATTGGCTGTGCTTCATGGACGAATAGAATGTGTGGTACTCAATGCCTGCTTTTCATTAGAGAAAGCTGATGTACTAGCAGAGCAAGTTAGCTGTGTTGTCGGTATGAGTAAAGAAATTGGCGACCAATCTGCCATAACATTTGCCGCAGGTTTTTATCGAGGTTTAGGATTTGGTAGAGGATATTACAGTGCCTTTGAACTTGGTCGTAATGAAATTAAATTGTTGAAATTGTCAGATAGTGAAGTGCTACATTTCGTCACCCGTGATACATCCCTCCTTCAGCAAGAGGTAGTAAAACCAAGGGTGACTCGTACTGTTAAGCGCACAAACTCAACAGAAGCTACCCTATATCCTCTTTGGTTTGGAACTAACCGCAAACCCAAGAATCTACAGGATCTATCCCTTGGATTTTCAGGAGAGCGCGATCGCCAGCTTCACTATGGCACTTGTCAAGTAGCAGTACCAAAGTCTCATAAAATTGGCTCTACTGGTTCTCCCTTCTGGCAGAGATTGTTAACGTTTACAGATGATCGCCTTAAACTCAAGCAAGAGAGTCTGAAATACTTGCAGGAAAATAATTTTTGGGATGAAATTCAGAGGACGTTGCAAGCAAATCAGCCAGATGAGCGTTCGGCTTTAGTCTTCATTCATGGCTTTAACGTCAGTTTTGAAGATGCAGCTTTACGAGCAGCACAGATAGGGGTAGATTTGCAAGTAGCAGGAATTATGGCATTCTATAGCTGGCCGTCAAGAGGAAAACTAGCTGGTTATCCAGCAGACGAGGCGACGATTGAAGCCAGTGAAAAATACATTACTGAGTTTTTACTTAACTTGGCGCAAAAGAGTGGGGCAGAAAAAATCCATATTATTGCTCATAGTATGGGAAATCGCGGGTTACTCAGAGCAATGCAGCGAATTTTGGCTCAAGTTCAAGCCGAGAGTAAAGTCTCCTTTGGACAAATCTTTCTTGCAGCTCCTGATGTTGATCCAGATATCTTTGAAGAATTAGCAGTAGCTTATCAAAGCCTGGCTGAACGCACGACTCTTTACATTTCTGCTAAAGATAAAGCTTTGGCAACATCAGGTATTATTCATGATCATCCCCGTGTGGGTTTTTTCCCACCGATTACAGTTGTTGATGGTATAGATACAGTCGAAGTTTCTAATATTGATTTAACACTTCTAGGTCATGGTTATTTTGCAGATGCCCGCGATTTGCTTCAAGATATGCACCAATTGTTGATATATAATTCATCTCCTGAACAACGATTTGGGTTGCGAAAAAAACAAGAGAATGGGCAAAATTATTGGATTATTGGGAGGTAGATCAGTAGTCAATGAAGTATAACCGTGAGATTTTGAGGCAATTACTAACAGCTTTAACTGATCCAGAATTATATGAATCACTTGACAATTTCCCTTCCGTGCGTAATCAGTTTTCTGATAATCAGCAAAAATATCTTAAAGTAGAAACAATTCTTAATCATTTTGAAACCCGTCAAAACGGAGAGGATGAAGAAGGCTTTCCTAAATTTTTAGAAGTAATTAAAAGATGCAATAATACAGCTTATAAGAACTATGTTAAGCGCCTAGATAGTTCTGAGGATAAAGGAGTTTCATCGCTCTTTGATTTAAAAAAAGGAGTAAATTTAGATACTAAATTAATTGACGAATTAACAAATATATTTCCTGAACAAGATGACTTATTTTGGCAATGTGTCAAGCAAGTATATCAAGATTTTTTATGGCAACTAAGCCAACCTGATTTAGAGTTGGAACCAGATAATTTAAGTGGATATTTATTATTACAGCTAGAAGATTGGCCGGAAAAGACAATTATTCTGGAATTTATTCCTCGTTTACTTGCGTATTTATCAACTAAATATAGTAATCAATACCTGAAAATTGTGCGGAATTTACAAAAAATAGCAAATAAACACATTGATATTTCTCCAGTTATGACAATAGATACTTTGAAAGAATCCTTAAGGAATTTCAAACAAGAATATAAAAAATCCTTAGATATAAATTATTATTTAATAATTGAAATTAAAGATAGCCAATCTCATCCAAATTTATTTCAAATTTCTGGTTGGTTAACAAAAAATAACATCGCTGATTATTTAAAACCTTTAACAAATCAGCATTTAAGAGTAAAAATAGAGGAAAATAAAACACAAGAACAATATTATAAAAAAGAAAATATCAAAGAAATTGTTAAAAGTTTTATAACTCAAATTACTGATGCTCAAGAAATTCAAGAATTAATTATTGAATTTTTTCTACCTTCGTCTTTGTTCGGCTGGGAGGTAGATAAATGGAAATTCGATTCGTCGGATATAATTTGTTTAGGAATAGTACATGAAGTCAGAATTCGTTCTTTAGACCGTCTGAAACCTATGTATAACCTATACAAAAATAGATGGGAAAATAAATGGAGATATGTTAAAAGATGTGTTAGTCCACTCCCACAATTTTTGAACAGTGATCTTAACTGTAATGTGAATACTTTAATTGGTCAGTTACAAGATAAAAAAATTGTTGGATTGAAATTGACATCGGCTCTAAAATCCAATCATGAAGAGATTGCTTCGGCTTTATACTATTCTGGCACACCGATCGCTCTGTGGTTTAGAAGTGAACCACCAGAAGGTGATTGCAAAACTGAACTTGATAATTTGTTACAGCATGACTTATCACAACTCTCAACGCAAGTACGTACACAACGTTCTCAGCCAGAACGCCATATTTCCTTGATCTGGGATGATCCAAACCGCCTAATTCCTACCTATCAACTCAAATGAACGACTGGAAAATTTTTAAAAAAGACAGTGAACCTCATGAGGAAATTCAACGCCTACCCACAGCACCAAGTTGGCGTAGTTTCAGTTCGACAGCAGGAGGAAAGACTGAAGAAGAAAAACGCGGGGCAACGTTTCAAATCCAAGATGAAGAAGTAGAATTGGTGAATGCAGCCCTATACTTGCGCCGTCCTTTGTTAGTTGAAGGAAAACCAGGCACGGGAAAAACCTCTCTTGCCTACGCGATTGCTCATCAATTAAAATTAGGCCAAGTCCTAAGATGGAATATCACAACTCGTTCTACTTTAACCGAGGGTCTTTACAGTTATGACGCAGTAGGACGGTTACAGAGTATCAGGAGACAAAATCAGGATTCCCAAAGTTCAGACACTAGCACAGACAAGCAGGAAAGTAATCAAGGAGACGATATTGGTAAGTACGTCCGACTAGGAGCAGTAGGCACAGCTTTATATCAAAGTCAGGAGAAAAAACCCAGAGTCCTTCTCATAGATGAAATTGATAAAAGTGATATTGACTTGCCCAATAATCTCCTGCATATTTTTGAAGAAGGGCAATTTGATATTCCCGAATTAGCTCGTATCAAAAAACAGCAACCTAAAGTCACAGTGTTTACATCTGAAAATGAAGAAGTAGAGATTGAAGAAGGAAAAATTCCCTGTTCAGCTTTTCCTTTCGTAATTCTGACGAGTAACGGAGAACGAGATTTTCCCCCGCCGTTTTTACGTCGCTGTATTCGCTTGACTATGACAGAACCTAACCTTGAACGCATCAAAAAAATTGTTCAGGCTCACTTTCAAGAAGACAAAGATATTTTAACAAAAGCCAAGCCGATTATCGAGAAATATCAGGAATTACAAACCAAAGGACAATTAGCGACCGACCAACTATTAAATGTTATCTATCTTGTCACTAGAAAAGATTTTACAGAGATGGATAAAGATAAATTTATAGAGAAATTATTACAGTATTTATCCAACTTACTTTGAGAGGATATATGTCTGCGCCATCAGAAAAAGATAACCCTAAATTACCAGAAGTAGAAATTAACCTAACGGCGCAGGAGTTAGCAGATATTATCTGGTTAATGGTTCAAATTAAGCCGTCAATTGATATTGTTGAAGTTGCGTCAGTTCCAACTCAAGATAATTCACCAATAATCTCATCACCTCCTCCAAATTCTGAGAGTATTGATTTTCCAGAGATTGTTAAACCAATAGAAGATACTACCCCCGCTTATGTAGCTCCTCTCGCTAATCACTCTTCTGAATCTGCATGGGCGGGATTACCACTTAAAGTTACTGATCCCCTAGCACTTAGAAATACTTTAGCATTGGGGCGATCTCTCCGCCCATTAATGCGAAAATCCCCTTCTTTAACCGAAATGATTTTGAATGAAGAAGCAACCGTCACCAGCATTGCTGAAAAGGATTTTTGGCTTCCTGTGCTTCAACCTGTCTCTACTCGATGGCTAGAAGTCGCTTTAGTGATTGAAGAAACAGCAAGATATCCCCTTTGGCGACAAATACTAACAGAATTTCAACAACTTTTAGAGAGACATGGAGCATTTCGTAATGTTAGCCTATGGCATTTAAAAATGGGCAATGAGGGCGAAGTACAACTTTATCTCAAACATCGTCAAGCCAGCTTAAAAGAACTGAACGACCCCAGTGTTAGACGTTTAATTTGGCTAGTTAGTGACTGTGTATCACCAATTTGGCACAATGGCTCTTTACTGAAAGTGTTGAGAGATTGGGCTAGAATTCAACCAGTTTCGTTACTTCAGTTATTACCAGAACGGTTATGGTCACGTACAGCTTTAAGCTGGGGAATGGAAGTGCAATTGTACTCGGAAAATCCTGGCGTTCCCAATGCTCGGTTATCAAAAACTCGCCTACCTGTAGATACACGGTTTAATTCCCCACAAGCTTTAACTTTACCCATTGTCACCTTAGAATCTTTTCCCATGAAAAACTGGGCAAAGGTTTTAGCAGGAGTTGGAGGGAGTAGGACACCAGGGCTAGTTTTTCTACCAGAAAAAATCACGCCTCAAGCTAGTGCGAATGATGACGAAGATAACCAACTTTCTCCTAAAGCTAGGGTAAGTCGTTTTCAGTCGGCTGCTTCCCTTCTATCTCGCCAGTTAGCGCAGATGATGGCGGCGGCTCCTGTCAGTTTACCTGTAATTCGACTAATTCAGCAAACCCTATTACCTAACTCCCATGCTGTTCATCTAGCAGAAGTTTTGATGGGTGGATTACTCAAACCAACAGCAGAGCAACCTAGAAATCAGGTAAATGAAGAGGTTAACTATGAATTTTATCCTGGTGTGAGAGAAGAACTCATAAAAATCACACGCAAAAGTCAGACTATTGATGTAATCCTCTGTCTTTCTGAGTTTATTAATAGAGAGTTAAAATTAAGGCAACCAGTCAGAAATTTTGAGGCAATATTGTTTAATCCTGATATAAAGATTGACCCAGATTATTTGCCTTTTGCTGATATTACGGCTCAAACTCTACAGGTATTAGGGGGAAAATATGCTGAAATGGGTGAGCAAATTCAGCACAAAATTTTCCAGTCAAATACATCAAATCAAAATCCAATAATAATTTCGGAACCAGAAAAATTAAAACGAATATTTCTTTTTATAGATGGTGATAATTTAAATCATGCTGTTTCCCCAAATAGTCAATTTGATTATCAAAAATTTCTCTCGCTTGTTCAGAAGAGAACATCATCTTGCCAAGCTTATTTTTATCTGAGTGTTACTAAAAATAAAACACAAAAAAAATTATTGAATACCTTAAAAGAATATGGCTATCAAATTAGAACTCAAAAAGTAAGTACAGGAAGTAAATCTGATATCGATTCCTTAATAATTACCGATTTAATTAGCTTATCTCAGGCTTATGATATTGCTATTTTAGTCAGTGGCGATAGTGATTTTCTTGAACCAGTCTGCCAGCTTCAAAGTCGCGGTAAAAGTGTTGA
Source organism: Nostoc sp. (assembly GCF_036916655.1). GTDB lineage: Bacteria > Cyanobacteriota > Cyanobacteriia > Cyanobacteriales > Nostocaceae > Nostoc. The sequence goes on from NZ_JBALFY010000102.1 coordinate 11,400, forward strand.
AATTATCAGCTTTAGTTCTGGTACCAGTAGCAAGCTAATTGAAGTAGCAGATAATTATCTTGATTTGTCATCTGAACCTATAGAACTAGTAGCTTTACCAACTGAGAAGTTTGAAACCGTTACAGTTAACCGTCGTGGCGAAGTCATTAGTCATTCAAGTAAAGTCGCCCGCTACTTTACTGAAACTATAGCTCAAGGGATATTTCTACAAATGATGTCCATCCCCGGTGGTAAATTTATGATGGGTTCACAGAACGATGAAGCCGAACGCTACGACGATGAAAGCCCTCAGCATGAAGTTACAGTTCCTTCATTCTTCATGGGCAAATATCCAATAACTCAAGCACAATGGCGAGTGGTGGCGGCGTTAGAACAAGTAAACCGCGAATTGAACCCCAATCCCTCAAACTTTAAAAATGATAATTTACCAGTAGAAGGAATTTTCTGGTATGAAGCGGTAGAGTTTTGTGATAGATTAACGGAACATACAAACAGGCATTACAGACTGCCTAGTGAAGCAGAATGGGAGTATGCCTGTCGCGCTGGAACAATTACACCCTTCCATTTTGGCCAAACAATTACATCCGAGTTAGCCAACTATAAAGCTACAGATACTTATGGTGCTGGTGTCAAAGGAATAGATCGGGAAGAAACAACCGAGGTAGGCAGTTTTAAAGTGGCTAATGCCTTTGGATTATACGATATGCACGGTAATGTCTGGGAGTGGTGCCTTGATGATTGGCACAGTCATTATGAAGAAGCACCAACGAATGGCAACCCTTGGTTTCAGAATCATTATCCCCTATCTCAGAAACAAGGTAATGCTGTGGTACGAGGTGGTTCTTGGAACTATAATCCCAGTGAATGCCGTTCTGCTTCTCGAGGTAGCCTCAATAGGGCAGAAAGCGACCTCGCTCTCAACTTTATCGGTTTTCGTGTTGTTTGCGAAGTTAAGGGAATTATTTGGTAGTCTTTTATTATTTAAAGCTTTATCTGTTTGTGTGGGCGAGAAATGCCACAATTTCTACTAATTTGTCCATTAATAATTATCCTATGAAGAACCAAAATCATCTAACTTTGAAATACCTAATGAGTTTAGACAAAAAATAGAATGAAAAAAACATCAAATGTATACACCAAAAGACTTAGATATTGTTTTACTCACTTTCTTGATATATCTATCTTTGAAGAATTTTGAGTCATTAGTGTATTTTCCTTGCCCTGTATAAGTTAGGCTTGATTTTTGCATCAAAAATGTTGAAGTTTCGCTAAATTTTTATTACATCATTAACGTTTTTAATATGTTTATTATTAATTTAATAGTATAAAGTAATATACAATTCAAGTTATAAAAGCTGTATTAAATTATTCTATTTATACTACTTAAATAGAGACATAGCTGCTGGCATCATTCGTCATGAAGAAGGTCTTAATCACATGAATGAGATGTCTGATGATTTTCTCAGTAGAGTAATGGTTGAATATGGTGTATCTGAAGATGAATTGACTGCTTTGCGTCTAGCATTAGCTGGTCAAACAGCAGAAGAAACTTCAAAAATTCTAAATATTGACACGGTAGCAGTTCGTAAAAAATTACACTCGGTTTATAGAAAGTTTGGTATTAAAGGTAATATTAATGACAAGTTGGAGATTTTAAGAAGTCGGCTTCTAGAACAACATAAATCTTCTCAATATACTTCTCAGCAGAGTTCGTTCTCTTGCAGGCTTGATAAACTTCCTGATGTAGCTGATTTCTACGGACGCAAGAGAGAATTGATTACTCTATCACAGTGGATTTTAAATGATAATTGCCAATTGGTGGCATTGTTAGGGCTGGGAGGGATAGGCAAAACGGATTTGGCCGTTAAATTAGTGGAAGAGATCCAAGACCATTTTGATTGCATTATCTGGCGAAATCTTAAGAATGCGCCAGGATTTGAAGAGGAACTTGAAGGCTTAATTGATTCTTTACGAGAAAAACAGGCATTATCCAACCTGCCAAAAGCTGATTTTCCTAAAGATGCCAGTGGTAGGATAGATTTTCTAATTAGCAATTATCTACAAAATTACCGTCTACTGATTATTCTGGATAACTTAGAAACAGTTTTACAAGAAAAAGATACAACTGGTTCTTACCGAAACGGCTATGAGGGATACGGAGAGTTGCTCAAGTGTGCGGGGCAGATTCGCCATCAAAGTTGTATTCTGTTGACCAGTCGAGAAAAGCCAAAAGATATGATTTCTTTTAAAGGATCAACTTTCCCAGTTCGATCGCTTACGCTTAAGGGTCTAGAAGAAGATGATGCGCGTGAAATTTTAGTAGTTAAAGATATTGTTACCGGCACTTCAGAATTCCTAAAATCTCAGTTAGAAGAAGATGCAAAAAATTTAATTCGCAGATGCGGTGGTCATCCATTAGCTCTCAAATTAGTTTCATCTGTAATTCAAGAGTTCTTTGATGGTAATATTGCCAATTTTTTGAGTCAGGAAATTATCGTTCTTGATGACATTAGTCTTTTATTACAAACACAATTTGAACGATTATCGGCACTAGAAAAAGAAGTAATGTATTGGTTAGCTATTAACCGAGAACCCATTTCTTTTCAAGAGTTACAAAATGATATTATTTCAGAACTGTCAAAACTCAAATTACTAGAGGCACTCAAATCTTTAATCAGACGATCACTAATCAATTATGATAAGCCAAATTTTACTCAACATCCCGTAGTATTAGAGTATATAATTCGGCGATTGGTTGAGCAGGTGTGTGACGAAATAGTAGCTGGAGAACTTGTCTTATTTGATCACCATGCGTTAGTAAAAACAAATGTAAAGAGTTCTACAAGAAAAATACAAATCCGCCTTATCTTATCATCAGTTGCTGCTAAATTAATTACCATCTATGGTGATAAGGAAGCAGTTAAGGATAGGTTAAATACAATTTGCTTAAAGTTGCAAGAGGAGTCAAGACATAATCTCAAAACATCATTGGTATCAGGATACGCAGTTGGCAACATTCTCAATCTGCTGATCTATCAGAAAACTGATTTGAAAGGATCAGACTTTTCAAATTTGTCTATTAGGCATGGCTACTTCCAGGGGGTAGATTTGCCAACAGTAAATTTTACTAATTCTCATTTAGTAAAGTGCGTTTTTACTCAAACTTTCAGCAATGTGATATCAGTGGCGTTTAGTGCCGATGGTAAACTTTTAGCTGTCGCTGATGCAAGCGGTGAAATTTATGTGTGGAACATTACAGAGGGGATGAAATTACTCTTCTCCTGTCATGGCCATACTAATCGCGTGTGGTCAGTTGCTTTTAGTCATGATGGACAGACAATTGCTAGTGGAAGTGATGATCAAACTGTACGTATCTGGAATGCTAAGAATGGGCGGCTACTGAAAACTTTTGATGCTGGACAAGATACGGAAACCTTGGGTGAACCTCCTGAATATGAAAGTATCAGTAGAGTTTTCTCAATTTCTTTGAGTCGAAATGGTCGGTTCTTAGCCAGTAGCGGCGATGATCAAATCATACGGATTTGGGATGTCAATACTGGTGAACCGATAAAAATCCTTAAGGGACATACTAGTAAGGTAATGTCAGTAGTTTTCAGTCCCGATGGACAGACAATTGCTAGTTGCAGTGAAGATAAATCCATACGGATTTGGGATACCTGCACAGGCAAACACAAAACTTTACAAGGGCATAGTGGTAGAGTATGGTCAGTTGCTTTCAATTTCGATGGTTCACTCTTAGCTAGTGGTGGAGAGGACAATACTATAAAAGTTTGGGATATTACAACAGGTCATCCTATTTACACATTGACAGGACACAGCAGTTGGGTGATGTCTGTTATTTTCACTAATGAGCAAATTTTAGCTAGTGGCAGTGATGATCGTACAGTACGTCTCTGGGATGTCCATACTGGTGAATGCTTTAAAATTTTGGAAGGACACAGCAACCGAGTTTGGTCAGTAGCCTTTGCTTTCAACCGTAATAGTTTGATCCTTGCTAGTGGCAGTGAAGATCGCACAGTGCGTCTTTGGGATCATCAAACGGGTGAATACATAAGTACCATGAAAGGATATGTTAATAGAATATGGGCTGTAGCCTTTAGTCCTAAGAACTCACTATTAGCTAGTGGCAGTGATGATGGTACAGTACGTCTTTGGGATGTCCATTCGGATAAATGTATCCAAGTTTTGGAAGGACATCGCGATCGCGTCTGGTCAGTAGCTTTTAGTCCAGATGGTTCACTTTTAGCTAGTGGTAGCAGTGATTTAACTATACAAATCTGGGATATCCTTATAGGTGAATGTATTCAGATTTTAGAAGGACACACTAATTGGGTGTGGTCAGTGACTTTTAGTTCCGATAATCAAACATTAGCTAGTGCTAGTGATGACCAAGAAATCAGGCTTTGGAATACACATACTGGTGAGGTTCAAAAGATATTGCAAGGACATACTAGTAGAGTGTGGTCAGTAGCTTTTAGTCCAGATGGTTCACTTTTAGCTAGTGGTGGAGAAGACAAAACTGTGCGAATTTGGGATGTCCATACTGGTGAATGTATTAAAACTCTTGAGGGGCATAAAAATTGGATTAGAGCAATTTCCTTTAGTTTTACTGGACACATTTTGGCTAGTGCTGGTGAAGACAAAACCATCCGCATTTGGGATACAAATACAGGTGAAGTTTATAAAATCTTAGAAGGGCATACTGGTCGAGTTCGTTCCATTTCTTTTAGTTCAAATAGTTCTCACTTAGTTAGTGGCGGGGAAGACAAAACTGTGCGAATTTGGGATGTCCACACTGGCAAATGTCTCAAGATTTTAGAAGGGCATACCAGTTGGGTTGGCTCAGTTGCTTTTAACTTAGAAAACTCTTTTGTAGCTAGCGGCAGTGAGGACGAAACGATACGAATTTGGAATGTTGCAAATCTAGAGCAAAGCAAATACCTACGAACACTCAGCATCCCGAAGCCCTATCAAGGGATGAATATTACTGATATAATAGGAGTAGAACCTTTTCAAAAACAGCAATTGAAAGCTTTAGGTGCAATAGGCTGTTAGTTGTGAATTTTAGCATAGATTTACATCATAATTAATGAATTGAATTGATAATTGGCTTAAAGCGGAGTTTAATAGTGGGAAAAAATATCAGAAAAGCAATCGCTTTCATTTCTGTTAATGGTGATCCCGCAGCAGAAATTGGCGAAGAAGAAACAGGTGGGCAAAGTGTATATCTCTCTCAGATTAGTAGAATTTTAGCAACCTTGGGGTGGCAAGTAGATATGTTCACTCGCAAGGCCAATCCAAATAGCCCAAGAATTGTTTCCCACTCACCTTTCTGCCGCACTATCCGCTTAAATGCTGGACCAGAACATTATATTTCTCGAGATGAAATTTTCGAGTATATGCCTCAATTTTTACAGGCTTTTGAGGGCTTTCAAGTTGAAAATGCCATTCGCTATCCATTAGTTCATACACATTACTGGCTCTCTGGTTGGATTGGCTTACAGTTGAAGAAACGTTCTATAGCTACAAGCATTGTGCATACTTATCACTCTCTAGCAGAGGTCAAATACCAAAGTGTCTCTAGTCAACCCAAGGTTGCAAGTACAAGGCTAACAACCGAACAACAAATTCTTGAACAGTTAGATGTTATAGTTGCAACCAGTCCTCAAGAAAGAGAAGATTTGAGATATCTATTATCCTCAAAAGGTTGTGTGATAGTCATTCCTTGTGGAGTTGATATTCATAACTTCCATGTGATACCGAAAGCACAAGCTCGACTCAGATTAGGTTTAGATATAAATGATCAGATTGTCCTTTATGTAGGGCGGTTTGATTTTCGCAAAGGTATCGAGACAATGGTAAGAGCTTGCGCTCAATCGATAGCACATTCAAAAGGCAAGTTGCAAGTCATCATTGTTGCGGGAAGTAACCCAAACCGTATTGATGGGATAGAACGGAATCGAATTGAACAGATTGTGCAAGAGGTTGGTCTTGCTGAAAAAGTAACATTCCCTGGGCAGATTAGTCATGATTTGATGCCATTATTTTATTCATCTGCTGATGTATGCACCATTCCTAGCCACTACGAACCTTTTGGTCTTGTAGCTCTTGAAGCAATGGCTTGCGGGACTCCTGTGGTAGCCTCTGACACTGGTGGACTCAAGTTTACGATAGTACCAGAACAAACAGGGTTGTTAGTTCCTCCTAAAGATACTACAGCTTTTACTAAGGCAATTGATTCGATTTTAGAAAATGAGAGTTGGGCTAGAAGTATGGGTGAGCAAGGAGTAAAGCGTGTGTGCGAAAAGTTTAGTTGGGAGAAAGTCACTAATGAACTAAATAGTCTCTATCGAAGCTTGATACCGTAAAATCTAAGTAGAAATTTTCAGATTTTAGTTTTGTTAAAATCCTAAAATTAAGAGGTTATTGCTTGATAGAGATCACTACTCTTACCACTTCACCAACACCCCATCCGCTACCACTAATCTCCACCGGAAACCGCCGCATCATCTCCGCCAACGCCACCGCCTCACCCTCCGGCGTATACACACACAACCTCACCCGACATTGCAATCACAACCCTCTGCCGTCCCGCCCACTCAAACCAAACCTCCACAGCAGATTTGGCCTGTGTGGACTCTGTTTTTCTCTCCGGCGTTGCAAGCAACAACAAACACAGCTTCTGGTGAATTAACGCCAATCCCAATACTTCTCGGTTAAGAATTAAGCAGTATTGAGAATAAAAAAAGTGAGTGGTTGAAGTTTAGTACCCGCTCCTCTGTGGATTGGTTTTCTAGATGGAAACTTAGAACGAGGTTTTTTGACTACTCTGGGATTTGTTCTGCCCTGTCTTGGAGGGATTTTTTGCTCCAAAATTTCCAGGATTAGTTTGGAGAAAAAAAGGGTAGTTGCTCACTGTTGACATCTTGGAAATCAGCAATAGCACAGGCGTTTAACTTTGAGAGTACCAGTGAAACCTAAGCGCAAAGGAGATATTTCAGCAGCAGTTGCGGCTTGAACTATTATTGTACCAACTGCATAATGGCTTAAAAGCCAGCCGTAGATTTCTTGAACAACTTCGCGGGGGTTAAGAGAACGAATGGGAGTTTTACGCCCATTTAGATGAGTTTTTAACTCATCAATAGTGTTTTCAATTTCCCAACGCTGATGATATTCTGTGGCCAACAACAAAGCCGGAAATAGCGCAATATCTATCAAACTGGTAATTAAACGATAAGTTTGTTGTCCATTCTCGGAGTCGATAGTGTATTCTATAACCCGTACCTGAATCCTTGACCCACCTTTGTGCTTAGATTTGCGGTCTGGAGCAATCCAGGACAGATATGAGCCATCGTCTAAAACCCACATTCCGCACCCTTAACTGTCACAATCGGTTATTACGGAATTTGCTTGATAGAAAATGAGTAAAAAATTACATTTATCTCAAAAAAAC
>NZ_JBALFY010000103.1:0-41629 GCF_036916655.1 Nostoc sp.
AAATCGTTACCACCTATTGCATCAAGCTTATCGTGAGAATCGCCTAAGTAGAGATCGATAAATTCGAGCAGCGTGGCTGTTGCGGTCGTCCCTTTCGAGTTGCAACAGGCGATAAACTGCTCCCACTTCCTTTGGTCACAGTTGAAAGATGCTAATTTTTTTTTCCGCCCTGTATTGCTCATGGAAAGCGTATCATCTAGGTAAACTTGGACTGCCCACGCTTATTAAATCGTGTAATTCATCATGATGAATTACCTTGATAGTATCATCGCCAAATGTGTCAGCGCATTCTTCAAGCGATGGTTTTTGTAAAGTGTCCATTAAAGAATTAGTTGTCAGTTTTAAATAATTAGTGTCCAAACGCTCGATTTTTTAGCTCTGTGCAATTTAAATGATGGTCTAGCTCTGTAAATCCAGTTTTTTAAAATTAATGTCCCTTTCACTTACAACAAAGGCCCTCATTATCAAGAAAGGCAGAGGGCAGGAGGCAGGAGGCAGAAGGAAATTCTGACTCCTGCACTCTGCCCGTGACCGTACCGAACTTGGGTTTAAAACCCCGCCGTCTATACGGCGCTGACAATTGGTTGGGGTCTGAATCCCCATCCAATTGTTTCCAACTGAGCCTCCTGCCCTCTGCCTCCTGCCTTCTTCAACCACTCAAGCTTTTCCAGTAAAATCGCGATCTGGCTTCCCGAGCGAGTTTATGACACTATACTTTGGGTTAGGCTGATACTAAGCCTAAGCGATGGCGTACTCGCTCTTTTCGGTGGCGATCGCTGCGCCACGAGATAACCACAATAGTCAATACCTTATTCGGATTTCCAAAAAAAAGGCATTTAATCATTTAATTCTTGAGGAGTCAGTTTTAAGAGAAAAGGCATTTAATTGTTTAAAACCATTCAAAGAATATACGAGTTGCTAAAAGACCAAAATCTCCGTATTAATAAGCTTTATAGCCTCTTACACAGCAAGACATTAATTACTTAAAATTGACAAATAATTCTTTAATGGACAACATCATAAACTAACTCGCAATCACCTAAAGTTCCTTCGCCCATCAGGGAGCATCTTGGCGTTCAGGCACTTACAAGTAATAAAATGCCCAGCCCCTATGGGCTTGGTGCAGTCGCTCATGGGGGAAACCCCCTTGGCGCTAGCCTCTCCCTTTGGGAGAAGACCGCGCTGCCTCACCGTATCAAGAATATTTTGGCTACACAACTATATTTCTGGCGCTTTCGCCCTTCTCCCAAAGGGAGACGCACTCGCGTTCGGGGCGAAAGCTAGGCTCATAGCATTTTATTATTTGGATCTCCCTCACCCTGAAAATTGATTCAGACCAAGTTCGGAATCAATCGGAGAAAAGTTTGAGTTTTTGGTACGCAAGTTTTACCCGTCCGTTTTTTGAAGAATTTTTTATAGAGCAATCACACTACTCTCAAAAATAAACTAAAAATGACTCTATAGTTTTATGGCGTGATAGCGATTAAAAAGCGGGCTATTCCGATAAGCTTGATTTAGCATGAAAGCAACAGAAGCAGGAAAGAATTTTGTAAAGTTTCTTAAAATAAGCACCTTTGCCCGTTTTCTTTAACCCAAACCTACACCTGTAATATTTGTGTAGTTAACTGTTAAGAGTATACTCTTTAAATTTTTATATCACTTATTAACTATAAAGCCATTTTTAGTTTATTTTTTTCACCTATCTTTAGGTTTTTCAATATAGGGGCATTGGCTATAGCCCAATGGCATGAAGAAAGGTAGTGGCTAGGTAAACTGGGACGAAGAGTCATTGAGTCAACCGATCGCTCATCATGATAAAGGTGATTATTGCTTGTGCAGCACGAGCGATGGCAGTCCCAAATGGCAATCGGCTTTTTCTCCTGTGCGCTTAAATGGCAGGTAAATAGTACAGCATTAGTACACCACACCGTTCTGGCTACAGGTGACGGGGGTATTCTGTTGCTGACAAACTGCCACAATTTTCACTTTGTCCGTGAACAGGGAAAGGGAAACGGTAGAGAAACTAGTACACATTGCAGTACAGTTCCACACTTTTTTCACCGAAATAAATCCTGGGACGGGAGCATCGGCGATAATGATTAACTATCGGGGGTAGCATCTGGGGTGAAAATTGACCGTCACGGAAAGGCAAAAGTTTTGTCGCCGGAAGAAATCGGGCGTCTATTCACTTCGGGGTTAACCACAGAGCGAGACAGAACCCTAATAGGCGTGATGCTGTACACGGGTTGCCGCGTCAATGAAGCAGTTACCCTAAAAATTAAAGATGTTTATAACAGCAAGGGACGGATCAGAGCAGAGCTGATCATCCGTAAAGGGAATACAAAGGGAAAGTTAGCTACCCGCAGCATTCCGATTTTGTCAGAACTAAGGTGCTTCCTAGCTACTTACAAACCGACAAACTCCCGTGATGGTTTTTTGTTTCCTGGTCGATGGGGGCGCGGTCACTTGCACTCAGAATATGCAAGCCTAATCTTCCGAGAAGCTTGCGAACGTGCGGACATCGAAGGAGCAAGCACACACAGTTGCCGCAGAACTGCACTTACTTTCATGAGCAATGCCGGAATTCCATTGCGAGTTATTCAAGAAATTAGCGGACATCGCAGTTTGGAGCAACTGCAACATTACCTGGAGGTGGAACCATCCCAAGTCCGGGGTGCGATCGCGGCGTTGTCGATGTTATCACCGCCATCAATTAGCAGCAACAATCAAGACATGCAGAATGCGGATAACACGAAGTTATCATCGGAGGGATAGATCAGGAAATACATGTTAGTTGATCTAGACAGGACTGAGAGTAAATAAAGGCTATAAGGATTTTCCCAAAAAGCCATTTACAATTCCATAGGCAACACCTCAAGCGATAGCCACTGATAAAAATGAGGCACAGATTGCTCTAGGTTTACGTAGCTCAGTCGCGGCGTAGGCTTTATCCCTCCATCGGCAACACTTCTTCATTCAGCAAGGCGTAAAATTCCGGTACTGCTGCCTCCACAAGTCGCAGTTCATTTGCCGCGATCGCTTCAAGTTCCAGCACCGTATCCCAGCGCAAATCCTCAACCCATCGCTTAAGGATGTCCTTAATCGCGTCCACCCCCTGCTTGATACCAGAGCGTAACATTTCCACACAATGAAGTAGCGTAATGCGATCGGTCGGAGGCGACTCAAATGCGGTAGTATCCTCCCCTTGGCAATGGGAGTTCCCTATAGCATCAAGGGGGGGTGTGGATACGGCCTGCTGATTGGGATTTACACTATACGCAGCAGGGGTTTTGGGGGCATAATAGGTTCGATTTTCTTTTTGATTACGCTTCGTTTCACGATGAGCAATTACATGCATTGCAAATTCTAATTCCTCTTTAGATAAAGAAAAAAGTTTCACCTGTTGCCCCCGTTTACCTTGCTTGCGGAAAGTCAACTTTAGCCCCAGCTGCTCTACTAAAGTTGCCAGCAACCAAATAGGTTTACAGTCACTGGGGATAGTAAACCCAAGAATTGCTTTGACGTGAGCAGCGCAGTTTTTAGCGATCACCGCCATCTTAAGTAAGGTGGAATCGTCGGCGGTAACTTCATCACCCCTCACTAAAGAAGTGAGAATCTGATGCAGTCCCAGGTTAAATCTAGCAAGCCACCGTGCCGAGTAATTGCCCCAGTCGATGCACAAAGGTAGATTGTCGCGCTCGGTGCGGTCTTTTTGGGTGACAATTGTTGGTGGGGTAGGATAACTTTGCCCAGTTTTCGGGTCAGTAAACGATTCTTCGGGTGGGGCTAAAATGGCCTCAAGTCCAGCAATTGCTCTAATTAAGCGGCCACCTTTATCCATTTCTACGAGTGATTCGGTTACTTCGATGCCGTAAGAATCAGAAATGCGGAATTTTTCGCATTCAAAAATTTCGCTAGGGTCAAGGTAATCTTTGCTCTGACGGGCACGGTACTCGCTCAAAGTAATATTGTTCGCCTTGGCAACAGCCGAATTGTGGGCACGATCCAAAGCTTGTGCTGCTGCTTTAAGATTTTCAAGGGATTGAGGATCTGAGTCGCTTCCTACACATATAAATGTATTGCCCATTTCGGTGAGGAGCGATCGCAGTGAATCGCGCAAATTATTGAGAGAATAGTGGCGGTTAGCCATAATTTGGCAGTAAGCCTCAAGCGCCCAATCTTTCTCCGCTCCCCGCTTACCCGTTTCTCTGTCAATCCGCAACAGAAAAGCAGTCATTTCATTGGTTTGGAGCAAGCGCTCTTTAATCTTGGATGCGTTTGTATCTTGGTAGCCGAAGGGAGGACGCGGGGCCACCCAAATATGAAACGGGACTTTTGGACGATAACGGTACAGTTGTTGAGCGCACTCAGTAGCGGTTTGGGAAACGCCGTGAAAAACACCGAACACCAAATCAAAATGATACTCAGAAATATCGACACCAGTACCGAGACTGGGAGAGGTGAACAAGGCATCAAAGTTTTTGACGGCGTTGGTGATATCTTTGATGAAAGCGACATTCTCATCACTGCCAGAATTATCGGAATGAACCGACCAAATACGCCATTTTTGATGTGTCTGGGATTTTTCAGAGCTAGATTCTTCGCACTTGATAGTAAAGGATTTGTCGAGTTTTTTGATAAAACGCTTACTGTCACTTGCAACCATGACTTTCTCACCAAGCATCAGCGCTGCCGAGATTTGGGCGACTAGGGCGCTTGAATTATCCCCCTCGTACCAATAAATTGTGCGTGAACCGTTTCGCCATTCGTTTTTAATGATGTAAGGTACTTCACCTTTTGGTCGCATTGCAAGAAAGAAGTTTACCGTTAAATCGTCCATGTGTGCATCAGCGATGACGACCAGTGGCGCATTGTATACTATATATTCCAGTACCTCCAAAATGGCGGCGCGATGTTGTTTGCAAGTATTACTATGTAGTAAGTGGGTGAGATACTGGCAGGCTTCATCTATAAATATGCAGCCGTAGGTGAGAGACTGAGTATTCAGCTTATGCAAGCTGTCGATAGTAATACTAAGGGCTTGAGCCTGAGCTAAACCTGTGTAACCCAAGTCTGAATACATCGCCGTCTGCAAGCGAAGGGCAAGATTTTTCAGCAAATTTACGCGATGCCCATTGTTGAGGAACCGCGCGTCGGGGTTTTGGTCACGCCACCAGCGCATAAGTTGGGTTTTACCAGTACCCATGTCGCTCCAGAGTACGACTAGTCCTGATTTTGGGAAATTGAAGGTAGGGGATTTCTTCGATTTGTCTGAATCAACTCCGCCAGAATTCGTAGACTCTTTCTTTCTTTGATGTCCTTTTATAGATGGCGTGAAAAGTTGTTCCTTTTCAAGATCATAAAGCTCAGGCACTCTCAAGCATTTTTCTTCAAGTTCAGGAATACACAAAGCTTCAGAGAGATACTTGACATTAACAGTGACATCCGGTTTGTACTTGCTTAACCCCCATTTTTTAGCCCGATACGAGCGCTTGTAATCAGCAAGTGATTTAGCATCATCGATGATTGCGGTCAGTAAAGCGTTAGCATCTTCGCCCCGCGCCACAACAAAATCATCAACACCTTTTTCTGGCCCTGGCAGCAATGCAACTTCACAAAAGCAACCTGCCGATTCGATTGCTTTTGCAGTCCGTACCGTTGCCTGGTAAACTGACCAACGGGTATTAGCTTTAGTTTCGTAGTCGAATAAAATAATGAACTTGCGTCCCGCCTGAGCCATTGGTACTAAGTCAGGATGCAACCGTTCATCAAAATCCCGTCTTCCGACTCGCCCGTTCCAAATTCCCGGAAGTGCGATCGCTACAAACCCCAAAGAGAGCAAGCAAGCTGCCTTTTTTTCGCCCTCGCATAAGATAATCGGAATCTCTGGGTGTTGCTTTATCCACTCCCAAAATATTAGTGGATTGAGTTGATCCAGCAAGCGCAATGCTAAAAGCGAATGATAGCGCTTAATTAAATAACGCTTTGCAACTCGGTCCCAGATGGGGTTAGCGACATCAAAGTAGGTAACGCGGTTGGGAGTTTTGGGGGGTGACTCGTATTTGACGGGTTTCCCTTTTTGCCAATCAATGCGAGGAAAGTTGGGCTTGATCCTTCCCCACTCCATTGGTTGCCAGTTTTTAAAGGGGTCAAGTGATTGAATCCAGGTTCCCCCCAGCAATAGATGCTGATACATTTTGATGTATGTATCCGTGGCTCGACCTGCATTTTTTCGAGGGATTTTGTTGGAGATAAACAGGTAGTCATAAATTGTTTCTCCCTCGATGTGGAAGAAGTTGCGCTCAATCAATGCAGGATGAATGGCGCTACCAGTTAGCAACTCATGGTACTCGGCAGCCGTGAGATTGTTTGGGTATTCAGTTGTCGCACTACTCATCGGTTCTCCCCTTGGAATTCCTTGGAGAGAGATGGGTTTAAAGTCATGTCAGTGTTCAAACTTTCCCCACTTGCCAACACGATGCCCAAAAGCAACGCTCTTGAAATCAGCAGCAACAAATCTGTTGCTCTAGTAGTTAGCCAAGTTCCCTTGGCTGGGTAAAGAGAAACGGGTAAAGGGGAAAGGGATAAAATACCTTTCCCTTTTAACTTTTCCCCAATCCTCACCCAGCATTTTTGAGTTGGTAGACGACTAGGCAGGATATTCCTGAAATTACCCGACGCTACAGCACAAAGTTGCCATGCAAAAGCTGCACTCAACCCCATACGCTCTACTACTGCGCTCTTGGGTTTGCTATTTTTCACAATATTTTCCCCTGATAACTCGGTTTACAAGCTTCAGAGGGGGTTGTTGCGCTGCTAAGGATTTTTAACTACGAAATTCGGGTTTTTCTTAATCAAACTTAATATCTTGCCCCTTTGAGAAATTTCAACAGCCAAAAATGCCACATAAAACTGGTGCGTTTCGTGTGGCTTCTCGTATAATATGAGAAGCAGCGCGGATTGAATCTCTTCTGACCGTCAGTGGATAAAAGCGGCCAAACTTTCCATACCACTGCTTCGGTTCTCGTGAGATAACCCCGCTCTGAAATTATTCTGTTTTTGGTACTGGGCAAAGCGTCACTAATTAATGACTCTTTGTCCTTTAAATTTTTGGTGCTGTTGTATATCTTCCTCCATTTCCTGTTCGTTTTTATATTACAGAACTTTTGGTCGTCTGGTGTAATAGCGTCGTTTTGATTTTTACTTTTAGACCTCCATATTTATTAACGATTGTTTTAGTTAGGGGTAATCAGAGGTTTGGTGACACTCTATGTAGGGTAGATTACCCTGCGGTAAAAGCTTTTGTTCAAGACGCATTTGCTAATTTTGGGAAAGCATGGGATATACGTACTAATCCTTGCGGATCTTTCATAATATATTTTTTTATTACTGGTTGAAGAGTAAAACTGATTTCTTTTGTAAATGGGTCTTTATTAGTTTCAATCAACGATTGTCTTTCAAGTTTTTCCAATGCATTTATTAATTCTGAAGTTGATACTAATGCTTGGTGTTTCTGATTTAGATCGTTGATTATTTCAACGAATTTAATAGGTTTAAAATCTGAAGCTACTTTATCTGCTAAATAAATCATAATTTGCTTCTGAGTCTCATTCAATACTTGACCAAATGCTTCATCAAGCATTGCTTGAAGCTCATTGCTAAAAAATGTAGTTTTGTGTTGGAAGAATATTTTTGTACTACCACTAAAGAAGTGGTTAATTCGATCCGCTACTGTTTTAAGTTCTAAAGGATTACCACGATAGGTGTTGATTAACTCGCTGCATTTTTGCGTATCAGTCAATCCTTGAGTAGCCAAAAAATGCATTGCGGTATCTGCGTCTAACCCTTCAACTCTAACCCACTGGATGTGCCGTTTAGCACTTAATAGACTATCAAATTCATCAGGTAAAACTCTACTAGTTAACAGTAAGCGGCTTTGATGTTGTTCTTCTACCAAGCGACGAAAGAATATTCTGTAATCTAGTCTCTGCTCGAAGTTATTTTTCTGGAATAATGCATCAAATTCATCTAATACCAGCAAACATCTGCGCGATTTTAATTGCTTAACGAGTTTTGTAATCATTGTCTGAGTGGTTTCTGGCAAGCTTGAGGATGTTTCTGAAGGTTGGATTAGTTGCATTAGTTCGGCTACTAAGTCCTGAACTTTCGGTGCATAGGCAACTGATTTCCAAATTAAACAATCAAAATCAGATGGAGACTCTATACTAAGCTCTGTTAACAGTTTTGCTGCTAATGCACTTTTACCAACTCCCGCCACACCTATTAATGATACACAGCGTTGCTTTATTATTAATTCTTTTAAATGGATTAGTTCCTGTGTCCGTCCATAAAAATTAGATAAGTCAGGTAATTCGCCTCGGATGCCTTGTACAAAGTCATTAGGAGGAAGTACTTGCTCGTTGTTTAGTCCAAATGGAATAGAATATTTTTTGGTGGCTTGTTCTAAGAAATATCGTAGGTTCCTCTTTCCCACCCGTTCTTCATTTCCAATAGTTTCAGAGAGTAGATCCCATAACTGAGGAGCTAAACGCCGTTGCAAATAATTAGCACTATACGGGGAATTCTCTGCTATCTCCACGAACTCACTGTTATCCCACCCTCCTCTCATAATTCTAATCTCTGCATCAGATAGGGGTTTACCCCTTTTTGCAAACACTAGATTATTCACTACGATCAAAGCTTCTTCAAAAGTTACTGTTTCTGAAATTCTCTGCTCTAGAGGCTCCTCTGCTGTTGTAACAGGGGAGGAGGGGGAAATCTCTGAAAACCTTAGTCCTTGCTCCGCACTGAAATCCATATTTGTACTTTATCCTATCGGTTTAGTAAAGTCCTCCCAAGGGGCGTTTAATTATAGTCAATGGTAGAGGTGTGTTAGATTAGACTTAATAATACTAGCTTTTTGTGCTTATATTTGCTTGATTTGAAGAAAGTAACATACAAATATCTAATAGGTTACTTAAAACTGTGAATGCATCAAATAGTTTATTTTCTGTTAAATCAATGGGATTATTCTACTCAAAGCTTAGAATAAAATAGTTGTATAATATACAAAATAAGTCATAAGTACTGAGTAATATTTACTGTAATAGTCTTTTAGTACAGTATTAGAGCAATAAAACTTAGATTCAAAATAGGTGATGTTTAGTTGATTAATGCCTAATAACCATTGTCAACTGCATTGGTATAAGTTTTTCAAATATGTCATGCTACTGTATTAATCCCCTTTGCGATCAACGTCAAAATCCCGACAATATTGAAAACTGTCTCTCTTGTGGCACTTCGCTGCTGATTAATGACCGCATCCGCTTAATTAAGCCGTTGAGAGCGCTTACTCAAGAATTGTTCACTTATATGGAAGTTTTTGAAGTAGAGGACGCTGGTACTCAGTGGAATCCTGTACGTGAGCAGCGAATTATGAAAGTTCTGAGATGGGGATCGCCTAAGATGGTTGAGTTAATTGAGCAAGAAGCTCTAACTTTACAGCTAATTCATCATCCAAGAATCCCTAAAAGTACCTTAGATGATTTTTTCACTTTTGTTCCTAATGATACTCAACTGACACTGCGTTGTTTAGTTATGGATAAAGTCGAGGGACAGAACCTGGAGCAGTGGATAGAATTTAATGGGAGAATTTCACAATCTTTAGCATTGGAATGGTTCAGACAATTAATCGAAATTCTTCATGATGTACACCGCTCCAATTTTTTCCATCGAGACATTAAACCTTCTAATATAATTCTTCAGTCAAATGGGCAACTATCATTAATTGATTTTGGTGTGGCGCGACGGGTGACAGATACCTATCTAGCAAAAATTAGTGGAAGCGGAGGAACTAATACAGGAAGGGGAGGACGATATGAAATTACGTCTGTAGTTACGCCTGGTTACACTTCACTAGAACAAATTGAAGGGCGGGCAGTCCCACAGTCAGATTTTTTTGCTTTAGGGCGGACTCTTGTACATTTAGTCACTGCGACTCCACCTGTTGATTTGTCTAAAGATACAAAAACAGGGAACTTGCTTTGGAGAAAAGATGCGCCACAGATTGACAAACCCTTTGCTGATTTTATTGATGAGTTGATGGCTCCTTTACCAGGGAATCGTCCAGCAACTACTGAAGTAATTTTGCAGCGATTGGATCGCTTACCATTTAAATCAAAGCTTAATCGAGTAATTAAATCAAAGCCGTTTCAACTTAGTGTGTTTGTATTAGGTTTATTAAGTATTGTTGGTTTGATATATGCATCACTACCTCTAGTAGCAAAATATTATTTAGATTCCGGTAAAAAAGCTTATAAAGAAAATCAATTTGACCAAGCTGAGGACGATTTTCAAAAAGCAGTAAATTTGAATAATAGCTTAAAATACACAGTAGCAGATTATTTTTTGAATCAAGGTAAAGAAGCTTATAAAGAAAATAGGAATGCCGATGCGGAGAAAGACTTTCAAAGGGCAATAAAGTATGGACATAATTTAACTAACTCAGTCTCATTTTTTTACTTTGAGAAGGGTTTACAGCATCAAAATGACCCTAAGATTGCTAGAAATAATTACGAACTAGCTATAAAATATAATCCTAAAGATGATAGTGCTTATAATAATTTAGCAATTGCATGTCAGCAGTTATATGACTACAATTGTGTTAACAAAACTTACGAGATAATTTTTAAATTAAAACCTAATAAATGGGAATCACATTACGGATTAGGTGATTTTTATGATAGACAGGGAGAATATGATTTAGCACAAAAGCAATATGAAATTGCTATCAGAAGTAGCGATCAAGCAATATTTCCTGTTGCAGGTTTAGCAAGATTGAAAAATAAAAAAGGGGATTACAATGCCGCAGCTACTTTAGCGTTAAGCGGGTTAAAAAAAACTAATAATAAAGAGTTGCAAGCATCGTTGTATAAAGATTTAGGATGGGCAAGGTTAATGCAAAATAAGTTAAATGAAGCGCAAAAATATTTAGAAAAAGCGACAAAGTTAGACAGTGAAAGAACAGATGCATATTGTTTACTATCTCAAATAGAAGAATCATTAGGTCAACTTAATTACGCCAGAGCTTATATAGATGCTTGTATATTGACTAAATCTAGCCTACCAGAAGTGTTTGTCTGGAGAGAAGAATTACTAGATCACATACTTGACAAATGATAAGATGCTAAGACACTTTATGTTTGTCAAACAATGAAAAAGCTGATTTTTTTTGGAGAAATGTGCTGTTTAACTTCTCTAATACTAATTCATCTACCATTGCTAGCAAATGTACCGCTCATAAGAGTAAGAAGAAATCAGGTTCGTTGTGAGCCACCGTTAGGAAGGATAATAAGCAAAGGCGACAAACGATTTGAAGTAGGAAGTTTAATTTGTAAGGGAGATAAATTAGAAGTTTTAAATGGTGGTTCTGTAGAATTCTTATGTTTTAGTTCGGGAAAATTTTTAAAATTACCTAGTGGGACTATTCCTCTTGATAAATGTGCCGAATCTGAACAAGCCTCATTTCCTTGCAATCCAAGCAACACTGATGGATGTCGCATACAAAAAGGAGGCACAGAAGGGAGCGATGAGCCGACAATTATTTCTCCTTACAGCACTTCAACATTGAATCCTCGACCGGAAATAACTTGGACTCCCGTTAAGGGTGCTACTTCTTACAAAGTCAAAGTCGAAAGTTACGAGTTTGGATGGGAAAAAATTGTAAATCAAACTCGGCTTGCCTACCCAAGCGATGAAAAGGAATTTCAACCGGGGAGCATATATACAATATATGTCTTTGCTTACAAAGATGGTAATGCTTTTAGCTATGACTCAACGCCTGTTAACCTATTGTCTGTAGTTTCACAAGAAGAAATTGCACAAAATATTAAACGCATTAAAGAATTAGGACTACCACCAGATGAAACTGTTCTTGATATAGACGCAATCTATGCGTCAGAAAATCTTTTAAATGAAACAATTGAGATGCTGAAGTCACAGACGGAGACCGCAACTCCTAGCCGAAATCCAACTCTTTACAGAGTACTGGGCGATCGCTATCTGAGGGCTTGGTTGCCAAACGAAGCTAAACGCCAATACACCAAGGCTTTTGAGGTAGCGAAAAGTAGTAATAATTCAAAAGAGTTACAAAAAGCGCAAGAAGGTTTGAAGATGGTGAAATTCTACAACCAACTTCCCACCAGGAGGAACGGGGCCCAGTAGTAAGATTTTTGATATTGGGGATTTGACAGTAACCTCAATTGTGCCTGACGTAGTGCCTCTGCTTTAGGTAAGCCATTATTCAACCCTTTATAAAATTCTTGCATAAGCAAAGCGGTAGAATTGGCATCCACGCGCCACAAAGTAGCGACAGTACTACGCGCACCTGCCTGGGCAGCTATCCCTGCAATGCCCATCGCTGACTGCTTGTTGCCTTTTGCAGTTTCGCAGGCGCTGAGAACAAGTAACTCAATTGCATCTTGACTATTTTCAGTTTTACCTCTGATTAAGCTGTCAAAGTCTCTAATATTAATTAGTTTGTCATAGGCAACCAGTACTGTTTTGAGTGGGTCAGAACTGAATTGTCCGTGGGTAGTAATATGTACAATAGGAAAATTATTTTGAGTCAGTTCTTCTTTGAACCTTTTAAGGGTAAACTTATCGTCTAACAAGGCGACTGACGATTTAGTTTGTTTTTCAACATTTTCTACTTCTTGTTTAGATGGGGGCAAATTTTCCATGTTTTTAGGTGCATTTTTATCTATATAACTGGGGCTAATTTTTGATAGTCCAGCTATCAAAGCTATCATTTGGTTTTCATGCAAGATTCTAGGTTGTCTTACCCTAGAACCTAGAGTTTCTGCAATACTATAATGCTCTATTAGATAATGTTTTCCATCATATAACAATGCCATTGGTAAGCTTTGAAAAGATTTATCTAAAGTGAATATTAGCGTACCTGATGAGGGTATATATGTTTTAATTGGTGTAATTAAATATTCATAAATTTTTTGAGAATAATGAGTAATAGCATTCTCATTGATGTTAATAAGTTTTTCGCCTTGTAATGCTTCTAAAAGCTGATTCACCTGAAATCGAACTAACTTAGAGTCAACAGAATTATGGTGAAGTGAGCCATCTGGAGACTGAACAATTATCTCTATAGTATCTTCTAAGTCAATAATATTAATTACAGATGGAACGTTCTTGAGATTTTGAAGCTGGTTCAAAGCAACAAGGTCAAGCTTGCCACATCGAAGAAAGTTTTCTAAACGTGCTATTTGCAGTCCTTCATTTATCTGTATTACTTTTTTTAAATCAGGACTAGGAGATGCTAAGAGTAATCGCATATAATTGCGATAGGTCGGCTCCATTTCCTCCTGAAACGATAACTGTAAGTCTCCGTTACTTGACAAAAGACTATCACGAACTTGAGTCATGTTTGCGATCGCAGCATTATAGTTCTGAATCGCTAACTCAGTTTTTCCCTGCTTTTGGTAAATTAGTCCTAACTGCTGCTGCCATTGGTAGGCGATATCCGAAGCCCGAATTGATTGAGCGAATCCTAAAGCCTTCTTAAAATATGCCTGTTTTTGTTCTGTTTGAGTTGAGAATTTACCCAAAGTACCAAAACTATAGGATAACCATCGGATACTATTAATAGTTTCAGCCATTTTCAAGGCTAAATTAGCATATCGAATCGCTATTGATTTCAATTGTTCATCTGGGATCTGGCTGAGGTTATTAGCAAAATTCAACCGAGCATGAATAGATGGCTCAGGTGATAACTCCAAAAAGGCAGAAGAATTGTCATCTATTTGATTTACCAATACTCTAATTTGTTGATTAACTTTCTGATGGAGGTTTGCTTGATTTGGTTGATGACTGAGCCATTTTTCCCAACTGATCAGTAAAGTTAAGTGATTCAACTGAGCTTGCAGTTTAGCTGATTTGGAGATATTTGGGATGTTTTCTAGTGTTTGGTAATACCAGAGTGATTTTTGCGCTTTTTGAGGAATAATGTTAGCAATCTGCTCTCGAAAAAGTGGTTCCTCTATCCAAGAATATTTATCTTGCAATTGCTGATAAATTGACTGTTCGATATTACCCAGAGACAGATAAATCCCACTAATCTTTGATGAGGATACAAGTTTTGCCAGCGTTAATGTTTCTTGTATAACTGTTTCAGATTCATTTAACTGACCTAAAATCCGCAAGACTTCTCCTAGATTCTGTAATCCAAGCAAGTTAACTGATGTTGGTTTCTGCTTACCGATTACTGCCGTCAGTTGCTCTTTTTGATCAATAGCAGGTTGCTGCAAAATCGGATCGCAAATATCTAGAATTGTATTCAACTTTAAAGCTTCTAAAAGTGTATTGCAAGCTTGTTTGTGTAATCCTAATGCTTGGAAAGCAAGGTTTTGATTAATCAGGCTTTCCGTAATTCCCTCTTGATCGTTTAGTTGGCGATAAATTTTCGTAGATTCCTGCCAAGTTCTTAAAGCTTCATCCGCACGGTCTAGAGCTAATTGTTCGTGACCTGATGAAGTCAGGGATGCCGCTTGATTTTTGAGAAATTCTTTTTCTTTTTTTACAGTCTGGGCAGGGGAAGATGATTGAATGAAAATTATAGATAATGCTAAAATGCTTGATAAGAGATATTTAAAGCAAGATTGAGGTGAGATCATTTTTCTATCTTTTTATCATCACTGAGATACTGGAAAACAAGAACTTGCAGACAATGAAGCATTATCCCAGGTTGGATTTGCTTGGTCTGTCGTCAAAATAAAATTCCCATGAGAATCCCGAATCAAAGCGTTGGCTTCTATGATTTGTGTGGGTTGGTTACTGAAGAATGAATTGGGATTATGTGAATTATTAAAAGCTGGAACTGTAACAGAGTTCCTGTCCTCAACATTGTTATACATCAGATTGTTAGGCTTAGATTGTAGATTGCGACTACTAACAACAAAACTACTTCTTCCTGTGCCTAATTGTCTTTTACAAACTGGGGTGATTTGAGGAGTTATTGGAATCACTTCTGCTTTTATTTTAGTAGTGTAAATATTAGGATCAAGAATGTTGTACTTAACCGTACCGTTGATTCCATATTTGGAACTAGCTGTAATCAAGCTATCAGGGGAAAAGAATAGTCCTTGAGCATTAATTGTGATATTTCCACCACGACCCTCAAGAGCATCTGCGGTGATGCTGCTGCTTTTCCAGGCTGTTAATATGTCTGCGTTAATGTTAATGTTTCCGCCATTGCCTCTACTAGCTGCGGTCGTCGTTACAGCACTGTTATTACTTAGCTGTAAATACCGTGTATTTACGAAAATATTACCACCTTCGCCGGAAGTAGTAGTTGCTGTAATGGTACTTTTGTTGTCTAAAGAAAGAGAAGCAGCATTAATTGTCAGCTTACCACCAGCAGTATTGGTTCCTTCATTTCTGATACCAACTTCTCCACCATCTATTAGACTTAAGCGTACAGCATTGATATTAACTTCTCCAGGCGAACCGCTTGGTACTGAAGGAGTTCTAAATATTTTCTGCCCACTTGAACTTGGATCAAGCGCAGAAGAGTTTATTGTGCCACCTCTGATCTCTACATTAGAGGCATCAATGCTAACACTACCAGCAGAGCCAAGACCTCTAGTAGTAGTGTTAACAGTTGCTTCATTTCCTACGAGTAATCTCAATGTTTTTATTGTTAAATTTCCAGCGTTACCTGTTCCGACAGCTTCAGAAGACAAAGAGATGGGGATATAATCGATATATTCTTTTTTCCCATCAGTAAAATCTTTAGAATAAAACAATTCTGTAGAATTTGTTGCATTAATAGTTACGTCTCCGCTAGTACCACTACCACGAGTTATAGATGTGATAAAGCCCCCATTTTGAGCTAACAAATTCTCTGTCGAAACTGTGATATTTCCTGCTTTTCCAGAAGTTAAGGTACTAGTGGATATCCCACTAGGAAAAAAAGGACTAAAAGATGAAAACCCAAATAATTGTATAGATTTATAAGCATTTATAATTACGTTACCTCCATTCCCAGTAGCGTAATTTCTAGTACTTAAATTTGCTCCTCCTTGAAAAATTAAATTTTTAGTAGAAATGCGAATATTATTTCCATTTCCAGACCCGAAATATTCAGTTCTTAATATGCTCGTAAATCTTCCATCTGGAGATGTTCCGCTCAGTTCTAATGAATTAATGGCATTAACATTAATATCACCAGAAGCTAGAAAATTTTTGCTTTGAATTAAAGCTGTTGAACCACCTTTGAAAAAAATATTATTCCCCTGCATAATCAGAGAGCCACCATTATATCCACTAGTATTTAGTAATGCTTTTTCAGATAAAATGATATTTCCAAAAGAAGATATTTTTTCGTATCCTAAGCTCCATCTTTGAGGAAGCGGAGTGAGACTTACTATGCTATTATCAGTAACGCTACCTAACTCGATTCTTCCATCTTGTGCCGTTAATATACCACCATCTAAAGTAATATTCCCCCCTATTAAAGCTAAAGTTTTTCCTGGTGCTACACGTAGACCAAATGTATTATTATTTATAATATAAGGGGAACTTCCTACACTAGGAGCAATCAAACCTTCTCCAGAATTTTGCACTTGAATAGTACTCAAATTGCTATTACTGCCAAATTGTAAACCAGTTGGAGTATTGATTTTTAGTAATGTTGGTGATTGAGGGTTTATAGCACTAAATTCAGAACCATTAGAAAATTTTATACTATTAGCAGTAGTTCCGATAAAGGAACCTCCAATATCTAAGCGTGCATTGTTTCCGAAAATAATTCCATTAGGATTGATAAGCAGCAAGTTCGCATTACCATTTGCTCTAATTAAACCATCAATATTAGAAATAGACTTTCCGGTTATCCGGCTAATAATGTTCTCAATGCCTAAAGCATTGTTAAAGTAAGCAGTATTCCCAGTTGGCAAGGAAAATTCTATGAAGCTGTGAAAGAGGTTATTTCCTGCTTTGGTTCCACCTTCGATTAAATGGATATTTCCTTGATTACTAACAAGAGAATTATTTTGCAATGTAATATCTGGTATAACTTGTGCTGTAGCTGATGATGAAGTAAGCGGCAGCAAAAAGAGGATGCTAACTTTGACGAATAGTGTAATATGTTGTTTTATTGCTTGATTTTTTTTATATTTATACATTGTATTCAATAAAGGATAAACTAATTTTTTAAAATTTAAATATGATATGTCATTTATGAATTCCTGTATTAAGAATAGCTTTTATAAAAAAGTTACGTTTCATAAATTGGGTACGTCGTGAACTATTTTGCGGTCCATTATCTTGATTAATAAGTAGGGTTTGAATATCAGAAAAACGATGATTTTCTTCTAACCAAAAATCTTCTAAAATATCAACAATAAAATCGCTTGTAACTTTCGATTCTGTAAAGCATAAAAATAGCTCATCAAGCTCTGGGAAAAAGATACCATAAGGAGTTACAGTTGTTTTCGGATTATAATCATGGTCGTCAGCCTTCGCCCCATCCCGGCTTTTACCCCCTCGATCAAATGAGCCAATCTTAACGCGGGCTTTTCCGTCCATACTTAGCCGTAAAACACTCTTATCTTCCGAAGCGTCTTTGTTTACTATGTCTAATTGCTCGAAGATTGCATCAGTTTGTGGGATTTTTTTGAGGCTGAACTTTCTTTACCTTTCTGAGCTTGTAACCTAAATTATTTAATTTGATGCGAATTGAATAGGAATGTATGTAAATTTTCATCACTATAACCATATTTTTCAATTAATTGTTTTCTAACTTCGGCGGCACTAAGTCTGCTATATAGTCTTTGACTTTTAAAACTAGGATCAGTTTGACTTTGCGAATCTACTATATTTTTTATATTTTCTAAAAGATTTGGCAAGTGTTCTTCTGCTTTATAACGTCCTTTTGCACTCATGTTATCAATGCAAGTAATACCGCTTTTTAATTCTCTTGTTCCTTTCCGAATCGTATCTCGATTCCATCCTAATTCTGATTGTGCAAGCCTTTGCCCTCCTAAACCTAAGCCTTGAACTGTCTGTGCCATAAATTTGCGCTTTGCTGCACCAATTAAAATTTGTGCCGAGTTGTCATCCTTCGACTTCTGTATCAATGATGATGATTAATGGTACAAAGGATTTAAATGTACATTATAATGGCGATCGGATGAGTCAAAAAGAAGCACTTGTTTCTATTCCAGAAACAGCAAATTTTTGGCGAAGACATGACCAATGTACTTCCTCATCGGAATTTCAAAAGTTAACTGGAACTAAATCTAGTAATCGCCTGCGAGTCAAAACTCTTCGTTACTCAGGTTGTAGAAACAGCTCGGAAGTGTTGCAGTTAGCTGTAGTCAATGGTGGTCACTTCTGGCCTGGTGGTGCTTCAACTGATACTAAATTAAATAAGTTAAATATTCAGCTTGGTTTTGATGCTAGTCAGACAATTTGGAGATTTTTTCAACGCCACAGTTTAAGTAAGTAATTTCATGAAAGTAAAAAATCATTAACTCTCAAGAGAATTGAATACATCGGTGCAAAGACTCTTGGTGTCATTTCGGTTTGACGAAGTATCAACCACTGCGCCAGGTCATTGGTAAGGGTTTTAAGCATATTTATGTTTCGTAATATAATTTGGTTTATTCCCACCAACTTACTTAGCATAGAATATCGTTATCAAGATAAATAATGCATTAGATAGCAACATTTATTTCCAGAAGTCAGGATGAAAGTGGAAGTCGAACTGTAAATGTACTACCTAGGCCAGGTTGACTTTGAACGTGAATATTGCCTTTATGCGCTCTGGCGATCGCGATTGCGATGGCTAATCCCAATCCTGAACCGCCAGAGGTGCGAGAGCGGTTGCGATCTACTCGGTAGAAGCGATCAAAAATTCGCTGTTGATGTTCAACAGCAATACCAATTCCTGTATCTTCAACTTTAATCATGGCGTAAAGCTCACTCTTTTCTAAAAAAACCGTGACTTTTCCACCGCTAGATGTAGCTTGAATTGCATTGGCAATTAAGTTGGAAATTAAGCGATAAAGCTGTTCTTCATATCCCATCACATACAGTTTTTCTGAGACTTGCACCTGTTTAGAGAGATTTACCTTAGTTTCTACTGCCAAAAATGCTAATTCCTCAGTTAAATCGCTAATTAAATCATTCAAACAGCAAGATTGATATTCTCCTGTTAGTTCTTTTTGGTCTATCCTAGTTAATAGCAATAAATCTCCAACTAATTGTGATAAGCGTCGATTTTGGCGTTTGAGTACATCTAAAATTCCCCCATTGGATTTTGGTTCTTGCTGTAACTTGATAGCAGCTTCAATAGTAGAGTACATTGCTGCTAAAGGTGTGCGAAACTCATGGGCAGCATCAGCAGTAAATTGTTGCATTTGTTGGTAGGAAAGATATACAGGTTGCATTGCCCTTCCTGCCAACCACCAACTAGACAACCCAACGAAAATCATGGAAATTGGCAATCCCAACACCAAAGCTAATCTTAAATAAGCAATATGTTGGTCTAAATCAGTGATACTACGCGCCACTTGTAGATAACCCGAAACCTGGTTTTGAGTATACAAAGGTAAAGTGATTTCGCGGTATCGAGTGCCAGAGTCATCTGTTAATATTTGCCAATGCTCTAATGCTGAGGTAATCGGAAAATTGTCAAGTTCCATGCCTCCACTAGCAAAAAGTTTTCCTGAGCGATCCAATAAGCGGATATAGTAATTAACTGGATTCGCCACCTCTGTGATTGATTTTTTAATAGATGTTCTTTTAGGCAAACAATTTGTCTGACCCACACATAATTCTAAAGAAAATTCTTTATTCAGGCGTTGTAATTGTCCGGGTTGTTGCCAAGCCGGTTCAATACTTTTATGGAGTGCGTTTGCGACTGATTGCAATCCCTGGTCTATGGTTTCATAGTAGGCATGGGCAACCACACTATAAACCCCCAAACTAGATAGCCCTAAAATACCGCCCATGACGAGGGTATACCAAGCTGCCAGCCGCAACCGAGTCTGGTGGAAAATGGGATTGCGTTCCATATTTGTATAACCTTACTGAAAGTGTTACTGTCCAGTTAGCAGAAATCATCTGCTTATTTCCGCAGCTGGAATATTGAGACGATAGCCCACACCATAAACAGTTTCAATCAAAGATTCGTTCTCTTCTTCTCCTAATTTGCGTCTCAATAAGCGAATTTGTGCTGCTACGACATTACTAACTGGTTCTGCACCAATTTCCCAAAGCTGATTAATAATTTGGTCGCGGCTGACAATTTGGTTAGGATGTCTCATGAAATATTCCAGCAATTGAAATTCCTTGACAGTTAAAGAGAATACTTGATTTTCACCGTGACCATACTGACGAGTAAGTTGATGAGTGCTGTAATTGAGAGTCAGGCAACCTACTTGTAAGCGTCGGGGTTGGACTTGAGGTGTCAGCGTTGCTCCTACGTAAGAGGATCGCCGTTGTAATGCCCGCAATCTTGCCAGCAGCTCTGCCATATCAAAGGGTTTAACTAAATAATCATCTGCACCGCTATCTAAACCAATAATCTTTTCTTCCATCCGGTCTTTAGCCGTTAGCATTAATACAGGTAGAGTTAATTGGCGATCGCGCAACCATTTACACAACTCTATCCCCGATACTCCAGGCAGCATCCAATCAAAAATCGCAAGTGTGTACTCAGTCCAGCCAGTTTCTAAATATTGCCATGCCTGAGTACCATCTAGAAACCAGTCAACTATATACGCCTCATGGCTCAGGACTTGTTTGATTGCTGCACCTAAATCTGCTTCATCCTCAACTAATATCAGCCGCATAGTCAACCCAATGCTAAAAACCTTCTTTAATTACGCTTTCACGAAAAAGTGAAATCATTATGAAATTTTTATTCTACTTAAGAAATAAATATTGATGCCTGCATAGTTTTTGATTTATTCAAAAATAAAGTTTTTCTGCTTGTTAAGTTATCAATATTTATTATCTCAATAGTAAGAAGCAAACTTTATATAGCAATCATAAATGAGTTTTGGAAAATATTTTTTGAATCGAACCACAGAGATATAGAGGACAAAGAGAGGTAATAAATAGGGATTTTTACGAATGATTTAGGACTGGTAGAGCTATTTTATAAATGATGTGACAACTATGTTATTGATAGTTCTCACAAAAACATTTTCTTCGTAAGAATATAACTCAATTGTGACTGTGGATTGCCTTTATTGACATGATTCTTTTGGATTAATTCGTAATTCGTAATTAATTTTTTGTTTATGTAGCTTGCATTTTTTCACCTTGGGGTTTTGATAGTGCTTGTAGTTCTTCCCAACTATAGTGACTAGGTAATTCAATTGGTTTGTGATTTGCTCCTAATCCCAATCCAACTGTCGGTTCGAGTTCTTCAGTAAATTCCTCTACATATTCTGCCAACTTATTGGCTGCAAGCCCACCAGTAATTGCCCCTGCAAGCCCACCAATTGCAGCACCCATCTTACCACCAATTGAGCGACCCAGTGCGGCTCCTGCAAAGCCACCTCCCACAACACCTAGACCTGTCGCTAAGGGATCAGAATCTATCTGTTCTGACTCGTCCTGTTGAGATTGAATCTGTGGTTGCTCAATTGGTGTAATTTGCCGTTCATCCTTCGTCATAATGTTTCTCCTTTTTGCTATTTACTCTTGACCAATAACCTGTTCATTTCAATCGTTAAGCTATGCGTTAGTGTGCCTTCCCTACGGGATACAGCGCTTCCGGCTATTATGCAATATAGTTTTCTCCTTGCCCCTCTGCTATCATTGCTTTCAGCTTTTAGGATGTACCTCATAGCTGCCGGAAGTGCTGTAAGGGCGAATGGGATCTTGCTATACGGAGCGTGCTGCAAGCAGATCGCCAACACGCAACGCATTCGCCATAATCGTAAGTGTTGGGTTAGCACCGGAATTTGACGGAAAGAAACTACTATCTACCACATAGAGATTATCGACATCATGGGTACGGCAATTGATGTCAAGGACTGAGGTTTTGGGATCTGTGCCAAATCGACAACTACCACATTGATGGGCTACTGCTTGTTCTGGTAGATGAGTGCGGGGATAAAGGCTAAATGGCAGAACGTGTTTAGCAGAGTGCGGGATTGACTTGAGTACAGATGTCCATCGGTGAATTAAGCGATCGCTTGCTTCGGTATTGTTGAGTGTATAGTCAACATGAATCTTATCGCCCACCACCCGAATTCGATTATTTGGATCTGGTAAATCTTCTGTTTGCAACCACCAGCCAACCGATCGCTCGGCCAGCAAATGGCGCTCAAAATGAGGAATCAGCTTCACAAATGGAGCCATCAGTGGGGGTGCTTCTGCGGGAATCATATTAGCTAGGACATTACCTGTATTCTGCACCATACCCATAGGATAAGGGAAATCCGGCTCTCCCCAGTAAAAATCATTGACGGCGATGGTTTTTTGAAAGTTGGCGTGATTCACCTCTAGATGTATGGAAACTATGGCTGTTTCCAGTTGTTTCATGAAATTCCGGCCCACCTGATCGGAACTATTGGCTAATCCGTTGGGATGTTTGTCATTAGTAGAGCGCAATAGCAAAGCGGCTGAGTTGACAGAACCACAGGCAACAACCACAATATCGCTTGTGAACCAATGTTGCTCTCCTCTAATTTCAGTTTCTACCTTCGTCACTTCTCGCCCCGACTCACTGGTATGCAGCCGCAAGACTTTAGTATTAATTAAAAGAGTAACATTGGCATACTTTTCACGAGCCGGACGAATGGCGTTGATATCAGCATCGGCTTTTGCCTGTACCAGACACGGGTATCCATCAAAAGTATCGCAGCGAATGCAGGGGCTATTTAGGCGATCGCTTTCATTCAGCTTTAATCCTAGTGGTAGGTGAAATGGGTAGTAACCCAGTTCCTGAATGCCATCAGCAAGAGACTGCATATCTGGCTCATGACTAACTGGCGGATAGGGATATGGTTCGCTGCGAGGTGGTTCTGTAGGGTCTTCTCCTTCCTGTCCATGCACGTCATATAGCTTTTCTGCTTGGGTGTAGTATGGCTCAAAGTCTTGATACTTCAAAGGCCATTCTGGAGAAATTCCTCCCTTGTGAATTACCTTTTCAAAATCTCGCTCCCGCAATCGAATTAGGGCTGCACCGTAGAGTTTGGTATTGCCACCAACCCAGTAGCCTGTCTGGGGTTGAAAGGCAAAGCCTTCCTTGTTATACCATTGCTCATCTGTATGGTAGCGGTGTTTTTGATAGACTTCCTCTGGATTCCAGTTAGCTTTTTCTCTCGGTAAAAAGTCGCCTCGTTCCAGCACGAGAATTTTTTTACCTATGGGTGCGAGGCGGTGGACTAATGTACCTCCACCGGCTCCTGTACCGATAATGATGATGTCGTAGTGTTCTGTGATGTTCGTCATATTTTGAATTTTGTGTACTAATCGTTTATCGCGTTAATTCTGAGAGATTTGAGGAACGAACCGCAAAGTACGCAAAGTACACGAAGAAAGAAAATTAGCGATGAGTTGCCCATTAAAATTAATGGCACAAATAAGTAGCAATCTATCGCAAAAGTTTTGAGAGGTGAATCAGTTTTCAATTTCTCTTTTTTCTCTTCCTTTGCGACGGTAGTCACTCATAGGGGAAACCCCCAAGACCGCGCTGCCTCCTCTGTGCGTCCTTTGCGGTTCGTTTTCTTAACCATCAAAATTAATGGGACAGACCACTAGCGCTTGCTACTAACTTCAGGCTGTCGCTGAATCAAATCAACTTTACCATGCCGTAATTCTTCAACTGTTGGCATTTGGTTCAAGCGCATCAATTCTGAGATAGCTGCTGCTTCTGTATCCCGATGACTGGTTGCAGCTGCTAAGACTTGATTGTTTTTGATGTAAAAAGCAACGAATTGCTGTTTTTGCAAATCCCCATCTACAATCATTTCATCCCAACTCTGGGCGTGTCCAATATAGCGTAACGAAAACTTGAATTGCATCGTCCAGAAAAAGGGCAGTCCTCTAAATTTGACTGCTTTACCTGCCATATTATGAGCTGCAATTCGCCCTTGCTGGGCTGCGACTCGCCAATGTTCAACGCGAATCGATTCGTTTGTCCGCCAATCGGGATAACGGGCAATATCACCTGCGGCGTAGATGCTATCACCTGCACACAAGTATTCATCAACAACAACACTGTCATCTTTGGGATGCAATTCGACACCCTCAAGAAAGTCTGTTGCGGGTTGTACGCCTACGCCAACAATAACGATATCTGCTTGCAAGCGATCGCTATTATCTAAAATGACTGCTTCTACTTTGTCGCTTCCCGCAAATTCTACCGCTTTTCTGCCAAACTTAAAGGAAACACCGTTTTCTTCATGGACTTGCTGAAAGATTTTGCCGATTTCCTCACCCAAGATTTTCTTAAAAGGTACGGAATCTGGCGAAATCACGGTTACTTGTAAGCCTTGCTGACTCAGACTCGCTGCCGCTTCCATACCGATAAAACTGGAGCCAATGACTACCGCTTTTCCTTTTTGCTTAATCGCCGTCAAAATGCGATCGCTATCAGCAAAACTGCGTAATGTGAAAATGTTTTGCAAGTCTGTGCCGGGAATATCTAGCTGGCGTGGTTTTCCGCCTGTTGCTACCAGTAAGGAATCATAAGTTAACGAATCACCATTAGTAAAGGCGATCGCTTTATTTGTGGTTTGCACCCGTTCAACTTGGTGATTCAACAGCACTTCAATGGCGTGTTCTGGGAAAAAATCGGGCGTTCGCAGGGGCATTTCTTCTGGCGATGCCTTACCAGTTAAGTAAGCTTTACTTAGTTTGGTGCGATCGTAGGGTAGCTTGTCTTCTTGAGTAATCATGACGATTCGCCCTTGATATCCAGCTACTCGCAAAGCTTCTGCGGCATGAATTCCGGCTGCACCTGCGCCTAAAATAACGAATGTGCGTCCATCAACGTTGGGGTTGAATTGCGCCATTGTAGGCGATGCCTGCGGCAGCAAGCTACGTAATTCTGGGGTTTGCTCTGGTACGCTGACAATGACGTTTTCACCTTCAATGCGTACCTCATAACGAGCTAAAGAATCTAAGCCAGGTGGCTCTAGTTGATCGCCAGTCGTCACGTCAAAACAGGCATTATGCCAAGGGCAAATAACACGCTCTCCACTTAACACCCCATCTGCCAATGGTGCGCCATAATGAGCGCAGTGTGCGCTGACAGCATAAAATTTTCCATCGATTCGACTCAGTAAAATTTCTATCTCGCCGACAGAAACTTGTCGCATTTCACCATTATTTAGATCGTTAATATTGGCAACAACTGCTTCTACCTGTTTCATAATCAACCCTTAAATAATTCGTAATTCGTAATTCGTATAGCAGTCCTAAATTATTCGTGAAAATTATATCTCTCTTTCTTCTTTCTTTCCTTTGCGTCCTTGGCGGTTCGTTTTCTAATCTATATTTTTCACAACTCAAATAGGATTGCTATAGTTACTGAATCGATGCTCTAGACCCACAGAAGTTGTTAATAATACTGGGGAAAAATTTTCTCCTATGGTGTACCTTTGATGTATTAGCTTGCACCTTTGTTGCAACAAAGGTGCAAAAATTAAACCGCCCGTTATTCCTCATAATTTTAAAAGCGAAAGACTATAAAGTCCTGACTACGAACTTATTCATCCATTGATGGACTACCAGCTTTCTTTAAACTTGCTTTGCTTACAAACTTGCAACTGAGCCACCATCTACCCGATAGTTGGAACCAACTACAAAGCTTGATTGCTCAGAACAAAGGAAGGCAATTACAGCCGCTACTTCTTCAGGTTTACCACGTCGCTTGAGTTCGATGTGAGGGCGATGTTCATCGAGGAAACTGTCAATTGCCTCATCAAAGCTAACACCTAGCTCTTTTGATCGCTTTTCCATCATTGCGTCAGTCATTGAGGTGGCGATATATGCGGGAGAAACTGCATTCACTAACACGCCATCTTTTGCATAAGCTTTAGATAAATTTTTCGCCAGATTTAATACTGCTGCTTTGCAAGCACAGTAAGGTATTTCTTCTGGGTAAGGCTGTAGTGCATCTTCCGAACTGATGAGGACAACTCTGCCCCAACCACTTTTACGCATCGCCCCAATAAAAGCGCGACAGGTGCGTACTGTCGCCATCAAGTCAACCTCAATTGTCTTGTACCACTCCTCATCACTCAGTTCGAGGAAATCTCCCGTAGCACCTGTAATTCCCGCTGCATGAACAAGAATGTCAACTGTTCCAAAACGCTTCAGAATTTGCTTTTTGGCAGATTCGACTTCTTCAGGTTTAGTGAGATCCGCCTGAACTGTAAATATTTCTCCAAACTTTCTTAACTCTTGGGCTGCGAGTTCCAGATTTTCGGAAGTTTTATCGACAATAGTAACCTTTACACCTTCATGAGCGAGTAGTTTAGCTGTCGCTTTACCAATGCCGGAATCACCTCCAGTAATTACAGCGACTTTAGCTTTAATACCTAAATCCATACGCTATTTCTTTTAATTAGGAACAATTTATGCCAAGCTGATTAATTGAGAAATATTCAGATATTTTTTGCTTGCACGTTTTACTTTATGTCACAAACTATGATTTTTTCAACTCATCAATGGTATATCCCTAAAATGATAATTTCAGCCTTTAGACATACAGCAATCCTATTTAAGTTATGGAAATTATTGAACCGTTCATAACGCCAATAAGATAAGAAACTCTAGAACTGCTATGAGTAACATTTAAAAACACGCGATCTAAAATTTTAGACTCTATCCAATGGCTGAATTTTCATTTATGCCTAAAGAAAGGCTAAGATTTCATTTCAATTTAATTTATGTTTATATATGATGTAAGTCATGCATATTTGATATTTATAAAAACTAAATTTGTATTAACTTGAACCTGCCATTTACCGCCAGTAACCAAGTTAAATAACAGGAGATTCCTATGGCTGAAGCCATTGAGGTTTATGACGATCGCCTCCTTGCTATTGTACGCCCCGGTGCTTCACTCCAGCAGCTAGCCAACGATGCTGTTCATAGCGAGGGGCCTGTTTACTTCCACGAAGATGATAGCGTTGTCTGGAGTGACGCTCACGGCAACCGCCTGTTACGCTGGAGTTCTACCGATGGTGTAAGCGTCTTGCGATCGCCATCTGATTATCAAAGCGGTAACTACCGCGATTTAGAGGGTCGTCTAGTTGCGTGTTCCTCTGGTCTGCGTGCTATTATTCGACGCGAACATGATGATGAATGGAAAGTTTTAGTCGATCGCTACGACAACAAACGCCTGAACAGTCCAAATGATTTGGTAGTCAAAAGTGACGGCACAATTTGGTTCACCGATCCGCCTTATGGGATCACCGAACCAAACCAAGGTTACGGCGGCGAACAAGAACAACCGGGAAGTTACGTCTATCGCTTTGACCCGGTAACTGGTGAGATTTATCCTGTAGTAACAGACATGGTGCGCCCGAATGGGTTGGCTTTCAGTCCAGACGAAAGCATGCTGTATGTTTCAGATACAGCTGCGTTTAATATTCCTGGGGGGCCTCATCATATTCGTGTTTATGAGGTTGTAGGCGATTGCTATCTAAAAAATGGCCGCGTGTTTGCAGTCATCGATCCAGGACAGCCCGATGGACTGCGGGTTGATAAACATGGTAATGTTTTTACGAGTTCTAAAGATAGCGTGCAGATATATGCCCCCGACGGAACTCGCTTAGGAAAGATTTTTGTACCGGAGACATCTGCTAATCTGACTTTCGGGGGTAAAAAAGGCGATTCCCTTTCAGGGACACTTCGCGATCGCTTATTTATCACAGCCGGTCATTCGTTATATGTTATCGACCTTAATACTTGTGGTGTACAGCGATGATTTATCAATTTGGGTTGGGTGTAGCGATCGCTTTTTTCCTCGCTGCATTTAATTTCCCACAGCTAAGTCCACAGTTGTTAAGTTCGCTTTCTCCTATGTATCCTGACGGATTTCCCGGATTAGCACTTTTACTTTTGAGAGTTAGCCTTGGTTGGTTGTTTATATTACACGGCTATCCCAAAATAACCCATCTTCA
Source organism: Nostoc sp. (assembly GCF_036916655.1). Lineage (GTDB taxonomy): Bacteria > Cyanobacteriota > Cyanobacteriia > Cyanobacteriales > Nostocaceae > Nostoc. The sequence continues at coordinate 28,176 of NZ_JBALFY010000103.1, forward strand.
ACAGTGGGCTGAGTCTCTAAAAACGCCTGTCTTTCTTTGCTTTTTATCAGCTGCATCAATGTTAGGTGGCGGAATTTTTCTGATTATTGGATTCCTCACACTTTTAGCAACTTTGCCTATTCTCTGCTCAATGATTTTTGCGATATATTTGCACATCACTGGAAGTAAGCCTTTTGTAGCCCAAGATCCATACTTAATTCCTGAAGAACAGTATCAGGGTGCTTTAGGACAAGGTGAACCACCAAGTTGGGAAAAGGCGTTTATGTATTGCGTCATGCTGATTGCGATCGCGGTTTTAGGCCCTGGTTCATATTCGCTAGATGCTTTAATTTTTGGACGTTGAATCATCAATCATAAAAACTGGATCGTGAATTTTGCCTTTATTCTGCTATTAGCAATATTGCGTGTCCATCAGGATCTTTAACTAGACAACCTTGCCGATAAGGAAAAGAGTGATCGCTAAACTGTACAATCCGCGACGATACAAACTGAACTCCATTACGCCGTAGCTTATCCACTAACTGCTCAAGATTATTTACAACTAGCTCAATTTGGATATGTGCAATATCGCAACTTTTCCAGTCACTCGGCATTGGGCGGCCTTTTCCAGGCACAATATAGTCTAACAGTTCAATACCCACACCATCTTGAACAGGTCGCAGTGCTGTAATTTTGACTTCGGCTCCTGGTAAATTATCCAAGCGAGATTGGGTTGCACGCCAGTTGAGACTGCGGCTATCAATTTGCATTCCCAAGAGGTCGCGGTAAAAGTGTAGACTCTGCTCGGTATTAGAAATAGCGTAGGCGTAGCCCGTCGTAGACATCGCACTATGATCAATTCCCAAAAACAAGCGATGGTTTTTCTGATGCCATTTATTTTGTCCTTTATCAGGCGGAAACCAAATTAACTCTAAATCATGACCATCAGGGTCTTTAAACTTGAAGGCGCGGACACCACCAGATGTTTCATTACCAGGTAGTATTGTCTGGGGAGCAACGGAAATTGGTTCAATAGGAAATGAACGCAAGTGAGCATAAGCGCGATCCATATCACTGACTACAATTGCGAAATGTTGAAACCACAGGTCATTACTTTGTGAATCGCTAGGAATGGGTTTACCCTGAATGTTTAGATACTCCATCAACTCAATAAATTCATCTCCAAGTCGCAAAGTAACAATGCGAATTTTTGCTCCAGCTACGCCTTCTAAGTCGCTGTAATCCTGTCCTTCAACAGTGATATCAGAAACTAGTTCAAACAAGAGTGCTTGTATGTAGAAATCTAAGGAGCGATCGCAGTTTGTCACTGTTAATCCAATAGCCCTAACTCTTTGCACCTGTATATCGGTTTGACTAGACATATTCAACAGCCTCAGTACTTATAATTAATGTTCTATTAAAGGAGATTAAGTCTAGATAAAAGCTTTTTTCCAGTTTCCACTCCTTATTTACTTTTCTTCTTATCTACGAATATTTGTAATAATTTTATCGAACAGAATTCAGGAGTCAGAATTCAGAATGAATTTTGACCGAAAAAGCGGATGAATAATCGGGTTTAAGACCCCCACCAAATTGAAAATTTGGTGGTCTTCTCCCAAGGGGAGACGCCAAAAGCGAACAATCAGTCGCGGGTCTGAATCCCCGACTGATTTATTCTGACTCCTGAATTCTGACTTCTGAATTCTTATTCAACGCAACTCAACCCTGGGAATATATTAGGCAATAGGTAATAGGAAAAATGGCTTATTCTTTGTACATGACTTCGCAAAATCCTAGAAATATTATTCTTGTACAAATCAATATAAAAAAATATTATAAAATTTATCTCCAGCTTAAGAAAGACATTCAACTGACTTCATCCTTTAAAGATTTCATCCAATAATGAAATTGGTATGAAATTATTCTAGTTCTTTTGATAGAGATATTTATTATTCCAATGGCTAGAAGCTTTTATTCTTGTAAACCTCTAGAGTGATGCCAGAATCAAAAAAATAGCTCTAAAAAATTAAACACACATCATCTATCCTCAAACTTTGCAAGTGAAAATACATAGCAAAAATTCTGAAAAAGTATTATGAGTTATTCCCCTTATCTGCTTAAAGGTCAAAAAGCACTTGTGACAGGTGGTAGTTCTGGAATTGGTGAAGCGATCGCTCGCTATCTGGCTGCATCAGGTGCAGCAGTAGCTATTAATTACCATTCGGAAGCTGAATCAGCCCAAAAACTTGTCGATGAGATTAAGGCGGCTAATGGTGAAGCTTATGCGATTCAAGCTGATGTCAGCAAAGAAGACCAAATAAAGGCGATGTTCAGTCAAACGATCCAGCAATTTGGCACTATTGACATTTTGATCAACAATGCGGGTCTGCAAAAAGATTCACCGTTTGTAGATATGACCCTTGACCAATGGAATAAAGTTATTGAGGTGAACCTGACAGGACAATTCTTATGTGCTAGGGAAGCTGCAAAGGAATTTTTGCGCCGAGGTGTACAGCCGCATATTTCATCTGCCGCAGGTAAGATTATTTGTATGAGTTCAGTACATCAGGTAATTCCTTGGGCTGGTCATGTCAATTATGCCGCGAGTAAAGGTGGTATAAATATGATGATGCAAAGTATTGCTCAAGAACTTGCACCTCACAAAATTCGCGTCAATAGTATTGCTCCTGGTGCAATTAAAACTCCAATTAATAAATCAGCTTGGGATACCCCACAAGCAGAGGCAAATTTACTAAAACTAATTCCAGCGAAGCGTGTAGGAGATGTAGAAGACATCGCCAAAGCAGCAGTTTGGTTGGCTTCTGATGACTCTGATTATATCAACGGTACAACACTGTTTGTAGATGGTGGTATGACTTTGTATCCAGGTTTTACAGAGAATGGTTAAAATAATTCGTAATTCGTAATTCGTACTTAAGCTTTGTAACTGGGATTTAAAAAGAGCCACAAAACTTACCGCTTGTGAGAAGCGGGGGAATTAAAATCACATAATTGGTTAATTGACAATGCCTACAACAGTTACTATCAATCCTGGTTTGATAACTATCAACGATGGTTCATCTTTTTTAGTAACAGCTAGTGATGGTTCCATCGACGAAAATTTACCTCAAGGTTTTTTTGTTTGGGACACACGCGTAATTTCTTACTACGAAATTTCTCTCAATCGCTATCGACTTTCGCTGCTAGCCTCTAGCAATATCACGCATCATAATGCGCTTTACCAATTTACCAATCCGCAACTTCCTATTATCAACGGCTCTTTACCTCCTGGTAGTTTGCTTGTAACGATTCGGCGCGACATTGTGGAAGGGATGCATGAAGATATTGATATAACTAACTATCACAATGAAGTTGTTAAGTTTCAATTAATGCTAGCTGTGCGGTCTGATTTTGCGGATATTTTTGATGTCAAATCACAGCAAATATTGACGGGAGGTGAGACAGAAACTAGATGGGAAAATGGTGTACTCACCACTGAATATCGCAATGATTCTTTCTTGCGAGGTATTGTGATTGAGGCGGTTTGTGCTATTTCTGAGCCACGCTATGCCAATGGTCGTTTAATGTTTGATGTAGTCATCGCTCCTGGGAAAACATGGCACACTTGTGTCAATTTTACAGCCTTAGCCGATGGAAAAATCTTCAAACCTCAAAACACCTGCACTGTGCCTCACAGCACAAAAGCAGGAAAGGTTAGGGATGAGTTTCTGACTAATGCGACAAAGTTGCGATCGTCTAATGCTGAAATTGCCGAATACTATCAGCAAGCGATCGCGGATATGGGAGCGTTACGAATTGAGGTGGATGATAATGGGCATCAATTTTGGATGCCGGCTGCTGGTATTCCCTGATTTGTTGCCGTTTTTGGCCGTGACTCAATAATTGCTAGCTTACAAGCGATCGCAGTTTATCATGAATTTGCCCGTGGCACTTTACTGAAACTGGCTCAACTCCAGGCTACTGAGTTGGATGATTGGCACGATGCCCAACCGTTAAAAGTACAGCCGAATCTACCAGATTGCTTACCCGATTTAGAACTCACAAATTTGTCAGTGGGAGACACTACGGTGGGATTGCGCTTTTGGCGCGATGGCGAACAAACTCAATGGGAAGTTACCCATCTTGATGGTGAATTAGAAGTTTATACATAATTATTATTTACTCTTATGGCATCTGATTCATCTCATAAAATTATATATGCAGCGATGGGTGCTAACTTAGCGATCGCTATTACTAAATTTATCGCCGCCTCTATTACTGGCAGTTCGGCTATGATATCTGAAGGTATTCATTCAGTTGTAGATACTGGCGACCAACTATTACTTTTGCTGGGAATTCGCCGCAGTAAAAAGCCAGCAGATGATAGTCATCCCTTTGGTTACGGACAAGAACTTTATTTCTGGACTTTTATCGTTGCCATCCTGATATTTGCTATTGGTGGCGGGATGTCAATTTATGAGGGAATTACTCATTTAATTAACCCCAGTCCTTTAGAAGACCCAATGTGGAATTATATTGTGTTAGGTATGGCAATATTCTTGGAGGGTTATTCTTGGACTGTAGCTTTAAAAGAGTTTTTGCCGACAAAGGGTAAACAAAATTTTTGGCAAGCTATCAAAAGCAGTAAAGATCCCACAGTATTCACCATATTATTTGAGGATACTGCGGCAATTTTAGGTTTACTCGTTGCCTTAATAAGTATCTTTTTAGGACATTTATTTAATAATGTTTATTTTGACGGTATCGCCTCAATTATTATTGGCATTATCTTAGCTATAGTAGCAGTGGTACTAGCGAGAGAAAGTAAAGGATTATTAGTTGGTGAGAGTGCAGATCCTCAAACTATAGCTAATATCCGTTCTTTGTCAAAAACAGAACCAGGAGTGAAAGAAGTTATCCGGGTGCTAACAATGCAACTTGCTCCAAAAGAAGTATTACTCAACTTATAACTTCAATTTTCTCACAATCTTACAGGTGAAGAAATAGCTTTAACTGTAGAAAGTTTAGAAGCAAGTATTCGCCAAAAGCATCCTGAAATCAAACAAATCTTTATTGAAGCTAAATCCTTAACTGCTGCTCGCAAGTCTTATCAAAGTTCTCAATAAATTTTTAATCAAATAAATTTCAACTACAGCACTGAACTGGATAAAAAATTATGGTAAAAATTCTTGGTCAAAGACAGGCTTTTGGCTCACCGGGTATCGAGCCTCGATGGACTCATGCCAATAAAGATGGAGTCGGAACAGCTTACTCTACCTCTAGTAACATTTGGTTTACTATCTGGAATGGTGTTGTGACTGAAATCTATCATCCCACAGTAGATAAACCCCAAGTTCGAGACTTGCAGTATCTAATTTCTGATGGAAAAAGCTTTTTTCACGAAGAGAAACGCCATCTCGAATCAAAAGTTGAACCGATGTGGACTCATGGTTTAGGATATCGGATCATTAATTCCGATCCACAAGGGCGTTATGCTGTAATCAAAGAAATAATTGCTGACCCTCATTTACCCTGTATTTTACAACATACAAAGTTAACAGGAGATAGCGATTTTATTTCCCAACTCCAGCTATACACTTTGTGTGCGCCACATCTGGAAGTTGGAGGTAGAGGTAATAATGGTTACGCTGTACAAGTTGCTGGACATCGGATTCTCACAGCCGAGAAAGGAGGAACATGGTTAGCGCTGGGTGCAACAATTCCCTTTACCCGGATTTCTTGTGGCTACGTCGGTGAAAGTGATGGTTGGACAGATTTAGCTGATAACTTTCAGATGGATTGGGAGTTTGATAGTGCTGTAGATGGCAACATAGCATTAACTGGAGAACTAAATTTAGATAGCACTAAAGAGTTTACTTTAGGACTGGCATTTGGGACAAATCTGCACAACGCAATTTCCACACTATTTCAGTCACTCAATATTCCTTTTGAAAAGCAGAAACAGCTATATAACGAACAGTGGAAGCGATCGCGTGAGGGCATCAAACCATTAGAAAATATTTCTTATGATGAGGGCAAGTTGTATCACAACAGTATTAGTTTGTTGTTGGCACATGAAGACAAAACCTATCCTGGCGCATTAATTGCATCTCTGGCTATCCCTTGGGGTGAAGCCAAAGACGACCAAGACCAAGGAGGATATCACCTTGTCTGGACGCGGGATATGGTTAGCAGTGTATCAGGTTTAGTGGCTGCTGGCAAAACTGATACAGCAGTGCGATCGCTAATTTATCTCGCTACGAGTCAGCAGGAAGATGGCGGTTTTCCCCAAAATTTCTGGGTTGATGGTAAACCTTATTGGACAGGTATCCAGCTTGACGAGGTGGCATTTCCCATTCTGTTAGCATGGCTATTGCACCAACATAAAACTTGTTTAAACTTTGATATTTATCCGATGATTTTACGGGCGGCGGGTTATTTAATTCGTCACGGCCCAGCTACCCAACAAGAACGCTGGGAAGAAAATAGCGGTTATTCACCATCAACATTAGCATCTAATATTGCTGCCTTAATCTGTTCTGCTCAATTTGTTCGTGAACGTGGCGATGAAGCAACAGCAAACTTTATCGAAGAATACGCTGATTTTTTAGAATCTCACATCGAAGCTTGGACAGTTACTACTGAAGGAACCTTAGTTTCTGGCATCAAACGCCATTACATTCGGATTACTCCTACAGATATTAATAATCCTCAACCCAACGAAAATCCTAACCAAGGAACTCTTGTTATCAGCAGTCAACCACCTGGTGAACCGTCAGAATTTCCCGCGAAGGAAATTGTTGATGGTGGGTTTTTACAATTAGTACGCTATGGAATTCGCAAACCTGATGACCCGATTATTGTTGATTCTGTCAAAGTAATTGATGCAGTTTTAAAAGTAGATACACCTGCTGGGCCTTGTTGGCATCGTTACAACCACGACGGCTACGGCCAGCAAGAAGACAACAGTCCTTATACCGATTTTGGTAAGGGACGCGCTTGGCCTCTCTTAACAGGAGAACGGGGACATTATGAATTAGCTGTTGGCGGCGATGTCAAAACATATATCAAGGTGATGGAAGGATTTGCATCAGATACTTGTTTACTACCCGAACAGGTTTGGGATGAAGCAGATATACCTGAAAACCATCTGTATTTAGGAAAACCAACAGGTTCGGCAATGCCTTTGATGTGGGCGCATTCGGAGTATATAAAGTTGCTACGGTCAAATCATGATGGTCAGGTATTTGATTTGATTCCAGAGGTATCCAATCGATATTTAGGTGAGAGAAAGCAGTGTAAATCGTTGGAAATATGGAAGTTTAACCGTCAAATAGACAAAGTTAAAAAAGGTTATACATTGCGAATTCACGCTTTAGCATCTTTTCATTTACATTGGTCAGATGATAATTGGCAAACCGTAAAAGATACACCTGCTACTTCTACAAAATTAGGAGTTAATTTTGGAGATATTTCTATTTCTGCTCATCAGCAACAGCCAATCAACTTTACCTTTTTCTGGATTGAAAGCAGCAAATGGGAAGGACGAAATTATACGGTTATAATTTCCTAATTTCTAATTTCTAATTCGCATTTCAATACATTTCGGATCAAAAAGAACCATTATTATGCAGAAGAACTCATCACCAAAACCAACAATTGAATACTGGCATGTCTGGACTGACAAGGACGGTATAAGTCATCAATCCCGTTGTCAAATTGAAGACTTCATGCAAAAAGGCATAGCCCCGGATACCTCACCGCAATGGCTTTCTAATTTGAAGCAGTCCGGTGCTACAATCACCTTTACTGTGCTACCTGTGGGATGGGTTGGTAACTGGCATGAGAACCCGAAACCCCAGTGGATCATACCTTTGTCGGGACGCTGGTTTGTGGAGACTATGGACGGACAGCGAGTGGAGATGGGGGAAGGCGAAATTTCCTTTGGAGAAGATCAGGGTACGAAAGCAGACGCGCAAGGTCATAAAGGTCACTTATCTGGAACAGTAAGCGATGCGCCAGCTGTTTTAATAATGGTGCAATTTGAAGAGACTCCGACTGTAGAGCAATCCTGTCGATTTAGATAAGTGAGTTAGTAGCCAATACAGTTCAGAATGAGCAACAAAATATTTGTAGAGACTGCGATTTATCGCGTCTCGAAAACCCAAAATTGTTGCCAGTAGCCCTTAACCCAGGCGTATTGAGTTAGCGATCGCTAGCAGTGCGTTAGTATACTCCTTTAGTGAAGTAAACTATGCATAGCCTGTCGCGCCAGCATCAACCTGTAAAAAAGCTAGTACAGCACAGCGTAAATAGCTATCATTTTCTTCCTGAAATATAAACCTCAGAATTTAAAAGTATTCAGTTCTAGGAGGTTGTACAGCGCAACTTAATTTTTCTATGGAAGAATCCTTGCCCATTACTATTCTGATCAGTGCAACAGTTGTAGCTGGTATTGCTGCTCAAGTTTTAGCTGGTTATTTTCACATTCCTAGTATAGTCTTGCTACTTCTGTTTGGGATTCTTCTCGGACGAGATGGGTTTGATTTTTTAGATCCCTCTTTACTGGGGATTGGTTTAGAAGTTGTGGTTTCCTTATCAGTGGCGCTGATTTTATTCGAGGGTGGTTTAAATCTACAGTTAGGAGAGTTAAAAGAGGTTTCTAGTAGTCTTCGTAATCTTGTCACTTTTGGAGTGCTGATTACATTAACTGGTGCTGGAATGGCTGCATGCTGGCTGAGTGAATTTCCTTGGTCAATTGCTTTTCTTTATGCCTCCTTAGAAGTTGTGACAGGCCCAACAGTAATTAATCCACTCCTCAAACAAATTGGTGTAGAAAAAAAAGTCTCAACACTTTTAGAAGGAGAGGGTGTTTTTATCGATCCAATTGGTGCAATTTTGGCTGTGATTGTACTTCACTTTGTTTTGAGTGGAAATGTGGAGCCACTCATTTTAATTAAGGGTCTGGTTTTGCGTTTGGGTATAGGCGTAGCCATTGGTATAGCTGGAGGCTGGTTACTATCCCAACTTATGAAACAGGATCAATTCTTATCCCAAGAGTTAAAAAATCTAGTCGTTTTAGCTAGTGTCTGGGGTTTATTTAGTTTGGCACAGGTGTTACGTGGTGAGTCTGGTTTGGTGGTTGCTGTAGTTATGGGGATAGTTTTAAGAGCTAGTAACCTACCTTCAGAATCTTTATTGCGTAAGTTTAATGAACAGTTGAGCATTTTAGCTAATTCGGTTTTGTTCATTTTGTTAGCAGCAGACTTATCAATTGCCAGTGTTTTCGCTTTAGGTTGGGGTAGTGTTCTGACAGTTCTAGTCCTGATGCTAATAGTGCGTCCTATTAATATTTTAATATCTACCTGGAATCAAGGTTTTAACTGGCAACAGCAGTTATTTTTATCTTGGGTTGCTCCTCGTGGAATTGTAGCTGCTTCTTTGGCTTCTTTATTTGCAGTTTCACTTACAAAACAGGGTATCAATGGCGGTGATTCAATTAAAGCCTTAGTATTTTTGACAATAATGATGACAGTTTTTTTCCAAGGATTGACGGCTGCTTGGGTTGCCAGTCTGCTTGATTTACGTTTAGTAGATCAAATAGATCAAAATTCTTTGCAAGCAACTACTGATGATGTCAATAGCCAAAAAGATGTAGATAAAAACAGCTTAATTTCTGATTTAATTGAGTCGTAGCTAAAATTTTTTACTAACTTATCGAAATTATCACTCTTGTTCTCGTAAATTAGTTTATTTATGCCATCTAAAATTCGTAGTCATCCTTATTTTTTAACTCCAGAATTATCTAACTCTAATTATCCACTCTTTGTATTTCTACCTGGAATGGATGAGACTGGCAAGGAATTGATGTATATTCAAACAGCAGGTTTAGAAGCAGCTTTTGATGTACGTTGTTTTGTCATTCCCCCTGATGTTCTAACAAGTTGGGATGAAATGACAGAAAAAGTAGCAAGTTTAACCAAGATAGAACTAGAAAAAGTACCGCAATCGCACGTTTATCTTTGTGGAGAATCATTCGGTGGTTGCTTGGCACTTAAAGTATTAGAAAAGTTTCCTCAATTATTTACAAAGATTATTTTAATTAATTCTGCTTCTTCATTTCATCGAGTACCTTGGTTAAACTTAGGTTCACTTTTATTTCCTTACACACCTCAATTTTTTTATAAAATATCCTCGTTTTTATTTTTACCTTTTTTAGCCAATTTAAGTCGAATTTCACCTACTGCAAGCCTTGCTCTTTCAAAATCGACTAGTTCCGCACCACAAGAAACAGCTAATCAGCGATTATCCCTGATGAGAGAATTTTATGTTGACGAGAATAAATTATCTCAAATTACTCAACCTGTATTACTAATTGGTAGTAAAAATGACCGACTTTTACCTTCAGAAGCAGAAGCACAATATTTAAGTAATATTTTCCTTAATTCTCAGATAATAAATTTACCTCATAGCGGTCATGCTTGCTTAGTTGAAAGGGATGTTAATCTCTATCAACTTTTATTATCCGCTAAATTTACTGTTGCATAATGTACTATTTTAACTGATATACCATGACTCATTTGATAGATAAAAAAACTGTTTGGCTAAAATTGGCTTTGAGAATTTTTAGTATAGGATTGCTACCTACACTAACTGTTTATCCCGCTTTCGGTGCAGAGCGCCTAAAATTTAATTATGGTCTTTTAGAAAGCTCTATCCCAATTAGTTCGCTCGAAACCTATGCTAAAACAGGCAAAATAGACAATGATTTAGCTGGATATAGTCATTATGTAGACAAAAAACAACTAGCTCAACTGCGTCAGGTTTTACTAACTCCTATTCCTTTAAATCAAGTAGAAATTTCGCAATTCCTTTATACACCAATTGGTGAGCGATTATTAGAAAAATTGGGGAAAGTTATTCAGACAGAATCTCGCTTATCAGGGTTCTATGCAATTCGTGCAGCACTGATTTTGTCAGCCGCAGATCAAAAAAACTTTACACTTTTAAATGTATTACGCAAGTTTCCGGCGAGTGCGATTTCAATTAACTTAAACCGAAGTTTGGCAATAGCAGAGTCATTACAGAATTTAGTAAATCAAACTCAAAATGCAGTAGCACTTATTAACCAAGAATCTCAAAAAAAGGTAACTACAGCTTCTACACTTAAGACTGTTCCATTAATGGACTTGGGAAAAACCGGAAGTTTTCGCTTCTCAAAGCAAACTATTACACTTAATGATCTCTCGCGTCAGAGGAGATTTCCTGCTGATATTTACCTCCCGACTGCTCAAACTCCTCGTCCGATAATTGTCATTTCGCACGGACTTGGTTCTGATAGAACGAGTTTTGCATATCTAGCTGAACATCTCGCATCTTATGGTTTTGTGGTTGCTGTTCCAGAACATCCTGGTAGTGATGCAAAACAACTGCAAGCATTATTAGCAGGTACAGCCGATAGAGTTACTAATCCTAGAGAACTAATTGATAGACCTTTAGATATTAAATTTTTACTAGATGAACTTACTAGATTATCACAGTCTGATTCAACATTTAAGGGACGTTTAAATTTAGAACAAGTTGGTGTAATAGGGCAATCATTTGGTGGATATACGGCATTAGCTTTGGCGGGTGCAAAGATTAATTTTGAGCAACTGAAAGCTGACTGTCCAGCTTTGGAAAATACGTTAAATGTTTCGCTTTTACTTCAATGTTTAGGGCTAAATTTACCAAATGCTAAATATAACTTATCTGACGCAAGGGTAAAAGCAGTAATTGTGATCGATCCAGTCGTTAGCAGTATTTTTGGTCAAGCTAGTCTCAGCCAAATCAAAATTCCGGTGATGATTGTATCTGGCAGTTCTGATACAGTTGCTCCAGCTTTAACAGAGCAAATTCAGCCTTTCACTTGGTTAACAACTCCAAGTAAATATTTAGTACTTATCAATGGCGGTACACATTTTTCTACTATTGCAGAATCACCAAATGCAACTATACCTGTTCCTACACAAGTAATCGGTTCAAGTCCTGCTTTGGCACGTCGTTATGTTAAAGCTTTGAGTGTTCCTTTTTTTGAAACATACATTGCTGAACAGTCGAGTTACCTTCCTTATTTGAGTACAGATTACGTTAATACAATTAGCCAGCAGCCACTACCGTTAAGTTTAATAAAATCTCTGACACCTGAAGAATTAGAACAAGCGTTTAAATAAAGGTTTTGAAGATATAGATCGATGAAATAAACACTAAATATTATTAATGTGGAAAGCAAGGCTTAATAATTAGTAGTAATTATGAATATGGCAACTCGCAATGAGACAATCTATGTATTGTGCCTAATTCCAGAAATATCACTTATTTGGATTACTTTAGGCTTATTGCTGTTAATATTGCCAGCAGCAGGTGCAAGTTGATATTAAGCCATTATTGTTAATTTGGAATAGGTTGCGATGACCTCCGGTCGGTCGGAGGCATCGCCTATGGTGGGGCGTAGCCCATCACCCTCCAACTGTGAGGGAATGGCAAAATATTAAAATAGAGCAATCCTTAAAGAATATCTGCGGTAGTAGGGTAATGAGTTAGATAGGGGAGGAATGTAAAGTAAGTTTTGTTGTAGATAAAATAGATTGGTCACTTATATCGATAATTGTCCAAGTATAATGAACAAGCACTATAGTGGTATAGTTTTTGGGGGTGATGTTTGAGTTTATTTCGTAGAGATTACAGGCAAACTAGACCTAAGAGTAAGCGATCGCATCTAAAAAACCGTCTCTATTCTACTGGGATGTTTGTTTTTGTCGTACTATCTCTCTCCAGTGGACTAGGCTACCGTTTTTATAACCAACCAAAACTGGATGTAGGTAAGATAGCTCCCCAAACGCTTACCGCACCAAGTTCAGCCAATGTTGAAGATGTAAAAACAACAGAAGAAAGACGCAGGGAGGCTCGTAGCGGTGCTTCAGCAGTCTGGGTTGACGACCCAGTAATTAATGAGCAAATTCACCAAAATCTCCAGCAATTATTCACAAAAGGCAATCAAATCCGCGAAAATTTGGGCAATTTTCCCTTTATTAAGACTTCAGTGTTGTCCACTGCTACACAAACTTACCTGCGACAAGCACCAGAACCTCAATGGCAGCAAGTATTACGAGGTTTGGATAAAAATAGCAATCTGACTGGTTTAAATTCTGCACAGCAGCTAGCAGTAAAAAAACTGCGAACTTACCGAGAGTCTAACTCTTCCCAGGCTTTTGCTCAACTATTAAAAGCGATCGCCCAAGCTCGTCAGCGCTATAATATCAGCCTAAAAGCCCTGAGCGCGATGTCTAAAGACAACACGCAAAGCGTCTATGCCCAACCCGAAACCCTAGAACTCTTGCATAAATATTTTGTGGTATAATTTGGGGTTGTTTTATTTTAAATTTTGGGACATTGAAATAGTAAGAGGCTATCATTTTCTTCAAGCAAGTATTATA
>NZ_JBALFY010000104.1:0-1051 GCF_036916655.1 Nostoc sp.
GCTCGGTAACAGTAGTAGCCGTTACCCCGGATGGCAAGCGGGTGATTTCTGCTTCAACTGACAGCACACTCAAACTCTGGAATCTGAAAACTGGGAAAAATGAGCAGACTTTTATAGGTCATACAGGCTCGGTAACAGTAGTAGCCGTTACCCCGGATGGCAAGCGGGTGATTTCTGCTTCAACTGACAAGACACTTAAACTCTGGAATCTGGAAACTGGGGAGGATGAGCGGACTTTTATCGGTCATACAGGCTCGGTAACAGTAGTAGCCGTTACCCCGGATGGCAAGCGGGTGATTTCTGCTTCAACTGACAGCACACTCAAACTCTGGAATCTGAAAACTGGGGAGGATGAGCGGACTTTTAAAGGTTATTGCGACTGGGTAGAAGCATTAACCCTCACCCCCAATGGCAAGGGGGTAATTTCTGCTTCCGATAACAACACACTCAAACTCTGGAATCTGGAAATTGGAGAGGATGAGCGGACTTTTATCGGTCATGGCAATTGGGTAACAGCAGTAGCCCTCACCCCGGATGGCAAGCAGGTGATTTCTGGTTCAGATGACTGTACACTCAAACTCTGGAATTTGGAAATTGGGGAAGATGAGCGGACTTTTATCGGTCATAGTGACTCGGTAGAAATAGTAGTCATCACCCCGGATGGCAAGCAGGTGATTTCTGCTTCCGATTACAACCCACTCAAACTCTGGAATCTGGAAACTGGGGAGGATGAGCGGACTTTTATCGGTCATACTGGCTCGGTAACAGTAGTAGCCCTTACCCCGGATGGCAAGCGCGTGATTTCTGCTTCAAAATTTGACAAGACACTCAAACTCTGGAATCTGGAAACTGGGGAGGATGAGCGGACTTTTATCGGTCATAGCTGGGCGGTAACAGCAGTAGCCCTCACCCTGGATGGCAAGCGCGTGATTTCTGCTTCAGATGACAGCACACTTAAACTCTGGAATCTAGAAACTGGGAAAAATGAGCAGACTTTTATCGGTCATAGCCGCTCGGTAAATGCAGTAGCCCTCACCCCGGATGGCAAGCG
>NZ_JBALFY010000105.1:0-13242 GCF_036916655.1 Nostoc sp.
CGAGTCTTTGATACTCGCGGATGAGTCTTTTATACTCGTGAACGAGTCTTTTATACTCGTGAACGAGTCTTTAACACTCGCGGATGAGTCTTTTAACTCCACTCTCCTTTGCTGGCTTAACCTTCCACTGAGTTTGGATGCAGACTCAAAATAGCAATTTGTCAAGCTAGTTTTGAGGGTTTGTAGTAAGCAGTTTAGTGGTTAGAAAATAAGAACTAAATTCCTTACCCTTCGGGTTCGTTAGTCGCTCATGGGGGAAACCCCCAAGACCGCGCTAACTCACTACGAACTTGCTTATCCATCAATTTAAACTTGACACACTAGTAAATATCACTGAAAGATATTTTCTAATTTATTGACCAGATTTTTTCAAATGTTAATAACGATAGACATTTGAACCCAGTATCTAATGACGATCGCACTTTTTTATGAAACTCTTCTATACGGTTAACTCTCAGTACGCACGCATAGTACGAGCCGCTATCCTTGAACTAAATTTATCTGAGCGAATCGAATTACAAATAGTCTCTGTTCGCGATCCGAACAGTGAATTACTAAATTACAATCCTACAGGTAAAGTTCCAACGTTAGCGACTGATGACGGATTTATCTTGAGTGAGACATATATCATCAGCACTTATCTCAATCAGTTAAATCCTGAAATTAAACTTGTTGCTGACAATTATGATGGATTTTCTCGGCAACTTGAAGGTATAACAAGTGCATTTATAGATGGCATTAGCATTTGGACACGGGAGTTAAAGCGTTCCCACAGTGAGCAGTCTCCTGGGGTGATTGAGTTTGAGCGTGAGCGAGCATTAAGAATTTTGGACTACTTCGAGAAGATATCAGATAAACTCGACCAAACTCCAAAACTTGCTCATATAACCCTCGCCTCTGCACTTGGATTAGAAATCCGTCTTCCCGATTTCCAATGGCGGCAAAAATATCCAAAACTTGCTAATTGGTACAATGAATTCTCTAAACGATCCTCTATCCAAGCAACAAAACCAGAATCCTAATAAGTAACATTTTATTGTTGCAAATAAGAGAACGAAAAAATCATAAGTATGCCCTCGCAAATAGAAATATGAGTACAAAAAAACAACTTAAACTCGGAGCATTTTTACCCGGTAGTGGTCATCACGTCGCAGCATGGCGACATCCCAATACCCCAGCTGATGGAGGTTTAAACTTTCAACATTATAAGCATCTGGCACAAACGGCTGAACGGGGAAAATTTGATATGCTTTTCCTCGCAGATGGTTTAGCCGTCTGGGATCGAGGACAAGGGACTGAGGCTTTTAGCCGTTCGGGACAATTCAGTGTCCACTTTGAACCTTTAACTTTGTTATCTGCTCTGTCTGCGGTAACAGAAAATATCGGATTGGTGGCGACATCATCAACGACTTATGATGAGCCTTTTCATCTCGCCCGCAAGTTTGCATCACTAGATTATCTCAGCGGTGGTCGTGCCGGATGGAATCTTGTAACCTCTGCTGCTGAAGCCGCAGCGCAGAATTTCAGCCAAGAAAACCACCTAGAACACTCGCTACGCTATGAACGGGCCAGGGAATTTGTGGATGTTGTCACCAAACTTTGGGACAGTTGGGAAGACGATGCTTTCCTCCACAATAAGGAGTCAGGTATTTACTTCGATGCAGAAAAGCTGCATATTCCCCACCACAAGGGCAAATATTTCTCAGTGCGCGGGCCGCTCAATGTGGCGCGTCCACCACAAGGATATCCAGTAATCGTACAAGCTGGATCTTCCGAGGCTGGACAGGATTTAGCTGCCCAAACAGCAGAGGCGATTTTCACTGCACAACAGACATTGGCAGAAGCTCAAGCCTTCTATACCAGCGTTAAGGGGAGATTGGCTAAATACGGACGTTCCCCTGACCATCTCAAAATTATGCCAGGGGTATTCCCGGTAATTGGTAAGACTGAGCAAGAAGCTAAGGATAAATATGAGCAACTTCAGGAGTTGATTCATCCCCTGGTTGGATTAGGGCTACTTTCGGGGCTAGTAGGTGGCCATGATTTGTCTAAATATCCCTTGGATGGGCCACTGCCGGATCTGCCAGATACCAACGGTGGCAAAAGCCGCTTGCAGCTGATTACCGATCTTGCCCGCAGAGAGAATTTAACAATCCGACAACTGTATTTGTGGATTGCAGGAGCGCGGGGACATCGAACGATTCTCGGAACACCAGAACACATTGCCGATCAGTTAGAAGATTGGTTTGTTAATGGTGGGGCTGATGGATTTAACATCATGCCGCCCTGGCTACCTGGAGGTTTAGAGGAATTTGTAGACTTGGTAATTCCCGAACTGCAACGCCGAGGAATATTTCGTACTGAGTATGAAGGTAGTACTTTGCGCGAAAATCTTGGTTTGCCTCGTCCAGTGAACCAGTTCATTACAAAGACTGCTCCTGAACCTGTAAGCGCCGGTTCCTTGGCATAGTAATAATTGATAGATAAATTCTTTGTAGAGACGGCGATTTATCGCGTCTCTTGAAGCGACGGCTTTGATTTATCTCAAACTTCATCTGGTTTGTTATTCCAGTGGTTTTAACAATACAATCAAGTCGTCTCTAAGGAAACTTTTTATCGTGTTGGGCATCTTAACGGTTCTACTATCCTCCTTTGTTTTGACGTTTCACAACGTTACAGTCCGAGTTTTGTTTTCAGAACATCTCGTACTAGGTTTATTTTTACTCGGTGGATACGTTAAACCGGATTTGCAGAATTCCTTCTTGCTGATGTTCATGCGAATGCTGCTGGTGGTTCCACTCATGGCATCTCTATCATTCAAGCTATATCCATCTGCTTGGACAGAACTCCAAGACTTGTTTACCCGCGATCGCAGGGATGTTCTAATCCAAGCTCTTGGCTGTGGAGTGCTGATGTTTGTGTATGTTGCCTCACTCTACATTGCTATTGGCTTGATTCCCACAGGCATTGCCTTGACCCTCTTTTTCACCTATCCCGTATTTACAGCGCTGCTATCTTGGAGGTTTTTTGGCGATCGCCCCACATTGTTCCGTTGGCTAGTAATGGCTATTATTCTGGTAGGAAGCGCTCTCACCATTCCCCAATCTTCTGCCACCTATAGCAGTCATACCATTGCGATCGGCATTTTCGCTAGTTTTGGCGCTGGGATTGTGTACGCCTTTTTTTGCATCATTGCTCAAAAATGTTTAGAAAAATTCCATCCAATTCCCTTTACTTGGATCAGTTTTGCCTGCACTCTACTGCTTGCCGGTATTAGCTTACTGTTTTGGCCAGGTAAAAGCACCCAACTTGATTGGACACCTCTATGGATTGGTAGTATATTTTCCGGTCTTGTCAGCTTTCTCGGACACACTCTAACCAATGTGGGGATTAGGATGGTTGGCGCATCTACCGCTTCCATAATTGGCTCTAGCAGTCCAGCATTGACGGCGCTAATGGCATGGATAAGCATTAACGAAACTTTAAACGTGATTCAGAGTATAGGGATTGGTGTTGTCACATTGGGCATCGCGTTACTTAGTGCCGAAGGCTTTGTGAAATCGCTCAAAATTAGAAGTTGAAAAAGAGGCAAGGGTCATTTCCCCGCGCTCCCTCCACTCTTCTCCTTGCCTCTTCGTTGAACAGATCAACGCTACAATCTATCAGAAAAGCCAAGAAATAGTTAAATCTAGAGTGCCTACATGACAGCTGATTTGACATCTACAGCGACATTTGACTTTGTTACCGTGCTATCCCAGGCTACGGCTGCATATCGAGGACAGAGAAGTACACGCCCTAGCACTGAAATATTAGTAAATGCTTTGCTACAAGCAGAAAAAGCTGCCAAACGGCAGCGATTGACTTATCCGTTTGAGTCTCTTTTAGGTAAATGGCAACTTTGCTTTGCCACTGGCACTAAGAAAGTCAGACAGCGTGGAGGAATTGTATTAGGCAAGGGTTTATATGTACCCAAGTTTATCGCAATCCATATTTCCTTTCATGCTGCTTTGGAACAGGATTCAGGCAGAGGCGAAATTGCTAATCAGGTTGAATTTAGCCCATTTTTATTGAAACTTACAGGCCCAGTGCAATATTTAGGTAAGAAAAATTTATTGGCGTTTGACTTTAACCAGATGATTCTCAGTCTGTTTGGTGGTGTTGTTTATAACAGAGCAATCCGTTCTGGTAAAGTTCAAACAAAAGATTTTTATGACCAGTCTATAGCTAAACTACCCTTCTTTGCCTTTTTTTTAGTGACAGAAGATTTTATTGCGGCTCGTGGCCGGGGAGGAGGCTTGGCATTTTGGATTCGAGAAATTTAATTTGTTTGTTTCATTCCACGAAAAGCTACTGTTGATTAAGTTTACACAGTTCGTCTGATTCGAGCATTTATCTTGCATTATCAGAGAAGTATATGCTACTATTGATAATTGTGTGGTTAAGGACGTATAGCTCAGTTGGTTAGAGCGCTACGTTGACATCGTAGAGGTCACTGGTTCGAATCCAGTTACGTCCATTTGTTGTACAGTGACTAATTATTTGTCGTCGGTGACAGATGTAGATTAACTAATTATTTGTCACTGTTAACAGATTAATGTCACTTTTAACAAAATCTTGTCGCTGTTAACAAATTAGTGACTACTAGGCAGTCTGAATACCCGATATCAAAGATGAACTGCTACAGTCACAATAGCAGTCTAACAAGGACGTAACTGGATTCGCTTTCAACCCACCCTTTTCTAAAAAGCTTTTATACATAAACTGATATCAACACCTTTCAACCCGCCTCTAGCTAGGGCTTGCTGAAGAAACAGAAAATCTTGATAAATCAATGCCTTGAGTGTGATAAAAGGTGAATAAGGTGCAAGGAAAAAGACTTGATATTGCAAAAAATCAATCACTTTTTGCGATTGAAGAGATTGCTAGAATTTCTTTAGCTATCAATCTGTCTACGTACTGCCCTAACTCTGATTCTCGCAATTGATTTGGTACAGCAAGCGTTTGAGCTATTTGGCGTTGATGAGATAAGGAGTGCTAAGGAACCAAAATTATTTGAATCTGGTGGACTTCCTAAAGTAGAGGTAGAGGCTAAGAATTTTCCCTATTAGCAGCGCATGGGTTTGATGCAACTAGAATTTTTGTGGAGCGCAATTAATTATGACTGCTTTAACTTTACAATTACCTCCTAATCTGCAATTTACTGATGAGGAATTTGCACAAATTGTCGCTGTGAATAAAGAATTACGATTAGAGTTAACTGCTGAAGGAGAATTAATTATCATGTCGCCCACTGGGGGAGAAACGGGAAACCGTAATTTTGATTTATTAGGTCAGATATGGTTTTGGAGCAATCAAAATAATTTGGGAAAAGCTTTTGATTCTTCTACTGGCTTTAAACTGCCAAATGGGGCAACTCGTTCACCTGATGCTTCTTGGGTAAGGATAGAAAGATGGGATGCTCTTACCCCAGAACAAAGAAAAAAATTTCTCCCTTTGTGTCCTGATTTTGCAGTGGAATTAGTTTCTGAAACTGATGATGTGGAAGATACTAAAGCTAAGATGCAGGAATACTTAGCAAATGGCTTACAACTGGGTTGGTTAATTAATCCTAAAGATAAACAAGTAATCATTTATCGCCCAAATCTTGCGCCGGAAGTTTTACAATCTCCCACAACTTTATCGGGTGAAGATGTTCTCCCTGGTTTTGTATTAAATTTACAGCAGATTTTTACGTAGATGAATGATTATATTCTTGCTGACTAAGGCGAGGGTTAACAGTGCCAGTTACAGACTAAGTTCATCTCATTTTGGAGTTTCCTGAGCTTTTGTAATTTCTTCCTGGTTACTAGATTGTAGCTTTTCACGGGTTACTAAAAACTGTTCGCCCAAATCTGTAACATGAAAGTATTTAGTCAAATCGATTGATTCTTTCCCAAAATTACTCGCCCTTTCTACATCACTGATATAACCAGATTTTGTCTGAATTAATTTAAAATCGCGTAAACGCCTTAGCTCATCACCTACTTTACTTGATACATAAAATTCATATCTCGTCTTTGCTTTAGAATTCTTATTGAGTTGATCAATTTTCTCATAATCCTTCTCTGATAGCAAAAAACCAAACATAAAAGCTTGTGTTTCTTCTAAATTGTTCTGCTGTTTTACTAGTTGTTCTAGCTGTTGTGCTTGCAGCTCATCAATTTGCTTTTTCTGTTCATTAACTTCTTGCTTTAGTTCTTTAAACTTAGCTGTAAAACCGCCATCCTTAGAAAACCCAAAATCCTCTAGTCTATTGAGCAGACCAGAGTTAAACAATAAAACAATGGCAATGACTATAATATCAGGAGTTTCTATCTTTCTTGGTTGTTGCCCTTGTTTGAGAAATGTTGGGCTAATTAGGCTAAAGACCAGATAACTTAGTACTAATGCTGAAACAACTTCAATCCACCAATTTCTCCGATTTTTTTTCTCTTCTTGGCTAGAATTGCTTTCTAGTGATTTCTGATCTATTTGATTTTGATTGTTTTTTTCACTCATAAGTAGCCAACCTTAATTTAATTAAGTCTTATTCAGGATTAAGCTGTTCTATATTTAAATTGCATAAGCTAGGCGCTCATGCTGCCCACCCCACAAAAGTTATGTTTAATTCGGTTATGCAAATTAGATATTTTTTAGCTTACAAGTATAGCGGTTCCCATTCAGATGAGGTACAACATTACACCGCAAGGTGTAGGGAACATGCCCATTGGTGTCAACTTAACGTGAAACCGCACGTCCGCCAGGGATTGTAAATCCCTGTCTCATAGCTAAAGTCATCTGAAGATGACTAAAATATCGCCAAAAATCCCTAGTCTACTTCAGTAGACTTGCGCTATTAGTCAGGGAATTATATTCCCTGGCGGGCTGGCGGGTGAACAACACCCAATGAGTACGCTATTTTTGGCTTAAGTTGACACCAATGGGCATGTTCCCTAGGCTGTACCTCACTAGGTCGGGAAACGCTATATTATCCATCAGAAGCGTAGCACCATCACAGAGGTCTATGCTAGATGATACTCCTTAATTAGCGCAGTTTTAATGAGCGGACAACGACTCATCCCCAGCACCGCCACTTTGTTTCACAAATCCATAACTGTGCGGTAATGCGCTTCAATCTGCGCGACGGTTTCAGACTTACGCTTTGTCTGCCATTGACTACGATCAAATAATTCTTGCCGCAATTCATCAATATTGATTGTTGTCACTTGATGATTTTTAACAATTTGTTTACCATTCACCCAAGCACTATCAACAACATTACTAGGTCGTCCTAAAACTAGCAATCCAATGGGATCTGTACGCGGTAGTAATGATAAATTGGTGAGGTCATAAAGTACTAAATCGGCTTGTTTGCCGACAGTTAAAGAACCGAGTTGATCTGCAAGATTCAATCCCTTTGCACCTCCCAAAGATGCCATTTCTACTGCCTGTCGGGGTGTAATCCAGTGTTGATAATCTGAGTCTGTAACGTTGTGCAACATTGAACCAATTTTGATTGCTTCTAGTAAGTCTTGGGAGTCATTACTAGATGCGCCATCACAACCAAAAGTTACATTTACTCCAGCTTGGCGATATTTTAAAATCGGGGCGATGCCACTGCCTAAACGCAGGTTACTTAAGGGATTATGAACAACTGTAGATTGAGTTTCGGCGAGGATGGCGATATCAGTATCATTTAACCAGACGCAATGGGCTAGAGTTGTGCTGTTGCTCAAAAATCCGATTCTTTTCAAATGTTCCACAGCAGTACAACCGTACTTTTCTTGGGCGAGTTTTTCCTGTGCTTTGGTTTCGAGTAAATGGGAGTGACGACAAAGATTGTAGCGATCGCTTAACTCGATACATCCTGCAAATAAAGCATCAGTACACAATTGTATCCCTGTTGGTGCAACTAAAATACTCACACCCTCATCTGGGCGATGAAACTGTCTCACCGCCTCTTCGATGATTTCTAAGGTTGCCGCAGTTGAGCGAAAATAAGGTTCATGATTTTGGGTTGATTCCCCGGATGGGATACCTGCGCTAAGGGATTCATCTTGAATTAAGGGGGCGATAAAGGCGCGAATTCCCACTTCTCTGTAAGCGCGAGTTGCAATGGCGATGGTTTCTAACTCAAGTCCGGGAATTAACACTAGATGATCTACCACACTCGTCCCGCCAGAAAGTAAGGTTTCCACCGCAGTACCTAAAGCACTCAGATAAACCTGTTCGGGATCGAGGGGGGCAAAATCATACAGTTCCGCCAACCATAATTCTAAAGGGAACGTTGACATAATTCCTCGCTGCCACATCTCTGATGAGTGGGTGTGGGCGTTGAAAAAGCCAGGTAGCAGTAGCTTATTTTTGCCATCGATGGCAGTGCCAATTACTTGTAGATTGGGGGAAATGGCGGCAATTTTACCATCTACAACTTGTACATCTACCGTTGCATAATCATCACTGCTAGCAATTAGAACATTTTGGATGGTGAAATTTAACATATTTAACCTTGATTAAGCAATTGTATTCTTGACTGAATTTCAAGTTAAAAATAGAAAATGGTGTAGGGTATTGCAATTTTATGAATCTGCCTTTTCGGACATTGGGAGTATCACCAAATGCGTGGACAGTGAATCATGCGATCGCAGATATCACTCGTCCTCAAAAGACCCCACAGCCTGTTATTTTATCAACAGAAACAAAAACCCTGCATCTAGACTTGGCAAAAGCTGCTATCCTCGTCATTGATATGCAAAACGACTTCTGTCACCCTGATGGCTGGTTAGCGCATATCGGCGTGGATGTAACTCCGGCGCGTCAGCCCATTGAACCTTTGAATAACTTACTTCCCGAACTGCGTGAGGTTGGTGTTCCAGTCATTTGGGTAAATTGGGGGAATCGTCCCGATTTGCTGAATATTAGTGCTAGTTCGCGTCACGTCTATAATCCCACAGGGGAGGGTGTGGGATTAGGCGATCCACTGCCGAGCAATGGTGCTAGAGTACTCATGGCAGGTAGTTGGGCGGCGGCGGTAGTAAACGAACTAGAACAGCTTCCCGAAGATATTCGTGTGGATAAATACCGCATGAGTGGGTTTTGGGATACGCCATTAGATAGTATCTTGCGGAATCTGGGAAGGACAACATTATTTTTTGCTGGTGTTAATGCCGATCAATGTGTGCTAACCACGTTATGTGATGCCAACTTCTTAGGATATGATTGCGTTTTAGTTAAAGACTGTACCGCTACTACTTCTCCTGAATATTGTTGGCAGGCGACACTGTATAACGTCAAACAATGCTTCGGTTTTGTTGCTGAATCGCAAGCAATTTTAATAGCGCTGCAAAAGAGTGAAGAGTGAATCAATTTGGGATTTGGGATTTTAGATTGCTCTCATGTCTAAATACTCTTTTTTAGATCGAGGATTTTAGATTTTTTATCGCTACTGCGTTTAAATTCGCTTGCCATCAGAAATTTTTAAGTTTTGGATTCTGGATTAAATAATTTAAAATCCAAAATTTAAAATCTAAAATTCTGTGATTCAGAATTTGGATTTGAGGAATTTTCATACCCATCGATAACTTCAGAGGGGATAAATCAATGTACGCTACTCGTTGTGTAATTCCGGTGATCAAATCTCCCAAAGATTACCAAGTATATCGCATCAATCCCAACGACACTAATCGATTAGCAATCATCTTCGATTCCACAAATGCTAATACTTCCTTGACTTGCTGCATAGAAATTTTTGATGTTGGTGGACAAACACCCCCAAATCGCCATCAGTGGGCGGTGGAAATGTTTTTTGTTCTCAAAGGAGAAGCGATCGCTATGTGTGACGGCAAGAGTGTCACGATCAAAGCTGGGGATAGTTTATTAGTGCCTCCTACTGGAACTCATTTGATTAAAAACACTGGTTCTACTCGCTTGTACACTTTGACTGTTATGGTTCCCAATGAAGACTTTTCAGAATTGATTCGCAGTGGTATTCCGTCAGAGTTAGATGCAGAAGATATGGCAGTATTAGGAAGATTTAATGCTTTGATGCCTTGTTAGAGATATTTGAAACCTCACTTCTATTTCTCTCTCCTGCAAAGCTACGGTGTAGGGAGCATTCCAAATGTGTAAAAACATAATTTGTCATTGCTTCTCTTCACTACGCTTCATAAAGCCCTTCGGGCATGGCTTCATTTAGCTCAATGACGATTCATTATTGCACTCAACCCAGAAGCGCTATAAATTTCTTTAGGAAACTCCAAGAAATAAATTATCCAATATTGTGGGGTGGGCAACATGAGCGCCCAGTTTATAGGGCTATCGTGTCGCCATTGGTGTCAACTTAACGCGAAACCACTTGTCCGCCGGGAATTGAAATTCCCGTCTCATAGCTAAAGTCATCTGAAGATGACTAAATATTGCCAAAAATCTCCAGTCTACTTCAGTAGACTTAAGCTATTAGCCCGAAAATTTATTTTTGAAGTAATAAGTAATGAGTAATGGGTATTACTTATTACTTATTACTTATTACTCATTACTCATTACTCATTAGCGTATTGTACTATCTAGTTCTCAACAACTGCACAAAAGTATTACTCACCGTATTGTCTTTGGTGTCGGCGGCGTATTGAATCAAATCTTCCCGCAGTTCTTTGGCTGCATCTAAAGGAAGCAAGGTTGCTAGCAAGAAATAAACACCACGAAAACGCGGATCGCCCATTCTATCAACTAATAGTCCTTCGGCGGCATCAGTTTCGCCGAGAAAGTTTTGCACCAAGAAGAAATCCATGATTTTATCGTGGCGGAAATACCATTCTTTCTTGGCTTCGCCTTTTCCATCTTGCCACTGACGGCTGACTACCATTTTGTATTTCTCGTCTTCTAAAGACATGGCAACTTGGTGAAATTCATCCCCAGGTAAGGCTTGTTTGTCATCGAGTCGCATTTGGTAGACGGCGGCTGAGAATCTTTTGAGCGGAAATTCTTGTTTCCATTCTTGCTGGTATTCTGCTGCCATCAGGTTGTATTGCTGTTCTTGCAGGCGAAACAAGTTTGGCTGTTTACCTTGTGATAACATCAGCGCTACCACTGTGAGATCCATTGGATTGGAAAGAATTCGACAGACAGCATCTAACTCTTCTTTGGCTTGCTGGTTGTTGAGGACTTCTGTTAAATAATTGGTGCTGGCTTGGGCGTAATCAGCACCTTGAATTTTGGCATCTTTGGGGAGTCGCGGCTGGCGGGAGATCAAAAACTCTTGAATTTGTTGTTGTTCAAGGGGCTGCAAGTAGTAGGTTTTGGCTGTTGAGGGGGGTGTCCACTCTAGGGGCTGGGTTGTCATGATAATGTTGCCCCGGAAATAGCTTTCGACAAACTGGCAGATTTTTGCCCGTGTTTCGGCGGTGACTTCGTTGAGTCCGTCGATGCAGATATCTATTGCGCCACTGTAAATCAGGTTTTTCAGGAAGCCGGCATCTTGGGCTTGACCGTGTAGCTTGTCTTGGATGGCTTCAATTACGCCTTTATGACATTTTTGGGCGGGGAGATAAACGACTATGCGCTGGGAGTTTTGCAAGAGATGACGGAGAAACATCGACTTGCCTAAGCCGGAATCTCCTTGTAAGATAATTTGTCCTTGAATACTGGGTAGGGCTGCGGTAATTGGCTGGATGTCTCCTGAAGTGGGAACTTTGACTTTAGATTCTGGGAAGTATGATTGGTCATAAAAATTATCTAACCCGGCATCGGCTAATAGGGAGGGTTTGAAGGGTTCAAATAATTTGCGGCGGAAGGGGGGAAACCAGGTGAGGAGAAAGCCGACATAGCCGACGCCGAGAATCCGGCGTACCCAAGGGTTCCAGAAAAAGATGGCTTGGACTTGGGGAAATTTGGGGTAGGCAAAGATCAGGGCAAGCCAAAAGGCAATGTGAGCGATGATGGTGTTTCTGGCTTTGAAAAACCACTGCCAACCCTCAAGGTTATTTATCTGTGACTGCACTGCATAAGCTTTAGTCGGGTAGGAGGTTTTGAGGTTGTTGTAGTGGGATTGTAGCAAACCGATATCTTGCCATTTCCAGTTAACTTTTTTGTTCTCGGCAACTATGGAAATCTGTTCTGCTAAATCTTCTCTTAATCTCTCTAAGTCTTTACTAGGTTCCCAGACTTTGAGAAAAACCTCCAGCGTTTTCTTGCCTTCATCGTGGGTAAGTTTCTCAGGAATTGCTTTTCTTTCAGGTCTGCCCAGCCATGTTAGTAGGGTTTTTACGTTATCTGTGCCGCCACTCAGGAAATAAGACCAAAACCGCCAAAATTCAAAGTTTCCTGTATCTGACCCAAATATTCCTTGGTTTGGCTCATACGCATAATTCAAAACTATAACAACCTCTTCCAGCTTGAGTTGTTTTATCTTCCCCAATGCCACTGCCGCACCGCCACGAACGGAGGCGGGAACCTTTTCATTCTTGAGAATATTGAGGATGTCAGGGACATACTTGGCTGCGGCGTCTCCCAAGTTGCCCAATGCCGATGCCGCACCGCCACGAACGGAGGCGGGAACCTTTTCATCCTTGAGAATATTGAGGATGTCAGGGACATACTTGGCTGCGGCGTCTCCCAACTTGCCCAATGCCGATGCCGCACGTGAACGAACGTAGGCGTCCACCTTTTCATCCTTGAGGATATTGAGGATGTCAGGGACATACTTGGCTGCGGCGTCTCCAAAGTTGCCCAATGCCTCTGCTGCACCTAAACGAACGTTGACGTCCAGCTTTTTATCCTTGAGGAAATTGAGGATGTCAGGGACATACTTGGCTGCGGCATCTCCAAAGTTGCCCAATGCCTCTGCCGCACCTGAACGAACGTTGACGTCCAGCTTTTCATCCTTGAGGATATTGAGGATGTCAGGGACATACTTGGCTGCGGCGTCTCCCAAGTTGCCCAATGCCGATGCCGCACGTGAACGAACGTAGGCGTCCACCTTTTCATCCTTGAGGAAATTGAGGATGTCAGGGACATACTTGGCTGCGGCGTCTCCCAAGTTGCCCAATGCCGATGCCGCACTTCTACGAACGTTGGCGGGAACCTTTTCATCCTTGAGAATATTGAGGATGTCAGGGACATACTTAGCTGCGGTGTCTCCCAAGTTGCCCAATGCCGATGCCGCACTTCTACGAACGTTGGCGGGAACCTTTTCATCCTTGAGAATATTGAGGATGTCAGGGACATACT
>NZ_JBALFY010000106.1:0-1526 GCF_036916655.1 Nostoc sp.
GCTTTTCGATATGTAAGGGGTGTAGGTCTCCCTAAAAAGGAGGTGATCCAGCCACACCTTCCGGTACGGCTACCTTGTTACGACTTCACCCCAGTCACCAGTCCTGCCTTAGGCATCCTCCTCCCCGAAAGGTTGAAGTAATGACTTCGGGCACTACCAGCTTCCATGGTGTGACGGGCGGTGTGTACAAGGCCCGGGAACGAATTCACTGCAGTATGCTGACCTGCAATTACTAGCGATTCCTCCTTCACGCAGGCGAGTTGCAGCCTGCGATCTGAACTGAGCTCCGGTTTACGGGATTTGCTTGCATTCGCATGCTTGCTGCCCTCTGTCCGGAGCATTGTAGTACGTGTGTAGCCCAAGGCGTAAGGGGCATGCTGACTTGACGTCATCCCCACCTTCCTCCGGTTTGTCACCGGCAGTCTCTCTAGAGTGCCCAACTTAATGCTGGCAACTAAAAACGAGGGTTGCGCTCGTTGCGGGACTTAACCCAACATCTCACGACACGAGCTGACGACAGCCATGCACCACCTGTGTTCGCGCTCCCGAAGGCACTCCCAGCTTTCACCAGGATTCGCGACATGTCAAGCCTTGGTAAGGTTCTTCGCGTTGCATCGAATTAAACCACATACTCCACCGCTTGTGCGGGCCCCCGTCAATTCCTTTGAGTTTCACCGTTGCCGGCGTACTCCCCAGGCGGGATACTTAACGCGTTAGCTACGGCACGGCTCGGGTCGATACAAGCCACGCCTAGTATCCATCGTTTACGGCTAGGACTACTGGGGTATCTAATCCCATTCGCTCCCCTAGCTTTCGTCCCTCAGTGTCAGTTACGGCCTAGCAGAGCGCCTTCGCCACCGGTGTTCTTCCTGATCTCTACGCATTTCACCGCTACACCAGGAATTCCCTCTGCCCCGAACGTACTCTAGCTATGTAGTTTCCACTGCTCTTATGAGGTTGAGCCTCACTCTTTAACAGCAGACTTACATTGCCACCTGCGGACGCTTTACGCCCAATCATTCCGGATAACGCTTGCATCCTCCGTATTACCGCGGCTGCTGGCACGGAGTTAGCCGATGCTTATTCCTCAGGTACCGTCATTGTGTTCTTCCCTGAGAAAAGAGGTTTACGACCCAAGAGCCTTCCTCCCTCACGCGGTATTGCTCCGTCAGGCTTTCGCCCATTGCGGAAAATTCCCCACTGCTGCCTCCCGTAGGAGTCTGGGCCGTGTCTCAGTCCCAGTGTGGCTGATCGTCCTCTCAGACCAGCTACTGATCGTCGCCTTGGGAGTCCATTACACTTCCAACTAGCTAATCAGACGCGAGCTCATCATCAGGCAGTTAACCTTTCACCTCTCGGCACATCCGGTATTAGCCACCGTTTCCAGTGGTTGTCCCAGACCTGATGGTAGATTCTCACGCGTTACTCACCCGTCCGCCACTATGTCCGAAGACACCGTTCGACTTGCATGTGTTAAGCATACCGCCAGCGTTCATCCTGAGCCAGGATCAAACTCTCCGTTTTGT
>NZ_JBALFY010000107.1:0-88358 GCF_036916655.1 Nostoc sp.
TTTGAGGAGATGATGTCATGTTGACTATTTTAGGCTTTTTAGAGTTAGTGTAACTAAATATGTAAAGTTTTGTATTAGGATTCAACATTTCTGGGTTTAATCCTACTTTTCACAGGATTATATTTTTTTGGTCAAAACATTATATTTGTGAGTGGTTACTATATCCCTTTTTCTAACAGATTACCTGCTACCGTCGCCGTATTAGCGATTATGGCAGGTGCATTTACACTGGTCTTTTTTCGGAGAGAAGCTAGTAATTTTGGATGGATTTTGTTAGGGATTGGCATAGTATTAGTTTTCTTCAGTGGTGGAGTATTTTTTAGATCGACTAGCTTATGGAATTTATTTGTTGCTTTTGCCTCATTAACAGTTGGATACAAATTATTTAATGAGGGCAGAATTAACTTTTAAAATCTACAAATATCATCATATTTTCTTATCTATCTTAGTAGCTAAGATGACATTATTTTTCAGATTTTAGTACAGCTAGAAAAATTTAGTATTATAATTTTCTCATCTTCTCTATTGCTTCTGAAAGTGCATTAGGTCACTTAGATTAACTTTTAGTTAAGTGCTGATTTAGGGATTCGGAAGCACACGTAACCCGCCTCAAACGGACGAATAGCCTCTTAATAATGACTTTAGCTAAGGGGGGTTTTCCTCAGGTTGAGGGTAATATTACAATGGAGACTATTGATGATGAGGAAAAGGTAAGAATGACCCAGGTGTTTCTAGGAGAGGCGTTACAGGCTTTATCTTGGTTGGATGGAACAAGCTAAAATTGCTGTCCATCAACCAAAATAAGTGCCTTTGCCAAACTTATAGGGAAGTATTCACCGAACCCTAAGACTCAGAATTATTAATGGTGCGGCTATTACAAACATTCATTGCTTTTTCTACTCCCTGCTTGAGGCTTAGTTCAAGACATTCAACTACGAACTGAAGTACAAGAGACACTTGCTGATTTTCGGCTGCCGAAAATCGCCCCAGCACATGAGAGATAGCACCGGAATCATCGTTATTAGCTGCATCTTTGGGTTTACCAATACCGATTCGCAAACGGGGAAAGTTTTGGGTACTAAGATGTACGATCGCACTTTTCATGCCGTTATGTCCCCCAGCCGAACCAGATAAACGCAGACGAGTTTTTCCCAGAGGTAAATCCATATCATCATAAATTACCAGCACTGATTCAGGCGGCATTTTATACCAACTTGTCACCGCTTGTATTGCTTGTCCTGAGCGATTCATATAAGTTAACGGCTTCAGCAAGCGAATCTTACCTCCGCCTGGGGCCATACCCTCGCCATACTCACCCTGAAACTTGCGGTTTTCTGCTAAAGAAATGCGCCAAGAACGCGAGAGAGTTTCTAAAGCAGCAAAGCCGATATTATGGCGTGTTTGGTCATACTTAGCTTCTGGATTCCCCAACCCGACAATTAGCTGGGGAATTACCAAAGCTGGTTGCGTAACAACTTCTGTCATTTTGCCTACAGTCAATCAATTTTAGATTTTAGATTTTAGATTTTGGATTGAAACAGACTGCAAGGGTGCAAGGCTTAGTGATTTTAGATTGACGATAGTGCAGCGTCGGAATTAGCATTTTTTGGATTTGTTACGTTCACCAAAGACGTTGCTCTAAACTGCAAAACAATCTAAAATCCAAAATCCAAAATCCAAAATTCTTATGTTCTCCTAGCTAGATTGAGAAGAACTTGCGGTATCCTGCTCAGATTTGGCAGGGTAAATTTGCTTAGGTTCCAATTCAGCAGTGGTCTTTACAGCTTCTTCTAACTGTTCTGCTTCTTTTTGAAACTCGTTTTGAAACTCCTTGGAAGCTTCTTGAAAACTACGAATTGTTTTGCCCACACTCCGACCAATTTCTGGCAGCTTCTTGGGGCCAAAGATTAACAGTGCTACTACCATAATTACAGCCATTTCCGGCAGACCGATACCAAATATATTCATTTTTTGTCTCCTGTAAACTATAGAACTACTACAGAAACTCGCATATTATTATGTAGTCTACTCAATAATCGCCTATCATAGAAAGCGATGCCTGCGGCGAGCTACGCTAACGCCCCACCAGCGAGTGATGCTTTATGTCTCTGACAATTCAAGACTTAGAACAATTACAGTCACAAAATCCTGATTTGCGGATGGAGTTAGTAGAGGGAAACATCATCGTTATGGGGCCATCCGATTATGAGTCAGACGAAATTGGTTCTCGTCTGCTGACATTTTTGAATATATGGGTCATGCCTCGCAAATTGGGACGTGTTACTGGTTCTAGTGCTGGTTTTATCTTGCCCAGCATTGAAAATGATGAAACTGGAGGCGACCCGGAAAAAAGGAACCTACGCGCTCCAGATGTTTCCTTTGTTCGAGCCGAACGACTCAAGAAGACTCAGCGTGACTTTGTGCAGTTAGTACCCGACCTGATGGTTGAAGTCAAATCTAAGAGCGATCGCATCAAACCCCTCCAAGAAAAGATTAAGCTATTCCTAGAACTTGGATCTACAGTGGGTATGCTCATCGACCCTGACAAAGTTTTAGTAACAGTTTATCGCCCTAACCTTGAACCAGTAGTTTTAAAAAATAACGACAAACTGACAATACCAGAATTATTCCCAGGTTGGGAATTAGCGATCGCAGAACTGTGGCCACCTGAATTTGATTGAATTAACCGCCTGAATAGACAATTTCATTTGTAGAGACGGCGATTCATCGCCATCTCAAGACGCGATAAATCGCCGTCTCTACAAGAGTATTGGGCTATAATTATGCGGACATGATATGAATTCTGAATCACAACTGACAAAAAAACCCGGAAGAACCGGGTGTAACTTAACTTGTTATCCAAACTCGATCGCTGTGTATCTTTTAGCGTCCTAAACTCCGCCAATCTACAAGTACATCCTGAATCAAGAATGATTGATTGTAAAGTTGCAGAATAATCAGCAAAAACACGAAAAATAGCAAAATAAAAACAGCCATCACCGGGGTAGTACCCCAACCTGGAGCCACTTTCCCATACTCAGAGTTCAGTGGTTTCAGGATATCTCCCAACCTAGTCCTTTGTGCCATAGTTCACCTAAGATTACTTGCCAAAGCTTTTTTTAATCTTCTGTAATATTCTATAAGAATAGCACTCATAATCAATCTCTCAATTATGGAACCCGCAATAGTTCTTAGCATTTCTATGGCTGCCGTGGTGGTTGTCATCACTGTACTGTCGATTTATACCTCTTTTGGTCCTCCTAGCAAGCAATTGAACGATCCATTTGATGACCACGAAGATTAAAAGAGTCATTGGTCATTAGTCATTAGTCATTGGTCAGTGGAAAACCACAACTGACCACTGACACAGCTATCGTGGCTTACTCTAGCTTGGGATTTATTGCTGGTATCACCTGGAAACTGGCAATTTTCCAAGGTTCTATCGTCAAGTTTTGTTGCCTAGATGAGAATTCAGTGCTAGAAGAACGCTCTAATAAATCTACTCTATCTCCTAGATTCAACCCTAAATCACTTTGCAAAGATAACTCGGCTGTTTCTCCGTGACATTCATAAAACCGCAGAATTAATTGCTGTGGATTATCTTCAGATGGCTTTAAGGCCATCAAGATTAAATTTTCAGCTGATAAATCTAAGAAACTCGCCCCATCAATAGTTCTGAGTTCTGTTAGTGTTAGCGGGGCGTTTAGCCTGTCGTGAGTGTCGGATGGATTCAAGATTACTTGCAACGGTATATTCAATTCATAGCCACGCCGTACTGTATGGGCTGCTTCCCAGCTACCAGCATGAGGATACAAGGTATATGTGAATTCGTGAAAACCTCTGTCAGCCTCGGAGTCTGGCCAATTAGGACTGCGTAGCAGTGTCAAGCGGAGTTGATTCGGTTTGCTGTCGTAACCGTATTTACAATCATTCAGCAAACTAACACCATAATGATTTTGGATTTTAGATTTTGGATTTTGGATTGTGTCTTCTGCTGTCAAATCAGCCCAACGTAAAGCGGGAACTTCCCATTTTGCTTGTTCTGCGGGGGTTTGTGGTTTAGTTGGGCGGCGAATCGCGCCACAGGGAATTTCATAAGTAGCAAAGTCGGCTTCCAGATTGAGAGGAAAAGCAGCTTTCACTAATACATGATTTTCTTGCCAATTGACTGTAGTAGCGATGTTCAGCAGAGGTGAACCAGCTTGCAGAATATAGTCTTGGCAAAATTCCGATTCACCCAACTGACGCACTACGCGCACACGATTTTGCACTGGGCCTTGTTCTAACCACTGAATGGATTGAAGATTTGTTGCGGGTAAAGGATGTTGGGCATAATTAGGGTCAATATTCCAAGCATCCCAATATTGACCACTGTCTTTAAAAGCTTGCAGTTGATTCCCCGCCCCACTCAAAATTTCTCTTTGATAAGTTTTATCAAAAATACTTGATAAATCTCCAGTATCAGGATCTATCACAACTCGCAAGAATTCATTTTCTAAAATCCAGTCTGGGAGGAGTGAGGGGGATGAGGGGGATGTAGCTTTAGCTTCCCGCAGGGTGGGGGAAAGCCAAAATATGCGGTAGCCTACGGGTGGAATTTCGGGGGCGAGAAATAGTAGCGTTGATGGTTCAGATAATTGGGAGAGAAGCTGTTTTCCAGAAGTATCGTAAATCTGCCATTCTTCTGGTGTGGGTAAGGCTACAGAAACTACCTCAGAACGTTGCCAATTGAGAGGATTGAAAACGAAAATAGGCAAACTATCAGGTTTTGGTGGTTCTGATAGGGTAATGTGAGATGCGATCGCTAAAAGTGATTCCTGTAATATCTTCGTTCCCAATTGTTCCACTTGCTGCCATTGGGGTAACGCATCCGTGTAAACTTGGGTAATTGAAGAACCAGGTAAGATATCGTGAAACTGTTGAAATAACACCAGTTTCCAAGCTGCTTCAATTTCTGCTTTAGGATATGTCACACCACATCTGACAGTTGCCAAGGTAGCAAATAGTTCAGCTTGATATAATAGGTTTTCACAACGACGATTCCAACGTTTTTGGTCTGCGTGGGTAGTGTAGCAACCTCGATGGAATTCTAAGTATAGTTCGTCATTCCAAGTAGGGAATGAGGGGGAGGCAGGGGAAGCAGGGGGAGAATAATAACTCTTGACTCCTGACTCCTGAATTCTGACTTCTGAATTCTGACTTCTGAATTCTGACTCCTGAATTCTGACTCCTGAATTCTGACTCCTGTCTCCTTTACTAATCTTCTCTAAATACTTTTCAGCCGTTGTAAATTCTAAGTCTGGGAAGAAAGGAGACTTTTGCCAACGTTGGGCGGTTTCTAACATATCACGGGTGGGGCCGCCGCCGTGGTCGCCGACACCAGGAAGCCAGAGAGATTCTGGTAAACCAGTTTGGGTTTGCCATTCAAGAGCGTAGGATGCCATTTTAACCGGATCAATGCTTTCACCTATAGGTGCAGACATCAAACTAAAGACTTCGCTACCGTCAGGCGATCGCCACCAAAAAGCCCCATAATCAAATTTAGTAGTATCATTCCACCGCAACTTCTGCGTCACAAAATACTCAATTCCAGCATTAGCGAAAAACTGCGGTAAAGTGGCACAAAAACCAAAAGTATCTGGAACCCAGACCACAGTTGAAAGCTTGCCAAATTTCTCCTGGATGTAGCGTTGACCATACAATAGCTGACGGACTATTGATTCACCAGCAATTAGGTTGAGTTCCGGTTCCACCCACATTCCGCCGACAACTTCCCACCTTTCAGCAGCCACCTGTGCTTGAATTGCTTGAAATAAGTCCGGGCGATGTTCTTCAATCCAAGCATAAAGTGCGGGAGTCGAATGACAAAAAATTAACTCAGGAAAATCTGCTTGCAACTTCAGAACCGACTCAAAAGTGTTTTGCGCGGCATTCCAAGTTTCACTCACAGGCCATAGCCATGCTAAATCTAAATGAGCATGACCCAACAGGAAAATTTTAGATTTTTGATCCCCCCAACCCCCCTTAAAAAGGGGGGCTAAGATGTCAGATTGAAGTAGGTTTTGGCGTAGAGACAAAAACGACTTTACTAACTCTCCCTTTTCTTCCTCCGTGTCCTCTGCGCCTCTGCGGTTCGTAACCTCCCTCACCATCGCCGCCAAAACATCCAACTTTTCCGGTGCAAACCTTTCCAAATAAAGTTGCAACACAGCTAACTCATCAGCGACAAAACCGGGATCGGGATTATTATCAATAATAGATTCATAAACTAGGAGCGATCGCACCAAAGCACCATCACAATGTCCCGGACTCACTAACCGCAAAGCCACAATAAACTCTTCCCCTGGCCTCACTTCCTGACTGAGAAGCACTCTCGGCGAACAATCAAATAAATCACCCTCCAGCACTAACTCCCCATTTACATAAATCTCAGCAGAATCCGCCCACCAAAGCAGCGCCAGCCGCAAAGATAACCCAGCTAAGGGATAACCCTGCAAATCTTGGGGAACCACCAATCTTTGCACTAGCCATAGCACCTTTTTCCCGCCCGTCCAAGCAATATGTTCTTTAGCATTCAACTGGACAGGTTGCCAATGAGACAAATCAGCAGCTACAACATCAGTAATAATCAGGTCAGATTCTTGGTACAGCCAAGTAGACTGAAGATTAACTTGACAAAAAGAGCGCAGTTGCTCAATTACTTCTGAGATAAATTTGGTCTGGGATTGAGAGACAGTCGGGGTCATATATTCGCTAAGATGAGGTGTTGGTTGTTTTTATTGTTTGGCGCGAGTCTCACAACTTAACAAGACTTGAACTAAAAAATTACTAATTATGTCTTCTGGTTCCTCTGGTCGTTATCAAAGCAGACTATTTAACTTTGTCCACCAGCAATCTCGGCGGGTAACACAACAATGGGAACACACCTACCGACATTTGCAAGTTGCTACTAAGTGGGGTGTGGAGGTATTACTTTACCCAGTGTATCTACTGTTTCAGTCATCTGAATCATCTGGGAAAACGCTACACACCAAAGAAACACAAACTAGACTAAAGTTACAACCTTATGACACCGATTTCCAGC
Organism: Nostoc sp.; assembly: GCF_036916655.1. Taxonomy (GTDB): domain Bacteria; phylum Cyanobacteriota; class Cyanobacteriia; order Cyanobacteriales; family Nostocaceae; genus Nostoc. The sequence goes on from NZ_JBALFY010000107.1 coordinate 7,085, forward strand.
CCGAAACTCCGCCAAATGCTGATAGCCCCATTCAAAATGTACTAGAAGCAGTCTATTCTCTGTCATCTGATGAAACCGCCTCTACTCCGGTGAAAACATCTGAACCTTTTAAACCCTTGGCTTTCTTGGGAATTTTTCGGCCGAAATTTGTTGATAATAACTCTAATCTTATTCAAGCATCAATTATTACAGAGAATCAAGCTGTAAATATCAAGCCTTTACAATTGGAAAATTCTCTGCAACAGCATCTTCCAATAGTGCGGGGAATTGCCACAAATTTAATGAATCGGAATTTAGTACTAGTTACTGCCGATAATGAAATTCTCGATATTTTGACATCTCAACAGCAGGCAAAATTAGAAGAACGAATTATTAATGAAGTTGCTAAGTATTGGCAGTATTGGCGGTTGATTATAGCTAAAAAAGAAACGCAGCAGCTATTACCACAGATTGACCAGTTATTAGCAAAATTAACTGACGGAAATTCAGCCAAAATTCCAGTTTTAGCCGAGGGTATATCAAAAGATTTACTGAATACAGATAGATTATTAACATTTTTAGATATAGCCTTTGCTAAGTTAGAATCAAATGCTTTAGTACCTGTACAAGAACGTAGCCAGGAAATTGTTCAAGTTGCCCAAACTCAGTTAAACATATTTCTTTATGGCAAAGAGCAATTAGCTGGTAAGGGGGAAATTGCCCCCAATGCTGATGGTTTGGAAACTCATACACAAAATCTTCAAGCTTTGATTGAGGCGGCACTTAATTACTTTTTTGGTGTTGGCAATAGCAAAACACTTGATCCAACAACCAATGAGGAGCGATTGCCAGGTAAACTATTCTCATCACGCCTTAGAAAAGCCTTATCCAAAAGCCCTCAGTTGGATAATCAGTATTTAATAGATGATCCTTGGCTAACATGGAATGATTTATTTGGTGACACCGAAACCGTCGCTGATAAGTCAGTTACACTTTCTCAAAGGACAAATCCTGCTTTAGTACCAAGTTTATCAGTAGGGCATTTTCCACAAAAGAATTTGAGTGTAAAACAACCTAAATTCGGATCTGGCTTGGTACAAAGAAAACAACCAACTAATAATCTTGCCTCAACGCAAAAAACATCTGGAAAAATCGCCTCTGCAAAACAAAACCGAACCAGCATTTCTCACACTAAAAGCGAGAGTCGTAAAGGGCAAATGTTGAAACAGCAGTTTCAGCAAAGCAGTCAAGTTGAGGCACAGCCAGACTGGATAGAAACCAAAGCAACTTCATCTGGCTATGAGAAGCATCCCTTAGAGCAACTTCTGGAATGGCTTGATTATGTTATGCTCTGGCTAGAAGAGAGATTTGTAAGGATTTTTCAGTCGTTGCGGCAACTATGGCAGGGTAAATAACCTAATAGATATTTTTGAAAAATCTACTATAATAAATATTCACAATTTTCCAATTCAGATTTTTGGAATAAACGTAGGGTACGTTAGCACAGTGCAACACACCCTACATACACTCTTAAATTTTGAATTTTGTTAGCGTAGCGTAAAGCCTGCGGCATGGCTTCGCTTAGAGCGAGTCTACGTACCCCTGCGGGGAAGCAAGCTACGCGCAGCGTCTCGTAGAGAGCGTCATTTTGAATTTTGAATTGTTATTGGTGGTTGTCTAAGTGAAAATTATTGTTTACTGTAAATACTTCAATTTCAAAAATCCACTAGATAAACCGAAAATTGAGACATTTGTGGTAAATTTACCTCAAATCCCTAAAATAGGTGAAACAATTGTAGTCGAAAGAATTTCACCCCAAAAGCAGTTTGTAATTATCTTTGAGTACATTGTGACAGCAGTGCAATTTAACGCTTCTAGAGAATCGGCTGATTCAGCAGATGCCCAGGTAAGCGCTTTTTTGAACCACTGTTGGGAGGGAACATCGAATTTCAAAGTGACAAACTTTTTAGAGCAATAATACAACAATCCTGAATGATTTCTTACAAACAAGATGCCCGACAACTTTTACGGATGCAGGTGGCGAATAGGGGGTCTGACCCCTTAAGATAAACAAGTCTGACTATAACAGAGCAATAAGTAGGCAACCTCAAAAAGGTGTGATATCTACCGCACCTTTTTGAGCATGAAAAATCAAGAGCAAGGCACAAGCAATATCAGCGCCCTTGCATTTGCCTACAGCTATAAAAGGTACAGAATTTATCATTGAAATTCCGATATGAAAGGGAGTGGGGAAATACCCTTCCCTCAGTGTCCAATTTCCACATCTTCCAGGATGCCAAGTGCATCGGGGATGAGAATCGCTGCGGAGTAGTAGGCGCTGACAAGATAAGAAATGATCGCTTTTTCGCTGATGCCCAAAAACCGCACAGACAAACTCGGTTGGTATTCATCAGGGATACCCGTTTTGTGTAGACCTACCACCCCTTGGTTTTCTTCTCCGACACGGAGTACCAAAATAGAGCTAGTACCTTCCTTGGTGATCGGAATTTTGTTACAAGGAAAAATCGGATAGTTGCGCCATGCAGGTACAATCTTTCCGTTCACCTGCGTGCTTGGGGAATAGATTCCACGACGGTTACACTCCCGGTTAAAAGCAGCGATCGTGCGAGGGTGAGCTAGGAAAAAATGGGATTTGCGCCGCCGAGAGAGCAATTCATCAAAATCATCTGGAGTCGGTGGGCCGGTGCGGGTAAAGATGCGTTGCTTAAGATCGGCATTGTGCAACAACCCGAAATCAGGGTTATTAAGCATTTCGTATTCTTGCCGTTCCCGCAACGCTTCGATAGTCAGCCGTAATTGTTGCTCCGTCTGGTTCATCGGTTCGTTGTAGAGGTCAGCAACTCGCGTATTCACCTGTAAAATTGTTTGAGCTACGCTTAACTCATACTCCCGTGGACTCAAGTCGTAATCAACAAATGTCCTGGGTAACTCAGTTTCCTGACTATGACCGGCAGACGTGACGATCTCGGCTTGATTGTACCTATCCTGAGGTTTGCTCAACATAGCTCTCAAGCGATCAACTTGAGTTTGCAACGTTTCAGACTGGTTTAGCAACTCCCGAAACGCCTGTACTGGCAAAGACAAAACTATACAACGCGTAACAGCTCTCACGCTAACTTCCCATGTCTCCTGAGATAAAACAATCGCTTCGCCACCAAAACAATCGCCCTCAGCTAGAATATCCCGTAAAGCTTCCGCCTCATATTTTCCTGCCTTCAGCTGATTAACTTTACCATGAGCAATTAATAACACTTGGTCGGCTGGTTGACCTTCCTGGACAATTACCTCACCAGGGGCAAATTCTTGTTGCACAAAGTGGGCTGCCAAGGCGTTGAGTACCTCAATATCCTCAAACCCACGCAGTAGAGATAGTTCACGAAGTGCTTGGGGAATGACCCGTACTTCAGCCCCTACATTGGTAAAGCTAACCCGTCCATTGCCAACATCATAGGTGAAGCGACGGTTAACTCGATAGGCTCCACCTGTGACTTGCACCCAAGGCAACATCTGTAACAACCACCTAGGGGTAATGCCCTGCATCTGGGGCGGAGTTTTCGTGGTTTTGGCTAAATTCCGCGCCCCTTTAGTGCTTAAGCTGATCTGGGGTTGCCCGTTTTCTTGGTCTAAATTTGGCCCAATCGAAGCATCTGTCATAAAGTTAACGTTTCATGAGACTAAATTTACTAACCCTTCGGGGCGGGAGTAGTGAGTAGGGGAAGAAATTAGCCCCGAAATTGAGGTTTAAAGCCGTATTTCGTCCCGCTGCGCGAACGCCCGCAAGTGGCACGTTCGCGGTAGCGTTCGCACGAGAAAAAATCCTTGAATCCCAAGGGTTGTTGAAACCCCGCCCAATGTTAAGCGGTTTAGTTTCCCCACTCTCCACTCCCTTTCATTTTCTTAAGAGAGAGCATTGGGGGGTAGAGGCGGGTTGTACCCTTCGGGAACGCAAAGAGCGATCGCCCCTACTTTCAAGAGGATGTCCGACTACTTAGAGACCAATTTCTACATCTTCAAGAATGCCTAATGCGTCAGGAACAAGAACGGCTGTAGAGTAGTAAGCGCTGACCAGGTAGGAAATAACAGCCTTTTCGTTAATACCCATGAAGCGCACAGATAAACTAGGCTGATATTCATCAGGAATGCCAGTTTTATGAAGACCAATCACACCCTGGTTGGTTGCTCCCGCACGGATTAAGAGAATCGAGCTAGTACGCTCTTTGGTAACTGGAATCTTATTGGAAGGATAGATGGGAATACCACGCCAAGAGGGAATTGCACTGTTACCCGTGGGGATAGGATCGGGATAGAGTCCTAGACGGTTACATTCTCGACCAAAAGCAGCAATAGCGCGGGGATGAGCTAAGAAAAAGCTCGGTTCTTTCCAAACAATAGAGATCAACTCATCGAGATCGTCAGGAGTTGGGGGGCCACTGCGGGTAAAGATGCGTTGTTTGAGATCGGCATTGTGTAACAGTCCGAAGTTACGATTGTTAATTATTTCGTGTTCTTGGCGTTCCCGTAATGCTTCGATGGTGAGCCGCAATTGTTCCTCAGTCTGGTTCAGAGGTTCGTTGTAGAGGTCAGCAACCCGTGTATTGATTTGCAAAATAGTTTGAGCGACGCTTAACTCATATTCCCGTGGATTGAGTTCATAGTCTGCAAATGTCCCTGGTAATACTTCCTCTGCCAGGTGGCCGGAGGTAATATCAATCGAGGCTTCCCCTTCTTGATTTTTGGGCTGGCGCAATTTTTCTCTGAATCGATCCACTTGCCCTTGCAGAGCCTCAGACTGGTTAACCAGGTTTTGAAAGGCTGCTTGAGGCAGAGATAAGATTGTAGAACGAGTCAGGGCGGTGAGAGTGACATCCCAAGTATCCTGGGATTCTATTAAAGCGTAGTCACCAAAATGATCGCCATCGGCTAATACATCCAAAACAACTTGCTCGTCATACTTGCCAGGGCCAATTTTATTGACTTTACCATGAGCAATCAACAATACTTGATCGGCCGCTTGACCTGCTTGAATGATGACATCTCCAGCAGCAAATTCTTGTTGCACAAATTGATTAGCTAAGGCGTTTAACACCCCAACATCTTCAAATCCCCGCAACAAAGGTAACTCAGTGAGTTCTTGAGGAATGACCTGTATCTGAGCGCCTGTATTGGTAAAGCTAACCCGTCCATCCCCAACGGTATAAGTTAAGCGACGGTTGACCCGATAGGTTCCACCCACTGTTTCTACCCAAGGCAGCAGTTTTAAGAGCCACCGTGAGGTAATGCCCTGCATCTGGGGTTGGGTTTTGGTGGTTGTTGCCAAATTACGCGCCGCTTCTGTCCCCAAACTTATTGGCTGTTGCTCAATTTGATTTTCTAGGGGAGTATTTGCTGCATTAGTCATGATAAATCTCCATTGGTAGTGTTTGTTGACAAATTATTTAATTGACCGGAAGACGGACTCAGATTGAGCTAACCTTTAGTTCTTAACAGCGATCCGATTTTGGTAGCTGAAGTCCCTAAACCTGTTGGGCCACTCAGTAAGTTCTGCACCACTGGCTGAACATTAGTTTGAGTTGTTTCCTGACCGACACTTGGTCTAATTTGAGTTGCAGCAGTCCCTAAGCCTGTAGGGCCTTGGAGTAAGCGGTTTTCTGTCGAGTTATTCCGCAATTCAAATTCCTTATAGCGGTCTACTGCTCTATGCCATTTGAGTACCCCACACATCCACTGCTCTAGTTTCTTGATATATGCGTACAGTTTCTTGCGGGTACTTATATCCAGTCCGAAATCATCACACAAGGCAGGGAGTTCAGTCGCAACAATATGTTCAAACTCAAGGGCACGAGAGGTCATCAGGTCGTTAACAATTGCCACAGCATGGGGGATATCGCAGTTCAGGAAATTCTGAACCGCCAGCACACCGTTATTAATCTCGCCCTCGAATTCGATTTCTTTCTGGTAAGAGAAAACATCGTTTGTCAGACAGGCGAAATCAGCAGCCGAATTATCGATATTCTGCATGGTTCGGGTGCGGAATATCTCTGGTGGGATCTCGTCCCCTTGGGAAAGTCGAGACAGGCTCATAGTGAGATCGGAGCCAAAGGTCTTACGACGCATTTCCACGTAGTCTATCGGGTCTGGAATGCGATTTTGGATTTGGTTAGCTAGTTCCCATAACCAGCTTTCCGTCATATCTTCAATCGCCCGACGGAACTGGCGGCGAGCATTAGGGTTCATGGGGCCAGCCGTCCGCGCCCAAATATCTGCCAAACCCCGTTCGACTGGGTTGGTGGCTTCGGGAACAGGACTCTCATCAAGGGGCATAAAGGCTGATAACCGAGCGTTAAAGATTTTCGCCCCAGCCATGTTGCGGCTATAACCATACAGTGCCGGGAAGTAGTCATCAGCATAGGTTCCCCAAACCAGCCAGCAGGCTGTGACATTCAACTCAGCACTAGACCCATTGGGATGAATATAAGCACCACATAAGGCTACGTCTGCTACATCGAATTTATGGTCATCCCAGATGTAAATGCTGGGCATTCCTGGTAGTCTGTCCAGCATCCCCATTTGACGCGCCCATTCCTTAGAATGCCGCCGAGCCTCTTCTAGATGGGGATTCAAGCTGGTGGAAAAGGGCATATAAAACTGTGGTAAGCTTACTGGCCCTACAGGCTTATAGGGAACATGGGTAAAGCTTTTGAACCGTTTTAGTCCCAAACTATCGTATAAGGCTCTCAGACGGGCGGCCGATGTGCCTAGTCCAGTGGGGCCACCTAAAAACCAACTTGCTGGCGAAGATTTATCTGATGTCTGGTTCATGTAGCGGCTCGATCGCGTATGCCACTCATGACCCCCCGACTGCCAGTCCTGAAGTCCTTTGGCATATAGCACGACTTTCAGACGCTCATCAGGAGTCAGACTATATTCCTCGAACAAGGAAGGAAGCTCAGTGACAAAGGTATTCTCGAACTGTTGCACGCGAGATGTGAGTAAGTCGTTAGTGAGGTTGGCCGCTTCTTGGGTACTCACATCGAGGAATTGTTCCAAGACCAAGATACAGTTCGCATTTTCCCCTTCTTCTTCTACTTCTCTTTGGTAGGAGAAGATGTCATTTCGCAGATGTACTCCATCAGAAAAGGTGTCTTTGAGGACACGCATTGGTCGAGATGGCGCGATCGCATCGGGAATTTCTGCCCCAACCGCGTGTTCCACTAGGTTAGCTGACCAGGGCGCTCCCCCTACCTTACGGCGCATCTCAATGTACTCAATGGGGTTAGCGACGCGATGCTGGCTGATATTGGCGAGTTCCCACTGAGATTCTTTGAGAAGATTGATGGTACTTTCTGAAAATCGGATTACCCAATCTTGGGAAGCATTAGGGATGGTGCGATTCCAGAGGTCTACTAAACCCAGTTCTACGGCATTAGTGGGTTCTGGCGGCGTTTCTTGGGGCTGTACAGGCATAAACGCTGGTAGTCCATTGAGGTACTTCTTGGCCCCCGCCATATCTTGGGTACGCTTGTAAAGCTCAAGGAAGTGATCGTCAAAGAAAAATACCCAAACATACCAGTCAGTTACCAGATTGAGCATCTGTTCATCGGCATCTGGATGGGTATAGGAACACAATAGTGCATAGTCATGGGCATCAAACTTGCGCTCATCCCAAATCCCATAATCTTCTGATCCCTCTGCCCCACCCAAAATTCCCATTTCATAAGCCCAAGCTTTAGAATGTACCCGTGCTGCTTCCAGGTTTGGGTTTAACCGTGCCGGCCAAGGTACATAAAAACTCGGCAACTCAAAAGGTTGCTTACTTGAAGTCATTATCCATTTAAACCTATCAGTTTAAGCTCATTGTATTGATTTAATTCTTGTTAATTTTTTGATATTTTTGGTTAATCTTTGATATCATGAAGATACTCCTTACTGAATCGAGAAATTCATAAATTGCTATTACCAGAATTTCGTGAAATTGTTTAAGATCATCCACTTTCTGCTGTGCCTACTTAAATAAATTAAGTGGCTTTTTAGTGAAATATCATCATTATGCAGGAGTCTGAATGAATATATATTGATTGACTATCAATTGCTGCTTCTGAAGGACTAGGTTCACGCCCCGTAGCAACTCGAACCCACTAAGAAGGTTTTTCATACACCTTCAGCCAAGTATTATCTTTGATTTATCTCCAAAAATAGCTATAAATATCTGTCTTTAAGATAATCTCAGCTTTATCAATAAAATGCAATAACAGTTAAGACGTTTAGTTATCATTAATTGGATAGTTAAGACAGCTAAGAAAATAATTAAGTAGACAGTTAAGACAGTTAAGACAGCTAAGAAAATAATTAAGTAGACAGTTAAGACAGTTAAGACAGTTAAGAAAATAATTAAGTAGACAGTTAAGTGAATAATTAAAATATAAAAAAAAATAATAAGTAATATATCTGTTCCCAACGAGAGTAATGCGATGGTAGTCTCTACAGAACAGTGCAGGTAATCAGAAATAGAGCCAATCCTCCAGCAAACTGAACCTACAAGCAAGGAAAATCGTTACTGAAATGATCGCTTGTTTTTGGTTCTGAACCTCGAAACCCTATATATTTCGTACCTGCACCTGTTTGTCGGGACTAGCGAAGAAATATCCAGAGGCGATCGCTGGGTAATTGAGGCATTCTCTGAACTGGAATAACCTGCCATGTTGCGATCGCATAGCATCTCGCTGTCCCTTGTTTATCAATAACCTTATATATTCTGGGAACACTAAATCTGGAGTCTTAAAGATTTAGCAGTATGGTTAGTAATCTTGTGAATATTCCCGGATACAAGGTAAGTGAAGAACTCTACAATGGTTCCAGAACTCTAGTTTATCGAGGGTATCGAGAAACCGACTCATTACCTGTAGTCATTAAAATACTGAAAAATCCTTATCCGAGTTTCAGTGAACTCTTGTCGTTTCGCAATCAGTACACCATTGCTAAAAATCTCAACTCACCGCTAATCGTCCAAACCTATAGCCTGGAAGCATACCAGAATGGCTATGCCTTGGTGATGGAAGATTTTGGCGGGATTTCTCTCAAGGATTGGGGAGTGGGGAGTAGGGAGTGGGGAGTGGGGAGAAGCGTAGAATCTCTGATGGAGTTTTTAGAAATAGCGATCGCACTGTGCAATACCTTAGATATATTATATCGAGAACGGATTATTCATAAAGATATCAAACCCGCCAATATTTTAATCAATCCCGAAACCAAACAAGTTAAATTAATTGACTTTAGTATTGCATCCCTACTACCACGGGAAACTCAAACATTGATGAATCCCAATGTGTTAGAAGGGACACTTAGTTATATTTCTCCTGAACAAACAGGCAGAATGAATCGGGGAATTGACTACCGTACTGACTTCTATTCATTGGGTGTGACTTTTTACGAGTTATTGACCGGATTTTTACCGTTTCAATCAAACGACCCGATGGAATTGGTACATTGTCATTTAGCAAAGATACCACCATCTTTTCGGGAAGTCAAAGGTGAAGAGATTCCGCAAATCTTGTCAGATATCGTGATGAAATTGATGGCAAAAAATGCCGAAGATAGATATCAAAGTGCATTGGGACTGAAGTTTGATTTAGAAAAATGTTTACATCAGCTACAAGTTGATGGTAAGATTAAAGGCTTTGAAATTGGACAACGGGATGTGTGCGATCGCTTCATCATCCCCGACAAACTTTATGGACGAGAAACCGAAGTATCAACCCTACTGCAAGCATTTGAAAGAGTTAGCCTTGGTGCTACAGAAATGATGCTGGTAGCTGGTTTTTCGGGTATTGGTAAAACCGTTGTTGTTAACGAAATTCATAAACCAATTGTCAAACAACGCGGTTATTTTATTAAAGGTAAATATGACCAATATCAACGGAATATTCCCTTCAGTGCATTTGTGCAAGCATTCCGAGATTTAATGGGGCAATTATTAACAGAAAACAATGTTAAAATTCAACAGTTTAAAAATAATATTTTAGCGGCTCTAGGTGATAATGGACAAGTAATTATTGAAGTCATCCCCGAATTAGAAAAAATCATTGGTCAACAACCCCCCGCTACAGAATTATCAGGCAGTGCGGCACAAAATCGCTTTAATTTATTATTCCAGAAATTTACTCAAGTCTTTACTAGTGACAAACATCCATTAGTAATATTTTTAGATGATTTGCAATGGGCTGATTCGGCATCGTTAATGTTAATGCAGTTATTAATGGCTGATACTAAGCATCTGTTCTTAATTGGTGCTTATCGTCATAACGAAGTTAATCCAGCACATCCATTAATCTTGACTTTAAATGATATCCAAAAAACAGCAGCTACAATTAATACGATTACTTTAGCACCACTTAGTCAAGGGCAAATAAATCAATTAGTTGCTGAGACACTTAAGTGTACAGAAAACTTGGCACTACCTCTTTCTCAATTGGTATTGCAGAAAACTCAAGGTAATCCATTTTTCGCTATCCAGTTTCTCAAGGCATTGCATCACGAGAATCTCATTCAATTTAACTTTGAGTCCGGGTGTTGGCAGTGTGATATTGCCCAAATTAATGAACAATCGATTACAGATGATATTGTTGCCTTTATGGGTTTGCAATTACGAAAATTATCGTCATCTACTCAAAATATCTTGCAGTTAGCAGCTTGTATTGGCAATCAGTTTGATTTGGTAACTTTAGCTATTGTTGCCGAACAACTTGAAACCGAGACATCTGCTGATTTATGGCAAGCTTTACAAGAAGGGTTGGTTTTACCAATTAGCGATTTGTATAAACTTTATCAAGGGGAAAATAATGAGAAATTAGCTAGTAAAAATGAAAGTAACAATAAACAATTAGCTAAATATAGATTTTCGCACGATCGAGTACAACAAGCTGCCTATTCTCTGATTTCCGAAAACCAAAAACAACTGACGCACCTCAAAATTGGACAAAGGTTACTTAATGCCACACCCGAACAGGAGCGAGACGAAAAACTGTTTGAAATTGTTAACCAGTTGAATCAGGGAGTCGGATTAATTAGTACTCAAACTGAGCGTTACGAACTAGTAATGCTCAATTTTGCGGCTGGACAAAAGGCAAAATCTTCAACTGCTTATGTAGCCGCTATGCAATATTTAAATCAAGGCATTGAATTGCTAACTAGAGAAAGTTGGCAACATTGTTATAAAATAACTTTAGCGTTACATGAGTTAGCTGCCGAAGTTGCTTGTCTAAGCGGTGATTTTGAGTTAATGGAGCAACTTGTGGATGATGTGTTGCACAATGCTCAAAACTTACTAAACACTATTAAAGTCTATGAAGTAAAAATTCTGGCCTATGTGGCGCAGAGCAAACAACCCGAAGCTATTAAAATCGCCCTCTCAGTTCTGGAATTATTTGGAATTGTGTTTCCAACCCAGCCTAGCCCAGCAGAGATTAATCAAAGTTTACAAGAAACTCAGTTACTCTTGAACGAAAAGCAGTTAGAAGAATTGCTGAAATTGCCTGAAATGACCGATCCTGAAGCCCTAGCAGTCATCCGAATTCTGGCAGTAGTGACAGCAGCAGTCTATCAAGCTGTTCCGCCTCTATTGCCAATGATAGTGTGTAAACAGGTTTGCCTATCGATTCAACAAGGCAATGCGTCTGTATCGACACTGGCTTACGCTTGGTATGGCGTGATTCTTTGTATTACAGGAGAAATTGAGTTAGGAAATCAGGCAGGTCAATTAGCATTGGATCTCCTTGCAAAATCGCGGAGTCAGGAATTTAAAGCTAGCACGATTAACATGGTGTATCCATTTGTGAAACCGTGGAAATATCCCATTCAAACATCTCTTGTTCCTCTGCTGGAAGGATATCAGAGTGGTTTGGAAATGGGTGCTTTAGAATATGCAGCTTACTGTGCTTATAATTACTGTTCTCTATCCTTTTTCTTAGGCAAAGAACTAACTGTTTTAGAAAAAGAAATGGCAGCTTATAGTCAAGCATTAGCTCAACTGAAGCAGGAAGTTGCTTACAATTATCTGAATATTTTCTATCAATCTACTTTGAATTTAGGGTCAACTTCAGTTAGTCAAAATCATCTACCTTGGCAATTTCAAGGCGTGGTTTACAATGAAGCCAAAATGCTACCTTTGCACCAAACGGCTAACGATCTTTACGCCATTGGTACGCTGTACGTCAATAAATTGATTCTTTGCCATCTGTTCCAAGAATGGGGTGAAGCTATTGTAGTGGCAGACTATGCTCAACAATATTTAGATGGGGTAGCTGGCTGTATCATGGTAGCAATTTTTCATTTTTATGATTCATTAACCCAGCTAGCTATCTTACCTGATACTTGTGAAGAAGAACAAGAAAGATTGCAGCAGCGAGTCCTTGTTAATCAGCAAAAACTGAAACAATGGACATCTCACGCTCCCATGAACTTCCAGCATAAATATTATTTAGTCGAAGCCGAAAAATATCGCGTTTACGGACAGAAAACAGAGGCAATGGAACTTTATGATCTTGCTATTCAACTGGCTCAAAAAAACCAATATCTCCAAGAAGAAGCCCTCGCTAACGAACTCGCCGCCAAATTCTATCTCGACTGGGGTAGAGAAAAAGTCGCCCAAACATATATCCAGGAAGCATACTATTGCTATGCCCGTTGGGGTGCAAAAGCCAAAATAGAAGACTTAGAAAAGCGCTATCCTCAACTACTACAAACAATTCTGCAACAGCGACAAATTAATTTCAATCCTCTCGAAACTATCGCTTTTTCTGGCACTTCGTCATCTCATCGCGCTTCTACTACTAACACCAGTATTTCTAATGCCCTAGATTTTACCTCAATTCTCAAAGCCGCTCAAACTATCTCCAGTTCTCTAGAATTAGATCAACTCATTGCCAGCTTAACTAGCATTATCCTAGAAAACTCCGGTGCGAAAAAAGCTGTGTTAATTCTTCCCCAAGATGATATTTGGCAAGTTAGGGCAATTACCTTTATCAATCATGAGAAAATACAAACCATTCTGGAATCTCAATTACTCGATGATTGTCAAGATATTCCCGTAAAAGTAATTAATTACGTTAAAAATACTCAAAAAACAGTTGTTATAGACAATTGCAAAACAGATATTATTGGGTTGATTGGGGAATACATGCAGCGAACACAACCCCAGAGTGTATTATGTACCCCGATTATCAATCAAGGGCGTTTGGTAGGGATTATTTATCTAGAAAATCAACTGACTCAAGGGGTATTTACTAGCGATCGCCTTTCTGCGATCAATTTCCTTTGCACTCAAGCGGCGATCGCTTTGGAAAATGCCCAGTTATATAATCACCTCCAAGAGCGAGACAAGTTCCTCAGTAGTATTTACGAAGGTGTGGGCTGTCTGATCTTTGTGACTGATATTCGGGATAATGGTAGGTATGAGTACACCGGATGGAGTAAATCGTGCGAACTAACGGTTGGTATACCTGCTTCGGAAGTGCTGGGTAAAAGTCCGCAAGAAGTAATGGCTCCTGATGAAAGTGCAGCAGTCGAGCAAAAATATCTGCATTGTTTCCAAACTGGAATACCCATCACTTATGAAGAATGTCTAACATTTAATGACGAGAAAATTTGGTTCTTAACCACACTCAGTCCCTTAAAAGATGAGACGGGAAAAGTTTATCGCGTAGTGGGGACAACTATTAATATTACGGATCGCAAACAAGCTGAAAAAGCAGTAATAGAAAAATCTCAAGCACTCGGAATAGTCTTAGAAGATTTACAACAAGCGCAATTACAAATTGTTCAAAGTGAGAAAATGTCTGCACTGGGTAATTTAGTGGCTGGCGTCGCCCATGAAATGAACAATCCTTTAGGTTTTATTGCTGCGAGTCTCAAACAAGTTAAACCGACTATTGCTGATGTTGTTGAACACTTGAAACTTTATCAACAAAGTCTACCCAATCCGAGTACTGAAATTATTGATCATGCAGAAGAAATTGACTTAACTTATAGTTTAGAAGATTTACCCAAGTCAATTGATTCAATGGTAATGGCGTGCGATCGCCTCAAAAATATCAGCACTAGTTTAAGAACTTTCTCCCGTGCAGATAAAGATTATAAAGTGCCATTCAACATTCATGAAGGTATTGATAGTACGATTTTAATTCTCAAGCATCGCCTCAAACCAAATGAACAACGCCCAGCAATTGAAGTGATAACGGAATATGGTAGTTTACCTAAAGTTGAATGTTTTCCTGGGCAATTAAATCAAGTATTTATGAATATTTTCGCCAATGCTATTGATGCTTTAGATGAGTCAAATACTGGGCGGACTTTTGCAGAGATTAAAGAAAATCCTCACCAGATTACAATCAAAACTTCCTTGAAAGATCATCAGGTTGAGATAAAAATTGCTGATAACGCTAATGGTATGAATGAAGAAGTCAAAAACAAGATATTTGACCATTTATTTACTACGAAATCTGTGGGCAAAGGGACGGGGTTGGGGTTGGCGATCGCTCGGCAAATTATCGTAGAAAAACACAGCGGTTCGATACAATGCAATTCATCCCCAGGACAAGGTACAGAGTTTGTAATTGCTATTCCAGTGCGGCAATGAAGATTGCTGGGTGGAGAAGAATTCAGAATTCAGGAGTCAGAATTCAGGAGTCAGAATCAAGACGCTCTCTACGAGACGCTGCGCGTAGCTTGTTTCTCTGTAAGAGTACGCGGACTCGCTCTAAGCGAAGCCATGCCGTTGGCGCAGCCTCTCCAAGAGTTGGCTTTATGCTATCCGCCAGTCATACAGAATTCAGAATGAATTCTGACTCCTGAATTCTGTTCGATAAATCGCCGTCTCTACAATAATCAGTCTTTAGTAGAGCCGGCGATTCATGGCGTCTTTGCAATCTAGAATTTTCATCAAAAAACCTTAACCAAACCGTATTGGAAGTACACCCGTAGAATCTACGTGGAATAAATCTTTGGTAAATCTAAAATCTAAAATCTAAAATCCAAAATTGTTTGACTATTGACTAATCGCTAAACAATCGGTTTCTGCCCACCAGGCATAAATAGGTGTATCGCGGTCTGGTAAAACGCCCAAAGTATTCGGTTGCAACACATGAATCCTAATGCTATTTGTTAATTCCACAACATAATTAACGTGTGTACCCAAATACATAACGTTGATCAGCCGTCCTTCAAAGCAGTTAGCTGGCAAGTTTGGTGGATAAAGCGAAAGCTGTATTTTTTCTGGACGCACACTCACGACTACAGCTTGTGATAATTCAGTTGGTGTATCTTCAGTGCGGCTAATGACAATTGAGAGTCCTGTTTTTGTGGAAATTTGCACATTGGTGGAGTCTACCGAGACAATTTCGCCACTGAATAAATTAGTATCGCCAATAAAATCAGCCACAAAAGACGTGCAGGGACGTTCGTAAATTTGGCTGGGAGTACCAACTTGTTCAATTTTGCCCTGATTCATCACAGCAATGCGATCGCTCAAAGATAATGCTTCTTCTTGGTCGTGTGTCACCATCACAAAGGTCAATCCCAAGTCTTTGTGTAAATTTGATAACTCAACCTGCATTTCTTTACGTAGTTTTAAATCTAACGCCCCCAAAGGTTCATCTAACAATACAACGGTGGGACGGTTGACTAAAGCCCTGGCTAAAGCAACTCGCTGCTGTTGACCCCCAGAAAGTTGATTGGGAAAGCGCGATCGCAAACTTTCCATTTTCACGAGTTTTAAAGCTTCTTGGACTCTAGATTCAATTTTCGATTTGGGTATTTTTTTTAACCGCAGTCCAAAAGCGATGTTATTCCAGACATTTAGGTGGTTAAATAAAGCGTAACTTTGAAATACAGTATTGACGGGTCGGCGGTAAGGCGGCACATTAGTCATAGACTGACCCTGAATCAGCACCTTACCAGCGTCAGCGATTTCAAATCCAGCAATTAAGCGCAGTGTTGTTGTTTTACCACAACCGGAGGGGCCTAAAATACTAAAAAATTCTCCTTGTCTAACATCCAAGTCGATTCCATTTACTGCTGGTTCTTGGTTAAAAAACTTGAAGACGTTACGCAGTTCAACATCAAGTGGCTGAAAACTTGTTATCCCCCTCTGATTCTGCATGACAATTTGAGCCATAATCTTCAGTAGAATGCCGTGATTTACGTTATTTTGTCACTTTATGTAGTCTATTGGGCAGACTAGATTTGACACCTTGGTTCATTGTATCCGCCAAAAACTATTGTTTAAGAATATACTCGCCAGATTATTTCATCTTCAGTATCAAAGTATCAGCTTAATTGTATATACTCGTGCTAATACTTATATATTCTTTGATGAAGCTATTGAAGGAGGCAGGAGGCTCAGTTGGAGCATATCCAATATTGTGGGGTGGGCATCTTGCCCGCCCTATCGACTAGGCGGGCAAGATGCCCACCCCACAAGAGTTAATTGAATATTTTTTTATTTGGAAGTCCCTAAGCATTAAAACTGCATATTAACAATTTCTAAAAGGCTCGCTAAAATTGCGTTTATTCATTTTGAATTTTGAATTTTGTAATTGATACTTATGTCTTTATTCCCTTCACTTGGCAGCAAAAAGGATACCCGTACAGTTGGACGTGGTTTCCAATCAATATTTTTAATCCTATTTACCCTATTAATGACGGCTGGGATTGGGGCGCGTTTGGCATATTTGCAAATTGTTGAAGGGCCAAAACTCCGGGAAAGAGCCGAAGCGAACCGAATTCGGATGATTTCCAAACAACCAGAACGGGGCAATATTTTTGACCGGAATGGCAAACTTTTAGCCAGTACTCGCTATCCTAGCTCTGTATATTTGTGGCCGATGGCACATACTAAACCTTCCTGGTCTGTAGTCGGCCCGCGTTTAGCGCAAATTCTCAACATTCCGCAAGATGAGATGGAAAAGAAATTAGAACAAGCAGGTGCTAATTCTTCTTCACTCATTCGGGTTGCCCGCGATCTAAATGAAGCAGAAATCACGGCATTAAAGGAGTATAAGAATGAACTCCCGGAAGTGGAAATTAATACAGACTCGGTACGTTATTATCCCCACGGCAAGGAATTGGCGCATGTACTAGGTTATACGCGAGAGTTGACCGCCGATCAGTTAAAGGACAAAAAGGAGCAAGGCTACCGACTGGGAGATGTAATCGGTCAGATGGGCATAGAAAAAGCTTATGAGAAAGCTCTCCGGGGCGAATGGGGCGGTCAGCAGGTGGAAGTAGATGGTGCTGGTAGACCAATCCGGGTTATTGGCGAGAAACAGGCAAAAGCTGGTAACGATTTGCACCTAACTATAGATTTAGATGTACAAAAGGCAGCCGAAAAAGCTTTGGGAAATCAACGAGGTGCGATCGCCGCAATTGATCCGAAGAATGGTGCGATTTTAGCAATGGTATCTTACCCCACCTTTGACCCAAATATCTTCTCCAAACAAAAACTCTCCCAGAAAGATTGGGAAAGCTTGCAAGGTAAAGATCATCCTTTAGTAAATCGTGCCCTGAGTGCCTTTCCTCCCGCCAGTACGTTCAAAATTGTGACTACCACAGCTGGATTGGAATCAGGTGAATTTTCTCCAGACTCAATATTACAGACCTTTGGTTCTCTGACTGTTGGTGGAGTGACATTTGGTGAGTGGAACCACGCCGGATTCGGGCCATTGGGATTTCCCAGAGCGATCGCGATGAGTAGTGATACTTTCTTCTATCAAGTTGGTAGAAAAGTCGGTGGCCCAACTTTAATCGAATGGAGTCGCAAATACGGGTTTGGTCAAAAAACTGGCATTGAATTTCCCAACGAAGAATCAAAAGGTTTGGTTCCAGATGAAATCTGGAAGCAGAAAGTTTTGAAGACACCTTGGACTGTTGGGGACACGATTAATATGTCAATTGGTCAAGGTGCTTTGCAAGTGACACCCCTACAATCAGCAATTATGTTTGCTGTTCCTGCCAATGGTGGGTATCGAGTTAAGCCGCATTTGCTCAAAGATAATGAAGAAGCAAAAAGCTGGCGAGAATCCTTAAATATGAAATCGGAAACCATCAAAGTTCTCCGCGACGGACTGCGGAGGGTGGTAAGTGAGGGTACTGGTAAGAGCTTAAATGTACCCACAATTCCCCCGGCATCTGGAAAGAGTGGCACTGCTGAAGCCGGCGTTGGTCGCCCAAATCATACTTGGTTTGGTGCTTATGCCCCCAGTAATAAGCCGGAAATTGTAGTTGTGGCTTTTGGGGAAAACTCCGGGGAACATGGTGGTACTATTTGTGGCCCAATGGTTTTACAAGTGCTGGAAGCTTATTTTCAGCATAAATATCCAGGTAAGTATCAAAAAACTCAGTCTGAAGGAGCAGACGCGAAAACTCAGAGTTCAGGACATGGTACTGGAGATTAGGAGGCAGGAGGTTGGAAATCGTGATTGACGACTATATTCGAGCCGCAATGACTCAAAATCAGATTCCGGGACTTTCTGTTGCGGTGGTGCAGTCAGGTGAACCTGTTTTAGTTAAGGGCTATGGATTGGCAAATATTGAACACTCTGTTCGAGCTACTGAACATACAGTTTATGAAATTGCCTCTGTGGGTAAAACTTTCACCGCTACAGCCATAGTCCTATCTAAAATCTAAAATCTAAAATTTAAAATCGAGTAACTCCTATGGCGAAATCTTAGCGGGTTTCAAATTTCTGGCTTTGTAGAACATTTCTAAGCTATTGCGATCGCCTACAAAACGCCAGTGCCAAGGCTCATAACTCACACCTTGAATATTATCTTTGGGAAAAGACATTTCAAAGCTGAAACGCGCGGCATTTGCTTGCATCCACCGATAAGCCTTGGTATTGTCAAAGTTCGTTTGGAGATTAGTTGCTGGCACTGCTCCGTCTCCAATATCCACAGCATAACCTGTGTGATGTTCGCTATGACCAGGAGGAGCGCTGAGGGCAGCTCGTTCTGCTGGCGTTTGATTTCGTTGGGCACCGACACCAAAAAACAACTGCTCCTGATCTTTGACTGAGCGAAAACCAGAAATTGGTACTATAATTACCCCTGCACTCCGCGCTGCTGCTACCATCTCCTCAAATTTTTGGGCAGCAGCTTTTCGCATTCTAATGCCCCTATTTGCGGAGATGGTTACTAGTTCTGACTCAGGCGCTTCTGGGTAGGGAAAATGCCCTAACACAGTATCGCTGGAATTATTAGATGCTATTGGGGTTGGAGTTGTAGGAGCAGAAGTCGCTGGTAAAGCTTGAGAATCGGCGGTTTTTTTGGGTGCAGTGACAAAAAACAAAAAACCGCTAATTAAAGCCAGCAGGATAAATCCTGTTACTCCTCCAATCAGCACAATTCGGGGTTGCAACCAAATTTTCGGTGTTGCATCAGGGGTATCGCGTACTGCCACTGGAATATCATCACCAAGGTCATTTGATGAGTTTTGCGGTTTTCCAGAAAACCCTGCCTTATTCAAAGGTAAACTCCTGTTTTTGTGGGATAACCATAACAGATTTTGCACTGGACAAAAGTAGACGTAACAGGTAGCATTTTACATCTGTGGTTTTTAGGCGCAATCTTGACAAACCTTTTAGAACTATACGTCAAGCTGGGAGGATTAGTCCTGGTAGGTTTTATTCTGGGACGCAAACTACCTGTGACAGTTCCTACACGTTTGGGACAGTTCCTATTTTGGGTGGGAGTACCCATAAGCATAGTATCCTTTTTACGTCAATCTAGCTTGTCAGGGCAAGTTTGGATTGCACCTGCCTTCGCTTACCTAGCCATTTTACTCGGAGCATTTTTAGCTTGGTTAGGGATTAAAGGACAAGCATATTTTAAAAATACTGTCCCTCCAGCACCAACTCAGGCTAGCTTGATATTAGCCGCAATGTTGGGTAATACAGGTTATCTTGGTTTTCCCATTACCTTAGCAATGGTAGGCAAGGAATACTTTGCTTGGGCGCTATTTTACGATTTGTTAGGTTCCTTCCCCGGAACTTATGCCTTCGGTGTTTTATTAGCAGCGCGTTTTGGCGGTGGTGCCCAGAATCATTGGCAGATTGTTAGGGCTATCTTAATTAATCCTGCCCTGTGGGGTTTCGGATTTGGCTTGCTGTTTCGACAGGTGACAATTCCCACTGTCGCGGAATTCTGGTTAGAGAAATTTGGTTGGAGTAGTGTAGCTTTATCTTTGATGTTAATTGGAATGCGACTGGCGCTGCTCAAATCTTGGCGTAGCCTACCACAAGCAGGGATGAGCTTGGGAATCAAAATGCTGTTAGTTCCCTTGATATTGGGCAGTTTTTTACCACTATTTGGGTTAACTGGGCCGATCGCAAAGATCATCGTGCTACAAATGGCCATGCCTCCAGCTTTCGCTACACTGGTAATTGCTGAGACATTCAATCTCGATCGCGATTTGGCAGTTACAGCCTTAGCTGCTGGGGCTATAGGATTGCTGGTTACTCTCCCAGTTTGGCTGTGGCTATTTTAATGTGGGATTTATGCACTGTGAGGCGATCGCTTCTTGTAGTTTAGTGAATAAATTAGTCATTAGATAACTAGTTTGAAGCATTCATTATGCATCCTGTACTGGATGTTGCCCGTAATATGGCAAAGCCTCTGACCAATTAGGAAATTTACCCTCTTGCCAATCGAGATTGGCCAATTCCAAAATACTTGTCACCGTCGCTGCTAACCCAGATTGGGCTTGAATCAACTGATAATTAGTGTGCCAATTCGCTAAAGTTTCCTGCCATGCTTCTGGTGTTAACACTCTATCTGATAAACACACTCTTAGTTGAGAAAAATCGGATTCAAACTCATAAATACCAGCAAAAATTTGACCTCGTTGTGCTGACATTTCCACAGCAATAGTTTTTGAATTTGGACTTTTGCCTACTTCTGACCAAGCTACCGCAGCCAAAGTTGAAATCGCAAATACAGGAATATCTAATTGTTGCCCTAAAGTTCGAGCAGTAACAACACCAATCCGAGTGCCTGTAAAACCACCAGGGCCTTTTGCAACTGCAATAAAGGACAAATCTGCCCAAGTTTGCGGTTTGACAAATTCAATCAAATATTGATGCAATAAGCTAGATAAATCACGCCCCAAATTCCAAACTTGGGAGCGAGTTTCACCAGCAAAATCACTAATTGCCAAACCTAATTCCGGTGTGGTGGTGTGTAGTGCTAAGGCGTATTTTTTTATTACAAGGTCTTCTAGTTTCGTTGTCAAAGTTAGTTAAAATATCTATTATTATAAAGTTAACGTGATTTATTCAAGCATATAGCATAGCGGTTCTTAAGTGAACTCGCTTATTTACCTTGAGAGTAGGAACTTCTGTGACGCGTTAAATGGGCATCAAAAAGTTCATCTCAGCAATGGTTACAGCGATCGCGTTCCTTCTACGGTTGGATTTGCGATACCATACATTCACCCTCCGAAGGATATTGAATCGAGATGTTTCCAAATTAGCAGACTCTTAAGTATGTCTGCGGCATGAATCTGGAAGAATAAGTAACTAAAACAGTACGATTGTTCTACTATAAACTAATTAAAGATAGTATTATTAAGGACTGTTTCATAAGAAACTCCTTCTTCGCCGCCCAATATGTCAGACAAACAGCTAGCAGCATCCTTGAATGGCCATCTTCCCAACCCCAGCCACAACAGCCAGAATACCATTCGGATTCGGGGTGCTAGGCAGCATAATCTGAAAAATATTGACTTGGAATTGCCACGCGATCGCCTAATCGTCTTCACTGGCGTTTCTGGCTCTGGTAAGTCTTCCCTAGCCTTTGATACGATTTTCGCTGAAGGGCAACGTCGTTATGTAGAATCCCTCAGCGCCTACGCCCGGCAATTTCTCGGACAACTGGATAAGCCGGATGTAGAAGCCATTGAAGGTTTAAGCCCAGCAATTTCCATTGACCAAAAATCAACGTCTCATAACCCGCGTTCCACTGTGGGTACGGTGACAGAGATTTACGACTATTTGCGGCTGTTATTTGGTCGGGCTGGCGAACCCCATTGTCCGATATGCGATCGCTGTATTGCACCCCAGACAATCGATGAGATGTGCGATCGCATCATGGAATTACCAGATCGCACCCGTTTTCAAATTCTTGCACCCGTTGTCCGGGGTAAGAAGGGCACACACCGTAAGCTTTTGTCAAGTCTGGCATCTCAAGGTTTTGTCCGCGTGCGGATCAATGGCGAGATCCGCGAACTGTCAGATTCCATTGAATTGGATAAAAATTTTACCCACACCATAGAAGTGGTAATTGACCGCTTGGTGAAAAAGGCTGATATCCAAGAGCGTTTGGTTGATTCTCTGTCTACGTGTCTCAAGCAATCGGGTGGGATTGCAGCCATTCTGGTGAGTGTGCTTGGTGACGACGGCCAAGAAAAAGAAGAAGAATTAGTATTTTCGGAAAACTTTGCTTGTCCAGAACATGGGGCAGTGATGGAGGAATTATCGCCGCGATTGTTCTCCTTTAACTCACCTTATGGTGCTTGTCCGCACTGTCACGGAATTGGGACTTTAAGGAGATTTGCGCCTGATTTAATCGTACCTGACTGGGAAGCGCCAGTTTATGCTGCGATCGCGCCTTGGTCAGAAAAAGATAATTCTTATTATCTGGAATTACTCTATAGTGTGGGACAGATATATGGATTTGAGTTACAGACAAATTGGGGCAAGCTGACAGAAGAACAGCAGCAAATTCTTCTCTATGGCGAGAAAGATGAACGAGCCGCAGAGGCAAAAAGAAAGCAGAGTTTTAAAGGTGCTATTCCAATTTTGCAACGGCAGTATGAGGGCGGTTCGGAATTAGTTAAACAAAAATTAGAGCAGTATTTAATCGACCAACCGTGTGAAGTTTGTAAAGGAAAACGGTTAAAACCGGAAGCCTTGGCGGTGAAATTGGGACAATATGGAATTTTAGAATTGACTACCGTATCAATTCGGGATTGTCGAGAGAGAATTGAGCAATTTAAGTTGAGCGATCGCCAGTTACAAATTGCTGATTTAGTATTGAGAGAAATCAAAGCTAGATTGCAATTTTTGTTAGATGTCGGTTTGGATTACCTCACCCTCGATCGTCCCGCCATGACCCTTTCCGGTGGCGAAGCGCAGCGAATTCGTCTAGCAACGCAAATTGGTTCTGGATTAACGGGAGTTCTCTACGTTTTAGATGAACCGAGTATTGGTTTGCACCAACGAGATAATGGCAGATTGCTCAAAACCTTAACTAAATTGCGCGATTTGGGTAATACATTAATTGTTGTTGAACACGATGAAGAAACAATTCGTGCAGCTAATTACATAGTTGATATTGGCCCTGGTGCAGGAATTCACGGCGGAAATATTATCGCCCAAGGTGATTTTCAGGCGTTATTAGCAGCAGAAGATTCTTTGACGGGTGCATATTTATCAGGAAGACGAGTAATTACCACACCAGCAGAACGCCGAGAAGGAAATGGGCGCAGTTTGGGAATTAAAAATGCCCATCGCAACAATTTACAAAATATAGATGTAGACATTCCATTAGGTAAACTCGTCTCCATCACCGGTGTGTCTGGTTCTGGCAAATCTACCCTGATTAACGAATTACTGTACCCATCTCTGCAACATCATTTAACTAAGAAAGTTCCCTTACCGAGACATTTGGATAAAATTCAGGGATTAAACGCGATTGATAAAGCGATCGTGATCGATCAATCCCCAATTGGACGTACACCACGTTCTAACCCTGCAACTTACACAGGAATTTTCGATGCGATTCGAGATGTATTTTCTCAAACAGTCGAAGCCAAAGCTAGGGGTTACAAACCTGGACAATTTTCTTTCAACGTTAAAGGTGGACGTTGCGAAGCTTGTAGCGGACAGGGTGTGAATGTGATTGAAATGAACTTTCTCCCGGATGTTTACGTGCAATGCGAAATTTGTAAGGGTGCAAGATACAACCGCGAAACTTTGCAAGTGAAGTATAAAGATAAGTCGATCTCTGATGTACTGAGAATGACAGTTGAGGAAAGTTTAGACTTTTTCCAGAATATACCCAAAGCGATCGCGCGTTTGCAAACTTTATTTGATGTCGGCTTGGGTTACGTCCAACTCGGACAACCTGCAACTACCTTATCAGGTGGTGAAGCGCAACGGGTAAAATTAGCAACAGAACTATCTCGACGCGCCACCGGGAAGACACTTTATTTAATCGATGAACCGACAACAGGGTTATCTTTTTACGATGTCCACAAGTTGTTAGATGTGTTGCAACGATTGGTAGATAAAGGCAATTCAATATTAGTAATTGAACACAACTTAGATGTAATTCGTTGTTCTGACTGGGTGATAGATTTAGGGCCAGAAGGTGGCGACAAAGGCGGAGAATTGATTGCTGTGGGTACACCGGAGGAAGTTGCAAAAAATCCCAGGTCTTATACTGGGCAATATTTAAAGCAGGTTTTGAAGCAGTATCCGGCTACGAAATCTTAGTCTTTTGCAAGTAGGGTTGATTATATAACAATACACTTAGGTTAAGGGCTACTGGCAACAATTTTGGGTTTTCAAGACGCGATAAATCGCCGTCTCTACAAGTATTTTGTTGCTCATTCTGAACTGTATTGTATTATATAAAACTAAACATCCAATCTAAACAATGAGGTAATACCAACAACAAAGCATCTTCTTCAGGAGTCAGATTGGAACGAGAAAGCAGTTCTTCTACAGTTTCTAAGAACTTCTCGTTTTCCTCTTCTGTCTTGATAATCCGAGTTTGATGTTGAGATAGCAATTGGCTGTAAATATCTGAGTTAAAAGTAAGGGTCATTTTTTCAGTAATCTTTGCAATGCCAAATTACCAAGATTTTTATCCTACCAGATTATAGCTACCCCAGATAAAGGCATTCTAGTGTCTCTACTAATTAGGGGTAAACCCAAATATTTAGCCGTGGCTGCAATAATTCTGTCAGGCATATCAGGAACACTATCTCGTGGTATTGTTGCCAATGTTGTAACAACTTCATCTGTAAGATTTGCTAGCTTATCATTCTTTTAGTTAAGAGTAAGAGGTTATTTAAACTAAATTTAACAACCTATTTCAATCTTAATTGTTCTTCATCTAAAGAATGAATACCTAACACTTAATTAGCCATGTCTCCTCTTTGCCAAAACTGCCGTAAAATCTCACCTGGTTTTCTATCCCAGGTGTCGATATGCTCGTATATCAAGTTATATTGGTTGAGTTTATACGTTGAATACCCATTAAAAAGTAAACGTGCTTTCCAAGGAACGCGCAACACTCCCCGCACTGTCCACTTTGCTAAAATCGTGTCTTCGGCTAACTGATAAACCTCATGTACATCAAAGTAAATTTGGGTAAAAAATAGCCGAGCGTGAAATCGCAAAGTCCAAAATATAATGCGATAGTTAAATTTGTATTTGAATGTATTTACTGGGTCTTTAAAGTAAATATCCTGTGTATAAATTTCATAATAAATATCTTTTTCAAAAAGTGTTGGTAAATCATTTTTTAAAGTTTTAATTACCTGTTCCACCGATAATTGAGATTCCACGCGCATTTTCCCTTAAAAAATCTTTTTTAACAACCGTTGCCAAATTGAAGATGTACTCTTATTAATCACGCTACCCGCACTCAAATCTAACAGAGTGGGAAATGATGCAGATTTAGCATAAGGGCCATTTCGCAAAACTTTAGCTAGGGTATTATTATTTTCGCGCAAACCCTCGTAAAAAAAGAATACCTCTCCTTGAATACCAAGTTGGCGATTGTATTCAATTGCCTGCACCAGATATTCTGGACTAATAGAATAACTGCCAAGTTTCATCAATATTCCCGGCGCTAACTTGGGCAGTGTCGCATCTGTGAACTGCTGGTCTACCAGTTTATCAGCGATCGCACAATAACTCCTAAAGTCACGGCGATAAATCTGCGGCTGAATCATATCAACTATTCCCCGCTTCAGCCATGCGGGCGAGTCTTGCAGATATTCCTGGAATGCCCAATCATGGATATTAGGTGCGATCGCTACTAATAAATTAGGATTCACCGCTTTCACCTCCCGGTAGAGACGCGCCAAAAACTCAGTGAGAATATCTGCACGCCACTGTAACCATTGCCTATCCTTAGGATTCTGTGGCGGATTGCGATCAAATTCCTGGCGATAGTGATTGATAGTTACCTCATCATACCCACCTTCAGAGGGTAATGCCGGGAAGCGATCATCACCTTGAACACCATCCACATCATAATTATTTACAACTTCCAGTACCAAATTCAATAAAAATTCCTGTACCTGAAGATCGAGGGCATTCAACCACTCAAAGCCGTTTTTCTTCAGTAAATTGCCGTTATAATCACGCGCCGCCCATTCCGGTTTTTTCTGTAAAAGTACACCACCATTCAAATTGTAGGAACTAGCAAAACCGTATTCAAACCAAGGAATAACTTTCAACCCAACTCGCCGCGCCTCAACCACTACTTCTTCTAAGGGGTCGCGACCTACAGATAAAGGGTCAATTTCAACTCCAAAAGTCTGCCCCATTATTTGACTAGGATACAAAGTTACTGCCTTGTTCCAAACAACGGGAAACACCACATTAAATCCTGTCTCGGCCAAGAAATCCATTGCCTCAGCAATGCGTTCCTTCGATCTGAGAACTTTACTATCAGTAGTGGTCAGCCAGATACCACGGGTTTCTATTATTGCCATTTCTATAAATTCAAATTCTCGCTACTGCACCATCTAAACATGGACAGCGAGTTGAGGCTCCTAATTTCCATATCATCAATAAGAGAACTCCACAGAATGATTGATCCAAAAGCTGTCATTGCGAGTGAAACGGAGTGTAGCAAAGCAATCCCAAGATTTTGCGGTTGCTTCATTTCGCTTCGCTTCATACCCTTCGGGAACGCCAGGGGCGAACGCAATGACATTTTTGTGGAGGTCTCTAATGCTTTCAGCTTTAACTGAACCGTATTGTCCAATATTGTGGGGTGGGCATCTTGCCCGCACACTTGATATGGCGGGCGAGACGCCCACCCCACAAGAGTTAATTGCGTATTTTTTTATTTTGAAGTCCCTTAACTAACCTTTTTGAATCACTGCTTGATAACGACCTAGCGCAATTAAAGGAAAGTATTGTTGATACAGATGATACTTGAGATAAAAATGGCAAGGGAAACCCGTACCTGTAAAGTCTGCCTCAAACCAAGTACCATCAGGCTTTTGAATTGCTACTAGATAGCTAATTCCCCGCTCAATCACCTCAAGAGCTAATTTACCAGTGGCTTCACCTGCTGCTATCAACCCTATTATTGCCCAAGCAGTTTGAGATGCAGTACTATTTCCTTTTCCTTTGAGACTAGGATCGTCGTAGCTGCGGCAAGTCTCACCCCAACCCCCATCTGGGTTTTGACAGCCAACTAACCAACCGGCTCCCCGTTCTATACTGAGTTTATGCCTTTGAGGATCGATTAACGCCAAGGCTGATAAAACGCCACTAGTACCGTAGATATAATTTACACCCCAACGACCAAACCAACAGCCTTCTGTTTCTTGTTCGTGCAGAAGATAAATTAGCGATCGCTCTAAATTATCACTATCAATTGACAAATCACAAGCACCGAGCATTTCTAGCACTCTAGCCGTAACATCTGCGGTGTTTGGATCGATCATGGCTTTTAAGTCGCCATAAGGAATCGAGTTGAGCCAATCTTGATCGTTATCCAAATCAAAAGCAGCCCATCCACCCGGTTTACATTGCATAGATGCAATCCAGTTTAAGGCCCGAGCGATCGCAGCTTGCTTAATTTTCTCATTCGGGAGTTTCGCTAAATGTAGCGCCATCACCACTACAGCCGAGTCGTCTACATCGGGATAAAAGCGATTGTCAAACTCAAACGCCCAAGCCCCCGGTTTTCCTTGGCGATTTTTGACAGCCCAATCTCCATAATCTAAAATTTGTTTTTGCAGCAACCATTCTCCAGCTTTGACTACAGCCGGATGATCTGGTGCAAAGCCAGATTCTACTAAAGCACGCATCACCCAAGCTGTATCCCAAACAGGTGAAACACAAGGCTGTACCCGATAGCTATTGTCTGTTTCAATGGCAAAGTTATCAATTGCTTGCAAACCTCGTTCCACAATAGGATCGTTTCGGTCATAATCCAGACACCGCAAAGCCAGCATTGAATTCAGCATCGCCGGAATAATTCCGCCCCAGTCACCTGTAGCCTCTTGGCGCTCTAAAATCCATTTTTCGGCGGCTTTGATGCCTTCTTGGCGAAAGGGTACTAAATTAAGGCTTTCTGCCAACTTGAAACCCCGATCGAGGGTGAGAAATAAATCTGTCCAATCGCCACTTTCAGGTAATCCCCACCGGACTCGATCGACACCTTCAGCGTATAGCTCATCTAGGTTGAAAGTTGGGTCGATGAGAAAAACAGGTTTGCGATCGCATACAATCAGCAATGGTACTGTACTGGAACGTGCCCAGCTAGACATCTCGTAGATATTGACAGGGAAAGCTTTTGGCAACAGCATCACCCAAGCTGGTAGCGAGGGAATACCACGCCAGTTGTAGCAGCCAATCAAGGCTAAGTGTAACTTGGTAAAAATCCGAGTTTTGCTGATTCCACCCCGTTGAAGAATAAAAGTTTTCGCCCGAAGCATCGCCGGATCGGTTGCTGGTACACCTAGAAGTCTTAACGCCATGTAAGCTTCAACCGAGGTGCTGAGTTCTCCACCATCACCGTAGAAAAGTTCCCAGCCGCCGTGCTGCCGTTGCTCTTGACGCAAATATGCTGCAACTTTGTGTAAAGCTCTGGTTTGGTCTGTTCCCCAAATTTTATGCAGGAGAACGACTTCAGCAGTTATGGTGACATTAGATTCTAACTCTGCCCACCAGTAACCTGCCGGATTTTGAATCGAAAGCAGATATTCTTGGCTAGCTGCGATCGCTGTTGCGACTTGATTGACTTTTACCCTGTCTTGTGTTTGCATCAAATCCTATTTAACCTCAACACCCAAAACTAGTTTTGAATCCGGCAATCCGATAAAAATTTTTCCTATATCAGTAGACATAGTATTGTGTCTGAGTCACTGAAAATTTGCAATAGGTCATTCTTTTTTTGAATTTTGAATTGGAGCGAAGCGACAGTCATGGATGTAATTGTATTAGGATTGATGCTGTTATCCTTGACAATTTGGTTAGGATTAGTATGTTTTTGGGGACAATTTTGGCGGACAGACCAGCAATTAGAGGTTACAGAAACTCAGCTACAATCGTTACCTGTGGTTTGTGCCATCGTTCCGGCGCGTAACGAAGCTGAGTTAATACCAACTAGTTTGCGATCGCTCCTACTCCAAGATTATCCTGGTTCTTTCAACGTATTTTTGGTAGACGATCGCAGCACAGACCGGACAGCAAATTTTGCCGAAGGGGTTGCACACGCTGTCGGTAAACCCCAACAACTGCATATTATCTCAGGTGAATCACTGCCTCCCGGTTGGTCGGGCAAACTTTGGGCAGTTGAGCAAGGTATAAAGAGCGCGAGTAAACTTACACCTGACTATTTTTTGCTGACCGACGCAGATATCGAACACGATCCTGGTAATCTCCGCCGACTCGTTGCGAAAGCTGTACAGGAAGATTTAGATATGGTTTCGGTAATGGTACGACTCAGGTGTGAAAGCTTTTGGGAAAAACTTTTGATTCCAGCCTTCGTCTTTTTCTTCCAAAAACTCTATCCTTTTCGCTGGGTGAATAATCCCAACAATCCCACAGCCGCCGCCGCCGGGGGATCTATTCTGATCGCCCGTGAAGCTTTAGAACGAATCGGCGGTATTCAAGTCATTCGCCAAGCTTTAATAGACGATTGCGCCCTAGCTCAGGCTGTTAAGAGAGGAACTAGGGAAGAGTTTTCCCAATCCCCAGTACCCAATACCCAGTACCCAATCCCCATTGGACGTATCTGGCTGGGGTTGAGTAGCTTGACTCGCAGTTTGCGTCCCTATGATTCCCTGGCGACGATTTGGGATATGGTTGCTCGTACTGCCTATACCCAACTAAATTATTCGCCATTACTACTATTGGGAACTTTAGTAGGAATGCCTCTGATTTATTTAGCTCCACCTATATGTGTGATTCTGGGTGCAATTTGGAGCAATTGGGCGATCGCACTTACAGGTTTATTCGGATGGCTGTTAATGACTTTCGCTTACTATCCGACGATCCGCTTTTATAAATGTTCTCCCTGGTTTGCGTTGAGTTTACCTGCGATCGCTTTTCTTTATACTTTGATGACTCTAGACTCAGCATTACGTCACTGGCAAGGGCGCGGCGGCGCTTGGAAAGGAAGAGTTTATCCCAACCCATATAATTTGTAGTTGTGATATAATTTAATTTCCAAATTAATAATGCTAATCTAAAATAAAAGCAAGCCTAAAGTGGTTGATTAAAAGAGTTATGACAACCGCAACACCAACAATTAATCCTGTTATTGTCCCCAAAAAGCTACCTTTTCTGGAATCTATTTGTTGGCAGACCGCCGATGTATATCGGTTCACTTCAGAAGAAATGCTGAGTCGCTACGAGCGTGGTTGGCAATATCACAACCTATTTAATAATCTTGAGGGTGAAGAACTCAATTTCCTTAAGCAACTCGCTAGACGCTATAAATCCCGGTTGCAAGTTTCTTTATGACCTTCAGGTTAGAACACCATAATCAAATTCTCACAGTTCTTGAATGCTTAGATTCTGACATACTTAGGAAGGGTTCTGCTTACTTCGGTGGTGGAACCCTTCTTGCATTTGAGTTTGAAGAATATCGCTGGAGTAAGGACGTTGATTTTATCGCTTCTGTTGGTACAGAAGGGTACAAATATTTACGTACAGTGGTATTTGATGGTGGGCATGAAGCATTATTTAGTGATTTAAGTAAAATCCAAATTGGACGTAGTACAACTGACCAATATGGAATTCGGATGATCGTTTTTGTGGATGATGTGCCGATTAAAACGGAAATTATTGCCGAAACTCGTTTTCAACTAGATCCACCAAGATATCCAAAGTGGTCACTTGTTCCCTGCTTAAGCTTTAATGACTGCTTTACCTCTAAGCTGCTGTCAAATTCTGACCGTTACGCCGATGACAGCGTTGAGGCAAGAGATTTAATTGATTTAGCAGTTCTCAGACTGCGATCGCCAATCCCTCAAGTATCAATTGATAAGGCTGAAAAGGCTTATCACGTTATGCGCCCTTTGAAAAGAGCGTAGGCGTAGCCCGTCGTAGACATCGCACTCTTTCAAGAAAGACCAGATTACAGAGAGAAATGCTTTCTGAGTCTGCAAGTCGATCAAGCTCAGATACCCAAAATTATCGATGGTATTGATTTACTCTCTACAGATTTAGGTTTATCTCAGACTCCAAGGACTTTTCGAGAACAACATGATATCTTTGCTGATTTAGAAACACAAATTGAAAAACGAGCAGATTCTTAAACAGCCTATGCCCCTAAACCCTTGAAGCTGTTTGTTTAGTACTAACAGGGCTAACAGGCAATGGTTGAGCGGCTTTCAATACTGCATCCAGCAACCCTGGAAACAACATCTCTAAATCTTCACGCCGTAGTATGTTAATATGATGTGTCCCTTCTTTGCGTGTCAAGACTATCCCCGACTCCCGCAAAATCTTGAAGTGGTTGGACATAGTAGACTTAGCGATCGCAAAATCAAACCTCGCACAGCATTGTTCCCCCTCAGTCGCCAGCAGCCGCACAATCTCTAGCCGCACCGGATCGCCCAATGCATACAATACGCCTGGTAAAGAAATATTTTTTCTATCTGGATGATAAAGAAATCTCATAGTTGCATTATCTCATCAGGTGGCATATATTTTTATTATTCGATAATATCGAATAATAGAATTAATTAGGAAGGCAATTTATGTCATCCATTACAAATGTCACAGAAGCCACATTCAAGCAAGAAGTCTTGGAAAGTGAAATTCCGGTATTAGTGGACTTTTGGGCCCCGTGGTGCGGCCCTTGTCGGATGGTGGGCCCAGTCGTCGATGAAGTTGCTGCTGAATACGAAGGACAGGTGAAATTTGTGAAGCTGAACACAGATCAAAACCCTACTGTCGCTAGCCATTACGGAATTCGCAGCATTCCGACGCTGATGGTTTTTAAGGGAGGTCGGCAGGTTGATACTGTCGTCGGGGCAGTCCCAAAAACTACCTTGAATAAGACCTTAGCACAGCATCTTTAATTTGAGGGGTGGGGATTGGGGACTGGGGATTAGGAAGAGACTTGTTCAATATTCTTTGTCCCCCTTATCCCTCCAAAGTTATGAGCGCTGACTTTTGGCGCTCAGACTTTTCTCCAAGTCCCCAGTACCCAGATCATTCTGTTTCAACTAACGGGGAAAGAGCGAAATGGACTTGAAACTGCATGGTAAATCCGCGTTGGTGAGTGGCTCAACCGCAGGCATTGGTTTGGCGATCGCTCTTGGGTTGGCTCAAGAGGGTGCATCAGTAATTATCAATGGTCGGTCTGAAGAAAGAGTAGCTCAAGCGATCGCTAAAATTCAGCAAAGTACACCCAATGCGAAAGTTTCTGGTGTTGTTGCTGACACCGGCACGGCATCAGGGGTAGAACAACTTTTTGAAAAAGTTCCTCACGTTGATATTCTCATCAACAATTTAGGTATTTATGAGCCAAAAACTTTCTTTGATATTACTGATAAAGATTGGTTAAACATATTTGAGGTTAACGTCCTCAGTGGAGTCCGCTTGAGTCGGCAATATCTGCAAAAGCAGCTAGAGCAAAACTGGGGACGGATAATTTTTATCTCCAGCGAATCTGCTATTCAGATCCCAGTGGAAATGATTCACTACGGCACAACCAAGACAGCGCAACTAGCAATTGCCAGAGGACTAGCAGAAATCACTGTCGGCACTGGAGTCACAGTAAACTCAGTCCTACCAGGGCCAACTCGCTCCGAAGGCGTTGAAGAGTTTATCAGCAAGCTGGCGCAGGAACGTGGCATTAGTCCAACGGAAGTTGAGGCGGAATTTTTTCAGAATGTGCGTCCAAGTTCCTTAATTAAACGCTTTGCAACTAATGAAGAAGTAGCAGCGATCGTAGTTTATCTTTCTAGTCCCGTAGCATCAGCAACTAATGGTGCAGCTTTGCGGGTAGATGGTGGCGTTATTCGGTCGATTGTTTAGTATTTGAAGTATATCTGTCGTAGGGGCACAGCAATAGACCAAACCCTTTTTAAATCTCGTTTCCAGTCGGAGACTGGAAATGCAACTCAAAAGCGGCTCTGCCGCCAAGAAGGGAGGCGGAGCCTCAACGACGAGCATTCCCAGTCGGAGACTGGGAACGAGGCAATGGCCAATGTAAAATAATTTGGAGATATAACCAATGACAACTGATATAAACTTATTCTCTTCCTACCAATTAGGGAATCTGGAATTACCTAATCGGATCGTAATGGCACCCTTAACCCGAAATAGGGCAGCTAAGGGAAACGTCCCATACGAACTTAATGCTACTTACTATGCTCAACGTGCTTCTGCTGGACTGATTATTTCTGAAGCAACACAGGTAACTCCTGAAGGACAAGGCTATCCCGCGACACCAGGAATTCATTCATCAGAACAGGTGGAGGGATGGAAGTTAGTAACCGATGCCGTACATCAGCAGGGAGGAAGAATTTTCTTGCAACTATGGCATGTCGGCAGAATTTCTCATCCTGACTTACAACCGAATGGAGTTTTACCTGTAGCACCTTCTGCGATCGCTCCTAAAGGTGAAGCTTCAACTTTTGAGGGGCCAAAACCTTTTGTTACTCCCCGTGCTTTAGAAACATCGGAAATACCACAGATCGTCGAACAGTACCGTCAGGGAGCGGCAAATGCTCTAGCGGCTGGGTTTGATGGGGTGGAAATTCACTCAGCTAATGGTTATTTAATAGATCAGTTTCTTCGGGATGGTACTAATCAACGTACAGATAAATATGGCGGTTCCATTGAAAATCGTGCCCGATTCCTGTTGGAAGTGACAGAGGCGGTAACTAGTGTGTGGGATTCTAACCGAGTTGGGGTACGTTTTTCTCCCAGTGGGACTTTTAACGATATCCGTGACTCCAATCCTTTGGAGACATTTGGTTATGCGGCTCAAGCATTGAACCAGTTTAATTTGGCATATCTACATATTTATGAAGCAACAGAGGCAGACATCAGACATGGCGGAATAATTGTACCCACCAGTCATATACGCGATCGCTTTACAGGTACACTCATCGTCAATGGTGGTTATACTCGTGAAAAAGGCGATGCTGTACTGGCAAACAAAGCCGCAGATTTAGTTGCCTTTGGCACATTATTTATATCAAATCCCGATTTACCCCGACGCTTGGCTTTGAATGCACCACTAAATCAACCAAATCAAGCAAGCTTTTATGGTGGTGGTGAACAGGGATATACAGACTATCCATTTTGGTCGCCTGCTAATGAACCTGTAGCTAACGTGTAATTCGTAATTCGTAATTGTCCCTTGGGCGTACTGTAGGTAAGAGACTGACCAATAAAAAAATATTCAATTAACTCTTGTGGGGTGGGCATCTTGCCCGCCCAGTCCATAGGGCGGGCAAGATGCCCACCCCACAATATTGGATAATTTATTTCTTGGAGTTCCCTAAGTTGTTTATTCGGAAACAAGGAATAATTTTTATTTTTGTTTCATGAATAAATACATTCGCTTGTATGCTAATTACGAATTGTTTGGTCATAATCCAACTATCAGGAGAATCTCATGAGTACCGTCATCCAAACCCAACCTTTAGATGTACCAAGTGCGATCGCTAAACGTCGTTCTATCAAAACTTTTAAAACAGACCCCATCGCCCCAGAACTACTCAAGCAACTAGTAGAGTTGACCGTGGCAGCACCCAGCAGCTTCAATATTCAGGACTGGCAAATTATTCTCGTGCAAGATGAAGCACAAAAAGCAGCCTTATCAGCAGCATCGTGGAATCAACAGCAAATTGTCCAAGCACCAGTTACCTTTGTGTTTGCTGCTGATGCAACTGCATCTGAAACAAACTTGAACCCGATCATTGAACAGGCTCTTGCAACTGGGGCCTGGAATGAAGGTACGGCAAATTATTTTAAAACTGCTATTCCGCAATTTCAACAGGGGCTAGGAGACAAGCAACGGGAGTATGCCATCAAAGATGCGATTATTGCTGCTACCCATTTGGTGTTAGCAGCAGAAAGTTTGGGATTATCGACTTGTTTTATGAACGGTTGGATTGAGGATCAGGTAAAGCAAGTAATTGGTGCTGGGGATAATCCAGATTTAGCGATCGCTGTTTTAGTCCCTGTTGGCTATGCAGCCGAGCCACGCTTAAATCCCGGTCGTTTGCCATTCTCCTCTAATGTCTCTGTAGACAGAATTGGCAACCCTTATGCAGGGTAAATTTTCCTAAATTGGGAATGGGGCATTGGAAAAAGGCAGAGGGGTAGAGGGGAAAAACTAAAACTTATACCAATTCAATTAATGATTGCAACACATCCTTGGGTAAAGTAAAGACGCGATTTATCGCGTCTCTACAAATGGTCTATTTGTCGCATTCTTTTTTCCAATTGGTATTACTGCTCCTCTGCTCCCCTGCTCCTCTGCTCCCCTGCTCCCTGCCCCCCACTCCCCACTCCCCACTCCCCACCCCCACTCATGTCCCTAGCTTCCTTCCTCGCGCGTCGTTCGTTCCACTATGGCTGGATCGTTGCAGGTTTAACATTCTTAGCCTTGCTGGTAGCAGCCGGAATTCGCTCTGCTCCTGGAGTTTTTATAGTGCCTCTCGAACAAGAGTTCGGTTGGAGTCGAGCAACTATATCTTTAGCAATCTCCATTAACTTGGTACTCTACGGATTAATTGGCCCTTTTGCTGCCACCGTTATGGAGCGGATCGGCATTCGGCGGATGATGGTATTTTCGCTTGCTGTCATTGCCCTTGGTGTCGGTTTAACCACTTTGATGTCAGCGCCTTGGCAGCTAGTCTTGCTGTGGGGTGTAGTAGTCGGTTCTGGTAGCGGAGTTATCGCCCTGGTTTTGGGTGCTATTGTTGTCAATCGCTGGTTTTTGGAAAAGCGGGGTCTAGTTCTAGGTATTTTAACTGCCAGTACAGCTACGGGGCAACTAGTGTTTTTACCCATGCTGGCTTCAGTCGCCGATCGCTTTGGCTGGCGAACTGCGGCTCTAGGTCTTAGTGGTGTAGCACTTTTAATTATTCCAGCGATCGCAGTCTTTATGCGCGATCGTCCGGCGGATGTTGGTTTGCGACCCTTTGGCGACAACAGCGAAACTGTGGAAGTGTTACAGCCCAAAGTCAATTCCATCGCCTCCACCCTTAACGCCCTCTGGCTGGGAATGCGTAATCGCGACTTCTGGCTGTTATTTGGTAGCTTTTTTATCTGTGGCGCAAGCACAAATGGGTTAATTGGTACTCATCTGATTCCTGCTTGTATTGACCACGGTATCCCAGAAGTCAAGGCGGCGGGTCTTTTAGCAATCATGGGACTATTCGATTTTTTCGGAACTACTATGTCCGGTTGGCTATCTGACCGATGGAACAATCGCTACTTATTGTGTTGGTACTACGGACTGCGGGGTTTATCTTTGATTTTCTTGCCCTTCAGTTTCAACTTTTCCTTCTATGGACTTTCCATTTTCGCCGTCTTCTACGGACTTGATTGGATTGCTACCGTACCACCAACAGTCCGTCTGGTTGCCAACATCTTCGGTAAAGAAAATGTCGGCGTGATGTTCGGTTGGATTGTCGCCGGACACCAGCTTGGTGCAGCCACAGCAGCATTCGGAGCCGGAGTCTTGAGAACCTGGACGGGTAGTTATTTACAAGCGTTTATTTTATCAGGCGTTCTCTGTCTGATTGCCGCAGTTGGTGTACTGCAAATTGGTCAAAGTCCCACTAAGGGCAATTCACACTTATCTTCAGTTATGGAGAATTAAATTTATGGCAACAACAGCTTTAATTGTCGGTGCAGGTAATGGATTGAGCGCTTCTTTAGCTCGCCTATTTGCCAAAGAAGGATTTACCGTAGCTTTAGCAGCTCGCCAAATTGAAAAACTCACTCAATTGAGCAGTGAAATTGGGGCGGTTAGTTTCGCTGCTGATGCCTCCAAGCCGGATGAAGTAGAACAGTTATTTATTGATGTCGAGCAAAAAGTCGGTTCCCCGAATGTTGTCGTTTACAATCCCAGTTTTCGGGTGCGGGGGCCTCTGGTCGATCTAGACCCTGGTGAAGTGGCAAAAACCCTAGATGTTACTGCTTATGGTGGCTTTCTTGTAGCCCAAGCTGCTACCAAAAGGTTTTTGCAACTTGGCGGCGGGGCGATATTTTTTACTGGAGCCTCAGCGAGTGTTAAGGGTTATCCGCTGTCTGCTCCCTTTGCAATGGGTAAATTTGCACTGCGCGGTTTGGCTCAAAGTATTGCTAGAGAATTAGCACCAAAGAATATCCACGTAGCGCATTTCGTGATTGATGGTGGAATCCGTTCAGCAGTTCGCCAAGATCCAGCAGATAATCCTGATAGTACTCTTGACCCAGATGCGATCGCTCAAACTTATCTCAATATCCTCAACCAACCCCGCAGTGCTTGGACTTATGAAGTAGAACTACGTCCGTGGGTAGAGAACTTCTAGCCCAGACAATTGTTACAAAAATAGTTTTGTAGGTATGAAAATTGATTTTGGTGCAACTGCTACTGATTATGCAAAACACCGCGCAGGCTTTCCTAGTTCATTATTTAACAGACTGTCTGAATATGGTATAGGTTTACCAGGGCAAAACATTGTTGACCTGGGTACAGGAACAGGAACGCTAGCGCGGGGCTTTGCTGATAGAGGTGCTTATGTAATCGGCATCGATCCATCAGTGTCACTTTTAGAACAAGCCAGACAGTTAAGCGAATCTGCCCAACTCCAAGTAGATTATCGAGTCGCAACTGCTGAGAATACCGAGTTACCAGATGCCAGTGCTGATGTAGTCACGGCTGGACAGTGTTGGCATTGGTTTGATCGTCCGCGTGCCGTCCAGGAAATTACTCGCATATTGAGAAGAAATGGCTCGATCGCGATCGCACATTTTGATTGGATACCTTTAAAAGGTAATGTCGTTGAAGCCACAGAACAACTGATCGAGGCTCATAATCCCGCCTGGAATATGGGCGGCGGTAATGGCTTGCATCCCCTATGGTTACAAGATATTGGCGAAGGAGGATTTCGAGAAATCCGCACATTTTCTTACGATGTATTTGCACCTTATACACACGAGGCTTGGCGGGGAAGAATTCGTGCTAGTGCCGGTGTGGGAGCCAGCTTGACACCAGAAAAGGTAGAAATATTTGACCAAGAATTTGCGACATTACTCGAAACAAGATATCCTACGCAAATTCTTGAAGTTCATCATAGAGTTTGGGCTGCGATCGCTAAATCACCGCAATCTAATTCCTAATGAAGAGATGTCTGTAAGGCACTATTAACCTACAAAAAAATTGGATAATTTTAGGAGAAATAATCATGATTGAACTTTACTATTGGACAACCCCCAACGGTCATAAAATTACGATTTTTTTGGAAGAAGTCGGCTTACCTTATACCATAATTCCGGTGAATATTGGGGCTGGGGATCAATTTAAGCCCGAATTTTTGAAGGTTTCTCCTAACAATCGTATTCCGGCGATCGTTGACCACGAACCAGCAAATGGAGGTGCGCCAATTTCGGTATTTGAGTCGGGCGCAATCTTGCTATATTTGGCAGACAAAACTGGCAAATTAATTGCCCAAGATATACGTCATCGCACTCAAGTTTTAGAATGGTTGTTCTGGCAAATGGCAGGACTAGGGCCAATGGCGGGACAAAATCATCACTTTAGCGGCTATGCTCCCGAAAAGATTGAATATGCCATTAACCGCTACGTAAATGAGACAGGACGCTTATATGCAGTATTGAATAAGCAATTAGCAGATAGAGAATTTGTAGCTGGCGATTATTCCATTGCCGATATTGCCGCCTATCCGTGGATTGTGTCCCACGAACGCCAAAGTCAAAATCTAGAGGATTTTCCTCACGTCAAGCGCTGGTTTGAGACAATTAAAGCCCGTCCGGCAACAATTCGCGCCTACGAGAAAGCCGAAGCTTTAAAAACTCAAGCGCTCGATCCAGATAAATCACGAGATTTGTTATTTAACCAGTCGGCGAAAACTATTCAGCTTTGAGCATTCTGGGGTTGAACAAGAAGTCAACCCCTACCTTTGTATCATTGACACTCCCCACGCCTAAAGGCGATGCTATGTTGATTTTCAATAAAAAATATTTCTACTTGACGGCTATACTATTTTTAATAGAGGTATGTATTGCAGTTTTTGTCAATGAGAGTTTTATCCGTCCTTTTATTGGTGATTTTTTAGTAGTTATCCTAATTTATTGCTTCGTCAGAACCTTTTCAAATATACAATCATCCATCGTTGCCTTATCAGTTTTTGCATTTTCTTGTACTATAGAAATTCTTCAATATTTTAATTTTGTAAATACTTTAGGATTGCAAAAATATAAGATTTTGGCTGTTGCCTTAGGAAGTGTATTTGATTGGAAAGATATCATTGCTTATGGAATAGGTACTATAACAGTTCTATGGTTGGAAAATAGAACATAATTACTTGGAAGGTGTGGTTAGCCCATAATAATTATTAAGATATAGTTGGCTTTAATGCAATACGGTTCAGTTAAGCATTCGCTATATCTTATTTTGTCTTCAAGCACAAATGACATACAATAAATCCCTAAAACAAAGTCTTTATAAAAAGTGGATAGATCAGCAAAGGATATAGCAGGAAAAACACCTGTCTCATTAGGACTGTTGGGCGCTGCTGCCTTTATGGTGATTGCCGATGCACGGGTAATTGACCCGCTGTTGCACATCATTGCTGACAATTTTAATGTCGGTGTTGGCGTTGCTGCGGTGATTATCTCGGCATATACGATTCCCTACGGGCTATTTCAATTAGTTTATGGGCCACTAGGCGATCGCATTGGCAAACTTCAGGTAATTACAGTCGCATTGGCGGCATTTGCTGTAGGCACGGCTGTTTGTGCTTTTGTGTCAAATATCTTCTTACTTACCTTGCTGCGGTTTCTCACCGGGATGGCGGCTGCTGGGGTAATCCCTGTCACCCTAGCTTATATCGGTGACAATTTTCCTTATGAAGAACGTCAAGCTGCCATCGGCAAGTATTTAAGTGCCTTAGTACTAGGTCAAATTCTCGGTGGTAGTTTGGGCGGCATCTTTGGAGAATATATCGGCTGGCGTGATATCTTTCTCTTATTTGGGATCGTCTCCCTTATCATTGCTGGACTTCTATGGCGTGAGACGCGCCATCTGCCTGATAGCCAACCTTCCCAAGGTCAGAGTAGGATAACATTTCGACCTTATTACCAACTACTGATTCAACCAATTGCCCAGACTGTGATTGTCGGGGTGTTTGTGGAAGGCTTTTGCCTATTTGGGGCATTTGCTTACGCTGGGGCATTTCTGCGCGATCACTATAGTCTCAGTTATGTAACGATCGGGTTTATGCTCAGTAGTTTTGGATTAGGTGGACTAATTTACAGTCGCTCAGTCAAATGGTTAGTCAGGCGACTGGGTGAAATTGGTTTAGTGGGGGTGGGAGGAGGTTTAATGTGCATCAGCTTCTTAGCGATCGCATTATTCCAGAATTGGATACTTTTTATCCCCTCGACTCTTTTAATGGGATTGGGCTTTTATATGATGCACAGCACCCTCCAAACCCAAGCCACTGAGCTAGCCCCCGAAGCACGAGGTACTGCTGTTTCGTTGTTCGCCTTCAACCTGTTTGTCGGACAAGGAATCGGTGCAGCAGTATTCGGTAGAATTGTAGATAACTTCGGCTACATTTATTGTTTTATTAGCGCTGGTGTAGCGATCGCTCTGCTCTCAGTTTGGCTAGTCTTGCGGAAGCAAAGCATCAATGAAAGCTAAGATAATGCTTATGAAGTATTAATTAATACTCTTGCTTGGTATGCAAAGTTAAATTCCTTTAAACCTTGTCTACCTTGAGAACCGTAGTTTTGTAGGTTGGGTGCAGCGATAGCGTAACCCAACATAAAATTTGATGGTAATGTTGGGTTGCGTTTCACTCCACCCAACCTACATAAATATATCTTTTAAAAAACTCTAGGTTTCAACATAGATGAGGTTTAGTTAACCTTTGGGGCGCTCACAATGATAAGGATAAAGCCACTCACACTTGAAAAGTCCGTAAGTATGTTTTTCAAAAAAGGTTCCAGCGTGGCGTCCAGGTGATATGTCAATCCCAGCCTTGGTTTTAATTTCGTACAGCCAAGGAAAGGCTAGGACTAAAACAGTAATGATGCCAAAGATGTAGACAATCGTGGTTTTAATTTTGGGCAATCTTCGGGAATTGCTGTTGTGGTTTCGAGGCATAGATAGTGAGAGTGAAAAACTAACCATCAATCTTAGCTGAAAGCTGAAAATGTCATCTAAAGCAGAGATCAATATTTTCTCTTTCCAGATAAAGTTACCGCCCAGATTTGCTCTTTAACAAAAAGTTTTAGATTCAAATATAACGTAGCAGTGCCATTCGGCACTAAGAAAAGCCGAATGGCTTGTCTCACATCGTTGAAAGAAATTATCCAATATTGTGGGGTGGGCATCCTGCCCGCCCAGTCTGTATGGCGGGCGAGACGCCCACCCCACAAGAGTTAATTGGATATTTTTTTATTTGGAAGTCCCTAAATAGACCACACAGTAGGGGCAATTCATGAATTCCCCCTATGACAGATGTGGTTCAAATACATGAAAACTGCTGTAAAGACGGGGAATCCTGAGCGTGACCAGTTAAAATACGGTAAGCCTTGTAAATTACCGTTGATTAATCCAACCCGACACTCAATTAGTATTATCTAGGAAGGCAGGAAACAGATAGCGCAAGGGTTTAAGACCCCCACTGGTGTGTTAGCTTCCCGCAGGGTACGGTAGTTCAGGGCTGCCAAATCAGTCGTCGAGGTAAATCCCCAACTGATTTCCTCCTGCCCCCTGCCC
This sequence comes from Nostoc sp., assembly GCF_036916655.1. Classification (GTDB taxonomy): domain Bacteria; phylum Cyanobacteriota; class Cyanobacteriia; order Cyanobacteriales; family Nostocaceae; genus Nostoc. The sequence goes on from NZ_JBALFY010000107.1 coordinate 49,325, forward strand.
CCTGCGTCCTACCTCCTTCAATACGTATAATTGGAAACTCAAATAACTGCTTATGTCTGAACAATATCGTTTTGAAACTCTGCAAGTTCATGCTGGACAAGAGCCGGCTCCTGGAACGAATGCTCGTGCTGTACCGATTTACCAAACGACTTCCTACGTTTTTGACGACGCTGACCACGGAGCGCGGTTATTTGCTCTCCAGGAATTTGGTAACATTTACACCCGAATCATGAACCCGACGACGGATGTATTTGAAAAGCGGATTGCTGCCTTAGAAGGAGGAGTAGCAGCATTAGCAACCGCCAGTGGTCAGGCGGCACAATTCTTGGCAATCAGTACCATCGCTCAGGCTGGGGATAATATTGTTTCCACTAGTTTCTTGTATGGGGGAACATACAACCAGTTTAAAGTATCTTTACCACGTTTGGGTATTAATGTCAAATTCGTTGATGGAGATGAGCCAGAAAGTTTCCGTCAGGCGATCGACGATCGCACGAAAGCGTTATATGTTGAAACCATTGGCAATCCTCAATTCAACATCCCCGACTTTGCAGCTTTAGCTCACATTGCCCACGAAAACGGCATACCTTTAATTGTGGATAATACCTTCGGGGCTGGTGGGTATTTAGCTCGACCAATTGAATATGGTGCAGACATTGTAGTGGAATCTGCAACTAAATGGATTGGTGGGCATGGTACTTCCATTGGTGGCGTAATTGTTGATTCGGGTAAATTTGACTGGGGGAACGGCAAATTCCCTCTATTTACTGAGCCAGCACCCGGCTATCATGGGCTAAATTTTCAAGAAGTGTTTGGCCCTAATGGAACATTTGGCAACATTGCCTTTATTATTCGTGCCAGAGTTGAAGGGTTGCGAGATTTTGGCCCATCCTTGAGTCCATTTAACGCCTTTTTGTTACTGCAAGGATTAGAGACTCTTTCCCTACGTGTAGATCGTCATGTGAGTAATGCTTTAGAATTGGCTCGGTGGTTAGAGCAACAAGAGCAAGTCTCTTGGGTTAATTATCCCGGACTTCCTAATCATCCGTATTATGAACGAGCGAAAAAATATCTCAGGCATGGCTTTGGGGGAGTTTTAAATTTTGGCATCAAAGGTGGACTGGAGGCAGGTAAAACTTTTATTAATCATGTAAAACTGGCGAGTCATTTAGCAAATGTTGGTGATGCGAAAACTCTCGTTATTCATCCTGCTTCTACAACCCATCAACAGCTAAATGATGACGAACAGCTTTCAGCAGGAGTGACACCCGATTTAGTGCGAGTATCAGTAGGAATTGAACATATCGACGATATCAAAGAAGATTTTCAGCAGGCATTCCAACAAGTTAGGATTTAGTTTTCAATAAAGAATTGGACCTTGAAAAGAGGCAGAGGGGCAGGGTGCGGGGGGCGGAGGGGAAAATTCTTCTCCCTACTCGCCCATCTCCCCCAGTCTTTTTATTCAATTTTGAATTTTGAATTTTGAATTGATTTCTCCCCACTCACCGATAGATATGATCTACTCAGACTTCATCTCACCGCAAACCCAGTTTTATCAGTTGACGATGCCATTTCAACTAGAAGGGGGCGAAACATTGACTGGGGTTCAGGTTGCTTATCGCACCTGGGGACAGTTAAATGCTCAAGGCGATAATGGAGTACTGATTTGTCATGCTTTAACTGGTTCGGCTGACGCTGATGATTGGTGGGAATCTTTGTTTGGTTCAGGGAAGGCTTTTAATCCCGAACGCGATTTTATTGTGTGCAGCAATATCTTGGGAAGCTGTTACGGTACAACTGGGCCAACTACTATCAACCCCATAACCGGGAACCCTTATGGTGTATCCTTCCCTGAGATTACAATCCGAGATATAGTTCACCTGCAAGCTGTACTACTAGAATACTTGGGTGTTCAATCTCTGCGGTTTGTAATTGGCGGTTCGCTCGGTGGAATGCAAGCATTAGAGTGGGCATTATTATATCCCCAAAAGGTGAAAGCGATCGCACCTATTGCTGTTTCTGGCAGGCACTCAGCTTGGTGTATTGGATTAAGTGAAGCCCAAAGACAGGCAATTTATGCCGATCCAAACTGGCAAGGAGGCAACTATACCCTGGATGCGCCCCCAAATCAGGGATTAGCAGTGGCGCGGATGATGGCGATGTCTACTTACCGTTCTTGGGATAGTTTTACAAACCGCTTTGGACGGGAGTATGATGCATCTGAGCAGTTTGCTATAGCCAGTTATTTACAGCATCAAGGTCAAAAGCTCACAGAACGATTTGATGCCAATACTTACATTACTCTCACCCAGATTATGGATCGCCACGATATTGCACGCGATCGCACAGTTGCTAATTTATCAAATTATGAATCTGTTTTGCAAAGCATCCAGCAACCAACTTTAGTTGTCGCCATTGATTCTGACATCCTCTATCCCCCAGTGGAACAACAAGAATTAGCAAATCTAATTCCTAATGCTCAACTGGCGTGGCTGAAGTCAACCCACGGGCATGATGCATTTTTAATTGATATGGTAGCGTTGAATAAAGCGATCGTCTCTTTTCGACAAAGTTTAGAGTTATCAGGCTCTTAACTCGGTTCTGAGATGGAATGATGAAATTGAAAAGGCGATCGCAACTTTAGGTATTGGGTTTATCAAGAGAATTTTTGGAGTGGCGACAGTCGCGGGAGTTGAGATTTTGCGACAGCGCCAACTGAAAGATAGTGTAGCAGATTTTGAGTGGGTATCTGAGCGCGTTGAGGGGCAAGGATTTTTATACCTAACTTGAATTTTTAATATTTTGGTAGATATACAGCGAAGATATTGTATCCAAATCTATTTTTTTCGGCTCATCCTCATCCTCATTAGTATTTTTAAACAAAACTGTAAATGCACCAGCACCTAACCTATCTTGAGGAAACATCCGATAACAAGGCATCGTAGTTAAATGCGATTGATATTGAGCTAAAAGGCTAATTTCTATCGCTTGAAAATGGGGGAAGCGTTCTAAAAACCATTCACAAACCTGCTCATTTTCTTCGGGAGAATATGTACAAGTCATATACGCAAGATAGCCTTGAGGTGAAACCAGTTTAGCAGAGTTAGCTATAATCCGCTTTTGTCGATTTGCACTCTTGTTAATAGCAGTTGGGTGAAAACATCCAGGTGCTTTTTCGCCTTTAGCAAGTAAAGATTGTCCGGTGCAAGGAGCATCTACAATTACTAAATTGCTAGAGTCAGGGAACATTTGGGCAAATATACTCGAATCTCTATTAACCACTGCACTAGGATTAATTTGGCAACGCTTCAAATTAGAAATTAGCATTCCCAGACGTTTGCCAATAACTTCATTACTGATGAGTAATTCAGGTTCTAAAGCTCTCCAAGCAAAGATACTTTTACCTCCTGGTGCGGCACACATATCAAAAACTACATACACTGACTGAGAAATAGCTAAGAAAGTAGTAGCTGCAAACACCGAAGAAAAATCTAAACAATAGAAATATCCTTTTTCATGTAAGGGATGCTTACCAGGTTTTTCTCCCAGAGATAAGCGGTCTATAAATTGTGGTTGCCAAGAGGTTGGTGTTTCTACTGCCAAAGGCGAGATTTCTGGCTTTTCTTGACACCAAAGAATACTGGGTGAAAAAGGCTGAGGATTCATTAAAGCCTCAATAAATTTTTCTTGATCGTCTACATTGGCGAACAAACGCCGCGAGACTTTAAGTAATAAATTAGAAGGTTTTTCCATATAAATTACGAATTACGAATTACGAATTACGAATTAGTACGTTGTATCTGAATCAAAATCAAACTGTTACACAAGAACAATGTAATTAAGGCTTTTGGCTTCATACTCATTCATATAATGACCGCCATTGGGATCGCAATGGCCAAGCTACCCCACTGCACCGGAGAAGGTCATGTTCTTAGATAGTTTTCAGGAAAAATTACGCAAACAAGCACAATTATGGAGGGATGAAGGATTAATTAGTTCTTCGCAGTATGAACAGATAGCAGAACGTTATCAATTTAAAAACCTGGAAGCTGCTGCACGCGATCGCAACAAAGCGATCGCAATTGCTATCGGCAGCATACTATTATGCTTAGGCATAATTACCTTTGTATCAGGAAACTGGCAGGGAGGATCGCGAGAAATCAAATTTATTTTGATGATGAGTTTGTTTTTTGCGATCGCAATTACTGGATTTTACAGTTGGAGACCACCTGAAGGAAAGAAACCAGAGCGAAGCAAACGCCTACTGGGAGAGGGGTTGCTAATTTTAAGCGCCTTCATCTTCGGTGCAAATTTACTTCTGATGGCCCAGATGTTCAACATCATCGGTTCAGCTTCCCAACTGTTTCTCGCCTGGGGATTCGGTGTTGTAGTCATGGCCTTCAGTTTGTCCTTAAATTCTTTAGGAATTCTGTCAATTGTCCTCGTAGAAATTGGCTACTGGACTGGACTAGAAGACTTATGGTACGCTTCAGGTGAGTTAACTTGGTCGCGGCTAGTAGTACAGCATCTACCTTTGTTAGCATGGCTAGTATTTGTACCTTTAGCCTACTTCTGTCGATCGCGTTGGATTTTTGGTCTAGCAGCCTTTGTTTTTGCTAGTTCCTTACAAGCCAACCTTAATCCTCTGCCACTGCTAAATTATGCTGATATAGCCCCTTGGGTGGCATCTTTTGCTTTTGCACTCCCATCTGCATTATTCTGGAGTTATGATGATTTACTGTTTCCAACCATAAATTATAGATTGTTTCAATCTCTAGCCCGTAATTTAGCGTTGGTAAGCTTCGGCATCGTCTTTTATGTTCTGTCTTTTCGTTGGGTCTGGGAATCTCCTGATTATAGTTTTAATCAGCCAACGAATTTGACAAACTTATTCGAGTCTCTGCCGATTATCGATTTGGGGATTCTCAGCGGCTTGGCGGTATTGCAATGGTTGTTTCTACTGCGCCAAAGAAATAACCCTCCGCGCCGCGAAGTGATTTTCACGACTGCTGTCATTAGTACATTTCTGGTCTTCATTGTAATAGTACCTTTTTGGCATCAAACTATCAGCCGGATTGATGAACTTGGCATTTTCATTTTCAATGTACTTCTTGCAACATTAGCCTGGGGACTAATTCAAGAAGGATTGAAATTAAGCAACAGAAGTTCCTTTTGGGGCGGTATGCTGTTAGTAACACTGCAAATTATCAGTCGCGTGCAAGAGTACGACACCGACTTACTTTTTAAGTCGCTAGTCTATATCCTGTGCGGTTCTGCTTTAATTAGCGCTGGACTCTGGTTTGAACGCCGCCTACCTGGTGGTAGCTCTACAAGTAAAAAGTAGGGCAAATTTTAGATTTTGAATTTTAAATTTTGGATTGAATAAAAATCTAAAATCTAAAATCCAAAATTCTGAAATCTCTGTGCGTCAAAATTTTTAAAGTTTCTCTGCGTCAGTCCTAATCTCGTTACTTTTGAACTCCTCAACACCTCTGCTTTTTAGGACTACGCTCATGACGAATACCTCTTCTGAATCTAAGAATAAGCCCTTGTCTCCCGAAGCCGAATTCTCTAATAAGGTGACTTTTCGGGATTACTTGATTGCAACTGAACAAAAATCGAATAAGCCCTTACCTTTTTGGCGGTTACTAGCTCCCCTGGCGCTGCAAACAGGGTTAATTATGGCAGTACCAGCCCAAGCGGTTTATACAGACGTAACAGGTAAGACGGTGATTTTGCAAACCGTACCTGTAGACCCTAACAATGTGTTAGAAGGTAACACCTTAGCCTTAGATTACAACATATCCCGTACATCAACTTTAAGTAGACTACCTGGCTGGCAAACACTAGTCAGCAAAGGTCGTGGAAGTGGCAGAAGATTGCCTGACGGAACCAATATCTACGTGACTTTGCAAGAGCAGCTATCCTCTGGTAGTGGTGTTCCGAGAGCTTGGAGACCGTTAAGAGTAAGTAGCGATCGCCCCACAACTCTTAGAGCCAATCAGGCAGCCTTAAAAGGTGTTTATCAGGATGGCTCTATTAACTACGGCTTGGAAACATATTACATCCCCGAAAACCAACGCCAGCAGATTCGGAACGACTTACAAGCCCAACGCGCCCGCAGAGGACAAGTACCGCCCATTGTGGTCAAGGCGAAAGTCGATCCACAAGGTAAAGCAGTGCCAGTTAGTATGTGGGTGCGCGATCGCAACTATCGCTTTTAAGCTGTTAGGCAAATAAACACTGCATGTTCACACGCCAAGTTTGTCTCCAAAGTTCTGAGCGTCGGAAATCGGCGCTCAGAACTTTCTGTTTGTCATTCATTTGGTGAAAAAGAATGTAGAGACGCGATAAATCGCGTCTTCAAAGACCAATTCTCTACACCAATAACCTTTAACCCAAGCGTATTCTCATATATCGCCCAAAACACTTGTAGAGACGGCGATTTATCGCGTCTCGAAAACCCAAGCGTATTGATATATCGCCTACATTTAGGATCAAATAGTCCTGGATTAGAGACTTCCAAGAAATAAATTATCCAATCTTGTGGGGTGGGCATCTTGCCCGCCCAGTCTGTATGGCTCTCGTATCGCCCACTCCACAAGAATTAGTTGAATCTTTTTATTTGTCAGTCCTTTACGGCATAGACTCAAAACAATATATTTGGAGTAAGATTATCAGCAACTAAAACTTGTTGATAATATATGATTTTTCGTGGATTGAGTCGAAAAGCAAAGCTACTATTTACGATATTATTACCGCTAGCGTTCATCGCAGTAATTGTGATATGGCAACTTTCCTCAAAACAACCCCAGCTAGTACAGCAAGAAAGCAATTACGCAATTCATATTCGACAAAATTTTAATCAATCTGGTTTTTATCCCATTACCAAAACTCCATCTACAAATCTTTATAAACCTATTAGCAATTGGGTAGGAAGGTTAATTTTACCAACCAAACAGCAATTACAAGATGGTTTAGATTGGGTATGGATGGAAGTACAATATGTACCACCTACAGCACAAAATTTGTTAGGTAAAATTGTACGTTTGGAGTGGAAAAAAAATAAAGATTTACTTGCTTTGGATCGAGCGGTAACGCGAGATATAAATTTCACTTCAGAAGTGATTAAAAGTCAAAAACAAGGAAACATTCATCCTTTTCGACTAAATGGAGTTCGTAAAGTAGGTATTTTACGCTCTTTGGCTGGTGCAAATCCTGTTGATGAAACAATCGTTGCTTTAGATGCAAGTACAATCATTGATGCAAGTCAAGAAAAATCTATTTTGCAAATTGAACGCGAACCTATTTTAGCAACTGGTAGATTTTATGGGCTAGTAAAAATAATTAAACCAGTACAATCTAGCTCCAAAACTCTTTTAATTCCCAAAGAAAAGCAGTATAGTGATTATTTTTTGACAAAGCATTATAACCCTAATTCCAATAAGTTTGATGGTCTTGAAGAAACTATTCGTATTCCCCAACAAGTAATAGATACACGAAATTTTGCTCCTTCAAGTTCGCAGCAAATCGAACAATCGCCTGTGGGTGAAGCTGGATGGTATATTTATGGCGCTGCCGATGCAAAGGGCATATTTACAGTCAGCGCCCTGGCACCTCGTTCTCTATTTCAAATAGAACCCCTTCAAATTATTACTGGTGAGAAATTAGGGCTAAATCACATCCAAGAAGTAAATTGGCGAAATACCGAGAAAAATAAAGGTAAATTCAATACCGTATTATTAAAACCTGTAGAAACACAAAATTCACATAATCAATCTGTTTCAAAATGGCAAAAAGGCAATAAAGCTATTGTCTTACACCTATTTGGTGGAATTGGCGGACGTAAAGCTGAACCAGTTGGAGTACCTTATACTATCACCGGACATTTTGCTTTTGGAATCGCAGAAGTTATCCGTGACGAGTTTACTAAAGAATTACGCTTCGAGACTAAATACCACCAAATTTATGCCCATAACCCTGATGGAATTATTGCCGGAACGCATACATGGGCTGATTATATGGGTAATTTACAACGTGGTTGGCTGGCAACACGTCCAGTATCAGATATTCTGATCAAATTCGACCCGGTAACGCAAGATTATGATTTTGATGGGATTAAACTTTCGCCTTTAGAAGAATTCCAGCAACAATTACAGGTAACAATGGCACGTTATCGGGTTGGTGATGGAACTGGTGGCGCAATGGTATCACCTGCTACCTCATGTGTCCAGGACGCAAGCCAAGCACTTTATGCGGCGATACTGGCAATTAAAAACCAAGTTGCTACAACTCCTCAAATTCAAACTTGGGTACGCGCTAACCCCAATCACCCACAAACATTACGCTTTCAGCGGCTAGTTGAATTAGGTAAATCTTTAGAACAACAATTAGCACCCTTGGGTATAGTTCGCGCTGATTGGCAAAGCCTTGCAGGTATACTCGCAGGTACGGGCATAGGAAAAACGAAGCCACCATTTGAAGATCGGAGTATTTGGGCTGGTTTGACAACATGGCGAACAATAATGCCAAAACAAGCACACGACGATCTCGCCACAATATTTTTAAAACATGGTGCGATTATGCAAGTCTTGCGAACTAATCAAGTAGGTGGTTGGCAACCTAATATTACACCCATTGCACCAACAATCCTTTTAGGACAAATTAAGATTCCTTTTACAGATATTTCACCACTTTCAATTATTTTAAATCGCGTTTTAGCGTCCTTGGCAGTTCCGACACTACAAGATTGGTTAGTTATAGTTGTAATGCTGATAATTTACAGTATTATTGCTCTACCCTATGGTTGGAAGTTTGGATTTTTAAATATACAAATTTGGTCTGCAAATTGGATTGACAAATGCTTATTAATATTGCGCTGTTTATTTTTACCTGCGATTGTTGAAGAACTCTTTTTTCGCGTTTTTTTGCTTCCTCATCCTAACGAAATCACCAATTGGTTCCGATGGAGTTTGTGGGCAATAGTTAGTTTATTATTATTTGTTTTATATCATCCATTGAATGCTAAAATCTTGTTTAAAGCGGGAATTCCCACATTTTACGATCCTGCTTTTCTGGTTTTAGCTACATTTTTGGGAATTATATGTACTGCTGCATATATCCTCACCGGATCTTTGTTTGTAATAGTTTTAATTCACTGGGTTGTAGTAGTAGTTTGGTTAATTGTTTTTGGAGGAATCAGAAAATTAGATAAGTAGGACTAGCCCTTTCAAGGTGTTGTGTAATGGCTTGATTTGTAGTTTGCTCAAAAGAGGTGAAACTCTGTTGGGTGGAGAATAGAAATGTTGCGCTTGGCAGGTGTTGGAGCGATTCATAAAAGAAAGTCCAGTTTCCGTAATGGTTCGTGGGCTTTTAGAAAAAGCGTTATGTCCCCAAATTCTGGATGAACTGTTTGAACGTAGTGCAAAAACCCAGTACACTCGCGAGTTATTATTCTCCACAGTCGTCAATTTGATGAGCCTTGCCGTCTGCGGAGTTTACCCATCAGTACATGCAGCCCACCAAGCATCTGCTGAAGAAATAGGTGTTTCAGTTACCTCGGTCTATAACAAAATCAATGGTATCGAACCGAGTATCAATGGGGAGTTAGTCAGAGAGGTCGCTGGACAAATGGAAGCTACAATTCGGCATCTAAACGCAACAATACCTGATTTACTACCAGGTTATCGAGTAAAAATTATTGATGGTAATGCGTTCCCCGAAGGGGTTGTCGAAGACATCGCAGCTAGTGAACATCGTCTAAAAGAACTGCGCCAAATCAATAGCGCTCCATTACCAGGGCAATCTTTGGTTGTACTAGATCCGAGCTTGATGCTGGCAATAGATGTATTTCCTTGTGAAGACGGTCATGCCCAAGAACGTTCTTTGTTTGATGAAGTGCTACCTAGTGTTGAAGAAGACGATGAATGGAAAAGCAGACCGGAATTTTTGTACACTCAAGTTCTTATTTGGTATTGCTGCTGAAAAAGGCTACTTTATTATCCGACAGCATCAAAGTATGCCTTGGCAGGCGACTGATGATTTAGTGAACAACTACCAATGGAGAGGTTCTTTGCGTACTGTATCTTTTTGGCATGACGCCAGTATATTTGTGTATTCTAGCGCTAATTGAGGATAAGTTGTTCTTGGCTTTAAATGTTCCAAATGGCTATCATCAGTATTAATCCGTCTTCCACAGTAACAGCAAATAAAACCTTGCTCTTGCAACAAGGAATTATGTACATCGGTTTTTTGTGGTTTGCTGAAGTTCTCCCAACTTGGTTGCCAATCCTCATTTGCTAAATTTTTCCAAACGGTAAAACTTTCTGGCTCCTCACTTTTTTTGATATATTTCACCGCTTCAAAATCTCTTTGCGTCGAATAGATACACTTGCTTTTACTAATTCTGGTTCATCTTGTCCAATAATATCAGCAATTTCTTGAGATAATTGCCTAGCACCATCAAGATTACCTTCATCAATTAGTCTAAATAACTCATGTAAACGATCTTTAATTTCTTGTGGACGTGCTGGAACACCCATGAGGTCTTCTAATATCCGATTGCTATCTCTCCCAAAGGAACTTTCTGGTCTTTTAGCAACAACACCTTCGTCTGTTTTTTCTAGAATATAAATTCCTTCCGGCTTGACTTGGCTAATTACTTGAGGTGAATATGTGGTGACGATAAATTGGCAATTGGGGAATGTTCTTGTCAACGCCGGAATAATTTCTCGTTGCCATTTAGGGTGTAGGTGGAGTTCAATTTCATCAATTAAAACAACGCCACTACCTTGGAGGGGATCTGGTAAACTAGGGTTTGCGATCGCTAATCGTCTTGCTAAATCTCCCACCATAGCCAGCAAGCATTTCTCCCCATCAGATAGCTGATTTACTATAAGTTCTTCACCTTTTTTGATTACAGTCATTCTTAAAGGAGAACGACGAACCCGTAACTTTGAGAAACTAGGTATCAATGAAGATATAGCTTGTCTAACTGCTTTTAACTGTGAATCTTGGTAAGTACGATTATCTCGTAGTAACTCACTCTCTAAATCTTCTCGGTTTCTAAACCATTGGAAAAAAATTGCAAAGTCATTTCTGCTGCCCGTAAGCGCTTTTTCATAAGCATCTATTTGCTTAAACTGAGTTTTCTTTGGAATCTCTAGTCTAATATCAAGAACTGCACGATTGACAGGATAGTATACTGCTAGAGGTAAGTTGTATTCAGGCTCATTTTGCCAATGACGCCAAATTGCATTAGCAGTAGATTTTATCAGTTCATGCATTGAATCTTCAGATACCCCATTACGACTTCGAGATATTTCCCAATCATCTTCTCCTCTACCTAATAAAATTGTAATACTCAGTCTTGTTAATGTGTCTTTATTAGAAATATCTAGTTCACTAAATACCCTTACTTCCTCTTTTGTATAAACGCCTCCGATCCACTCCATAAAACGCGAAAGTAAGAGGGAAAGAGCATCAAGAATACTGGACTTACCTACACCATTGATATCAATAAGCACAATAGGTTCCGTTAGATCAAATTCCAGGGTCAAATCGCCGATTCCACGGAAGGATTGGATTTTCAAGCGCTTGACTTTCATAATAATTACGCTGATTTTAATTGAATAATCCCTTTATCAAAAACGCGATTATCAGTAGCGATCGCACTTATTTCTATTCTATCTTTATACACCTCATAAGAGGCAAAACTTAAGTCACTAGTAGAATATCCTGTCCACTCAGAACGCCCTACAGGACGATTACCAGCACCCGCGCCACAAATTAAGTAAGTTGTCCCATCAATAGCACGAGTTCGCTCATAATTGTGTTCGTGACCATTGATGTAAAGTTGAACGCCGTATTTTTTAAATAGAGGAGTGAAAGTTTTAATAAAATCTGGATTACTCCCATACTGACCCGATGAATAAATCGGATGATGACCAAAGACTACTTTCCAAGGAGCATTACTAATACTTAATTCTTTTTCTAACCAACTTAGCTGGTTTTCCCAATCAGCGTTCCCGTTAGTATCTAAAGCAAAAAATTGTACAGTTCCGCGGCGAAATGTATAGTAATGTCCCTTCATATTAAAGCCGACATATTTAACTTGTAGATCGCCATTCGCAGTACGAATATCGTGATTACCTAAACAAGCCTGAAATTTTACACCCTGCTTTAGCAAAGGTTGATAAGGACGCTCAAAAACTTCATTAATTTTCTCAATTTCGCCGTTATTGTAAATGTTGTCTCCAGCTAAAACAACTAAATCATAAGGATTTTGTTTGTGATACGCATTCATCGCTCTAGCCACGGCATACTGTCCCTTAGCCCCAGTCCCCGTATCTGCTACAGACACAAAACGTAATAACAAGTCTTTTTTGGCTGGGTTAGCGGCTATAGCTGTTGTTGAATCGCTAATATCAGCACTTTGATGATTTTGATGAGTTAATATCCAGCTTAAAAATCCTGCACTAATAGTGCTGAGGCTACTTAAAAATAGAAATTGACGGCGTTTCAGGTTCATAAGTCACCAAATTTAATAAATAGTCAGTTTAGCGGAAAACTTTGAGCAATGAAGTGATACATTAAGGCAAAAGAAGGCAGCACCAGTAATAATGTACGTTGTTTGTCTTTGATTCGCTGCTTTTGGTGAAAGTTCCATGTCACAAGACAATCAGTCAAAACCGACGGATGAGCAGATAACTCAACCTCCCCAAAAACCTTACCAGAGAGTTCAGCCATTTTGGAAGGCTAAAATTATCCAACTTCTCCAAGGGACGATTGGGGTTTTAGAAGTAACGGTGGAAAAACTGGAGACAGCACCCCCACCTGGTACTGAGGAAAAACCTGATTTTTTTCAGCAGCTTCAGTTGAGATGGGATGGACTGTTAAGGACAATCCGCTTGTTTTTACCATCAAATTTGTCAACAAAGTTATCAGATATAGCTTTGACGGGAATTGTGACTGGAGTTGCTGTAATTCTCGTTTGGGCGACTACAACTGTCCTTACTGCTAAACCGACTGAAATAGCAACGGTTCCACCAGTTGAAGAGGTTCCCATACCAACATCAACGATAACTACTCCACCGGAGTCAGTCGCACCAGAACCACAGCCACCAGAGGAAATTACGCCGCCAGAAGTACAAATTACCCCACCAACCCCAGAACCGGAACCAGAACCAATTCCTACGCCGACACCAATCGTAGAATTGACACCAGAACAAGCTTTGATTGCGGCTATTGAAAATCAGGTGGCTGAAATTAGCGATCGCATTGCCTCTGGTCTGATAAAGTCAATTCAAGCCAACTTTCGCACGAGTAATCTTACAGTCAAAATTAGTGATGATTGGTACACTCTCAAGGAATCTCAGCAAGACAAACTAGCTGCGGAGATATTACAACGCTCTCAAGAACTTGATTTTACCCATTTAGAAATTACCGACTCCCAAAATAGGCTAATAGCTCGAAATCCAGTTGTTGGTACTGAGATAGTGATTTTTAAACGGCAAATAGCAAGTTACAATAATTCCTAAATTTAGACGTTTAACTTGTAGTATTTATGTTAGACAACGTTTTGTTATTGCTCAAAGCTTGTAAAAACTTAAACATTAGCTATGAAATTATTCATCCTGCGGAAAACTTAATCAAAATAAAACTCAATAATCAACACCATTATTTTTGTAATTATAGTACTCCGATCATAAATCAGGCAGTAGCACAAATCATTAAAGATAAGGAATACACTTACCATATTTTAAAGAAAAAAGTTAAGCTTCCTCGGACAGTAGGTTTTCTTTCCCCTTTTTGTGACCTCCAATATAAGATTTACTTAAAATTTCCCAGCTTTCAAGACATTATATTAGAAATCAAAGAAAACTTTGAAACACCTGTAATTGTTAAACGAAATTCTGGTTCAAGTGGACATAACGTATTTTTATGCCAGAATACAGATGAAGTTGAAACCGCTTTAAAAGAGATTTTCAATATTAATAATAAAAAGTATGATTACGTTGCGATCGCTCAAGAGTTCATTCATATAAAATCTGAGTATCGAGCCGTTTTTTTAAATAAAGAATTAGTTCTACTCTATGAGAAAGATATAACTGATGCAAAATTTATAGGTAATCTCAGTCCTCTCCACTGGGATGGTGCAAGAGCCAAACATATCAACGATACACAAATATTATCAGATATTGCTAATTTCGCCAGACCAATTTTTGAAGAATTAGATATTGATTATGGTGGTTTGGATATCGTCTTAGATAGAGATAATCAATATTGGTTAATTGAAATTAATTCTCATCCAAATTATAGTATTTTCACTAGAGACAATGGAGAGGAGCCTGTATTGAGAATTTTTGAAAAAATGCTCATTAGCCTAGCCTCAAAATAAAACAATACAGTTCAGAATGAGCAACAAAACACTTGTATTGACGGCGATTTATCGCGTCTCAGAAACTCAAAATTGTTGCCAGTAGCCCTTAACCCAAGCGTCTTATTTTATAAAAAAAGGAGCCTAACTTAGGCTCCTTAATAATAAAAAACTGGTAATAGAATTGGGACTACTTGATAGTTACCTTACCGCCAGCTTCTTCGATGCGCTTCTTAGCATCTTCAGCAGCATCCTTAGCAATACCTTCTTTAACTGCCTTAGGCGCAGCTTCCACCAAGTCTTTAGCTTCTTTCAGACCCAAACCGGTCAATTCTCGGACAATCTTCAGCACAGCAATCTTCTTATCAGCTGGGACTGATTCGAGAATCACTTCAAACTCGGTTTGCTCAACAACTTCCTCAGTAGGAGCAACAACACCAGGGCCGGCAATTGCTACGCCAACAGGTGCAGCAGCACTTACACCAAAAGCTTCTTCAATTTGCTTGACTAGCTCAGAAGCTTCCAGCAAAGAAAGGGTTTTTAGTTGTTCTAAAATGTTATCGGTTGCAGCAGACATTGATATAACTCCTGTAAGTTTGATTATTTATTTGTCATGGGTCATTGGTCTTTAACTATAGACTTTTGACTTTTGACTGATGAATGAACCACGAAGTCTATTCAGCAGCAGCTTCAGTGCTGCTATCAGCTTCAGCAGTGCTTTCGGTGCTGCTATCTTCGACAGCAGCGGTTTCGGTGCTATCACCACTTTGCTCTTGGTCGGACACAGCCTTCAAAGCACGAGCTAGTGAACCAGGAACTTCGTTGATACCCACAGCAATCTTGGTAGCCAAGGCGTTGATAGCCCCAGCAATTTGGGCGATGAGTTGTTCCTTAGATGGCAAGTCTCCGAGTATCTTGACATCAGGTTCTTTGAGTAGGCGACCTTCCAGTACACCACCGCGAAGTTCTGTCTTCTTGGTGACTTTTTGGAATTCTTGGTATGCCTTAATTGCCGATGAAAAATCGTCTTTTACCAGCAAAAAGGCAGAAGAACCGTTGAGTAATTCTGACAAAGGTTGCCATTTGTCATCACCTTCAATGGCAATGCCCATGAGAGTGTTCTTAGTCACCTTACAAACGGTGCCACTAGGACGCAGCCGCCGCCGCAAGTCTGTGATTTCCGAAACTGTTAGCCCCTGATAATCAATTACCAGTGCCAGAGTTGACTCACTCAAAGTTTCTT
Organism: Nostoc sp.; assembly: GCF_036916655.1. Classification (GTDB taxonomy): domain Bacteria; phylum Cyanobacteriota; class Cyanobacteriia; order Cyanobacteriales; family Nostocaceae; genus Nostoc. The sequence goes on from NZ_JBALFY010000107.1 coordinate 64,945, forward strand.
TGAGGTCAGCTACTATTTCTTTTTTATTTTCTAGTGTTCTACCCATTCCAATCTCACCTCCTTAAAACAATCGGTGATTGCCCTACTTTTACGTTTTTTCTCAACCTGAACCCAAACAACAAACCCCAGCTAATATAGCCGGGGTTGAGTAGTAAGACTCCTGATGCCATAGTTATCACACCTTGCTGCGTGATGATTTTGACAATTAGAGTTTTAACCTCGGCAGGATATTTAAGCTGTTAGCACCTGCTGTCTCCGGCTTTGCCTATTTAATTTTGTCATTTGTCATTTGTCCTTTGTTTTTGTCTTTACAAATGACTAATGACTAATGACCAAAAATTACGCTGCTTCACTCAGTTTCAAATCTCGTAGGGCGGTGACATCAATTTTAATTGATGGCCCCATAGTGGCTGACACATAAAATGTGCGCCAATAACGACCTTTAGCTCCTGAAGGACGGTTACGGTCAATCGTCTCCTGCAATGCCTTCAGGTTGACTAACAAATCTTCAGGCGAGAAAGTTGTCTTACCAAACATAACATGAACAATGCCAGTTCGGTCAGCCCGGAATTCTAATTTACCAGCTTTGAATTCTGCGATCGCACCTGCTAAATCAAATGTTACGGTTCCACCTTTGGGTGATGGCATCAAACCACGCGGCCCAAGCAACTTACCCAGCCTTGCCACCTGTGGCATCACATCGGGTGTGGCAATCAGCTTGTCAAAATCCAGTCTACCTTTTTGGATTTCGTCAATCAGTTCTTCTGACCCGACTATATCAGCACCAGCGTTGCTCGCTTCGTTTACCTTTTCGCCTCTGGCTATCACCGCCACGCGGACGATTTGTCCTGTACCTTTGGGCAGTGCTACCGTTGTCCGCAACTGTTGGTCTGTATACTTAGGGTCAATCCCTAACCGGATATGCGCTTCGGCAGCTTCGGTAAATTTAGCTGTTGCTGTGTCCTTGAGAAGGGCTAAAGCTTCTAAGGGATGATAATCTTTTTCTTCTACTTTTGCTTGCAGTCCTTGCAAACGACGCGATACTTTTGGCATTTTTTCTCCTGGGGTAATTCCGAAGCCTCGCCTCTCCCCCGATAATTTTTAATTATTTGTCCTTTGTCATTTGTTGATTTTTTACTAATGACCAATGACTAATCCGTGACTGTTATGCCCATATTTTTAGCCGTTCCTGCCACAATCTTCATTGCCGCGTCGATATCGTTGGCATTGAGGTCGGGGAGTTTCGTTTGGGCTATTTCTTGCAATTGTGCTTTGCTAATTGACCCAACCTTCTTTTTGTTGGGTTCATTTGAGCCTTTTTCAACTTTCGCCGCCTTCCGAATCAGCACTGATGCGGGTGGCGTTTTGAGTACGAATGTAAAACTCCGGTCTTCAAAAACCGAAATTTCTACAGGTATTACCATTCCAGCTTGGTCTGCTGTTTTGGCGTTGTACTCTTTACAAAACATCATGATGTTGACACCATGTTGACCCAAGGCGGGCCCGACTGGCGGTGCTGGGTTGGCTTTTCCAGCATTCAAGGCCAGTTTAATGACCGCCACTACTTTCTTCGCCATTTGTATTTAGCTCTGTTTCTCTACCTGATTAAATTCCAATTCTACTGGTGTATCCCTGCCGAAAATTGAGAGCAAGGCTTTAAGTTTACTCCGTTCTGGAGAAACTTCAATCACCTCACCTTCAAAATCTTTAAATGGGCCAGAAAGCACCATTATCTTATCACCAGTAGCCATGTCAATTTTGACAACAGCTTCTTGTTCGCTGGTTTGTTTGAATATACGTTCGACTTCTGAGGCACTAAGTGGTATGGGATGCACATGACCGCGACCCTTACTACTACCACCACGTTTTTGTTCTGAACCGACAAAGTTGATTACATGAGAGGTGTTTCGTACCACCTGCCAAGTATCATCATCCATCATCATCCGCACCAGCACATAGCCAGGAAAAACTTTTTCTTCTGTATGCTGGCGACTGCCGTCTTTGCGGATTTTCACCGCTGGCGTCTGCGGAATTTCTACCTGAACAATTTTGTCAGCGACATCAAAAGTTTGAATGCGTTGCTCTAAGTTAGTCTTCACACGCTTTTCACAGCCTGAGGCTACTTGCACTGCATACCAGCGTGCTTCTTTGGACGCTGCTTCTGCTGTTTCTGCTGTTTCCTCTGACTGCAACGTTGAGTTGCGTGGTTCATCTGTTGCAAAAGTCATCAGAACACCTGTGTTGCTGCCCAATGAAACAATCCATCGACCAAGTATATCAAAGATGCGGAGAGTGCCACCATTAATAACACAGCAGCGGATTCGCTCACTATCTGTTGCCGACTGGGCCAAACTACTTTTTCAAGTTCTTCTTTGGTTCCCTGTATGAAGTTGCCAAAGCTAAACCCGTTAGGAGTTTCTGGCAATTCTGCTTCATTTTTTTTGGCCACGACCGTTTATCCTCTTGTTTGTTACTCTTTGTTCTTGCAGATTTGCAGTTTCGACTTTATTCCACTTAATTGAAAGTAAAACAACTGCAAATACAATAATTTTACCCGAAATTATTATCGCTATCTGCTAAATATAGCAGATGCGTAATTATTTCGGGCTTGGTTTTTTGCTCTTGAGCGCGCCCTGGAGGACTTGAACCCCCGACATCAGGTTTTGGAGACCTGCGTTCTACCAACTGAACTAAGAGCGCACAAGCTGTTTTTGATTCAGTGATTGCGCTGAACTAAATTTCAGTTTAACGCAATATGCGATTTATATCATACCTCAATTTCGCTGGGAAAACAAGTCAGCGGCAGATGCCGCTTGAGATTTCTCCCATAATGATTGAAGGACGAATCACAAAGGGCGGTCAAACCGTTGCTTGATCCGGGTTGCCTTACCTACGCGATCGCGGAGATAATACAGTTTAGCACGGCGGACTTTACCGCGACGTAATACTTTGATGCTGTCAATCCGGGGAGAATGAAGCAAAAATACTCGCTCAACGCCCACGCCTTGAAAAACCTTCCGAACTGTAATAGTTTCGTTAATGCCACCATTGCGCTTGGCAATTACTACTCCTTCGTAGGGTTGGACGCGGTATTTTTCGCCTTCCTTGATTTTCACTCCCACTTTTACAGTGTCGCCCACGTAAATGTCGGGCAGATTCGATTTTATCTGTTCCGCTTCAATGGAGCGGATAATCTCTTGAGCGTTCATAGTCTTTCTGTCTGCTTAAAAAAAACTCACGATCATCAATGATAAATCGATAATCCTATTTCAGTCTACTTGTTGGGATTGATAATTTTACTGATACAACGGTCTAAAGATCAAAGCTATATTGCAGAATGCTGTACCACAGGGGTAAAATTTATGAAATTTAGCGTTGTCATCAGTACCTATAATCGCTTGAATTTGCTGCAAAGAGCAATTGATTCGGCTCGTAACCAAACAATTGAGTGTGAGGTGGTTGTTGCCGATGACTGTTCATCTGATGACACCCAAACCTATCTCCAAAGTTTAGGGGATAAGATTGTTTACCATCGTAACGAAGTTAACCTTGGTCATGCAGCAACGGTAAATGCAGGAGTAGCCAAAGCTAGCGGTGACTGGATTAAGTTTTTAGATGATGATGATTATTTAGCGCCCAACTGCATAGAAGAGATGGCAAAGGCGATCGCACTTCGTCCCGATGCTGTAATCTGCTCTTGTGTGGCGGCTCAGGTCGATGGCAATGGAGTCGAACTCTCTCGCACCCCGCAAGTTGGCCCCGGTTTAGCTTTTTATATCCCCCAAGCCGATATTCACTACGGTATGCTTTTAGAGCTTGTACCCTTTGGTACTCCCGTACAAGTAGCTTGTCGGCGTGATGCTTTTCTGCAAACTGGTGGCTGGGACTCCACACTCGATGCTAACTGTGATGACATCGATTCCTGGATTCGGATTGCCCAGTTTGGCGATGCGATTTTCTTCAACCAGTGTCTTGCTTACCGCACTATCTGGCCGGGTGCGTATAATCAAAAGTTTTCTCTATCTCGGCGATTGGCGACAAATATTTTGATGAAAGAGAAAATTTACGCCTTGGTAAATGAGGAACATCGCTCAAAGATTCCTTTGCTTCAAGATATCAAAAATTACCTGAAACTCCATTGGAGCTTAGTAGCACTGAAGCAAAAAAATCTCAAGAGTTTTCTTTCAATGATAGATTCGTCTATACTTTATCCTCAGTCTTGGAAGTTTTTGCTAACTGCTGCCTCATCACGCCGTTCTCAGGGAAACAATTCTCAGGTTCGTAAACTTGTGTTGATTGAGTCGTGATAAGCTAATCGGCATTTAAGTTGCATAATCAGGGCGGGCAAGATGCCCACCCCACAATATTTTGATGAAATCAAAATATGCAAATTAGATGTGTTTTAGCTGATAGGAGAATTCAGAAGTCAGAATGAGCTACACTCCACTTCGAGTACAGTCTGTTGCACCTCCAGAACGCGGTCATTTTTGCAGTTATTCTAGTTCTCTGGTGTTAGCTTTAACAGGACTTACGCAACTAGCACAGCGCCATAATTTTTAGAAGCGGTATCACCCAGAGTTTACCTAATTCTTATCTTCTTTTATCCCGATTTATTAAGCCGTTACTGAATAAGTCTTTAAAGCTAAGTAGCTGAAGACATGAGCTATTGGTCAGTAGTAATTTGTGATTTTTACAAGCTACTGGCTAATTTTGAGTTTTCTTTAAAAATTCAAAAATTGTGTCTTTGTCTACTCAGTCACTTGTTTTTACTTTTTATACATATCTCAAAAATTATGCGAATTATACATATTTTGAATCACGTTCAAGAAATAGGTAACGGTATTGTGAATGTGGCTGTGGATCTGGCTTGTTTGCAAGCCAAATCTGGTGATGAAGTAGCGGTTATTTCTGCTGGTGGTGAATACGAAGCTTTACTAGATATTTGTGGTGTTAAGCACTACCAACTAGACCAAAGCAGGAAACCGCTAAATACGATTAAAGCAGCTATACGTTACCGAGCGTTCGCAGCTGAATTTCAACCGGATATTGTTCATGCACACATGATGACGGGGGTCATACTAGCACGTATTTTTAAAGGACACAAATATGCTTTAGTTTCCACAGTCCACAACGAATTTCAGCGTGCCAGTCTGCTGATGGGTTTAGCTGACAGGGTAATTGCTGTCAGTAAGGCTGTGGGAGATTCGATGATTAGGCGTGGTATCCCAGAATACAAGTTGCGGGTGGTATGTAATGGAACTTTAGGCAGTCCCCGCACCCGACAGATAAAAGATTATCAACCTTTACCATTACAGCATCCAGCGATCGCCACTGTTGCCGGCATGTATCAACGTAAGGGAATTGCTGAGTTAATTGCTGCCTTTGAACAAATTGCCTCAGATTTTCCCCAAGCCCATCTTTACTTAGTTGGAAATGGCCCTGATAAACAACTATTTGAGGCTCAAGCACAAGCAACTTCCGTAAAAGAACGCATTCATTTTGAAGGCTTTCAACCAGAACCGCAACGCTATCTGATATCTTGTGACATATTTGTGCTGGCTTCCCACCGCGACCCTTGCCCTCTGGTACTTTCAGAAGCTAGAGAAACTGGAATTGCGATCGTTGGTACTCAGGTAGACGGCATTCCTGAAGCTTTGGACAATGGGCAAGCAGGTCTTTTAGTGCCAGTAAAAGATAGTAATGCTTTGGCTGGAGTTTTAGTAAAATTACTGAGTAGTGCTGAGATGTTGCGCGAATGGAAACAGCGGGCAAATAAAAACTTAGAAAGGCTGAGTGTTGCCCGCGTTCATCAGGAAACAATGACGGTGTATCGTGAGTTAATTTCAGAATGAGGGCATTAAGGGTGATCGTTAGTTATGTTTTAATGAACCCCAGTCTTCGGTAAAATCAACATAGCGATCGCTTTAAAGTTAAAGCGATGCCGATAAGTAGCAAAAACTAGTACACCCAAAATACAGAAATGGTGGTGTAACTAGAGATTCTTGGTAGGTGCATTGATCACTCGTGCATCTACAATGTCTTGCGATACGTTCGGGACAAACCAATTCACTTCGCCACTTTTCAAGATTTTAGTACCAGCTTGATTGAATTCAATCACGTTAGTATCTGGATTTGTCTTCAAAACTAAATTAGTTCCATTCGGAACCTTAATTACAAAGCCACCTGGCAATTCTGGCCCTTGTTCATTTATTCCCAAAGTCCTAGCCTTAGCGTCATTTGGTAGATAAACTCCCTTACAATTCCATCGATCTTTAGTTGTCTGGCCATTACCCAGAAAATATAGTGCAGCCCCCTCAGAATATTCATCATCTTCAATATTTGGTTCTGGGCCGTAGATGGCTAGAGTTTTTCCTGTTTGATTAGTACATTGACCCCAGTCGATTCCTGACTCAAAAGCATATTGTTGCAACTCTAACTCGTTAATTTTCTGGTCGATTTGCTCTGGTGTATAGCCCTCTAATTGAGTATGTGTTTTTTCCGCCGTTTTCAAATTATTCAATTGTTGAATCAGTGTTATGTAATCAGGGTTTTTGCTATATTTCGGGCGATCGGCTAAGGAAGGTTTAGCAAATATTAAGCTTACGAATAATACAACCACCATCAAAATGTATCTGAAGTTTTTCATGTTCTTGTCCCAATTTTTGACAAATTGCAGCCTATAGCTGGATATTTAAAGAGTATCGTGAATATTGTAACTAATGTTAAATATTGAATTTATGTAAAAAATACCTGCGATAATACTTCGGTTTTTTTGAGCATCAATTTTAATTTTTACCCTATCATTTCAATTGGATCTTGGAAGTATTACCTTTGGCTGATTTAATTTGATACGCTTATATTTTAAGTAAAATTGTCACGTCAAGTTGTCTAAACACGCTTGTATTCAGATTAAATTTTAATAATTTAGATATTTTATATGTATTGTTTTTAGCAAATGGCTAAGTGTTTACCATGATTTTAAATTATGGAAATAACTAATTTGCGATTAGGAATGTTTTTAGAAGTAGCAACAACCATTGGTGCGATCGCAGGAGCAACGATCGCTACTTTTGTTTCTGTAAAAGCTCTAACTATCGTACTAGCGATCGTCCTGATTTATTCAGCATACCTTTCACAACGACCCAGAATAGAACACGCTGAAGATGAAGTAATAGATCCGATCGCAAATTATCTCAAACTGAATAGTAGTTATCCAACTCCTGAGGGAGTGATGTCTTACCAAGTTCATTCAGTACCAATGGGATTTGGTGTGATGTTAATAGCTGGGGTGCTTTCTGGGTTACTTGGTATTGGTTCTGGGGGATTCAAGGTATTGGCGATGGATCAAACTATGCGTCTACCCTTCAAAGTTTCTACCACCACCAGCAATTTTATGATCGGCGTGACAGCAGCAGCATCAACTGGAGTTTACCTAGCACGAGGCTACATCGATCCGGGACTATCTATGCCGGTGATGTTGGGGGTATTACCTGGTGCTTTCTTAGGCGCACGAATATTGACAGGCGCTAAAACGCAGATTTTAAGAATTATCTTCAGTGTTGTGCTGGTGGTAATGGCTTTGAAGATGGTTTACAACAGTTTAATCGGGGGGCTGTAAAATGTATAAGTTTAATAATAGCTTTCGTTGGGCATTACTAGCACAGCCAAATAGTGAAGTGGTTGCACTAACTTTACCGCCGCAAGAGCCAGACTCTCATATCGAAAAATTAAAAGAACAAAACACTACCACAGTAGTACAATCGCCTAATGAAGGTGAAATTGATGCTAACAATAACATCATCAAAACATTAAGTGAGCAGCAATTAGAATATTTGCTCAGTAATCTTATGAAATATGGTGTTTTGATAGCTAGTGCTGTGGTTTTTCTAGGGGGGATACTCTACTTGATTCATCACGGTGCTGAACCTGCGGAATATCGATTTTTTCGGGGAGAACCATCAGAATTTCGCTCACCGATAGGTGTAGTAAAAGTAGTTTTATCAGGTAGCGATGCCTACGGCGGGCTACGCCTACGCGGCATTATTCAACTCGGACTGTTACTACTAATTGCGACTCCAATTTTGCGCGTTTTTATTTCCCTATTAATTTTTTTACTCCAGCGAGAATTTATTTATGTGATTGTTACTTTACTAGTAATGGCTAGTCTAACTTATAGTCTTGTTGGAGCATATTATTAGCAATATAAAGGTTAAGGGACTATCAATATTCTCTCTTAACCCTTGATATAACGCCAGAAATAATTTTTTCTGATTATGAGCCTTGCAAAAGCTCGTTAATTGAACTTATGCTCTGTTTTATTTGTTCTGTCAGAGAAGTTCTTAATAAGTCAAGATTTCCGACTGAAAAATTGAGCAATCCCAAAGCATATAATAGACTCGAAGTTCCAATAATTAGAGCCAAAAGTCTACCAAAAAAACCGGGATTGATTTCAATAAAAGCTAATTTAGATTTCCCGATGACAGCAATTGTTATAAAAACAATTCCTGCTATTAAAAAGTTGCCATTTGGAGTTAAGTCTGTCATTTTCCGATTAAGATGCCTCAGTAATTTTATTGTAGCTATTATTAGTTCAAATTTCTGCCCATGCTATATGTAAGAATGTAAAATTTTTGCTACTCAACATCTACTTACTCCCAAAGGAAGAAAGCTCTGGCTATTGTAGTATCGGTCTTGGATGTCATCGTGTGCTATAATCTGATTAAGATATATTCTAATTTTAAAACTTATTGAGCGATAAATAAGTTTTGATTGTCTCAATAGTGTATCAACTGTTCTATTTTACTCAGGTTTCCTAAATAGGGTGTAATCGGAATCAAAGTCCCTCAATTTATAGAGCGATACAGTCCAGAGTGAGCAACAAAACACTTGTAGAGGCGGCGATTTATCGCGTCTCGAAAATCCAAAATTGTTGTCAGTAGCCCTTAACCCAAGCGTATTGATTTATAGAGAGATTTGGGGGGATATAGAATATTTGGCTACCAATAAAAAGACTTTTCAAACATTGTCTCTGCTTGAAATCAGATATTCTGAAGTTACATTTAATTTAAACCTCAATTTTACTTTTTATTGTTTTGCTGAGACTGTGCAATAGTTGGACTTTCAGCATTAAAAATCGAAAATATTATAACTCCTGATACTAGACTTTAATTTAGTTTATATATTAAACTACACTAAGATCAGAGGAATAGTGGGTTTTTATGGAAAGCGTCCAAAACGTTAGTCAAGAATTGAATGTAACAGAAGACACAGAACTAGAGAAGGTGCAAGAGTCTAATCCAAAAGAGTTCAAAAAAGATATTTTCAAAAAACTCAGAGGTGGATTTTTGATAGTACTGGGATATTTGTTATCACCACTATGTTGGTGGAATGACTTACTATTCAATCTGCCAATAGCTTATGGTTTTGGGTATGTATGTAGTTTCTTTTCACCAAAATTACTTCTACCTGCTTCAATTATCGGATACTGGCTCTCTAATATTGTGGGAATTCTATTGATGCAATTCGGTTCTAAGGAAATTTTTCAAAAAGAACCTCAAGAGCATAACCTCAAAAAAGAATTATTCACAGGTCTAATTTTCTCAACAGTTTATACATTGTTGATCGTACTATTGATCCAGTTGAAGATTCTTGATGTACCTATTTTATTCTCCAATAGCTAATTTAGTTTATCGCCTTTTTACAAGGTTATAGGTCAATACAGTTCTGATAAGCTAAAAACACTTGTAGAGACAGCGATTTATCGCGTCTCGAAAACCCAAAAGTGTTGCCAGTAGCCCTTAACTTATCTGTATTGGGGTATAGATTGTAGGAGCGCACATTAGTACGTTCCTACCCTTTTTCTGTAGCAAATATATCAATTTGTGCAGGAGTTCCGAACAAGAAGATTACTTTCCATTAAATTTTAAAAGTTCACTTAAATTCAAGAATTTTGGAGCCTCTTTACTTACAATTAATGGCAGCTTACCATTCCATTTTTCGATTGCTTGCCTTTGCAAAATTTCTGGAGTTAAACCATCACGTAATAATCTGTGTGCCTCAGCCTCTCCCTTGGCTAAATTAACTTTAGCCTCAGCCTGTCTTGTTGCTTTCAGTGCGATGAACTCTGCTCGTTTTGCTTCTTGTTCAGCAATCTGCTTTGCCTCTACCGCCTCATCAAATCGTTCTGAGAAATGAACATGAACTAGAGAAATATCATCAACTGCAACATGATAGCTACTGAGTCGTGTGGATAATGCCTCATCTATTCCGTTTTTGACTTCTCCTCGTTTAGTAATAATTTCTTCAGCAGTATACTTTGCGATGACTGCTTTTATGACTTCTTCTACTGCTGGGTTAATAATCCGAATGACTACATTTTGCTCATCTCCAATCTCTTGAAAAATAACATTTACTTCCTGCGGAATAATATGCCAATTAAGAGCGACATCGGCGAAAACATTTTGTAAATCTTTGGAAGAAGCCTCAGCCGAAATTTCCTGTTTTTGAACTTGAATACTCAACTTTTTCACAGTATTGACTACAGGAATAATTAAGTGGAGTCCTTCTCCTAATATTTGGTTTTGTACTTCGCCAAACTTCATCAATACGCCGCGTTCGCCTGCATTGACAATCACACAAGGTGTCAGGAAGAGAGTTATCAGGAACAAAAGAGCAGTTAGTTTACCGGCACTGTTAAAAGTTGTAATTTTTCTCATCTGTATGAAACATCTATGTGTATGGCATAGAGACACATATTTAGGAGTTGTGGGCTTCTTCCTGTCATGCTCTTACAACTTTGACTCTAAGTCAATTTCTATGTCACTCTAGCCAAGGTAACAAATAGCGCTTCTCTTTCAAACGAGAAGCGCTAAGTAGGTAGATGTAATTAAATGTAAGATAAGGTTCTCAAGGACTAGAGGCGATGACTACGACGTTAAAAACTCTTCCCCATCTTGAATTTCTCCCAGAAAATGGTAGAACTTTCTAGAATAACCCTCTCTCTCATCACGTTTGAAGGCTCTAACAAAGCTATCGGCTAAAACTTCTGGCGTCCACGGTGCTTGAGCAACAATCACTTCTGCAATGGCAATGCTCATCTGGGTGTCATCAGTATAGCTGCCAGGAATGAGTCGAAAACGCGGATGTTGGGCGTATCGACTCAAGTCGTTGTTAACGATCATCTCATCAGCATATTCAAAGCCTGCACCGTATGCATCTGCGTAGGCGTAGCCCGCCGTAGGCATCGCTAACTCTAGCAGCATATTGGTATTAAACTAAAAATGGACGCGCCAGAAAAAAGCTAGAAACTGATTTAGCGTCTACTGGTTCTCCCTCCAGAATGGCTTTCTCTAATTCTTCGGGAGTCAAAAACACAGTTTCGATATCTTCGTCTCCATCTTGTGGTGGTGGTGTCTCCAGCTTTTCTAAATCTCGCGCCAGAAAAGCATAGATAATTTCATCAGAATAGCCAGGAGCTAAGAAAAATTCGCCTAATTTGTCCCATTTTTGGGCACTATAGCCAGTTTCTTCAGCGATTTCACGCTGTATTGTTTCTAAAGGCTGTTCATTTACTTCCACAGTTCCCGCCGGAAATTCTAATATCCGTCCCTGAATTGCAAAACGATACTGGCGCACCAGCACAAGTTTACCCTCTGGTGTCACTGGCACAGCTAACGCACCGCCAGGGTGACGAATACATTCCCATTCTCCTTCTGATTTATTTGGCAAACGCAAGCGATTAACTTCAAAATCAAACTTGCGTCCTTTATAAAACAGGCGTTGTCTTAGTAGTTGTGGTAATTCTCTACCTAATGGCATATTAAAATCTGATTATCTGTGAATACAGAGGCAAAATCAGCGTTCTTTTACCTTTAAGGATGGTAATTTTAATTGCCCACCCATAAATGTACATCTGAACAGTCTACCTCTTTCAGCAGTGCTTTAATAACACACCCGGAAACTGGTTCTAGCCAATCTGGGGCAATTTCTGCTAGTGGTACTAACACAAAGGCCCGATCCCGCATTCGTGGGTGGGGAATTTGGAGATTTGGCGTATCCATAACAATGTCATCATATAATAACAAATCCAAATCCAGGATACGTGGCCCCCAGCGTTCCTGACGCACACGCCCAAATTGCTGTTCAATCCCTAACAAAATTTCTAATAACGGCTGGGGTAGAATTTCTACCTGCAATGTGACGCAGCCATTGAGGTAATCTGGCTGTGGTGGCCCCACGGCTTTGGTTTGATACCAGCTGGATCTGGCTTCTAAGAGAATACCTGGCGTTTGGGCTAAAATCTCTATTGCTGCTTCTAAAACTGTCTGGGAATCGCCGATATTACTACCCAGAGCAATGGCGCTACGTCTGGTTTTTGCTTTGGCGTAGCTAGCAATAGGCATCAGACTCTCCTGAAGTAAGCTGATTTTGGGCTGTCTTTGGGGATACTTTGCTGCACCTGTTTCAGAAAATGTCAATAGTTATATTGCCAATATGAAAATTGCTAGCATTTTTACAAACTAAATTAATCAAATCTAAAAAACATTATTTTGATGATTAATTTAGTTAATTAATTTATGGGATATTATACTAACACAAAGGTAGTGCTATAACCCCAAAGCTGATTGATAGTTGGTTATATAGTTACTACTTTGAGCGAGGAACTGACGTGGGGAAGCTTACCTCCTGGTTCAAGCGAAGACCAACTAATTTGAGTGACTCTGGACAAGGAGGAACAAATGAGAGCTTACCACCAGCAAATCTGGCGCAGACGAGGCAGTTACCGAGCAAAATGAAAATTTTACCATCTAGGACGAAGGTCAATCGGTCAACTGGCGGTAAACCATTCTACCGCCGCTTATGGTTTTGGGCAGGCTTGGGTGTAGGTGGTGGAATAGTTGCCTTGTTCTACGGCATCAATTCAATAGATCGGACTTTGCCAGATCAGTCCGAGTTGAATGCTGTACTCAGAGAGCAAACACTGACCATTAAAGCTGCTGATGGCAGCGTATTACAACAACAAGGTGAAGCAACCAGAGAACAGCTAAAGCTGGAACAAATACCAGATAATTTAAAAAAAGCTTTCATCGCCTCAGAAGATAGAAGATTTAAGCAACACAACGGAGTCGATCCGCAAGGGATTGTGAGAGCGGGTTTGAATAATTTGCGATCGCAAGGTGTGGTAGAAGGTGGTAGCACCATCACCCAACAACTAACGCGGATTCTGTTTTTGAAACAAGAACAGACAATCTGGCGCAAACTTAAGGAAGTCCGCCTAGCTCAAAAACTGGAGCAAGAATTAACCAAAGATCAGATTCTAGAGCGTTACCTGAATCTGGTTTATTTGGGATCTGGAGCTTACGGTGTGGCAGATGCAGCCTGGGTATATTTTAGTAAGTCGCCAGACCAACTAACTCTTGCAGAAATGGCAACGATTGCGGGATTAGCCCCTGCTCCTAGCTTGTACGCTCCAGACAGAAATCCCGAAGCGGCAATCCGGCGGCGTAACCTAGTATTGTTACGGATGCAAGAAGATGGAGTTATTACCCCAGGACAAAGGCAAGCAGCCATTCAGGAGCCATTAACCCTGAAAAGCAGTTTACCCAAACGAGTCCAAGTAGAATCACCCTACTTTACCAGCTACATCCAAAAAGAATTGCCGAAGTATGTTTCTGCTAACGTGCTAAAAAGTGGGGGTCTAGTAGTAGAAACCACGCTCAACCCAAGTTGGCAGAAAGTTGCAGAAGAGGCAGTTGCCAAAACGTTGCGAAATCAAGGACGCTGGGAAAACTTTAAGCAAGCAGCAATGGTGGCCATTGACCCCCGCAGTGGTGAAATTAAGGCAATGGTGGGGGGAAAAGATTTTGGTAAAAACCAGTTTAATCGGGTTACTCAGGCACAACGGCAGCCAGGATCGACATTTAAAGGGTTTGTGTATGCCACTGCGATCGCTAGCGGTAAAAGCCCCTACGATAGCTATGAGGATTCGCCCTTTGTCGTAGACGGTTATGAACCGAAAAACTATAGTGAAAACTTCCACGGTTCAATGAACATGAGGGATGCCCTCACCCGCTCTGTTAATATTATTGCGGTGAAGGTGTTGATTGATGTGGGATTTACGCCTACGATAAAACTTGCCCATGATATGGGGATAAAATCTGAACTCAAGCCCACCTATTCCTTGGCTCTTGGCTCAAATGAAGTAAACCTGCTAGAGTTGACTAGCGCTTATGGTAGTTTTGCGACTCAGGGATTGCACACAGAACCTCATGGTATTACCCGCATCCTCAACCGCCAAGGCAAAGTAATCTGGTCAGCTAATTTCAAGTCAAAACGGGCCCTTGACGCTGACAGTGCCGCCATCATGACTTGGATGCTACGCAACGTTGTCGAGGCGGGAACTGGTGGTGCTGCCCAATTAGATAATAGACCAGTTGCAGGCAAAACCGGTACCTCAGACGAAGCCCGCGATTTATGGTTTATTGGCTACATTCCCCAGATGGTGACAGGGGTCTGGCTAGGTAACGATGATAACCGTCCCACAGATGGCAGTAGTAGTAGTGCCGCTTACACCTGGCACGAATTTATGGAAAAAGCGGTAGAGGGGATGCCCGTAGAAAAGTTTCCCAAACGACCAAAATTAGAAGGTCGCAAAGGCACAATCAAAGCCCAGTCCATCAAACCCAAGCAAGTGCTGAATCGTTCTATTGCCTCTGATGATGACTCAGAAGGGGAAAGTGCTAGAAATTCTGAGGATAGTGGTTCATCTCAAAGACGGAGAAACCGGAGGAGCTATTCTCAAGATGAACAGCAATCAAGTGATTCTACCCCAAGACGGAGAAGGCGCGATCGCAGCGAATCAAATTCTAGTAACTCTTCAGGGGAATCATCTACTCCACGCCGCCGAAGAGTAGAATCAGATTCTCCCTCGCCTCGAAGAACTCGACCAGAGTCGTCTCCTAGCAATAGTTCCGGTTCTTCAGGTTCTTCATCACCACAGCCAAGCTGGCGGGATAGACTTAGACCTCCTCAGCAATGAGGAATGGCATTGAAAAGAGGCAGAGGGGCAGGGGGCGGGGGGCGGAGGGGAAAACTCTTCTCCCTGCTCCCTGCTCCCCTTATTACTCATTACTCATAACTTATTACTTATTGGGGAAAACTCTGCTCCCTGCTCTTCGCCATACAATATCAAGTTAATTAAAACTCAACTTCGGGGGGATGTTAGGTGATACGCTCATCTTATAGTGTGTTAAGTACTGTTACCTAACCTTGGAGAATATAATCATGCATTTATTTTTTATGCAAACAGCAGCACCAGCTATAGATGCTGGGCCTCATTTTCCCGTGGCTTTTACCTTGGTGTATGTCGTTGGTTTTGTTGCTGCTGTTACTATTGGGTCAATAGCTTGGTACAACTCGAAACGCCCCGCAGGTTGGGAAAGCAAAGAGCGTCCTGATTTTGTGCCTAAGATTGAAAAAGAAGAAACTCCGGGTCTGGGTGAACCGAAGTCATAATTTGGTCATTGGTCATTAGTCATTAGTTATTAGACTTTTGACTTTTGACTATGATTAGTTTTGCACTTCAACCCAACGGCGGTAAAGTTTTTGAATTTGTTTGAGAAGCAGAGTGTGAACGGGTTGAGTTGAATCATTTTGCTTTGCTATATCCTGCAATTCCGTCAGGAGTCTGGCTTCTTCGACGGCTACTTCGCCATCGCTATAAATTAAGCCACTGATGGCTTCAATTAGATTTTCACAATCTTCAAGGCTGGGGCGATCGCCTAAATACTCCTGCACCCAGTCATAGCATTCTTTTGGTTGCACAGGAACTAATTCGTACAGCCAAGGCTTAATTTCTGGGTCGTTAGCTAAACCTTTTGCTTGAGCTATTTCGCGGAGATATTGCCGCTCTTCTGGCTGGATTCTGCCATCGATCCAGGCTGCTCCAATCAGGATTTTTACTAAGTTTTTCACATTGGAAGGGGAAACCATTGCTGCCTCCTCTGGTAGATTCAGGCCTCCACCAAATCGTACAATCCCAAACAGTATTCATTCGGAATTATTGGTTTTTCTTAAGCGCACCATAAAAAACCCATCCATATCCTGCCGATGGGGCCAGACTTTAAACCATCCTTGTGGCGCGATCTGGGCAGAATCAGGTAACTCAAGACCATTGGGAGACTCAATTTGCCAATCAGGTGACTTAGCTAAAAATGCCGAAATTACTTGTTCATTTTCTGCTGGATGCAGTGTACAGGTGGCATAAACTAGTACACCGCTAGGCTTGACAAAAGTTGATGTATGTGTTAATAATTCTTGTTGCAACACCGAAAGTTCTTGGACAGATTTTGGTGTCTGTCGCCAACGCGCATCAGCATGACGGTGCATAGTTCCCAAACCGGAACATGGAGCATCGAGTAATACGCGGTCTGCGGTGTTTTGAAATTGGGTAAAATGACGACTGTCGCCAGTATAAATTTGAATAGATTGTAAATTTAGCCGTTGAGAATTTTCTTGGAGTTTGCGAAGACGAGAAGAAGTGCGATCACAAGCCCAAATTTTACCACTATCTCCCATTAACTCAGCGATGTGGGTTGTTTTACCCCCTGGTGCAGCACAGACATCAATTACCACCTCACCTGGTTGGGGGTCGAGCAAATGCCCTACTAATTGAGCGCTACTATCTTGTACAGTCCACCAACCTTCTTTAAAACCCGGTAGTTTTTGAATTGACCCAGTATTACTAATAAACCGTAAAGCTTGGGGTAAATGAGGAATTCGTTTCACCAAAATACCAGCAGATTGCAAAGCCGCTTCAACTTCTTCAATGGAAGTGCGAAGAGGGTTGATGCGTAAGTCAATTGTTGGTGATTGGTTCATCCATTCACACAGTTTTTCTGTCTCAGTCAAACCCAGTTGTTCTAACCAAACTTGAATAATCCAGTCAGGAAAGCTGTGTAAAATGCCCAAGCGTTCCACTGGGTTTTCTGGAAGTTCTAACGGATCAAAATGGGGGATTGAGGATTGTGGAAGTAACAAAGAATCTTTCTCCTCTGCCCCCCTGCCCCCCTGCCCCTCTGCCCCTTTGCCCCTTTGCTCTCCTGCTTGTCTGAGATACTGGCGTAATAGACCGTTAACAAAACCTGTGAGTCCAGAAAAACCGTTTTCTTTAGCGAGTTGGACTGTGGTATTAACGGCAGCTGAGGCGGGAATACGCTCTTGATAACGCAGTTGGTAAAAGCCCAGATGTAAGATGGTGCGGAGGTCTTGGGGCTGTTGATGAGATTTCTTTTTGGCGAATTGATCGATGAGAGTATCAAGAGTGCGTTGCCTTCTGACGCTCCCATAAACCAATTCTGTCACCAAGCGGCGATCGCAATCAGCCAAATCAACTTTTTGCAGTACTCTATCTAGGGCAACATCAGCATAAGCCCCCTTATGAACATCTCGCAAAACGATAAAAGCTAGTTGACGGGGGTTTTTCATGGAAACTTGATTCAGGAGTCAGAAGGCTTTTGTATTCTAACTCCTAACTCTGCCAATTTTAGATTTTAGATTTTCAATTTTGGATTCAAGAAAAATTTAAAATCCAAAATTGAATAGCTCCTAACTCTATCAATTCTAGATTTGAATTTGGATTAAAGTAAAATTCTAAAATCCAAAATTTAAAATCCAAAATTGAATAACTTTCCTATCGAGACATATACGGGTCTACTACACTGGCAATTTCAAACTCACACGCTCTAGAAACCTGTTCTGCTGGTAATTTTCCAAAGCTGATTAATGGTAAATATGTAGGGTTTGCCATCAGTTCTTTTGCTAATAAGAACCCAGTAATTGTCCAAGTTTGATATTTCCTAGCTTGTTTCCCAATCAATCGCCCTTTCTTACCGTCGTAATATTCTGGCCATTCATCTGTACTAAGGCGTCCTTGGGCAACTTCAATCGCCTTTTGTGCAAGATTTGTTCTATTAGTTTTTACAGCCGCCGCCGCCAACATCCACATTAAAACAGGCCAACTACCAGCATTATGATACGACCAAGGTATATTTTTGGGGTCACATCCAGTCACAATTCTGTATTCTTCATGTTCCAAAGCTGGGAAACAAATTTTCATTGGCATATCTCCTACCAAGTCATCCCATCTTTCCTCAATGAGAGTCATAATCGCTTGTGACTGTTCTTCGGTGGCTAAGTCGGAAATGATTGCCATTAAGTTTCCGAGTGAAAAGAAGCGAGTATCTAACTGCGATGGGCCAACATTACCTGCTAGATAACCACCTTTTTTAGGCAACCACTTATCTAATTCATAATAGGGAACAGAATCTACATATATGTTGAACAGATTAACAGCAGCCTTGCCATATTCTTCACTTTTGAAGCGATAAATTGTATTCAGACGATTAATATCTATCCAATAATGCTGTCGTATATGAGCGCATAAAAGAGGTAACCGGTTATCAATGGCTTCAACAATATCAGAATTACCTTGACAAATTAGCAGTTCACGAGATGCACGTAATGCCGTGTAAAAGAGGACTTGCAATTCTAGAGGATGCCCATAAATGCCCATACGACGGTCAATCATACAAGCGCCATCTGGAACCAACAGCGTTGGGTACATATCAAAACGATTGGCCAAGCAGATTTCCATGATTAACCTGATCCCATTTTGGAATTCAGGTTGATAGGCGAGAGAAAAATCTTCTGTGGCGACGACATAAGCACGTAATAAAATAATCCACCATAAACAAGAATCTACAGGTGTAACTCTAGCGATCGCATGTTCACCAAAGTCTGCTTCTAAATATTCTTGTCCATTTTCTGATACTACTTTAAAGCTAGCTGGGATTAATCCTCTTCCTGGCTTATAAGCATCTAATGCCTTTTCTTTAGGCTGTAACTTTAAGGTTTCTTCTAAGAAATTACGAACAATATCGGTTCTACCTTTAATCAGAAAAATTAGAGCAGAAGAAACAAAATCCCGGACAAAGCACTGATCGTAATTGAGCGCCTCTACAGAGGCATCATAAGCCGCTACTGTCCCAACAGGGCGACCTTGATAATAGAGAATTGATTTTTCTAGTGCTAGCCATGCTTCTTCCACTTCTTTTAAATTCTCAGTAGTTTCCAATTCGTTTAGGTGCATTGCCAGAATAGCTCCATAAGGATTGTGAATTTGTGGTAGATGTGTCTTCATTTATTATTTTCGCTATTCTCAGCATAACAAAAACGATTCTTTGAATAGCAAAGATAATTTCTCAAAAAAATAATCAACTAACAAGGAATAAAATTGCATAAATGTCAGCAAATTTATTGTTAGTTAATTGCTTATAATCTATTACTATTTTGGTGAATTCTAGTTATTGTTCTCCACCGCAAGTAGTAACATAATTCCTAAAAACAGTCACATAAGATATATTTTTAGATTATTTATTGTTCCGTTTTCTGTCCAGAATCTTTGCTTTAGCAAACAAAAACATATCTTCAGTGCTGTTTAGGGTTTGTGTGAAGTTAAAACTGGTTGCAGCATATTTACTTGAGCAGGATTAGTTTTTGACACTAAGAACTCAGATTATTCCCCTATTATCTAATAATTTATAACGTTTTTTCTGAATATGCAAGATAAAAGCTATAAATTTTAATATGTCAATACTTCTCAAGGGTTAAATATCTTACCTACTGATAGATGAAACGGAACGTTTATGGGAGTATAGCCAAAAATAATAAAGAGTACTGAGTCGAAATACCGTCCATAAGGTACAGAGAATATACAAAGTACACAAGTACTGAGATTAACAAAGTGATGTTCATTACTGCTCTCCCGAAGCAGCCTTAAACACTTGTTCCGCAGTTAGATTTAGCTCTGTTAAAGTTGGTGATTGAATTTGGTCATTACCACAAAACTGAGTTACTTAGTACTCACCTTCCACCAATCTGTAAACTGATATTGTCGGTTGTTTGGGATTGCCGATAAATCGTTTTCCACCAAGAGCAGCATAGTCAACAATCCAATATTCTGAAATTCCAATTTCCTCTCTTCGAGACGCTACGCGAACATATTCACCGAATTTGAGAAAGTAATCATCTCGCCAATTTGTACTCACGACTTCTACTACTAATGTAATTGATGCGGCTTGAGTAACTGTTGATAATTTTTTCCAAAGTGGTTCATTAATTAAGTTAGGGATATTCAATACCAGCACATCTGGAATATAACCAGATTTTTTATCAACAGATTTGATTAATGCTTGAGCAGGAATCGAATAAGCTAGGTTAAACCTGCGAATCTCAAAATTGAGTTCTCTAATCAGAAATGCTCTGACTAACTCATGTTCTCCTGTCGGCTGCATTTCAACTATTACTCCTTTATGTAATTCATATCTACCGTTCTCCGGTTTCCATTCGACAAATTCTTCAAAATTTATCGCTTCTACTAAATGTTGAAACATAACACTATTTCCTCAAATATTATTCATATTTTGACTAGCATCGATAAACTGCTAACTATATGTTATCTGCTGCTGGAATTCTTTATAAGCTTGATTAATTACTTGCATTGAGGCTTTTGCGATCGCAGAACTATTAACATCAGGATGATACAATCTTGCTAATCGGCGGTAGGCAAGTTTAACAACATTGGGGCGATCGCTCTGATTTACGCCCAAGACTTCCCACCATTCCCCAGATAACCCAGAGTCGAGAGTAAATTGACTCCAAATCTTGATGCTTCCGCCATTACCGCCACTTACTAGCGTCTTACCATCAGGGCTAAAAGCAACGGGATTACACCCAGAAAGATTTTGTAGTAATTCCCCAGTCTGGAGGTTCCAAAGTTTGATTGTACCGTCTCGGCTGGCACTGGCAAGGGTTTTTCCATCAGGGCTAATGGCAACAGACAAAACCGCCATTGAGTGTCCAGTCAAAGTGGAAAGTAATTCTCCAGTTGGGAGATTCCATAGCTTTATTGTGGCGTCTGTGCTACCACTAACAAGAGTTTGACTGTTAAAACTGATTGCAACTGTATTCACTGCACTCAAATGTTCAGTGAGAATATAGCGTTGTTCCCAAGTTTTGGTATCCCAAAGCCTAATAGTTTTATCAGCACTACCACTTGCAAGAATTTTACCATCGGGACTGATGGTGACAGATAAAACTGCGTCTGAGTGTCCATTCAAGGTGCGTTTTACTGTTCCCGTGTAGCGTCCCCAAATTCTAATCGTTTTATCAGCAGCACCACTTGCAAGAATTGTCCCATCAGGACTGTAGGCTACTGAGTTAACAAAACCATTATGACTATAACTAGAGTTTAAATAAAAGAATGTGCGGAGAAATTTTTTTGTGTCTATCTGCCAAGTGCTGATTTTTCGATCGACACTACCACTTACAATCTGCTGTCCATCAGGGCTGATAGCAACAGATAAAACTGCTTCTGCTTGTCCAGAGAATGTGTAAAGCCATTTTCCGGTTTTCAAGTTCCATAAATTAACTTGTCTGTCATCACTGCCACTGATTAAGGTAGTATTATCAGGACTGATAGCGATCGCATTAACTGCCCCTAAGTGTCCCTTAAGTGTGCGTACACATCTCCAAGTTTCAGATAGCTGGGTTGTCGGAGATATTTTTTCCGGTTCAATGTTGGGAATAGAAGCTTTAGGCGTAACAAATTCTGATTTTTTCTTGAATTTAGCCTTAAGCGCTTGTAACTCATCCTCGATTTCCAAAACAGCAAATTTTTGGTTGAGATCGTCACCAGATAAAAATGCATCTAATTCCATCACTGCTTCGGAATAGTAGCCCATCTGCAAAACTTTCTCTTCCATTCGCTCAAAAAGCTGTGCTGGAGTTTCGCTAATTCCCGATTCGTCTAAAAGTTTGGTAATACCATAGGCGGTGAGTCCTACAACTGCACCAATTCCTGCCATTGGTACTGCACCAATCCCAAATGCCAGCCCTACTTTCGGTGCGACTAAACCCATACCACCGACGACGCTATAAATACCAGCACCACCGACTGCACCAATTCCCATTGTAGCGATCGCAGCTGCATCTCCTTTTGCTATGGCTTTAAAAGCGCCATAAGCAGCTGCACCAGCCACAGCGCCAGCAGCCACTACAGGAGTTGTACCAATACCGACTGCACCAAATCCCCCTGCTAGTCCCATCCCGCCTACCGTTGCAGAAACACCAACGCCTGCTATGGTTCCGCCTGCAATGAATGCTGCACCTGTTTTAGAGTTTTGTGTCATTGCCTAATGTTTTCTTGAAATTTTCTAGATTCATCAGATTTCGTCTGAGTACAGCTACTATTGCTTGCTGCTGTTGAAGCTGAGTTAGAAGAATAAGCACAATTTTATTTTGAACTTTTTTATTTACTACAGCTTGAAGGGCTAAATCATCATCATTGTTTCTCAAAGCTGTCTCAGCTTTTTCGTTCCAGTATTTAGATTCTTTCTGGGCGTTTTCAAAATCTTTCTCAATACTTTCTTGATTAGTAATAGCATTGTTCACAGCTTCTTGTGTCTTAAGAATAGATTCTGATAAAAGCACTTTGCTGTCGTTTTTAGCTTTAGTTTGCTTTTGAGGTTTAGGTGGTAGCAATAATGCTTCTTTCATCTGCTGTAATTCATCATCAACCCATACATCAATATCTTCATGTTCAAACTTAATGAATGTCGGTGAAAACTCACTGTTACTAGGATTGCTACTTAATACTTCATTCTGTGCTTCTGAAACCTTTTGCTCCCAAGATTTCAAACTACTTTTAATTGCGTCTACTTGTGGTTGTTGCTCCCCTACAAGTTTTTTGAGTCTACTAGCAATTGCTTGGTATCGTTCCTTTTGAAATTTTGCTTTACTAATTAAATCCTGATTACTTCCTTGCACAACGAGTTGATATTCTTGTTCCCATTTATCAGCTTCGGCTTGAGCTTTCGCATAGTCTCGTTCAGCAATTTCTTGGGCTACTCTAGAGTGGCTTGCTCCTTCGCGTAACTTTCGTAGTGCATCCTGTGATAATTGATTTTGGTCGTAAAGTCCCATAAACTTATCTGAGTAACCTTATTACCCAGAGCGTAGACTAATTTATACTGTTGCGTCTTCGTAAAAATTACTTAGTTACCTCGTTCCCAGACAGAGCCTTGTAACGAGAAGTAATGCACATTTGTTTATAAAAAAACTGAAGGTTGAAAACCGTACTTCGTCCCGCTACGCGTTCGCGTAGCGTCTCGTAGAGAAAAAATCTTTCTGTCTCAAGGTAGGTAGAAACTCCACCCCTAGTATCGGGCTTAGTTTAATTGCGAATTGCGAATTGATTTCATGTCAGGGCAAACGCATCTTATTTACTAATAAAAACTAAGGGAGATTTCAAAATGACATAGATAAGTGTAAAAATTGATAAAATGATAAATAAAATA
>NZ_JBALFY010000108.1:0-7232 GCF_036916655.1 Nostoc sp.
AATCTATTATTTATAACCTCACCAGTTCAATTTTTATTTTCATGAATCACCCTGATTTGTACTTTTCCTCTGCCTAGAGTGACAAAACAGGGTTAGGACAGCACTTAGTCAAAGCCTATGACTTACCCACAGATGTAGCACGTTGCGACACCACAAGTTTAAGCGTATATCATCAACCCCAAGTAGATGCTGAACAAATTGAGCCTGTGAAATCCCCATCATTGCTACACAAAGGTCATAGCAAAGACCATCGACCAGACTTATTACAGTATCGTCAAATGCTCTCGACCCTTGACCCAGTTGGGATGCCACTAGTGAGCGCTACTCTGACTGGTAATGGTGCTGATGATCCAATCTATTTCCCAACATGGCAACGTTTAGTTGAGATTATTGGACATACTTCATTTTTATACATTGCTGATTGTAAAGCATCTTCTTGGGCTAACCGGGCACAAATTGATCGTGATGGTGGGATTTATTGCTTTCCCCTAGCAATGACTGGCAACCGCCCAGACATATTGAGGGATTGGGTACTCAATCCACCTACACCTGTAGACAACATCTTTTTGCCCACCCAAGTTTGGGTTGAGGCACCAGTTTGCGTTGGATTTGAAGTCCCTTTAGGTAGTATTTGGGTAAACCCAGAAACAAAAACACGGCACAATTGGGCTGTTTTGAAGTTCCTGTGATGTGGTCTGCGTGGATATGGGTTTCCAGACAATACCGGAGTATGAAGCCCAGATCCTGAAGAAGATGGTAGTCACGTTCAAATTGCTCCAAAACTGGATCGACCAGAACTGCTTCTTGTGTATTGAGGTCAGCAATTAGGTAAGTATAAGTACAAGATTCGCGGTCGAATAATTGGCGAAAAAACATCTATAGCTCTCCTAATACACGAATCAATGCAATTGACTCCAAGTGAATTCTGTTACGGTGGAGATATTAGTGCAGTTAAATTCAAATGCTTTGCCACCTAGCAAGCGTCTCCTAAAGGGAGATGAATCGCTAACGCTTTGTAACGGCAGTTACTCCTCGTTGTAGCGATCGCCGTTACAAAGACGTGTAGCACAATACTTCTTGATAACTCTGCATCAAGATATGAAAACATTCTTGACACAATACCTTTCTATGTCCAATGAATCTCTTTGGAACGAAAAGCTCTATCCCAATCGTTAGCAATCACCTCCATTATATTGATCATGCCTTCATAGCCAAAATATGGCTTGTCAACATAAGTTTCTCTGTTAGTGGGGCTAAATACATCAAAAGCAATTTTGATTCCTAGTTCCTCTGCCATGTATTTTTCCCATGCCGAGCCAATGACAGCATCAACATCAAACTCTTCTAAAGTCTGTTTTACCTGATAGCCATCTGCCGAAAATATTACGCGGGAAGTAAGACCGAGGCTGTGCAATTCTCGCTCCAAAATTGAACGAGAATCAGGCATCGCCGAGCGAAATAATAAGACTTCTGGAATCATCTCCAATTCTTCAAAGAGCATTCTGACCAGTCCAATGCCAAGCGTCCCATCCGCAGAAATGGCAATTCTACAGTTACGATATCGGGGAATAATCATCAATGCTCGTTTGCGAAGTGTATCTACAACCATTTCTTCGCCTTGTTTGATCATTGGCTCTACTTTTTCATCTATCTTGAAATGTGTCGCCAATGCCTTCAACCACCGAGTAGTGTTGTTTACACCTATTGGTAAAGGTATATCATCAAGGATCAAAGGGATGTCATGGGTCTGTTGCATTTTCCGAGCAAACTTATAGCCAACATCATGACTGAGAACAATATTGGCGGTTGCCTCACCAGCTTGCTCTAGTTCTTCAAAGGAGGTATTATGAGAGAAGACTGTCTGTACTTTAATCCTTAAAGATTTTAACGTCTGCTTTACCCATTCCAAATCAGCCCACCAAGTAGGATTCAAATTTGCCTGTGGTGCAATGATATTTACAATCCTTGGCTTCCTGCCCCTTCTTTTGGTCTGCCTTTTTTTGATAAAAGGAAGTAAAGCCTCCAAACCCATCTCCAAGCCATCGTAAGCATTGCCCCGAAATCCACCAGCCATTAAGGGAACGAGTTTGGCTTTGATATCTGGTTGAAGCTGGTTGCACAATCCCACAATATCTTCACCAATAATGTCTGCCGCGCAAGTCCCAACGACAAACATCACCTTAGAATCAAAAGATTGATCCGCCTCTTTAATCATCCCTTTGAGCTTATCAGACGCTCCCATCACAATGTCTGACTCAAAAAGACGAGTACAACCTACTTTCCGCTTGGTGAAATCAACCTCATGAGCATCATACCCAGCTGCGACAGTGGACGCGCAACCCTGTGGAGACTGAATCACAATACTAACATCTTTAATACCAGCAACTGTAGTTGCAATACCTTCAAGGGCACAGCCAACTACTGGGTCTTTACTATGGTTACAATTGTCAAAAGTCGTTTCAGCAGACATTTTTCCTCCTGTTTCTCTAAGGCTTGACTATGGTAAAAATTTTACTCATTACACCAACCTGCAATAGTCTACGTAGGTTGGGGAGCCACTGCGTTGGGCGGCTCTGCCGACTTGAAGCATGTGGCGTTTGAGGAACAAAACCCAGTATTTCTGAGAGTTTGTTGGGTTTCACTACCCTGTGGCCAGCCGCCTCCAGCGTCTACGTTCTACCCAACCTACAATTTTCTGCGTGTTAGCGTACTCCTTCGGAGAAGCAAGCTACGCGGAGCGTCTCGTAGAGAAGCGGGGCGTAGCCCGACAAATCCATACTTTGATTCGGCAAAGTCACATTTTATTTATTACTCGTTAAAACATTTTCCCCGCTTCTTCTCTGCATATACGGTACAGTCAGGCATGTCTTGAGCTAATTTTCCGCTTAGTGATTGAGTAGATGCTAACCCGGAATTTTTAGGGAATACCATTTGCTTGGTTAAAGCACTCCGAGGTCTAAAGCCATATTGAAGTGCTGTTTTAATACACCTTGCGACCTTTAAGGCTCCGCGATAGCCAAATCTAGGACGATTTAAGATAGCATTTAAATCGACTACGGGAATATGGGGGAAACTCAAGGAAGAACCAAAATAAACTACCGATTCTGCATCAAGACCACCAATGAAATCCAGTAATTCATCTTCCGTTTGTTTCATGGACTCGTACTTACCAAAGGCCAGTGTCCCTTTCGTAATCAGGATTTCCGGGTCTAACCCTGTTTCCAATAGGTAGTCTACACTGGTTTCTCGTGCTTCTGTACTCCAGGGATGGAAGTTATAGATTACTACACGCATCCCAAAATCACGATCCAACATGTGAGCAAGGGATAAGCACTTGATAGCATCATGTCCTTCGATAATCGCTAACTTCCCTTCTATATAACTCTTAGCTGCTTCAAATTCAGTCTTGATTGCGGCATATTCCTTTTCCATTAGGGCAGCCGCCTGTTCTTCCATCCCTAAATATTTTGCCGCCCCTTCGAGCCATTTTTCTGTAGCGCTGATTCCGTATGGAAGGATAGTAGAATTTAACGGCGTACCAAACTTGTCTGACATGGCTTTGCCGATGGTATAGCCAAGATCCAAACATAAGGTACAGTTGACTGCTGCACTCGGTGCTTGCTTGAGTTCTTCTAATGTACAATCACCTGCGATGACGCTGTGAACTCTTGCCCCCATTGCTTCTATCAACCGCACCAGTTCTTTGACATCGGTTTCAACTTCCGTCCTTTCAGGGCCCATCTTTGCGCCCACAATATTGACAGAATCAGCTAGTTGTGCTTTCCGCTCTGGAGTTGGCGGCTCCATAAAGTCTACGATTTGCCGAAATACGATATCAAATCCACTGCGATACTCCCCGGCGAATCCTTCACAATGTATCGTCATGATCTCAGCATCGATTTCGCTGCGGGCTTTATTCACTACGTCATCAACACAGTCGCCAATAATACCAGACGCACAACTAGTAGCAACAACGATCGCATCAGGATGGTATTTTTCATTTACTTCTCGAATCGCGCCTTTTAATTCTTTTTCCCCTCCAAAAATTACCGCTTTCTCACTCATGTTCGTAGTTACCACGGGTTCATAAGGTGAACCACTATTGCGGCTATTAGTCAGCTTGTATGCTCGCTTTACTCCATAAGCACAGCCACTCGGCCCGTGAGAAATGACGATCGCATTTTTAATCCCACTTAAAATCTTCGTTGCAGTCCAAAATTTACAGGGGCGGGTATGACTACCTTGTAAAGTGGTCTTAATCTTACCTTCTTTTGCCAAGCGATAAAGTTCGCTCAAGTTTCCGTAAAATACGACATTCTGATCTATCATGATAGTTCTCCAAATATTTCATCTTTTTTAAACGCAGAGGGGAGGCAGCGCGTTGCGGGGGTTCCCACGCCACTTGCTTTATGCCGGGGAACCCGTCCACCGCAGTGGCTCCCCGTTGTAGCGACTGCCGTCGCGCTGAGGTTGGCGCAAAGGAACGCAAAGTTTTGAATAGAGGCTCCAGCACTCAAACTCTGCGCTCCTCTGCGTTTTACTCTGCGTTCCTACCCTGCGGGAAGGCGAAGCGCCTATGCGTTGAAAATTCAATCTACCAGACGTTTAAGATCCACTCGCGATCGTGCTTGTTCTCCATATCTGCAAACATGGCGTTGGCGATGTTATCTGCTAGCCATTCTGCTCCTTTGTAGCCAATCACAGGATATTTCCACAGACCTGCACGGTCAAAGCTAGGAAATCCTACCCGAACCATCGGAATTTTGTTGTCGATAGAAATATACCGACCCTTGGAATGACCTAGAATCAAGTCAATTTCGAGGGATTTATCTGTAATGCGGCGCTCTAATTCCCAGAGGTCTGCATTCCAGATAACTTCGATATCACAAGCTGCTTGCTTCTCCAACTCGGCAATTCTTGGGTCTTTGGTGCAGGCTTTGTTGTCGTCTCCCAACAACATCAGCACTGGCTCTAACTCAACTTCTAAGCAGAACTCTGCTAGACCAATTACTAAATCGGGATCTCCGTAAATAGCAACCTTCTTGTTGGCGAAGAACATGTGGGCGAGGTCTGCGATCGCATCAATAGCTTTACCCCGTTCTCTGACTAAAGATTCTGGTATTGGTTTACCAGTCATTTTGCTGATATTTTGCAGCCAGATGTCGGTATTTTTGATACCAATTGGTGTTGGGCCAAGAATTGCCGGAACTTTGAACTTCTCTTGTAAGAATTCGGCTGAACTGCCGCCTTCATATTTACATAAGGCAATAGTTCCCAACGCATTGGCAGAATCAGCGATGTCTTCGATGGTTGTATTGCCAAAGGCAAAACTTGTCTTATCGGGCATGGTGGGCGCATCAAAGGTTTCTGTATCCAGTAAAATGTTTCCTGGAACGTCCATCTCTTTTAAGATGCGTTTAACTTCAGTGACATCTCCAGGGTTAAGCCACCCAGTAATGATGTTCAACTTGCCAGTTGGCTCGCCTTTTTTTGCTAGGCTAGAAATAATTGCGTGTACACCGACATTATAGCCAGTGACTTGAGAGCCTTTGTAACTGGGGGTATGTACAGGAACAAGAATAACCTTGCGATCGGGATAAGCTTCCTTTAAAAAGCCGTTGAGCTTGTTAATGGTTCCTTCGATATCGTCCCCAATTGTCTCAGTTGAACAAGTCGTAATAATTGGGATAATCCGTAAATCGGGATATCGTGCTACTAAGGTTTTTACGCCTTCCTCAATGCGTGGCTGTCCTCCGAGGACAGCGCTATTTTCATGGAGTGAAGAAGAAGCAATGTCGAAATTTTCCTTCAAATGCTGGGCAAACAGAAGACGAACGAACATACTACATCCTTGTCCTCCATGCACCAGGGGAATACAATCTTTGATTCCGATGGAAGCGTATTCAGCCCCAGCAGGCTGACAGGTAAATATAGGATTGATGATTCCCTTACGTTCTTTCTGTTTTACGACTAAAGACATTCTCTTGACTCCTATGTGGTAAAAAATTGCGTGATTTTGTTTGGCGTTGCTGAACGAAGAGATGAAGTGTCTTTTCGAGCTTAAGAAAGTAGAGCGGTGTCTGTGGCAAGCTAACGCTGCATCCAACCAAAAAGCAAGCTACTCATAGCATCGATTACAGAAAAAAGTAGAATTGAATTTCGTGAAAATCTTGAAAGCTAGATGAGATGCTTCTGTAGTCAGACACTACGCTTCTTGGGAATGCTTTTGGTGTAGCCCGTAGCAGCGTTAGCGTTAGCTTGTCGTAGACATCGCTCTCTACTCTGCAAGTCTCTACTCTGTAAGAAAATTTCTGCACAAACACTAACAGGATGACTTGACTCTAATTCATGCTCCAATTCAACAACGCCGTTCGTTTGTAGGACTTACGCAAAAACTCTCTCAAACTCTCTTCCCCCGTGGTCTCTGCGTCCTCTGTGGTTTGTTTTCCTTACCTTTGCGTAAGTCCTAGTTTGGTTGAATTACCGATCCAATTGCTTTAATAAAGCGAATAATGTAATTCACCATTCTTCGACTTGGTTATTACAATATCGACCAGCATTCCCTTAACAGCTTCCAGTACAGCCTTCTTTTGCGAGTTCTCCATGCTACTTAACCATGCAAACCTAATTTCTAGGTCAGCCGCAAGGATCTTCGCATCTGCATAAAAACCTCTGTCGGTCAAAGTTTCCAGAACTACCTTTTCTCCAGTCAAGATTCGGGCGGTCATATTGAGAACACCATTGATGTTTTCTTCCCGATCCCATGCACGAGAGTGAAACTGCCACAAACAACGTTCTTGAATTAATTTTGTGACTTCCGCAGCTCGTTCTTGAATGTATGACGCAATTTCCTTAGCTTGCACTTGAACCTGTGGCGCAACTTCCTTAGCTTGCACTTGAACCTTTGGCGCAACTTCCTTAACTTGTGGTTGAACCTGTGAAGTGGCTTCCTTAGCTTGTGGTTGAACCTGTGGCGCAACTTCCTTAGCTTGTGGTTGAACCTGTGGTGCAACTTCCTTAACTTGTGGTTGAACCTGTGAAGTGGCTTCCTTAACCTGCTGTTGAACTAAAGAAACGACTTGCTCAGATAGCTCTTTGGTTGCTTTACCGTTGCCATTACCATTGGTACTTGGCAGATTTTGCCCTGCACGGATATCAGATTGAGCGAGTTTCATCAAAGGGGAGTAAATGGCATTATACATATCGCGTGCCATATTCACCGCACCTTCAAA
>NZ_JBALFY010000109.1:0-18990 GCF_036916655.1 Nostoc sp.
GGTCACAACTTAAATCTTTTTTACGCAGTTTTGCTCCGACTACAACAGAAATGGTTGATAACTTAATCTCAGTTGCACTAGATTTAATAAATCCTGAACATTTAAGAAACTGGTTTGCTAGTTGCTGCTACTGTACCTCATAACAGCCGCAAGTGCTGTATTGTTAAAGGTTTAATAATATTTGACTTTGGACTAATATCAATATATAAATCTACATTTTCATAATCTTGATCAGATAGATTATAAAGTAAAAACTGAAATTGGCTAACTTCTTGTACTGGATTTTTGTTATCATTATTAAAAATAACTTTTATCTTATCCTTGGGAATATTTCTTTCTGAACCTATAATATTTGTTTCATCAACCACATAGTCCAAATATCGAGTTTTGTTTTGTTCTTGAGTAACTAAAATAGTAGCTATAAAACTTAATAAAGCACCAATTAAAGCAGGAAAAACCCAGTTAGCTAAGTTTTCTAATACTCTTTGCATATTCTGCCCATAACATCTTCTTGAGTAGATAATTAGATACATTCAGATGGTTCTTTAATACTATCAATAGATGTAGCTAATGATACCTTTGTAAAAGCAAAGATAACTTAGCAATAACAATTTAGTCAAGTGATATTTTAGCTGGTGTAATGACATTGTGTTCTAGGGGTTTGCCGATTGTTGGCGCAGCGTCTACGAACAGGAAAAGGTAGGACTCTATGTCACTGCTGCCGAAAGCATCACCCCAGTTTTTTACAAATAGGTAAAATTTTGAGCGTGTCTCCGATGTGATCGCAATTCTTGTGCAAGTTCCTGAGTAAGTAAGATATTTATGCAGTTTGCGATCACTTTCGGCAAGAAATAACTGGCCATAGGCGATCGCCTTTACCATATTGATCCTTTCGTCACCATCATATTCCTCGGCAGGACTGCTAGGATTTCCATAGATTCGGTTTAACGATGAGCTACTCAAGCAAGTTTCAGAGTTGCATTTATCAAATTTCGTGCTAACCAGACCAGAAATATTAGCTAATTTCAGGACAATAACACCATGAACACTGCTAAACTCACCACTGATGGCACTCACCACATCGTTATTTTACCCGAAGACTTTCAACTTACTGGGACTGAAGTTTATATCAAAAAAATTGGTAACGCCATTGTCCTGATTGCCAAAGACAACCCTTGAGAATCCCTCATTGATAGTCTAGACAATTTTTCTGATGACTTCATGAATTCTAGAGTTCAGCCAGTTATTGACACTAGAGAAAGTTTTTAAATGCGATACCTGCATGAATTGCTCCTACTTAAAAATCTGTTTCAACTCAATAAATTCCAAAATTGTAGGGGTGGTTATCAAACCACCCCTTTATCCCCTGAATATTTAGAATTTACTTGCAGCCCCTTAATGGGAAGTTAATTTACTCAGAAATATTAATTGAACTTTCAACTTGAGAATTAGCCAATGTTGGTGCAGAGAAAATCCGCGAGTACAAACTTGATGGTTGTTGATGAGCAACTACTGGTAGAACTTGACGAGCATGGGTGGCTAATTCTACTGCCTTTACATCATAAGTCTGCGTTGCTAATTTGGGATAGAAACCAATTCCGATAATTGGTAGCAGCAAACAAGCGGTAATAAATATTTCGCGGGGTTTGACATCAAATATTACAGCATCCAAGTGCAACTCTTGATTTTGCTCACCGTAGAACACTTGACGCAGCATCGACAGTAAATAAATTGGTGTCAAAATTACGCCAACGGCTGACAGCAGCACAACTACAATTTTGAAGCTGGAACTGTAAACATCACTGGTGGCGATACCGAGAAATACCATTAATTCACCCACAAAACCACTCATTCCAGGTAAGGCAAGAGAAGCCATTGAACCAATGGTAAACAAAGCAAAGGTTTTGGGCATTACCTTGGCCATACCGCCCATTTTATCCATCATCAAGGTGTGAGTGCGATCATAAGTCACGCCAGAGAGGAAGAACAAGCTAGCAGCAATCAAGCCGTGGGAAACCATTTGTAGCACTGCACCGCTAATACCTAACTCTGTGTAGGAAGCAATGCCAATCAACACAAACCCCATGTGGGCAATTGAAGAGTAAGCCAAGCGGCGTTTGAGATTGGTTTGGGCAAAGGCACAGCAAGCACCGTAGACAATGTTCACCACACCCAAGATTGCTAACACTGGCGCAAAAGTCACATGGGCATTGGGCAACATTTCCACATTGAAGCGGATGAGGGCATAACCACCCATTTTTAACAGTACACCAGCCAAAATCATCGAACCGGGTGCTGATGCTTCACCGTGGGCATCAGGTAGCCAAGTGTGTAAAGGGAAAATTGGTAACTTCACACCGAAGGCAATCAAGAAACCTGCATAAACCAATAATTCCAAGGTTTTGGGATATTCTTTCATTCCCAGAGTCGCCATATCGAAGGTGACGGTATCTCCAGAGAATGCCATTGCAAAACCGGCAATCAAGATAAATATTGATGCGGCCGCGGTGTAAAGAATGAATTTGGTAGCTGCATAACGGCGGTTTTGTCCTCCCCAGATGGAAATCAGCAGGTAAACCGGCACTAACTCGATTTCCCACATTAAGAAGAACAACAGCAAATCTTGGGCAACGAATACGCCAAGTTGGGCGCTATACATCGCTAACATCAAACCATAAAATAATCGCGGCTTGGTGGTAACTTTCCAAGCCGCGAAGATTGCGAGGGTATTTATTAAGCCTGTCAGAAGTAGCAAGGGCATCGATAAACCATCAACCCCCACAGCCCAATGCAAACCCAATTGCGGTATCCAAGGATAGTTTTCTACAAGTTGGAGTGTTGAACTTTGAAAGTCGTAGTTGTGCCAAAAGGCATAAATCATCAGTGCAAAGTCGGCAAAAGCAACTCCCAAACCATACCAGCGGACAGTTCTACCTTCTTTGTCTGGGATCAGGGGGATGGCTAAGGCTGCCACCAAGGGTAAGAGGATTATGGCTGTTAACCAGGGAAATTCAATAGCATTCATCACTTCTGACAATCAATTTGACTTCTCGCTTTTGGTTACATTATATTAAGGAATTTTTACTTTTGTAAACATTGTTGAGCTTTATAAAGATTAATTTTTTAATATTGATAGGAATATATACTCGCCAAATGTCAGTTTTTCAGGATAAATAAGAATAAATACTTATCGGATTTTGCCGTTTCCCATTCTAAATGTAAACTTTTGCAACGTCAACAAAAAACGGTAGCTAAAGCTGCCGTTACAATTCCGTCATATTTCATGGTTAAGCCCAATTGTCAAGGCTATTTAGTCTACGCTTCTAAGTTGAGTCATAGACCTAACCCCCAGCCCCTTCCCTTATAGGGAAGGGGAGTAAGATTCAAAGCCTCTCTCCTCTTAGAAGAGAGGTTTGGAGAGAGGTCAATGTATTGTATACAAACGAAAAGGCTAAAACATTAAACAATCCGGTTGACAATTGTCCAAACTTCCCCATCTGAGCGGACATAGGGGACAGAGATTGTTTTGAAGCCAGTAATGAAGGGCTTGTAATAAATCTGCCAATACATTGGACTAAGTTGATTGGCACAAGCTTTGAGAAAACGGACTTCTGCGGCCAGTTCACCTGCTAGTTGATTAATGCGTTCAGCATGAATCTGAGCAACTTCTTTAGCCTCCTCTAGCTGCTGCTGGAGGATAAGTTCCTTTGATTCACCTTGCGATCGCACTAACTTACCTTGTTTTTGTTTGATCTTGCCTTCCAAGGCGGCGATCGCTGCATCGATGCCTTGGATTTCAACTGATAATTGGGCATTTTCTCTGGCTTGACGGCGGTACGCTTCCACCAATGCCTGGGGTGAATCATTCTCGCCAGAGATGACATTATTAATAGTGAGTGCAGCGCGTTCTTCTAAAAGAATCTGTATTTGGGAGTTAAGCGCCGCCATTTCAGCCTGAATTTGCTCCATAAATCGACTTTTAAGTGCTGAGTAAAATAGTCATCTGATTTTTTAAAAGATTTTTGCGCCTTGGGTATCGAGAGAAAGCGATCGCACCTCGGCTGTAATTCCTTCTTCTTGCCAAGCAGCTAACATCGCCGCCTCCACTGCCTCTGAGTGTAACTTATCTGCCAAAGCTAACAGTGTTGGCCCCGCACCACTAATCACCATACCATAAGCACCAGCGCTAACAGCTGCGATGTTAAGAGCATCATAACCAGGAATCAAAGCTTTACGATAAGGTTGATGCAATCTATCTTGTAGAGCAGTCTTTAACCATTGTCCGTTACCAGTTTCCAGGCCGCGCAACAATAATCCCAAATGTGCCGTATTGAAAATCGCATCAGCACGACTTACTTCTGTTGGGAGAACACCCCGCGCCTCGGAAGTGGAAAGTTCAAAATCAGGAATAGCCACAACTGCGACAACATCTTTATGCCAGGGAACATCACAAATTTCCCAAGCTTTGCCACTGGTAGCAGCGAGACGACATCCTCCCAACAAAGCTGGAACTACATTATCAGGATGTCCTTCCATTGCGATCGCTAATTCCATTACCTGTGACTGACTGATCGGCGTACCCTCAAGTTGATTAGCAGCAACCAACCCAGCAACAATTGCTGTGGCTGAACTACCCAAACCCCTTGCTAACGGAACACCTAACTTAATCTCTATTTTTACAATGGGCGGTGTTTGCTCTATATGTTGATAGAACTTGACAAATGCTTGGTAGAGGAGATTATTTTCATCAGTTTGGACACGTTCAGCTTCCGTACCAGTAACATGAATAGTTAGCCCACCCTCTTCTAAACGAGTGAACTTGAATTGGTTGTATAGCTTTAAAGCTACACCGATGCAATCAAAACCAGGCCCCAAATTAGCAGTTGTGGCGGGAACAGTAACAGTGATACTAGAAACAACAGACATTGGTAAAACTCACTAATCATCAACCAGCATCCCACGTATTGGTAGCACTTTGAAGCTAGTACCGCAAGGCGGAATTCAAAATGAGGCTCGTTCGCTCTTAGCGTCTCCCTTTGGGAGAAGACTCGCTCTAAGCGTTCGCGCAGCGTCTCGTAGAGAAGCCATGCCGCAGGCTTTACGCTGCGCTAACAAAATTCAAAATTAATACAGCGTAAGCGTTTCATTGATTTTGAATGGGTGGTTTATTTACGCCGTGTTGTAATAGTTTTTAGTCGTTATTAACACGATACTTTGATGTGTTGTTCCTTAATCCATCTTCCAAGCCTTGAATTGCAGTAGTTGTGGCTCAGTAAAAATTCTATGTCTAATTGCCATGAGTGATTTAGGACTGCTATATTACAGATACACTATAAAAAATTACAAATCCCAAAAAATATAATTTGCAGAATTTGTAATTTATAAGGTTTTAATAAAGGTCTTGAAAGTGATTCATAAAAACCATTAGCACACATATCAAATATTAGTAAACTCTGAAAATCTATGAAATTTATAACCTTCAAATATCCTTTTGCATTCATGTTAATTAGCTTCAGTTTTTTGCAGACAGCTGAGGCTCAAACTCCTGTAGCTGAAATCTCCAAGCTATCTCAAGAAGTTTCTGTACTTCGGAAACAAGGCCCAACAGGATTACAAGTATTTCTCAAATCTCATGCCAATACTTTAAATAGCAATTCTTCAGGTACAGTTATACCTTCCCCTGCACTCCGTGTAGCTTTAGATGAACTCTGCCAGCAACGAGACTGTTACGCCTCTCGTCTGTACTGGTACACTGATATAGAACAAGCCAAAGCTGCTGCTAAAACTAGTGGTAAACCGATTTTATCTCTACGATTATTGGGCAGGCTAGATCAAGATTTGAGTTGTGCGAATAGTAGGTTCTTCAGAGTTGCACTGTATCCGAATGTTGAAATTTCTAAACTGCTTCAAGACCGCTTCATTTTGCACTGGCAATCAGTGCGTCCTGTACCCAAAGTAACTATTGATTTTGGCGACGGACGCAAGTTAGAGCGAACGATTACAGGCAATAGCATCCATTACATATTAGATGCATCAGGTCGTCCAATCGATGCAATTCCAGGGTTATATAGTCCCAAAGAATTTTTGCGCCAGCTACAGCAGGCTGAAGTAGCAGTAAAAAGTTACAGTAAACTTACACCAAGCGATCGCGAGTCTTTTTTAAGAAAATACCATAGCGATCGCCTGAATTCAATCCAAGCTCAATGGGTTGCAGATTTATCTCGCCTGGGTATCCAGTCTCCCCCTAAGTTGGTGGAAATTCCGAAAAATCCCACTCAGCCACCAACAGCAGCAATAGCAAGCTCTCTAGCAGTTTCTAAAATGAGAGTTGAAACACCAATGCTAACTGCTTTACAGTCTGATGCTGAACGGAATCAAAATGCCTTAGCGGAAATAACCGATCAGAAAGTGTGGGACAAAATTGCTCAACTCTATGCCGCTGATGTCAAACTAGATCAGAACAGCATTTCTCTAATTAGAGCTAAAAAGTCTCAGTCTGCCAACACTCAGGAAGATAACTTGCTGATAATAGTAAAACAATTTGAAGCCACAATGGCTTTAGATACAGTCAGAAATGAATACATGCTGCACAGCCAAATTCATCAATGGTTTATACAGGGTAGGCAAACAAGGAGTGTGGAAGCGCTCAATGATAAAGTATACGCCCAACTATTTTTAACTCCTAGTTCTGACCCTTGGTTGGGGCTTTTCCCCAGCGACAGCTACAGTGCTATTGATAATGATGGCATTCGTTGAAGGGGATAGGGGCATTAACAAATAAGGAACTTCCGAAAAAATAATTAACTCTTGTGGGGTGGGCATCTTGCTATTGGTGTCTACTTGTGCTGTAAATAGCTTAACTGTTGGCTGACATGCCCGCCCGGAAATCAATTTCCGGTCTAATAGGTAAAGTCTACTGAAGTAGACTGGAGATTTTTAGTCATCTTCAGATGACTTTAGCTATGAGACGGGAATTTCAATTTCCGGCGGACAAGCGATTTCACGTTACAGCAAATTGCAATCAAACGTGCCACAAATAAAAGCAATACTGGGCTTTGTTTTATGATTTATTTTTGTGGCGGGTTTGATCGAAAACAGCTGTAAGTTGACACCTCTGGCATCTTGCCTGCCTTATGGACTGGGCGCTCATGTTGCCCACCCCACAATATTGGATAATTTATTTCTTGGAGTTCGATAACTGCCTTACTCGATAAAAATGTACAGGGACGCAATGTAAAGGCAATGCAATGCAAATAAGGAATTCAAAATGTACCCAAAATAATGTATATCTGATTGAACGCATTGCCTACGACGGGCTACGCCTATGCAGCATTCAAAGCGGCTATGTACATACTTGGCAACACAACTCCATCATCGGGCTACATTTTAGCACTGGACTTAGGTACGACAGGCAACCGCGCCTTTGTATTTAACGCAGACGGCAAAATTGTTGGGCAGGCATATAAAGAACTAACTCAGCATTATCCTCAACCTGGATGGTTAGAACATGACCCTCAACAAATCTGGCAGGATACTTGTTGGGTAATGCAAACTGCAATTGAGAATGCTCAAATTGCTCCATCAGCGATCGCAGCTTTGGGACTAACTGTACAGCGCGAAACCTGTTTGATTTGGGACAAAACTACTGGTAAACCACTCCATAGAGCGATCGTCTGGCAAGATCGCCGCACTGCTCCCCTTTGCCACGAGTTACAAGAGCAAGGCTACGCTGAAGAAATTTATGATCGCACTGGATTAATCATCGATGCTTATTTTTCTGCTACCAAGCTCAGATGGCTCTTAGACAAGTTTACCGATGTTGACCTGAACAATGTCTTAGCTGGCACTATTGATACCTGGGTGTTGTGGAACCTCACAGGTGGAAAAGTCCATGCGACTGACCACAGCAACGCCAGCCGTACAATGCTAATGAATCTCAAAACCTGTGAATGGGATGAAGTTTTATTGGATCTGTTTCAAATTCCGATTCATATTTTGCCTCAGATTCAGCTCAGTTTAGGAGTATTTGGAGTCACTGATAGTAACTTGTTGGGTGCTGAAATTCCCATTACTGCCATCTTGGGAGATCAGCAAGCTGCTCTATTTGGTCATGGCTGCGATCGCCCCGGTTTAATTAAATGTACTTATGGTACTGGTAGCTTTTTGGTTGCTCACACAGGCGATAAGATTGTGCAATCGCACCATCAACTTATTTCTACTATTGCCTGGACACAAAGAAAGCCAAGCGGAGATTTAGATGTAGGCTATGCTCTAGAAGGCAGTATGTTTACTAGTGGAGCTTGTATCCAATGGCTGCGCGATCGCCTCAAGTTGATTAAAACTGCTGCTGAAACTGAAGCGATGGCAAATCAGGTAAAAGATAATGGCGGAGTATATTTTGTGCCTGCATTTAGTGGATTGGGTGCGCCCTACTGGGATATGAGCGCGAGGGGAGCCTTTTTTGGCATTACCGCCAGCGTAGAACCAGAGCATCTAGTTCGCGCCGTGCTGGAAGCGATCGCCTATCAAGTCCTGGAGGTGGTGCAAGCGATAAATGCATCTAGCAGTATTCCAGTTGGGCGATTAACTGTAGATGGCGGTGCTTGCGAGAACAATTTTCTGATGCAGTTTCAGGCTGATGTGTTAGGTATTCCAGTCGAACGTCCGATTATGCGTGATACAACCGTTCAGGGTGCAGCATTTGCAGCAGGTTTAGCTGTAGGATTTTGGGAGAGCTATGAAGAACTGGTCAGACAACGGCAGATTGAGTATGTGTTTGAGCCAAAAAGCGATTTTCCCTTGTCCAACTTTGCTACTTGGCAAAAAGCTGTGAAACGTACTCTCGCTTGGGAAGATTAGCCTAGACTTAATATCGTTGGCACAGCCTCTCGTATAGCGGTAACACTCACGCCGAAGTCCACCAGTCACACAGAATTCAATTCGGAATTCTGGCTGCTGATTTCTGAATTCTTTTTTGTTACAGCAGTTTTTATGTATTTGAACTACATCTGTTGTAAGGGCACAGCAATGCTCATGGGTGTCAACTTAAGCTGGAAATAGCTTATCTGTTGGCTTCCATGCCCGCCCGGAAATAAATAAATGAGTAATGAGTAATGAGTAATGAGTAATAAGTAATACCCATTACTTATTACTTCAAAAATAAATTTCTTTGGCTTTTAGCTTAAGTCTACTGAAGTAGACTGGAGATTTTTAGTCATCTTCAGATGACTTTAGCTATGAGACGGGAATTTCAATTTCCGGCGGACAAGCGGTTTCGCGTTAAGTTGACACCAAAGAGCAATGCTGTGTCCCTACCGCGTGGTCTATTTACGTGAAAATAGCTGTCGTTAAATAACTGATTCTGATAAATGCTGATATGAGCCATCTAACATAGACGATATCAACATTTGCTCAAAGACTTTAGAAAGAGCAGTTTGAAAACGCTGACGATGCTTGAGTTTGAAAAAAGGTCGGACTATTTCTGCAATTGCACCGTTGCCTTCTCTATTATCAATAACTCGAATTGCCCGTAGAGTCCCCAACTGAATTTCTTTTTTTACCATCAACTCAGAAATTCCAGTTGCACCCACGCCATTTTCAATTGCAGCTTTTGCCATCTCGCCACTGGTAAATACTAAAATTACATTCAGTTCGCTGAGGTTGATCCCCCAATTTTGCAACGCTTCCTCAAATCTTTGCTGTGTTCCCGATTCCCGCACCCGCATCACCCAAGGAGTTTGAGTTAGTTGGCTTAAATCAACTTCTCCCCACTCAAACCAAGGGTGTTTTTGACCAACCACAATTTGCAAGCGATCGCTCCCCACTATTTCGTACTCCAGAGTATTCTGAAGCGCCGGCTTCACATCTCCTTCCACCAAACCTAAATCAAACTGTCCCATCGCTGTACCAACACAAATCGTTTCGGCATTGGCAAGGGTGCAGTCAATCTGGATACCAGGATATTGGCTTTTAAACTCACTAATCTTACTTGGTAGCCAGTAGTTGCCAATTGTCAGACTCGATCCTAATTTCAATTCACCCCGTTGCAGATTGTTCAATTCTCGCAATCCCCTTTCAGTCAAGGAAACTTGATCGAGAATTTTCTGCGCTTCCACTTGCAGTAATTTACCCGCCTCAGCAATCTCGATGTGGCGACCAATCCGATGGAATAGTTTCACACCGTATTCTTGCTCTAAGTTGTGAATCGCTGCACTGACAGCAGGTTGTGTAATGTAAAGTTCCTCGGCTGCGCGAGTAAAGTGTAAGTTCTGCGCCACAGCCAGAAAGATTTTTAGCTGCTCAAGCGTCATTCCTGCCATTTATGGTATCCCTACAACTTGGTGTCAAAATTTTAATCACTTTCATTTATCATTTTGACAAATAAAAGCATTTGATTCTATCGGTTAATTTGACTAAAGTATAAATCAAGGCTTCGGCACGGACTCAAACGGCCAAGTAGAGAGCAAGGGGAAATAAGCAATGCCTAATGCCCCAAGCCCAAGCATCAAAATAAGGATTTCCAAAAATGAGCGATTTAGTAACTGCAATTACCACAGGGATTACCGCATTCACTGCCACCAACATCGATGATATTGTCATTCTGACGTTGCTTTTTTCACAAATAAGTAAAACGTTCCGTAGTCGTCATATCCTGGCTGGTCAGTATCTCGGTTTTGCAGCATTGATCGTTGCTAGCCTTCCCGGTTTCTTCGGTGGACTCATCATACCGCAGGACTGGATTAGACTACTTGGCTTAATGCCCATAATCATTGGTGTGAGCAGTTTACTAAAACGCGAAGAGGATTCACAAGAGGAAGCCGAAGAAACTGAACCGTCTTGTCCCTCTATAATTGGAAATTTTCTCTCTCCACAAACTTGCAATGTCGCTGCGATCGCCTTTGCTAATGGCAGTGATAATATCAGCGTCTATGTGCCTCTGTTTGCCAACTCGGAATTAGATAGTCTGCTGGTAATACTAGGTGTATTTTTTACAATGGTAGGTGTATGGTGTTATACCGCTTGTAAGTTAACCTACTTGCCTGCGATCGCCAACTTTTTAACTGAAAATGGTAACACATTTGTACCTTGTATTTTGATTGGTTTGGGCGTGTTTATTGTCTCCGAAAATGTTACTTGGACTCTTTTATCTGTAGTTTCTAGTTATATATTCTCATTGATTTTAGGCTTCAATACTCAACAATCGAGTGAAGAACAAGAAAAGTTAAGTGTCTAATAAAGAGGTGCATCATCAATTCTCTGATCAAAATGAATTCTAAACTGGAAAATATCTTACCCATCAACAGGAATCAAAACATGAAAATCTGGAAATCTCTGCTAATTCTCTTAATAATTATCGCCAATCTCGCCTTTGCTCAACCTTCTTTTGCTGATAGACCAAAATTTAGCAAAAACCCTGATTATATCGAAGTCACTAAAGCACTTAAGCAACTCTCGCAGACAAAAGATACTCAAACTCAAGTTGAAGGTATTACATCAGAAGAAATTCAAAAGAGAACCCAGGAGTTAACACTGCAAAAATATGCTTTAGAGACGGGAATTAATTGGGGTCAATGCAACAACCAAACAGGTAATACCATAGCGGTATACGGTAAAAGACCAAATGATGAAGACAATGAAGATGCCGTATACGAGAATGGTCTATATTTTCTAGCTGATGGTCAATCCACTAAAAATAACTGGGATTGTGATGGCATTTATCTACCGAATGATGTCCAGGTAGCAAATTTCACCTCTAGTCCTAATGGGCAAGGTGAAGAATTGACAGGCGCGGCGGCTTTGAAGATCCTTGATGGAACTCAGTTGGTAATTAAGAAGAATCCAGATAGTGCTGCAATTGAATTGAATGTCCCAACTGTAAAAGTTGTTAGCAGCAAAGAGGCTAACTGGTTTATCCCAGATATATCGCAGGATCTCATAAATACACGAGTTCCTAATGCGCCTAGCAATCAGTCTTGAAATAGAACTCTATAGTCTATTTTTGAATGATTGTTCTGAATTTCAACAGGGTAATAGCCAAAATCAGAGAAAAACAGGACAAACACTGGTGAAACATCTCTCTGATCTTGGCTATTTTTTTTGAATTTATCTATCCTCGATTTTAGGCTTGTTTTATTTCGATATCTGCATTAAAATAAATTCTGGAAAAAATAAATGTACAATCACAGGAAGCATATTTCAGTAGCGCAAATATTGCGCTCTGTGCGAGTTATTTGGAAAGAGACTTCCTACTACCTTCGCATTTTTTTGATAAGAGCCGCTTTGGGGATAAGGGTGTTATTGATGCAGTTAAAATTGAAACCTACAGAAGAAGAACAAGATAAAAAAAAGGCAGGACGACTGAATCCGTCTAGAGTCAGAGATCACTTGGCAAATGAGCGTACCTACCTCGCTTGGATGCGGACAGGGATTGCTCTTTTAGGTTTTGGTGTAGTTATCGTGCGTTTGCGTGCCTTCCATGTGCCTTTAGTACCCCGTCCTGGCAACGG
Organism: Nostoc sp.; assembly: GCF_036916655.1. Classification (GTDB taxonomy): domain Bacteria; phylum Cyanobacteriota; class Cyanobacteriia; order Cyanobacteriales; family Nostocaceae; genus Nostoc. The sequence continues at coordinate 12,507 of NZ_JBALFY010000109.1, forward strand.
CTGGAAGTTAGGTTTAGTCTTCTCGCTGGTGGGTTTAATCACAGTCTGGCTCTCAACGTCACACTATTTCGCTGTCCGTCGTGATATCGAAGAAGATACTTATGAACCAACAGACCGTTGGGTATTGCTGTTCAGTCTGGCTGTGATGATTCTCGGAACTGGGGTAATCTATTTTGTCTTTACAACTTCTTTAGATCCCATGAGTCCAGTTATCCCTGAGTAATACATCAGAATTCAGAATTCAGAATTCAGGAGTAAAACACGCTTTACAGCTTGGTAACAGACTTAGCTTGTATAAATCGCCAATTTGAAATCTGCTGTAAGATTTTTAAAATCGGATCTTATACAACTCAAATAATTCCCCTGATTTCTGCGTCACTATTTTAGCACCAGCCGTTTTAATGGTTTTTTCCCACTTAGCCAAAGGCTCTAAAAACACTTCAGCACCCAAATAGGTTTCTAGAACTGCCCAATCTTCTGCTAAAGGCTGTTCTGGATTGAGAACGTCAAATACAAAATGTCCACCTGGTTTTAATACCCGCTTGACTTCTGCTAGTACAGCTTCCCAATATTCGAGTGGAAAATAGCAGCTAAATCCTGTGGCGATCGCAATGTCAAATTGCTCTGGTGAGTAGTTTAACTGATGGGCTGCCCCCAACTCAACACCTTTGAACAGCTTAGAATTCAACTGCGGCCCACGGGAATTAAGGGTATCGCGTGCCACATTACTGATTTCTTGCCCGTGAAAAAATGCTTGCCAATCCCGCCAAGGATAAATTAAAAAGCTGATCCCACAGCCAATATCTATACAGTGCTGGTTTTTTTGAGGTTTAGCAATTTCCCAGAAAGGTGAAGCAATTCTCCCTGAGAAACTCCCAGCAATCCACTCGCGGAATATCGGCATCGCTTGTACTTCTTCTGGGAGTTCAAAGGTTTCACGTTGATACTCGCGGTTAAAGCGATAGGCTATTTGGCCTAATCTTTCGTCCCAGTTGCTTGATTTGGGTGAACTAAAGAGATTTTGGAACTGAGAATCGGACTTTTTAGACATTTAGGTTTTTACTACTCTTTCTAAGGATTGTAGTCAAATTCACAAGAGGTAGGGGGAAGATAGAGTTTCCCCCTGCGGTTCGGAGGTGAAAGCCTTGTCCCTTGTGGGTGGTTCCCCCTCCTGCCCCCCTTGGTTTTCACTGATAAGCTGTTCCATGTTTAAATTGCATAAGCTGGGCAGGCAAGATGCCATTGGTGTCAACTTAAGCTGAAACTCTTTTAAAACCTCGTTTCCAGCCTCCGGCTGGAAATGCTGCTCTTGGCGGCTCTGCCGCCAGCAAAAGAGGCAGAGCCTCAATGATGAGCATTCCCAGTCGGAGACTGGGAACGAGGTAATCTAAAAGCTAGTTCTAGACTTGCTTTCGCGTTAAGTTGACACTAATGGCAAGATGCCCACTCCACAAGAGTTATGTTTAATTCGATTATGCAAATTAGATGTTTTTTAGCTTATCAAAAACCTACTAACACAAGCTGACAGCAAAACTATTCAAGTTTTTCATACCAAATACCTACTTTCTCAAAAGCACCATAAGCAAGCTTCAGAAAATTCACCACTCTCTGTTTCCCAATTATCCCAAATTCTTTATACTCTCTAGCTTCTGCAAACGTTAGGCGATTTTGGTCAATTATGTTTCTTTCTCTATATGCTAACTTCGGAAAATCCATAACTCTTATCTGATATTTATTGACTATGTTCTGAAAATTGGAGTCTGACTCTAGATGCTCCCAATCATCACACAGCCCTAAATTCCTCACCAGAATATGGGATATTTTCTCACCGTAGGTATTCACTGACTGAGTAAATAGGTTGATGCTGTCGTATCCTCCTGTGGATACAAACCATTTGCAAAATGTCACTCCCTGCGAACTTCCGAGTTCAATTAATTGATTAGATTCAATCCACCCTTGTACTGCTCTATGGGATTGTGCAGCTAAATTCACAATTACTGGCTTCTCTATCGCCCACTCAAATATTCTATCTGCCTTATTTGACTGTCGTTCATTTTCACTAAAAACGGCATATTTACATATCTCCTTATATACCCCCGCAACATCTGGATTCGATCTATCTGTCTCCACGGGTACGAATGGGATTTTCTTATCCAGGCAATACTGAATCATTGTCCTGGTAAAGAGAGATTTTCCTACCCCGCCTTTTTCACCATCTACGAAATGAATCGTCGGCATTACAGCCACCTCTAATAATTATTAAAGTCTGATACATCTTTCCCAAACTAAGAACTTTTTGGACATTGCCGCCCAGTTGTTTTGTTGGTTTTATGAGAAAGTATAACCGTGATTTAGATATACTTTTCCAATAGTCTCATTTTACACAGGCAAAGTCCGTCTGCACGGACTAAGACAAAACAAGAGGCTTAACCCAGATTTCTCACCACACCTCGAATGGAGGAGTAATGAGTAGTGAGTAAGGAGTTATGAGTTATGAGTTAAAAATTTTACTTATTACCCATTACTTATTACTTATTACTCATCATCAATCGCTTTGGAGCTTGTGAGAAATGCGGGTTAAGCCCCTTTTTGTAAGTTGATTGAGAACTAAAAACCGAAAATTTAGGTTTTCAGATATTCTTTACGACAAGAATTAGGAATTTTTAGAATAAACTACCTTGGGATGTTGTTTAAAATAAGCCTGGAGTTACTTGCAGAACAAGACTATGGCAGAAATACAGTTGGCGATCGCAGCAGAAGATGCAGTTGCAGCAACAGAGGCGCTTTTGGCAATTCCTGGTATATCTGGTAACTATGCAGTGAGTTCAGATGCACCGGAAAGAGAAGGAGTAACAGCAACAGTTGCTACCATCGTTGGTATTGTTGGCGGAGGAATCGCTATTGCTGAACAAATCCGCAAGTGGTATCAAGAGTATAAAGCTAAACAGTCTGGTAAAAGAATTGAAAAGGTGTTGATTGTCGGGCGCAATGGTAGGCGATTGCTTTTAGAAGATGCAACCCTGGAAGAAATTCGCCAAATTTTAGAATCGTAGAAACGCCATTAATCGCGTCTGTTATTACGGAATTGGGGGTGGTAGACTTGGGGTAAATACTGAAGTCTCAAGATTGAGAACGTGCAAACCCTCCACCTCGACCTCAAGCCGATTGATGAGAATTACGTAGAGTTACGTTATTTTGTTGATAATCCTAATCAGTATAAAAAGCGATCGCTCTCTCTATCAGAAATCACCGATTTGATTAAGTTGGCGGAGCGAGATTATTACGTTTCGTTTTTCCCAGAGGATTATACGGTAACTGGACGGCGGTTGTATAACTGGTTAGATGGGAGCGATCGCACTCTGCAACCCTTACTAGATAAGCATCGGCGAGAGGGGATTGTGTTAGCGATCGCCACATCTGAAAAACTTGCTCATCTGCCTTGGGAAGTGCTGCACGATGGCAATGGTTTTTTAGTGCAGCGTGTCCCGGCTATTGTCCCGGTGCGGTGGATGTCAGATAGCACGGTAAAAAAATTAACCATTGAAGGGGAACCAGAAAACCGGGCGCTGCAAGTTTTGTTTATGGCGACTTCGCCGTTGAATGTCGAGCCTGTGCTGGATTTTGAGGGAGAGGAAGCACGGATTTTGGAGGCGACAAAGCGGCAACCTTTAGCGCTGACGGTGGAAGAAAGCGGCTGTTTGTCGGAGTTGGGTTATTTAGTCAATGGTTACGGCAGGGATTATTTTGATGTTTTACACCTGACGGGTCATGCTACTTTACAAGATGGGCAACCCCGCTTGATTACAGAAACGGCAACAGGTGAAGCTTTCTATGCCAGTGCTGGGGATATCGCCCAAAAATTACAATTTCGATTGCCTAAACTCATTTTCGTCTCTGGTTGTCGCACTGGGCAAGCTGGCAATGGCGGTTCTGTGCCGTCAATGGCTGAAGAATTGCTGAAATCTGGTGCAAAAGCGGTTTTGGGTTGGGGTCAAAATGTTTTAGATGCTGATGCTACAGCCGCAGCAGCCGCATTATATGAGGAATTATCAGCCGGAAAGCAAATCATTGAGGCTGTTGCTTGTACATACCAAACATTAATTAAGAACAAAGCGCGGGATTGGCATTTATTGCGGCTTTATGCAGCAGGCAATTTACCGAGTTCATTAGACATCTCCAAAATAGTATCATTCTGTGATAAAAGAACATTAGAGAGAGAAGTTTTTTGACACATAAATATGAGTAATATACTGAAGCACATTGAAGAAAATCCTAAAGAAACACGGAGGTTAATTGGTCTGGAGTATGAACAGTTACAACAATTAATCAAAAATGCCGAACAATTAAATTATGAAAAACAAGCTTTACAAGAATCAAAAAAAATTAGAATTATTGCTGGCGGTGGAGGTCGAAAACCAAAACTATCTGTTACAGAACAAATAATTTTAACCTTGGTGTATCTCAGACAAATGACGACATTTCAACTTCTTGGTATCCAGTTTGGAGTGAGTGAATCGACAGCGAATGACACATTTAATTATTGGTTGCCAATACTGACAGAATTGCTTCCATGCAGTTTAATTGAACAAGTAAAAAAAAACGAGTCTGACTTGATGGTAGTTCAAGAAATACTTACAGAGTATGAATTAATTGTAGATAGCTATGAACAAGTCAGGGAAAGACCCGGAGATAATGAGGAACAAGAAAAATATTTTTCATCTCATGTAAAGTAATCATACATTTAAAAGCCAAATAATCATTATGCCAGATGGTAGAGATATCGTTGATGTTGTGGCAGGAGAACCAGGTCCAAAAAGTGATATAACAATGTTTAGAGAAAATCGTGATAATTTTGACCCCAAACAAAGTTTTAAGGGAGATTTAGGTTATATAGGAGAAGATTTAATTGATACTCCAATTAAGAAACCAAGAAATAAAGAGTTAACAACTGACCAGAAAAAATCAAACAAAGAATTTTCCTCTAAACGAATATTTGTCGAACATCGAATTCGTTCGGTAAAAATCTTTCGAGTTGTTCAAGACAGATTTAGGTTAAATCCCAAAAAGTATGAACAAGTTATTTGGACAATTTGTGGATTAGTCAGATTACGAATTAGAGCGCTAATATTACCATTAAAAATATCTGCTATGTCGTTAGGTTAAAATTAACGCATATAACTAGATGTTTTTGCCTAATTATCAACAGTAAATATTTCAAAGCATTATTCTGTCGTACAAACTAGCTAATTTAGGCTGATTGCATTTACGGACTATAGCCTAGCCGCATAAAGGCTTTGAACGTTTTCGGAGATGTCTAGCCGTTGGATGCACTGCAAGGCGCAGATTTGCAAAAAAAGTTTAGTCGCCTCACAGCCTTTGGTGCAGAATCTCAGGTGGATGAGGCGTTAAAATCACAAGCGCAGAAGTTAGCGGATGGTAATCCCCGCTTGCTGGAATGGTTGGATAAGATTCTGCAAAATACAACTGTTGATGTGGCGGCAATTTTGAATCGGTTAGCAGCAGATCCGGTGGAGTTGCGAGAGCAAGTTCTAGCAGAGGCGCTGCTGGCACAGATGGATACAACCATGCGGGAGATGTTGTCACGGGGTTTGGTGTTTGAGTTGCCAGTACCAAGGAAAGCTTTAGCCGCAGTTTGTGATAGCATCGCCAATTTGGAACATTATATTAGTCGAGCAGTGGCGTTGGGACTGTTGGAAGTAAGCCATGATGAGGCGTTACGAGTGCCGCGCATTTTGCCTGTGCAGATAGCGTCAAATGGGGAATTGCATAAGCAAGCGGCTGAGGCGCTGTATCGTCTTTGGTGGGAAGAGGCGAACACAGAAATCGAGGAACAACGGTTAGAAATTCATCGGTTGGCGTTGCTGGGTAAGGAAGAAAAAAAAGCAGCCAACATAGCAAGCAGTTTAGCAAATCGCTGGTTGCATCAAAGTCGATTTAGGGAAGCGGTGCAGCTGTGCAAATCAACCTTAGAAATTACTGAAGACTATCGCGTTCTCAAGTTTATGGCTTATTGTCAAAGCCAAGTTGGTGAGGTTGATCAGGCACTAAAGCATTATCAACAAGCGTTAAACCTTTGTCCTTTAGAAGATAAACAAGAACAAGCGGCAATTAAGCACTATTTGGGATATCTCAAAGCCAATAGCGGAGAAATAGAAGAAGCGATCGCCCTTTATCAACAATCCCTCGCTATCTTTGAACAAATCGGCGATGTCCAAGGCAAGGCGGCGACGTTAAGCCAATTGGGAATACTCAAAGCCAATAGCGGAGAAATAGAAGAAGCGATCGCCCTTTATCAACAATCCCTCGCTATCGAAGAACAAATCGGCAATGTCCAAGGCAAGGCGGCGACGTTGCACTGTTTGGGAATACTCAAAGCCAATAGCGGAGAAATAGAAGAAGCGATCGCCCTTTATCAACAATCCCTCGCTATCACTGAACAAATCGGCGATGTCCAAGGCAAGGC
>NZ_JBALFY010000110.1:0-7272 GCF_036916655.1 Nostoc sp.
AGGCGTCCACCTTTTCATCCTTGAGGAAATTGAGGATGTCAGGGACATACTTGGCTGCGGCGTCTCCCAAGTTGCCCAATGCCGATGCCGCACTTGAACGAACGTTGGCGGGAACCTTTTCATCCTTGAGGATTTTAGCAGCTTTCTCGGCAATATCCTCTGGTTTCTTCACCAGGGATTTTAAATCTTTGAGATCATATTCAATTAATTTATCCAGAGCATATCCCTTAACTTGGTCGTGTCTATCATCAAGGGCTGCTGATATACCGTTAATCTGCCAATCTTGGGGTTTGGGTTTGGGGGTTTCTTTAGCGTTTACCCAAGGTAGAGAGAGGAGGAAAGTCAAGAGTAGGGTAAAACAGAAAAGGAAGAATAAGGAGAGCTTGTTAGTGAGGCGGGGAGTTACGAGCATAAATCAGGGCAAGGCGGCAGATTACACGCGGCTATAGGTATAATACCAAGCTTGCAATTCCTAATTCCTGATTGAGAAAGTCAGATTTTATTTGGGTTTTTAGGTTTGTATTTGTGGGAGCATCCCAAATTTGAAAATTTACTATGCTGCGTTCAGGCAGGAATAAGAGAATGAAGAAACGAACCGCAAAGGACGCAAAGAGCGCAAAGTAAGACAACAGACTCGATGTTAATCTTTGCTCATGAGTATAAAAGACTCGTCCATGAGTATTAAAGACTTGCTTACGAGCATCTAAGACTCGTCTACGAGTATAAAAGACTCTCCCGCGAGTATAAAAGACTCACTCACGAGTATTAAAGACTCGTCCACGAGTATAAAAGACTCTCCCGCGAGTATCAAAGACTCGCTCACGAGTATCAAACACTCATTCACGAGTATCAAACACTCATTCACGAGTATTAAAGACTCGCTCACGAGTATCAAAGACTCATTTACGAGTATTAAAGAACTTTCAAATAAAAAAATACTCAAATAATTATTGTGGGGTGGGCGTCTCGCCCGCCCATAGCTAAAGGCGGGCAAGATGCCCGCCCCACAAGATTGAATAATCTATTTGTTGGAAATCCCTAAAGACTCTCCCGCAAGGTTTAAAGCTTATGAACCAGAAATAGTTTTAGCAGGTTTATTTTTAATAGCTTTAAACCGTTCACCTAACTGTTCGGCAATAGTTTTTAACCCTGGAGTTTTCTTAGCAGCAGTCTTGACGTAATCGTAAACTGTCAAACTGCTGCTCATTGTCTCACTACCGACAGCCATTAAGGTATCATCTACTTGTTCTGTCAGTTGTCGCAGTCCAATCAGAAGTTCGCTGAGAGTGACGGCTAGTTGATAATCCCGCACAAATTCATCTACATCAAAGCTGGCTGGTAAAATGTCTCGGTTAGATTGGGCAGCAGTCAGGCTAGTGTTGACAAAAGCTAGGCTTTTATCGCCCATCTTAAATAACTTGCGTCGTTCTTCCACACTCAGAGTCACCAAAAAAGGCAACTTTGCTTGGATAGTCGCAAAGGCTGCTTTAATTTCTTGGATATCTGCTGGGGTAAGGGAGCCTGTAATATTTTGGTAAGCCATTGTTTATTTACTGTGGTAAATCTGTTTGTTATGATTCCCACTGGTAAATGCGATCGCACAGTATTTAAGGAATGGGGAGTAGGGAAAATAACTTCTCTGGTTGTACACACAAGTCTTTTAGAGTTGTGCCACAGGCTTTTGATCCCCCCAACCCCCCTTTTTTAAAGGGGGGCAAAAAGCTCTCAAAGTCCCCATTTTTAAGGGGGATTTAGGGGGATCAATACACATCTTTCTTTTTGTACCCAGCAAAAAGAAAGATGTGTGTACACCGTAGCCTTGGAAAGGGGAGGGTTAGGGAGGGGTAAAACTTACGCTTCAAGTCAGTTTACCGAATAATTTTCTTAACAACGCCAACAAAGCGTTCCATATCAGCGTGGGTAATAGCTCCCATTGTCGATACTCGAAAGATTGATTGAGCTAAATTTCCCTGTCCAGAATAAATGATATAGTCCTGTGCTTTCAGTTGATCGTGAAATTCCTCATAGCTGAAACCGTCTGGTAAGTAGTAGGCATTCAAGACAACGGATGAACTGCCAAGAGGAAGTAGCGGTTTAATTCCAATTGAGGCTAACCCATCTCTGACTAAGCTGGCAAGTTGGTTGTAATGGCTGTGTCTGGCACGCCAACCTCCGGCTTCTGCCATTTCTTGCAAAGCTTCTGTTAAGGCATAAAATGTCTGTACTGATTGCGTAAACGGTGTGCCGCCTCGGTCTTGCTGCTGGCAATAGGTTGCTAAATCTAAATATAAGGTGCGGGGAATTGTGTCTACTGACGGTAGTGCATCCCGTTGCAGGATGACAAAGGATACCCCAGGGACACCATGCAGACATTTATTAGCTGTTGCAGCGCAAGCGGTGATTCCCCAATCTGCAAAATTTAGTTCTTCAGCACCAAAGCTGCTAACTCCATCCACTAATAGCTTGATGCGGTGTTCTTGGCAAATTGGCGCAAGTTCTACCAAATTATTGAGGCGACCGGTAGTAGTTTCGTGATGGACGACAGCAAGGTGGGTGATGTCGGTGTTTTCATCTAAGAGTTTGATTAAAGCGTTGATATCTATTTCAGCATCCCAAGGATGGGAAAGTGTAATGTAATTAATGCCGTGGATTTTGGCGATTTTAGATAGTCGTTCGCCATATATACCGTTTTCAATTACTAGTAATTTCCCATCTGTGGGTACTAAACTGCTGATCATCGCTTCCATCGCGGCGGTTCCAGAACCAGTGAGGAGAACTGCTGCCCAGTCGCTTCCAAGACCATAAACTTGAAGTAGCTGTTCGCGGATTCTGCTTTGAAGTTGGGAAAATTCCACCTCACGGTGACACAAATCGGGACGCAACAGGGCATTTCTGACGCGATCGCTCAAATTAACAGGGCCGGGATTTAGTAAAATCATTTTGTCATTAGTCATTAATCATTAGTCATTAATCATTAGTCATTGGGCATTAATAAATAAAGAGTTTGTACTTTGAATTTATTAATTACGAATTACGAATTACGAATTACCAATGTGTTTCATAAAGCGTTGCAAAACTGCTTCTGGGGTGAGGTTGGGTCTGGGTAGCTTTTCTAAAGTTCCGGGACGGATTTTTAAATGAGCAAATTTCGGTCTATTGTTAGCATCTGCGATAAATAAGACATCTAAAAGGGCGGGATCGTCTCCGGCTAATGTAAGGCCGTAACCGCAGGCTTCGGCAATTTTGGCAAAGGAAATACCCGCAGAGACGGTAGCTTGTGCGCCTGTGGAATCGTGGACTTCATTATCTAAAAGAATATGGATTAGGTTAGCACCGCCATAAGTGCCGATGGTAGCAAAATTACCCATTCGCATTAATGCTGCCCCATCGCCATCAATTACTACTACCTTGAGGTCTGGACGTGCTAAAGATAATCCCAATCCCATTGAGGAAGCGCAACCCATCGATCCAACCATATAAAGATGATTGGCGCTGTCTTTACTAGCGAAGAGTTCGCGTCCTGTGTATCCGGTGGTGGCAATTACTACAGTGTTTTCTGGATCGGTGAGTTCCACAATCCGAGTTAATGCTTCACTGCGAGAAATGCGTTGTTCTTTGCGATCGCGGAAAAAGCTTTGCTGAATATGAGCGCTACTACTATTTTCTCGTTCTGGGATAGAAGAACGGGTGAGTGGATGGGGGGCAATTGTTCCTTTACGCATGATTAAAGCATAAGGACGGCGTTCTTGCTGCATATAGGCTGTAGCTCTTTGCAGAACAGGTTCTATTTCTGCTGCATCTGTGGGAAAAAATTCCCAAGGCACAGACATTGTTTGCAGCAATTTTTCTGTGATTTGCCCCATTAATTCATGTTGCGGTTCATCTTGCAACAGGCGATCGCCTCGCAGGGTACAAATCAGCAGCAGTGGAATCCGAAAGATGTAAGTGAGCGAGGTTAGCGGGTTAACTGCATTTCCCAAACCAGAGTTTTGCATCATCACCACAGCAGGTTTACCAGCAATTGCGGCTCCAGCTGCGATCGCTACAGCATCCCCCTCATTGGCTGCACAGATGTATTTAAGTTGCACGTCATTGATGACGTAGTTAATAAAAGGCGTGAGAAAAGAACAGGGTACGCCAGTGTACCACCCAAAACCAAGATTACGCGCAGCTTCTACAAATTCTTCTGCCTGGATCATATTAAGGGGAATGGGGAATGGGGATGAGGGGGAGCAGGGAGCAGGGAGCAGGGAGAAGGCAGCAGGGAGAAGAATTTTCCCCTCCGCCCCCCGCACCCTGCCCCTCTGCCTCTTTTCAATGCCCTATTGTTTCAATTGAAAAGCAAGGTCAAGATCATCTAAAGAATTAACATCTAACCAGTTACCGCGAATATAAAGCACCTTGATCGGTTTGCCTTGCTCGATTAAATAATTGCATAATTCTGGCAAACCCAAACTGTTGAATTCCGGTCGTTTTTGTAATTCATTGAGTGCTTCACTCACCCACTGTCTACCTTGACTCCGCAAGCGCAGCATCCCAATCCAACGGCCGCTAGATTTTCCTAATTGGGTTTGTGTGGTTTTAGAAATGTCCAACAGGTTGACATCCTGTCCAAAGAGAGAAAGATCGTCTGGAATTGAGCAATAAGCGTAGTCAGGTGAACCACTAACAGATTTGCTGTTCGCCACAGAATCAACTACAGCAACAATCTCTCCGGGACATTCTAATAAATCCCGCAAGATGTAACTTCTAAATAATAAATCTCCGTAAAGCACCAGCATTTCTTCACCGAAGCTGGCTTGAGCTACGGCTAAGGATGCTAATTCTCCCGTTGTTTCATAATCTGGGTTACGGATGACTTTAGTCCCCGGAACGTTGATAGTTTCTGCTTTGTAACCCGCGACAACGGTAATATCGTTGATGGCAAGTTTCTTGAATTTGTCCACCAACAACCTGAGCAGGGGTTTACCTCCAAGGGGTAACATGACTTTTGGTTTATCTTGCGTCAAACCTGCTAACTCTTGGCCTCTGCTAGCAGCCAAAACGATCGCTTGAGTATGTTGTCGTCCGTTGTTAAAGTAGCGTTTTTCTGCTTCTATGAGTTCATCCGCCCCCTGTAGCCGGAAAATTTCTTTTACAGGTGCAATATCATCTTCAATGTTGATTAAAGTTTCACTGGCTTTTACTTCACGCGCGATCGCCTGCATACTATCAACAGCAGCTCTAATTAGATGATTTGCCCAGATGACTAAATTAACTTCAGCTTTCCGAAAAACATCAGTAGGCGTGCTGTAATATTTAGTCGGTATAAACACTAACGGGGAACGACCCGCCCATTCTTTAGCAAAGGCTAGCACTTGATCGGGACGTGATGATTTACTGTGAATCAGAATGGCAGTTGCTCCGGCGGCGTGGTAAGCTTCAGCTCGGCGCAATGCCTCCGAAAGATCCCACCCAGCAATCAAAGCTTCCAATCGAGCGACGATGCAAAAATCTGGATCTGTCTGACTATCCTTACCCGCTTTAATTTTGCCGCAGAATTCATCAATTTCAGCTAAAGGTTGGCGACTACCGTTGATAAAGCTATTGGTTTTGGGAAAAAGCTTATCTTCAATACAGACTCCAGCAATACCTCGCTGTTCTAACTTCTTAACTAGGCGACGCATATTATTAAAGTTGCCATAACCCGTATCCCCGTCTAACAAAATCGGGATGCTGGTGACATCAGACATGAACTCTAGCATTTCGACAACTTGAGTCCAACTAGCTTCATTATTATCTCGAACGCCATATTGAGCCGAAAGGGCTAGTCCACTCGCCCAAATTCCTTTAAATCCAGCCTCTTCCACAATTCGGGCACTAATCCCGTTGTGAGCTTCCATAATGAAGTCGAGTTGAGGCGATTCTAGTAATAACCGCAATTGGGCACACTTATTTAAGTTTGCAGCGGTATCAATGGGTGCAAATATTTGATGCATTTATTCTGCTTTTTTCAACCTATAAATTAAAGAAGAATTCAGAAGCCAGAATTCAGAAATCAGAATCAATTTAGTGCGAGATTCAAACCCGCCCTATGTTTTTGACCACTAAACCAGATATTTAATGGGTATTTTTAACCCCTTGATTCACCTGCTAGTAGCAAATAATTTCATACTGACTCCTGAATTCTGACTCCTGACTCCTGAATTCTTTCAAAGATACTTTCAGACATTTTCTGCAACTTCTATCTGAGGTAAAATCTCATTTTGGGCACGTTGAATATCCTGGGGAAAATCGATTTCTAGCCAAGGTAATCCAGTTATATCTTCATAGCCAAATTCTTCTGGAGTTTCTAACAATAGATCCCGAATTACTTCTTCATAAGGTTCATCATCTCGTCCGTCTGCAACATACTTTTCTGTGCGAGTAGTAAGACGTTGAGCAGCAGCACTTCCAAACCGAAAAAATCCTACTGACTCGCCAATCAAATCATAAACCAAACCAAGAGCTACTTGTTTGCGAAACTCCACTAGATAATTATCTTTGACACAGAGCTTTACGGGTTCATCTCCCGGTTCAAAATCCCGATCCAGTAAGAAGCTGTTGGGGATATTTGTCTTTACCAGTCGTTCGATGATGCGGCGATCGCACAATACATCTGCATCCATCAATAATATCTCATCGCCAGCAGCTAAATGCTGACGTACAGTCCAAAGGCTGATCACACTGCCTTTAGTATAATCAGGATTGTAAACTGTATTGACCCAATTTTCGGCTCCTAATGCTTTGATTTCATCCTGAATTCTTTGTGCTTGATAACCCACAGTAATTACCACCTGGTTAACCTGGTAATGACGGAGATAGTTCAAATGGCGCTCTAATAGAGATTTGCCGTTAAATTTCAGTAAGCATTTGGGTTGGATTTGCCCGTCTTTACCTAAGCGTCGTCCAACGCCAGCAGCTAATATAATTGCCTTCATTGTCAAGTCACCAACAAAGCTATGACACCAGGAAATCTAAAAATTTTCCCAGTATTTCATAATGACTGTTTTTTGCTCAAGAGAATATTTGTTAATTAATTCTTAACATGGAAGAAACAATAACTCTATATCGCCCCACAGGACCAAAAGAGCTAGAACTAGTTAAACAAAGCGACTACACCAAATGGCCGCCAAGACTGCTTGAACAGCCAATTTTTTACCCAGTGACAAACGAGCAGTATGCCCAAGAAATTGCAACTAAATGGAATATTCGGGACAGTGGCGTGGGTTATGTGACACGGTTTGAGGTTAG
>NZ_JBALFY010000111.1:0-8990 GCF_036916655.1 Nostoc sp.
TATATGGTTTCTGTTTTGGCGGCGGCTCTCCCAAATTCAACACTCTCCTAGAATCCTACTGTCAATAGGGTTTGAGATGCGCTAACCCTGGCATTGCTACTGAGGTTTTAGATAGTAATCAAGTAATGATTCGAGTTATTGACAATGGCTGTGGAATGACAGAGAAAGTGAGGCAAAAAATGTTTGACCCTTTCTTTACAACCAAACCTGTTGGTTCAGGTACAGGTTTAGGAATGTCAATTAGCTATAAAATTGTAGACAAGCATGGTGGTCAGTTGAAGTGCATTACACAACCGCTTGAAGGCACAGAGTTTCAGCTCCAACTCCCGATTAGGAGTAATTCTTATTGAAGCTCTATGTACTTTAAGAGAAACCAATCTAATTATTTTCTTCGTAACTTCAAGATTTCACAACAAATGATATAAACATCCTGCTGATTAGTAAAAACAACTTTTATGGTAAAAATTCAGCACTCATGAGTTAGAAGCTTTTATGCTCTTAAAAATGATTGCCCAGAAGCTAGTAAAGTTCTTGCTTGTTCTCGATCTAAAGGCTTTGAAAATAAGTATCCTTGTGCTTGTTGACATTGCAACAATTTAAGTTGCTTTAATTGGTCAATCGTTTCTACCCCTTCTGCAACGACACTCATTCCTAAATTATCAGCTAAAGTAACAATAGCCCGAACAATAGCGAATTGTTCAGTATCGCTATCAATGCGATTGATAAAGGAGCGGTCAATCTTGAGAACATCAATGGGAAAATTATGCAAATAAGCTAGAGATGAATAACCTGTCCCAAAATCGTCAATACATAATTGCAACCCAAAAGCCTTAAGCTGTTTAAGGACAGAGGTAGCCTTTTCAGGAGAGGCAATAATTGCAGTTTCAGTGATTTCTAGCTTTAAGTTGCTAGGGCCAAGACTTGTATCTTGAAGGATTTGGCTGATTTGTTTAATTAAATGAGGTTGAGAGAACTGTTTACCAGAAAGGTTAACATTGAGCGTTAAGGGTTTGATGGCAGGAAATTGTAGTTGCCACTGCCGCAATTGCTTACAAGACTCAGTTAGTACCCATTGACCAATTGGGATAATCAGTCCAGTCTCTTCTGCTACGGGAATAAACTCGGCTGGAGAAATAAGTCCACGTTCTGGATGCTGCCAGCGAACCAGTGCTTCAAATCCTGTAATTGTTCCCGTTTTTATACAAATAATTGGCTGGTAAAAAATGCACAACTCCTGTCGTTCAATTGCCCAGCGTAAGTCAGTTTCTAACTGCAACAGCGCTACTGCCCGATCGTACATAGTACTATCAAAAACTATATGTCCAACTTGACTCTGTTCTTTAGCGCGGTAAAGGGCAGTGTCAGCATCTCGAAGTAAATCTGCGGGTTGAACGTATTGGTTTGTACCTAAAGCGATGCCAATGCTAGCAGTCATAAATACTTCATACCCGCACAAGTTGAAGGGCGACTTTAATGCCTGATGTATATGTTCTGCGATGTCGGTCGCATCTTCAATAGTTTGAATATGGGAGAGCAAAATGGTAAACTCGTCTCCACCTAAGCGAGCAACAATGTCGTCAGGCTGCAAACATTGTTGTAAACGTTGAGCAAGTGTTACCAATAGTTGGTCGCCAACTAAGTGTCCTAAGCTATCATTGACGACTTTGAAACGGTCAAGATCAAGGAACAACACAGCAAACAAATCATCTGGATTATGTTTTATCTGTGCAATGGCTTGTTCTAGCCTGTTTATAAATAGAATTCGATTGGGCAGTCCAGTCAGAGCATCATAAAAAGCATTGTGAACTAACTTTTCTTCAAGAAGTTTGCGTTCAGTAATATCAGTCTGGATACCAATAAAGTTAGTCAAGTAACCGGAATTGTCAAACACAGGAGCTAAGTAGAGTTCATGCCAAAACGGTACATTATCCTTGCGGTAATTCCGTAAAATGACATGACATTCTCTTCGTTCTTGAATTGCATTACGCAATTCCTGAAGGGCTAATTGCTCTGAATCGTTTCCTTGCAAAAAGCGGCAGTTTCGGCCAATTACTTCACTGGCACAGTAACCTGTGATTGATTCAAAGGCTGGATTGACATAAATGATCGGATTATCTGGTTGATTGGGATCTGTCAAAATAATGCCATTACTACTAGCATTAATCGCACGTTCCATTAGATGTAAATCTACTTCTGGCTCCTGTAAAGGTGAGATTTTTTCAACTGATTGAGCGTTCTGATTACCTGTAGTGCTTACAATAGAAGGGTTCGCATCAACCAAATTGGATTGGCTGTATGTGAAGTCAATGGGGTCTGTTATCTCTTCTACAGTAGTTGTTAATGAAAAATCCTCCTGCTGGGTTTTTAAATGCTCAGTACTATTCATAAATATGAATAGTGCTGCTAGTTTGTCTTCGTAATTAACAACCTTAGCTGAAATTTCCGCCTTAAAAGTATCACCATTGGCTTTTTTGACTTCTACGGCACAATTCTTGATGAGGTTGCCACTTTTAAGGTTATTAACTAATTTAGCCCATAAAGTTGGCTGGTCATAAAAACTAGGGATGATTTTGTCGAATCTTTGACTTGGCTCAATTGCAAAAAAAGACGCTAATAATTCGTTTCTAAAGAGAACTTGCTGGCTTTCGAGGCATACAATTCCAATCGGGAATGGGCTAAGTTCCGTTAACGAATAAAGTATCTGCTGCCAGTCTATTTTTGGTTGATTATCTAATTCTTTCACCTCTGGCAATGAATTTCTGTTCGGATAGTTGCACCCAGTGAGGTATTCCTTACTTAACAAAATCGACTTTTCAATGAGATTATTTTGCTTCTGCTGATTTTGGTACACATTAAAGTCAATTTTGTTTTTCAATTTTTTTTATAAATTGGCAAATTAGCTCAATCCTATATTTGACGTTTTTAATAAGCTGTAACACAGGACTTATAAAACTCTTCAAATAGGAAAAAGCAGATGATTTTATTTTGCTAGTTAATGTCAGAAGTATGTATTTTCTTAAAATACTCAGTGATTTCTCAAAACATAAATGTTTAGCATCTATTACAGATACCTAAAGAGGAGATAGTGTCTTAGGCCAAAATGCCCAGAAATTGGTGATTTTAAGCATTGGTTATAAAGTTTTTTAACTATTATTAATTTACCCCTTTAGATAGATGAAGTTACATATTTTACTAAATCTTTACCTAAAGATAATATTGCTTAATATTACTAGGGTTTGCTAGTAGTCAAACCATTTGGAGGGTGTAACTTGTAGTACTCTCCCATCTGCCTGTTCCATAAGACGGCAAAGATAGGGGTAAAACCAATACCGTTCGGTTAAGACATCTTTTTGTTGAGAAAGCTCTTATGCTTACCTTTTAAGGAGAGGAGACGCTACGCGAACATGAGTAAATTTCTTATCTGAACCGTATTGCTTTCTTCACCACAAAACCTGTGGGTAAAGGGACAGGTATGGAATGGCACTAAGAAAAGCGTAAATCTCTGCTATTCCTAGCTTTTGGGCGTGGGGTTGCAGGTTCGGGTGTGGGGAATTAAGAAGATGTTGAACTCCTTGACGTACTGGTATTCAAATTGTCTGAAACCCTACACCCTACCCCCAACACCCTGCCCTGGCGAGGTTTCATCTTTTCTTAGTGCCATTCGGACAGGTATGGGTTTGTCCATTAGCTACCAGATTGTTGCTGAAAAACATGGTGGTTCACTCTCATATACCTCAGAACCCGGCAAGGGAGCAGAGATTCAAATCCGTATTCCAGTTTGTCAGGAAATCAGCAACAAGCATTCCTAACATGGCCATGGTGAAGGAAGGAGTTCAATCAGCATATCGTCGTAGCGTTGAACCCTCGCAAATTGGTAGAGGTATTGCTAAGACAACAACTCATCCCGCAATACCTTTTCCACTCAAGTAGTTCATCGCTCTGGGTTTCCTCTTGTCTATAGGGACTACTTTCGATTGCTTGGGAGGTTGAGGCGGATGACATTTCTCGCAATATAAAGGTCGGACACCAAAGGTTTCTCGTTGTGTAGGTTGTTCGCACTGCTTACACACAAAGTTGAAAACGCGAGTGTGAATTTCCCGCTTGTGCGCTCTGACGGTGTACTCTCGGACTTCAATAGTTTTGCTGGGCATCGGTTCTTTCTTCGGTGTTCTATTTATAAGGATAGTTTCTGGCATCAATATATTTATGCATCATTTGATTGAAACAGTGAGGTTTTTCGCCGGGGATTAAGCAGAGGCGATGCCACCGGTTCATGGCAGGTACGCGATCGCACTCCTGACAGCAGCAATTGGAGGCATTTTTAACAGCAGTGGCGATTTGTTTCCAGCCTTTGGAGTAGCGAGTTCGACTTATATAAATGAAACCAGAGTCAAACAACCTTTAGTCCTAGTTAAGAAGATAGTCTTTAATCTTGTTTTGATGAGAGCGCAAAATTTTTAAAGCAAGATGTTCACTCTTACGAATTGTCTCTCGACTAAGATTTAGGCGTTTTGCAACTTGACTCAAGGTTAGTTGCTGATTATCTTCCAATCCAAAACGTAGAGTCAATACTTCTCGTTGCCTTGGATTGAGCAATGCCAGCAACTTACTCAAGTCTTGATGTAAAAGCTCTTGAGCAAAAGCTCTTGAGCTATTTGCTCATCTAGGGAAATACCATCCATCGGTAAAATATCAGCTAGTTCAGTTTCACGCTCATCCCCAACTCGCATTTCTAGCGACACTGGAGCGCGGGAAACGTGAAGATATTCCCGTATTTGATTGGGTAATAGATTTAAGGATTCGGCAATTTCTGCTACAACTGGAGGACGACCTAAAGATTGAGACAGTTGCTGCTGTACTCTCCTGATTTTGTTTAATTTCTCATTGATATGGATTGGCAGACGGATAGTGCGAGACTTTTCTCCGATCGCGCGTGTTATTGACTGCTTAATCCACCAGTAAACGTAGGTTGATAGTTTATAGCCTCGGTTGGGATCAAACTTTTCGATTCCCTTTTGCAAACCCAGTGCCCCTTCTTGGAGCAAATCGAGAAAATCTAAATTGTGGTTCTGGTATTTTTTGGCAACAGAAACCACCAGCCGTAGGTTAGCTGTCACCATTTTCTCTTTAGCTTTTTGACCTTGTTGAATGATTGACTGTACTTCAGCTTCAGTTTGCCCAAGCGAGGTAGCTAATTCTCTTGTGGTTGGTTCTCGGTTTAATTGAACTGCGAGACTTGCACGCTGTTCTTCAATAGCCATCATCTGCTGCACAAGCCTAGCATTTGTAATTTCTTGCTCAGGAGTTAGCAGAGGGTAGCGTCCAATTTCTTTAAGGTAGGAGCGAACTAAGTCGGTAGTTGGGCTAGGCATACTTTCAATTAGTTGTGACGACTACTTTTATTTTTCGTTTGAATAGAAATTTTTATTTCAAGAATTAGCTAGCAAATTAAATCTTAACCATAGACTTAACCCAATTTTTATCTTTGGAAAGCAAGTTTATAAATATAATACTTGAAATCTAAAAATAGGTAAATACTAAAAGCTGTTTTATTTGACAATTAAGCTTTAAAGTAACAGAGAAGTTTGGCTAAATTAAATCAAAGAGACGCTACGCTAAATTTAGAGTGAAGTCCTCTCTTAAAGAGAGGAGGCGTTCAAATTCGCTTCATATTTGGACAAGGCTCAAATCCGCTTTGCGTAAATCAATTGAAAATTACAAATACTTAGTTGATAAATAATCATGGATATGCAATCTCTGCTCACTTTGACAATAGTAGCTATCTTTTGGGCATTCGTTACTCTCGTCATGTTCCAGTTCATTAACGGACTATTTGTATCGGCTGCTTATGCTAATAATGTGGTTTCGGTTGGCAATCTAAATATAGCGGCTTCTACAATTCCATCAGTATCAGAAATAATCACACCACAACAATTCGCAATTCGCAGTTCGCAATTCGCAATTGCAGATGTAATTGAAAATTAACTCCTGAAGGGATATAAGCTCCTAATTTTAATTATGTAAGAACTCAGATATATGTGAACTATATTCAAGCCCTCAAGTTCAGTTCTGGGGTTTTAATTGCGAATTGCGACTTGCGAATTGCGAATTGAATGGGATTACTGCCTCCAGTTAAAGAAGTTTCACCACAACCAAAACGTACTACTCGTTCAAATCAAGCTAACAATGCTGCCAACAAGTCACTGAAAAACAAACAGGTTGATGTAAAGTCTTCAGGCAAGCGCAAGCCAGGTAGACCGCGTAAAACTGCTTAATTCGCTTTTTAATTCTCGTCCGATCACCGAAGAATAAATATCTGAAGGTTCAAAAGTTTAAATGAGGCTAATGAAGAAGGTTAAAGGGGAAAGGGAACCAATAACTTAAAAGCTCTTGTTCCAAATAAAGACGCTGCTAAGTTCTCGCACTACGTGTCTCAAAAATCTTCTTTTTTGTTCTCCACAATTAAGACAGGGGCTTTCTACCTTGTGGGGAAAAGTTCTAAATTCTGTGCCCTTTCCCCCTTCCCCCTTTCCCTTTTCCCCTTCTTGGTAATTGCCTCATTTATTCTTAATAGGAGAAAGGCTTCGCCATAGCAAAAGTGAAAAAATAATATTGTGAGTGATGCAATGGTACAGCAACTTTTCACTCAAGGTTCTTTATTCGATTTGCAAACAGTAATCGATTATGGGCAGTCAGTTATTAATGTTGCCCAAGAGCTTGCAAAAGTTTTAATAGATAATCGCCCTCTCTCTACGAAAACTGTTTCTTCCCAGATGAATCGCTACTTTCTAGGCACTGCCGCGTCTGGTGCATGGCAATGGAAAGATGCTTACGAAGCTGTGGAAGTGGCGCAAATATTATATCTGCGTCATCTGGGAATTAAGATTTTATCACTACAACCTCAAGTGGTTGTGCAACAATTAGAAGAATTAACAGCCCTCTGTCCGACGCATACTCGCCGTAGTGAAGAGTCAGTACAGCTTCAGCAATTCTCCACCCCTCTGCCGCTTGCTTATCTGGTAGCCAAAGCAGGATTTATAAAGGCTGATGATTTGATTCTGGAGCCAAGTGCCGGAACTGGTCTATTGGCACAAATGGCTAAACTGCACAGTGCAAGTCTGATGCTCAACGAGCTTGCATCGGATAGAACGAAGATTCTGCGACGGTTATTCCCTGGCACTCCACTATTCTCAGTAAACGCAGAACAGATTAACGACTATCTGGTTGGCAAGACTCAGCCCTCAGTTGTGCTGATGAATCCGCCTTTCTGTGCATCTCCCAAAATTAACAGTCGCAACCCCGACGCAACTAAGAGCCACATCAACTCGGCATTGCAAAGACTGGCTGACGGTGGACGGCTGGTAACAATCACAGCCAATTGGTTCTCTCCGGCTAACCCAAGCTGGCGAGAGACTTTTGTTAGGTGGCACTCGGAAGCACGAGTTTTAATGTCGGTCGGGGTTAACGGCAAGGTTTACTCAAAACATGGGACAACTATCGACACTCGGATTACAGTGATCGACAAAGTTCCGGCTGACTCCAGCGAAATCCCTTGTATTTCAGAAACCTTGGACTTACCCGAACTGCTGGCGTTGATTGAGCAATTACCTGAGCGATCTCCGTGGGAACGCTCAGAAAAAATCAAAGCTGCTGCGAAGGCAATTGTTGTTCAATTGCCAAAACGTACTACAGTTGCACAACCAGAAACAGTTTCCTCTCTTCCAGACGACATAGTAGTGTTGGAATACGAAGTCGTTGAATGGTCTGCTACAGAAGGACTCAAAGATACTTTATATGAAACCTATCGCCCACAACGAATCATAATCAAGGACGCTTTACCTCACCCCTCGCTTCTTTGTGAAAGTGCAGCCCTAGCACTTGTCTCGCCACCACCACCAACTTATAAACCGCATCTTCCTAGCAATATTATCACACAAGGCTTGTTGTCAGAGGCACAACTTGAAAGCGTTATTTACGCAGGTCAGGCGCACTGTGAATTTCTGTCTGGGTCTTATATTGTGGATGATTCTTGGGATAATGTGACTGTAGCGGCAACTGGCGAAGAAAATGCTGTAAAATTTCGGCGTGGCTGGTTTCTTGGCGATGGGACAGGTGCGGGGAAAGGAAGACAATGTGCAGGAATCATCCTCGACAACTGGTGTCAGGAACGAAGAAAAGCAATCTGGGTATCAAAGAGTGCTGCTCTTATTGAGGACGCACGTAGAGACTGGTGTGCGCTCGGAGGTAGTGAAAAAGATATCATTGACCTGAGCAACATCAAACTTGGCGACCCCATCCCTTTCACCCAAGGCATTCTGTTCTGCACGTACTCTACTCTACGTTCTCAAAAGAATGGTAAAAGTCGGCTTAAGCAAATCGTTGAGTGGGCAGGCAAGGACTTTGAGGGAGTGATCGCCTTTGACGAGTGCCATGCAATGGGCAACGCGATGGCGCAGGAAGGTAAACTCGGTATGGTTGCAGCATCCCAGCAAGGCATTGTTGGGCTGCGGTTGCAAAACGCATTACCGCAGGCACGGGTTATCTATGTTTCTGCTACTGGAGCGACGAAGGTTTCCAACCTATCTTATGCAAATCGTCTGGGGCTTTGGCAGACGGGCGACTTTCCGTTTACCTCCCGTGAGGATTTTGTGGAATCCATTGAGGGCGGTGGTATTGCCGCAATGGAAGTCGTCGCTAGAGATTTGAAAGCGCTCGGTCTGTATTTGGCGCGGAGTCTTTCATTCGAGGGGGTGCAGTATCAGACTCTCGAAATTGAGTTAACGCCCACGCAGGAACGGAGTTATAACAGCTACTCCGATGCTTTTGGTGTTATTCATAATAATTTAGAAAAAGCGTTAGAAGCTTGTAATATCTCTGGCGCAAAAACGTACAATCGTGCTGCTAAGATGTCTGCTAAGTCGCAGTTTGAAAGCCATAAACAGAGATTCTTCAATCATCTGCTGACCGGGATGAAATGCCCCACCCTGATC
>NZ_JBALFY010000112.1:0-3451 GCF_036916655.1 Nostoc sp.
CGTCCGCCACTATGTCCGAAGACACCGTTCGACTTGCATGTGTTAAGCATACCGCCAGCGTTCATCCTGAGCCAGGATCAAACTCTCCGTTTTGTTGTGTTTCGAGTTTGTGGCTCTGAAAAAATATTTTCCAGAATCCTAATTACAATTTCGATTATCTTTTTGGGAAACCCCAAAACTAAAATCTTTTGACGAGGATTGGTTTTTTCTTAAGCTTTCAAAGTATTATGTTTTTTAGGTTCAGCGGTCGTTTGCGTCTTTCGCTTCCCGACTTAACTAGAGTAACTAGTCATCCCCTAGTTTGTCAAGGGGTAAATTTATTTTTTTTCTAAAATGGCAAATCGCTTGACTGGCAATACTTTCAGATGGATTGCTTCAGCAACGAGAGGGAGGCGAAAACAAAGTGGCTAAATCTGACTGTGTGAATAATGCAGGTTGCTTGTCTTTCAATGGGATCTGATGCAAGTTGAGCGATTATCGAAAAAGGCAGGAGATAGTATTGCTGGAGGGATTTATCCTGAATTATCATGCCTGAACTAACTACTATATAAGAGCAGAATTGTTGTGGAGCTTGTGGTTTAAGACTCCTATTCTATAGAGCGATCGCCACCTGGGCATTTATGGAGCGCTTTCGGAATGGAAGATAGGCGTTACAGTGAGTCTAGCGCTGTAGAGGGGCTTCAAAATTTATAATGAATTTTTGAGAAAAAGCTAAAAACTAGACTAGGCAATAAATACAGATGATCCGACCGCGCAAGGTCTTTGCTCAACATTGGCTCAAAAGTGAAAAGGCGCTCAACGCAATTATAAAAGCAGCAGAGTGTACGGAAAGCGATCACTCCGCCAACGCCGAAGGCGATCGCATCCTAGAAATTGGCCCCGGAACCGGGATTCTGACTCGTCGTTTATTACCATTGGTGCAATCTCTGATAGCAGTTGAAATAGACCGCGACTTATGCCAACTGCTATCAAAGCAGCTTGGTAAGACTGAAAAATTTTTACTGCTGCAAGGCGATTTTCTCACTCTAGATTTACCATCTTATCTAGCAGCCTTTCCTAATTTCCACAAGCCAAATAAGGTAGTAGCCAATATTCCCTACAACATTACAGGGCCAATCATTGAGAAACTACTGGGTACGATCGCCAACCCCAATCCCGAACCATTTGACTCTATAGTTTTGCTGGTACAAAAAGAAGTAGCAGAAAGGTTATATGCTAAATCAGGCTCAAAAGCTTTTGGAGCTTTGAGTGTGCGAGTGCAGTATTTGGCTGAGTGTGAGTTAATCTGCACAGTCCCAGCGGCCGCATTCCATCCACCGCCAAAAGTGGATTCAGCAGTAGTGCGATTGCGTCCCCGAAACATAGAAATACCAGCGCTTAATCCCCGACAGTTAGAGAATTTCTTAAAGTTGGGGTTTGGTGCCAAGCGTAAAATGTTACGAAATAATTTGCAATCAGTTATAGAACGCGATCGCTTGAGCCACTTACTGGAACAATTAAAAATAAATCCCCAAGCTAGAGCCGAAGACCTCAGTGTTCAGCAATGGGTAATTCTAGCAAATGAGTTGGGAGTAGAGAGTAGAGAATAGGGAACAAGGTAGATTTTTTTCCATTCCCCATTCCCCATTCCCCAT
The DNA here is from genome assembly GCF_036916655.1 of Nostoc sp. GTDB lineage: Bacteria > Cyanobacteriota > Cyanobacteriia > Cyanobacteriales > Nostocaceae > Nostoc. Next base: position 1,635 of record NZ_JBALFY010000112.1, read on the forward strand.
TCCCCATTCCCCATTCCCCACTCTCAGAAAATGCGTTCTTATAGCCTAATTGCCCCTGCTAAAATCAACTTGTATCTGGAAATCATTGGCGATCGCCTCGATGGCTATCATGAGTTAGCCATGATACTTCAAAGTATTGGACTTGCAGACCAAATTGATTTGCGTTCCATTAGCACTGAAAATATCCGTGTTCACTGCAATCACCCACAAGTACCAACAGATAAAAGTAATCTGGCATACCGCGCGGCAGAATTAATGGTGAGACAGTTTCCCGAAGCCTTTGCTAAATATGGAGGCGTGGAGATTAGTATCAACAAACAAATTCCTGTTGCTGCTGGGTTGGCTGGGGGTTCGACGAATGCAGCAGCGGTGTTGGTAGGTATAGATTTACTGTGGAAATTGGGACTAACTCAGTCAGAACTAGAGGAGTTGGGAAGTACACTCGGTTCAGATGTACCGTTTTGTGTGGCGGGTGGAACTGCGATCGCCACGGGTAGGGGTGAACAACTTTCTCCCCTGCCGAGTTTAGATAACATATATATACTCTTGGCAAAATACCGCAGCCTGGAAGTTTCCACCGCTTGGGCATACAAAACCTATCGACAGCAGTTTGGTCATTCTTATATTAGAGATAGCGACAACTTAGTAGCACGTGCTAATGCAGTTAATTCAGGAGCAATAGTAAAAGCTATTCTGAATAAAGATGCGGAAGAAATTGCCCAAAAACTGCACAATGATTTAGAACGCGTGGTATTGCCAGCCTATCCGCAAGTCTTGCAACTGCGGGAAATATTTGCAAATCAAGAAGGCGTTTTAGGAACAATGATGTCTGGTTCTGGGCCAACAGTATTTGCTCTTTTTGAGTCTCAACAGCAGGCAGAAAAAATTAAGCTGCAAGTTCGGGAAGCAATTGTTGATGAAGACTTAGAATTGTTTGTGACTCGGACAATTACACATGGTATTCAGGTGGCATCTTCAGTTTAAATAAATCTTTATGCTTAATTCAAATGGCTAGTAAAGACGCAGAGATGCAATTTTAAGGACGATTAGCTAAGGATAATAATTATTTCCTAATCCTCCAATCGAAAATCTCAAACCTAAAATCCCAAAGATTATGAATGACCAAAACCTCAAGCCACAAATAGATGCTAAAGAACAAGTTACATCGAGTCCGTTACGCTGTTTTACGGGGGCGGTGATTTCTGGAGGAATGGGATTTGCAGCATATTCACTGATGATTGCGATCGCTACAAATTTTGCAACGAAACCTGTCCATTCAATTAATCCCTTGGTGGTGAAGATTTCTTCTGCTGTTCGTACTCTGGTTGTTGGTGTAGTTGCTTTAGGAAGTGGGATATTTAGTCTAGTGGCAATTGGTTTGTTGGCTTTGGGAGTGCAATTGTTAGTGCAGCAATTGACTAAGCAAAAAAGTAGTGAAAACTAGTAATTTGCTTTAGAGGATATTTGAAAAGTATTGGGCGAATAGAATTCGCTATTACACAAACCAAGTCCACCTGCGTGGACTAATACAAAATCAAGGATTTTTAACCTGCGGAGGCAGGTTTTGCCTGTGTAGCCGCAATTTCTAATCGCCGAGGCGAGTCAGAAATTAGACTTTTCAAACAACCTTTTAGAGTAAGTAATCTCAAGGCGTAACTAGTAAACTACTAGCAGTTAGGCGATCGCAACTGCAAAGCTTAGGCATTATCCTCATCAGTAACCCAATACGGTTCAGTTAAGCCTCAAAGTCAGTTAAATTAAGGATTATTCCCAAGCCTGAAATTGACTGTGGTACATCTGAAAGATTTTTCACTGTT
>NZ_JBALFY010000113.1:0-7808 GCF_036916655.1 Nostoc sp.
TATCTAATGGTGATGCTGTCATGCTTCTAAAATGCACCATTTAGGTCATTTTTAAAAATACAACATTTACGAGCGCACCTGCGGAATCTGGGATTAACGGTTTCCCCGTCAATTTTTCATAAGGGAAAGGAACAGTTGCTCGACTAGCTGAAGTATGGTAACTTCCGGTGAAATGGAACCAAGGAGCTAATTCTTCCCTGGGAAATTCAAATTCAGCAGGTGCATTACTTATTTGAGTCAGTGGAGAGTCGTTATTTTTAAGATTAGAGTACAGGGGTAATTTCCACTCTCGACGATATTCATTAATCAAATCTTCAAGAGGTTTGACCGACGCTATTAAGTAAGGTGTAACCTATTTGGTTGCGTAAGCGTGCCCACGCCGTTGAAGTTCCTGTCCCAAGGGAAGCATAGTGTTAAGGGGCCCGGTTGCTGCACCAGGACAGATGATACCAAAATGAGTCACGATCAATGCCTCTACTGGATTTTCAAGAACTTATCTAAAGCTGTAACTAGGCTAGGAGGCCAACGGCGGATATTTTTTACCCAGTCAATATCCTTATAGCGGCTATCAAGTCCATAAGCTGCTACCCAGTTGCTTTCAGCTTCACCTTGTTCTCCATTTACCCAATATGCAGCAGTGAGGGCGGCACGCACATCAGCAAACTTCGAGTATTTACGGGCAATATTTCGCATCTCGCGGATTGCTTGCTCTTTTTTACCAGTTTCATAAAGAGCGAGGGCGTAGTTAGCACGGGCGAAGGCAAAATTCGGGGCTATCTCATTAGATTTTTTGTAATCTGCGATCGCATCTTCCCATTTTCCTAAACCTGTTTTGGCATTACCCCGATTGTTATACGCCATCGCATCGTTAGGATCGAGTTCTAAGACATGATTATAATCTGCGATCGCATCGTCCCATTTGCCCATCCCTTCTAACGCCGCCCCCCGATTTAAATATGGATCGGTGACATTTGGCGCTAATTCTATCGCTTTGTTATAATCTGCGATCGCTTCTTGTAACTTATTCTGACTCACCCGCGAATTTCCCCGGTTACTCCACGCCCCCGCATTCGTCGGAAACTGCTCAATAATCTTTGTCCAGTAATTTTCAGCCGTCGCAAAATCACCTTGATTCGTCGCTGCAAAGGCTTGATTTGCCCACTCATCACCTTGTCTTAACTGTTCTTGAGTAATAGGCGGTTGAGATTGTGCCATAACTGGAGTAGCCCAGCCAAACACAATTAACAGACTGAGAAAAATACCAATCAACTTAATCATCTAGGTTTACCTAATTTGTCATTTGTCATTGAGTATGGGGCATAGGGCAGAGGAATGGAGTTCAAAAGCTCATTAAAGGAGTTCAAAGACTCATTTACGAGTATCAGTGCCCAATACCAATACCCCTCAAGAGTGCTGAATGGGGCAGAGGGGAGAATAACTCTTAACTCCCAACTCATTACTCATTACTCATTACTCATTACTCATTACTCATTACTCATTACTCATTACTCATTACCCATTACTCAGCACTGTTTTGCCCAATGTCCATAATTACAATAATGACAACTGTTCATTAGGCGGCGTGAATCCTAAATGCTTATATGCTGCCTTAGTCGCCATCCTTCCCCGATGAGTCCGAGTTAAATACCCAATCTGCATCAGGTAAGGTTCATATACCTCTTCAATTGTTTGAGTATCTTCACCCGTCGCTGCTGCCATTGTTTCTAACCCCACTGGCCCGCCGTTAAATTGTTCAATTATCACACTTAGCATTTGCCGATCTGTCCAATCTAAACCGCAAGGATCTACTTGGAATAGTTGCAATGCTTCGGATGCAATAGTTTCATTAATCTCACCAGATATCTTAACTTCCGCATAATCACGCACTCGTTTTAGTAGCCTATTGGCAATCCGTGGCGTTCCCCGTGAACGACGGGCAATTTCTGTGGCACCATCTTCTGTGATGGGGGTTTTGAGTAATTGAGCGGTTCGCAGTACAATTTTAGTCAGTTCGTCAACTTCGTAAAATCGGAGTTTTTGAATTAAACCGAAGCGATCGCGCAGTGGTGAAGTTAAAGCACCCACACGCGTTGTAGCCCCAACTAGGGTAAATTTTGATAGTGGCAAACTTCTAATCCGAGCGCTAGAACCCTTACCAATAGTAATATCTAAGCGATAATCTTCCATTGCCGGATAGAGAATTTCCTCCGTCATCCGCGAGAGGCGATGAATTTCATCCACAAATAAGATGTCCCCTGGCTTCAGGTTCACTAGTAGCCCAACAATATCTCGTGGACGTTCTAGGGCTGGCGCACTGGTAATTTTGTAATTTACCCCCATTTCCGATGCTAAAATCATCGCCATTGTGGTTTTGCCCAATCCCGGCGGCCCATAGAGTAGCAGGTGATCCAATACCTCACCACGAGACTTGGCTGCTTTGATGGCAATATCTAGCACATCCTTTAAATCTTTTTGCCCAATGTAATCAGCAAATCGGTGTGGTCGAATACCTTCTTCTTGCTGTTCTTGCTCATCAATAGCAGCTTCCGGCTTCAAAATATTTTCTGTGGATGGTGCTTTCACAGACTCTCGAAGCTGCTTTGGTTCTCCATTGGGTTCTGGAGGCTGTTTTTTCGAGGAGATTATCGCCATAATTCAGCTATCTATTTTTAAGGGACTAGGGACTAGGGACTAGGGACTAGGGACTGGGGACTGGGGATTGGGGATTGGGGAAGAAGCAAGGGGGCAGAAAACAGGGAGAAAGGGAGAAGAGTTTTCCCCTCCGCCCCCCGCCCCTCTGCCTCTTTTCAATGCCCCATGCCCTATGCCCAATATCCATGAAAATTTTCGTTAGAGAATACCCGCGCCAATTTAAAATTTAAATTCCGGTCAATTACCCAGAAGTACAAAAGTTATTATGTTATCTAAAAGAATCTTACCGTGCTTAGATGTAAAGGCGGGACGGGTTGTAAAAGGAGTTAACTTTGTTAATCTCCAAGATGCAGGCGATCCGGTAGAACTGGCCAAGGTTTACAACGAAGCCGGTGCTGATGAGTTAGTATTTCTGGATATTACAGCTACTCATGAAGATCGAGCTACTATTTTAGATGTGGTCTACCGAACTGCTGAACAGGTCTTTATTCCATTGACTGTGGGTGGTGGCATTCAATCCTTAGAAAATGTTAAAGCTTTGTTACGAGCCGGCGCAGATAAGGTTAGTATTAATTCTGCGGCAGTGCGGGAACCAGACTTGATTAATCGGGCCAGCGATCGCTTTGGTAATCAGTGCATAGTTGTTGCTATTGATGCCAGACGCAGAAATAACCCGGAAAATCCAGGTTGGGATGTGTATGTGCGGGGTGGCAGGGAAAATACAGGCTTAGATGCCCTACTTTGGGCACAAGAAGTTGAAAAACGGGGGGCCGGAGAACTGCTAATCACAAGTATGGATGCTGATGGAACCCAAGCCGGGTATGACATCGAAATTACACGGGCAATCGCTAATGCTGTAGAAATCCCAGTCATTGCTTCTGGTGGTGCAGGTAATTGTGAACATATCTACACTGCCCTAACTGAAGGCAAAGCGGAAGCAGCACTACTTGCATCTCTGTTACATTACGGACAATTAAGCGTAGCAGAAATTAAAAGTTACTTGTGCGATCGCAATGTCCCTGTCAGAACATTCTCTTGATCCAACATTTTTCATGTAATGACATCTATCTAAGGTTAGACACACTTCCCTGAAAGGGTGTTAATATTATTTTACAAGTATTAACAAATATTAAGAAATATGTTGCTTCCTATTTTACTTTTTGATGTAGCCCTGGTAGCATGGTCGCTGCACTTAATGGAAAAAGCCTACGAGAGTAAAGAATTTTCTTTAATGTTGGCTGGTACATTAGTTGCTCTGGCTGCTGCTGCCATGTTAGTAGTTTACTTTTTGATGGGGCACTGCATGACCTACTTATTGAGAGTGTCGTAGATAGTGCTGAGTGCTAGAGAAGATATTTAAGATTTAGTTTCGACAAAAAGCTTGACAAAGTACTAATAATTAGGACATTATGTATAATGGGTTTTAAGGGGTTATAGCGCAGTTGGTAGCGCACCTCAATGGCATTGAGGGGGTCAGCGGTTCGAATCCGCTTAGCTCCATTGTTTACACCCTAATTCTGTAAGTTAATTGATAGAGTTAGGAAATTTTTTTAGATAGTTTTATTTGCTGTCTATTTAATCAGTCTCGAAAGCGAAAGTTGGAATGATAAAGACTGTAATGAGTTTTTAGAGCGATTTGTTGTTTCTGTAAGAGACCTCCACAAAAAGAAATGCCCAATTGTCATTGCGTTCGCCCCTGGCGTTCCCCAAGGGTATGGAGCGAAGCGAAATGAAGCAACCGCAAAATCTTGGGATTGCTTTGCTACACTCCGTTTCGCTCGCAATGACAGCTTTTGGATCAATCATTCTGTGGAGTTCTCTAAGAACTCTAGCCAATTTTCTAGCACTTCCTCAACTTCATACTCATCAGCATCAATGATTTGTGCGATGCTTGTGGCGGTCTGCGCCAACGCTTCCACTGATATTACTTTTTGCTGCTTTATTAAAACATTTAACACATCTGTGCTATCAGTATAGCGTTTCCTGACCTAATAAGTACAGCCGTAGGGAACATCCCCATAGGTGTCAACTTAAGCTGGAAATAGCTTATCTGTTGGCTTCCATACCCGCCCGGAAATAAATTTTTTTAGCTTTTAGCTTAAGTCTACTGAAGTAGACTGGAGATTTTTGGTGATATTTAGTCATCTTCAGATGACTTTAGCTATGAGGCGGGAATTGAAATTCCCGACGGACGAGCGGTTTCACGTTAAGTTGACACCAATGCGGTATGTTCCCTACACCTTGCGATGTAATGTTGTACGGGAACCGCTATAATACCCATTACTTATTACTTATTACTTATTACTCATTACTTATTACTCATTACTTATTACTCTGCCCTTTGCCGCTCTTGCTCGGTGGCATAGGCAGTGATTGCTGCGGCTGGAATTTGTCCCCCAACTTCAAGCGCTCTCACCTGACGAATCAGGGAGAAACCATCTTCCTCTGGCATCCCAATATCTGCTAGAAGCACATCATATCTGCCAGGAGATTCAGTTAAAGCAGCGATCGCTTCCCTTGCCGATGTCACAACTACTACTTCAGCACCGAAGTCTTCTAACATCCACTTCATCAGGTCGCGGCTATCCGCTTGATCGTCTACAGCCAAGATGGATAATCCTTCAAGGGTAAGGGGTGGATTTTTACCATTTAATGTGTCCAGAGTCTCTGACAAAACGCTCGGCTCTAAATAAGTTGGCGGTGTAATCTCCAACGGCATTGAGCGCAGAGGCAGCCTGATAACGATCGTGGTTCCTAATCCCTCACCTGGACTTTGCGCTTGAACTGTTCCACCGTGAAGTTCTACAACATGACGAACGATTGACAAGCCTAATCCAAGTCCCTGACTTGTTTTGCTGCTGCTGGAATCTCCTTGGCGGAAGCGATCGAAAATGTATGGCAGCAAGTCTGCCCGGATGCCAATTCCGGTGTCGCTGACTCGAATTTGGGCGTGAGTAGATACAGCTTCGAGCATAATTCCCACTCGCCCACCGGCTTGAGTGAACTTAATCGCATTAGAAAGTAAATTCCACAGAACTTGCTGTAAACGGTCAAAATCTCCGACAACCGTCGCCGAGTTCAACTCTGAAACAATTTCAATGCTTTTCGCTTCTGCGGAAAATTGGATAGACTCAATGGCGGCATCCACTACTGAAACTAGATCGATTAGACGAGTATTTAAATGAAGCTTGCCACTCGTAATTCGGGAGATATCGAGCATATCATCGATTAACTTAGCTTGCACTTTAGCACTCCGCTCGATCACTTCCCAGGCACGAGTGACTGCTTCTGAATCTAAATTGCGGGTGCGGAAAAGTTGCGTCCATCCCAGTATAGTATTGAGCGGGTTACGAAGTTCATGAGAGAGGTTCGACAGGAATTCATCTTTGGCTCGGTTGGCAATTTCCGCCTGTTGACGGGCTGACTGCTCTTGTGCTAAAAGCTTAGATCGCTCTAACTCAAACTGTTTGGCATCGCTAATATCTTCAATCGCCAGCAAAATCCTTTCAGCCTCTCCCTGCTCAATAATTTTCCAACCATTGAGCAGCATGGTTTTCTCCCCAATCCGCTCAAAACGATGCTCTATTTCCAAGTTTTCAATACTAGTATCGTTGGCAACAATGTCTTCTAAGAGCGATCGCAATCCGGGCAGGTTCCATTGACCGTTCCCTAGTTCAAAAATCAGAGATTGCGTTGTCTCTGATGGTGAAACCTGAAATGTTTCATAAAACGAGCGATTGGCTTTGTTCACCCGCAAATCAGAATCAAGGACGATTAAGGGCACTTGTACCGTCTCCACAATCCCTTCAGCGTAATTCCGGGCTTGTTCTAAGGTTGCGGCACTGCGTTTAAGACCATCAATATCTATTAACACCAACACTACACCATCAATCCTGTTTTCTGTGGTGCGATAAGGACGGATGCGGAGGTTGTACCAATGTCCCCCCAGAGTTTGGACTTCTAATTCTTTGATGCTGAGTGTGTCAAGAACCTCCAAAATTAGAGTTTCTAACTCAGGAACATCGAGATTTACTCTGATGTCGCTCAAAGGTCGTCCAGCATCGGCGGGAATCAAATTGAAAAGTCGCTGCGCCATTGGCGTAAAACGTCGAATGCGTAAGTCTAAAGTCAATATCAAAATCGGAATATTAATACTGGCAAGCAAATTCGTGAGATCGTTGTTAACTTGGTGTAATTCCAGATTTCGACTACGAAGTTCTTCATTAGTAGTGTTGAGTTCTTCGTTAGTTGCTTGAATTTCTTCTTTGGCAGTTTCTAGCTCCTCATTGGTGCTTTGCAACTCTTCATTACTAGAGAGGATTTCTTCATTGGCAACTTTCAGGTCTTGATTGATATGCTCCTGCTCTTGGATCACCGCTTGTAGATATTCTTGAGTTGCAGCCCGCTCTTGGATGGCGGTTGTAAGTTCAAGCCTAAGCCGAACAATCTCCTGCGCTAAGTCTGACTGCTCTTCGCTCTCAAGATTTACTGTGCTGGGGTTGTTAATTGTGAGTGGGGCTGATTCAAATAAAACCACAAAGTAGAGTTCTTCGCTAGTCCCAGGGTTGAATGGAATCACCTCAAGATTGATGATTTTTGCCAGATCGCCCTCTTCAATTCGTAACCCTTCTCTTCTAACGAGAATTTTTTGCCGTTGTGCCTGATAAATTGTCGCCCGTAGCTCGATAAGCAAGCCTTGACGCACCATTTTGAATAAGTTAAGACTCGGTTTCCCCGGTGCAAGTTTGAGGTAGAGATCGATTTCTCCCCGAAATTGCAGCACGTCCATCTTGTCGTTGATTACTACACCTACTGGGGCATAGCGATTTAAGATTAGTTGGTTAGTTTTTTTCTCTAAGTCAAACTCATCCGATGGATTCTCAAACGCCTGCTTTGATTCGTTCACATTTACTATCGGATAATTGCTGGTAATGAATGAAAAAATTGGACGAATTGCAGTTAGCTTTTTGGCATAAATTTTATACTTTATGTCAATCTGAATAAACAAGTCCGAATACTTACCTGTGCTTTCTGAAGTCCCTAGCAGCAAGAAACCAGTGAGATTGAGACTGTAATGAAAGATGGGCAATATCCGTTTTTGCAACGTTTCGTCCAAGTAAATCAATACATTCCGGCAGCTAATTAAATCTAAGTTA
>NZ_JBALFY010000114.1:0-94822 GCF_036916655.1 Nostoc sp.
ATGTGGCTACTAGCTTGAACAATTTAGCAGCACTCTACAAAAGCCAAGGTAGGTACAGCGATGCCGAACCACTATACAGTGATGCTTTGGCAATGTGCGATCGCACTTTAGGCCTTAATCACCCCACTACGGTGATGGTTCGAGAAAATCTAGCAATCCTGCAACGCCAGTCTACTCCCCGTGCTATCTGGAAACGTCGGTTCGGTCAGTTTGTGCAAACGTTAAAGGCAATACTGATCTTACCGTTTTCTCTGTTGTGGCGATTGGCTAAAAAATTAATTCGTAATTAAAAGAGCAAGTTCAGGCGATAGAAATTGCAATCTAGTAGTTTAGAGCGATCGTCGTACCACTTTCGTGCAAGCAAGCTACGCGCAGCGTCTCGTAGAGAAGACGTTGCCAAAGGTATCGCTATTCTCTCATCAACCAAGGTGCGATCGCTAAACTTTTTCTCAAAGACAATGCCGGGATCATCCCACTTTTTTGTATGTCATTGCGAGCGAAGCAAAGCAATCGCAAAATCTCTACCGAAGAGTGAGTCCATGCGATTGCTTGTCTACGAAACGCACTTGCGTTCGTCGTTCCTCTACGAGACGCACTCGCGTTCGCAATGACAGTTATTTTGTCAGCAAAACGGTTTGCTTCACTTCAACTGGTTCACCCGTCAAACTAAAAGGGCGAACTTCGGTAATTTTTACCTTCACTAATTGCCCTTGGAGTTCTTTGATGTTGCCGCTAAAGAAGGTCAAACGATTACCACCAGTGCGTCCCATCACCTGGGTTTGATCTTTAGGATTTTGGTCTTCTACTAAAACTTCTTCAATCCGTCCAAAGTAACGTTGCGATCGCTCCGCTACTTTCAAATTTCCTAAATGATTGAGCCGTTGGAGGCGATCGCTTTTTATTTCTTCACTAAGTTGATTGTCCCACAAAGCGGCTGGTGTCCCTGGACGCGGCGAATATGCTGCTGTATTCAACATATCAAAGCCAATATCTTCCACCAGTTTGAGGGTATTTTCAAATTGTGCTTCTGTCTCCCCAGGAAAACCAACAATGGCATCGGCACTAATGGAAGCATCTGGCATATACCGCCGAATGGTATCGATAATCCGGCGATATTTCTCATGGGTATAACCCCGTGCCATCGCCTTTAAAAGTTCATTATCCCCAGATTGAAAGGGAATGTGGAAGTGTTTACACACCTTGGGCAACTCAGCACAAGCCTGAATTAATCTCTCGGTAAAATAACGGGGGTGACTAGTCGCAAATCTTAACCTTTCAATCCCCGGCACATCATGGACGTAATAAAGCAAATCTGTAAAGTTGTTCAGATGCCTACCTTCTGCTGTCACTCCAGGTAAATCTCTGCCGTAAGCATCAATATTTTGACCGAGTAGAGTAATTTCTTTGTAACCTTGCCGTCCTAATTCTTCCATTTCAGCCCGGATAGCTGACGGTGTGCGAGATTGTTCGATACCGCGCACATTGGGAACTACGCAATAGGTACAGCGTTCGTTACAACCGTAAATCACATTTACCCAAGCAGTTACTTTACTATCTCGTCGCGGCTGGGTAATATCTTCAATAATGTGAACTGGCTCAGTTGCGACAACTTGGTTGCCTTCAAATACCGACTCCAATAAATCTTTGAGGCGGTTGGCGTGTTGTGGCCCCATTACCAAGTCTAATTCTGGCACTCGCCGTAACAGCGCTTCTCCTTCTTGCTGGGCAACACACCCAGCAACGATGAGAGTTAAATCAGGCTGCTCATGTTTGCGCTTTGCTTGTCTGCCAAGGTAGGAATATACCTTTTGTTCCGCATTATCCCGGATTGTGCAGGTGTTGTAGAGAATCACATCTGCATGATTCGGGTCTTCAGACCATTCAAAGCCCATATCTTCCAAAACGCCAGCCATGCGCTCTGAGTCAGCTTTATTCATCTGACAACCGAAAGTAGTGATGTGATATTGGCGTTTAGAAGTGGTCACGTCGCTTTGCTCCGAATTAAAAATTCAAAATTCAAAATTAATGATCCCCATCAATAAATTTTAGGGGTTTGTATCATGAGTCGTTTTCGGTCATGGGCGACTCTGTTTAATCAGCGTAATGTATTATAAGCTTTATAAGAAGAATTCAGAACTCAGGAGTCAGAATTCAGTATGAATTCTGTCTGTATGAGTGGGTGATAGCGCAGCGTAAAGCCAACTCTTGGAGAGGCTCTGCGAACATCATGGCAACGTTATGAGCGAGTCCACGATAACGAGTATTTTCGAGTCGCGTCTAAATATTGGTTAAAAGCGAGTGGAATGGTGGGCAAAAAATTAAAATATTCTCACCTCAAAACTCTATCCCTTTATGGGTAAACTATTCTGAATTCAGAATTCTGACTCCTGTTTTATTTCCATTCTATAAGTTTGACCCCAATCCCAGGGTATTTTACATTTTTAACGCCAGGTTTGCACAACATGACCCTTTAACTGTTGTCCTAACCAAGGTGTATTTTGTGAAAGTGTATAAAGATTTTTCCGTTCGACTTTCCAGGTTTGCTGGGGATTAAATAAAGTAAGTTCTGCTGGTTGATGAGGTAGAATCGCACTTACTTTCTGCCCTAAACACTCTGCTGGACTGGCACTCAATGCCCGCCATAATTCTAAAGCTGTAAATTCTTCAGTTTCAACGAGATATTGCCACAGCAAAGGTAATGCTAACTCCAAACCAATTGCCCCGGCTGGTGCTTCGGCAAAGGCTTGGACTTTTTCTTCGTAACTGTAGGGTGTGTGGTCAATAGCGATCGCATCAATCACACCTGTACGTACTCCGGCACGCAACGCCACCACATCACGAAGATTACCTAAAGGCGGGTCTAAATGCAAGCTGGTGTGATAACTCTTAACTGCTTTTGTATCTAGTAAAAGGTGCATCCAGGTGGTGCTGGCGGTAATTGGTAAACCAGCCGCCTTAGCTGAGGCGATTAATTCCACGCTGCGAGCAGTAGAAACGCGCATAATATGGACTGGTGTACCAATTGCTGCAACCAATTCAAGCATAGCTGCGATCGCAGTTGTTTCAGCGCTAGCGGGTATTGGGGGTAAACCGAAACGGAGAGCATCTGGGCCTTCTCTCATTACACCATTTGCTGTTAACTGGCGATCGCTAGGCCAAAACGCTACTGGTTTCCCCAACGGCTGGAGATACTCTAACACTCCTCGCACCAACGCCAAATTTTCTAACGGCTTACCATCTGTAAAACCAACAACTCCGGCTGCCGCTAAATCTGCCAATTCCGTCATTTGCTTCCCAGCAACATCCAGGGTGATAGCACCCCAGATATGAAGCAGGGGAGCAGGGGAGCAAGGGAGCAGGGGAGATAAATTTTTCTCTGCGCCTTGGCCCCTCTGCTCCTCTGCTTTTTTCTGCTGCAACTGTGCCACAAGTGCAGGGTTATCAATAGCTGGAGATGTATCGGGTAAAATGCTAACTCTGGTAAAGCCGCCAGCAGCAGCAGCTTGTAAAAAGGACGAAATAGTTTCCCGTTCTTCAAAACCAGGTTCACCTGAGTGGCTGTACAAATCCACCAACCCAGGGCCAAGAACTAATCCCTGACAATCTCTGATTTGAGTATCAGAACTAATATCAGAAATGTGCGAAGCTACTGCTTTGATATAACCATCAGTAATCAGTACATCAAAGAGTTCATCGATTTCAGAAACCGGATCAATCACCCGTACTTTTTGCAGCAGTTCTATCATAATTTTTTTTAGTTAGGAGTTAAAAATAAAGTTAGAAGTTAGAAGTTACAAGTTATGAGTTAAGATTTACCAGTTATTTGTTCCTTGCTCATCATTTTTAACTTTATTCATAACTCATAATTTTTCACTTTTAACTTAACTCCTCACTCATTACTCATTACTCATTACTCACAACGCCCCCGCAGCTGTTTTATCTAGTACGCCTCCACCCAAGTGAGTGGTGATGTTCATCGCTTGCAAGACTGGTAAACCATCGATTCCAGAAGGATAGTCAATAACGCTGACTGCACCATTACCCTGACGAAAATTCCAGAAATTTTCCAGCGATAAGCCCAGAATGTGACAAAGCAAAGTTTTGTTAGTAGCATCATGAGCTACTACTAATACAGTTTTGAATTCATTATTTAATGCGGCTTGTACAATTGATTGCCAAGCAGCAACACTGCGTTCCCACACCTGTTGCAAATTTTCTCCTTCGGGCATTTGCACTTCGGCTGGTACTAGCCGCCAACGTTGCAACTCTCCCGGAAACTCTTGCTCTATCTCTGTTTCTAATTTTCCTTCCCAAAGTCCATGACTGATTTCTCTTAAACCATCTTGCAACTCTAACTTTACATTCGGATGTTGTTTTAAAATAATCTCTGCTGTTTCTTTAGGGCGTAACATTGTGCTACTTACCGCAAAATCAATCGCTACCTCTTGGAGAAATTCGCCTGCTTTTTGCGACTGTTGTCTACCGTTGTCGTTGAGAGGGACATCAATTTGTCCTTGAAACCTAGTTTGGCGATTCCAGTCGGTTTCGCCGTGACGCACCAGCAACAATCGTACTCCTTGATGATCCGGTCGCAATGAGGGTAAAGATTCTCCGGTGTGTTGCGTCTGATTTAAGGATTCTAGCTGAACTGGTTCGCCCAATCTTCCAGCAAAATTTAATACTGTGATGCCACAGTTAGATTGCTGTATTGAGTGATAGCGACTGGGAGAAATTCCTAGTGCTGTGCTAATTAGGGCGCGATTAATTCCGTTATGTCCCACAATCAAAATAGTTTCGCCTTGATGGTGAGACAAAGTTTCTTGCCAAAACTGTTTTGCTTGTTCGTATAAAGCAAGAACGGGAAAATGTTCTCTTGTCCCTTGTGCATCATTAAGCAGCATCCGCAGTTCGTCTGGGCGTTGATGCCAAGTGCGGTAGTCTTCGGCAAAATTATGCTTGACTTCAGAAGTCAGCAGTGCTTCCCATAAAGGCAGGTCGATTTCTAACAGTAAATTAGAAACTTGGATTACAGCAGATTGTTCAGCGTGATTAGCTAACTCACTATGGATAATATCTGCCGTGTGCTTTGCTCGTTGCAAAGGACTGCTATAAATCGCATTGAATAAGATATTGCTGAGGGCTTTGCCTACTTTACTGGCATCTTTACGACCTTTTTCGGTTAATGTTGACGCATCAGTGCGTCCTTGGATACGCCGCTCGGTATTATAACCACTTTGACCGTGGCGCACAATGATGACACGAGTCATCTCAAAGCCCTCCTCTATCTTGACGATTAATTTTACTGCAAAATGATTGCATAATTATCGACTCAAGAAGGCGGATTGAAGAAGAGGCAGGGGGCAGGGGGAAAGAAACTTGTTTTGATTTGGATAATTTAATTGTTGGAAATCCCTAAAGCTATAACCTCGAATTCTTAAAGAAGTCGAGGTTATGAGACACTAAATATTAAGAAGATTTGCTGACTGAAAAACTTTTACAATTTCTGGCCTGCGTAAATCGATCGTACTTCGCCGTTACGCCGGATGACTGCTTCGCCGTTACTGACATCTACTAGTGTCCAACCGCTTGAGCCGATACTTTCACCCATATTGATGCGGCGAGTCACGCCATCAATTTTAAACAAAGCGGCAGATTTATTGCCCAACTCTAGCAATCCCTCTAAGGTATTACTCGGAGCCTCTGCGATCGCAGTTGCAGGATATACTTGTTCCTGGGTAATAGTTGGTTCTGACTCTGGGGCGAGTGCATCACGTAATGGAACTACTGGTAATGCAGGCAAAGGCTTAGGTGTCTGCCGCACGGTAATGGGTGCAGTTTTCCCCGCTACTGGCTTGAGTTCAGCTCGTACAGCCGCAGCTAACATATTGACGGTTACAGGCTTGGCAGCTTGCCGCACTGTATTCAGGGCAGTTTTCACAACATTAGGTTGAGCTCCCTGCAATACACTGGCAACTTGTGGTAGAAGTGTAGAAGTCCCAGGAATAGCTGGAAGGGCGTAGCGCATTGGCGACGGCGCTTGATAAACAGGAACGTAGATGCGCTCAACAACACTCCCAGAACGGTTGGAGGCTGATGATGTATTGTTAGCTAGAAGTGGAAGTGCTGGCAGATTACCTGTTGTTTGCTCGTTACCAAGGGCTATTTGGTTACTATTTGCCTGACTAGAGAATCCCCGACTGAAAGATTTTTGATTGGGTGTTGTTCCTTGCTTATCTATGACTGCTAATGATTGGAGCATATAGTCAACTAACTCTGCCTCAATTTCTGTTTTGACAGGTAACTGTGACTGCGATTGCGACACTAGAAGCGCTGATTCGGGCAATTTGGCATTTAAAAGATATACAACTCCAGACTGCACCAGGTAAATCATACCTGCGATCGCCACGCCTAAAGTTGTTCCCACCATCAGCAGTTTGCCCAAAGCCGGCCTAGTTTTCTGACGCTTTCTACTAACTACTTTCACAGCGCCGTTTTCAAATACAAAGGTACTCAATTGCTTATGCTTATCTTGAGCATCTGACTGATTCAGGCTGTTTGGTACAATATGCGGTATTGTAACTGTTTGCAGAGGCACATATCCTGGAGGTGACTGGCGTTGAGCTTGGGCAGAAACCCCAGCAACAGAGTGGTGCCTAACAGCTTGAGAAGGCAGATTACCACTAACATCCAGAATGTAGTCGATATCGGCAAAGAGTTCATCCATGAGGCCATCAGCATAGTTTTCTATCGACCAAGGCTCGTTGGCGATTAAGTCTTCTGATGGTTCTGGTACTATGAGACGGGTGCTGGCTTCTTGTAACATAGACGTTCTGGGTTGTTGCTAGGACGGGGAAACGCCGTCTCTACTGCCTGGAAATTGGGATTATTCTTAAAGAGAGAATAGGGAACCGACAACAGGAAATAGGTGGTCTCTTACTCCCGAACAGGGAACATGAAATAGAAAAAACCGTTCTTGTTCCCTTCTTTGATAAAACATCCAATCCCAGTTCTCTTAAGACGAGTTGATTAAACGTTGGTATTAAACTCAACTTTCATCTGGGGATTGTTGATGATGGCAGTACTAGGAGTTATGTCATCTATCATACCAATCTCCCTCCTTACTACTATACTCAGTATTTATGAAGTTGGTGTTAAGCTAACGCTCGAAAGTCTTGCTGGTTCTTGGTTTTACGCAATTCTAGATATAATAATAAAGCGTTTATATCTGCTGGGTTTACACCACCTATACGTGATGCTTGACCAAGAGTGAGTGGTTTTACGTGAGTCAGCTTTTCCCGTGCTTCTTTAGAAAGAGTATCAATTGTTGTGTAGTCCAAATCCGCAGGTAACTGGCGGTGCGCTTGCCTAGCAATTTGGTCAATCTGATGTTGTTGCCTAGCGAGATAGCCAGAATACTTGATGTCAATTTCTGCGCCTTCTTTCTCAGCGCGATTGAGGTTGGGGTTTCCCAATCCGAACCTGTCGAGGTCAACATAATGGAATCCCGGACGCCGCAGCAAGTCGTTCAGGGTAATTGAACCTTTAATTGCTTGTTGGGTATTAGATGCGATCGCTATTCCCATTTCATCATGTTCTTTCACTCGTGTAGCTTGTAACCTTTGTTTTTCTGTGGTGATATTACCCTGTTTTTCAATAAACATATCCCAACGGCGATCGTCAATTAAACCAATTTCCCGTCCCAAAGGTGTCAGACGTTGGTCGGCATTGTCAGAACGTAATATTAATCGGTACTCTGACCTACTGGTAAGCATCCGGTAAGGTTCCCGCAGGTCTTTTGTACACAAGTCATCAACTAGCGTCCCAATGTAACTTTGCTCGCGCGCAAACACAATCATTTCTTGAGAGCGAACAAATCGAGCTGCGTTAATTCCCGCCACCAGCCCTTGAGCTGCGGCTTCTTCATAACCTGTAGTACCATTAATCTGTCCAGCACAAAACAGTCCCGCAATCTTCTTAGTCATCAGTGTGGGGTAACACTGAGTTGCTGGTAAATAGTCATATTCCACAGCATAAGCTGGACGTAGCATCACACATTTTTCCAAACCAGGGAGAGTCTGCAACATTTGCAGTTGTAGATTTTCTGGCAACCCTGTAGAAAACCCTTGAATATAAAGTTCGGGTATATCCCTTCCTTCCGGTTCAATAAAGATTTGATGGCTTTCTTTATCAGCAAAGCGGACAATCTTATCTTCAATACTGGGACAATAACGCGGCCCTTTGGCTTCCACCCAACCGCCATAAACAGGCGATAGATGCAAATTTTCCCGAATTAGGCGATGGGTTTCGGCGGTGGTGCGGGTGATATAGCAAGGCATTTGTTCCCGTTCAACCCACACATCGGGGTCAAAACTGAACCAGCGCACATCTTCATCCCCTGGCTGAATGAGCATTTTACTATAATCTACCGATCGCTTATCGACCCGTGCCGGAGTTCCAGTTTTAAGTCTGCCGATTTCAAATCCCAGACGATTTAAGGTTTGTGTCAATCCTTCAGCCGCAAATTCCCCAGCGCGTCCGGCTGCCATTGATTTATTGCCAACCCAAATTTTGCCTCCCAGGAAAGTGCCAGTTGTCAAGATGACTGCTTTACATTGGAACCCCACACCAAAATAAGTTTCAACGCCAATGACTTCACCGTTAGCACCCAGCACCAAATCTGTTGCCATACTTTCGCGGATTGTCAAGTTTTCTTGGTTCTCAACAATATTTTTCATCACTGCTGCATATTCACGCTTATCCGTCTGGGCGCGTAATGCCCACACAGCAGGCCCCCGTGAAGAGTTGAGGATACGTTTTTGCAGATAGGTACGGTCTGCTACTTTACCAATTTCTCCGCCGAGTGCGTCTACCTCATGAGTCAACTGAGATTTGGCTGGACCACCCACCGCGGGGTTACAAGGTTGCCAAGCGATTTTATCCAAGTTGAGCGTCAATAGCAGGGTACGACAACCGAGGCGTGCAGAGGCGAGAGCTGCTTCGCAACCGGAGTGACCTGCACCGACGACTATGACATCAAAAGCGTCTTGAAATTCAACGGAATTGTGCATGGTCATACTTACAGGATCGGCAAGCTGAGGGTTCTTTTCAATTTTAACTGTTCCAGTGATTTCATGGATGTAACTTTCTGCTAAAAAAGTTATCAAAATTACTAGTACTCAAATCAAGGCAGTTTTAATTTTTAAACTTAAGTATTGGGTAAAAAATATAATCGTTTTTTAATTTTTGTGACAACCTTCCGGTTTGTTTATCACAGTTATTGTTCATGTAGTTGGATATCACACAAATTAACTTATTTTTTAATATTTATTTTCCATAAAAACAATATCCAGCATCAGTTACGTTGCTTTTTGTTTAAGAAAAACTAAATAAAAACATTTTCAATAAATCTATTAACTTTACCTTTGAATCAGCCAAAAAACGATTATTTAATAATGAAACTCACCATCAGCAAGAAAATAAATATTAATAGAGCTATCAGAAAAGCATCTTTCATCATGATAATTATCTTGATGATTTTTGTCTTGGTAGCTAGTAATGAGATTACCCGTCACAAAGTTGCTATAACTACCCAACCATTAAACAGATGCTTGAATACTAATTCATTACCTTGTACAGATATCTCTAAAAAAACAACATCAGAACCATTTATTCCTGATGCCAAATTAAATGCTCAACAGCGTTTTTTATCTGCGATCGCTAGAAAATTACCTACAATTCCTCAGCCTGGTACTTATGAATATACTTTACTACGAACTTATGGTGCAGTCTTTGTAAATCAAGATGTTGGGATTAAACTGCCGCAACAAGATATCTTCGATAATGAAAAAGAAACTCAAGATTTTCAAGCTACTTTAACAATGGGTCATGTTGATGCCACTAACGACTGTTACTTACAAAAATCGGCGGCTGATGCTTTAAATAAAGCACGAGTCCAGCAACAGATTCCACTAAAATCTGGTTATGGCTCTGGTGATTGTACCCGCACTTTCAACACGAATTTAAGATTTTGGCACAAATATGCTAACGAGCAAGTTTTAGCAAAAGTTAAACAGGGTAAAGAAACCAAAATTCTTGGTTTAGTTGCACCTCCCGGAACTTCTCAACATCTCTTGGGATTAGCAATTGATTTACGCGTAGGCAGTAAAGAACAAAGAAAAGCTCTGAATCAAAATGGTTGGTTTCAAACAGTAGAAAATGATACTCCACATTGGACTTATGTGGGTTTATCTGAAGAGAATTTATCCTTGTTTGGTTTTAATAAACAAGTTATTCGGGGCATTACTTATTGGATAACGCCACTATGATTTTAGATAGCATAAAACTTCTACTGTTGACCCTAATGCCCGTAATCATCTAACAACATAGTAATCTGTTACTCGGTAATTTACTTTATATAGAAATCCAGTTTGATTTTTGAAAAAATTAAGTATTTGTAGTGTGTTATGGCGGTTCCCATTCAGATGAGGTACAACATTACATCGCAAGGTGTAGGGAACATGCCCATTGGTGTCAACTTAACGTGAAACCGCACGTCCGCCAGGGATTGTAAATCCCTGTCTCATAGCTAAAGTCATCTGAAGATGACTAAAATATCGCCAAAAATCCCTAGTCTACTTCAGTAGACTTGCGCTATTAGTCAGGGAATTATATTCCCTGGCGGGCTGGCGGGTGAACAACACCCAATGAGTACGCTATTTTTCCCTTAAGTTGACACCTATGGGCATGTTCCCTACGGCTGTACCTTTACTAGGTCGGGAAACGCTATAGTGTTTCGCATAGCGCACCCTACTAGTGTGGCAAGCTTAAAATTGACTAGACTACAGCGATGTCTACGATGGGCTACGCCTATGCACTTACATTTTTACATAAAAACCCATGAGCCAAATTAATCCTGAAACAACTCCCTTACATACCTTAAACCCACTCAACCGATTTTCTGATAGAGCAGAGGATTATGTAAAATATCGACCAAGTTACCCCGCAGATGCAATTGATATTATCTTGGAAGGATTAGGTGAAAATTCACAACTTGTAGCAGCAGATATTGGTGCAGGTACAGGAATTGCTTCAAGACTGTTAGCTGAACGCAAAGTTAATGTCATCGCCATAGAACCAAACGCGGCGATGCGAGAAGCTGCCCAAGCGCATCCTTTGATAGAGTTTCGTGATGGAACAGCAGAATTTACCCAACTCCCTGATAATTCAGTTGATTTAGTTACTTGTTTTCAAGCTTTCCACTGGTTCAATCCCGAACCAACTTTATTGGAATTTCGCCGTATTTTAAAGCCATCAGCACGCTTGGCTGTGGTGTGGAATAATCGAGATAAAGAAGATGCCTTAACTACAGAATATAGCCGACTAGTCCGCGAAGCATCTAATAATCACCCAGCAGAATCTCGAATGGAGTCGGTAGAGCCACTGTTCGTAACTCCCCATTTTATTAACATCCAGGAATATACTTTTACTTATAGGCAACAATTAGATTTAACTGGACTAATTGGACGAGCCAATAGTGTTTCTTACCTCCCACATGAAGGCTGGGTATACGAACAGCTTATTAACAATTTTCAAGAATTATATCAGCACTTTCGTGATGAGAATGGTTTTGTTTATATGGTCTATCGCACTAGTGTATACCTTGGTGAAGCTATTTAAAAAAAATGGGAATTATAAGAAGTAGAGTGCATTATTACTCTTAATAAAAAAGAGTCAGAATTCAGAATACTCTACCCATGTACCTTTATAGGGAAGCAAGCTACGCGGTAGCGTCTCTAAGAGTTGTACGGTTTTAAACCAATATTCATTACCCAGTCGTACAGAATTCATACTGTTAGCGGATAGCTAAGGTTTAGCCCATTCTGACTCCTGAGTTCTGAATTCTTCTTATAAATATCAGGATTCAGATGGCACAACCAAAATATGAAGGTTATTGCGAATGCAATCCTACCAAATTAGTCAGAGAAAAGTTTGGAGATGTCAATGTTTATGCCCAGAATGCTAAATCCCTTTTAACAAAAGCTACTGGTTTTATTGGGAATTATGATTTTACTCTCAATCCTTATAGGGGATGTCAATACGGTTGTAGTTATTGCTATGCTGCTGCATTTACTCCTAATGCTCAAATGCGCCAAGATTGGGGTAAATGGGTAATTTTCAAGGAAAATGCTGCTGAGATATTAGCGAAAGAATTAAAAAAATGGTACGAAAAAAATCCTCAAACTCCTCCTAGTATATACATGAGTAGCGTTACCGATCCTTATCAACCACTTGAGTCTAAACATCACCTGACTCGTCGGTTGTTGGAGGTAATGCTAGATATGGGGATTGACGGTTATCCAACTCCAACTCTAGTGATTCAAACTCGTAGCCCAATTATTACTAGAGATATCGATTATTTACAACGATTTAAGCGATTGCGAATTAATATGAGCATTCCGACTGGGAGTGAATTAGTAAGAAAAGATTTTGAACCGCGATCGCCAAGTATTAAAGCCAGACTAAATGCTATAACTAAAATTAAACAAAGTATTGATTATTTCAAAGGTTTTGTTCCTAAAGTTTCTATCACTATTACCCCTCTACTTCCTACTTTAGCAACTGATGAAGCTACTTTTATTGACAAGCTAGCTATCGCCGATAGGGTTGTAATTCAAGCTTTTCATGCTAGCCAGAGTCGTTCTCTCATCGCATCAACTCGCCAAGAAGCTGAAGAAATTAAGCAAAAATACGCTTGGTGGTATGAAGATGAGCAATTAAGCTATATGAAATTTAAGGAAAAGTTAGTTTCTCAGCTTCCAGGTGTAGAAATTATGGAAGGCAAAGAGGGATTTGGTTATGAATAATCTTATCGTAAATTGGTGGCGAAGTCAGCAGTTAAAATTATCTTTAAAGCGGGGGGATATCCGACGTGCAGTGCAACTATTGCAAGATATTCAAAAATCAGGTGCAAGATTTTCATCGTTAGAAAAACTATTTAGGGATAAACTTCGACTTGAACGCTATTCACAAGAATACAAACGACAAACAGAAACTTTAAGTAAACAACTAACAGAAGCATCCCAGCAAAAAGATGATTTTATATTAATCCCAGATAAGGAATTTGTTAAATATATCTATAAGGTTTTTAATTTAATAGAGCATGATGAATCTAAACTGCAATCTACTGGTATTGATGAACGTATATTTGATGATTTGGAATCAAATCTAGTTGAATATCTGAAGGAAGAATTTAGTAAAATTTCTGAAGAACAGTTATTTATTAAGCTAGAAGATGCTCTTGAAGATATTAATAACTTAAAAATTGGGCAAGATCCAGACTACCGTTTTAGTCTAACTCCTCATGTCTACTTCATGAAGTATTTTTTAGAGAATGTATATTGCATATATTTAGCTTGGTTTCTCATTTACCAAGATGCTTTACTGCCAAGTAAGATTAATATCCTTGATATTGCAGCAGGCCCAGGAACAGTTGCTTATGGTTTAGCTTTATTTCTCCAAAGTAGTAGCGGTTTTTTTCATATCCCACAAATGCACATATCCTACTACTCTTTAGAAAAACAAGATGCTTTCCAATTTCGCGGGCTTCAGTTTTGGCGACGATATATAGAATCGCGTTTAATGTCAGTAAATGCTTTTTTCCGCTTTGTTACTACTGATATTTTTACTTGGAAAAGCCAATCAAATAATCTACCCCAAGACTTTTTCGACTTTATCGTAATTTCCCATTGCTTCTTTATAGATAAAGCTAAGAGAGTTGAAGCTAATAATACTTATAAGCAAATATTTGCCACTAGCTTAAAAAAATCAGGTTATATTTTGCTGATTGTGCAAGATAAAAAAATATTCAAGATTTATGATATTCACCAAGTTGAAAACCAAGAACAAGAAAAAAATGTAGTGGATAAATTTCTGGCAGAACTTGCATTAGAGTTAGTCTGGTATAAATATCTAACTTCAACAGGTTCAAGAACACCTTTGCCCATTGCTGAATTTGGTAAATTTGCTCGAGAAAAATTACCAAAACAACTGTATATGAGTCCAATACTCCAAAAGTATTTTGCTCAGAAGCATCAGTTACACTATACATTAGATGATTATGTAATCTTGGCTAAAAAATTATATTGAAGAAGAATTCAGAATTCTGAATTCAGAATCAAGACGCTTGATAGCGACGCGCAAAGCGAATCCTTGAGCGTCGCTATCAGTCGGGGATTCAAACCCGTGACTTTCTTGTTGGCTACCACATCGTAGATTTGGTGGGAGCTTGTACTCTCTTTCTAATTAGCTTTGCCATTTCCTTGAAAATTTAACAACTGATCGTCATTGACCCAAATTGCTTGTTGAGGCACAGAGATGGAAATTCCCGCTTCGTCTAGGGCAACTTTTAGGCGGCGGCGAAGTTCTCGTGCTACATCCCATTGTTTAAGGGGCTGTGTTTTAATCCAGATACGGATAATCAAACCGCGATCGCCAAATTGATCTATTCCCAAAACTTGCGGCGGTTCCAAAATTTGACTCTGCCATTGCATTTCTTGATTCATTTTATCAGCAATCGTTGCAATCAATTTCAAAGCCTCTTCTGTATCGGCTTGGTAGGCGATGGGAACTGTTAAATCGGCTCGTGACCAACGACTAGAAAGATTGGCAACAACTTTGATTTCACCATTGGGAATCGTGATTAAGCGCCCTTCAGAATCCCGCACTTGGGTCATCCGCAGATTCAGAGTTTCTACTAGGCCTCCCACATCTCCCACAGTAATTACATCGCCTAAAGCGTACTGGTCTTCTAAAATAATCAGGAAACCATTAATCGCATCTTTAATTAAGTTTTGCGAGGCCAAAGACAATGCAACACCAACTAAACTTGCACCCGCTAGCAAGGGAACGATATCTATCCCCAAGGATACCAGCGCTAGCAAGAAGGCTACTCCTAGCCAGATAGCAGTAGTGATACCTTTAGTCACACCAGAAAACGTGGAAACTCGCAGTTGCAGCCGTGCAGAACTTTCTGGAGTTAAAAAAGCACCACTGCTGATCAAAGTGGAGGCAAAGCGGTCAATTAGGGCGTAGGTCAAACGGATCGCTACATAGGTTCCCAAAAATACGACACCTAATCGCAAAGGAAATTGGGCGGCTGTGAGAATTCCTACCTGAAAACCTCGTGTATAGGGAAATAAACCTAAAATAAAGAAGCTTCCACCTCCCCAAATTCCGGCTTGACTTAGCTGAAATAATCGTCTCTTGGCTTCTTGGAGATGTTGCTGTTGTCGTTGATTTAGTTGTGTTGTAATTACTTGATCTGCTGGTTTTGGGTAGTTGAAGAGTTCCCTTTGGGGTTGGGAGGTAATGAAGTGTTCTGAATCCTTTTGAGAACGCCGCTGCCAGCTATATACCCCCCAACTCATGACAATCATTGCCAGTCCGATGCCCGCAGCAATTTTACCTTGGTCGATTAAAGATTGAGTTTGCCTTTCTTGCTTTGCTTGTTGCAAGTCTTCTTGTAACGATTCGGCGACTTGATTTGCCGATGTTGATATATCTACCTGTCGGAGTCCAGCATCTTCAGAAGTAACGGTCATCAGATATTGACCGTTGACATAAATTACTGGTAATTCGTTGACTTTCCGAACTTCTACCTTGACTGGCGTTGTTGCTGGTGATTGAAAGTAATTTTGGCCAATTTTCTTCAACTTCTTTTGAATATCTTCTGAACG
Source organism: Nostoc sp. (assembly GCF_036916655.1). Lineage (GTDB taxonomy): Bacteria > Cyanobacteriota > Cyanobacteriia > Cyanobacteriales > Nostocaceae > Nostoc. The sequence continues at coordinate 15,735 of NZ_JBALFY010000114.1, forward strand.
CTCAGGAAAGTTGGTTCTTGATGCCGCTATTTGAAATAACCGACGACCATCTAAATAAATCCAGCCCGAAACAACTCTGTTATCTGAATCATTACTCACACTGCTGGGAGCTTGCAGTTGCGGTAAAAAAGGAATCTGGGCTGCGGCTTTTGGCACAGATACAACGCCTATAGCTATTGAACTGGCGATGCCTACGGCGGGCAAAGCCAACGCCAAAAATTGAAAGCGCACTCAAACACCTCCTTGAGTAAAATCTACTAGTGACTATTTCTATAACTATCCTCTGCAATATCTTTGGGTAGATGTACCTATCTAAAGTTGAAGTTTTCTTTTTTGACAATGAAATTTTGATATTGTTTTGTTTTTACTCTACCTTTAGAGAGATGACAAAGTGCTGAAAATCAGCAGCTAAGACAGAGAAGAGTTTTAACTCTTACCAAAGATAAAACAAAAAGGAAGAACCTAGAGAGGAAGTTGACATTGCGCTGATCAAACGTCAAGCTAGTTTTGAAGACTATTAACTAGTAATTTGCTAATTGCCAGCAAAAATCAGCAGTAGTACAATAACCTAGTAGAGTGCGTAAATTTTTACGTAGCTTTTTTAATTTTTTGAGGTAACTTTTGATGACCGCAACTTCTCCCCGATTAAAGCACGAGGTTAAAGACCTCGGCCTAGCTGCCTTGGGTAGACAGCGCATTGAATGGGCTGGACGCGAAATGCCAGTTTTGAAGCAAATCCGCGATCGCTTTGCTATTGAGAAACCCTTCGCTGGTTTACGCCTTGTAGCTTGCGCCCACATTACAACCGAAACAGCACATTTGGCGATCGCTCTGAAAGCCGGTGGTGCAGACGCGCTTTTAATTGCTAGCAACCCCTTATCAACCCAAGATGACGTAGCCGCTAGCCTCGTCTTGGATCACGAAATTCCCGTCTTTGCTCAAAAAGGCGAAGATAACGCAACTTATAACCGCCACGTCCAAATAGCTTTAGATCACCGCCCCAATATTATTGTGGATGACGGTAGCGATGTGGTTGCAACTTTGGTACAAGAACGCCAACACCAAATTGCTGATTTGATTGGTAGCACCGAAGAAACTACCACTGGTATTGTGCGGTTACGCGCCATGTTTAGAGAAGGCGTTCTCACCTTCCCCGCAGTCAACGTCAACGATGCTGATACCAAGCACTTCTTTGATAATCGCTATGGTACTGGGCAATCAACCCTAGATGGCATTATCCGCGCCACAAATATTTTGTTGGCTGGTAAAAACATTGTCGTCGTCGGTTATGGCTGGTGTGGTAAAGGTACAGCCCTCCGCGCCCGTGGGATGGGTGCTAACGTCATCGTCACCGAAATCGACCCCATCAAGGCAATTGAAGCCGTAATGGATGGCTTCCGCGTTCTGCCAATGGCTAAAGCTGCACCTGAAGGTGATATTTTTATCACTGTGACTGGTAACAAGCACGTCGTTCGTGGTGAACACTTCGATGTCATGAAAGATGGTGCGATCGTTTGTAACTCCGGTCACTTTGACTTGGAACTTGATTTGAAATACTTGGCTGCACAAGCTAAGGAAATCAAAGAAGTTCGTCCTTTCACTGAAGAGTATAAGTTGAAAAATGGTAAATCAGTTGTCGTTCTCGGACAAGGACGCTTGATTAACCTAGCTGCGGCTGAAGGACACCCCAGTGCGGTGATGGATATGAGTTTTGCAAACCAAGCGTTGGCTTGTGAATTCTTGGTGAAGAATAAGGGTAAGTTGCAACCTGGTTTGCACTCAATTCCTGTTGAAGTCGACCAAGAAATTGCTCGGTTGAAGTTGCAGGCTATTGGTATCACGATTGATAGCCTCACAGCAGATCAAATTGAGTACATTAACTCTTGGACAAGTGGAACTTGATACATTGATTAGTTGATTTTTTGAGGGATAGGCTTTTGGGCTTATCCCTTTTTTTGTATTTTACGATGCTGAAAGCAGAACCCACAGGGTAGATGCAGAGCGGCAAAGTGAAATAGTTTAGGGACTGACAAATAATAAAAATATTCAATTAACTCTTGTGCAGTCCATAGGGCGGGCAAGATGCCCACCCCACAATATTGGATAATTTATTTCTTGGAGTTCCCTGAATAAAATAATTAAATTGTAATATCTACGGCAAAATTCCGTAAATTATTCTGTCGCCACTTGGCATCAGCTTTGCGATTTGTCCGCAACTCCAAAACTCGAATTCCTGTAGTTGGAAGCTGGTTTAATCTTTGCTGTAACTGTTGCCAAGAAGTAATCAATTCATGCTGCACATTATAAGTTGCACACAGCTGAGCAAAATCAATATCCTGGGGAGTGCCAAAAAACTCTTCAAATGGTGGGTCAAACTTGGCAACGGGTAACATTTCAAAAATGCCACCGCCATTATTGTTGATTAATACAATCGTCAGATTTCCGACAAACTTATTGCGGATTAAAAAACCATTGGTGTCATGCAACAGTGCCAAATCTCCCGTTAACATTACACTACTTTGCTGGCGATGGGCAATTCCTAAAGCTGTAGATAATGTGCCATCTATGCCATTTGCACCCCGGTTAAAGTGCGATCGCACTCCTAAATTATTCGGTTTCCAGAAATATTCTACATCCCGCACAGGCATACTATTGGCAATAAACAGAGGCGTTCCTGGCGGTAAAATCTGAGATATTAACCAAGCTGCTTTACTCTCAATCATTTCATCTATTTTCCCCATCGTTTGGTCAACAACTAACCTGACTTTAGTTTCTGCATCACACCATTGCTTTTCATAGTTTGAAGAGAAAGATAAATTTATCTCCTCTGCTTTTATATCTTCTACAGATATGCGTAAATGCGTCGTTCTCCCATGCAAAGGGTCGAGGTTTTGATCGCTGGGATCAATTACCCAGCGTCGCGGTTGGGTTGCATCGATCCAGGTACGCAGTTCTTTACTAGTAGGCATTTCACCTACTTGAATCACCATATCGGGTGCTAACTGCTTGGCTAATTGCTGATTTCGCAAAATCAAGTCATAAGTGGAAATCAAATAAGGGTTGAGTTCGGCATAATTTCTGACTGGGGAGAGTCCCTCAGCTAGCACAGGCCATTTGAGAGTTTGGGAAAGGCGCGCGATCGCTCTACAATATTCCTCTGGTTGCGACGGTTGGGCGACACCTGCGATGATGATACCGCGATCGCATTCTTTCCATTGTTGGGGAATGGGGAATGGGGAATGGGGAATGGGGGATGGGTTTGCTATTCCTGCAAAAAAGTCTTCTGGGTGAAACTGCGATTGAAAATAACTCAAGTCAGTTCCATCAGGAACAGGCGCTAAGGGATCGCGAAAGGGAATATTCAAATGTACCGGCCCCTTTATAGGAGTTTGCGCCCTTTCCCAGCTATGAATTACCGTTTGTCGCAGGTAAGCTAGCATTCCCAAATCGGCTGAGGGTAAAGCTAACTCTGTTTGCCAATTTGGGTAGTTGCCATATAATCTCAATTGATCTACAGTTTGCCCAGAGTGACAATCTCGCAATTCTGGCGGTCTATCGGTGGTTAATAGCAAGAGTGGTACGCGACTTTCTTTCGCTTCAATGACTGCTGAATAAAAGTTTGCCCCTGCTGTACCAGAAGTGCAAACAACTACCACAGGGCGACCGGTTGCTTTCGCTTGTCCCAAAGCGAAAAAGGCGGCGGAACGTTCATCGAGAATGGAAATCGCTTCAATCTCAGGTGCTTGTTGAGCAAAGGCGATCGCTAGAGGTGTAGAGCGCGATCCGGGGCAAATGATGGCACAAGTCAATCCCAACCGCTTTAGTGTCTCTGTTAAAATATAAGCCCAAAGTTGATTAACATTCCTATAAGCGATCGGCATTAAATCAAACATAGCGATAAAACAGGAGTCAGAATACAGAATTCAGAATTCAGAATACTCTACCCATAAAAGGATAGAGTTTTCAGGCGAGAATATTTTAATTTTTTTCGCCCACCAGGGGCGAAAGCGCGTAGCGGGACGTACCCCTACGGGGATCTTGTTACGCGGTAGCGTCTCTAAGAGTTGTACGGTTTTAACCAATATTCAGACGCGACTCGAAAATACTCACTACCGCTTCGCTATCGCGGACTCGCTTGCCGCCGGCGCTATCACCCACTCCTACAGAATTCATACTGTTAGCGGATAGCTAAGGTTTAGCCCATTCTGACCGGAGGCGGAGCGTCTCCGGCTCCGCTCCTGAGTTTTGAATTCTTCTTATAAAACAATCTTAAATTTTAGATTTTGTCTAGGTAAATTCAATTTAAAATCCATCAATACGGTGATGGAACCCAACACCGCCAAGCGAGTTTCTGGGAAAGAAAATCTCCAAGCAAACTTGCTCAACTTTCTACAAAATGCCCAATTTGCTCTCAAATTTTTATGGACTGCATTCATTTAACGGGAATTCGCGGCTATGGCTACACTGGGTATCTACCAGAAGAACAGGTACTAGGACAATGGTTTGAGGTGGATGTGAGGTTATGGTTGGATATCTCCACAGCGGCTAAGACTGACGCGATCGAAGACACTTTAGATTATCGCAGCGTCATTAGCTTGATACAACATCTGCTCAAAACCTCTAAATTTGCTTTGGTGGAGAAATTGGTAACAACGATCGCAGATTCTATCCTCCAAGAGTGCGATCGTGTAACAAAAGTCCAAGTCACTCTCAGCAAACCTGCTGCACCTATTCCAGACTTTGGTGGCAAAATTAGCATTGAATTGACTAAAAGTAAGTCCAATCCATAAAGCACAAAATGTGTTTTTTTCAATATCTGCTAGTAAAAGAAAGGGGTTTATATGGAGCGTAGAAGTATCTCACAAAGATAATTTTTCCTGCCATTGCCCCCGGCATTGACTCACGATCAAAAAACTATAAAGTTCCGCGACCTGCTGATGAGTATTTAACTTACACATTTTTAGATCGTAAGATTTTTGATTGAACAAGAATTCAGAAGTCAGAATTTAGGAGCATGGCAAGGCTTCAAAATCACTCTCGTCGGGGATTCAGAAGTGAATATAGCTCCTGACTCCTGAATTCTTTCTTGTTAAGAATTAAGCAGCAGCGATGAATAGTTCTAAGTAATACTATTTCAATCAACATTCAATATTTAAGACAGTTTTAGACGGTAATTTAAACCCAGACCGAGAAAAAACTATTTCTAGATAAAGTGATATTTAACTCTAAAATTTCAGATAGTGATTAATGTTTAATATCAATTGAGTGAATGTACATTATTATATGATATACAACACACTCTATAATTTTTTTAACCTATATGAAAGTAGTATGTCGTGATTTCATGAACTTTTATTCTTGATTAATTTTTACATAAATACTATACTTAGCATTTATGCTTATCCGAAGAAAAACTATTGTATACACTTTAAAATCAGTTATTGAATGCTTGTAATTACATGGTAATTTGAATAAATGTTAATAACATGATATTAGCTGCATAAATTAATCAAAATTAGCTTTGACAAGCACAGAAATTACCAGAGGTTAATAACATGACGCTATTTACTCGTTAATTTAGTATTGGTATTAAGCAAGAAGACAGGATACTTAGATATTCTTTATGATAAAATAATTACTTTTCGATCGAGTTGACACTGACAGCAGAAATCTGAACCTTAGCAAACAGGTTACTTAACATGCTCGCCCGCAAAATCCTAGTTGTTGAGGATGAAAAAATTCTCGCCTCAAATATTAGAAAAAGTTTACAAAAACTAGGTTATTCCGTTTCAGAAATAACTAAGTCTGGTAAAGAGGCAATAAAAAAAGTAGCAGAAACTCATCCACATTTAGTATTAATTGATATCTGCCTAGCTGGGGAAATTGACGGTGTACACGTAGCAGATATTATCCAGAATCACTTTCATGTACCTGTAGTATATCTAACAGAGTGTTTGGAATATAAAACATTACATAAAAATCCGCTAAGTGAGCCTTTTAGCTATATAGTCAAACCAGTTATTGAAAGAGATTTACATTTTGCGATTGAAATGGCTTTGTACAAACATCAAAGCAAAAAGATATTATACGAAGAGAAACAAAGACTGGTGACAATTATTAACAGTATGGGCTGTGCAGTGATTGTGACTTATGCAAATGGTTCTATTCAAATGATGAATCCCATCGCAGAACGAATCACTGGTTGGAAGCAAAGTGAAGCGTTTGGTAAAGATTTAGTAGAAATTGTTAACTTAGTTGACAAAGATATAGGAGAAAGAATTGAAAATTTAACCAGAGATGTAATGGAAGCAGGTGAAATTTTCAATTTACCAGAAAACTGTACATTGATTACAAAAGATGGTAGAGAAATAGCGATTGGGGATAATGTTTCACCCATCCGCGATCGAGATGGTAATATTACTGGCGCGGTTTTAATTTTTCAAGATATCACCAAACGCAAGCAGACGGAGGCGCAACTGATCCGTAATGCGTTTTATGATGGGCTAACAGCATTACCGAATCGTGTTTTATTCTTAGATAGGCTCAGACAAACTATTGAACGTAGTAAACGCAGAAGCGATTATTATTTTGCAGTTTTATTTTTGGATTTAGATGGCTTCAAAGAGATTAACGATCGCTTTGGGCATGGAATGGGGGATGATTTTTTAATAGCGATCGCTAGACGTTTAGAGTTGTGTTTACGTGGTGGCGATACTGTAGCACGATTTGGTGGTGATGAGTTTACTGTCCTTTTGGAGGATATTAAAGATATTACCGATGCTACCAATGTTGCCAAACGTATTCAAGACTCCTTACGATTGCCAGTTAACCTCAATGGATATCAATTATCTGCTACAGCTAGCATTGGTATTACTTGGAATTTTAGTAATCATGACGAGCCTGCAACTTTGCTACGGGATGCTGATATTGCTATGTACCGAGCTAAACGGCAGGGAAAAGCTACTTATGCCATATTTTAGTTAATAGTTCTTTCTGCTACCAATTCAAATAAATTAGTTATGGAAAAAACTGAAAAACAGAAAATGCTCGCAGGCGAATTATATTTGGCAGAAGATCCAGAATTGGCTGCCGAAAGTAAACGAGCTAGTCGTCTATTGCGAAGTTATAATTCCACGACTGAAGAACAGCAAGAGCAACGACAGCAAATTTTGCAAGAATTATTTGGCAGAATCGGTGAAAAAATAGCAATTGTGCCACCTTTTCACTGTGACTATGGCAGTAATATTTTCGCTGGTGACAAATTATATATGAACTATGGCTGTGTAATTTTAGACTGCAATAGAGTTTACATTGGTGAAAATGTCTTATTCGCTCCTTATGTGCAAATTTATACTGCTTATCATCCTACAGAGCCAGAAATTCGTCTTTCTGGTAGAGAATTAGCTGCTCCAATCAACATTGGTAATAATGTCTGGATTGGTGGCAGTGCAATTATTTGTCCAGGTGTAACTATTGGTGATAATACAACCATTGGTGCCGGCAGTGTAGTTGTCAAAGATATACCTGAGAATGTTGTCGCCGCCGGTAATCCCTGCCGCGTCATTCGGTATTTGTCCTAGAATTTTGTAAAACAGAATTCAGGAGTCAGGAGCCAGAATGAGCTAAACCTTAGCTATCCGCTAACAGAATTTAATTTTGTATAACTCACCGATAGCACAACATTAGCAAGTATTCTAGCGTCGCGTCTGAATAAATAGGTTTAAGTCTCCCACTAATTGATTCTGTATTCTGACTCCTGTTAGCGAATAGCTAAGGTTTAGCCCATTCTGAATGCTGTATTCTTCTTTAAAACTTATATTCTCTAGCAATCCAATAGAGCCAGTCTGCGATCGCTTCTTGAGTTTCACTGTCAGCGTCAATGGCTGCTATTTCAGATAATTTTGCAGAATATACATCATCATCTTTACCATTAATATAAGCCACTTCTACAAACATATCTTTTAAGCACTCATCATCTGGGGCCATTCCCACGACTTCGACTTGTTTCTCCTCGGCGGAAGCTGATTTACGTCCCTTCTTAGTCCATTTTGCCAGAAAGGGAAAATTTAGAGTCTCTTCGAGGTAATAGTACCAACCCATAGCCCTGTCTTCTTTGTCTTCAGCATCTACAATAATCTCTGTTTTAATGCGATGCTCTCGGTTTTCGTTGGCTTCAACACTAGGCATAAAATGACGCGTTGCGTATAATACATTTTGATAATATTAGCAAAGTCTTGACTAAGAATAATTTTTCTCAAACGTAGTTAAATTTATCTAAGTGTTGTGTCCCCTTGATTACTTAAACTCTAAGAACACCAAAGAGGCTAAAATGCTGCAAAAAATTGTAGCAAAAAATTGTAGGTTGGGGAGCCACTGCGTTCATTAGTGTCAACTTAAGACCTGGCGAATAGAATTCGCGGCTATACAAGCGTTCGCGTAGCGTCTCGCAGAGAAGTCCGCTTCCACGGACTAAAGTAAAATTAAGGGTTTGAAACCCAGGATCGGTAGCTTTTGTTTGTATAGACGCGGTTTCTAACCGTCCGTTTTCCGTTAAGTAGATACTGTTACTAATTACTGCTGGAGGTACTTAAATAATGCAGGAGTTAAAATCCGCTGAGGAAATGCCTGGTAGCTTTGGCTTACCCATCTTAGGCGAGACTTTAGAAATATTTCGGGATTTAGAACTGTATATATGGCGACGATTCCAGCAGCATGGTTCAGTTTTTAAGACGAGTGTCATGGGATACAAACGTGCTTATTTAATCGGCCCTAATGCTAATCGGCTGGTGCTGGTAGAACAAGCGGAAAATATGTCGTCGCGGATCGGGTGGTATTTCTTAGAATCAACATTTGGCAACAATATTTTATTACAAGATGGGGAAGAACATCGGTTAACTCGTCGTTTGATGTATCCAGCATTTCACGGAAAAGCGATCGCTACATACTTCGATACCATTCAAAATATTGTGCAAGACTTCCTCAAAGATTGGGGAGAGCGAGAAACGATTCCCTTAAATTCTAGTTTCCGCCAACTTACTCTGATAGTTGCGACTCGCCTGTTCTTGGGAAGTCAGAACAAGAGCGAAGTTGAGCAAACCAGTCAGTGGTTTACACAACTGATAGATAGCAGTCTGGCAATATTCAAATGGAATGTCCCTTTCACTTTATATGGTCGCGGTCAAAATGCTAGGGGTAAGTTAGTAGCTTTCTTGCGTCAAGTAATCGCCCAACGTATGGAGCAGGGTAACTTAGAAGAATCAAAAGATGTGTTGGGATTACTTTTAGCGGCTGTTGATGAAGACGGTAATAAATTGAGCGAAGCACAGGTAATCAACGAAGCATTACTACTGCTGTTTGCTGGACACGAAACTACAGCCTCCTTGCTGACTTGGGTAATCTTTGAATTAGGTAATCACCCAGAGTGGCGAGAGCGACTGCGCCAAGAACAATTAGCAGTTGTGGGAGATAATTCCCTTAACCTGTCCCATCTCAAACAACTTCCACAGTTAACCAACGTATTAAAAGAAGTAGAACGGCTCTATCCGCCAGTGTATGCCTATAACCGTGGAGTTCTCAAGGATATTGAGTATGGAGGCTATCGCATCCCTGCTGGTTGGTTTGTGACTATCTCACCCATGCTGACTCACCGCTTACCAGAACTGTACACCGATCCCGATCGCTTCGACCCCGATCGCTTCGCACCACCTCGCGAAGAAGATAAAAAACATCCTTTGGCACTAATGGGTTTTGGTTATGGTTCGCACAGTTGTTTAGGTATGGAATTTGCCCAAATGGAAATGAAAATTGTGCTTTCCACACTACTTCGTCATTATGACTGGACAGTAAAACCAGATTATTCTGCGATCGCTCCAGTTCGTCAGCCTTCTAAAGTTAAAGATACTCTACAAGCATATATTGAGCCTTTGAATAGCAAACTAAATTCCTGACATGATTATAAAGACAAAAACCAAATCTATAACTAAGCTAGAAGCTCAATGGTCAATTTAATATATTAAGAAGTGCTACGCTACAGTTAGCAAGATTGAGAAGCAATTATGACCGAAAACGACTCATGATACAACCCTCTAAATTTATTTATGGGGATCATTACTTTTGAATTTTGTTAGCGTAGCGTTAGCGAGTCCGCGAGCGTCATTTTGAATTCGGAGCGTTCGCCCTTGGCGTCTCGAAGAGAAGCGACGTGACTGCCCTAATTCTGAACCTCAGCCCCACCATAATTTGATAAAATTTTACAGTTAAAAAACAAAAAACTAATATTGACTTAATATTAAAAACACTGTTTGCAACAACCCGATAACAAAACCCAAAACACCACCTAAAGTTACAATTGCCTGCAATTCATTTTTTACAATTCCCTCAATCGCCGCTTCTAAATCAGCCGGCGAAGTTGATTTTACACGGTCAACTATCACTTCATCTATCGACAAAATTGGAATCACTTGGGTGACAATTGCTTCTAAATCTTTTTCCAAATACTTATCTAAAATTAGAGCCAATTCTTGACTCATCACTTCTAAAGAAGTACTGACAACTGGTGAAGTACTAAGACGATTCAGCAGCACTACAGCAATATTTTCCCAATCAACAGAATCAGTTAATCCTTGTAAAAAATCGCTACCACTATTTTGCAGATAATGACGGACACTTTCGCGGGTGGTCTTTCGGAGTTGGCGCACCGTCCCCATTGGCAAGTTTTGTAATGATAAATTTTGCAGTAATTTCCGAATGCGATCGCGCATTTGTAAATCTTGAATCAATTCCTGCAAGCGAGTATTGGTAGCCTCTTTTTCATCTAAGCAAAAAGTCCGTAGCCGTGTGAGAGTATTACGTAAGCCAAATAAATTTGCTACTACCCAATAAGTCCCACTGGTTTTTTCGCGGAACCCTTCATCGATAATTTGAATCGTGCGATCGGTTAAAAAATCAACTATGGCTTGGCGTAGCATATCCGGCGGTAAAACTACTTGCAATAACCAGTCAGCCAGCCGCGTAGCTTGTTCTTCGCTTAATTGAAATTCCAGCAATATCTGGTCAAAAATTTGATTGATTTGCGCTTCCAAAAAATCTTCCCGTCGCGCCAAAACCTTGAGTAACCGGGGCAAAGATTCCCCTAGTAAATCTCGCAAAATTCCCGCAACAATTTTGGCACTTTTCTGGTTTTTATCTGTTTTGATTTGTTCAATCGCCAGCTGCAATAACCAAAGAATTGCAGCTTGCACGCGTTCTGTTTGCAACAAACGCCGTGCCAGATTTTGTAATTCTTGTGGTGTCAACAGTGACCCCATGATTGTATTGGAAATGTTCTTAGCCAGACGTTCCTGGTTGCGGGGGATCAATCCAGGGGTGAAGGGTACTCTTCGTCCAGCAATATAAATTGCTCGGTAAGGACGGAACAACATTTTTATGGCTATATCATTTGTGAAATAGCCAATAATTCCACCCAGTACCGGGGGAGACACATAAAGCCAAAGATGAGACCAGTCCACAGGGTTTTGGATTTTGGATTTTGGATTTTGGATTCTAGATTATAAATTAGGGATTGAGTATTGGTAATTGGTATTTGGCGGTTATTAATTGTTAGTTGCTTTTCGACTAACCACTAAGGATTCTCCATTACCCATTACCTATTCCGCAGTCCCCAATCCAAAATTGCAAATCTAAAATCTAAAATTTGCTGACTACCAGCACTCCCATCATACCGTTCGCGATGGGGTAGTGTGTGGCAACAGCAAAACCAACCTGACGAGCTAACTCTATTTGCTCTTTGCCAATGGGAAAGCGGTCTAGGCTGGGACTGATGTAAGCATATTCTTCTTTTAAGCCCAAATAAGTTGCAACTGGCACCACGAAACCGTCCAAATACCACTGCTGAAAGGTACGTAGCTGAAGATTACTCGGTCGATGAAAGTCTAAAATTGCGGCTTTAGCTCCTGGCTTCAAAACCCGGTATAACTCTTGGAGACTGCGGGGAATATCTTTAACATTTCTTAAACCATAGCCCATTGTTGCGGCATCAAATTGGTTGTCGTCAAAGGGTAAATTGAGGACATCAGCTTCTATCCAGGCGATTGCAGGTTGGGGGTACTGCTTTTGAGAGCGTTCTTTAGCGTTTTCGAGTAGGTTTGGGGAAAAATCCACTCCGTACACCTTTCCTGTTGCTCCCACGCGCCGCGCCAAACGCAAGGCTAAATCACCACTACCGCAACACAAATCTAATGCAGTATCTCTCGGTTTAGCTGCACTCCATTTGACTGCCATTTCCTTCCAGATTCGATGCTGTCCCAGACTCAACCAATCGTTCAATTGGTCATAAACTGGAGCAATACGGTTAAAAATGGACTTAATTTCGTTACTCATTTAATATTGGGCATAGGGCATGGGGCATAGGGCGCTTGTGAGCGTACCTCTTGGGGGAAGTAAGCTACGCCTAGCCTCTGGTAGAGAAGTATTGGGCATTGACTAATGACTAATGACCACTAGTCAGAGCGATCGCCACTAGTTGTGCTGATAAATTAATTAGGGTTAATTCATCTTCTCGCAAAGTGCAGGGTTGTTTCCACTGTAGTGATAATACGCCCAAAAGTTCATTACGGTAGCTAATGGGAATCACTAAATGTGCTTGCACTCCTGTATTTTGGTAGTGAGTAGCATCAACTAGTTTAGTGTCTTTCAGTATATTTAAGGAAACTTGCATTTGCCCGGTGGCGATCGCTTCCTTTGTGAGTGGGTCTTGAGATAACCAATTTTCTATTGTACCTGTATCGCTGTAACTTCCTTGAGTCGTAACCAGAGTATTTCCATCTGTAAGTTGTAGAATACAGCCATCTGCCCCAAAAGTCTCACTCACAGCCCTAGCAATTGGAGCAAGAGTTTCCTCTAAGCTAGAAGCTGCTTGAGTTACCTGTACCAAAACACTCAGCAACGCCATTTGAGCATGAGCGCGGCGTAATTCTTCTGTGCGTTGCTTGAGCAAGTCGTAGGTTTCTGCTGCTCTTTGCACCACTGCCTTCAGTTCCCCTGGGTCCCAAGGCTTGGTAATATATTTGTAGACTTGCCCCGCATTAATCGCTTCTACCAAGTCTTCAATATCAGTAAATCCGGTGAGAATTATTCTTACTGTATCGGGAAACTGAGGTACTGTTTTGCTGAGAAACTCAGTTCCTTTCATTTCTGGCATTCGTTGATCGGAGATAATCACCGCTACCTCGCCTTCTGCGGCCAAAACTTGTAGGGCGTTTACTCCACTATCAGCTTTGAGAACGTTAAAGTCGCGTCGAAATGTACGATAAAGTAGATCGAGATTATCTGGCTCATCGTCAACGACTAAGATTTTCAGCTTTTTTGGTCGTTCGAGAGTCATAACTTGATAGTGGACTTTATCAATTTCAACACTGGGATTATCCATAAGATATTTCCTTTAAATATTTACTCTCTTGTTATATTCCATACCAAGTTTAGTTGAGAATAGCCGAAAATTGCCAAGGGTTTATACGGAGTTATTTTGCATATCTTAAAATGCTAAGAGTGAGCGTTACAGAGGAAATTAGCAAAGCTGTAGCCTCTGTGAGTAGCTTCACCCGTAGGCTAACTTGGAATTAAATGGGGTTGAAAGCAATAAAACAGGAGTCAGAATACAGAATTCAGAATTCAGAATTCAGAATACTTTACCCATAAAGGGATAGAGTTTTCAGGCGAAAATATTTTAATTTTTTTCGCCCACCTCTTACGTGGTTTTAACCAATATTCAGACGCGACGCTCGGTCGCCCTTGACGTCTTCCTTTGGGAGAAGACTCGCTATCGCGGACTCGCTTGCCGCCGGCGCTATCACCCACTCGTACAGAATTCATACTGTTAGCGGATAGCTAAGGTTTAGCCCATTCTGACCAGAGGCGGAGCGTCTCCGGCTCCGCTCCTGAGTTCTGAATTCTCCTTATAAAAATAATAGATAAATTCCAACCTCGTGCCCTCTGCCTCCAAGATAAGTTTCCATAGATGAACTCAAGGCAGTAGGTCTGGGTAGTTCATAGATTAGAATAAGACTTGCTCATGAGGTGTTAATTAACCTCTCAAGTTGAAGCTCGCACTCTGATTATGACTGATCTACCACCCAACGCTCAGAATCCCGAAGACAATGCTAATAACGATGTAGCACAAGAGTTACTGCGAAGGCTGAGGCAAAAACAAGGTAACTGGGTGGAATGGGGAACAGCGATCGCCTCGTTACTAAAAGCCGGTTACAATCCCCAAGACATTTTTGAGGCGACTGGATTTGAGCCAATTCAACAAAATCAGGTGGTTGTTGGTTCTCAAGTTTACAATTCTTTGGAAAAGTTTGGAGTATCGGAAGCAACGCGATCGCACTACACCACACGCGGCAGTGATGTTTTATACGAACTGCGTTTACTGACTCAAGAAGAACGCGCCGCCGCCGCCGAACTGATCTTCGTTCACAACGTTGATGCTGATGAAGCACGGGAAATAGCAAAAGCTTTGAAAGAGTTCTCCTATTACCGCACTTTACCAGAAGGCTTTTCTGCCCATCCTGGAGATGCCTTTGCTCACCAAGTTTGGAAACTGGCACGCCAAAATGCAGATTTACAACAGCGATCGCGCCTAATTGCCAAAGGGTTGCGTTTTGCTCACACGCCAGGTGCAAGGCAAAGAATCGAACAATTACTGACTGATTTTACTACTGTTCCCCGCCGTCCAGCACCAATTTTACCCTTTTACCGTCTAGAATTTGAAGAACAATTACCCCGAATATTGCCCGTGGTAGGCGAGTTGCCATTGTCAAAACAAGACTTGCAGGCAGTGCCCATATTGACAGAAATTGAACCATTTCGGATGGTCAAGTTTTCTGGAGAACAAGCTTGGGTACCCTTACCAGGTTGGCAAGTGCTTTTGGCGGCAGAAGATCCAGTAGTAATTTTAGCGAATAGCGATCGCTTCCCCATCCAAACCCAAAACCAAACAGGGCCAGTCGTAGTAGTAATAGATCGTGCCCAACGACAATGGGATGCCTCCAGCTACTTTGTTGTTGAAAATGCTGGTGAATTAGATTTTCAATGGTTTGAAACTGAGCCAGAAGTCTCTCTATTAGGACAAGTTATCATTATTGTGCGTCCTAAGAAAATTCTGGATGAAGAATTAACTAAAGATTCTTGGCAGATTGACGAATAAATTCAATTTTCAATACTGTTTGGTTAAGGAAAGAGACGCGATTTATCGCGTCTTTGCGATTTATAATTTTCATTAAAAAACCTTAACCTAACCGTATTGATTCAATTTTTAGACTCCCACACCTTCCGGGTGTGGGAGTCTTGAAAATTATATTAACTAGAACAAGAATCTTAATAAATCAATGTATAAAGGAAGCAAAATTCTTAAGAAATTAAGTATTTTTTTTGTTATTTTAGCTTTTCCGCTATCTTCATATTTTATCACCCCAATTATTGAATAAAAAACAATTTCCTATTGTTTCGATTTAGTTTGATCGCGAAACAAACACGATACATTTCTTGTTGATGTGAATAACTCAAGCATTGCCCAACATAGCTATCACTCGTTTGTAGCTGAACAAGGAGTTTTCCGAAAATGTCTCTAACTAAACGTTGCTTGGCCGAATTTATTGGTACATTCTGGCTTGTTTTAGGTGGTTGTGGTAGCGCTGTTCTAGCCGCAGCCTACACAGCGGATGCTGCAAAAATCAGTGAAAATACTTCTTTTCCATTGGGTATTGGATTAGTTGGTGTATCTTTGGCGTTTGGGCTGACTGTCCTCACCGGAGCTTATGCTTTTGGTCACATTTCTGGTGGTCATTTCAATCCAGCTGTTTCCTTTGGATTGTGGGCAGGTAAGCGCTTTCCGGCGTCTGACTTACTACCTTACATCGTCTCTCAAGTAATCGGTGCAGTTGTGGGTGCGGGCATTATCTACCTGATTGCTAGCGGCAAAACTGGATTTACCCTAACTGGCTCCAACCCATTGGCTACTAATGGCTACGGGAATCACTCTCCAGGTAGTTACACGCTATTTTCTTGCCTGATTACTGAAGTTGTAATGACTTTCATGTTTCTGCTGATTATTCTGGGTGTAACTGATAGCCGCGCTCCTAAGGGATTTGCACCCCTAGCAATTGGTTTTGGACTCACCTTAATTCACCTGATTAGCATTCCTGTAACCAATACCTCAGTTAATCCCGCCCGTAGTACGGGAGTTGCTCTATTTGCAGGTGTAGAACTTTTTTCGCAAGTCTGGCTGTTCTGGATAGCTCCGATCTTGGGAGCTATTTTAGCAGGATGGTTGTATGTAGCCATCTTTAGTGAATCAACCGTAGGTGAACGGCAAAACGTCAAAGAGCTAGTGTAAAAGTCATTTTCTGTACAATTTGCCCCGGTATTTCTAGCTTTTATCGGCAGTTCATCAATCTTCAGTTGAAGTTGCGTAGGTAGAATCCGCATTGGGTATGCCTTGAGATTCCTTAATAATCCTCCGACTTAGAGAGCAAATGAGCCTAGCAAAGTTTGTTTTGTCGGGGGATTATTAATTTTATTTCTAGAATAAATGCTTAAATATATATTTACTAACCAGGAAACCTGTCTGTCTTCAAAAAATAGTAACAACTTACAATACTGTTCGGTTAAGGCAAGACGCGATAAATGGCCGTCTCTACAATCATGAGTCGGCCATTTATTTCGGTACAGATAAAGCGATAATTTACTCAAATCATCACTGAATTGTTTCATGCTGCCAGTTATTGAAAAAATTGTATTACGTCAAATGGCTTCGGGCGATCGCCTTTTTCTCCAAGTTTACAAGTTCGTCGGCGCTAAACCTGGTAAAAAAGTTTACATCCAATCTAATCTGTACGGTGCAGAAATTGCTGGTAATGCCGTTATTCACCAACTAATTGAGTTTTTATTGACAATAAATGATACAGATTTAATTGGAGAAGTTTGCTTAGTTCCCGTTTGTAATCCAATGGGAACTAATGAACGCGCTCATCATTTTTCCCCTGGGCGTTACTGCGTTTACGAAGCTAAGGACTGGAATCGTATATTTTGGGACTACGAAAAAGAAGCTGATGATTTAGTAGCTTTTACTAAATCTCAACTTCATATCGATCTAGAAGTCGTTCGACAAAATTATCTAACTATAATTAAGCAACAATTCGCAAAAATTTTAGAAAAAATTAATTCTCCTCATTCTGTTCCTTACACTGAGCTTTTTAGCTATAAGCTACAAAATCTCAGTTTAGATGCAGACTACTTAATTGATTTACATAGTTCTACCAATTACGCTTTAGACTACCTTTATTACTTCCGAAATCGAGAAGATAGTGCCAAATATTTCTTGCTTGATTTCGGAATTTTACTTGATAAATATGATGGTGATGCTTTTGATGAAGCTTTTATCAAACCTTGGTTAGCATTGGAAGCTTGTTTTAAAAACTTTGGTAGAGAAATTAAGTTTGATGTGGAAGCTTGGACACTAGAATTGGGAACAGGAATGCAAATGAATTCCGATTCAGTTGCTAAAGGTGTGCGGGGTGTGAAAAATTATTTAGCGCAAAAAGGTGTACTGCAAATTCCTAATTCATGGAATGATGCGAAAAACCATGAGATGAATTTTGTATCCAGTGGCAACCGGAAAAAATATTATGCGATCGCAGGTGGGATGATTCAATCTAGAATTGAATTAGGTAGTAGAATTAAAGCTGGAGAAAAGCTGTATCAAATTCTCAGTTTTAATAAAGAAGAGAAATTACCTACTGTAATTGATGTTTGCGCTCAACAAGATGGATTAGTTTATGATGTCGCAACTAATCAAGCTGTGAATGAAGGTGAATTTGTATTGGGAGTTGTTAGTTAGTAAGCTAAGATTGAGTTTAGAAGATATACAAGATGGGTTAATATTACCTGGTCAATTAGAGATTCTGAATCCGCTTAAATCATATATGCCATGCAGTTTTGGAATTAAATCCAAAATCTAAAATCTAAAATTTTATATGTCCGACTCTAAATTTACTATTCCTGTTGTTCAAGAATTACTTGACTCAGAATTGTCTGAGCGATCGCCTGTTCCTTCTTTACAAGAGAAAATTCTCGCAATTCGCAACAGTCTCCGCCCTGGACAGCAGCAAATGGCTGATTGGCAATCTGGGCCTTTGGCGATTTCTGCCGTTCCGGGTGCAGGCAAATCTACGGGTATGGCGGCGGCGGCGGCGATCGCGATCGCTCGTCAATATGAGCGTTCATCCTTCCGTCGTCAGTTGGTAGTCGTTACCTTTACTCGCTCTGCTGCTGCCAATATTAAAGCCAAGATTCGCAAATTCTTACGAGATGATTTACGTTTACCCCAAACGGGCTTTTTTGTCTATACCTTGCATGGTTTAGCGTTGAACATTGCCAACCGTCATTCTGATTTGTCGGGTTTGCAGTTAGAAAATGTCACATTAATTACACCAACCCAAAGTCACCGCTTTATCAGAACTGCTGTAGAACAATGGATTGTAAATAATCCAGACCGATATTTGCGGTTATTAGAAGGTCATCAATTTGACGGAGAAGAGACAGAAAGATTGCGTCGTCAATCGGTGCTGCGAACAGAAGTATTACCAGAATTAGCAAATACGGTAATTCATGAAGCAAAAAGTTCGGGGATATCGCCAGAATTGTTGCGGGAGTGGAGTAAGCAAACCACAGACGAATATGGAATTTTGAGCGTAGCGGCGGGATTGTACGAACAATATCAAAACTTAATGCGATCGCGTGACTTCATTGATTACGACGATATGATTTTAGCCGCACTGCGCGTTTTAGAAAATGACAGTGCCCGTCGCGTCGAGCAAAATCAAGTATTCGCCGTCTTTGAAGATGAAGCCCAAGATTCTAGCCCTCTTCAGACGCAACTATTAGAAATTTTGGCAAGTAATGGGGGAGATAATTCTTCACTCCTAACAGACGCGATGAATCGCGTCTCTCCTAACTCAGCACTCAATTTAGTCCGAGTTGGCGATCCTAATCAGGCGATTAACTCTACCTTTACCCCAGCCGATCCGATTTATTTTCGGCAATTTTGCGAAGAGTGCGATCGCATAGAACGATTGGCAACGATGGATCAAGCCGGTCGCAGTACTAGAATTATCATTGAAGCTGCTAACTTTGCCCTCAAATGGATCAATAATCAGTGGTTAGCAACAACCAACAACAAACAACAAACTCCTAATAACCGACAAGTACCATTTCGCTTGCAGACAATTCGCCCTGTGGAAGCTGGCGATCCGCAAACTAACGCTAACCCCGTAGCAGTAGGGCGAGGACTGGAACTTTATACACCCGATGATATTCATCACACCGTTAAATTGTTATCTCAAAGGGTGATTGAGTTATTTGGTGAAGATCCAACAAAAAATAGTGCAGCAGTTTTAGTCCGAGAAAATCGTCAAGGAAGATGGTTAGCAGAAGCTTTAGCGCCTGTATGCAAAGAGCATAATATTACACTTTACGATGTGGGAGAACGCGATCGCCGTTCCCATGTTCCCCAAGAAATTTTGGCATTATTGCAATTTTGCGATCGCCCCCACTCCCCTGATTACCTCAAAGCCGCCTTAGAGGCATTAGTACAGCGCCAGTTAATTCCTACCCAAGACCTTAACGCTCTTGCTAGTCTACCAGAAGAGTTTTTGTATCCTGGCCCCCTAGCAGCACCCCAGCCAGAAACAGTACAAAAAGCTGCGCGTTTGTGTCGTAGTTTACTTCGCGCTCGTTTGGAATTGCCCCTGTACCAGCTAATTTCCTTTCTCGCCTTGACCTTAAATTACGATCAGGCAGAATTGGCAACTGCTGATAAACTCGCAGAACGGGTTAACCAGCAGATAGCTGGCAATAGTTCGATGGGGGGAATGCTTTCAGCTTTAAGTGAAATCGTTAGTTCCGAACGGTTTGAACCAGTGGAAACCGAAGATTCGGAAGAACGTTACACTCGTCGCGGCCAACTGACGATTATCACCATGCACAAAGCCAAAGGGTTAGATTGGGACTATGTATTTCTTCCCTTTCTCCACGAAAACTTGATTCCTGGGAGATTTTGGGTTCCTCCCCAAAGCCAATTTTTAGGTGACTTTACCTTATCAGAAGTAGCCCGTGCCCAAATTCGCGCTACTCTCCATGAAGAATCTGTCATACCGGATGTTAGTCAGGCGTGGGAGGTGGCAAAGAATTTGAAAACATCTGAAGAGTATCGTTTACTCTATGTTGCTATGACACGGGCAAAGCTGCTGTTGTGGATGTCTGCGGCGCAGAAAGCCCCCTTTACTTGGAGTAAACCGGACAATTTACAAGAACAAGCGCCTTGTCCGGTATTTCCAGCATTAAAACGCCAGTTTCCTGAATGTGTGATGAATTTAGCGGCAATGAGCAAATAAGCCTGATGAAAACTGAGTTGAGAGTACAACGTCAAATGAACTATTACAGCGATTTGACACCTAATAAGCATAACTGTTTAACCAGGCTTTTTACGATCGCCCCTCATAGCACCTGGGGAGAAATACAATTCCAATAAGTGTTACTTATAATTCTACCTTTGCTTTCAATATCTTGAATCTATCTTGAAATAAGTTACGTAAGCGGTCTATTTCTTTTATAGAAGTTGGAGATAAATTGTGTTCCCATCCTTTATCGTAATGCGATAACATCTTTTCCACAGATGGTTTTTCATTGTTAAATACGAAAAAATATTTTCCATTACTTGAAAAGTCTTGAACTAATCCTAAAAAAGAACGTCCAGAACCTAGAGCAACTTTAGAAGATTCATGACATTTACATTCTACTCCTATGACAATATTTGTAGATTTTACTACTATACTGTTTTTATTTTTTACATTCCTGCAACGTTTTCCTTCCGTCCTTAATAAAACTGCGATATCGCATTCTTGAGGTACTTTTGATGAACCTACTGCGTAAATTCCCAGATGCACTTCTAACTCTAAATCATCACCTTTTGTTGGAAAAATGAGTACAGCATGGGTATATTTTTTCTTCTGATAGTTAATATAACCGGGACTTCTTCTGAATAAAATATCTGAAGTTATGTTTCCCGATGTGTCTTCAAATTGTATAGGTCTATTTACATTTTCTCTTATAGCAGCATCTAAAAGAATGGTAAATATAAAAGCTTCAAACAAATCATTTGCTTTTGCTTTACTTTTGTAAGTATAATCTAATGTGCTTTTTAACCTCGTTAGCTGAAGTTCAATTTTTCCAAGTAAATCAGAATGCAGTCTCATCATCAATAGCCTCAGTTATTCTTTCAAGTAATCTTAACAGTTCATTAGCTGGCTCTAAATTGCTAAAAACATTATCATAATTAATATTAAAATCGCCTTCATCTATATCAGAGGCGAATGTGATACTAGGGTTTAAATTTGAAAAATTTTCATTGTTTTCAAAGAACTGGACTACTCTTTATTCTATAAGTACTTCATCCACTATTGATTGCTTTATAAGGCTTATCAATATTTTCAGTCGTTCTTTTTGCGTGTATTCTTTAGCAGCTAAATCATGAGTATCGTGCCTGACAATTGTGCCTATACTGATTTCTTCAGTAGCCAATTGAACTACCCAATTCATTTCTATTTCTCGTAAAATCCTTATTAATTGTTGGTAAAATGCTTGGCATTCCTCTTCATTCATAAATGTTGAATAATAGCTGCTTTACTTATAAATAGAGTGTCTTGTGGTAGTAGAGTAATGTACTTTACTTTCTATTACCACTCTAATAATATCAATTTTATTTAAAGTGTTGTTCCAATTAATTACGCATATCCCGCCTAATATAAGGCACATTCAGCGAATTAATCGCCCGATGCTGACCTTACCTTGCCACCACGCCAAATTATTAATCTGACCACGCCACTGTTAGCAGCTTTGCGATCGCTCCAAAAACCTGCCGCCAAATCCCGTTTTAGAGCTTCGTAGCGATCGCCGTTGGTTAAATCCTTTATTTAATTGCAGTTATAGCAATTTTCATAGTATATAATAATGGATCGTGTCGAATCAAAGCTAGACCATGCCTAAACTAAAGACTCGTAAAGCTGCGGCAAAGCGATTCCGTGCCACCGGTACCGGCAAAATCGTCCGTCGTAAAGCGTTCAAAAGCCACCTTTTAGAGCATAAAAGTTCTAACAAAAAGCGTGGACTGCGCCAAAGTGCCCTTGTACATGAACGCGATGAACTCAACGTGCGCTTGATGCTCCCATATTTGTAAGTATTTTAGGAAATAAGTTATGACTCGGGTAAAACGCGGTAATGTAGCTCGGAAGCGCCGCAATAAAATTCTCAAACTAGCTAAAGGTTTTCGTGGTTCCCATTCAACTCTGTTTAGAACCGCCAATCAACAAGTGATGAAGGCGCTACGGAGTGCCTACCGCGATCGCAAAAAGAAAAAGCGCGATTTTCGTCGCCTCTGGATTGCGCGCATTAACGCTGCTTCCAGGCAACACGGCTTGAGCTACAGCCAGTTGATCGGTAACTTGAAAAAAGCTGATATCCAACTAAATCGCAAGATGTTGGCGCAACTGGCAGTTCTCGATCCAGCTAGCTTCGGCAAAGTTGCGGAATTAGCAATTCAAGCTAAAGGATAAAGGTGGCAAGGGATGTATAACAGATGTAGCAGATGGCAAGTAATGACTCGGTTACATCTGGTATTATCCGCCACTATTTTTTTGATTTTTTGCTTTTCCATAGTGGGGACGGGATTAACTGCATCTGCTGCCGAAATGTCAGAAATTCAGCAGCGAGGCTATTTAAATGTTGCCGTTAAAGATAACTTGCGTCCCTTAGGATTCAAAGATAGTAACGGGAATTTGCAAGGCTTAGAAATTGACTTAGCAAAGCGTTTGGCAGTTGACTTGGTTGGTAAAGCTGAGGCTGTGAAATTTCAACCTGTAGCGAATCGCGATCGCCTGTCTGTAGTCTTAGACAAGAAAGTTGATTTTGCGATCGCTAGAGTCACAGCAACCGAATCTCGCAGCCGCATAGTTAGTTTCAGTGTTCCCTACTATTTAGATGGCACTTTATTAGTTACAAAAGATACCTCTGTGCAGCAGTTGAATGATTTGGCAAAACAAAAAATTGCCGTACTCAACAACTCCAGTACCATCGCCAAAGTGCGGTACTATCTGCCAAACGCCGAGTTAGTAGGAGTAAATTCTTATGAAAAAGCGCGAGAGGAAATAGAAAATAATGCCGTTGCTGCCTTTGCCGCAGATGCTAGCGTTTTGAGCGGTTGGGTGCAACAATATCCTCAATATCGGCTACTGCCAACCAAGTTATCAACAGAACCCTTGTCTATAGTAATGCCCAAGGGATTGCAATACGATGAGTTTAGACGAAACGTGAATCAAGCGATCGCTCGTTACTTAGAAAACGGTTGGCTCTTGCAACGCACTCAATATTGGGGTTTACCGTAAATTGGTCACTAGTCATTGGTCATTGGTCATTGGTCATTAGTGAATAACAAATGACAAATTACAAATTACAAATAACAAACTTTATAATATTCGTATTTGCAGCAATGGATAACAGTCTAGCCGTTGTTTATCTCTCAATTTTGGTGGTTATACTCACAATTGCAGCCGTGAGTGTGTTTCGCCAGATTTTCAAAACTCGCAAGGTTGAAGGCTCTTTTGCAAGATTGCGAAAGAAATTAGAGAAAGAGAAAGGTACAGCTCAAGAATATTATGAGTTAGGCAGTATTTATTCAGAAAAAAAATTGTACTCTCAAGCGATCGCGCTATTTCAAAAAGCTCTCAAAGCTGCTGAAGAAGAGGAAGAAGAAAATATCGCCCCTATTTACAACGGGCTGGGCTATGTTTATTTTATCCAAGAGCAATATGACCTAGCAATTCGTCAGTACAAAGAAGCTCTCAAATCTAAACCAGACTACGTTACAGGATTGAACAATCTCGGTCACGCCTACGAGAAGAAAAAGTTAACTACTCAGGCGTTGCAAAGCTACGAAGAAGCACTAAAGTTTGATCCAAATAACTCTATTGCGAAACGTCGTGCTGAATCTTTACGTCGTTTGGTTTCTGCGTAATTGCTGAAGCGTCAAATATTATATCTAGCCCTGGAATGCCTCCGGCACGCCAAGGGCGAACGCGGCTATACAGGTAAAACCCACCTCCGTGGTCTTTAGTCCGCGCAGGCGGACTTGGTTTGTGTAGCCGCGATTTCTAATCGCCAGGTATATTTGCAAGGGCGAAATGCTCTCGAATATATTGGGTTTCACAATTGAGGACACCGTTAACAAACTAATTTGGCTTTAGTCTCTTAATTTATCGGTTTTCAATCTTAGGCTTGGAAATAGATAACTATAAGTCTTTTGTAAAAATGTAAAAGATGATTAAGCGGCTAAAGCGTTTTTTGTGGCTATCTATTGCGATCATTTCCATTATTTCTATCTCAACCGGATTAATGGAAACATTGATGGCTCAACAGCCTTCGATTTCCCATCCTCTCACTTCACTAGCTGAGGTAGAAATTAGCACAGCTGTTTCGGTCATCCAAAAAGAAAAAAATTTGAGCGAAATGGCAGCTTTTCCTCTTATTGCTTTACAAGAACCAGATAAAGAAGAAGTTATAAATTTTACACCTGGTAAAGTGTTTGGGCGAAAAGCTTTTTTGGTAATTTATGAGCGATCGCTAAATAAAACTTATGAGGGTATCGTAGATATCACAAGTAAAACTTTAAGTTCTTGGAAAGAGATACCGTCAGTTCAACCTGCGATCGTTAATTCAGAATATGAACTAGCAACTCAGGTAGTTAAAGCCGATCCGCGATGGCAAAAAGCAATGCAAAAGCGGGGAATTACCGATTTTGAGCAAGTCAAAATTAGTTGGTGGGCACCAGGAATCCAAAATCAACAAGAAGAAGCAACAGGTAATCGTCTTTGTCGCGGCTTATCTTACTACAAAGGCAAAGCCTGGAACTATTATGGTAGTCCGATTGAAGGAGTCGTAGCAACAGTTAATTTGAACACGGGTAAAATTGCCAGTTTTATTGATAAAGGAAACATCCCTTTCTCTAAAGAAAATTGGAACTACGATATCAAGTCCTTAGGCAAATTACTTTCACCATTGAAAGCATTGAATATTGTACAACCTAATGGTCAAAGCTTCCAGATTAAAGACAATGAAATTAGCTGGCAAGGTTGGAAATTTCGCTATTCAATGCATCCTCGTAATGGATTAATGCTGTACCAAGTAGCGTACAACGATGGGGAAAATATTCGACCAGTTTTATACAGTGCTAGCCTCTCAGAAATGGTAGTACCTTACGGCGATCCTGAGCCTACTTGGGCATTTAGAAATGCCTTTGATGTTGGGGAATACAACTTAGGTTTACTAGCAAATACGATGGAATTGGGTAAGGAAATTCCCGAAAATGGCTTGTTGCTAAATGCTGTATTTGCTAATGAGCAGGGAGAACCTTATAAAATCCCAGGGGTTATCGGTATCTATGAGCGCGATCGCGGAATGCTCTGGAAACATTATGAGTATAATACTCGGCGTAATGATGTCCGTCGCAGTCGAGAATTAGTCATGACGATGACGGTAGCTGTTGACAACTATGATTACAGCCTTAATTGGATTTTTCACCAAGATGGGACTTTGGAAGTCCAAAATGAGTTAACGGGTATCGTGCTGGCGCAGGGAACGGCTGCTCAAAAGCAATCTGAGGATGATTCCTATGGTCGGTTAATTGCTAAGAATATCTTTGGAGTAAATCACCAGCACTTTTTCAACTATCGCCTAGATTTAGATGTCGATGGTCAGGCTAATTCGGTGATGGAAATGAATGTGAAAGCTTTGCCGATGGATGAGAAAAATCCTTTAGGAAATGCGATCGCACTTTCAGAAACCCCACTAGCTAAAGAAACCTCTGCTGTGCGCGATTTAAATATGAAAAGCAGTCGGGAATGGATGATTGTTAGTGCAAACAAAAAGAATACTCTCGGTGCTGCGCCTGGATATATGCTGATGCCTGGAGGAAATTCTATATTTTTCCCTATCGAAGGCTCAAAAATCCGGGAACGGGCAGAATTTGCGACTCACCACGTCTGGGTAACAAAATATAAACCCAGTGAACTTTATGCTGGAGGCGATTATCCCAACCAGACTAAACCAGGACAGGGTTTACCTAAATATATTGCAGACGATGAAGCCTTGATGGGTGAAGATATCGTACTGTGGTACACAATGGGCGTAACTCATATTCCGCGATCGGAAGATTGGCCTGTGATGCCTGTTCACCAAGTTGGCTTTAAGCTAGTCCCTAGAGGATTCTTTAGCCGGAATCCAGCGATAAATTTGCCTGAGTAAAATATTGTTGGCTCAAGTTTCCTTTCTTCAGGTTTTTTGTCATGTCTAAAGGCGGTAACTTGAATGCTGATAAACTTATATAGGTCAATACAGGCACTTGTTAAAAGTAGGATATCTAATGAGCTTTCCAGAAATTAATATTCCCGGTGATGGCAAGCTGCACGCTCGCTTAATTACTTCCTTGGGTGAAATTGTAGTTCGTTTGGAAGAAGAGCGAACCCCCAATACCGTCAAAAATTTTGTTGGTCTAGCAACCGGAACAATCGATTGGAAAGACCCTAAAACTGGTGAATCTGGTAAGGGAACTCCAGCTTACGATGGGGTGCGCTTTCACCGAGTCATCCCTGATTTTATGATTCAGTGTGGCGATCCTCTGAGTCGTTATCTAGATACAGCCAACCGATGGGGTACTGGTGGTCCAGGATATCAATTTCAGGATGAGTTTCATCCTGAATTGAGACACACTCGTGCAGGTATCCTGTCGATGGCTAATGCCGGACGCGGTACTAATGGTTCGCAGTGGTTCATTACAGAAGCACCAACGCCTCACCTTGACAACAAACACAGTGTTTTTGGTGAAGTTGTCCAAGGTCTAGATATAGTCAACAAGATCGCTAATGTGCCTACAACTAGAGATCGTCCGAATCAAGAAGTGGTGTTACAAAAAGTAGAAATTTTTAGGCAGTAATTAACACTTCGGTTTATAGTACACCTGTAGGGACATGGCACTGCCCATTAGTGTCTACTTTTGCCAAAAATAGCTTAACTGTTGGCTTCCTCGCCCGCCAGCGAATAAATTCCCTAGCTAATAGCTTAAGTCTACTGAAGTAGACTGGAGATTTTTGGCGATACTTAGTCATCTTCAGATGACTTTAGCTATGAGACGGGAATTTCAATTCCCGGCGGACAAGGGGTTTCGCGTTAAGTTGACACCAATGGGCACTGCCGTACCCCTACACGTCGTGATATAATCTTATACTGCATCTGAATGGGAACCGCTATAAGGACTTTAGTGCTGAGAAAATAGCACTAAAGTCTTTATTACGAACTTGCTTACCCATCAAGATTTTGCAGCCCCATCGCAATCTTACTGTGTTTTTCAATTTGCCCCATCACTTGTTTTGCCCGTTGAATAACTACGGCTGGTAAACCCGCTAATCTTCCCGCTTCAATTCCATAAGATTTATCAGCACCTCCTGGTTGGACTTGGTGCAAAAAGATAATTTGGTCGGGTAATTCTTTCACCGTCACCTGATAGTTAGCCACATTTGGTATGATGCTAGCTAGTTCATTTAACTCGTGGTAATGGGTGGCAAAAATTGTGCGCGACCGAATATCAACTGCTATATATTCCGCCACTGCCCAAGCTATGGAAAGACCATCAAATGTTGCTGTGCCGCGGCCAATTTCATCTAATAATACCAGTGACCTAGATGTAGCATGGTTGAGAATATTTGCCGTTTCATTCATCTCCACCATGAAGGTAGATTGACCAGTTGCTAAATCATCTACTGCACCGACACGGGTGAAAATGCGATCGCATATTCCCAATCTAGCAAACCTCGCTGGTACAAAACTACCAATCTGTGCCATTAACTGAATCAATCCCACCTGCCGCAAATAACAACTTTTGCCGCTAGCGTTTGGCCCAGTGAGGATGATCAAATCGGGATTGTCATTTGTCCTTTGTCCTTTGTCCTTTGTCATTTGTTCTTGGTCATCTACTAATGACAGATGACTAATGACTAATGACTCTTGACCCAATTGCGTCGAATTTGGCACAAAGAACCCCGCAGGTAAAGACTGTTCCACCACGGGATGACGACCATCAACAATATTTATCTCCCTTCCTGGCAATATTTCGGGACGACAGTAACCTTGATGCACCGCCAACTCAGCCAAACCACACAACACATCCGCCGCCGCCACTGCACGAGACAGATTGCGAATTACTTCCGCTTCTTGTGCTACCTCTTCCCGCAACGCCGTAAAAATCTCATATTCCAACTGATTTAAATCATCCCGCGCCGTCAAAATCCGGGCTTCCCGTTCCTTCAAATCTGGGGTGATATAACGTTCCTCATTGGTCAGGGTTTGCTTGCGGATATAATTAGCGGGTACTTGGTCGGCTTTGGTGCGAGAAATACTGATGTAATAACCAAAGGTTTTGTTAAATCCTACCTTCAGTGTCGAAATTCCTGTTTTAGCTCTTTCATCAACTTCCAAGTTAGCAATCCATTGCTGGTCTGCTTCTACTGTCGCCTTTCTCTCATCCAATAGGGGATTTACACTAGGGCGAATTAATCCGCCTTCTTTAATTAGTATGGGTGGCGACTCTACAAGATGTAAGTGTAACTTTTGTGCCAATTCTTCCAACACACTTGGGACTTTCTGTAAAGCTTTCAGGAAGGGGGAACGTGTTTCAACTACTAAGTTGGATAATTCCGGTAAACGTGAGAGGGAATCTGCCAAAGCTACTAAATCTCTAGCATTCGCTGTACCAGAACCCGCCCTTCCGGTGAGACGTTCTAAATCATAAATTTGGCGTAATAAGTGCCGTAAATCTTGACGCAGGGGCGTATTTTCCATCAATTCTTGGATGGTATCAAGACGTGCCCGAATGCCTTTAATATCAAGTAGCGGTTGCAACAACCACCGCCGCAAAGCCCGCCCACCCATCGCTGTACTCGTTTTATCTAACGCCCAAAGTAGGGAACCGTGAAAAGTGCCGTCCCGGACGGTTTGGGTAATTTCTAGGTTACGGCGGGTTTGATTGTCAACAATTAGATAGTCAGTGACAGTGTAGCTGCGGAGTCTTTGGAGAGTGACAGGGTTTTCTTTTTGAGTATCTTCCAGGTATTCCAAAAGACCACCAGCCGCACGAACGGCGAGGGGAAGATGATCGCAACCAAGTCCTTCGAGCGATCGCACCTTAAATTTCTGCAATAATCTAGGTCTAGCTTCACCTTGAGAAAAGGGTAATTGCGATCGCAAACTATAACAAAATGATGGTGGCAAACACTCCGGCAGATGTGGCGAAGTCTCTCCCGGACGCAACAAACTACCCAAATCGGGCGCATTTGTCGGAACCAGCACCTCTGAAGGTTGCAAGCGCATTAATTCTTGTGTCAAATGTTCTAAATCACTACCTTGTGTGGTAAGAAATTCACCTGTAGAGATGTCTGCATAAGCTAAACCCCAATGATTTGCGGCAATTACTACTGCTGCTAAGTAATTATTGCGACTGGATTTCAGCATTCCTTCTTCTAGCAAAGTACCAGGAGTCAGGATGCGCGTTACTTCCCGCCGTACCAATCTCCCAGCAGCTTCAGAAGCATCTTCCACTTGGTCGCAAATTACCACTGCATAGCCTTTTTCTACCAGCATCGTCGCGTAGCGTTCCCAAGCGTGATGCGGAACACCAGACATCGCCACCCGTCCCTGTTCTCCAGCTTGCTTACTAGTGAGAACTAATTCCAATTCTTGCGCTAGTTTGACAGCATCTTGGAAATAGCATTCAAAGAAATCTCCTACCCGATACAGCAATACCGCGTGAGGATATTTATCTTTTGTTTCGACATAGTGCAGGTACATTTGACTTAGCTTACTGCGGTCTACCTGTCGATGGTCGGAAATAAAAGTACTTGCGTCAGGTTTGGTAGATGGAGTTTCAGAGTGAGAAGCGGTCATAGATGCTATTGAGTTACGCGCGGAAATTCCACAATATCCGATGATGTTAGAAATGAGTGGCGATGCCTGCGACGGGCTATGCCTACACTCAAGGATATTTTACCTTTATCTGAACAATGGTGCTGAGGTATTTGCGTGACACAAGGCAACATCCAACTAAACAGTATGTTGACTTCTGTTTTCAAGGCCAAAAGCAATTATGGAGTGAAAATTCAGGAGTGCTGAGTGCAATTATTACTTTTTTTTACTCTAAGCCGAGTTACTCAGCACAGGCTAAACCTTAGCTATCCGCTAACAGCACTGTTTCGGTGATAGTGCATTCATACACAAAATAATTTGAACATAAAAATGCTAAAACGTAGATATAGCAATAGTTTATAGACCATTCATAAATTTTTTACGTCTATTTCGGTTCAATACCATGTTAAACTCTGCAATTGTTCAGTCCTTCATTATCACCCTAATTACTCTTGGCGCTTGGATAATGGGACTATCCATTCTCAGGACTCAAAAAATTCTCAAATTATTTAAGACAGAACCAGACAAACTGAGTTGGCAAATCATGTTTTTACTCATGGTTTTTTTTCTTGGTGGTTATTCGTTATGCATCTATTTAACAATTGCAAGGCTGATTGAATGGATACCATTGCTCACTGGCATGGTTTTCTTTTTCGGAGCATTATTCGTCTTTTTTAGCGTTACTATCTACTACCACACACTGCAACGATTGTTTCTAGTACAGGAAAAATACCGTACAGCAAAAGAAAATGCAGAATCAACTTTATTTAAATTACAAGAAACTCAGCAAGCTCAAATGCAATTAATTCAACGCGAAACTATGTTGGCGTTAGGAACAATGGTTGTTGGGGTTGCCCACGAAATTAATAATCCAGTGAGTTTTATTCATGGAAATTTAGAATATCTTCATCAGTATAGCCATGACTTACTAAATCTTCTAGCAACTTATGCTTCTGTATATCCAAATCCAGATATCAAAATAGTTAAGGCTCTTGCTAACAGTGACTTAAGCTTTATCCAAAGCGACTTGCCAAAGCTGCTAAACTCGATGCAGGTTGGCACAACTCGTATTGGAGAAATTGTAGAATTGCTCTCAAATTTCTCACGTTTGAATGAAGCTGACTATAAAAAAGCTGACATCCATCAGGGTATTGATAGTACACTAGTCATTTTGCAGCATCGGCTTAACGGTTCTTCTAGTAATCACAAACCTATTTCAGTGATTAAAAAGTATGGGAACATCCCTAAGATTTTTTGTAATCCTCGCTCTTTAAATCAAGTTTTCTTAAATTTAATTAATAATGCCATTGATGCCTTAATTAAAAAAGCAGATATTCTTGGTCAAACTACAGATAAAACACCAACTATTTTAATTCAGACATTTCATTCTGAGGAAAATCAAATCACTATCTCAATCGCTGATAATGGTTGTGGCATGAGTGAAGAGATTTGCCAGAGCATTTTCCAACCTTTTTTTACTACTAAGCCTGTTGGTCAAGGAACTGGTTTAGGTTTGTCTATTAGCCATCAAATTATCGTTGAGCAACATGGTGGTTCTATCAAATGCACTTCCATTGCAAATCAGGAAACTAAAATCGATATTAGACTTCCAATTAAACAAGCATAAAATAGCAATTGTAGTAATGCTTATTCTACAAAACAAAATATCCTATAGGGCATTTTTTGCATACTTTTTACTTCCTATTTATCCTCATAGTACATACGCAATCGTGGCGAAAAACGAAGCCTTTGAAATTACTTAGCTTCTCTACTATGGGCTGCGCCAATACTCATTAATTGCGTAAAATCGTAGTCTATACGTAAGTACTCAGAGACAATATAAATTAACGTGAATTCGATTGCTCATATAATATCAACCCAATTTGCTCAATCAAAAAACCTCTCCCTGGTTTTACCACGCAAAACCGTCCTTCTCCGAGTCGGAGAGGGACATACTTGAACTAAAGTTCAAGGCAGGGAGAGGTTCGTCAAACTCACGTTAAATTATCCGTATTGGCGGTTAGCGATGCATATTCTTTTCTTATTTTTACTAGTCAATTCTTGTCTAAATTCTCAACACGTAAGTTCTTTAACATTAGTAGAAATATTGTCCAGCATAGAAAAGCATGGGATACCCTAATAGCAAAAGTTTTGCGGCATAACTGTGAGTTTAAGCAGTAATTAGGGAAATATAAGTTTGATTAACTTTGCAATTATCGCAATGCTTGTTCGGGGCGTCACCATAAACGTTACTTCAAAATAAACAAAGGATTGAAAGTATGTTGGCTATACATAGCATGACAAATGCTAATAATCTGAACTTGCGATTAGAGTCTACTTTGCAAGAATTACCGCTTTGGTCTATTTACTTCGATGCAGATAGTCCAGCAAATGATTTGAATAGACTTTTTAAGCAAGAGCCTTTACTACCAGGAATTATCCTAGTGAAAAATCATAACTATGTGGGCATGATTTCCCGACAAAGATTTTTTGAACACATGAGCCGTCCCTATAGTTTCCCACTATTTTCTAAACGACCTGCGATAAATCTGATTAACTTTCTGCAACCAGATGTATGTGTAATTTCTGAGGAGACGCTCATTGTAGAAGCAAATAAAGTAGCTTTGCAGCGAGAGCCTCAATTTGTATATGAGCCGATTTTAATAGAAACTCAGTTAGGCAGCTATAAAATACTCGATTTCCATCAGTTACTTTTAGCTTATTCTCAAATTCATATTTTAACATTAGCTCAACTAGAGCAAGTAGAAGAACAATCTAGAATCGCCAAACAAGGTTTTCGTAACCTGAAGAATAATTATACTCGATTAATTCAGAATGAAAAAATGGCGGCTTTGGGGCAACTTGTTGCTGGGATTGCACACGAAATCAATAACCCTGTTAACTTTATTGCTGGCAACCTGGTTTACGCGCTCAACTACACTCAAGATTTACTAAAATTAATTAGCCTATACCAACATCATTATCCTACACCAGTAGCAGAAATTCAAGCTGCGATCGCAGAAATGGAACTAGAATTTTTAACTGCTGATTTTCTCAAGCTTCTTAATTCTATGAAATTTGGTACTGAGCGTATCCAAGAGATAGTTCTTTCCTTACGCAATTTCTCTCGCCTCGATGAATCTGAGAAAAAAATAGTTGATATTCATGAAGGTATTGATAGTACTCTAATAATATTACAAAGCCGTCTAATCAATCAGCAAATAGGTCAAACAATTACTATTTCTAAAGAATATGGAAACCTTCCTCTAGTAGAATGCTATCCTGGGTTAATAAATCAAGTATTTATGAATATTATAGCAAATGCAATTGATGCTATTTTAGAGAGTTTTGAATCAGATGATTCAACTCTAAAATCACCCTTAATTCGTATTCGTACTGAAGTCACAGATAATCAGCAAGTAGTTATTCGCATTGCCGATAATGGTACTGGAATTCCCAAAGATATACAAAAGCGATTATTTGACCCTTTTTTCACCACTAAACCCGTCGGTAAAGGCACTGGATTGGGGTTATCCATCAGCTATCAAATTATTGTAGAAAAACATTGTGGTCAACTGCAATGTATATCTAATGTAAAAGAAGGAACTGAGTTTATTATTACAATTCCTGTCCAACTTAATTCATGAAAAGTTAAGTAAGTAGACGTAAATATTTGTCGTTGATATAAGGTAGGATAGCGCAGCGGTAGCGAGTTTGCGTACCCTTACAGGGAAGCAAGCTACGCTTTTAGCATCTCGTAGAAAGCGTCGACAGAAGGTAGCTACAGCAGTCGGGATGAGTTTGGAAGAGTTGTTTTCTGAGATTGATGGAGGTGAGGCATTGCAACAAGTCAGTGTAGATAATGATTTAACCGTTTGGGAAAATATGGAACTGCATGGGAGACTACATCACATTAGTAACCCGCAGCGACAAAAATTGATTAATCAATGGCTAGAGTATGTTGAACTAGCAGAAAAACGTGATGATTTGGTAAAAACCCTGTCTGGAGGTATGAAACGACGGTTGCAGATTGCGAGAGCTTTATTGCATCAACCGCAAATTTTGTTTTTGGATGAACCAACGGTAGGACTAGACCCCCAAACTAGGCGACGCCTCTGGGAAATTATTCGGGATTTAAATAAACAAGGGATGACGATGCTACTGACGACCCATTATATGGATGAGGTCGAATTTTTGTGCGATGCCTTTGGCTCTACCAAGCCAGGACGCATCGGTATTATGGATAGCGGTAAACTGATTTCTTTGGGGACTTTACAACAGCTGCGTTCTACTCACGGTGAAGGTTTGGTGATGAAACAATTAGGTGTGTCTGATGTGGGAAGTGATGGCGCTCGTAGTTGGGAATATCTGTTTTTCCCATCCTTGGAAGCAGCAAATATCTACTTAAATGAACAGCCTGATAAAACCGGAATGATGGTGCGTCCCTCTAATCTGGAAGATATTTTTGTAGAATTAACGGGACGCCAGTTAGATTAACCTCATCCTCCTAACTGCCGCAGCATGGCTTCTACCCTTTCTACGCCACCTGAGTCATTGCGGCGCTTGTACAAGTCACGGGCTTTCTGAAGCAAGCTGTTCGCTTGTTTGGTTTGTCGTCGCTGTTTATACATTGAACCCATCAACTCATAAGTTTGGGCGTTGTTTTTATCCAAGTCGATGGCTTGTTGGTATGCCCAAGTAGCTGCATTATAGTCTCCCATACGCGATTGCGTCACAGCCAATCCTAAATAGGCGTTGACGTTGTTACGATTCAGCTGTATGGCACGACGGTAGCCTTCCTTTGCTCCTGGTGTGTCGCCCAA
Organism: Nostoc sp.; assembly: GCF_036916655.1. Taxonomy (GTDB): domain Bacteria; phylum Cyanobacteriota; class Cyanobacteriia; order Cyanobacteriales; family Nostocaceae; genus Nostoc. Next base: position 50,672 of record NZ_JBALFY010000114.1, read on the forward strand.
ATTCGCTTTGATGTAGCCCACAGCGTAGTAAAAATCACTGTTGTTAGGGTTAATTGCGATCGCTTTACGATAAGCTGCTAATGCTGCCTGGTAATTTCCCTGTTGAGCGTATAAATACCCAATGCCTGAATGGATTTTAGCATTTTTGGGATCTAAACTAGCTGCTTGTTGATAAACAGCGATCGCACCACCATAATCACCGGCATCCACTAGCCTCCGTCCTTCTTCTAGCAGTTGCTTTAACTCTGGGTTTTTGGCTTGTGCCACTAATACCTGAGCCTGAGCTACTGAAGGTATGGTGAAGGTAAAACATCCTAGTAACACCACGCTAAACACGAATGATGTTGGCTTGTACACAGTAAATTTCCTGAAATTTTAGAGAACTTTTTTCTTGTACATTAAAACAAAAATATGGACTTTTGAAAACTGTATTTATTCGTATTGGTTAAGATGTTAATAGTTCATTCATCTTTCCTTTACAATCAGCACTGCGTAACAGAGTTTTCACGGAAGGATAAAGTGTAAGATATCAACTTTCACATTAAGTTAGCTTACATATAAACCAGTACAAACGCAAAATAACACCTTTTTGAGTCAGTAGTTATACGTGCTATTCGGAAAATCTCAACAGGTATCTGACTTAATCCTAGATATTGATGTGCCAAGGTTACAGGGTTTAAGATTCATTCCTGTTTTTTATTTCAATCCAATTTATAGTTCTTAATACTACCTTTTGAAAAGTCATCATCTAGGCATTCGCATCATTCTTTGGTCATTACACGGTAAGATAAATTTAATTCGTCAAATGTTCCTTGAAATCCTGGTTTATATTTATGACAGTACTAAAGCTGAAAGTGCAATCTAAAGTGGTGTAACAGGATGTTTATCAAACCTATATTCTGTCATCTAAGTTACAATTGCTCAATTATTTAGATAAATATCTGAAATAATAAATATTAAAATATATCCTAAGGAGAAGGTTAATTTATGATTATAACTACAACTGATGTGATTCAAGGAGCCGTGATTGATTCATATTTAGGTATTGTGACAGCAGAAGTAGTCTACGGCAGCAATTTCTTGCGGGATTTTTTGGCTGGAATTCGCGATATTATTGGTGGACGCACTGCTAGCTATGAGCGTCTATTTGAGCAGGGTCAACGCAAAGCACTAGAAGAGTTAGAGCAACGCGCCCAACGTTTAGGAGCAAATGCTGTAATCGGGATTGAAATTGATACTGGCACAATCAATCTCGATCAATCAGGAGTTCTTTTGCTGATTACTGCCACTGGTACAGCTGTGAAAATGCGTTAAAGTAATTCCTAATTCAGTTTTTTCTTAAGTCTACTTACATACACCAGTCAAACTGTTTTTCATAAAAGCTAATAATTTAATTATAATTAGAAAGTTTTTATATGATAATTTATTAATTATTCAGATATTAATAAATACTAAATCTTCTTAAAAATTCTTAAATAAAAAAGTCTATTTATTCTCACTAAAGATACACCTATTAACTCTTTCTATTGATAGAGATAAAAACAGATGATTTCGTTATTTAATTTTAAGCATAGATGAATATATCTGAGCAAAAACTTTGCTGAAACAGCACTGGAGAACATAATCTATGTCATACGTAAATCGGACAGGCAATGACGTTATTCCTACTGATACCGTGGTAGCAGGTAGAGTAGCTGAATATCACGATCGTGTTCGCTGGGGGCCGATTATTGCTGGTTTGTTGGTTTCTTTAGCTACACAATTAATTTTGAGTTCTATCATTGCTGCGGTTGCGGCAGGCACAGTTGCAGGTTCAGGCGCACCCAGAACAATAGCGCCTAACGCTGCGGGTAATGCAGGGCTTGGGTCAATTATCGCTTTACTAATTTCCCTATTTACTGGTGGTTGGGTTACAGCCCGTGCTTGTGGGCCGATGAACCGCAATACAGCTCTTCTTAACGGCGCAATTCTTTGGGCAACGACTTTGGCAGTTAGCTCATGGCTTTTAGCAAGTGGAGTATCTGGTGCTTTTGGTGTTGCTGCTTCTAACGCCGGAGAAGTCATAAACCAGGTACAACAGCAAGGTGGTATTAATGTACCACAACCAAACATAAGTGCCCAACAAGCTCGTGAAACGGCAGCTAATATACGTTCGGGATTGTGGGGGTTTGTCTTTGGTTCTTTGTTGGGTTTAATAGCCGCAATGATTGGAGCCGTAACTGGCGCTCGTAGTCATCGGACTAACAATTACAATACTTAAATAATTGTTTGAAAAATCAAATGTTATTTATTTTAAATAAAAGCACCTTTTCTCAAGGTGCTTTTTGTTATAGCTATATTGTTTGCCAAAAAATCAGCAAAGGTGAGATTGCCATAACAGCCAGATTGAGATATGGTATGAATCAAAAAATTCTTTTAATCCAAAATCCAAAATCTAAAATTGCTACTCAACTAAGATACTTTTGGTTGTTGCCACAGCACGAGTTTCAATTCAGAACAGTTACAAGCCCCATTACTAATTTGGTGTTCGTGGCCAGCTAGCCAATCATAAATTTGTGCAGCTTTTGCTAATGCCACTTTTTCTGAACGATAAAGCCGAGGAGTAGGGCAGTAAGCTTGGCCATTGATATGTATAGCTGCAATTTGCCAATAGTCGCTGTCTTCACCCTCTGGTATAACGTCTAAAAATCCGTTATTGTAAGACTCGATTATTCCTATATTCATCTACAACCATCAAACTTTCTAACGTTGGCCACAACAAAGCCGATACCAGCCAATTCTTCCGAGTCAAAGCTGGAATCACCAGGGAATGCAGTAGTAATCCCTACTAATGATTTTGGGTTCGTAGTCAATGAAAATCTGAATTATTGGTCACTTTTTAGCTTGATTGCGTTATTGTCAGCAATAATGGCAAGAGGAATGTGCTATTTAAATCTTGAGGCATCAATTTATCATGTCCCGTCTGCTAACATCTATCACACAACGACTTTTGCAGAGTGTCACTTTTGCAATACTACTAACTTTAATTAGTAGTTTCATATTTACTGGGGCTACTTGGGCTGCTTCTTCTGCTTTGGGAGTTGATAATGGTCATCTGAGTTCTTGTCCGGCTTCAGACAACTGTGTTGTCAGTCAAAACGCAGATAAAAAACACGCCATTGACCCGATTCCTTATCATGTAGACCGCAATGCAGCTAAAGAAACTTTACTGAAAGTAATCAGTGTTGTTCCTCGTACAGAAGTTATAGAACAGACAGATAATTACATTCACGCTCTTTCTAAAAGCCGCATCTTCAAGTTTGTTGATGATGTAGAGTTTTATTTACCTCCCAATGAGTCTGTAATTCATCTGCGTTCGGCATATCGAGTGGGAGAGTCGGATCTCGGTGTCAACCGCAGGCGTGTAGAACAAATTCGTTTGGCTCTACGCGATTTAAATATTTGATTAATGTTAATGTGAGTTCACCTCATTGAACATGATCTAATTTCCCTTGGAAAATTCAGATAAACCAAAAACACTTGTAGAGACGACGATTTATCGCGTCTCAAAAACTCTGAACCATATTGCCTAAAAAAATAGAACCCCGACTTTTGATGATTAGTCGGGGTTCTATTTTTTTAGTTTATATCTAGTTCACCATTTCAGATATGAAGCTTCAAGTCCCTGCTCACGCCGAATTTTGCCATCTTCTTCAAACCAAGCAATTAATTGTTGGGCTGTCAAATCTTCAATTGCAACACCGTATTCTTGGGCAATATGCTTTAAAAGCTTCAATGATGAAATTGTCAATCTTGTTAAAAACTTTTCTGGGGAAGACAACAAAGCTGCGTCTACTTTTGCTGACTCTTCCAGGGTTAAAAATTGCGCTGATGGTTGCTGTGGTATTACGTCCATAAAAGCTATTTTAAACTTAGTTGGGCATAGGGTATTAAAAAAAGGACTAATGACTAATGACTAATGACGAATTTGTACTAAATAGCCACAACGGTGTTCGCCATCAATAATCCAGTGGGTGCGTTCTACGGTACAATCAGGTAAGACGGCTGCAAACATTTCTAATTCGTGGCCACAGATACTCGGAAAAGATTCGGCAACGTTAGAAATAGCGCAGTTATGCTCCATTAAGATAAAGCGATCGCACTCAAAGCTGTCATTCACATCAACCGGGTGACACTCTGCCATGAACCCTTCCGCTTTTCTCAACTCTACTAAGTTGGCTACCCGTTCTCGCAGCGAACCGTTACCGACGCGATCGCGGTATTCTAGAGCTTTGCGCTGCCACTGTTTCTCTAAAATCGATTTAAATTGGTCGTCTCCTACCGTTTCGGCTAAGGTGTCTAGCAACGAAACCGCAAAATTGCCGCTTGCATCACCAAAGCGATCGCTCATTGTTCGGTGCAAGCGATGGCGTCCTTGACGACTCAATTCATAAAGATGTTGCGGACGCCCCATCCCCGCCGCCTGCACTGATGTCGAATACAAAACTAGCTCCTCCGTCTCCAAATCTTTGAGATGGCGACGAATAGCTTGGGGGGTAACGTCTAAAACTTCAGCTAGCTCCAAAGCCGTTGCTTTTTCGTGTTTGTGCAGATATTCTAGGATATCTTGCTTGGTTGAGGACTGGTGGGTAGTCGCCATCTTCATGTGGTGCGAGACGTTCAGCGAACGCCCCAAAAATTAATTTCTTTCAAAATTTGACTTTGACAACATTGTTGTTGTTAATTTAGCGTAAAATGAAGATAGATTAAACAACATAGCTGTTGTTTTACTCTCCACCACTATTCTAGCAGCCGTGTAACCATTCCGTAACGGGAAATGAGAATCGGTTAGCCGCAGCCCGTCTCCCATCCTAAAAGAGTTCCGAACACGAGAGATTATTACTGATGAGTGCCACTGTCAAAACCTTAGTCAACCAACCCTACAAGTACGGCTTTGTCACAGACATTGAGTCCGACACCATACCGCGTGGACTAGACGAGGACGTTATCCGCTTGATCTCCTCTAAGAAGAACGAGCCGCAGTTCATGCTGGACTTTCGCCTCAGAGCTTATCGCCAGTGGCAAAAAATGACGGAGCCAACTTGGCCGAATGTCAAGTATCCGCCAATCAATTATCAGGATATCATTTATTACTCAGCGCCGAAACGCAAGAAAGAAAAACTAAACAGCTTGGATGAAGTCGATCCAACCCTTTTAGAAACCTTTGAGAAGTTAGGCATTTCCCTATCTGAACAGAAACGATTGGCAAACGTCGCTGTCGATGCGATTTTCGATAGCGTTTCTGTCGCTACTACATTTAAAGAAAAGCTAGCTGAAGATGGCGTTATTTTCTGTTCGTTTTCGGAAGCATTGCAAGAACACCCAGAATTAATCAAAAAATACCTGGGTAGCGTTGTTCCTATCGCTGACAACTATTTTGCCGCCTTGAACGCTGCCGTATTTAGCGATGGCTCTTTTGTCTATATTCCTAAAGGCGTAAAATGCCCAATGGAACTATCTACCTACTTCCGCATCAACTCTGGTGACACGGGACAATTTGAACGGACTTTGATTGTCGCCGAAGAAGGTAGTTATGTTTCTTACCTCGAAGGTTGCACCGCACCGATGTATGACAGCAACCAGTTGCACGCCGCAGTTGTGGAACTTGTCGCCCTTGATAATGCCGAAATTAAATACTCCACTGTGCAAAACTGGTACGCTGGTGATGCTAACGGTAAAGGCGGTATTTACAACTTTGTCACCAAGCGCGGTTTGTGTCAGGGCGTAAATTCCAAGATTTCCTGGACTCAAGTAGAAACAGGTTCGGCAATTACTTGGAAATATCCTAGCTGTGTTTTGGTGGGTGATAACTCTGTGGGTGAGTTCTACTCGGTGGCGCTGACAAATCATAAGCAGCAAGCTGATACGGGTAGTAAGATGATTCACGTAGGTAAGAATACCCGCAGTACAATTATTTCTAAAGGAATCTCCGCAGGTAATTCTAGTAATAGCTATCGGGGTTTGGTGAAAGTTAACCCGACGGCGAAAGGGGCGAGAAATTATTCTCAGTGTGACTCAATGCTGATTGGGGATAATGCCCATGCGAATACTTTCCCTTATATTCAGGTGCAAAATAACGGTGCGAAGGTGGAGCATGAAGCTTCTACTTCTAAGATTGGGGAAGATCAGTTATTTTACTTTGCTCAACGGGGTATTTCTTCAGAAGATGCGATTTCGATGATGATTAGCGGCTTCTGTAAGGATGTTTTTAATCAGCTACCGATGGAGTTTGCTGTGGAAGCTGATAAGTTGTTGAGTTTGAAGTTGGAAGGCAGTGTTGGATAAATGGAAGCAAGGATAAACACAGGGACATCGGCGTTCTGTGTTTATCTTTTGGAAGAGTAACGAACCGCAGAGGCGCAGAGAGCGCAGAGAAGGGAGAGAAGATGATTATTGAAAATAGTGAAGTTGTGCTGTCAGTAAGGAATCTGACGGCTAATGTTGATGGGACACCGATTCTGAAAGGTGTGAATCTGGAGGTGCGATCGGGTGAAATTCATGCGATCATGGGGCCGAATGGTTCTGGTAAGAGTACCTTTTCTAAAGTGTTGGCTGGGCATCCGGCGTATGAGGTGACTGGCGGTGAGGTGATTTTCCAAGGGCAAAATCTGTTGGAATTGGAACCGGAGGAACGCGCTAGAAGTGGTGTGTTTTTGGCGTTTCAGTATCCGTTAGAAATTCCGGGTGTGAGCAATTTGGATTTCTTGCGGGTGGCGTACAATTCCCGGCGGAAGGCGCAAGGTTTAGAGGAAATAGACGCTTTTGATTTTGATGATTTGATTGAGGAAAAGCTGGATGTGGTGAAGATGAATCCCAGTTTTCTCAGTCGGAGTTTGAATGAAGGGTTTTCTGGTGGCGAGAAGAAGCGGAATGAAATTCTGCAAATGGCGTTGCTGGAACCAAAGTTAGGAATTTTGGATGAAACTGATTCAGGTTTGGATATTGACGCGCTCCGAATTGTGGCGAATGGGGTAAATCAACTGGCAAGTCCAGAAAATTCGACAATTTTGATTACTCACTACCAACGGTTACTCGATTATATTGTGCCTGATTTTGTCCATGTGATGGCACAGGGGCGAATTATTACCAGTGGTGGTAAAGAACTGGCACTAGAATTAGAGTCTCGCGGTTATGACTGGGTGCTAGAAGAATTTGCAGCTGAGGTGGGTGTGTAATGAGTATTCAAATATCTCCTAGTCCAATTCCTAATTCAAATGCAGTTAGTTTGACATCGACTTTGTTAGATAGAGATGATTATCTGACTGGGTTGTTAAATCAAGTAACGGCAACGAAAACAGAGGGATGGTTACAGGAATTACGCCAAGGTGCTGCTAATTGGGTACGTCACTCGATTCTCCCAACTACCCGCGAGGAAGAATGGCGATTTACTGATTTGTCGTCTCTGCGAAAGGTGCAATTTAATGTAGAGACGTTGCATGCAACGTCTCTACAATTTGATATTTTGCCAGAAGCGGCTAATAGTCGTTTGGTATTTGTGAATGGCGTTTATGCGCCGGAGTTATCCGCAGTTACAGATTTACCATCTGGGATTGTGGTGAGTAATTTTGCTGGCTTATCTGAGGTTGAACAGCAGGCTGTACAGCAGTATTTAGCCCAAGCTGAGGGAGCGCAAGAGGTTTTTACTGCTCTCAATACGGCTGGGATAACTGATGCAGCTGTGGTGTGGGTGAAGAAGAATGTGGTAGTTGAAACGCCAATTCATTTGGTGTTTATTTCAGGTGAGACGCTGACGATTTCGCAGCCGCGTTGTTTGGTGGTGGCGGAAAGTGGTTCGCAGGTGACGTTGGTTGAGGAGTATGTGGCGCTCATGTTGCCTACCCCACAAGAGGGGGGAGTATATTTTACTAATGCGGTTACGGAAGTTTGGGTTGGTGACAATGCCCAAGTGAGTCACACTAGAGTTGAGCGGGAAGGTGCAGAGGCTTTTCATATTGGGAAAACTGCGATCGCACAGGCTCGTGATAGTCGATATACTTGTCATGCCATAACTTTAGGTGCAAAGTTGTCACGGCACAATTTGGAAATTTTGCAAACTGGTGAGCAGACACAAACTACTCTCAATGGTTTGACGATAATTTCTGGTAAGCAATTGTCTGATACTCACAGTGCGATCGCACTCAACTATCCTCACGGTACAAGTGACCAATTGCATAAGTGTATTGTAGGCGATCACGCTCACGCAGTCTTCAATGGTAAAGTGTTGGTTCCCAAACGAGCGCAGTTGACAAATGCATCCCAACTGAATCGCAATTTGCTGCTATCATCGAAAGCCAGAGTTGATACTAAACCCCAATTGGAAATTACTGCCGATAATGTAAAGTGCGCTCACGGTGCTACCGTCAGCCAATTGGAAGATGACGAAATATTCTATCTGCAAAGTCGGGGAATTGATGAAAATGATGCTCGAAAGTTGTTAATCAACGCCTTCGCTGCTGAAATCATCAACCAAATACCAGTTCCTTCTCTGCGAGAAATCCTTTTAAACACAGTCAATAATCTTAAGTCTCTGACTAATGACTAATGACTAATGAATAATAACTAATCTACCAATGACTTTCACTCCTACCAAAACCCTTGCTGATAAAGTTCGCGCTGACTTCCCGATATTGCATCAGGAAGTCAACGGTAAACCCCTGGTTTATCTCGATAATGCTGCGACATCGCAAAAGCCTTTATTCGTATTAAATACCCTGCGGGACTATTACGAGCAATATAATGCTAACGTGCATCGAGGTGCCCATTCTCTGAGTGCTAAAGCTACTGATGCTTATGAAGGTGCTAGAGATAAAGTTGCCAAATTCATTAATGCTGTATCCCGTCAGGAAATCGTTTACACCCGCAACGCAAGCGAAGCGATTAACCTAGTAGCTTACAGTTGGGGAATGAACAATTTGCAGCCGGGAGATGAAATTATTCTCTCGGTGATGGAACACCACAGTAATATTGTGCCTTGGCAATTCGTGGCGCAAAAAACGGGTGCAGTCCTGAAATTTGTAGAATTAACACCAGAAGAAACTTTTGATTTGGAACAGTTTAAAAAGCTGATTTCAAACAAAACTAAATTAGTATCAGTGGTGCATATTTCTAATGCTTTGGGTTGTATTAATCCAGTGGAAGAAATTGGTGCGATCGCTCACAAATACGGTGCTAAATTTTTAGTTGATGCTTGCCAAAGCGTTCCTCACTACCCCATTGATGTACAGAAAATAAATTGTGATTGGTTGGTAGCTTCCGGCCATAAAATGTGTGCGCCAACTGGGATAGGATTTCTATATGGCAAGTTAGAATTATTGGAATCAATGCCACCATTTTTTGGTGGTGGTGAGATGATTGCAGAGGTGTATTTAGACCATTCTACTTATGCAGAATTACCGCATAAATTTGAAGCTGGTACACCTGCAATTGGAGAAGCGATCGCACTTGGGGCTGCGATAGATTATCTTAGCAATATCGGTATGGATAAAATCCACGCCTACGAAGCAGAATTAACGGCTTATTTGTTCCAACAATTAGAGCAAATTCCCCAAATTAGAATTTACGGCCCCAAGCCAAATGCAAAAGGTGAAGGTAGAGCTGCTCTTGCGTCATTCACAGCCGGAGAAGTCCACGCCAACGACTTATCTACATTATTAGATCAAGAAGGCATTGCAATCCGTTCTGGACACCACTGTACTCAACCATTACACCGTTACTTAGGTCTGGCTGCAACCGCACGAGCAAGTCTATCTTTCTACAACACCCGTGAAGAAATTGATATTTTCATCAAAGCACTGAAAGAAACTCTGGACTTTTTTGCAGGTTTCCTTGCTTAAAGTTACAAAATATCTAGATACTAATTGTGCCAAATATCAGCAACATATCTTGCTAATAATTGGCACAATTTAATTATCTGGATTCTTTACAAGAGCAACTAAAGTGTCATACAGTGACTTTATAGCAGGAGGCAGAAGGCAAAAGGCAGGAGGTAAAAGTCTTGCTATGCCTGGCATTCAAGTATTTAAAATGTCCTAACCTATGTGCCTACCGCTATACTTTAGATAGAGTTAGAAAAACCGTGGACATGATATTATTCATTCTGAATTCTGACTCCTGACTCCTGAATTCTGTTCGATAAAGAAGATTCTCAGAAAAGTTTCAATGAGCCAGACTAGCCTAAATTTAGTTGCAATATCTATCTTTCTGATGACCCTATCGGTATTGCTGGGGCCATTCTTAAACTTATCACCAGCAGTACCGGCACTTGCTACCTTCACTATCTTAGGCATAGCGACATTAGATAGTTTCAGCTTGCAAGGCAAGGGTGGTACTATTTTTTTAGATTGGATTGCTGGTTTTTCAAAAGAACATCGCGATCGCATCGTCCACCACGAAGCTGGGCATTTTTTGGTTGCTTACCTGTTGGGTATTCCTGTTACTGGGTATACACTCAGCGCTTGGGAAGCCTGGAAACAGGGTCAAACTGGGCAAGGCGGCGTTAGCTTTGATGATGGCGAATTAGCATCTCAACTAGAAGTAGGTAAAATCAGTGCCCAAATGTTAGACCGCTACTGCACTGTTTGGATGGCGGGTATTGCTGCTGAAACTCTAGTTTTCAATAATGCTGAGGGTGGAAGTGATGATAAAAGCAAGCTGATAGGAGTCTTGACAATTTTGGGCTTTTCTGAATCAACTTATCAGCAGAAACTACGGTTTCATACCCTCCAGGCAAAAACCCTACTCCAAGAAAATTGGTCTAATTATGAGGCTTTAGTTAATGCCATGCGACAAGGCACTTCGGTAGAAGGTTGTCAGGCTGAGTTAGAAGTAGGGAGTAGGGAGTAGGGAGTTACAGCACTGACAGCTATTATGCAATACAGACCGCCAGACCGCCAGGGAATAGAATCCCCTGTCTAATGGTGCAAGTCCTCTAGAAGAGGACTAGAAAAACTTGGGTTAAAGCACTGACAGCTATTATGCAATATGGTACAGTTTTTCTTCTTGCCCTTTCCTATCATAGCTTTCAGCTTTGAGGATGTACCTCATAACTGCCGGAAGCGCTGTAATGTACAACGTGGCAGGGGCACAACAATACTCATTGGTGTCAACTTAAGCTAAAAATGGCTTATCTGTTGCCTTCCTCACCCGGCGTGAAATAAGTTTCTTTGGCTTTTAGCTAAAGTCTACTGAAGTAGACTGGAGATTTTGGGCGATATTTAGTCATCTTCAGATGACTTTTAGCTATGAGGCGGGAATTTCAATTCCCGATGGACGAGCGGTTTCACGTTAAGTCACATTAAGTTGACACCAATGAGCAATGCTGTGCCCTTACGACACATGTGGTTCAAATACATGAAAACTGCTGTAACAAACCATATTGAATTAAATATATATATTATTTTGCTTTTATTTTCTTATTTTCATAGTGTGGTTGGGTTACGCTTTGCTTCACCCAACCTACAATTTTTCTTAGCCCAGGCGTATTGACACTACACCAGCTAAATTATTCTACAATTTTCTTAACTTCGTCCTTAATGTTTTCTACAGTGTGAGAAACTTCGGCTTCAGCTTGCTTTGCTTGTCCTTCAGCTTTGTCTTGTGGATTACCGGTTATTTCACCCACAACCTCTTGAATTTTTCCTTCAATATTTTTTGCAGTAGCTTCTATTCTTTTTTCGATAGTCATGGTTTTTATCTCCAGCTTGTAGTTGATTCAGCTACTACATAAACTAACAACAAGGTATTTTTTTTTACATCCCCCAATCGGTAGAATAATTTAATAAATTAACTTAACCTAAGATAGATGTGGAATGCCGTGTAAGCACATAATTGTAAAAGATAAGTGTATCTTACATGAAACTTATATTAATTTTCCATCTCCACCGGGGTTAGTCCCGCCGAAGCGATCGCAATTTCCACAACTACCGCTTGAAATCTGGAATTTTTCTCACTTAGGGAATAGAGATTTATATTGCTAATGATAGAGCAGATAACATTATTTATCAGTTAGATTTGAATGTTAGTGATTTTAACGAATTATTAGTAACTTTCAATTTTGACTAATTGTTCAAAAAAGTCAAAATTAATTATTTGCCGAAAAACAAATCATTCAAGATTTACTTATGTATGTAACTTTATGGCCAGGTAAAGTATATCCTTTAGGTGCGACTTGGGATGGTAAAGGAACAAACTTTGCTTTATTTTCGGAAAATGCAACAGGGGTAGAACTTTGTTTATTTGATAATGATGACGAAGAAATTCGCTTACCTCTGACAGAAAAAAACAATTTTGTTTGGCATGGTTATTTACCAGGAGTTGGGCCAGGTCAAAAATATGGGTTTAGAGTGCATGGGATTTGGGCACCGGAAGTAGGTCATCGATTTAATCCCAACAAACTATTGATTGACCCCTACGCTAAAGCAATTGACGGTGAATTTAGTAACGATCCATCTGTCTTTGGCTACTCTCTAGACGCTGAGGAAAAAGACCTAGTTTTTTCTGAACTAGATGATGCCAAAATAATGCCCAAGTGTGTTGTAGTCGATCAATCTTTTGATTGGGAAGGCGATCAACTTCTTGCTACACCTTGGCATACAACTGTTATTTATGAAACTCACGTCAAAGGCTTTACAAAACTACATCCAGGTATTCCAGAAGAGTTGCGCGGCACTTATGCCGGGTTAGCGCATCCGGCTGCAATTCAACACTTACTGCAATTGGGAATTACAGCAGTCGAATTGATGCCAGTACATCATTTTCTATCTCATCCAGGACATTTAGAAGACAAAGGATTAAAGAATTACTGGGGCTATGATTCCATCAACTATTTTGCACCCTATTCTAGTTACAGTGCTAGTGGTACTGGGGGACAACAAGTCGCTGAATTCAAACAAATGGTCAAGGCACTACATTTTGCTGGAATTGAAGTTATTTTAGATGTAGTTTACAACCACACAGGCGAAGGAAATCATTTCGGGCCAACGCTATCTTTGCGAGGTATTGATAATTCTGTATATTACCGTTTGGTAAAGGACGATCCTCGTTACTACATGGATTTTACAGGCTGCGGTAACTCTCTGAATGTGCGTCATGCTCAAGTTCTGAAGTTAATCATGGATAGCCTGCGCTATTGGGTAATAGAAATGCATGTAGATGGCTTTCGATTTGATTTGGCCTCAGCGCTAGCACGAGAATTATATGAAGTAGATAACCTATCAGCTTTCTTTGATATTATTCATCAAGACCCAATCTTGGCAGATGTGAAGCTAATTGCTGAACCTTGGGATTTAGGAGAAGGCGGCTATCAAGTCGGGAATTTTCCACTGCGTTGGTCTGAATGGAATGGAAGATATCGGGATACAGTCAGAGATTTTTGGCGTGGTGTAGATGATAGTTTAGGACAATTTGCTTATTGTTTTACTGGTAGCCCTGACCTATATCAAACCAATGGGCGTAACCCAAATGCAAGTATTAATTTCATAACTGCTCATGATGGTTTCACGTTAAATGATTTGGTCAGCTACAACGAAAAGCATAATGAAGCAAACGGGGAAGATAGTAGAGATGGTGAAAGCCATAATAGATCCTGGAATTGTGGTGCAGAAGGCGAAACCGACGATCCAGAAGTAATGCGTTTGCGCGAACGGCAACGAAGAAACTTTTTAGCAACCCTAATGCTATCTCAAGGTGTCCCAATGCTATTAGAGGGGGATGAGATTGGCTGTAGTCAAAAGGGAAATAATAATGTTTACTGCCAAGACAATGAGATTTCTTGGCGGCATTGGGATTTGCATAAAGCGAATTCGGATTTACTAGACTTTACACGCGAACTAATTAATTTTCGCCATCAGCATCCAGTATTGCGACGACGTAAGTGGTTTCAAGGTCGCCCCATCCACGGATTAGGCATTAATGATATTGCTTGGTTTAATTCTGATGGCAGTGAAATGACTGAGACGCAATGGCTAGTTAGTTATGCCAAAGTAATGGAGATTTTTTTGAATGGGCAGGGAATAGCTACTCCAGGGGATCGTGGTGAGCGGATTATTGATGAAAGTTTTCTGTTGTTTTTTAACGCTCATTACGAGTTAATTGACTTTGCTTTGCCCAATGAATTTAAAGAAAAAGTATGGGAGATAGTAATTGACACTAATGAACCTCGCTTTTTAGATCGGGGAAAATTAGTTTCAGGTTCTCAAACTGTGCCAGTTACAGATCGCTCTCTGATGGTGTTACGCCTGATCGGTTAGCAATACGAGGAGAAAAAGAGATTTAACCATATAGGAAAATATATTTATTTTTCTATATAGTTGCTCTAATCAACGATTTTTACTCGTAACTCTAATTAGAAAACGCAGAGCTTCATTTACTGCTTCTGAATTGGGAAACATTTCTGCAACATCAGGTTCTAAAAAAACCGTCAATTTTTCAATATTCTTAAAATTATATTCACCATTTATCACATTAGTTTCTGCCAACCCCTGATTTGATTGAGGTTTATTCTTTATTATGGTTGTTTGGTAAAATGTAGCATTTAATTTATTAACTAGTGATTCCCAACTACTAACTTTCAGATTAAAGTGAGCCTTTGCATTCCGTAATGTTTTAAACTGTTGCTTCAGAATATCAACAGTATAAGTATGCTTTTGATATACGTTTTTCTCTGCATTTAGGTCTGACTCAACCATATCAACTACTTCATTAATAAGTTGGTCATGATTTTCGGCAATTTGAGCCGCAGCCCCTAAAATCCGAGAAGTTGCTGTTATCTGTACATCTGTCTCTTGTTTAAGGCGATCGGCAATACTGCGAATTTGATCTCCCAGCCTCGCTTTACCTTGTTTTTGCGTGGTTGGTAGTGATTTATTGCTCATGAATATGCTTGTTTATTCAGAAAGGATATCTTTAATTGCTAGCCAGATGCGTTTAAACTTTTGTACTAAACCTATAGGATTGTTAGTTGTTTCTTCTTCTACCGAATCAACTAGAGATTGAATCCGATCCATACGCTCTGCTACAAGGTAAAGACTATTTACTGCTTCATCTTTACTTGCTAAAGAGTCACGCAATAGCACAACCATCTGGGCAATTTCTCGTTTTAGCTTTTCATTCTCAGCTTTTCGGCGAGTTTCCCATCCCTTAATACTAGCTTTGGAACGACGCTCATGTTTGAGTTCTGCTTTGGCCTCATTATATAAAGTTAAATACATTTCTCGTTCAGAGTTAGCTGCATCATATTTGGTAAGGAATTCAGTTGCTCTCGCTTTTTCTTCGTTGTAGAGACAGAGCGTTTGTTGATGACTTTTTTGCTCATCAATATAGAAACGATAATTTTGAGTTACTTGCTCTTTGAGTTCATTAGCTTCGAGTTGGCAAGTTTGAATTTCTCGCTGGTGAACATGAACTAGCTGGGATATTTTCGCTTTTTCTTCGTTGTATAGACAGAGCGTCTTTTGATGATTTTCTTGCTCATCAATATAGAAGCGATAATTTTGAGTAACTTTCTCTTTTAGCTCATTAGTTTCGATTTGGTAAGTTTGAATCTCTTGCTTTACATGAACCAGTTGAAATGTAGCTTCCTCATTTTCTTTTGCACGTTGTTCCCATTCATCGCGTTGGGCACGAACAGTCATCAATAGCTGTTGAAGCTCACGAGGAGGAGTTGGTTCCTTCTGTCGTGAGTGAGGATTATTAACATTGTTGTCATAATTAGAATCTCTGCGATCGCCTCTCCTCATTGCCATAATTTAAGTTCCTATATGAGTATTTGTTATACTTAAGTATAAATATTTAGTTTAGCCGAGATGAACTTATTGAAGTGTGATCTCGGTTCTAATGGTAATATGATCTGACCTCTATCCTAAAAGTAGAGAGACTTTGAGGCTTACTTTCCTTGTAGGGAAAGGGCTGTGGGTTAGGTTTGTATTGAACTATACTGAGAAGCGCTAAATGTAACAATTACGAATTACGTTAGCATTGAGAAAAATAGACGCTTCACAAACACAATAGAAGACAATAATTTATGATTCAAGCCTTACGCAAACTAGTTACATTTGATGAATTCGTTGCTAAATATCCTGACAACACAGGAAAACGTTATGAATTGCATGATGGAGTAATTGTAGAGATGACGCAACCTACAGGCGACCATGAAGAGGTAGTTGGATTTTTAGCTTTTGAAGTTACTAGAGAATGTATTCGTTTAAATCTCCCCTACTTCATACCTAAAACAGTATTAGTCAAACCGCCTGAAAATGAATCTGCTTACTCACCAGATGTGCTGATATTAAATCGCCCCAATTTGGTAAACGAACCTTTGTGGAAAAAAGAATCTACTGTAAGCCAAGCAGAATCAATACCCTTAGTAATTGAGGTAGTGAGTAGCAATTGGCGTGATGATTATTTAAAAAAAGCTGCTGACTATGAGGCTGTAGGCATCGCAGAATACTGGATTGTAGATTATGCTGCTTTAGGCGGTAGGCGATTTATTGGCAACCCTAAACAACCAACTGTCTCGCTTTACACCTTAATTGAGGGAGAATATCAAGTCAGCCAGTTTCGAGGTAGCGATCGCATTATCTCACCTCTTTTCCCAGAGTTAAACTTAACCGCCGAACAGATTTTTCAAGCTGGTGGATACCCTATATAGTACTGAAAGTCTTATAAAAGAGCGATTTCAGTTGCAAAGGAAATTTGTTGTCGCAGATTCTTCAGTAAATCTAGAGTTTTTTCGTAGGCAACTCTCTTTCCTTGGTTTTCAAAGTACTCAGATGCTTTTTGTAAATCAGTGATCGCAGCTAAATGATATCCTAAGCGATACTGGGCTACTCCCCGATTAACATAAGCCTGGGCATTACTGGGGTTAAGTCTGATGACTTGAGAAAAATCACGTACTGCACCAAAGTCATCTCCGTTTCGTCCGCAAGCACAAGCTCGGTTAAAGTACGCTCTATAATCGTTAGCATTGAGGCGAATTGCTAAACTAAAGTCGAGCATCGCAGCTTGGGTATCTTGCAAGACAAAATGCGCTAAACCTCTGTCATTATAGATATCTGCAAGCAATAAGCTACTGATTCGAGGAATTTGAGTTAGGGCTAAATTAAAGTCAAGAATTGCCTCCGAGTCTTTCCCATCGCCAGCACGGGCTAACCCTCGGTTGTAGTAAGCTCGAAAATCGTAGGGTTTAAGTGCGATCGCTCGGTTATGATCGACAATGGCAGCAGCATAATCCCCTTGTCTGTAGAATGCTACTCCCCGGTTTAGATAAGCCTCAGAGTTATCTGGTGCAAAATTTATGGCTTGCGTACAATCTGCGATCGCTTGATGGTAATCTTGTAATTGGAGATAAGCAAGACAGCGATCGCTATAAGCCACAGCCAAATCTTTCTCTAGTGCAATCGCCTGGTTGAAATTCTCTATTGCTTCCTGATAATCACCGTGTTGCATCTTATCTACACCCAACTCTAAGAAATCACCTGCTGTAATTTGGGTAATTAAAATGGGTGCAGAATTTGCAGGTAAAGTCAAGAAAATGAGAGGTAAAGCAATAATTATACTGAAAAATAATCGCCAGAAATCACTCATAATACCAAATTAGGATAGATAGTATTGTTTGATATTTTTGGAACAGTCTTTTTGTAAAGACTCTTTAATCCAAAATTGGTATAAGCATCCTATTTGATCATTTCAGTGGCAACAAAATTAGCGGGACAAAAAGCCCCGCAAATTGTTAATTTTTGAAGTTAGATTTTAGTCTACTTCCACCCCTTATCTGCTTGGGAAAGCACATAAGCAGCTACATTTTCAATTTGTTCAGGCTTCAAGCGTTTGCCGAAAGCAGGCATAGCATTTTTACCGTTTGTAACTTGGGTAATAATTGCCTCTGCTGAGTACAAACCATACTTTTCCAAAGCTTCCTTCTTCAAGTTTTTGGCAGCTTGAACCAGATTCTTTCCTCCCGCATGACAAGAGGCACAATTGGCACTAAATACTTTAGCTCCACTAGCAGCATCTCCCGCCAAAGCTGGACTAGTGAAGGCAAAGGTGAAGATTGCTATGCCTAACAGCATGACTGTAATCATTTTTTTCATTTCGTGTTCCCTCTGCAATAACGGCTTATTTGGTGCAATATCCTCCATAATTGTGAGTTGAGCCGCTACCATAGTCAAACGACAAGCTGTCAAACTTTGCTTTATTAAATAAAATTTTTAGTTTTTGAATCTTTGAGGTTTTTTAGATTTAGGGTTGTTAGTCAGCAATAATATCTGACGAGAATATACTTATTGACGAAACACTACATCTAGACTATGGCAATCTTAAATTATTCGTAATTTATGTAAATTTGAGTATCCTATTAAAAAATCATCAAAATTTAAGGATGAAATATTCAAGATGAAAATTTTCCTGCTTCATCTTTTATCGAACAGAATTTAGGAGTCAGGAGTCAGAATTCAGCAATGTTTTCTGTATGACAGGCGGATAGCGTAGCGTAAAGCCTTCTCTACGAGAGGCTGCGCCAACGGCATGGTAACTCTTAGAGAGGTACGCCAACGCTTAGAGCGAGTCCGCGTACTCTTACAGAGAAGCAAGCTACGTGCAGCGTCTCTCTCGTAGAGAGCGTCTTGATTCTGACTCCTGAATTCTTCTTCAATTAATCGCTCCTAAGTGAATCAGCGCATCTTCTGTAACGCGACAAATTCGCCAATCATCTAATATAGATGCTCCCATACTACGGTAAAATGCTTGGGCTGACTCGTTCCAATCCAAGACACTCCACTCTAATCGGCCACAATCGCGTTCTACAGCTATCTGAGCTACTTTAGTCAGGAGAGCCTTACCAATACCTTGCCTGCGATATTCTGGTAAAACAAATAAATCTTCCAGATAAATTCCTGGCTTAGTCAGAAATGTTGAATAATTATGAAAAAACAGCGCAAAACCAACCGCTTGACCCGCAGATTCCGCTAATATTGCCTCTACATATCTCCGTGAACCAAATAAATGCTCCTGAAGTGCTAGAGCATTGCCAGTAACAGCGTGAGATAATTTTTCATACTCTGCAAGTCCTTCAATTAATTTAAACAGTACGCTGTAATCGGCTGGTTCGGCAAAACGCACAATCAAATTGCTACCCGAAGTCATTAGTCTATAGTCCATAGTTGATAGTCCATAGTCTATAGTTAACTGGGCAATTTTTTTGAGTATTGACTAAACAAGAGCCGAAAAAAGCTACAAAACACCTGATTTTTGCGAATTGCAAAACTAATTAGGTTAGGTATTGCATCTCTATCTTGAGTAATGTAATTAAATCAACCAACCTTTTAAACGTTTAGCTATGTGAGGACGGCGCAATTTCCGCATGGCTTTGCTTTGAATTTGACGCACTCGCTCACGAGAAAGATTGAACATATTGCCAACTTCTTCTAAAGTGCAGGGTTCGCTGGTTGTCAAACCATAGCGCAGAGAAATCACATCTTTTTCTCGTGGAGTTAACACGTCACCCAAGACTTCCCAAATCTCCTGACGCATCATGTTTTCATTCATTTTTGCTTCTGGAGACAAGTTGTCTTCATCTTCTAGCAAATCCATCAATTCTGTGTCTTCTTCTTTACCGACACGATGGTTGAGAGAAAGTGCTTGTCGCCGTAATTGTTGTAGCTGGCGTAGTTGTTGTACGCTCATTTCCAAAGCTTCTGCCATTTCAGCTTCGGTGGGATTACGAGAAAGTTTTTGTTTGAGTTCCCGTTGGGCTTTTTTCAGCTTGTTAAGCTTTTCAACAATATGTATAGGTAGCCGAATTGTCCGTGCATCGTTAGCTATAGCTCTGGTAATTGCTTGTCTAATCCACCAATAAGCGTAAGTCGAAAACTTATATCCTTTATCGGGATCAAACTTTTCGGTAGCACGATTTAAACCCATTGCTCCTTCCTGAATTAAATCCAGAAAAGGCACTCCCCGATTTAGATATCGCTTGGCAATAGATACTACCAATCTTAAGTTTGAGCGAATCATTTTGCGTTTCGCTACTCTGCCTTGATACAAGCGACTTTCTAATTGCTTTTCCGTCATTTCTAGCTCGGAAGCTACTTCTAGTTTGCTGGCTTCACGTTCTAGTTTTAACTCTAAAGCCGCTTGTATTTCTCTAACTTCTTCTAGAAATCTGACTCGCCGTGCTAACTCTACTTCTTCATCAGCTTTTAACAGCGGATAACGCGCCATTTCTTTAAAAAATGCGCCAACAGCATCATCATGTTCGGTTTTGTTGTATCCCGAAGGACGAGCCGCCGCCATTTCATCTCCATCGCGTTCATCTGATTCCTGATTTTCTACTACAATTGGAGATTCTTCTTCTGCTACTGCGTTTAAACTATCGAGTGATGGTTCTTCAATATCAGCAGCATTCTCCAGTATTTCCATTTTTCCTAATTCAACAATATTCATATTTTCCTTTAGGGATTGTTGCTTTATTTGGTACAGAATTTAGTTACACCTACTCTTTTGAGGCTTGGTAGTTTTCCCTAATGGACGATGCACCCCTTTGGATAGCGAAATACAGGCTGATGCTAATTTATCTACAGAAATAAAAATCGGCATCTACTTAGCACATATAGGTTACAGTTATATACAACCTATAGCGAAACTTACCTTAGCACCCAAAAAAACTTTTTTCTCGGATTCCCAACAGATATATTCTTCATTTTTTTCTGAATTATCAAATATGTCAAATCCCCCTCAAACTTTCTCAACCTTAACAAATATAAAAATCTCAGTTAATCATCCAATTTTCTTAAACTTTCATATATTTTTCTAAATATTTTTAATATCTTAAGTGCTAAATGTCACTAGATAAAATAAAAACCTACTACTTGATTTATGTATTACCAATTTGATTTAAAGATGCTTACATGATACAAATTATAGGAATAGCAGCTTAATTTTGGTACAATCTTACTTTGTATAAAAGCATCTCATAAGCAGACAGAGTTGAATATCTACCGATAGGCGGAAAAAGGCTACTCCATATTTAGTCGATAGAGCAACTGTTGCAGCAATAGCCGACATGGTTTTATTTGTATAGTGGGTACCAAATATTTATTGCACGTATAGTTGATACGAATTTGTCTAGTAGATTACATAAGAGGAAAATTATCAAGTATTATGAAGAATAACAGTATTGAGAAATACCATTTAAATTTAAGAAAAAGAAAAATCAGAGTTTAGTTAGCGAGGTTGATTTTAACCAGCTATGTGAGGAAAGTATTTAATTATAAAATCAGAAAGTATGTATATTAAGGACATAAATTTATCTGCTTTAGTGGTGAGTGAACCGAGTGAATCATACAAGTCAGGTGAAACTGTTAATCGGTGGGTTGAAGTATTGGTAGACTGTCCAGGAGCCTCAACGGAATTAGAGAAAGGGGAAAAACTGTATACGTATCGATTACCTGCCAAGTTAGAAGTAAAACCAGGGGATATTTTGAGTGTGCCATTTGGGGCACAACAGGTGGGAGGAGTAGCTATTCGTTTCCTGGCAAAACCCCCAGCAGATTTAGCACCGGAAAAAATCCGGGAAGTAGAAGATGTGATTCAGAAGGATTTCATCGGAGATAATTACTTTATTTTGTTGGAACGGGTATCGCAGTATTACTACACACAACTGATTCAGGTAATACGTATGGCGTTGCCACCTGGATTATTGGGGCGATCGCAGCATCGCATTCGGCTCAAGCGAGAAAACATTCCCAATGGTGCAATAGAATTCCTTGGTTCAAAAGCAGCTCGTCAAATTCTCCAAATTCTGCAATCTCAAGTTGATGGGGACTACAGCTTCAAATTCCTCAAGCGCCAAGTTCAAGGATTTGATAGGGGAAAAAAGCAATTACTCGAACGCAATTGGGCAGAAAGTTATGTGGAATTACTTAGATATTCTCAACCCCAGACAAAACCAGTAGTCACGTTAGTTGCCGATGGATCTTACATTGATTTAAATAAGCGTCAACGGGAAATTTTAAAAGTGCTACGCGATTGTGGTGGCGAGTTGTGGCTAAATGAGTTCCTACAGATTTGTAAGACAACTACTTCTACCCTAAAAGGGTTAGAACAAAAGGGCTGTATTGTCATCGAAGAACGGGAAGTATTGCGAAGGGAACAAGGCCCAGTATTAGCTAAAGATCAACCAAAGTCATTAAATGCAGCTCAAGCTAGCGCCTTAGCGACAATCCAGACACTAAATGGATTTGCTCAAGTTTTATTGCATGGGGTGACAGGTTCAGGAAAAACTGAAGTATATTTGCAAGCGATCGCACCTCTCCTTAATCAAGGTAAATCTGCCCTGGTTTTAGTGCCAGAAATTGGACTAACACCGCAGCTAACCGATCGTTTTCGCGCCCGTTTTGGTAATAAAGTCAGCGTCTATCACAGCGCCCTCTCAGATGGTGAACGTTACGATACTTGGCGGCTTATGCTCACCGGAGAACCGCAAGTTGTCATTGGGACTCGCAGCGCCGTTTTCGCCCCTTTACCAAACTTGGGTTTAATTATTTTAGATGAAGAACACGACAGCAGCTTTAAACAAGATTCCCCCATACCTACCTACCACGCCCGCACCGTTGCCCAGTGGCGAGCCGAATTAGAAAATTGCCCCTTGGTATTGGGTTCCGCTACGCCTTCGTTGGAGAGTTGGGTAAGTATGCAGGGGGCAGGGGGCAGGGGGCAGGGGGCAGGGGAGGCAGGGGGGGCAGGGGGAGAATTCATAACTCCTAACTCCTCACTCCTAACTCCTAACTCTTCTCATTATTTAAGTTTGCCTGAGCGCATCAACTCTCGCCCTTTACCGCCGGTGGAAATCGTCGATATGCGGCAAGAGTTACAGCAGGGAAATCGTTCTATATTTAGTAG
Source organism: Nostoc sp. (assembly GCF_036916655.1). Classification (GTDB taxonomy): domain Bacteria; phylum Cyanobacteriota; class Cyanobacteriia; order Cyanobacteriales; family Nostocaceae; genus Nostoc. Next base: position 73,604 of record NZ_JBALFY010000114.1, read on the forward strand.
ATCGCTGCAAACAGCTTTGCAAGAGTTGCAAGAAAGAAAACAACAGGGAATTTTATTTATCCATCGCCGGGGACACAGTACTTTTGTCTCTTGTCGCAGTTGTGGATATGTTTTGGAATGTCCGCACTGTGATGTGTCGCTGGCGTATCACCACACCGAAGAAAAAGCGCCGGAATTATTGCGGTGTCATTATTGTAACTATGCGCGATCGCACCCCAAATTTTGCCCTGATTGTAGTTCCCCTTACCTGAAATTTTTCGGTAGCGGTACTCAACGGGTAACGCAAGAATTAGCGCGACAGTTTCCAGAGTTGCGCTTGATTCGTTTTGATAGCGATACCACCCGCAACAAAGGCTCACATCGGACTCTACTCACCCAGTTTGCTAACGGCGAAGCAGATTTGTTAGTCGGTACGCAAATGCTCACCAAGGGTTTGGATTTACCACAGGTGACACTTGTGGGCGTTGTCGCCGCCGATGGATTGCTAAATTTATCAGATTATCGTGCCAGCGAACGAGCGTTTCAAACCTTGACTCAAGTCGCTGGACGTGCTGGGAGAGGCGAAGATCCGGGTAGAGTGATTGTGCAGACTTATACTACAGAGCATCAGGTAATTGCAGCAGTGCGATCGCACGATTACCAGTCTTTCTCTCAAGCGGAATTAGAACAACGCCAAGCACTTAATTATCCCCCTTATGGGCGGTTAATTTTGCTGCGTTTAAGTAGTCTCGACCCGATTCAGGTGCAAAATACGGCGCAAATTATTGCTACAACCTTGAGTACAGAAGAAGAATTTGAAATATTAGGCCCAGCACCAGCCAGTATTTTACGAGTAGCTAATCGTTATCGCTGGCAGATATTGATTAAATTTGACCCCGATGCCTTACCAAAGTTGCCAGATTGGGAAGAAGTGCGATCGCTTTGTCCTTCGTCTGTGAGTTTAACTATTGATGTAGACCCAATTAATATTATGTAAGCGGTCTATCTAGACATAATCTTCCCTGAGATAGATGAAGTGAATTGCAGTATTATCTATCAACAAGAAAAAGCTAAACTTTTTGCTTAATTAATACAAATCAAACATAAATCAAACGCTTGCAAATACTCTATTTCAAACATCTGTTTGTTATTCTGTTACTTATAAGACCAATTAGAGCAAGCTGTAAAAGCTTTTTGGCTAGAGGTTACACAGCGATCAAATCAATCCAGGTTTTGAAGTGGATATTTTATTAAGCAATTTAATGCTGCGGTCAAGGTATCTAAAACCAGATCGCACCCAACAGCCTATTTTCATCACAACAATCAAGCACTTAATGAATAGCAGGCATACTTGCCCTGGATGTTCAACTATTTTACTCCGCCATATAAGTATGAGAGGGCTTTATTGGCGTTGTAGTTGTTGCCGTCAGGAGATGCCAGTTTTTGAAGAAGAATTCAGAATCAAGGTTTGTTAAACCCAGTTATATATTCGCCAGTCGTACAAAATTACAGCACTTTCAAGTAGCTGTAATTCTGACTCCTAAATTCTGTTTTATAAACAAGACTAGGAAAATCAGAAGTAAATCCTAAGATTTTTCTTTTTAATTAGGTTGCTAAAAAATGTCGCACACATTAATCAATTTAACATTGCCAATCGTCATTCAAGAAATTGATCATGTCTTGAATGAGTATCCTGAACATCCTTATCAATTAGCCTTTTCAGTTCATGAATTGCGGCAAAAGCTAATTGCCCATATTTTAAGTCATGTCCCTAATCGCTATGTAGTCGAAGGGGTAGAGGAATCATTTAGACACCCTAAAGTTTACAACTCTTCTCCTTTAAAGGAGCGGCTACATTTGGAAACGGTCGTTCACGGAAGTATTCTGCATATCCTACGTGAAAATGCTGATTGGCTGAGTCGCCATGCTCCTGAATTCTAACTTCTGAATTCTCCTTCAAAACTTCACCGGTAAAGTCAGGGTGAATGCTGTTTGACCTAAAGGTGTTGAGTCAAGGGTGAGATCGCCACGATGGGCGCGGGCAATTTCGCGGGATAGGCTGAGTCCTAGTCCGATTCCTTCTATTTTGCGGTTGCGTGAGGGATCGCCGCGATAGAAGCGGTCAAAAATGCGATCGCAATCGCTCGCGGGAATATCTTGGGATGCATTGACAATGGTTACATTGAGGGTTGCTGGAGTTTGATAAGTGCGAATTTTGATCCAACCGTTTGGAAGATTATATTTGATGGCATTACTGAACAGGTTTTGCAAAACTTGAATTAAAAGATCGCGATCGCCTTGTACCCGCAGTCCATCAGTGAAATCAGTTTGCACAGTCAACTGGGGAGCTAGCATTTCCACATCTTCTAGCATCTCCATGAGCAACTCAGACATATCCACTTCAACCAGATACAAGCTCATTTTTCCTGCATCTGCCAGCGATAGCAACAAAAGTTTCCGCATAATTCCACTCAGGCGGCGCACCTCATCCAACAGGTTGCTTAAGCGCTGTTGCACTTCACTACCAGAATCAACCTGCTGTAGTGTTCGTTCAAGTTCGCCTTGTAAAATAGTTAGTGGGGTTTTCAGTTCATGAGCCGCATCACCACTAAATCGGGAAGCTTGAGTAAAACTGCGTTCCAAGCGTTCCAACATCAAGTTAAACACCTGAATCAGTTCGACAAATTCCACATCAGTTGTTCCAATGGGAATTCGCTGATCTAACCCTTTGACAGTCACCTGTTGAATTACGCCCGTTAATTGACGGATAGGACGCAAAGCACCACCAGAAACTAACCATGCTCCCACTGCAACTAGCAACAGCGCTCCCGGAATTGAAACTAGAAAGATATTGCGAATCGTAGCCATCTCTTGATCGACGGCTTGTAAGCTAACAGCAATGGCAATCTGAGCATTGGGAAATTTAGTGGCTCCAATCCGCCAGACTGCTTTTGTCGTCTGTTGAGTGACAAGTTGAGGTGGACGTGGACGAATCGGCGGCGGCGGATCGAAGGGTGGATTTGTATTGGGGGATAAAGGCGGTGGTTCTCTCTTTGGGGGTGGTGGTAGAGGTGTCAACTGGAGACGCGCCAGCAACAGACGATTCACCTCAAGATCGGCAGGTAAGGAGTTTGATTGATAAAGTATATTGCCGTTTGAATCAATCACCAGAACGGCGACGGGGATTTTTGTGTTGGTTCCAAAAGTATAAGATAATGAATCTTTGTAAGATTGGCGATCGCCTGATTGGAAAAAACTTCCGGGAACTGGAGGTTCCTGTCGTTGAGGCGAGTTCGGAGTTACCCGCAGCAATTGATTTAATAGTTCTGCATCCAGGCGACTAATCTTAGCATTGTAAATCTGCAACCAAGAAATTGCACCAAATCCGACTAATGTGCTTCCAGCTAGAGCCGCAGACAACAGAGCAAGGCGGAGTCGAAAAGAATCAAGTTTCATGAGGAAGAATCTGGCTTGCGAAATCGGTATCCAACCCCTCGAATGCTTTCAATCCAGACTGCTTCATCAATGGGGTCAATTTTTTTACGAATTCGCTGAATACAAACATCCACAACGTTGGTGTTAGGGTTAAAGTCGTACCCCCAAACGTGTTCTAGAATTTGGGTACGAGTGAAAACCCTTCCGGGAGAGCGCATTAAATATTCTAGAAGATTAAATTCGCGGCTGGTGAGTTCTATCGCCTGATGATTGCAAGTAACTTCTCTGGTGATGCGATCGAGTTTAATCGGCCCAACGCCAAGTACATTCTGGCGATCGCTCACACTCCGACGCATAACGGCATGAATTCTAGCTACTAACTCTTCCACAAAAAACGGTTTAGCGATATAGTCATCGGCTCCCAAATTTAGTCCTTGCAAGCGATCGTCTAGTTCATTCCGAGCCGTCAACAGAATTACTGGAGTATTCCGACCTTGCCGCCGCAATAGTTTTAGAATCGATAGTCCATCTTTTCCCGGCATCATAATGTCGAGTAAAATCACATCATAAGCGTTATCTAATGCCCGCAGATATCCTTCATCACCGTTATCGCAGTAATCTACAACAAATCCCTGCTCCTTCAGCCCAGCCCGGACAAAGTTAGCAATTTTCGCTTCATCTTCGACAAATAGAACATTCACAAGTATTTATGAGTTCACATATTATTCCATTTTAAATTCATTATTTTCTGTTTAAATTACAAAACTGTAATTTATAAAATAGACAAGCTGTAATTTTGAGGTGGCTCAATTATAAATATGAACACCCTACCTTTTGAAGGTTGATTTTTATGAATATTCGTCGATTTCTAGTAGTGACAGCAATTCCTGTTTTAGTTGGCACATTTGGTTTTATTTCACTCAATCAAGCAAATGCTGCTAATAAATTCGATCAAATAGCACAGGCACAACAACCACCCAACCAACCATCAAACGAACAGCCGCGTCCACCCAGACCTGATTTTGCTGCCGCAGCCACCAAGTTAGGAGTCACAGAAGCACAGTTGAAAGCTGCCTTAGGAGTTCCTGCCAATCCTCCAAATCCAGGCGATCGCAATCAGCGTCCACCCAGACCAGATTTGAAAGCCGCAGCCACCAAGTTAGGAGTTACAGAAGCACAGTTGAAAGCTGCCTTAGGAGTTCCTGCCAATCCTCCGAATCCAGGCGATCGCAATCAGCGTCCACCCAGACCAGATTTGAAAGCCGCAGCCACCAAGTTAGGAGTTACAGAAGCACAGTTAAAGGCTGCCTTGGGAGTTCCTGCCAATCCTCCAAATCCAGGCGATCGCAATCAGCGTCCACCTAGACCAGATTTGAAAGCCGCAGCCACCAAGTTAGGAGTTACAGAACAACAGTTGATTGATGCACTAGGTATTCCACCTCATCCTCCTGGCGATGGTGTACCTTCTCCCCAAGAAAATCGCCCTACTCAACCAAAATAGCTGAACATTCTCTAGATTAAGGAGAAAATAAAATTATTCATCAATCGTAGTAATAGCTAGCTTCTCTTAAATGGAGAAGCTAGTTTTTATCTCACTACATTTAATGGTGTCTAATTATAAAATCTCTAAGAGATAAGTAGGTAAATTGACATGAGTGAGACTACAGAAACGATCTTCAGCAAAATCATTAGTCGGGAAATTCCGGCTGATATTGTTTATGAGGATAATTTAGCCCTGGCATTCAAAGACATTCATCCCCAAGCGCCGACTCATATCTTGGTCATTCCCAAAAAACCCCTGGCTGCGCTAGCTGATGCTGAATCTGAGGATCATGCTCTGTTGGGTCATCTTTTGTTAACCGTCAAACGTGTTGCAGAAGAAGCGGGACTGAAAAATGGTTATCGAGTTGTCATCAACACTGGTGATGACGGTGGTCAAACAGTCCATCATTTACATTTACATATTTTAGGAGGACGGCAGTTGGATTGGCCCCCTGGCTAATTAAAACCAAATGAATTGCGTCTCTAGACGCAATTCATCAGTGAAAGAAATCACTTAAGTGTGCGGTAGTGTAAAAACAACTCACTTCCAACCTGACGAGTTTCAACGAGTTGAAGATGAGGAGCAGCACTAGGAATAAAACCCTCTCCCTCCACTGGGCTAGGGGCGTCCTTTCCTCCATAAATGACTGGCCAAATGGTTAACCACCAATCGTCAATTCGTCCTGCCTGCAATAGAGCAGCTGTTAAAGAGCCGCCTCCCAAAGCAACAACTTTATGAATACCTCGCTCTGCCATCAAGGTATAGGCTCGATCCCAGTCTAGGTTTGTATCTCCCAAATCAATTAATTCAGCCAGTTTGTGCAGGATTGTTGTATCAGAATTGCGCTCTAAACCAGTCCGTGTAGTGAATATCCATCGCTCAATGTCCTGACTCAAAAAAGCCAAGTCCGGCGATAGGTCTAGGGAACCTGAGACAACACAGGTAATCGGCTGAGGAGACTGACCCCGAACCTCACGTGCTGCCAACAACTCAGGATTGCGAATTGAAAAAGTTCCTCCCTCAGCCCGAATAGTCCCTGCTCCTACCAGAACTAAATCGGCAAGAGAAACTTGATACTCCAAGTGTGCTTGATCGGCTGCATCGGATTCGCGAGGCGCTTTCGGATCTACGGCACTAATTTTTCCATCGGCCGTCATCGCAAGAACCACAGTTGTTTGGATAGCTGACATGATTACCTTTTAACGATTCTTTCTAATATTACCTTTTTGAATTCTTTGCTATGAATAGACTTCTTGCAGCAGTTGGGTAAGGATAAAGGGTTTGTATTTTACAGCTATTGTCAGGTAAATAGACCAGGCGGTAGGGGCACAGCATTGCTCATTGGTGTCAACTTAACGTGAAACCGCTCGTCCGCCGGAAATTGAAATTCCCGTCTCATAGCTAAAGTCATCTTTCAGATGACTAAATATCGCCAAAAATCTCCAGTCTACTTCAGTAGACTTCAGCTATTAGCCCGAAAATTTATTTCCGGGCAGGCATGGAAGCAAACAGATAAGCTATTTCCATTAAGTTGACACCTATGAGCATTGCTGTGCCCCTACGACTGTTGTACTGTAGTTGAATGGCAAGCTGAAGCGATCGCTTAGTTATAAATTTTCTCACCCACATACTAGCGATGGAACTAATTAGTATTCAGTAGTTTTACTGCTGCCAATGAATTTCACAATATCCGATATATTCATGCCACGCATCCACCTTTCCTGCTTGTTTGCGTGCAGTTTCATACCTGGAGAATGCACAAATGCGATCGCCTGATTACAGAAAACTTTCTCGTTTGGATGCAATACACAATAGGGCACAGCATTGCTCATTGGTGTCAACTTAAGCTGAAACTCCTCTAAAACCTCGTTTCCAGCCGGAGGCTGGAAATGCTACTCCTAGTGGCTCTGCCGCCAGTAACAGAGGCGGAGCCTCAAAGACGAGCATTCCCAGTCTTCGACTGGGAACGAGGCAATCTAAAAGCTAGTTCTAGACTTGCTTTCAGTTAAGTTGACACCAATGAGCATTGCTGTGCCCCTACAAATGGTCTGTATTCTATGCAATTAAGAACCCCTATATTTTATCTGTTCAACCGCGTGAGGTAAATAAATGATAAATCGCCGTCTGTAGAAGAATGTTCATCTATCTTTCAGACAGCGATCGCTCTTTAACCCAATTTATTGCCTGAGATTTCCTCTACGCTAGTGCCGCTACCTTCTCTAGCAAGCCTTGAAACAACCTCAAGCCATCACTACCCCCCAGCATTGCGTCTGATGCCCTTTCTGGGTGCGGCATCATCCCCAACACATTGCCCCGGCGATCGCAAATTCCGGCGATGTTGTTCAATGAACCGTTGGGATTTTCGCCTTCATAGCGAAACAAGACTTGTCCGTTATCTTCAATTTCTGCGAGAGTAGCTGCATCAGCGTAGAATCGCCCTTCTCCGTGGGCTATGGGCAAAGTGATAACTTCACCAGTGCTATAAGCTTGTGTCCATGAGAGATTAGTACGCTCAACTTTCAAAGGGACGCGATCGCAAATAAAATGTAAATCCCGATTTCTGGTTAACACCCCCGGCAAAAGTCCGACTTCGGTTAATACCTGAAAACCATTACAAATACCGAGGACAAACTTACCTTTTTGGGCGTGTTCTACAACTTGCTGCATTACGGGTGAAAAACGCGCGATCGCACCGCAGCGTAAATAATCACCGTAACTAAAACCACCAGGGATAATCACGACATCCAAATCAGCAATGTCTGTTTCTTGATGCCAAACCATGCGAGTTGGTTGCCCCAGTAAATCTCTGGTTACATAAGCAACATCGCGATCGCAATTAGAACCGGGAAAAACAACAACACCGAATTTAGTCATTAGTCATTAGTCATTAGTCATTGGTCATTAGTCATTGGGAGGGAGGATGAGGGAAAAGCGCTCAATCCCCAATCCCCAGTCCCCAGTCCCCAGTCTCCAATCCCTAAAATACCCCAGTTTGAGTTTCGACCTCAATTAATTCAAAGCGGTAATTTTCAATTACGGGATTTGATAGCATTTGGTCACAAATGGTATCAAGGTCTTTACGCGCTTTTTTCTCATCAGTTGAGGTGATGGTGAGTTCAATGTACTTGCCAATCCGCACCTGGTCAACGTTCTCGTATCCCAGTTGCTTAAGACCGGATTGTACAGCGACACCAGCGGGGTCTAAAACTGAAGGACGAAGGGTCACGAAAATTTTGGCTAGATACTTGGTTTGCACGGGCTTTTTTTGAATCCTGCGATCGCTATACTATAACTTTATGCTCTAACTGAGTGAAAATAAGATTACGAAGCGGTTAAAGTTAATTGAGCGATTAGCCCATCTAACAGCTTCAACTACAGTGGCATATTTAAATAATTGTCTATGAGAGCCATACGCACCCGCAGTCAAGAGCGTATTTTCAACCTACTGAAAACCATCAAAAAAGGCATTTCCGCCCAAGATATTTACGTAGAACTACGTAATACAAATCAGAGTATGGGTTTAGCAACAGTTTACCGTTCTCTAGAAGCTTTAAAACTAGAAGGCATGGTACAAGTGCGGAATTTGGCTAACGGTGAAGCCCTCTATAGCCTAGCGCAGCAAGATAAACACCACCTTACTTGCTTGCAATGCGGTGTCTCAATTCCGATTCATCAATGCCCTGTTCATGACTTAGAAGACCAGTTAGAAACCAGCCATAAGTTTAAAGTTTTTTACCACACCCTAGAGTTTTTTGGGTTGTGCAGTCAATGCCAAGTAAATCAAGCTCCTGAAATTGGTCAGTAGTCATACCAATTTTATGAGATGAATAACCCTCTTTTGTCACTCTCCGAAAACATTTGCCATTTCTGGATTCTAGAGCTTTTGTATAGCAAGCGATCGCGCGATTCTTTTCTAATAACAAATACAAGACCAATTTTTTTCTAATAGTATAGCTTGTATTGATTGCCTCATCAGGCTTCTAGCGATCGCCCTCCCGGAGAGTGACAGAAGAGGGATAAAGCGTTTTTTACTTCTGAATTCTGAATTCTGCTGTAATAAATGCTTTTTTTAAATAAAACTCAACCAACTAAATACATCTGCAACTGTTAATTGCCAATTTTCTAAAACATTTAAAACGGGTAAAATATCTTGCTTTTCTTTTAATTCTGGTAATTTATTTGGTTCAAAAATCATGATTGACTCATCTGCCGAATCGAGCAACCAACCTAGCTTTGCTCCATTTTGAATAGAAAATGTAATTTTGCTGATAACTCGGTTAGGCGATTGTTCTGGCGAGAGAATTTCAATTATCCAATCTGGAGGAATTTCAAATTTATTTGTAATTTTTCCATTAGGAAGCAATGGAATTCTTTGCCATTCAAAAACTGCAATATCTGGTACTATTGAACGACCTTCAAATGTACAGCGTAATTCAGGAAAGGCATAAGCTAATTTTTGTAGTTTTGCAACTTGATTTATGGCAGAAGCTAATTCAATTTGTAAAGTACTGTGTTCTCCTTGTGGCATAGGTTTTTGGTATATTTTTCCGTTAAAATACTCGCTTGCTGGTTTTGTCTCTGGTAGTTTTAAGAACTCTTCTACACTTGTTACTGTGGTTGGCTGAATAGATAATGTCATAATTTACAACTTATCAAAACTTGATTATTTGATCGCGAAAATAATTAGACAAGTAGTGCATAGGCGTAGCCCGTTGTAGGCATCGCGCGAACTTACCGTTAGTTTGAGCGATGCAGTTGAACAATTATTACTCAATGAAACTGAAGTAGGTTGTTGAGGTTTTGTTACTGGGGTAAATCAACTTTCTTTTACAAGTCTTCAGGTTAAAATTATTAAGCTTCATTTTCTATAGCACCTAATGCTTTGAGAGTTGCTTTTTTAGATTCGTTTAAACCTCTAACGCCTGTAATGTTCATATCTTCGTAAGGTCTTTTTGATCTCAGTGTTCTTATGCAATTACCTGTGCTAGTCTCCCAAAGCATTATTGTGCCATCACAACTACAACTAGCAAGCATTTTACTATCCAGACTAAAAGCAACTGAACGAATCCAAAGAGAATGACCTTGTAAAATTTTTAGGCATTTACCACTGTTGATATCCCAAAGTATTACAGTTTGGTCGTCTGCACCACTCGCTAGGGTTTTACCATCTGGACTAAAAGCAACTGCGGATACTGATTTGGTGTGGCCTTGTAAAGTTTTCCATAATTCACCCGTTAAGGTACACCATAATCCAACGCTTTCATTAAGAGTACCACTAGCTAAAAGTTTACCATCTAAACTGAAAGCAATTGAGCGTGTCCAAGGGCCTCTTCCTATTTCTAATGTTTTAAGACATTGGCTTGTATAGATATTCCATAGCTTTATCTCTCCGCCATAATTGCTAACAGCTAATGTCTCACCATCGGGACTGAAAGCAACTGAGCGTGTTGAGTGATTATCTTCAAAAATTTTCCAGCATTCTCCTAGTTTTATATCCCATAATCTTACACTTCCCTCACCACTAGCACTTGCAAGTATCTGGCCATTTGGAGAGAAAACGATTGATTGTACCCAATCACTGTGTCCCCGCAAAACGTTCAAGCATTCTCCTGTGCGGAAATTCCATAATCTCACTGTTGTATCAGCACTACCGCTAGCAAGTATTTCACCATCTCTATCAAGAGCAACTGATTGCACCCAATTGGTGTGACCTTGTAGAATTTTTACAGATTTACCAGTGCCAACATTCCATAATTTGACTGTTGTCTCATCATCTGCACTAACAATCATTTCACTATTTAAACTAAAAACGACAGAGTTTACCCAAATGCTGTGTCCTTGTAAAACTTTTTGGCATTCACCTGTAGCAACACTCCAAAATCTTACTGTCTTGTCATAGCTACCGCTAACAAGAGTATCTCCATCTGGACTAAAAGCAATTGAACGTACTGAATTGAAGTGTCCCTTTAATGTTTTGAGACATTCACCTGTTTCTATATCCCAAAATCTGATATTTTGGTCGCCGCTACTAGCAATTGTCTTACTATCGGGGCTAAAAGCAACTACCAATGATGAGATATTATGTACTAATGATGAGATATTATCGCCTTGCAAGGTTAACTTACATTGACCTGTGCTTACGTTCCATAATCTTACAGTTTCATCATAACTACCACTTGCAAGCATCTTACCATCTGGACTAAAAATAACTGATTTTACAGAATTTCTATGTCCTTCTAAAGTTTTTAAGCATTGGCTAGTTTGGATATCCCATAATTTTATCGTGTAATCAGAACCACTATTAGCTAACATCTCACCATCTGGACTGAATGCAATTGAGTATACTGAATTAGTATGGCCCTGCAAAATCTGCAAGCATTTACCAGTTTGAATATCCCATAATCTCACTGTATTATCAGAACTGCCACTAGCAAGAATCTTACCTTTAGGACAGAAAGCAACTGAATTTACAGAATTATTGTGTCCTTGTAAAATTGTTAAGCATCTACCAGTGCGGGTATCCCATAGCCTAATAGTCCTATCGTGACTACTGCTAGCAACTTTATTACTATCGTGACTAAAGTCAACCGAAAGTATTGCGTTAGTATGTCCACTAAAAGTCAAAATCTCTTCGCCAGTAGCAACTTTCCATACACGAACAATGCCTTCACCATCACCAGTAACTACAAATTGACTATCAAAACTATACGCAACTGAGAAAATTGCACCAAATAGTTTAGTAAAAATGCTGTCAACCAAATTTGCTTGTGCAAAATTAACATCACGCAAGCTAGCGTCAGTAAAATCAGCACCTTTAAGCACAGCACCGCTTAAATCTCTTCCATTCAAAGCAAATTTATTTACTTTTACCAAGACTGTTGCAGCATTCCCCCCGACATAACCGACTTCATCCTCACTTTTTCCCCGTGTCCCCTCAATAATCTTGATAACCGACTCCTTAGCCTCAATATCAACCATCCCCATCAACAAATCCATCACCGCTTTCGTTAAAGGTGCTTTACCAAAAGTTACCCTCAATTTTTCTAACGATTCACTTATAAATCTTTTTAATGCTGGAGTTGGCAGAATCTCCCCAGCCGTATTTAGCTGACGACTGAAATAAGCAGACCAACTATAATCAACAGGTGCAGCATCATGATTTATCTGGAATCGCACTCGCGCTAAATCCGTAAAATCATCCGCTAATACTCCCAACTCTGCTGCAAATTTATACGCTACAAAAAACTCTAACAAAGACCTATGCGCTGGAGTATAATCACCATCAGCGTTGCGGATGAGCATTGTTTGCCCCATCATGTCGTAATGCCAGTGGTCTAAATCCTTCTCTTCTTGCACTACTGAACCAAATAACCGCCGAATTCTGTCTGGGAAAAGCCGATAATTGAGGCTCATTTCGTCTGTAGACAGCATTTCCCAAGAAAGTTCGCACAAAAAGTATAACTTTTCTGCCAAAGAAGTAAAGGTGCGATCGCTCTTAATATCCCGTTCCATTTTCCGCCGCACCGCATACAAATAAACCCGCGACATATCCACAGGTTTACCCGCCTCAATATCTGGCAAAGCTTCCAAAATTAACTCTGTCATCACCGGACGACGGGCTAAATCCAATAATTGTGGATTTCCCATCACTTGTTCAACCGTTGCAGTTTCCGTTTGGTGCGACAACGCCAGCCGAATTTGGTCGTCGTTAAATTTCTCCAGTTCCAGCACTTCAAACTGTGGTGTTTCCCCTGTCAGTTGCTTGGTAGATGCTTGTAACTCGGCATTGAGTAAAGCGCGTCCTTCCTTAGCGTCGGGAAAATGTTCGGTGCGACAAGTTAAAACAACCTTGGCACCAGGAACTACCACTTTCGCCAGTTCCCAAAAGTTATTAATCATCTGCTGACGGTCAACTTTTGCTGCCATTTCGTCAAAACCATCGAAAATTAGCAGCAATTTACCCATACCGTTTAACTGGTCAAATACTTCGCTAGTTAAACGGATATTATGTTGTGTAAAAAAGAACCCTGCCAAAACATTCTCAACATTTATTGCTTTGGCAAAATCTCGCAGTGTAATTACCAAAGGCAAACGGGGACGCTCAACACCGCGCTTTTGAGCATCTCGGTAACGTTGCAATGCCACCCAAGCATAATGGAAGGAAAACCAAGTTTTGCCCGTACCAAATTCTCCTAGTATAGAAATATGCTCTTTGGCGGGATCGTCCAACCACATATCAATATAACCATCAATCCAACCATCGCGATCGCTATAATGACTAATGCCGATACGCTGTTTAGTATCGGGGTCAATTTCCTCTTTTGTACAAGCTAAAGGAACGTATTTTGTATCTATTTGCCGCCGAATGATTTCCGCTTCTAACCAATCGAGATAATCACTAAAATCAGCATCTTGGTCAATGAGTTCGTCAAAAGTATAACAACCTAAGTGGCGGTTTTCTTCCTTTTCTACCTCATTCCGTGCCGCTCGTGCAATCCTCCTTGCCGTTACTAACCAACCTTCATCAGTTCTCTGTTGCTCCACAGAAGAACGCAAAACAGCTACATCCTTGAGTCCAACTTCGCCCTCAATTCCCCTGATTAAAATGCGGTCATATCGGTTACGCCGGGTTGGTACATTAATAATCCACTCAAAATATGAATCACCCCAAACTTCATACTTTTCAAAGCGGTAGCCCAAGGTTTCAAACCAGCCGCGCATTTGTTGAGCTAAAGCTATGGCTCGACATTGATTTTCGGTAGATGTTCCAGCCTCTAGCAGTGCGGGGGAATTTTGTGCCAACCGCGCCATTTCTGTCCGAATACCTTCCAGCGTCGGCAACCTGTCAAGTACTTCTTGGATATTTGCAATGCGTTTTTGCAAAGAGCCTATTTGTTGACTCATAAGTGTATCTGCTGGGTTGCGTGTGCGTTTAGCAACTTCTGCAAACACAATATAAAACGCGGCAATTTCTCTTCTAATGTCAATTCCCAAACTTCTAATGTCATCACCCAACGAGTATGCATCAAGCCAAGCATCAACCTCAGAAAGTAAAATTGAGGGGTTATTATGGTCAAATGCTTTGCGGAAAGCCTGTTTGATTGCTTCTTGGCGAAAAAGTTCTAAAACAGGCTTGGGTTTCCCAACACCGTATTCTACTAGTGAGTATGCATAAACCCCACTAAAATCTGCTGGTGGATGCTCTGGATCGAGGTGAAACTGCTGAAGTAATTTAATTACAGTTTCATTGCGCCGAATTTTTTCCTTAATAAAAGGATTAGCGATCGCAATAATAGCGCTGATAACCTGTTCTGGGTTAATTATCATTAGTCATCAGAAAAATGGGTCTAAAACCCCGTGCTTCACGCAATGCTTTAAAGTAATGAGTAAGGAGTAATGAGTAATGAGTGGATGAAAAATGGGTATTTACTCATTACTTATTACTTATTACTCATTACTTCTTCTTCAAGAGTGCGTACCCTTTGGGAATGCCAAGGGCGAACACGGCGGTGAGGATGTCAATTGTCATTAGTCATTTGTCATTGGAAAGAGAAAAGGAAGAAACTTGTCCCCCTCTCCATTCTCCACATCTACTTCTAAATAGAGCGGTTATTTTCTAATCCTGGTATTTGTTTAGAAAATAAATCGTTAGAGTCAACTTGACCATTTGAGATAACAGAACGCATACCCTCGAAAGCAGCAGGGATAGTGCGCGGATCTATAAATAGCACCTTGCTGCTATCGCTTTTACCAATTGTCGAACCCATATCTAGATAGCCTAAAGCAAACAGAACTTCGACTGCTTTATTGGCATTGGGATTTGTCTGGAGCTTTTGGGCTATAATTTCTGCTGATTCTGCGATCGCTTGGGCTTTCAAAACCTGCTGCTGACGTTCCGCTTGAGCTTTCAAAACTAGCGCCTTTTGTTCAGCTTCCGCTTGCAGAATTGTCGATTTTTGACGAGCTTCGGCATCCAATATTTGCGCTTCAGCTTTACCTTTAGCACTATTAACAGCAGATTCGCGTTCGCCCTCAGAAGTTAAAATTGCTGCCCGTTTGCGTCGTTCTGCCGACATTTGCAATTCCATCGATTCTCGCACTGCCTGAGACGGAATGATATCTCGCAGTTCTACCCGTGTTACTTTCACACCCCAAGGATCGGTAGCAACATCCAAGTCTCGTAACAAAAGTTCACTGATGTGGGAACGAGCAGTAAAGGTTTGATCTAACTCCAGTTGTCCCATTTCGGCACGAATTTGAGTCAGCACCATATTTATCATTGCCGACTGGAGATTTTCTACCTTATACCAGGCTTTTTCCATATCCACGATACGCCAGTAAAACACTGCATCTACCTCAATGCCAACGTTGTCACGGGTGATGCACTGTTGGGGAGGAATATCTAATACTTTTTCGCGGATAGTTCCCTGGTAGACAACTCTATCTAGGAAAGGAATGACGAAATTTAGTCCTGGTTCCAGTTTTTTGTTATAACTACCCAATCTTTCCACCAAAGCTTCATTGCCCTGATTGACGACTTTCACCGTTCCGGCTACAGCACCACCGCCAAGAGCTAAAAATACTAGTAAAAAAAACTGTTCCATTGTGAATCTCCTGGTTTTTAATAAAGAGAATGGGGAGTAGGGAGTGGGGAGTAGAGAGTGGGGAGATGAGGGAGAATTTGCAACAAGTCTTTCTCCTTGTCCTCTTCCCAATCCCCAGTCCCCAGTCCCCAATCCCCATTAACTAAGAATTCAACAGATTTTCTGGTACAACAATTAAAGTAGTACCTTCCCTCCTAACTACATAAACTTTTTGATGGGGTGGTACGGTAAATTTCTCATCATCACATCTTGCTTGCCAAGAATTTCCCTCATACCTTACCCGCCCTGTTTTCCCAGGCAGAATTTCTGTTAAGGTTTCGGCTATGACTGCATCCTGAATTTTCGATTTGCGTCGTCGCGGTTGCAAAAAACGACGGGAAAGCACAATTAGGGCTGTGGAAAGCAACAGCCAAACTATAACTTGCAACCATACACCTCCCATACCCACTCCAGACAGCAGCGCCACCACCAAAGCGCTAATTCCCATCATGAAGGCGACAAACGCCGATGGTAAAAACAGTTCCATTAAACACAGAACTGCTCCTGCCAGAAGCCAGATTAAGGTAAAACTTGGCATAGCGCCATCCTAGTCTCTACATTGACGTAAATGCATTTCTACGATTAGATACAGCCAGACGTAAGTTATTTACAGAAAGCAAAACTTGATATTTCTACCAATAATTTTGATTAATTTCAGTAACAACGTGTAGCTAGCAGTACACAAGTCCAGTTTATTCTAGCCTGCAAGTCATTGCCAGCTAAAGTTAATCGAAGTTCATGAGTTGATTGTTTTTTAAATTTATACCTTTATGATTTCTACCCAACTGATAATTTTTTGTATAAATCCACGCTGTAATAGCCCCATTAATCCAATGGGAGATAGTGTTTGTGCCAATTGCCAAACTCCTTTAGTTCACCGCTATCTTTGGGCGACTGGCTCATTGTCTGCTCAAATCCCACCAGGCACAAAGGTTGCAGACAGGTATGAAGTAATTAAACAGCAGATTTGGTTGGATACTCAACCGGGACTACCGCCAGATATACCTGAAGAATTGCCAACAGAAGTAACTCCTTATCTACGGTTATATCAAGAGCGGTTGCATTTACCCCAGGCTTATGGGTTTGCGAGTAACCTTGATGGAGATACAACTGATATCCTTTTATTGGAAAACGTGCCGATAGATAAGACAGGAAATATCTATCCAACTATCGTTGAGGCATGGGAGCAAGCAACAGCAGTACGACAAGTTTATTGGCTGTGGCAAATTCTCCAACTTTGGACACCTTTATCAGAACTGGGACTTAGCCACAGTTTACTAGTAATAGATAACTTGAGGGTCGAAGGTTGGTGTGTGCGACTGTTGGAACTCTACCAAACACCAGCAGATGAGAAACTGAGTTTACAAAGTCTAGGTGAATGTTGGCAGTTTTGGGTAGTGTCTGCCAAGGCGTCAGTAGCCAAAGGGTTACAGAACATAGTTCAGGAGATGTGTGAAACTGAGATTGAGTTAGAAGCGATTAATATTCAACTCAATCATTTACTACTAGCAGCTGCGGCAGAATTGCCATTAGTCTTGAAGGTGGCAGGCTCTACAGATATTGGCCCAATCATGGCGCAAAATGAAGACGCTTGCTATCCCAATGCTTTGAGTGATTTAGATGAACCTTTATTACGCCATTTGTCGATTGTTTGCGATGGTATTGGCGGGCATGAAGGCGGTGAGGTTGCTAGTAAGTTAACAGTGCAATCTGCAAAGTTGCAAATTCGCGCTTTACTAGCGGAAGTAACACAACAAACTGGACTTTTACCGCCAGAGTTATTACAAGAACAATTAGAAGCAAGCTTACGGGTAATAAATAATCTGATTTGTGCCCGCAATGATGAACAAAAACGCCAAGGCAGAGAACGCATGGCTACAACAATTGTCATGGCGGTGCAAATTCCCCAACGAGTCCAGACGAGAACTGGATGGCAATCAAATAATACCCATGAACTTTACTTAGCTAATATTGGCGATAGCCGCGCCTATTGGATTACTCACAATTATTGCCAGCTACTCACTGTCGATGATGATGTAGCGACGCGGGAAGTCCGCCTTGCAAAAAGCTTGTATCGAAAGGCACTTCTAAGACCAGATGCTAGTGCCTTAACTCAAGCATTGGGGACAAGAGATTCAGAATCTTTGCGTCTCAAGATTCAGCGATTTATTGTGGAAGAAGATGGCATCTTGTTACTGTGTTCTGATGGTTTAAGTGACAATAACTGGGTAGAACAATCTTGGCAGAATTATGCAATACCTGTGTTAACAGGACAAATGACAGTTGAAGATGCTGTCCACAACTGGATTAACTTGGCAAACGAAAAAAATGGGCGTGATAATACATCGGTTGTTCTGACTTATTGCCGTGTTTCCCCAGAATATTTAGTACCTGTGACTCCGGCGTTGCCACAAGAAATTATAGAAGCAGAAATACAAGAGGAAGAAGAACAAGCAGAATCAGAGGAAGAGGAACAAGCAGAACTAGAGGAAGTAGAGGAACAACAAGAGGAATTAATTTCCTTTACAGAAAGTTCGGAAACTCTGCTAGATTTGGATTTAGGTTTGGATCTAGATTTGGATCTTTCAGAGGAAAAACCTTTCATACCAGAAATTCGACCAACTTTCATTACAAAACCTAAACGGGATAAACGTTTGTTAAGACTGTGGGAAGTATTAGCATTGCTTGTAGGGGGTACAAGTCTGGGATTATTTGCTTGGTGGCAAATTAATCCTCAAGGATTCCAGCATATGTGTCGGCAACTTCCCCAAGGAGTGGAGCAATTTTGTTTGCCTAGAAAATAGCTGAAATAACACTCTCATCGGGTTTTTACCTATTGTCAGTCATAAAAATCAGAATGTTAATGACCAATGTTTGAACATTAGTCATCTTAGTTTAAGCGGGAGCCACTTCAGTTGTGATGTTGCTCAGAAAAGTTTTTGTATTTAGAGTGACGGTTTAACTAGTGAGATAATAATGTGAAGCGATCGCACCACACATAACTCTACATCACTCCACCACCCAAGAACTAGCAATGTAACTCAGTAAATATGCGATAAGGTAAGGGTATCACAACCTGCTCCCACCACAGGAAAGATGGATATTACCCTGGTAATTAAAGCTATTGCTGCCGCTACTGTTTCCCCAATCATAAATGCAGTTCAGCGTCACAAAACTGTAATTGAAATTAAAAAAAAGCTAGGAATTAATTCAGCACAGCCGCCAGAAAAATTTGACGATGTTTATGTTCATGCTCTAATAGAGTATGGTCTTGAAGTCAAGAATGATTTTGATAATACTCAGCTTGAGCTTAACCTGAAGTTTTTTGACAATCAAAAAATCAGAAAGGTTTTTTATAAAACTTTTTCATCAGCAAAGACATTGGATTTCAATTATCAAGAATGGAATCCATTAAGAGATGAGGCACAAAAAGATAGAATAGATGTTTTGCAGGTTCAGAAATTTCATCAAGCTTTTGTCGATGTAGCAAAACGCTCTATCAATCCAGGGCAACATATAACTAATATACAACTTCTAGAACGCCTGAATCAATCTACAGAACCCGTAGAACAGTCGCTCTATCCAGATGAGTTTAATAATAGACAACTTCAAGAACATCTAAATCAATTTACAGAACCTACAGAACAGTCTCTTTATCCAGATGACTTTAAAGCACTAATTGAAGAAAAAACTAAGGCATTTTGCGGACGGGTATTTGTATTTAAGGAGTTTGATGATTTCCTCAAAAAGTATCCTAAAGGTTATTTTACCGTGATTGGGGATGCGGGGATGGGGAAAAGTGCGATCGCAGCCCAATCCGTATCTAAATACAAAGCTATCTGCTACTTCAATATTCGCGCAGAAGGTCGCAATACACCAGAGCAATTTCTGCAAAGTATTCGTCACCAACTGATTAATCGCTATCAGTTACAGAATGCAGATAATGATAATTTACCTACTTTGCTGACGAAAGTAAATGAAAAGCTGAACGTTGGTGAACCCTTAGTAATTGTGGTTGATGCACTCGATGAAGTCGAGCAACCAGGGTCAGGGAATCTTTTAGATTTACCCAAAAATCTGCCAGATAAAATATATTTTCTGCTAACTAGGCGACGCTATGCCCAAAACGAAAAGCGCTTGTTAACTGAAGAAGTTCCAGAACAACAGTTAGATTTAACAGCCAATAAGTATGAAATTTGGAATCGAAAAGATGTGACAGAGTACATTAGTACATTTATCAATGATGAGCAGGAGCATCCTGGTTTAAAGGCATGGATTCAAAAACGCAACATTCAGCCGCCATATTTTATTGAGCAGGTAGCACAAAAAAGTGAAAATAATTTTATGTACCTGTACTATGTCTTACCCAGTATTGCTAGAGGAGATTATCAAGACTTGAGTTTAGAGGAATTACCTGAGAAACTTCAGGGTTATTATGAACAGCATTGGACGCAGATGGGAATGGAAACTCCAGAGAAGCGGACAAATGCGATTATCCTCTGTGTACTGGTTGAGGTAGGTAAACCGATTTCCTGTGAATCTATTGCCCGCATCACTAGTCGAGATGAATATGATGTCTTGGAGCTTTTGAATAAGTGGCTGGAATTCTTGAGAAAACAAAAACAAAATCAGGAAGACTACTATTCAATTTATCACCAAAGTTTTGCAGATTTTCTCCGCAACCAACCTACTCTAAAAAGAGAGAAAAAGAACAATAATATTGATTGGCAAGAGGTTCAACGTCTTATTTCCGATTCTAATGACCAATTGTGGGCAAGTCTAAAACCAGATGAGGATAAAGATGAGTAGTTTTGCTGAAAAATTTGCCCAGTTATCGTTAAGCGACCAGCGAACTATCCTTATTGACCCTCGTGTTAAAGCCAAGATAGGAAAGTGGAAAGCCTTTTATAAAAGACTGACTGATTTTGATTTTATCGATGCTAAAATCAAGCATTCTGATTTTGGTGTGCAGTCAATAATTGAGGATTATGATTTAATTAACAACTCAGAAATATTAAAGAAGCCAGAATATAATCCAGAGCAAATCAAAACGCTGAAATTGATTCAAGGAGCGTTGCGACTGTCAGCCCATATCTTAGTAAAAGATAAATTGCAACTAGCAGGGCAATTGTGGGGGCGAATGCAACACTTTGTAGTACCAGAAATTCAAGCAATGCTGGAAGTGGCAAAGCAGCAGCAAGTTTTACCTTGGTTGCGTCCATTAACATCTAACTTAATTTCCCCCGGCGGAAGTTTACTTCTCACCCTCACAGGTCATAGCGGCTCGGTAACAGCAGTAGCCGTCACCCCAGATGGCAAGCGGGTGATTTCTGCTTCAACTGACAAGACACTCAAACTCTGGAATCTGGAAACTGGGAAAAATGAGCAGACTTTTATAGGTCATACTGGCTCGGTAACAGTAGTAACCGTCACCCCGGATGGCAAGCGGGTGATTTCTGCTTCAACTGACAAGACACTTAAACTCTGGAATCTGGAAACTGGGGAGGATGAGCGGACTTTTATCGGTCATACAGGCTCGGTAACAGTAGTAGCCGTTACCCCGGATGGCAAGCGGGTGATTTCTGCTTCAACTGACAAGACACTTAAACTCTGGAATCT
>NZ_JBALFY010000115.1:0-13635 GCF_036916655.1 Nostoc sp.
ATTCTAGTCAATTTTCTCAATCATTAGTTCGGATGTACTAAATAGATTCGTTTCTTTGGGGTGTGACAGTTCTGGGTGCGGAATGTGGGTTTTAACGGTTTAAGCAACTCAGCAACTGTTTTTGATGCTAAAACCACCAAAGTCTTGGGAACAATTGCCTTGGGTGGTAAACCAGAATTTGCGGTGGCTGATGGCTTAGGGCGAATTGACGTGAACTTAGAGGACAAAAGCGAAATCGTAGCCATAAATGCTAGTAACCTCAAACTTGAGAAATATTCTCCGCTCAAACCTTGCTCAGAACCAACTGGAATCGATATAGATAAAGAACATCGGCGGTTGTTTATTGGTTGTAGAAACCAAATCATGACTGTAGTGGATGCAAACACTCTCAGTATTAAAGCGACACTGCCAATTGGTAAGGGGACAGATGCGATCGCTTATGATCCAATGACTGGACTAGCTTTTAGCTCCAACGGCTCAGGTTCGCTGACAGTGGTACATGAAGACTCTCCCGACAAATTTAGTATTGTCAAGAGTGTCGTCACCGAGCCAGGAGCGCGGACAATGGCATTAGATTTAAAGACCCATCAGCTATATTTGGCTACAGCTAAATTTTCAGCAACTTCTACCCCCGTCCCAGGACAGGTACGATCTAGACCTTATATTATCCCTGGTACTTTTGTGATTCTGGTTTTAGGAGATTGACCGAATAATTACTAATCCGTAATTCGTAATTCGTAATTAATGGTACAAGCCCTTCAATTTATTGATTTGTTAAAAAACATAATTCTTTTTTTCAAGCCCCTAACTATTGCCCGTGGTGTAACAATTACGAATTACGTTAGCGTAGCTCTAGCGATCGCAGTTAAGATTAGACCTCTTGCAAAAGTTTTTTGTGGTATAATAGAAACTTTGAGAATTTGCGATTAGGACTTTGAGGAGCAGTGAAAATAGAGAAAGCTAAACAGCTGACTGCGAGAAAATTTAAACGCATGACTGGAGTAAGCCGTAAAACTTTTGAGTTAATGGAAGATGATGTTAAAGCTGATGCTCAAAATAAAAAGAAACCAGGTCGCCGGCCTAAACTAATTATTGAAGACCAAGTTTTAATGGTTATTCAATACTGGAGGGAATACCGTACTTACTATCATATTGGATTAGACTGGGGGCTTTCAGAATCCGCAGTTTGTCGGACAGTTTTTAAGATTGAAAAGATATTAATTAAGTCAAAAAAGTTTAGTTTACCTGGTAAAAAATAATTATGGAAAATGTCATCTGAAGAAAATTTGGTTGTGATGGATGTCACGGAAAGCCCGATTGAAAGACCTAATAAAGGTCAAAAAAGATTTTGGTTCTTCAGTACTTGTTATGCCAAATTATTAAAATATAGATATAAAGCAATGTCAAAAAATGTATAAATAATCTGCTAAAAGTATTATAGGGATTGACATCTAAAGAATATTTCTTGTTAACTGTAAATAGGACTACAACTATTTTTATATAAATTTACAGTTATGACTAGCAAAAGAGATATTAAAATTCTCACAGAACTTCTTGATTTAGGAGATATAAAAGTTATATCACATCGCCTTCATGATGGAATTGGAATTATTTTACAAACCAAATCAAAAAAATTATATAGTATTTGCCCCAGGTGTGGTACCTCAAGTCAGAAATTACATCAAAATCATCGACATATTGTTAAAGACTTACCTTTTGGAGATCGTCCAGTATTTTTAGAAATTAATAGGCGTCAATTCAAATGTGAAATATGTAAAAAACCGTTTAGTGAAAATTTAAATTTTGTCAAGAAGAAAAGAACTTATACAAAGCGGCTTGCACAGAAAACAATACAAGAAGTTTTAGAAAACGATATCCATACTGTAGCTTCAAAAGGAATAGTCACAACAGAAGAGATAGAACGTATGTTAAAAGACGTATCGGAAAAATTATCAAATTCAAAACCTCTAAAATTAAAAAGACTGGGAATTGATGAGATAGCTCTAGTTAAAGGAAAAGGAAATTATTGTGCAGTACTAATAGATTTGGATACATCCAAACTGATTGCTATTTTAAGTGGGCGTACTCAAGAAATAATAAAGGAAACTCTTATAGGCTGGGGAACTGAAGTCTTAGAGCAAATAGAGGAAGTCAGTATAGATTTTTGTATTGGTTATAAGAACCTGGAGTTTGGACTAATTCAGATTCAACCAGCAATTAAGAGAACGTCAAGACAAAGTTACCCAATTTCTTTGAGAAACTGAGTCAAGCTCAATTATGAAAAAATCAGTCCAACCTAAGCAGCAGTTGAGTCGGCTTTGTTCAGTGATTCTTGGGATTTAGCTTTTTTAGGTGCGTGTTTTTTGACAGTGGGATAACGTGGACGTAGAGGTGGCTGATGCCCTTGGGCGCGACCAGGTGATTTACCGCGAGTTTTAGGGGGTTGAGCAGGAGTACCAATGGCGGCTAAAATTATTGGAAAAGCTTGTGCCACACGTCCTGGAGATAGTTTATCCTGATTCGATTGCCAAGGCAATGGGGAGTCAATACAGGCAACTCTAGCTAGCCATAGTTGCCAAGTTAACAGGGGCATCAGGTGACTCCATCGCTCTGCTGCCTGAGTAGAGCCAAGTTAAGGCTGTGTCCAATATAACCTCTGCTTCGCAAATCGATACCAATGCTCCAGGGTAAAACGGCGCAAGTATTTGTGCCATAGATCCTCTAATGCAGGCATTGTCTGACCCAACCAAGCTAGCCATAAGGGTTGGAACTTACGATAGCGTCCGACTGGTTGGATCACCTCGACACGAATGATTTCCATTGCTCGGTTTGGGGATTGAAGAAAATGAAACCCACTCCAACGCATTACTTTAACTCGACCAAATTTTAGGTCTTCAACTTCTAGAGTTTCAGTTGCTACAGGCCAAGTTTCAGGATCATTGAGCTTAAACTTATGACCATGCTTACACGGTGCGCCTCGTCCTTTATAAGCACTAGGTTTAGCCCATACGCATCGGTTGGAAGCTAAACGCAACAACAGGTCTGCGTTAATCTCCTCCGTTGCTTGCACAAATTTGGCGTTGCCGTAACCTCGGTCATAAGCGGCAAGTGGCCTTTTTCCTAACTCACGAGTGATTTGTTTGAGTTGGAATGCTGCTTTACTTGTTGGCGTTTCAAAGCTGGTGAGCCGTTCATGTTTCAACGGTAATGCCCAACTCCCATCCGCTTCTGGTATCCACGCTAACGTGCTGTAACTTTGCCCGATGCCTATGCTTCCCCTGGAGTCCCCATAAAAAGTTCTTTCTTTTAGCGTCTTCGCTTCTGGTCGTGCCCAAAAGCTATGATCTCCTGCTAGAAATGGCTGTTCATCCGTCGCTAT
Organism: Nostoc sp.; assembly: GCF_036916655.1. GTDB lineage: Bacteria > Cyanobacteriota > Cyanobacteriia > Cyanobacteriales > Nostocaceae > Nostoc. The sequence continues at coordinate 3,380 of NZ_JBALFY010000115.1, forward strand.
TTCCTGTACCAGCAGCTTCATCAGCTTCCTTTTCGGTGGACGACTATCATGCAGTGCTGCATAAACGCTCGACCATTGCCGTCGAAACACTGGGCTTTGTGACAAGCTTACAAACGATGGGATACTCGGACTTGTCAATACTGCATCCATCAATTCAAATACAGCATCTTTTGCCTTCCCCAAACAATCGTAGACAGCTTGGCGGAATTTTTCTAGTTGTGTCAGGATCATCGCGTCAATGATTTATCGATTACTTTCATTGACTTTACGGCAGTCAGTGTTACTGCTGACTGCTTTTCTCTAGCCTTTTAGTCCAAAGTCCAGAAGAACTTAGTGACAGAATTAATGCCTGAAGCTCAAGTAGTTGCAGATCGATTTCACGTTATGGTTCAGATAAATAAGGAATTAGATACACAGAGAAAAAAAGAAAAGCGCAATACACAAGAGTTAATAAGAAAAGCAAAGACATCAAAAGAGAAATTCCAACAAGAGCAAATCTTAGAAGGATTAAATAAAAGTAAATATATTTTACTTAAAAATGAGTCAGATTTAAACGAAGAGCAAAAAAATAAACTTATTCAGGTCAAAGCTGTGTCTCCTAGCCTAAAATTAATGCATGAATTAAAAGAAAAAATTAGAAGAGTTTTTAATAAAACGAATGATTGGTATACGGCAGTATTTAAATTGGGTATATGGTTATCAAAAGCTAAAAAATATTTCCCAAATAGTAACAATACTTTTATCCGATGGTTTGATGAAATAGTAGCTTACTTTGATCATAGGACAACAAGTGGTGCCGTTGAAGGCATCAATAATAAACTCAAGCTAATTAAGCGTTCAGCTTATGGGTTCAGAAACTTTAATAATTTTAGAGTAAGATGCTTATTAAATTGGCATTTTAATTATTAGTTTAGCATAACAAGTACTGAAGAACCAAGATTTTTTAGTGGCAAACAGGGGGAACATACGTTAAAAATGCAAGTAATTATCCATCAAAAAAGTAGTCAAATCATCTGTTTAGCTCATGGTTTGGGGAAAATTCATGATTTTAAGCTATTTAAAACCAGTGGTGTAAGATTTGGAGAATTACTCAAAGTAATAGCGGATAAAGGCTATCAAGGAATTACTAAAATCCATCAATTAAGCGAAACACCAATTAAAAAACCCAAGGGTAAGAAGTTAACAACAGATCAGAAGAAGTATAATCGAGAACTTAATCGATTAAGAATTACTGTTGAACACGTTAATCGTCGCCTAAAAATCTTTAAAATTTTGGATTATAGATATCGAAATCGTCACCGACGTTTTGGGTTAAGGTCAAATTTAATTGCAGGAATTTATAATCACGAATTAACTCTATAAATCGTATAAAAAATCAAATTTATCCAATAATTTCAGTATTAATCAATAACTGAAGTGATGTTTGCTGAGATATTTTTAATTAACGTAGGCGCAGCCCGCCGTAGGCATCGCCAGATAATACTTGCTATAAAAAATAATAACCTCTTGCTATTTTAATGTCCCAAAATTGAAATAATCCTCAATTATACCACAAAATATTTATGCAAGAGTTTTATTATAGCAGTTCTCCACGATGGCTTCATGTTGCTAGCTCTGTTGTCACAATATAAGAAGCCACAATTCTTTTGGGCAACGCAGTCAACTACCTACACCTGACAACGGCAATAGGTGTCATTTGCTTATCACGTGTAATACGATTGCTGGTATTCTAATAGCGGCAAGACCATTGCCAGACAATTGGCAAAGCAAAAGTAAAACAATGGAAATCGCTACAACCAGAGTACCGCGTTGGTTCGTTCGTAGAGACATTGATGGTTTATTTGGGCTGGCGCTTGATAATTTTATTCAAATTTTATTGATTGTGAATTTGTGCCAAGGAGTGCTAGGCTTTCCTGAATCGTTAGTTTATGGGCGGATTTTGCCAGGTGTTGCAATTAGTTTGATTGTTGGCAACTTCTATTACGCAAGGCTAGCTAAAGAACAAGGTAAACGTGAGCAAAGGGACAATATTACTGCTTTGCCTTATGGGATAAACACCGTCAGTCTTTTCGCCTATATTTTTCTGGTGATGCTGCCTGTAAAATTGGCGGCAATTTCTAGTGGTGCATCTGGGGAACAAGCTGCTCAATTAGCTTGGCAAGCAGGATTGGTGGCTTGCTTTGGTTCTGGGTTGATAGAATTTGTCGGGGCATGGTTGGGAGAGCCACTCCGTCGCCTCGCCCCCCGTGCAGCATTGCTTTCCACTTTGGGCGGTATTGCAATCACTTTTATCGCCATTGGTTTTCTATTTCGTACTTATGCCAATCCCGTAGTCGGCTTGGTGCCTCTTGGTGTGATTCTGCTGACTTATTTTGGGCGAGTGCAATTTGCCATCCCTGGCGGATTGTTGGCAGTTCTGTTGGGAATTAGCCTCGCTTGGGTAACAGGTTTAGCCAGTTGGGATCATGCCAAGTTGATCGCTACCCTGGAACCAATTAGGCTTTACCTCCCTTCTTTGTGGCTCTTAAAATTGTGGAACAGTCGTTGGGTCTTGGTCGATTATTTCAGCATCATTCTACCAATGGGGTTATTTAATCTTGTTGGCAGTCTCCAGAATTTAGAAAGTGCCTCAGCGGCGGGTGATACTTATCCTGTGGCTCCTTGTCTGAGGGTAAATGGTATTGGTACATTGGTTGCTGCTATTTGTGGTTCCTGTTTCCCGACTACTATTTATATTGGTCATCCTGGCTGGAAAGCGATGGGAGCGAGAGTTGGTTACTCTATACTCAATGGTATAATTATGAGCTTGCTTTGCCTAAGTGGAACCGTTGCAATGCTGGCTTACTTTGTACCGATTGAAGCTGGAATGGCAATTGTGTTGTGGATTGGGATTGTGATTGTCGCTCAAAGCTTTACAGCTACCCCGTCGCACCATGCACCTGCTGTGGTTGTTGGTCTATTGCCGGGGATTGCTGGTTGGGGTGCGCTAATTGCAAAAAATGCACTTCGTGCAGCAGGCTTGGGCACGCCGGAAAAACCTTTCACACCAACCTTGATTGAGCAGTTTAAGTTGAGCGATACGTATATTGATGGGGCTTTTGCTCTAGAGCAAGGGTTTATTTTTTCCGCCATGATTTTAGCTGGTATTACAGTTTACATTATTGAGCGCAAGTTTCGCCAAGCTGCCTATTGGTCTATAGTCGCTGCTGTCATTTCCTGGGTTGGGTTGATGCACAGTTATCGTTGGACTGTTGCAGATACAGTTGTTAATCTGGGCTGGGGAACTGGTGCGCCTTGGGCTATTGGCTATATAATACTTGCAATTCTCTTTTTCTATGTTGATTGGCAAGAAAGACGTAAGGCTTGATGCTATCGCTCCTCAGTTCCTAGCCGCCAAGGATACGAATCAAGTTCATACCCTTGGCGGCTCACAGACATGGTTATTGGTGATGGGGCGCTTGCTCAATGAAAATTATTGCGATTTCTGGAAGTCTCAGACCCAATTCTAGCAATACTGCCTTGCTTTATGTTGTAGCAAAACTTGCCCCTAAAAATTTGGATTTGACGATTTACAAAGGGTTAACTGATCTGCCACACTTTACTCCTGAACTTGATGGTGATACTTTGCCCACGTCTGTAAGAGATTGGCGTGGGCTGCTGGAAAAATGTGATGGAGTAATAATTAGTACACCGGAGTATGCTTACGGAATGCCAGGTGTCCTGAAAAACGCACTGGATTGGATCGTTTCATCAGGTGAGTTAGTAGGCAAGCCAGTAGCTACTATCAGTGCATCTCCTTCCGAATTGGGAGGTTCAAAAGCTCATGCTTCACTAGTGCTGACGCTGGCTGCTTTAGCCGCAAATCTTGTCGAAGGTGGGTCAGTAACTATCCCGTTTATTGGTAAAAAACTAAATGCAAATGGGGAACTGACAGACTTGAACACGGTGCAGTCGCTCAAATTTCTCCTTGATGCCCTTGTGCGAGGAATTATAGACAACCGAAAATAACAGAAACTTGTACTCTATAAATAGACTGCTGAGGATGCTATTAAAGAAAGTACAATCACATGGCTTCATTTGATAAATTTCTGTACCATCGGAGTGTGCGCCCTCTCGATATGCTCCAAGGTGTAGTTACTTCTATCCTGCTACACTCTATTTTTTTAGTGGGGAGCAAATATTGGTACAGAGCTTTGATGCATGAGCCAAAGCAAGAAATTAGCCAAGAGATTCCAATTGAGATAGTTGAAGTTCCTCCTCAGAAAACAGACATAACTTCTCCTTCCTCATTGAGGGCTACCAAAAATTCTCTTGCTGGCGGTAAAGCTTTGCCAAAAAGACCCATTTCTGTGGTGAAGTCAGCGAATCTGGTAGGACAGAAAGCCGATAACGAGCGTTCTTTTGACTTAACAGCCTCATCTCCTCTCAAGGTATTCCAGACACAACGGCAGCAGCAGAAAACGGAATTACCAAATCGATTTGGTCAACAACCGCAATTCAAATCTCCAAAAACGGCATCTGCATCTGCAAGCAAGACACAAGTATCTAACTCTCAAAAAATTGCAGTAGTATCAATGACCACACCACTGCCAGTTCCATTTTTTAAAACAGCACCCAATCCAAAGCAAATATCTTCAGTATCTGTAACTACAGCGCAAGTACCTAACTCTCAAAAAATTGCAGTAGCACCGATTACTACGGCACAGCCAGCTTTGCATCTGAAAACAGCACCTTTGACAACACCTTTAGTACTTAACCCAAAACAAATACCTTCAGCACCTTCAACCACGGCACAACTACCTAATTCTAAGAAAATTGCAGTAGCACCCGTGACTAGACCACAGCCAGCCCAGTTGGGAAAAACAGCATTTGAAAGAGCTACGACACTACCAGTACCCAGGAATCCGAAGAAGTTAAGGCAGTCGAGAGTTGGATTCAGTGGGCAAACACCGACTCAAGCTCAGTCATCTCCAAAAACAGGTGCGGCAAGTTTGTTGGGTGGTACTGTGGGTGTATCTAGTCAGAATTATCGCGCCGACCAACTTGCAGCTGTGCCTAATTCTAACCGCGATCGCATTGGGACTTCTGGTGTTGATGCCAGCAGTCAAGATGTAGACCTCACCTCTTACTTAAACAAATTAAAGCAACGCGTTCAGCAGCAGTGGCTACCAGGAATGAGCCAGTCTAATCGGCGAACGGTGCTTAACTTCACTGTTAATCGTTCAGGTGAAGTTAACAATCTCAATATTGTACAAACCTCTGGATTTCGTGTAACTGATGAAGTAGCAATGAATGCGATACAGCGAGCTGCACCTTTTGCACCTTTGCCCACAGGATATCGCAAGAACTACATTGATATTGAATTTACATTTGATATCAATGTTTTTGGCGAACTAAATTTATCGAGGGATGGTGGCTAACAACAGGTAAACAGAGTACTTCCTGGTTGGTGATATCGATGAAATCTGCTATATAACCAAGGTTGAAGTCTTCTCCCAAACTCTTACCTAACAATTTTAAGGATGTTAATTTTCGCGTGTTGCTATAAGATTATTTATTTTACCGTTCTGAATAAGAGGTAATAATGCTAGATTTCGATTACTTGCAATGTTTCAGGGCGATTTATGAACAAAGGTGAACTAGTGGATGCTGTAGCAGCAAAGACCAACATCACAAAAAAGCAAGCTGATGAAGTCATTAGTGCTTTTTTAGCAGTCCTTACTGAGGCTGTAGCCAATGGTGAAAAGGTAACGCTCGTCGGATTTGGGTCATTCGAGCGACGCGAACGCTCAGAACGCGAAGGGCGTAATCCGAAAACCAATGAGCCAATGACAATTCCGGCGACCAAAGTGCCTGCATTCTCTGCTGGAAAACAGTTTAGAGAAAAAGTAGCGCCATAGATGAATTGCTTTACCACTGACAATCCAATCACTGCAAAGCTGTAGCGCTCGCTCTTATAAAGACAGAGTATGGGTATGGCAATCTTAGGGGAAACGTGAATGTTGAATTGCAGATGTAAAAAAAGCGCGATCGCTTGCTGTTGCGTCCACAGCACAAAAGAGCAGCCTAAAGTTAACTAACAATTTGGGTTATCAAGCTAAATAGCACGCATAGCGAGAAAGACGATGGTCACTGGGTACATTTCTTGTACAAAGCCCAGCATCGGCGAAATGGTTTTGTACTGGTATGCCAGTGTTTTGAGAACCAATCTTAGCCCGGTCGATAGCATCTACAAAACGTTTCCACTTTTTATAGCCCAGTAGTTACATTAACTCTCTTGCTAGCCAATATTCTTCTCCTTGGTTAGCAACATGACGAATACCGTCAAAAGAGGTACTGTTGTTTGACCCGTTAAAATTCAAGAAGTTAGACATAACTATCCCTTTTGTAATGGTGTAGTTAAGGCGATCGCGTGCTTGACGGCTGGTGATCGCTTTTTGCTTTAACCCAAACTAGTCAGAATATAACAGTTATATTATGATAATGTCAAGTGAGACTTGCCGAGAACTCATTATGGTAGAATTAGACGTTATTGCCAGCATTAATTGGAATGCAGCTTATGGAGAACGCTTAAGAGAAATGCGTGGCAAAGTCTCCATGCAACAATTAGCCGATGAAGTCACTCAAAAATTTAACTATCCAGTGACAAAGCAATATATAGCGATGATAGAACGTCCTTTTGGAGATAAAGCCTCAAAGACTGTCTCCTTCCAACTGCTTCGATATATATGTAATATTCTGGGTGAAGATGTGCAAGACATTTTTGGTTCACCTAAAATCATCCAAAAGTCATACCCTATTAAGACAAGTGACTTTTGACAAAATGACAAGTCATACTTTACTATAGATTATATAAGGGAGGAAACGAGCGGTTGCCTCCCAGCTAAATATAGAATCGCTCACCACAACCCCAAATTTGATTAACACAAAACATAGATTTGAGAAACAAGAACCCCCCGTCGTATAGCACAAGGTACGCCAGGTAAAGTCGGCTGGGGGAGATACTCAAGATCACTCAATAAATCCACTCATCCTGCAATTAGGGCAACCACTCAATACCTTCTCTAGAGCCTTGTGCTGTGAATTCTTCCTAGAAAATAACTGAAATTCAGAAACATGAGGCTACGCCGAATCTTTTTGAGAGCGTTGCGGTAAACCACAACGTTGTTCACGCAAAACAAAAGGCGATCGCCGTCCCTGGAAAGTCTGCGATCGCCTTTTTACCCCAAACAAGAGGTATTTCTAATGATGACACAAACTTCAGCCCCTACGCTAACAAAAGATCCGTTAACCACACGCGATCGCCAAATCATCGCAACCATTGTGAATCAGTCAGACTATTCAAAAGAGTGCCAGCCCGAAGATGTAGTGACTATCTGGATAAACTCGGATGATATCGTGTGGGTAAAAATGACCCACGGTTATGCTCGATACCACAAAAAATCTTTCAAACGCGCTGTTGCAGAGGTGAAAGCGAGTCTTTCTGCTCCAGTAAAGTGCAATCACGAAGAAGATGAGGAATTGAAACAAGCTGCTGAGAAAATTGGCTTGTTGGGTGATTGTGATTGGCTATCGTTGAGCGTCCAATACCATTCTGATAAAGTAATCGGTCACGCTGGTTGTTATATTTCCCACAAGGCTCGAATATTAACCCCACCGGCTGAATGGGATTTTACACTGCCGAAGTGGAATGTGCCTGCTGCCATCTGTCCAGATTGTGGTGGGCATGGGTGCGGTAACTGCTCGTATCGCGGGACTCGTGCAGAAGACTTGTGTACGCCAGTGGACGGCTATCGACTGATCTATGTAGGACGCACTAGCCTTCAGACGGCTCACAATGTATATCTAGATGGTGAGTTCTTGGGAATTGTCTTCAAGGTCAGAAACGTTGATGAGTTATGGGAAAACGACCCTAAGACTTACTATTGGCGCTGTGGCGATGGAGTGCAGCATTGGAGTGTGAAAGAGGCTGTAGAGGTGCTATCTAGGGCAACTGCTCCGATTGAACTGCCGCAAGTTCGTCGGGAGTTGGTAGCAGCGTAAATAGAATAGTGGGTTTTTATATCCACCACTAAGAGCTTTTCTTAACCTCGTAAAATAAAACACAATTCGCCAGGGACAAAATGATCCAACAACCTCATGATAAATTTGCCAAGCAGTTTTTAGAAGAGTTACTTTCTCCCTTTGGGGAAGTAAAAACTAACAGGGAAGTCACTGATGAAACAAGATTTGTTGATGTGTTATTTTCGCCAACACCAACATCTGCTGCTAATGCAGAAACTTTAGGATTATTGGGGAGAATAGCGGTATTAAATACTACTTTGCTAGAACCGTTTCGCAATCAACCGAATAGAACAGAAGTACGTAGTTGTCTACAAAAATTATTTACTGTGATTGCAGACGCACAGCGTAAAGCGAACAGGGAAGACACAACAATAGCGGAGAACGAGCTAGCACAACTGTGGATTATTTCTCCCAGTGCTTCAAAAGCTTTGCTCAAGGCTTTTGAAGCTAAACTAGATTTAGACAATTGGATGAGCGGGGTGTACTTTCTGCCTCTTGGTTTAAGAGCAGCAATAGTAGCGATTAACAAGCTACCGCCAACTCCAGAAACACTATGGTTTAGACTCTTGGGGAGGGGAAAAGTACAAAGGGAGGCAGTAGAAGAACTGGTTGCACTACCACCATCCGATCTTGTACGCCGGAACGTACTGGAAATAATTTATAGGTGGCGTATCAGTGTAATGACACAGACAGAATTAACCAGAGATGACCAGGAGTTGATCATGAACTTAACTCAAGCTTACGAAGAAGCAAGAGCAGCAGCGGTACAAGAAGGTGTGGAGCAAGGAGTACAGCAAGGGCAACGTCAAGTTATAGAAAACTTGTTAAGATTCCGATTTGGTTCTGTGGATGAAGAACTTTCAAGAGTAGTCGATAGTTTGTTGCAGTTAACACCAGAAGAGTTTACTCCGCTATGTCTTGAATTATCTCGTGAAGATTTGCTGGCAAGATTTAATTCACACTACTAATCCGTAACTAAAAATAATTAGTAATAGAAAGCGCTTTTGTGAAATCAAGAGCGCTGTTTTATTGGCTCTACGCTTCATATATCGCAATTAAACGGCTGCGCCAATGCAAAAGTGAAAATGCTTTTGGTACAAACAAATGAACCCTCAAGAAAATGCCGAATTACTTGCTGCCTTGATGCGCCAAGAGGAACTACTCAAGCAGCTGATCGCTTCAATCAATAAACCAAAACTGGGATTGCACTCTGATGCTGGCAGTTGCAAAATCTACTGCAATCGTCAGCACGGAGGATTATGGTACACACTAAATGGTGAACCGAGTGATGTCCCTCAAACTGCCTTAACTGGATATCTTAAAGAACTACGGTTTGAGAATACAGAACGCCGCAAAAAAGAAACCTGCAAGTTGCTGATAACTATTCAAGCAGACCGGACGTATATTTTAGAATCCGGTTATGATACTCATTTTTCTAAAAGCTTGTTAACCGCGATCGCAACTCTTACTCCAGAACAACTATATTCTCCGATTACACTACAGCCGACTCCAGGGACGACAGATGAAAGCGTCTTATTCTGTCGGGTATGGGTTGGGTCGGAATTAGTCATGGCATCCTACAACGAAGAAACGAACTGGCGTGAGGTCAGTAAACAGGCAATTGCTGTAACAAAAGCTGCTCTTGAAATGGTGTGTTAGTCCTAAAGATGAAGTAAGGCAGGATTTACCTGCCTTGTGTGTCACTAAAATCAGCTTCATTTCACGAATCTAACCATTGCACATCTGATTGACAAACACATTACCAACTTATGTCAAAACTATGACAGCCAAAAGTTGTAAACAGGGCTTGAGAGACTGTAGCTATAAGTGACTCAAGCTTTGTCTACAGCTAATACGTGCTGTTCAACTATTCAAAACTAATCACAGATGACTATTACAATTGTTCACCCCAATGTCGAAAATCTGCAATCATTTTCTGACTTGTTTGACCTGGAAAAACTATTGCAATCTGACGGGGTTCTACCGTGGCTTTTAGCAAATGGCTGGAACTACGACGATCAATCTTGTTTGATTGCAAATATTGTTGATGAGTCTACAAGTCTGGATGAAGTTTGGGACTCCAAAGAGTTTGATTTTAATGCCAGGGTTAGCGCATCTCAAACCCTATTGACAGTAGGATTCTAGGAGAGTGTTGAATTTGGGAGAGCCGCCGCCAAAACAGAAACCATATA
>NZ_JBALFY010000116.1:0-43168 GCF_036916655.1 Nostoc sp.
ATTCATGGTGTTGAAGCTAGGGGAGAAAAAGGAAATTACAGTACAGAACGTGTTAAATTTAACTCTAATTCTCATAGTTAACATTTCGTTACATATTGATAAATTTTCTCGCCCACCTACTTATAGAGTCAAAGGCAGAGCGATTTGGATGATATTTTTGACTGGGTAATAGTAGTTGTTGCTGTGTTTTAGTAATTTGTTGAATATCGGCAAGATTAATTACTGGCATGGTGGAGAGAATATAACATCTCTCCCATGCAGCGGTAAGCTGCAAATTAATTACTTCGATTAATTATGCTTCAATACAGATATACAGCGTATTGTCGGTTGCAGGAAGTCCAGTTGCAGGAAGTAGAAAATTTAGTTACAAAGCTACGCACCAATTGGGTTTTAATGTTGATAGTTGAAGGCTGATGTAATTAGGCAAGATAGCCAGGGCAAGCGTATGTTTAATAGAAGTAAGTTTTTTGATTGAGATTATTAGAGTTCGTGCTACACCGGGGCAAATTGAGCAGATGCTACAAGAGTTAAAGTTTTATATTAAGGTAGCGGTAGATATTGAACATCGGATTCTGGCTGGGGGAGGTGAAATGCACTTTTACTGTGAACAGGCGTTGCTAGAAGATGGCAGTAAGCAGAGTGATATTAGGTCGCATCGTTTCAGACCTGATACACAACAGGTAATCTATGAGTCTATGGTTAATCTCCGTCCCCGACAGAATCGTTCAATGGAAATTATGGACGTTAAGATTAGAGATATTGTTGCCGCAATTATTATGGAGTTTCTGGGATGAATAGTGGCTTAACTTATGAGCAAGAAACCTTTGTGCAAGATAGTATTCCTGTTAGATTGGAAAAATTGGCAACTAATTTAGCACGGATAAGTCAACTTTTCAGTGACTCTACGGATGAGGATGTGGTCAAAAGCCTGATTAGAGAGACTATGTATTTTATTGAGTGGATAGGCCCAGATATAGATATTGATAATGCTTTTGAGTTAGCAAACTTAGGAAGATTTCTCACACGCTGGCTGTTTAACTGGGAACAAGCTTGGAATGACACAGATGCTAAAAACCAGATTATTCAAGAACTTGGCATTTGGTTAGACAGTGTTTTGCAAATGTCAAAATTACCTGCTGTACAACAATCCTAACTGATAATGACTCAATCCCAACCTCCATTACCACAACCCAAACTAGAATCTGCTGGTATTACTATGGCAGCGTTCTGAAACATTACCCAAATGGGATATCACAATTGTCCCGGTTTAGCTGGTACTTTATTTTCCTGCAAGTCCCCTACCTACTTATTGTTGTCTATAGGTAAGGCATAATTTAACAACTCATAATTCACTCTTCAATCTCAGATGTACCAGCAAATTATGCAAAGCCGCAGTAGATGAAGGTGCTTCAGGTAATTGGCTAGATTGAGATGCCTCCTGTAACTGATTACGTAGACGCTCATATTCTCTTTGATGAAAAGCTACATTAATATCTGACAAAATAGACCTTTCTGTACCTGCTAATTTTTGGGCAATTAAATCAGGAATATATGATAAGTTAAAAACTTCATTCAGCTTAATTAAATTAGCCTCGATTACTCCTGTCTGCATCAAGTAAATTCCAGTTAATAATACTCGATAAACATAAAGTAATGGCTTAAGTTGATGCGTATATTGTTTCTGAAAAAGTTTCCATTGGGTTGTGGCAAAGCCAAGATAATGGTAGCTATGATGACGGGTAATACAATTTTTGGCAATAGTTTTCAATTCCTCATGTTCTGGTGAAGTTGTTAATATTAAAGGAGAATATAATTGTTCTAATACATAACCATTCTTTTTAATTAGCATCAAAAAGAACTTTTTGGCATCATGAGTTACTAAATCAATTTCTAAAGACTCACGAATTTCTGAAACTTCAATAGTTTCATTTATAGTCTTTAATCCCACTACTTCTTGAACTGGTAAAATATGCACACCACGCAAATCATAATCAGAATCATGTGAAGGAAAACCATATAAGTGGGAACCACTGATAGTGGTGAATAAAAACGGGTAAGGCTGTTGCCTAATAATTGTGTTGATAGAAGGTGGAATATTCATAATGTGCCGTTTACTTGCTTACCTTGGTTCGCCTGTTTCTTTAGAACATCTTCTGTATAAACCAGAACACTCACTCATAGTCCAGAGTTATCGACCCCGCGAAATGCTATCAGGGTTAGTAAATGCAGATGGCTTTGGTGTGGGTTGGTATCATAATCAAAAAGATATTGATCCTTTCATCTATAAAAATACTCTACCTATTTGGAATGATATAAACCTATCCAGTCTCAGCCGTTACGTTGAATCAAAGTGTGTACTTGCTTATGTCCGTAGTGCTACACCAGGACAAGCTGTAGATTTTGCTAATTGTCAGCCTTTTAACCATCAACAACAGCTATTTATCCACAATGGACGAATTGAGAATTTCCGCAAAACATTACACAGAAAAATTCGCAGCGCTTTAACCCAAGAATTTTACGAAAAAATTAATGGCAGTACTGACTCCGAACACATTTTTGCATTATTACTTTCACAAAGTCAAATTAACAAACATCGACCTCCAGAATATGTTTTACGCACTACATTATTAACGCTTTTAGAGATGGCAAAACGCTATCAAGTAGAAGCCTCACTCAACGTGATTTTTAGTGACGGAAATCATTTAATAGCTTCTCGTTTTGCTACCACTTCACCGCCTCCATCTCTTTACTGGATAAGAGATGATCCGACTTTTCCCCAATCCGTAATTATTGCGTCTGAACCACTATTTATAGGTAATTGGATTGCTTGCCCAGAAAACAGCATCATTAGTGTGAGAATAGACGGTGAAATCCAAATTGAGCAAATCTGAGCAAATTTAGTGTGAAAGAGGTTATTTTTCAAGCTTTCGATGAATATCACTCGAAAACTTTTGCACTATTCCAAGATGATGACGAGTTTCTGTCCTTTGTAATTTTTGACAATATAACCGAAAATTGTACAGTATCTTTTTGGTGACTACGTTACTTTTAAGTGCGTACTTTTCATTTTATATATTTGTTTTATTATTAAATAGTATTGAAACAAATTCATGTCATCAAGTTAATCTTTACCAACTTTAGGATTACAACAATTTGTTTCTGTTGATACAGCTTGTAAGTTATTTGTAATTTTTTTAAGCTTACAGCCATTTTCATGTAAATAGACTAAGTGGTAGGGGCACAGCAATTCTCATCAGAGACAATCTAAAAGCTAGTTATAGACTTCTTTTCACGTTAAATTGACACCAATGAGCAATTCTGTGTCCCTACGACAGATGTGATTCAAATATATGAAACCTGCTGTGACCCTAGAAAATTCAAGCTTTATAAATTTTATGAAATTAATTTGACACAGCTACAAATAAAAATCACTGCACAGAAACGAATAATAAGGAGATAATTTATGAATAGCAAAGAAATGTCACTAAAAACAGAAACAAGGAGAATTGTCCATCGGACACGCGGTCAAGGTCACGGGCCGATTATCCGGCTTATGAGTCCTTCTGATTTAGGACATTTGCTGAAACCTTTTGTTTTTTTGGATTTGATTGATGCCGATACAAGTCTGGCGGAATCTATGCCAATCCATCCGCATTCAGGTATTGCGACTGTAACTCTTATTATTGAAGGTGACGTTCGCTTCGATGATCCTGAATCTGGTAGGGGTACTATATCTTATGGTGGTGTGGAATGGATGCGTGCTGGTGGTGGTGTCTGGCACGGGAAAGAAATGACTTCTGGTACATCAAAGCGTGTGCGTGGGTATCAACTTTGGATCGCTCTTCCACCTGAACTCGAAAATGGGCCAGTTGATAGTCAATATCTCGAAGCTGATAAGATTCCAGGCGTAGGTTCAGCCCGTATCATTCTTGGTAGTTATGCTGGAGTGAAAAGCCCCGTACGCTCTCCTGAAGGCATAAATTATCTGTTGGTCACGCTTGCCCCAGGTGAGCGCTGGGAATACCAGCCCCCCGTCGATCAGGATGTGGCTTGGCTAAGTGTCAGTCGGGGAGCGGTGGCTACACCAGATATTGCCAGTGAGGGTGAGTTAGTGACTTTTTCCTCTGGTAATGGCGTTATCACCATGCAGGCTGATGAAAAAAACGGAGCGGTCTTTATAATGGGGTCGGCAGTTCGCCATCCGTATGAGCTAAAACTGGGATACTATTCCGTACATACCTCTGCCGAGGCTTTGCAAGCAGGTGAGGCGCGTATTTCTGAAATTGAAGTACGTCTGCGCGAGGCAGGAGATCGTCAAGCAACTTCTGGTGTAACGCCAGTTTTTCAATGAATGTAGACACTACATTATCTAGCGGCTTCCCGCATAATACGAGAGCCGCTATAGATGGATGATACTTATCCTACTCCAACAAAAGAGAAAAATTAGAGACCTCCACAAAAAGAAATGCCCAATTGTCATTGCGTTCGCCCCTGGCGTTCCCGAAGGGTATGGAGCGAAGCGAAATGAAGCAACCGCAAAATATTGGGATTGCTTTGCTACACTCCGTTTCGCTCGCAATGACAGCTTTTGGATCAATCATTCTGTGGAGTTCTCTTAAAAATCTCTTACTAGGGTAGTATTTTCACTAGGCAATATTGTATATCATGTATGAATTTAGATACCTGTCAGCCTAAGCAAGTAAATTCAATATTTAGCCGCTAATTATTGCTGCATCGAATGTGTGGGAAAAATTCTGCTCGATATAGGAACCCGTAGCTTAGGCTTATTTTCTGTTATATTGGCATTAGCGGCAGAAGAATTATTAGATGATGCTTCAGAGACAATAGATGATTTGCTATTAGTAGAATTGGCAAAATCACTCAATTGGATAGTAGAAGATGAATTTGAAGATATGGAATTAATCTTATCAGTATTTTGACTGTTGGGTTTTGCCGGAGTTTGAGCTTGACACGGAGTAATCATGAAAGTTGAACTTGTTCCTAGTACTAGTAGGAGCAAATGAGAAATATATTGTTGCATGGGAATTGCTAAAATGGGTTAATAAATATTCAAAGCTGAAAGAAGTTGTGTTTGTTATTAATTGAAAAAAACCGCAATTTCCCAGCATAAATCATGACGCTGTTGTTTAATAAAACCTAATTACAGCAATTTCTAAATGAATAGACTTACTAGTTCTTAGTACGTTAATCCGCTACCTTTTCTATCAGGTAAGGTGAAAATAAACTTCTCCTTCGTAAAAATAGAGCGCTTATTTTAGTACTAATGAATCAGTCTGATAGAGAGTTGACAAATAGATACACGTGGAATAATTGAAGTTTTTTATCAACTAAGCCAGCACAACTATTAATATTTTAGTTAGATTTAACTTGTTATTAAAAGAGCAATGTTACTGAACTTTTTTAAAATGCTGATTTATCTAAAATCAACTCTTAATTCGCATATTTAACTAACTTAAGCAAAAAGTATATGAATTTTTAACACAAGCTGAGTTTGATTAATTAGCTTTCGTCAATAAATACGTGTATATGTTCAGCAATAGATACAAATTTGACTATAGCAATCCGATTTGATTTTTGAACTTATTTGCGTGGTGTGCGTTCGCGTTAGCGTCTCTGAAAGAGAAGCGCAAGTTCGATAAGCAGGGAGTAGGCTTCTGCTGTGAGGCGGCTGAGGCTTCGCCGAACGTCCTCAGCTTTTTTGCGTTGTACTGAGCTTTTTTAAATTAGATAGGAGTTCTATAATGTCAGGTGAATGCTGATACCAATTTTTTATGAAGCTGTGTTAAAGATCAGGTGACAAATGTGGTGCGATCGCACCACATTTGACGCACTATCAGGCAACTATAACTCGTTTGTTAATCAAATATCAGGATGCAGATACTCTCAACAATTCTAGCTTTTATAAAGATTGCTCTTTATGTCCATAGAAGAAGGAAGTATTACTCATACGCAACCTAATTATTTATACTATCATGCAGTAATTATCGGTTGCGTAGAGCATTCAGACAAATCTATTAGTCAAAAAACTTACTTCAAAGTTCCCAAAACGGGCGCTACCTCAACCTCTGAAATTTGCGGAACCAAGAATCTATTAGCATAAACCTGGGGATTTGTTTGCGCGACTATGGCATAAGACTGGCGAAGATTAGCATTCACTGCAACTGTCTTCACGTCGTACATCTGCATCGCCATTTTGGGATAGAAACCAATACCAATAATCATTAGCAGAAAGCAAGCAGCGATGAAGACTTCACGGGGTCTAGCATCCTCGTAGACTGCATCTTCTGGTACCAAACAGTCTGTACCAAAACAAACTGTTCCGTCATCTTCTTGATTTTCCAAGCCTGCATTATTAATGTCGCATAGGAGTGCTGCGTCGTTACCATAAAACACCTCTCGCAGCATAGAAAGTAGATAGATTGGTGTGAGGATGACTCCAACGGCAGCTAGAAAAACTGTGACGGTGCAGAAAGTTGAACTATAAACATCGCTGCTTGTCATCCCAACAAATACCGATAGTTCACCAGCAAAGCCACTCATACCGGGAAGTGCTAGGGATGCCATCGTTCCGATTGTGAACAGGGCAAAGACTTTGGGCATGGCTTGACCAATACCGCCCATATCTTTCATTACCATTGTGTGGGTGCGATCGTAAGTAACGCCTGCCAAGAAGAACAGCACTGATGCAATCAAGCCATGCGAAATCATCTGCAACATCGCGCCGTTGATTCCCAAATCAGTGAATGAGGCAATTCCAAGCAGTACAAACCCCATGTGAGAAATCGACGAATAAGCCAAACGCCGCTTCATATTGGTCTGAGCAAAGGAGTTCAATGCACCATAGATAATATTAACAACACCGAGAATGGCTAGAACGGGCGCAAAGTAAATGTGTGCATCGGGAAGCAACTCAAGATTTAGGCGAATCAGTCCATATCCGCCCATTTTCAGCAGCACACCAGCCAAAATCATCGACACAGGAGAGGATGCTTCGCCGTGGGCATCAGGCAACCAGGTATGCATGGGGAAAACAGCAAGCTTGACACCAAATGCAATCAACAATCCTGCATAAAGTAGCAGTTGTAGACTCAGAGGATATTCCTTGCTGGCGAGGGCGGTGATGTCAAATGTCATATTCCCGCCGCCATATAACCCCATTGCTAGGGCTGCAACTAAAATGAATATAGAAGCCGCTGCGGTATACAACAAAAATTTCGTAGCCGCATAACGACGCCTTTGCCCACCCCAAATGCAAACTAATAGGTAGACGGGAATCAGTTCTACTTCCCACATAATGAAAAATAGCAGCAAGTCTTTGGCAACGAACACCCCTACCTGTGCTGAATACAGCACCAGCATCAAAAAATAGAAGAGGCGGGGTCGATGATCAACTTGCCATGCCGAAAAAATCGAGAGTGTGGTGACAAATCCTGCTAGAAGCACAAGTGGCGCTGAAAGTCCATCCACCGATACCGCCCAGTTAAAACCTAACTGAGGCACCCAGGCATAATTTTCCACGAGTTGAAAACTAGCACTACTGGCATCGTAATACTTCCAAAAGGCGTAGCACATTAAGGCAAAGTCTACAATACCTACACCCAGGGCATACCACCGCACGCGCTTGCCGTCTTTATCAGGCAGCACAGGAATGAGCAGGGAAGCAACGAGTGGCAGCAAGACAATTGCGGTAAGCCAAGGAAATTGATCCGCTATCATGTATATGAGGAAAAATACTTATTTGTCAATTATGTCATTGTACTAAACTTTGTAACAATTTCTTAATAAATCTTTGTCCCGGATCACGGGGACTGGGGACTGGGGACTGGGGACTGGGGAAGAAATATTGTTATTTGTTTATTTATTTGTTAAGTGTTCTTGTGTAGGCAGTTGATGATTACAACATTATTGCTCAAGGTACTAATCCAGCACGTAAAGCACGGACAGCAGCTTGTGTGCGGTCAGCAACACAGAGTTTATTGAGAATACCTCGAACATGAGTTTTGACAGTACCGACTGTTAGATAGAGTCTTTTGGCAATTTCTGCATTGTCACACCCAGCGACAATCAACTCTAAAACATCCATTTCCCGATGAGTTAAAGGATAGCTGACTATACTTTTCTCAACATCTGGGTCAATGCCTTCAATTAAGACTCTTTTTCCAGATGCTCCTCTGCTACCGTCGGGGAAATCTTGACGTATTTGTTGTAATACAAGGTCTGCGATCGCTGGATCGATCCATGAGCTACCTGCATGAGTTGTTTGTACAGCCTCTACTAGTTTCTCAGTTTCGATATCCTTCATGCAATAAGAATCTGCACCTGCTGCAAATGCGGCTAAAACTGCCTGTTCACTATTCTGCATCGTTAAAATTAGCAGCTTTGTTGTATAATCCTCGTTTTCTGATTGATATTGCCTAAATGTGCGTGTTAGATCGATACCATCCATGTCAGGCAAACCAATGTCAATAGTTGCAACATCCGGCTTGAGACTTTTCAGGAGCTTAATGCCGTCGGCTGCATTGGCTGCTTCACCGACAATGTTGAACTCTGGCTGAGTTTGTAAAGCAGACCTTAAGCCGATTCTTGTCAGGTTGTGATCTTCAATCAAAAGGATCTTGATTTCACTCATAGTTGCTTAACTTTACTGTTATTTATCTAAAGTACAGATTAAAATAATCTCGTTCTTCTATTCGGGATCTTATACAAAAAGCAATGCAGTTGCTATTTTTCCCTAAACTTCATCTCCCATGAGACATAAATAACCTTATCTCGTAAGCCTTTCTAAGGCAAGAGTTTCGGTGTCAACAACTCAGATATAAATACACTGGGGTTCTATACTAAAACAAAAAAGTCACTATTAATACAATAGCTCAAGGTTTAATCGTATATATACTTAGAAAATGGAATATTTAGCTTAGGAAACTCTAAAAGAAAATCTAAATTCTTAATAATGTCAGCGCTCGTAAAGTAAGCTATTACTAGATTTGCTAGGAATAGCCAAGCACTTCTTTTTTATTTAGCCTATGTCTTTAACTAAAACTGTCAAAAAAGATAAAATTCTCGTTGTCGATGATGTTTTTGACAATCTACTGGTCTTAGAAGCAGTCCTAGAAGATGAGGACTATGAAATTACGTTGGTGGAAAATAGCAAAATAGCTCTGGCTATGGTTGAGGAGTCACCACCTGACATAATTCTCTTAGATGTGATGATGCCGGAGCTTGATGGCTATGAATTTACTCGACGCATCCGAAAGAATCAGGCATTGCCATTTATCCCCATTCTGCTGCTCACGGCTCACTATCAGTCTAGTGTTGTGGAAGGACTCGATGCTGGTGCAGATGACTTTATTCGTAAACCATTCGATCCTGATGAACTTCATGCACGAGTGCGATCGCTCTTGCGTCTCAAGCATAGCATCGACGAACGAGATCAGATGGCTAACCTCCGGGCAGATTTTGTCTCACGTTTTACTCACGATTTACGTATACCCTTAGTAGCTTCTAACCGCGTATTAAAATTATTGCTAGAAGGCAGGTTTTGCGAAGTTTCGCCACAATTGCAAGAAATAATTGATACCATGATTGGCAGCAATCAAGACCTGCTGGAAATGGTAAATACCTTGCTAGAAGTTTATCGTCACGAAGCGGGCTGTAAAATCTTAAAAATTTCTCCCTGCAATATTCAGGAATTAGTTAGTGAAGTTTCCCAAGAATTAACTCCCCTAGCTGAAGAAAAAGGATTAGTTGTCAACCTTGAAAAAGACAAAACCGCAAGCACTATCATGGGCGATCGCGTCGAACTGCGGCGAGTTTTGACAAATATCATCGGTAATGCCATCAAATTTACAGACAAAGGTTCTGTAGATATTCACTGTCATCTCACTCCTGTAGCTGTGAATATTGATATCCAAGATACAGGGCCAGGAATTTCTAAACCAGATCAGGCCATATTATTCGAGCGATTTCGTCAAGGGAAACACCAACGTTCTGGTAGCGGTTTGGGACTATATCTATCTCGCTATATTATCGAAGCACATCAAGGCACTATCGATGTAATATCTGAACCAGGCAAGGGTAGTACATTCACTATACGTCTACCTGTGGCTAGTGAACACTAAAAATAGGTAAATAGAAGAGTAATCATGAATTAGCAGCTTTGAGGAAATATTTTGCGATCGCTCTTGTCCAAATGCCTAAAAATCTCAGACAAAACACAGATTCAATCAAAAAAGAAGGTTCAGTAAATAGTTATTTACTGAACCTTCTGACTAAATAAATTTTTACCTAGTATACTACGGTGTAAATCCAGCTAAAATCTAAACTAAGCAGACAATTAGGGGAAATTCATGACTTGCCCCTAATTGAGCAAATTATTAAAGATAGGGCAAACTTCCGCCTAGACTAGTCTAAAGTCTTTTTAACTTCATCTTTGATATTTTCAGCAGTGTTGCGAACTTCAGCTTCAGCTTGTTTTGCTTTACCTTCAGCTTTATCTTTAGGATCGCCAGTTACTTCGCCAATTGCCTCTTGTACTTTTCCTTCGACGTTTTTAGCAAAAGCTTTTGCTTTATCTTCAATACTCATTTTTTTTGTTCCTAGTATGTTAAGTGTTGATTTTTTTGCTCACTTGAAAAGCGCTGCAATATCTATAAGTTACTTTTAAACAAGTTTTAATTCTTCTATCTGACGATGTTATTATGACAAATATTTGTGTCCGTTGTACATAGTTATTCAGCGCTTAAATTCATCATTGAGAATTCAAGTAATATCCAAAAGAGAGAAAGGTATCATTATATTGTTCTATCTTGAGACAAAAATAATTTATAACTTCAGGTAGATAGCGATGATGGTAAACTGCAAATTGGCTTATTACCACTGGATATGATAAATATGTCAACAGGGTAGGGAAGCTTCTAACTTAGTGGCGATCGGCTAATCAGTATTCAAGTTGCATAATCAGGGCGGGCAAGATGCCATTAGTGTCAACTTAAGGTTAAAACCCATTTGTCAACGATGGGTTTTGTTAGGAACTAAGTATAAAAGTGAACCTATTCTGACTTTTATACGCAAGCCGGGAGTGATGCTAATAAACAAAGCATTAATAGTCCCTGAAAAAGTTCGTTTTTTGTCCCTTTCAAACCAAGCTTTTAAGCATAAATGCTTATTGACATAATTAGTTTGAGCTTAACTTGACACCTATGGCAAGATGCCCACCCCACAAGATATTAATAAAATTTTAATATGCAAGATATAGATGTATTTTAGCTTAGTGCGGCGTAAAGCCTTCTCTTGAAGAGGCTTTACGCCGCACTATCTGCTTCCTGCCTCTTGATAAACTCTATGATTCTCTTCCTGATGCCCAGGTATCACGCCATTTGACAGTACCTTCTTTGGCAATCACCCAGCGGCGGTTTACCAGATTTTCGCGCAGAGGCGATCGCCCTTCCCGCCACATAGCATATTTATAAGCAATCAGCTTACCAGCACTTTCATCAAAGGGAATCTCCGCAGACCAGGTATTGGTGTTGATGTACTCTAAGGGATACGCTTTGCTGATATCCCAGTTACCTAACTCTGGGCAATCTCCTGTCACCACAACGATTTCACCTGGTTGGGTTTCTACGCCATTGAGTTGGACGCGGACAATTGTTTGTGCTTTGATCCGTTCGCCAACGTGGCTGAAAACAATCACTCCCCTTTCTTCTAGTACTAGGTTATAAATCTTGCCATCTTTCACCTCATACTTGTTGCGAGTCACCACGCAGGTATGTTCTCCATCGGGCAATTCTGTTTCTACTTCTGGTAAAGTAACTTCTCCTCCCCGGTTTAAAGCGACAAAACACACAGAGTCACGATAACGGCGTACATAACAGTAAACATCTGCTGTTAAGTATTTTTGCCAGTGGCTACCCATTGATACGGCTGGATTCAGTCGCCGTAAGCCAGACAGCAGCCTGATGCAACGATAAATTTCACTATCAGTATCCCAATTTTCCATCATTGGGCGGTTGTATGGGTCGTTACCGCCATCGGTGTCGTCATGGAGATACTGTTCTGTACCGTAGTAAATGCAGGGAATACCGCGACAGGTCATAATTAAAGCGATCGCAACCTTCAACATCGCTGGATCGGGGTTCAGCGATTGAAAGCGGGACATATCATGGTTATCGATAAAGGTAATTAACTCTGTTGCCCCCTTGTAGCGATAATCCTGATCGAAAATATATTGAATGGTTTGGAATCCCATTTCTGAACCTTGCCCCAATGCAGCTCGAATTGCCACACACAAACCAAAGTCTAGAAGTGTCATCCCTGAGTGATTGGCAAATTCCACCGAGCGATCGTCACTCGGATTACTATAAATCCATTCACCAAAAATGAATACATCTGGTTTGTGATTGGTCATCTCGCCAGTGAATTCTTGCCAAAACCAAATCGGCATGTGCTTGACAGTATCCACGCGCAGTGCATCCACACCCCGGTCTAGCCATTGTTTGATTGCTGACTTAATATATTCTCGATATTCTGTATTGTTTTCATTGAAGGTTGCTAGACCACATAGTTCACAGTTCTGTACTTGCCAATCGTCTTCCCAGTTTTGCACTTCACCATAGTGGTGATACCAATGATTAACATCATCATTGAAATCAGCAATTTTAACGCCATCATCATACAATTCGCCTTTGCTACCACTAGTGTCAGGACTGCTATGGTTGCAGACAATATCTAGCACCAGCTTCATATTTCGCTTGTGCAGTTCTGTAATTAACTTGTCAAAGGTGGTATTTTTTTCTTCTTGAGTAGCGTTTAAAGAAGGGTTCTCTCCATCAGCAATGTAGCGAGGATTAATCCGCTTAAAGTCTTTTGTCCAATAACCATGTAGCGCTGCATTGCCAACAAATAACTCTTCAACCTGCTCAAACAGTGGAGTTAACCAAATGGCTGTCACTCCCATATTTTTGAGATAATCTAATTTATCGATGACACCTTGCAAGTCGCCACCCCAATACTTACCCCAATCTTTTCTAGTTGGATCGTACAGTTCTGAGTTTGCACCTTCGCTATTATCTGGATCGCCATCATAAAAGCGATCGACCACAAGAAAGTAAATAGTTTCTTGACGAAATTCAATATCTCTGGTGTAAAGAAACTCTAGGTCAATTTCAGCTTCCGATGGTGGGGTTTCTATAATAGCGTCTACTTTTTCTTGTGCAGAATCAACTTTATATTGATCTGGTGAAAACTGAGATGGAGGGGTTTGTACCATAAAAGAACTCAAAATTTAATGTAATTCATACTTGTAGACCACACTATAACGTTTCGAGTATTGTGTATTGCTACAAACCTTGGTATTGTGGCATCCTGCCAACGGTATAGGTATCTATCGCTAGCTAGTTTATAATTCTATCGATAGATATAATTCATCTGCTAGAGGATAAAAACAAAGAAATATAGGAGTTATTAACTATAATTGCTCGATCACAAAAATTTACAATATTTAGTTAAATTGACTTTCGGTAAATATTGAGTCTAGCTGGTGTTTAAGTGTATATTCGACAACAGATTTGAGAACACCTCAACCCTTTAGAGATTAGCTTTCAACAAGGTTTTGTGACATCTGAGCAATACTGAGTAAATAACGTATTAGCCAACTTTTTTTCTAGAAGATTCGCTCCATTGGTAAACTGACCATTGTCACTTTCAATCTGTTATTACTATCAAGGAATTAATTTAGGTAGCAAATATGACTAAATATGACAAGGTTTTTAACTCACCAAAGACATCAGAGGAATCACTAAGTCCAGAGGAAGCGGTGGCAGCGATCGCAACTGTCACTGCGATCGCAGATTCAGTGATTGATGAGGTAGATGCAGAAAGTTTAGCGGGTATTCTCTGGGAATTCGAGGTTTTTGAGGAATACTCAGAAGATGAAATCACAGAAATAGTTGATAGACTCATCTCCATTGCCGAAGAAGAGGGAATTGGGCCTTTGTTTAATGTCGCTAAAGTATCTCTCTCAGATGAATTAGTGCTAGATGGTTTTGCTGCTGGGGTAATAGTACTTTTAGACGATGAACTCGCCATCCCCAAACCGAAACAAGCCTACCTCAAAAAGCTACAAGCAGCCTTAGAACTGGAGGATGAAGAAGCAGAGGAAATCATCAAGGAGGTAATTGCAGCCTTTAAAGAAGCAGAAGATGAAGAATATGCAGATGATGATGAGGATGATGATGAAACAGTAGTCATCGAAGATTTTAGCGAACAGGCATATCAATCCCCATTAGGTAATTTTACTGTGCCGATTCCGGTTGATCCCCAGCAGGGCGGTAGAATTCAGAGCCAGGAAGGAGTAGTTGGCTTTTCTGATGACATCGGTACTTTGCTGAGAATCGATTATTATCCTTTCCCCCTGGAACAGTTAGAGGAATTGGAGGCTGTTGGACAAGAAGAATATTTACAAACAATTTTAGTAGACAAGTATGTACCGCAGGCGATTTTTGCCAATGTACCAGATGCTTCTGTGGAGTATACCGAATATCTGGAAAATACTTTGCGAGGCGCTTACTACGTGTTAATCGATATGCCCAAAGGTTCCACGATTTCTAAGCAAGAAAATAATGGAACTGCGATCAGATTGGATGCGTACCGAGGACTGCTTACCTTTATCAGGGGTGAATTTTTGTATATAGTTAGTAGTCAACACAGCTTTATTAACGGCGAAACTCCCGATTCTGTTGAAGAAGAGGCTGAAGACATCAAGGAGAGTATTTTAGAGTTTGTTGAAACTATAGAGTTCGCCTAGTAGTCTGTCAATAAATAATTGATGGATAAATTCTTTGTAGAGACGGTGATTTAGGGAACTCCAAGAAATAAATTATCCAATATTGTGGGGTGGACAACATGAGCGCAATATTATAGACTGGGCGGGCAAGATGCCCACCCCACAAGAGTTAATTGAATATTTTTTTATTTGGACATCCCTTATCATGTCTCTCTAACGTTTTGAGAGATTATCTTGTTCCCTGTTAGAGACTAGGAACGAGTCAAGCCTTCAAGCTAGGTTTTTAGGACTTGTGTATACGCCGTAGCTTTACGGAGATGGAACCGCTACTCGATTACCGGGAACAATCTGTGGCTGATACGAAAACACCTCTCGACTACGGGGATTTACGGTCACTTTGACCCAATTCACATCGTTGGTACCGTTTGCCGCATTGTCGCCAAATGTCTCGACACGAGTGAAGTTTTCGAGGCGTCTGCCTTGAGCATCCAGAAACGGCCTGTCAATGCGATGATAATGCGAGTCACCATGTACGTAGGCAACCGGTTTACGGAAAGCAATTACCTCATCCCGCAACGCTAATAAAAAGCTCTGGAAGCCATCAGGCTGTCCATCGGTTTCCGCGAGTGTCTTGGGATCGCGCAAAGGCGCTCTAGTTCCGTCGGTCAGATCCCACCCCGGATCGCCTTGGGAGATAAACATAACCGCCACCGATTTGCGTGCTTTTGCCACTTGAAAGGTCTCTCTCATCCATATAATATCAGCTGCATTTCGCGCCGCGTACTCCTCCGGGTCAGGCGCAGTGTCGCATAGGTTGTTGCACGAACCCTGGATATTGAGTGTGGCATAAGTAACCTTACCGACCGTCCAACGGCGGTTCTCAACACAGGGCACCGCAGTGCCACTTGCACCAAGGCACAGCTGTGCTGTCTGCACCTCCTGGGCTAGCCGACGCTGGCCGAGGGAGAAATTCGTACTGAAGAATACCTGACGCTCATAGTCGAGGCGATCGCGTGAGTTGAATCCACCGTTTGAGGCGCGATCGCAGTCAGTCCAATCGTTGTCGCCTGGTGTGAAGGCTGCTGGTGCTTTCAGAGCATTGAAGTAGCCAAGTGCTTGGGTGTAGAGGTCATTGCTACAAGTGGTCGGCGTCACCGAGCCGGCTATAGAGTTACCCGCCTTCAGGTCGCCGTCGTGGACTGTGAAGGCCAGGTTTTGGGCATTCATGTCAGCAATGAGATTTGGAACCCCTGTTGTCGCCTGCAAATCCGAGTAGGGGAGATCGCCCCAAAGTCCGATGGCGTATGACTCGTTCTCGCCCTCATACTCATTCTCGTTGGCAGTCGCCAAACTGATTGCCGAACTTGCCAACAATGGCACAGTCAGCGCCAGTAAACACATTTGACTTAGCAAACGCGCTGTGGTGACGCGTTTAAATACTGAGTAGCCAACCTTTGCCATCATCTATAATCCTCGATTATTCCTTGGGTCTGTGAGCGCATTTTGATTAGCCGCTACCCACGCCATTTAAGTTAGAAAATTTAGATTACCGGATTGTCGATGATAAATAGGTTATAGATGGGTTAAGAGGTCGCTTTTTTACAGTAAATTCACGTGTACTTTACCTAACTTTTCCCGTTAAGTCTCTTTACGAGATGCACTGTTAGATCGGCCAAGCTTGAAGGCGAGTAATAGACACTTTGGAACTCTTGACTAAAGATTGGGCAAGAAATTTATTGATTGTTTTGGTTGGTGTCTGAATCCCCAGTCCCCAATCCCCACCCCTAATTTAATGTCCATAACTCATCTGATGTACATTTGGAAAGGGCGATGTCTGACGACAAGCCTGGAGAAGAGAGGAAGTCTCTAGCTCCGCATTGGGTGTCTACGCTTATAATTTTCATGACAATAACCCTGCTGAACAATCGCTATCAAATTATCCAGGTAATCGGCGCTGGTGGGTTTGGCGAAACCTTTCTAGCAGAAGATGTCCACATGCCTTCTCGCCGTCGCTGCGTGATTAAGCAACTCAAACCGGTCACGAATAATGACCCGCAAACCTATCAGCTTATTCAACAACGATTTGAAAGGGAAGCCGCAACCTTGGAGTATTTGGGTGAAAGTAGCTACCAAATTCCTAAACTCTATGCCTACTTTTCTGAGAACGGGCAATTTTACCTTGTTCAAGAATGGATTCACGGCCAAACCCTGACAAAAATTGTCGAAGCCAAAGGATTTGAAAGTGAAACTGTGGTTCGGCAAATCCTCTTGAGTCTGCTTTCAGTTTTAAATTATGTTCACAGCAAAGGCATTATTCACCGCGATATCAAGCCAGATAACATTATTCTCCGTTCTGTTGATAGCGAGCCAGTTTTGATTGATTTTGGGGCAGTTAAAGAAACAATCCGTTCTGTGGTGAATCCTTCAGGATACCCGACGCGATCGCTCGTCATTGGTACACCCGGATATATGCCTAGCGAACAAGCTGTTGGCCGCCCAGTTTACGCCACTGATATTTACAGCTTAGGTTTAACAGCAATTTATCTGCTGACTGGCAAACACCCACAAGAACTACTAACCGATCTGAAAACTGGGGAAATACTTTGGCATCAGCACGCGCCTCATGTCTCTTCTCAATTGACGGCGATACTCAATCAGGCAATTAGACCTCATGCTGGCGATCGCTACAGCACTGCCAGTAAAATGCTATATGCCCTGCAATCTGCTAGCAATATACCTCCTGAGTTAGCTGCAAATACTGCCACAGTCAGTTTTTCTGCTACTGCGACATCGACTCGACAAACTCAGCCATTATATTCTCCGCAAAAAAATTCTGCAATCGCAGGATCTTCTGCTCCTGGAAACTGGCAAAAATCTGCTGTAATTGTTGGTAGTTTGCTGGTAGGCGGCTTGATTGGTGCAGTTGTAATACCTAGCATCATTCGTCAGCAACAGCCAGAAACAACCATTGCCAAAAGTCCTACCCCATCGCCAGAATCTTTTCCGAATCCTATATCTAGCGAACCGCCCATTTCTTCCCAAACTTCACCACTTTCAGTTCCAACTGTACCGATCTCACCACGACAACAGCCAGTAATTCCCGAAATGCCAACTTCTAATCCTCCGGTTGTATCTATACCACAGCCAAAAAGGAAGCCTGTAACTTCAGATACTCCAACACCAGTAGCAGTACTTACACCACAGCCAGAACCAAAGAATGAGGCAAGTGCAGTTCCCACACCAGAAGCACCTTCAGCGCCACAAACCAACGAACAGCCGACCAGGAAAGTCGCTAGCGTTCCAGCATTTCCTACAGGTACATCAAGAAGCACTGTAGAGGCTACCCTTGGCAAACCAAATCAAGATTTAAGAGGCGCATGGGGCAAGACTCGGGCTGTCGTTTACAAACTAGTGCCAAACAAAATTGATCTTGGCTACTTATTCGATCGTAATTCTAAATCGCTGCGCCAAACTGAGGTATCTTTTGCCCAATCAGTAGACCCACAAGTAATGGAAGATACCTTGAATGGAATGTTAAGTGGGCAAGCCACTGAAGAAATTAAGCAGGGACTTAAACAGGTACAACAGCGTAAATCTGATAATTTTAGTTTTAAGAATGGCTCAGTTAAAGGTCAGATTATCCGCCAACAATGTGATTTTATTTACATCAGCATTTGGGATGGAAATTTACATGATTTTGTCAGTCCATCTACAGCCAAACAGTGTTAATTTTTTGAAAAACATTGTTCTCAAAAACTAAATTTTTGTATCCCGTAAGACAGATTCAGTATTCAAGATAGTGCTTACAAAACTGTCTTAATTGGGCTATGATCGAGACAATTTCAGTCTTCACAAGCACAAAAACTAAATTTTTAGAATTAGCTCGTTTGTTTTCTTGCCCGTTACCCAATGCCCAATACCCATTTCAAATTCTTAATCTTCATAAAGTTATAAATACCATTATTAAGTTTTTAATAATACTTGTCTCAGCTTCTACATTCATGTCGTAAATTGCGATTGGAATTGTGTAATCTAAAAAGAGCAAAGCTAAATTATTCAATTGAGATCTGATGACTCCTACAATTATGCGTCAGCTTTGGTCAGTGGTTGAAACCGCCCAAGCCAAGCTCCTCTTACAACTTGATGATGCTAGCTTGGTGCAGTGGTTAGTGAAACAAACCGAAACGCAAGTTTTGTTAAATTCTCACGAAACTGATTATCTGTGCCACTACATTCAATCTCGGCTAGCCCTTATACGCGATATTGCTTATGAACGTCAGTGTTCATAATTGCAAAATCAGCATGAATTGATAGTCAACTGGCTTTTTGAGGAAAATAACCTTCTACTAAGCAGTCAGAGCCTACTACACGCCAACGAACACGTTCTAGAGATAACGCCTCGGTCATGGTAGTAAAACCTAAATCGCCCACTGGTGTGGGAGCAATGTTACCACCAATGATTTTTGGGGCAATAAATGCCAAAACTTTTTGCACTGCTCCTTGAGCGATCGCACTAGCTGCTAAAGTACCACCACATTCCCATAGCACGCTACAAAAACCCCGTTCATATAAGTATGCCATTGCTTTATCCGGTGTCAGTGATGTTAATTCCACCACCTCCACACCCTGTTTGAGCAACAGTTGTTGAAAATCGGGATTAGCACCTTTCTGTGTCAAAACCAAAGTTGGAGCATCCGTAGTTTGCCACAGATGGGCACTTTCCGGTAAGTTAAGATGGCGACTCATCACCACCCGCAGGGGATTATGTGCCTCTAGCTGATGGCTGGTTAAGTAAGGATTATCCTGCCGGACTGTATTACCGCCGACAATTATAGCATCACAACCCGCCCGCAGTTGATGTACTTCATTGCGGGCCTCTTGGCTTGTCACCCAAGCGCTATGACCAGAGGTAGTAGCAATTTTCCCATCTAAAGTCATGGCATATTTTAAAATTCCTAAAGGTCGTTTGTAGAGAATGCGATGTACAAAAGCTTCATTGAGCTGACGACAAGCTTCTTCTTCTACTCCTACCAAGACTTCGATCCCCGCCGCCCGCAAACGGGCAATACCACCTCCAGCTACCAATGGATTGGGATCAACCATACCCACTACTACTTTTGCCACCCCTGCTTGGATCAATCCTTCCGAACAAGGGGGGGTACGTCCGTAGTGATTGCAAGGTTCAAGTGACACATAGATTGTTGCACCACGGGCAGCGCCAACACCTGCGGCTTTTAAGGCAAATACTTCTGCATGAGGCTCGCCTGCACGAGGATGAAACCCTTCGCCGATAATCTGGCCATCCTTGACAATCACCGCCCCCACTAGCGGATTTGGCGAAGTCCGCCCTAAAGCGCGGCGTGCAAGTTCCAAACACCGCAACATCATACGAGAGTCAAAGTCAGTTCCTACTTTTTGCTTTGGTGGTGAATTCGAGCCAACTGCTGACTGCACTAGAGGTATATTTTCCTGAGTGTAGTTTGGTAAGGATGCATCTGCTTGAGCGACCACTGGGGAATTATCCATAATTTTGGGCAATACTGTAAATATTCTGCACGCGATCGCGCAGCCTCTCCACAGGAGAATCGCGCTTTGATCCTGGTAATTAAACAGTAATATCCAGGCGCTATTATTGCCTGTCTTAACTTGGATGAGTCTGTCATATTGACATTACAATTTAGCGTAACTGAAACTTTAGCAGATTTGAACTGGGGATTGGGGATTGGGTACTGGGAACCGGGGATTGGGTTCGATGAGTTATGTAGTATCCAATCTAATTAGCGGTAAAAAAATAGACTACTAAGACAATACTGTTTGGTTTCGAGTCGGAGAGGACATATACCCGAATATAGATTTAATCTTCACAACTAGCCTTTACAGTAACTAATAATAGGATGTTTAGGAGATTACTAATTTATGCCTGAAGAGTATCGCTTGGAGGAACAATTTCTATCCCAAGAAGCTGAAAAAAGAATATCCAGTCAGCTAGATGAAGTAGAAAAAATAGAAATAGATATACAAACCGATCTATTGAAAATAGTTCAAGGGCCGGCTGATGGAGTTTCACTTACAGGTCAAGGATTCGTTATCCAACCAGACATTCGGGTACAAGAAATAAAACTGCAAACAGATAGTATTGCCATCAATCCTTTCACCGCTCTTTTTGGTCAAATAGAACTCAATCAACCGGTAAATGCCATTGCTCAAATTACACTCAGTGAATTAGATATTAATACTGCTTTGGACTCAGATTTTGTTCGCAATAAAATACAGAATTTTGAGTTGAATGTAGATGGTGAAATTGTAAGTTTTGAGCCGGAAGAAACTAAGGTATTTTTACCTGGTGATGGCAAAATAGAATTAAGGGGAAAGTTGCTGTTAAAAGAAATGGGAAATACTCGCCCTTTAGCTTATGCTGCGATCGCACGTCCACCAAGTCATTCTCAACCCGCGATGTTGGAGAGTTTTAACTGCACTGAGGGAGAGGGAATTTCAATAGAATTAATTATAGCGTTGATGCAGAAAGCTAAAGAGCTAATGAGTATACCATATTTTGAATGGAAAGATATCGCTTTTAATATCAAAAATATAGAAGCACAGAAGGGTAATTTACTCCTTATGCTAGAAGCTCAGGTAAGGCAAATACGCTCATCATCAACTCTACTATCTCCTTAGTAAGATTGACAGGAGTTAAAGATAATTTTTGTTACTGAAGGATGATGTAAATGTCAGAAAATTTTTCTAATATAACTTTGGAAAGCTACTTATTTTTAAATTTCAAGTTATGCAAGAGTATGATGTTGTCCTGATCGGTGCTGGACATAATGGGCTAGTTTGTGCAGCTTATTTACTAAAAGCTGGTTATAGCGTTCTGTTACTAGAAAAGCGCTCTGTTCCGGGTGGTGCAGCAACAACTGAAGAGTGTTTACCCCAAGAAGCCCCAGGATTTAAATTTAATTTGTGTGCTATTGACCATGAATTTATTCACTTAGGGCCAGTTGTTGAAGAATTAGAATTAGAAAAATACGGCTTGCATTATTTAGAGTGCGATCCGGTTGTTTTCTGTCCTCATCCTGATGGCAAGTATTTCTTAGGACATAAGTCGGTGGAAAAGACTTGTGCAGAAATTGCTCGTTACAATGAACGCGATGCCAGAAAATACGCAGAATTTGTAGATTTTTGGCAGCGATCGCTAGGTGCAATGATTCCGATGTTCAATGCACCACCAAAGTCAATTATAGATATCCTTGGTAACTACGACATCACAAAACTGAAAGATTTATTTTCGGTGATTGGTTCTCCAAACAAAACGCTGGACTTCATTCGCACGATGTTAACCAGCGCTGAAGATTTACTTAACGAGTGGTTTGATGAGGAATTTCTAAAAGCACCACTAGCCAGACTAGCAGCAGAACTTGGCGCACCGCCATCACAAAAAACCCTTGCTATCGGTGCAATTATGATGGCAATGCGTCATAATCCAGGAATGGCCAGACCTCGCGGTGGAACTGGCGCACTTGTGCAAGCTTTGGTGAATTTAGTCACAAGTAAAGGTGGCGTGATTCTTACAGACCAGCATGTTGAAAAAGTTTTAATTGATGATGGCAAAGCTGTAGGTGTACGCATTGCTGGTGGTAAAGAATATCGCGCTAAATATGGGGTTATTTCTAATATTGATGCCAAGCGATTATTTTTACAAATGACTGATCAAAGCGATGTTGATGCAGCCGATCCAAATCTATGGGAAAGATTAGAACGCCGTATCGTTAATAACAACGAAACTATCCTCAAAATAGATTTGGCTTTAGATGAACCACTGCACTTTCCATACCACGCCCACAAAGACGAATATCTCGTTGGTTCTATCTTAATTGCAGATTCCGTAGCTCATGTAGAACAGGCTCATAGCAAATGTACCTTGGGAGAGATTCCTGATGCTGACCCATCAATGTATTTGGTAATGCCTAGTTATTTAGATCCTACATTAGCACCATCAGGTAAGCACACCCTATGGATTGAATTTTTTGCCCCTTATCAAATTGCTGGCGCAGAAGGCACTGGTTTAAAAGGTACTGGTTGGACTGATGAATTGAAAAACAAAGTTGCAGATAGAGTAATTGATAAGTTGGCAGACTATGCACCAAATGTCAAGAATGCAACTATTGCCCGTCGTGTAGAAAGTCCAGCAGAACTAGGAGAAAGGTTAGGTGCATATAAAGGCAACTATT
The DNA here is from genome assembly GCF_036916655.1 of Nostoc sp. GTDB lineage: Bacteria > Cyanobacteriota > Cyanobacteriia > Cyanobacteriales > Nostocaceae > Nostoc. Next base: position 23,032 of record NZ_JBALFY010000116.1, read on the forward strand.
ACCATGTTGACATGACTCTGGATCAGATGATCTTTTTCCGCCCCTTGCCAGAAATAGCGAACTACAAAACACCAATTGATAATCTATTTTTGACTGGTGCAGGTACTCATCCAGGTGGTTCAATTTCGGGAATGCCGGGACGCAATTGTGCCCGCGCATTTTTACAGGCAAAACATCCCATTAGCCAAACTCTAAAGGATGCACGAGATTCGATTAAGTCAACTGTCGAGTCAGTTTTTGGAATCAATTAAACCTTGCAAAAATAGAGCCTATTCTCTTCTATTTTTTGCCTTTGTGTCTTGGTACTGAAAATATGATTTTGGTATTACAAAGACATGAAGGCAAGCTATTGCACCTACAAATTGCAAATAGACCAGGCGCTAGGGGCACAGCAATGCTCATACGTGTCAACTTAACGTACAACCGCTTGTCCGCCGGGAATTGAAATTCCCGTCTCATAGCTAAAGTCATCTGAAGATGACTAAATATCGCCAAAAATCTCCAGTCTACTTCAGTAGACTTAAGCCTATTAGCCCGGAAATTTATTTCCGGGCGGGCATGGAAGCCAACAGTTAAGCTATTTTCACCTTAAGTTGACACCAATGAGCAATGCTGTGCCCTTACGGCAGATGTGGTTCAAATACATGAAACCTGCTGTAAGCTGCATATTTTCAATCACGAAAAAGACGCAAACACAGAGTTTGAATAATGATTAGCTTAGATAATTGCTTGACACAATAAAGCAAATAACAGCCTTTTATTGTCAAAAGCTACTACAATAGCATCCCTGTTAATTAAAGGGAAATACTACATATACGAGTGCGATGTCTATGACGAGTTATGCTTACGCAACGTAGGCAGCAACACAAATTATTATTTTTTTATTGAAATAGAACCTAAGTGATTGCTTTGCGTGTGTCTAATATGATAATCTAATCTACGCTTGATTTTTATAAAAATCTCTGCATCGCCAACAAAGCTCTTTCTCAAAATAAAAGTAAATTAATGGCTAAAAACTAGTGTATTTTGATAATACTCAAAAGACAAGCAGATTTTAACATCATTTAATAAGTTTTGTAGGTACAGCATGGTTTTTCGGCACTGCTTCGTTGCATCTAACATGATAGTTTTCTTAGTATTTGGTTGTAGTAATGGGGCAAATTCATCGATAGAAAATACTACACAATTTGTTCAAGAAAGTAATGTAACCCAACTTTTCATAGAAGCGAAGGCTACGCAAAAAGCAGAAGATTTCTTTCATCAAGGCAATCATTTATTAGATGGACAACTTTATGAAGATGCTATAAAAGCTTATGACAAAGCGATCGCCATCAAAGTTGAGAATCCTGAAGCTTGGATTAACCGTGGCATAGCCTTAACATCGTTGCAACGCTACCAAGACGCTCTTGTATCTTACGACAAAGCGATCGCCATCAAACCCGACAAATATGAAGCTTGGTATAATCGCGGCATCGCCCTAACATCGTTGCACCGCTACCAAGATGCTCTTGCATCTTACGACAAAGCGATCGCCACCAAACCTAACAAATATGAAGCCTTAATCAACCGAGGCATAGCTCTGACAAAGCTGCACCGCTACCAAGATGCGATCGCATCTTATAATAGAGCGATCGCCATTAAGCCGGATTTGCACCAAGCATATTACAACAAAGCTTGCTCTTATGCTTTACAAAGCAATCTAGAATTAGCAATTGAGAATCTAGATAAAGCAATCGAGTTTGTTCCTGATAAATACAAGAAATTAGCCAAAACTGATCCCGACTTTAGCAAAGTGCGTAGTGAAAAGCAGTTTCAGAAATTACTGCAATAGTATTTTATTACCACTACTCAGTGTAGAATATAAGCCTAACAAGATTTTTTTCGTGATGCTAGCGGTTTAAGATTAGACATGAAAAAATTGTTAATCACCGGAGCAAGCGGTTTTTTAGGATGGCATCTTTGCCAGCTTGCAAAAGAAGAATGGGAGATTTATGGCACTTATTTATCCCATCCCTTAGAAATTCCTGACATGAAAATGTTAAAAGCAAACTTAACAAATTTTCAGGAATTGAAACGCATATTTAATAATGTCAAACCAACGGCAGTTATTCATACTGCTGCCCATTCGCAACCAAATTTTTGTCAAACCAACCCCAAAGAATCGCACGCAATTAATGTGATAGCATCCTGCAATATTGCCGGACTGTGTGCAGATAGTTCTATTCCTTGTGCTTTTACTTCAACTGATTTAGTTTTTGATGGCTTAAATGCCCCATATCAAGAAACAGATGCCGTGTGCCCTGTCAATCTTTACGGTGAGCAAAAGGCGATCGCAGAAGCAGATATGCTAGAAAGATATCCTATGACCGCAGTGTGTCGAATGCCGTTAATGTTTGGTGCAGCAACACCCACAGCTAAAAGCTTTATTCAGCCATTTATTCAGACTTTACAAGCCGAAGAAGAACTAAGTTTATTTATAGATGAATTTCGCACACCAGTAAGTGGAACAACTGCCGCCAAAGGACTTTTATTAGCATTAGAAAAAGTGAACGGCATCATTCACTTAGGTGGCAAAGAGCGAATTTCGCGTTATGATTTTGGACAGATATTAGTGGAAGTATTTCAACTTCCTAGCACTGGTCTTAAATCCTGCCGACAACAAGATGTGAAAATGGCAGCACCTAGACCGGCGGATGTTTCTTTGGATAGTTCCAAAGCTTTTGCGTTGGGGTATCAGCCTTTATCTGTAAAGGAAGAATTAAAAATGCTATAGTTGGTGGCACTTAAACAATGGGATTTAGACAAAAATTAGCCCATGAGTAAGTAGAACAATTTCTAGACTATTTGGTGGACAAGTGCTTGGTTTTTATTCCGCAGATTCAATAAGAATCACTTCGTCTCTAGGAATATATCTACCGTTATAAGCAAGACGCACTCTTCCATCTTGGGCAATATCATTGATTTCCTCTCCTTTGGGATTCCACCAATTAGGTACATCAATCCAGGTGCATCTGTCACCTATTTTAAGTCTTTGTATTCGACTTGCAGTTTCCTGGCTCCAATCTTTTATTGGGTTGAGTATATTGTAAGGAATTATTTCTGTCTTAATTCTCTTTATCCAAGAGGTATTACCTTCTTCTTTTTCTAATTCAGTGTTTTTGTATGAGCTTGTCATAGATATAAAATCTGCTTCTGAGATAAATAAGTTTTGAAAGTCTATCCACTCATAACACTCTATATTTTGCCCTAGCAAGACAACTTTTGCTCTTTGGATATTAATATCAAACTCTATTGCAGCCCCTATATGTCCTTGATGTGTTTGACACAGTAGCTTGAGTTTCTGAAGTAACTCTAAATCTAATTTTGCCAAAGGTGTTTCATATCTCTTTGTATTATCGTCATCACCGTCAAATCGTTCGACTGTATCGCTCACATGTGAAATAGAAGGGTTGCCAGCAAAACCCATGTCAAATATTATAGGGTCTTTGAGTAGTTTCTCATGTTCAAGTATTGCTTGATATATAACTTCGGCTGTTGTGTCTGTAGTTACATTACTGATTTCGTTATGTCTGTCTATAAGTTTATGCTGATTAAATTGAATGTCTCCATATATATCTTTTTCCTCTATATAGATGAATCCGGTTCTAGTATCTTCCAAATGTGTGATTTCATGATGAGTTGCAACTTTTTGAATATCCTGAGCCATTCCATAAGCTTCCAGACATGAAGCTAACAGTACTGCCTGAGTTGCACCCAGACCACCAACACCTTTACCCCATTCATCAGCAGATCCTCTTCTGCTGATTTCCCCGATTGCGTAAATCGTTGCTCCTACATGGTTACTTTTATCTTTTTCTACCCTTGTTGTAATAGAACTAAAACTTGTAGGAGAAGTCTGTATTTCGTAATTTAGAAAACCTACTCCCTTTTTATTAACAAGTGCAATATCAGTTCTTCTGCCTGGGTATTGGTATTCTTGAATTGACTCAAAACTTTCTTGTTTAAAGTAGGTTTGAGTAGTTGCATTAAGTATATTTTCTGCTCGACTTTTGGCATATTTGTGTACTGCACTTTCGCTTCTAGTACTGACAAATTGATTGCTGATACAATCTATTTCTGTTTCTTGTGCTTCTTCTATATTGACGTTATGAGAAAAATGTCCACAGACCCAGAAAGATGTTTCTTTGCGTGTTTTATGGTGCGCTTTTTTATAGAAAAGTGGGCGATCGCAGAATATACATGTGAAAATTTCATCCTTTTTGTAGAGGCTCAATTGAGCATCAACAAAAATACGGTTCTTATTTAATGCGTATCGAACCATATATACTAAATTCCATAGCTAAGTAAAAAAACATCAGTAGCTATAAAATATTATACTAATCTTTGGTAAACTTACACTGGATAATTACTTAATTTATCTCTTCCTTTGTAGTTCGTTTAATAAATATTACCTGCATCTTCATGGAAAATTAGTATTAATAAAGCAATCTTTCATCTTGCGTCTTGGGACGAAACAAAATCCATACCATTATTCCGAAACTCCAAATAGTAGCCGCTTTTCTGTAAACAGAAAGGCGGCTAGCGCTGAGGTACTACGAATAAGCATCTATTGGCAGACAAGAACAAACAAAATTCCTGTCACCAAAGGCTGCATCAATGCGACCAACAGCAGGCCAGAATTTATATTCACGAGTCCAAGGCGCAGGATAGGCAGCTTGTTCACGAGAATAGGGATGATTCCATTCTCTGGTGATGAGACTTTCGGCAGTGTGGGGTGCGTTCTTCAAAACATTATCTTGAGCATCCACTTTGCCGACTTCTATTTCGGCGATTTCTTGGCGAATAGAAATCAACGCATCACAGAAACGATCTAACTCTTGTTTAGATTCACTTTCTGTAGGTTCCACCATGATTGTACCCCCGACAGGCCAGGAGACAGTCGGCGCATGGAAACCGTAATCCATGAGACGCTTGGCGACATCATCGATTTCGATCGCAGCTGATTTTTTGAGCGATCGCAAATCTAAAATACACTCATGGGCAACTAGACCATTTTTCCCTTGATACAAAACCGGATAATACGATTCCAGTTTCTTAGCGATGTAGTTAGCGTTGAGAATCGCCACCTTCGTTGCATGGGTTAAACCATCTGCACCCATCATCGCAATGTACATCCAAGAAATTACCAAGATACTCGCACTACCCCAAGGCGCAGCCGCCACAGCACCAATATGCTGGGTACTGGGGATTGGGGATTGGGTATTGGGAATTTCCTCTTTTCTAGTTCCCAGTCTCCAGTCCCCAATCGCTACCACAGGATGTCCAGGTAGGAACGGTACAAGATGAGATGCAACCCCAATAGGCCCCATACCAGGGCCACCGCCACCGTGAGGAATACAGAAGGTTTTGTGCAGATTCAAGTGACAGACATCCGCGCCAATATCTCCAGGACGACAAATTCCCACTTGGGCATTCATATTTGCCCCATCCATGTAAACTTGTCCACCATGACTATGGACAACAGCGCAGATTTCCTGAATTGGTTCCTCAAATACACCGTGAGTTGAGGGATATGTCACCATTAAGGCGGCGAGTTCATTGCTGTGTTTTTCTGCCTTACTCTTCAGGTCATCAACATCAATATTACCTTGTAAGTCACAGGCAACTGCTACCACCTTCATCCCGCACATCACCGCACTTGCTGGGTTTGTCCCGTGTGCAGAAGCGGGAATCAAACAGACATTGCGGTGTGCTTCACCTCGATTTTCGTGATATTGACGAATTACTAAAAGTCCAGCATATTCGCCCTGAGAACCAGCATTTGGTTGTAGAGAAATTCCCGCAAAACCAGTAATTTCAGCTAACCATGCCTCAAGTTGCTGGAATAGGATTTGATAACCTTGCGTTTGCGACGCCGGGGCAAATGGATGAATCTTGCAAAATTTCTCCCAACTTACCGGAATCATTTCAGCAGTTGCATTCAACTTCATTGTGCAAGAACCCAAAGGAATCATCGACGTTGTTAGCGACAAATCCTTACTTTCTAGCTTGTGCAGATAACGTAATAACTCCGTTTCTGAGTGATAGCGGTTAAAGACTGGGTGAGTGAGATAGGTACTGGTGCGAGAAAGAGGGAGATGAGAGGATGAGGAAGAAGTTAATTCTTCTAAAGTGAAGGGTAAATCATCTGTACCAGCAAAAATCTGCCAGAGTTCGATTAAGTCTTCTGGTGTAGTTGTTTCATCCAGCGAGATACCAACAGTAGTTGCATCAAAAACCCGTAGGTTAATTTGAAACTGTTCGCTAGCTGCCAGAATATCTTTTAAATTTTGTCTTCCCAGTTCTACTCGCAGCGTATCAAAGAAATCTTTGGAACTGATGCTATACCCCAAACGCTTCAGTCCTTCCGCCAATAACACTGTCAAAGAGTGGATATTTTCAGCAATTTGCTTCAGTCCAGTAGGGCCATGATAGACGGCGTACATACTCGCCATTACCGCCAGCAAAACCTGTGCTGTACAAATATTACTAGTAGCTTTTTCGCGGCGGATGTGCTGTTCGCGGGTTTGCAACGCGAGACGTAATGCAGGCTTACCTTGAGCATCTTTTGATACTCCCACAATTCGCCCTGGAACCAGCCGCTTATACTCTTCCTTCGTAGCAAAGTATGCCGCATGAGGGCCCCCAAAGCCCAAGGGAATACCGAATCTCTGAGTGCTACCGACAGCAATATCAGCGCCAAATTCCCCAGGAGGGGTTAGCAAAGTTAAACTTAAAGGATCTGCTGCTACCGTCACCAATGCACCCTTAGCATGGGCTTTTTCTATAAAAGCGCGGTAGTCGAAAATGGTGCCATCACTTGCAGGGTATTGCAGAACAGCCCCAAAAATTGGTTGCTCGAAATCAAATGTTTGATGATCGCCAACAATAATTTTAATCCCCAATGGTTTAGCGCGTGTTTGCAACACGTCAATAGTTTGGGGATGGCAATCATGAGAGACTAAATAGGCATCTGCGTGATTTTTGGAGACACCATAGCTTAAGCTCATCGCTTCTGCTGCTGCTGTGGCTTCATCAAGTAAGGAAGCATTGGCAATTTCTAAACCTGTGAGGTCAATAATTAGGGTTTGGAAATTCAGCAGCGCTTCTAGTCGTCCTTGAGCAATTTCTGGCTGATAGGGAGTGTAGGCAGTATACCAACCAGGGTTTTCTAGAATGTTACGCCCAATCACAGGAGGGGTAATACTGTCGTAATATCCCATACCAATGTATGAGCGGAAAACCTGATTTTTGGCTGCAACTTTTTTTAAAGATGCCAGCGCTGCATACTCACTTTCTGCTGCTGGTAACTTTAGCGGTTGCTTCAACCTGATTGACTGTGGAACTGTTTGGTCAATTAGGGCATCCAGGCTAGGAAACCCCAAAACCTTCAGCATTTGGTGGATGTCATCAGTGTTAGGGCCAATGTGTCTTGGCACAAAACTACTTAACTTTTGACTTTTTTCGTCCAGCACTTGCTGCTCATTAGACTTGAGAATAGGGGCGTGTGATACCACAAATTACTCTCCAGATGGTACTATTTAATATTTTGCAATAAATACTGATGAGAAGTAGGTGTAACTTTTCAGTTTATCTAAATTTCATGACTTCTTTTCGAGTGGAGTGGAAAGAGGCAGGGAGCAGGGAGCAAGGGGGATAGAAAAGAGGCAAGGGAGCAGGGAGAGTTGGGGAGAAGATATTTGTAGTTTTTCCCCCTGCCCCCTGCACCCTGCACCCTTACTCCCTATTCCCCTTCTACCAGTGCGCGATACTGAGCCGCTGTCAAGTCGTCGTCAACTTCACCAGGATCATCGACGCGCACTTTCAAGAACCATCCTTCGCCGTAGGGGTCATCTGACACTTGTTCGGGATCGTCAATCAAAGCATCATTACGTTCTATGACTGTGCCGGTCACTGGTGAATTCAGTTCTTCAACGGCTTTCACTGATTCAATTGTGCCAATTTTATCTCCCTTGCTAATAGCTTCGCCGATATCTGGCAGTTCCAAAAACACGATATCACCCAATTCATGTACGGCAAACTCAGTAATGCCAATGGTGGCAATTTCACCATCTAGTCGCACGTATTCATGAGAATCTAGGTATTTGAAATCTTCAGGATATTCAAAAGACATATCACTTCCTCTCCCTTATTAAAAAATTATTGCCTCGATAGTCATCCAAGCCATATCTGGTAATGAACCTTAGTGTAGATTGAATAACTCACAACACATTATTCCTCAAAAACCTTGGCGCTTGTTAGTTGGCAACACGATTTTTTGACCGATAGAAGGGACGTTTAACCACAACTGCTGGATAAGCTTTGCCGCGAATCTCAACTTCTAGCTGCTGAGTGACAGTTGCTAGCTGGGTGGGGATGTATGCTAAGGCAACGGGATAACCCAGTGTTGGCGACAAAGTGCCACTGGTCACTTCCCCCACAACTTTACCTGCGGATAAAACTTGATAGCCGTGACGGGCAATGTTGCGTCCTTGGGTTTGCAAACCGACCAATCGGCGCTGCACTCCAGCAGCTTTTTGCTGTGCTAAAACTTCCCGACCAATAAAATCGCCTTTGGTATCTAGGTGAACTAGCCACCCTAAACCTGCTTCTAAAGGTGTGGTGATGTCATCGATATCTTGTCCGTAAAGTGCCATCGCCGCTTCTAGGCGCAGAGTGTCTCTCGCACCGAGTCCACAAGGGATAACACCAGCTTTATGGAGACTTCGCCACAATGCTATCCCCACATCTGGGTCTACCATCACCTCAAAGCCATCTTCTCCGGTGTAACCTGTGCGGGCTAGGAAAGCAGGTTTACCTAGTAGGGTTGCTTCCAAATGTCCAAAGGCTTTGATTGGTTGTAAGTCTTCTTGGACTAATGGCTGGAGATATTTAATCGCTTTTGGCCCTTGGACGGCGATTAAGACTTTATCTGGTGAAAGGTCTTGGAATTGCAACTTATCTAGGTCAAGGTGTTGCAATAGCCATGCTTTATCTTTACTGGAGGTTGCCGCATTAACTATGATGAATGCTTTCTGTATCCCAGTGGTGTCTTCACCTTGATAATAAACAATGATATCGTCAATAATTCCGGCTTGGGGATTTAACAATACGGTGTATTGTGCTTGGCCAGCTTGTAAACGACTCAAGTCGGAAGGCACTAGTGGCTGGAGTTGGGAAATTAGGTTTTTACCTTGGAGGGTAAATTTGCCCATGTGGGAAATATCGAACATTCCAGCTGTATTTCTGACAGCCTCGTGTTCGCGACTAATTCCACTAAATTGCACAGGCATTTCCCAGCCGCCAAAGCTGGTAAAGCGGGCTTTGAGTTCTACACCCAATTGATATAAAGGGGTTCGCGCCAGGGATTGGGCGTTGTCTTCTTGATTAGCCACAGGTAATTATATTGCGATCGCACCTCAACATCTATCATCCTACGAGATGCTTTCCAGTTTTGGGCATTGGGTGTGGGAGGTGTGGGAGGTGTGGGAGGATGGGGAAGAAGTCTTACCTCCCACACTCCCCACACTCCTCTTCCCCCCTTGTCCCCTTCTGTAAGGTTTAATAGTTAAGGTGAAAGTGTTGAGATTTATTAAGAAGACATTATGAAATATTGGCAACTGTTAGCTAGCTTTGTTTTAGCTATGGTTCTTTTTTTGTTTCCTCTATCGGCACAAGCTGCAAGTTCTTCCAGTATTACCCGTTCTGTGGGGAATGATGAACTTAAGGGCAAGGATTATTCTGGTCAAAGTTTAATTGGTACTGAGTTTACCAATCTCAAATTAGAGAATGCTAATTTTAGCAATGCTGACTTACGCGGTGGCGTGTTTAACGGTAGCGTATTGGAGGGAGTAAATCTGCATGGTGCTGATTTTAGTGAAGGCATAGCCTATCTAACAAGGTTTAAGAATGCTGATTTAAGTGATGCTGTGTTGACCGATGCCATGATGCTGCGTTCTACTTTTGATGGCGTGGATATCACGGGTACTGATTTTACAAATGCAATTTTAGATGGGGTTCAAGTGAAAAAGCTTTGTGTTAAGGCAAGTGGTATAAATTCTAAAACTGGCGTGGATACTCGCAAGTCTTTAGGATGTAAGTAAATTCTCACCCCTCTTTATCAGTCAAGAAGAGGGGAATATTATTTTAAACTGTTGAGGATATAGAGAGCGATCGCGTTTACAATAACTCTAAAAAGCTAGGCTCAAGAAAAAGTTCTATTGCTTCTTGGATATTTTCTAGTGCTTCTTCAATAGTTTCTCCTTCACTGATACAGCCTGGAAGTGAGGGAACATAGACGGTGTATCCGCCTTCATCACTGGGTTCTAATAGGACTTTTATCTTCATGCTGGAGTTTTGTAACTACTTTTTTTATTTTGAATTACTTTTAGGCGATCGCTAATGATATGCTGCTTCTCTTAAACAGCTTGTATAATTTTCCCGAACTGTCATAGTTGTAGGATGACTTACACCTAAAGTTCGTTCACAAATTTTCAAAGCTTTCTCAAATAAGGGTTTGGCTTTCCTATAGCGTCTTGCATAACGGTAGAGTGCGGCGAGATTATTCAGGCTAATGGCAACATCGGGATGATTGTCTCCCAGCAGGCGCTTACTCAGTTCTAAAGCTTTCTGATACAAGGGTTCGGCTTTGGTATGGCGTCCGGTAGATTCGTAGAGTTGTGCTAAATTATTCAGGCTAGTGGCAACATCGATATGTTCGTCTCCCAGCAGGCGTTTTCTCAATTTTAAAGCTTGCTCAAGCAACGGTTCGGCTTCGCTGTAGCGTCTTGTATAACAGTACAATGCTGCTAAATTGTTCAGACTTGTGGCAACATGGGGATGTTCTTCTCCCACGAGGCGTTTCCAGAGTTCTAAAGCTTGCTGATACAAAAATTCGGCTTTGGTATAGCGTCCTGTAGATTCGTAGATTAATGCTAAATAGCTGAGGCTAGTGGCGACATCAATATGTTCTTCTCCTAGCAAGCGTCTTCTCAGTGCTAAAGCTTGTTCAAGCAAGGGTTCGGCTTCGTTGTAGCGTCCCGTAGATTCGTAGAGTCCTGCTAAATTGCTGAGGCTAGTGGCGACATCAATATGTTCTAACCCAAGACGATTTTTAGTTAGTTCTACACACTGTTGCAACCAAGGTTCTGCTTGCTGATAAAGTCCTTGACCTTGATAAAACCAGGCTAATTTGGTAAATAGAGTAATGAGATTTTCATCTCCCACATACTGGGATAGTTGGGTTGCAACTTCTGTAATGTGTGGGATATGTGGAATCAGGTTGAGAATATCTTCAGGGTTAGGCTGTTGCGGAATTAACTTTGCTACCTCTAACATCATGGCGGCAAATTTAGTTTTTGCTTCATCTGCCTCACTTGACTTATCCAACTTCATTTGGAAAAGTTGCCGAATCTCTGGATTGAGACGATAAATTCCTTGACTTTTCTGTTGTAGCAAATGCAATTCCAGTAAATCGGCTATGGCTTTCTCGTTGAGTTCTTGTTTTTTGTCATCTTCTATGGTTTCAATAGATAAGGGAATGTCAGCTAAGGCACACAAACTTAGCAAACAGCCAAAGCTTTGGCCATTTTCATCTAATTTTTCCCAACTCACTTCAAAAGCTTCAGCTACACCATATTCAGAAGGCATCAATGAATTAGCATTGACCACTGGTTCATGTTCCACTCGTTTCTTCTCTAGCCGCGTCAGCAATGTTTCCAGAGATACATCTGGTTTTTTATCCAGATATTCTCTCACTAACTCTAACGCTAATGACAAATATGTATGTTGTTAATAGCATGAGAATCGAACCGCAGAGGCGCAGAGGACAGGGAGGAAGAGTGAAGAAGGAGCGATCGCCATTTGAAGTTACAATTGATGGCGAAGCCTCCGGGTCTGATAGTAGTAATACCTAATGCTTGACCGCAACGCCATGCTGCCCTATCGTCAACAATAGCGGCAAAGTCGGAATTTTTTAGAAGTAAGCGATCGCTCTATGTTTCAGTTTAATTTAGAGATGAATGAGCGATCGCCCTTTGTTAATGAGCATGAGAATCGAACCGCAAAGGACGCAAAGGGCGCAAAGGAAGAGAGAACAAGGAGCGATCGCCCTTTGAAGTTAGAATTGATGGGCGATCGCTGCTAAAATTTTGGTGTGGTTTTGTGAAAGGGTGCGATCGTTAGCGATATGCTTCTCTTAAAAAGATTGCATAATTTCCCCGAATCCTCATTGTATCGGGATGACCTACACCTAAAGTCTGTTCACAAATTGCCAAAGCTTGCTGATACAGAGGTTCCGCTTCGCTGTAGCGTCCTGTAGATTTGTAGAGTCCTGCGAGATTGTTCAAGCTATCGGCGACATTGGGATGGTTGTCTCCCAGTAAGCGTTTGCTTAGTTCTAAAGCTTGCTGATACAGGGGTTCTGCTTCGCTGTAACGTCCTGTAGAATCGTAAAGTGCTGCGAGATTATTCAGGCTATTGGCAACATGGGGATGGTTGTCTCCCAATAAGCGTTTTCTCAGTGCCAAGGCTTGCTGATACAGAGGTTCGGCTTCGCTGTACCGTCCTGTAGAATAGTAGAGTACTGCCAGATTGTTCAGGCTAGACGCGACATTGGGATGGTTGTCTCCCAGTAAGCGTTTTATTAGTTCCAAAGCTTGCTGATACAGGGGTTCTGCTTTGCTGTACCGTCCTGTAGAACAGTAGAGTGCTGCAAGATTGTTCAGGCTAGTAGGGACAGTGGGATGCTTGTCATCCAGTAAGCGTTTTCTCAGTTCCAAAGCTTGCTGATACAGAGGTTCTGCTTCGCTGTAGCGTCCTGTAGATTCGTAGAGTCCTGCGAGATTATTCAGGCTAGTGGCGACATCGGGATGGTTGTGTCCTTGTAGGCGTTTTGTTAGTGCCAAAGCTTGCTGATACAAAGGTTCCGCTTCGCTGTAGCGTCCTGTATATTCGTAGAGTCCTGCGAGATTATTCAGGCTAGTGGCGACATCGGGATGGTTGTCTCCTTGTAGGCGTTTTGTTAGTGCTAAAGCTTGCTGATACAGAGGTTCAGCTTCGCGGTACCGTCCTGTAGATTTGTAAAGTTCTGCGAGATTGTTCAGGGTAGCGGCGACATTGGGATGTTGTAAACCAAGACGATTTTCAGCTACCTCTACACATAGTTTGTACCAAGGTTCTGCTTGCTGATAAAGTCCTTGACCTTTATAAAACCAGCCTAAGCGTGTGAAAGGCCAAATTAAATCCTCGTTGCTGAGATAGTTGGATAAGTGGGTTGCAACTTCTGCAATGTGAGAGATAAAGGGAGTGAGATTTAAAATATCTTCACGGTTAGGCTGTTGCGGAATTTGCTTTGCCACCTCTACCATCTGCGCTGTAAAGTTTGTTTTCACCTCATCTGCATTACTTAACTCATCCAACTTCATTTGGAAAAATTGCCGAATCAGTGGATGTAAACGATATATTCCTTTACTTTGCCATTGTATTAGATGCAGTTTCCACAACTCAGCTATAGCTTTCTCCCAGAATTCTTGTGCATCATCATCTTCTATCGCCTCAACAGAAAAAGGAATATCAGCTAAAGCATACAAACTCAGCCAACAGCCAACACCTTGTGCTTTCTCATCTAACTGTTCCCAACTCAATGCAAAAGCTTCAGCAACGCCGTATTCATAATGCATCAATGGGTTAGCTTTGGCTACTGCTTCGTGTTCCAGTCGCTTTTTTTCTAGCCGCTTCAGCAGTTTTTCCAGAGACAAATCTGGCATTGTATCCACATATCGCCCCACTAACTCTAACGCCAAAGGCAAATATCCCAAGGATTTACAAATTTCTCTCGCAACCCAAGGTTCGCTTTTCAGTCGTTCTCTATCAACCAGCGATTTTAATAATTTCATCGCCGCCAATGGTTTGAGAACACCCAAAGGTAATTGCGGCAAAGTTCTATCAAACTCCAGGCGCGTTGTCAGCAATACTTTAAACCGGGGTGATTCTGGTGGTAGATAAGGCTGAACCTGTATTTTATAGTCGGTGACATCATCAAACACTAGCAACACATTACCTTGTTGCCAATTCTGCCAGCAGTATCTCAGTCTATCTGCTAATTCCCAATCGTCCGGTGCAATGAGTTGAAATTTCAATTCTGCAAATCTGAAAATCTGAATTCCGACATCTATTCCCTGCGCTGATAACCAGCAAACCCCACCTTGATAATTCTGCAAATGCTGTTTGGCGTATTGGGTAGCGAGTTCAGTTTTGCCAACTCCACCCATACCCGCCACAGCTACAATGGCAACTTGCCCAGATGTTTGTAATTGCTGGTGCAGGTTTTGTAGTTCCATCTCACGTCCGACAAATTTTTCAAATGGAACAGCAGGGGGAATATTTTGATGAATTTCTTTAATTGTGGGTTGGGGATCTTGCCCGCCATTATATTTGTTTGTCAGGCAAGCCCGTAACTTTTCTAGTCTTCCCCGGCTTTGAGAAGCGGCCAACTCAGGATAACTCTGGGCAAATTTGTTATAAACCTCTGTCATCCGTTTTTTGAGAGCAGCAGCACCAATGTTTAATTCGCTAGCAAGTTTTGCCTCACTCTTCCCTGAGTTTTCAGTCTTCAAACGCTCTACAAAAGCTGCCGTTTGCTCTGGGGATAAGCTATTAGTAGCAGCTTCATTGGCTAGAAAATCAGCCCATTGCATAGACAGCTTGTGAGATTTCTTCTTGATTCTACTTAATTTCTACCTTCTCTCTACTTTGTCTCCATTTCTAGGGAATCTCCTCTTCTTCTGGCAGAAATACCATTTGCATAGAAACATTTAGAAGAGGTTCAGCCATGAAAACTGCCTTAACAACTCCAGTCAACTCCAATCAAACCACCCAAACTTCGCAATTAATCCCCGCCTCGCCAACATCGGTAGAGAATCCATCTACCTGGATGCGAGATGGATACAGTCCTACTGAAATTATTCTGGCGGCGGCAATTTTAACTTCATTGTCCATTGGGGGAATTGCTTCTGTGATTGTGGCGATTACGGGTTTAGTTAAAACTTTAGTGCCTGTAATGGTGCAGCCGACAAGGGAAAATAAGAAGTAGTCAATTTAGAACTGGGGCGAATGGAATTCGCGGCTACACAAACAAAGTCCGCCTGCGCGGACTAAGGAAAAATTGAAGCGTTGAAACCCACGGAGGTGGGTTTTGCCTGTGTAGACGCGGTTTCTAACCGCCGATTTTATTCACAATATCAGAGAACAAGAATTTTGCGTAGGCGTAGCCAGTCGTAGACATCGCCATTTGAGCCTTTTATCCTCAACGTTGCGCCTTTTATCCTCAACGTTGAGCCTTTTATCCTCAACGTTGCGCCTTTTATCCTCAACGTTGAGCCTTTTATCTTCAACGCTGAGCCTTTTATCCTCAACGTTGCGCCTTTTATCTTCAACGCTGCACCTTTTATCCTCAACGCTGCACCTTTTATCCTCAACGTTGCGCCTTTTATCTTCAACGTTGCGCCTTTTATCCTCAACGCTGCGCCTTTTATCTTCAACGTTGCGCCTTTTATCCTCAACGTTGCGCCTTTTATCTTCAACGTTGCGCCTTTTATCCTCAACGTTGCGCCTTTTATCTTCAACGTTCCACCTTTTATCCTCAACGTTGCGTCTTTTATCTTCAACGTTCCACCTTTTATCCTCAACGTTGCGTCTTTTATCCTCAATGTTGCACCTTTTATCCTCAATGTTGGGATTTGCTACTCAAAACAGCCAGATAAATACTCTATCCCCCATGCCTCATGCCCCCTAATACTAAGGTGACTGATTTAACACCCACTTCAACCACTGACTAAAGGAACTTAAAACATTCAACCTTTGCACTCCAGTAGCACGGGCGGCGGCGAGTCCATCAACGGCGACTAATGCGGCGTATTGCAAGCCCAAAAAACTATCAACTGCTGCATAAGGGCCACCTAAAGTAATCGCCCCAGCAGCATACATTTGACCTCTATCACTACGCATTTCTACCAATTCAAAATTGTTCGCTACAGTCAATCGCCCCAGATGATTCACTGGGAGATTGTAATGTTTCACCAAATCTGCTAGAAGGGGATTGGTATCTACTTTGGCATCCAGTCCAGTAGCATCAACAATAAAGTCAGCGAGCAATTTCATTTCCCCAAAACTTTGCTCTCGGATACGGGTAATAGTCCGGTTTTGGGCATCTCGTTCTACATCCAGCACCTCACCGAAGGTAATTTGATACCAACCTTCGCTTAACCCTTGGGCAGTAATTTGCTGCCAGTCTTGACGGTCGGCGGTGGTAGTTCCACCCCAGTCTGCTAGTAAACGCTTGCGTTCATCGGGACTAGCTTTTTCTAACATTGCCCGGAGTTCGCCGCCCCAACAGGCTTTCGGCCAGTTAAAGGGTTGAAATTCGTAATGATTTTTGACTAGGCGCGTGGCTCTTTGAAATTTGTTACCTTGGGGTTTAGGCGATCGCATTAAATGCAAAACTGCAATATTCCGATTTCGTTTTCTCGCTTCATAAATCCGCTGCACAATCCGCGAAGCCACAATTCCCCGCCCCCGAATCAATACCGTACCACCATGTTGCTCTAGTTGTTCATAAACATGATCGTGGGCTTCATAAGCATTGACGACAGATTTAAAATCTTGATATTTTTCCCTATAAGCTTGTAAATCTGGGAGAAACTGAATTGCTGGATATCCAGTAGCTAAATGTAAATAACGACTAACTAAAAAAGCATAATTTCCAGGGCCGCGAGAATAAGCTACGCAATATCTGCCATCATCAGTTTTGCGAATTCCTCTAACTCGCCCATAGCGATAAATTTGATTCCAGCCAATACGCTTTGTCTCCCTATCTATAGAATCAAAGACGTTACCCGCACGGGGAGTATAAGTTTCGGCAAATGTTGGTTCAGCAAACACTTGCCACAAATACTTGAATGCTGACTTTATCTCTCCTTTGCCTAAGTCTCCCCAAGCTTCTCGCAAGGCATAACTAGGCCAGCCCCAAATATTATCAGGACAAGAGTCAGAATTAGAACGCAGTCTTTCATATAAGGGAATTTGCGAATTCAGACAGAGGCGCTTGTAACGGGCATAAGGTTCCGCCTCTAATCCCAAAGCCACAATTTTGTCAGCACGTACACCACTAATTCGCAGCAAATCAGTCCATAAAAAGCTACCCAATCCCGCCCCGATCGCTAGATAATCAGATTCATCTACTGGCAATCCCGTAGCATGAAGTGCCTGCACAGCCACCTTTTGTGTTTGAAATGCCAATGGCGGGAAATTACTTGTCAAAGGCGTTAGCGGCTGGACTACAGGCAAGCTGGGGTCTGGAAGATTGGTATTTGCGTTAAAGCGAATCGTTGAAGGGGGGCTAGTATCTGGTGCAGAGGCGTTAGCAACAAATGTCACCGTTATTAAATAGGGGCCAATTTGCAAGGTATCGCCATTCGCCAGGACACTCCGCGTTTGTGGTTGACCATTGACATAGACACCGTTAACACTGCCTTGGTCAATCACCACTAGATGGTCTTGTTCCCACTCAATTAGGGCATGGTAGCGAGAAACTTCGTTACTGTTAAGCAGCATCCGAGAAACGCGCACTCCCTTAAGTTCAGCAGGTAAACGAGCGAATTCTCGACCAAAAGCGATCGGCATATTCAACCTTGGTTCTCGCCGTTCACCTGTCGCTGGTTCTTCCCAACTTAATTGGATTTGTAAGTCATTTGTCATTTGTCATTTGTCATTAGTTATTCTCCCCTGCTCCCTGCTCCCTGCCCCCTGCCCCCTGCCCCCTGCCCCCTGCTCCCTAATTCCTTGCTACCAAAACACTTACAGCCGCCGCTAAAGATGTCCCACACCAATGACAGCCAATTTGTAGATTCTCTCCTGGGGAAACTTTATGACATTTGGGGCATTCTAAGCCATAAACTCCTGCTGGCGGTGGTGCGAAGGGTGTTGGTGGATGGTGGTGATGTCCGATGTTTACTGGTGGATGGGGTGGCAGCAAAATTGTTGCTGGAATGCTACCCGTCGAAACGCTAGTAACATTGAGTTTTATTTGTCCCAAAGTGATACTAGTGCCCTCAGTTAAAGGCATTTCACCTTGGACTAATTGCCGTCCATCGACAACGGGGGGATTTTGCGATCGCAAATTTCTAATATAAAAGCGCTGTTGCTGGTGATGAAAAAAGATTTCAACGTGCAGTCCAGAGACGGTGGGATGACTCAGAACAATATCGCACCGGAGGGGGTCGCGACCGATGCGGACAGTGCCAGGATTTTGACTTGGCTGTTGCTCGTAAATGTTCTGAGTTTTATCTTGACCTGCATCATGCCACTGTAAAGTTAGTGCGTTCATTGTTCTAACTTTGTAAATCGTATTTAGCTACTTCAACATCTTCCTGTGCGATTCCTAACACGATTGAGTAGGTGGAAGCAAGTATTTAGAAAAAACTTCAACAAGCTTTATCTGTCCGACGCTAATTTATCAGCAATACGTGTAGTTTCTGGCAGCCGATATTTTGGCGTGCAGCGTAATACATAGTCAATCGCTGTCGGTAAGCTAATTCGATGACCACTGGAGATGTACAGAGGTTTTACTCCTGTGCGCGATCGCAAAACAGCCCCAACGGTTTCACCCTCATATATCAGTGGTTGCGTACTGCCTTTGGTTTCTGCCAATTCTTCATGTTTCCCTAACAACCTGGACTTAGCTACACCAATTGTCGGCATATCTATAAGTAAACCTAAATGGCTAGCTATACCTAATCTGCGGGGATGAGCAATTCCCTGACCATCACACAGGATGATATCAGGTGTTGTTTTAATCTTTTCTAGAGCATCGAGAACGGCTGGAATTTCCCGAAATGAGAGAAACCCAGGAACATAAGGAAAGGTCGTAGGACGATGTGCTAGGCTTGTCTCAATTACTTGCAAATCAGGAAAACTCAATACTGCCACAGCTGCACGGCTAATGGTTCCATCAGCTTCAAAACCCATATCTACTCCAGCAACGTACTGGATAGGTTCTTGCAGTTGATCCTCAGTAATTACTCGATCTCGCAGCGCTTCTTGGATAACTATCGCTTCTTCTAGCGTCGATGGCCAAGCATGATCTCGATAAAACTTCATATTTATTAAAATTGGAAGTAAACTGATTAATATTAATATTGTTAATTTGGCAAGCACAAAAACACTAGTTTTTGATGTTGTTTTAGGGGA
Source organism: Nostoc sp. (assembly GCF_036916655.1). Classification (GTDB taxonomy): domain Bacteria; phylum Cyanobacteriota; class Cyanobacteriia; order Cyanobacteriales; family Nostocaceae; genus Nostoc. The sequence continues at coordinate 42,316 of NZ_JBALFY010000116.1, forward strand.
AATATAATTTTTTTAAAAATCTGTGTAAAGACTATCTTTATACTAAATATTTTAGCTTAGATTAGCTGAGATTTTGCATCATAATGTTACTTAAGGCTGTCAAGAGGGAATCCTGAGAATATAAGTTTATTTTCCGAGATTTTTCTTTTAGTGGTTATGACACAGCCAAATATTCTCAAACTTGCAAAGCAGGGAGATGCAGATGCGATCGCATCTCTGATGAACCGCCACCTACACCCCAAAAGGATCAATGCAAAAGTTGCCTTCAAAGATGCTTGCTTAGAGGTAATACTAGAATCTACCCAAATACTAAATCAGCAAATTTTAGTTGCATTTATCCGCAAAGGTTTAACAGCTTTAGGGGCTGCATCTGTTGAAATAGTCAAAGTTTATGGACAACAAACTGGTAAGGATTTTCCAGATTGGAGTAAAGAGTTTGATTTGGGCATAGAAGAAGCTGAAATAGAAGCGGTAGAGTCTTATAGTAATCCTCAAAATTTAACTATTTGTATTAACTTAAGTGGCGATATCGCACAGAGATTAACAAACCAAGATTTTGAATTTATTGCTAATCAAATCAGCACTGATATTTTATCATCTTCTACTAACGTTTTTATTCAAAAAGTAAGTATTAGTAATGGTAGCTCCACAATCACAAAAGAACGTTAGTATTTAATGTTGCTCAAGTATAGACGTTGATAAAGAATTGATAACCGTTTTTTTGCAAGAAGTCTAATAAATTAAAGTAACTTTTAAATCAAAAGTGTTGAATGTTAAGAAAAATTCGATAAAAATAACCCAAAATATGGTAGTTTTGGGCGAAGGCTTAAAATATATTAGTTTGATTGTGATT
>NZ_JBALFY010000117.1:0-289466 GCF_036916655.1 Nostoc sp.
TAAGCTTTTGCTTTGTTCGTATTGCATATTCTCTCAAAATAGGTACTGGCAAACCCTTAAACATACCATAAAATATTTCTGCAAGAGGTCTATTGTTTAAAACCCATATTCTTCACGAAGTTGTTCATAGTCCCACACCTCAATGTCTTCGTATTGAGAGTGAACCGTTTCTGTAGATTCCACTTCATCTGGTTTAATTATTTCGGAAGGCAAGGATTCTGTTTTACTTTCATCAACAGCAGCAGATCGCAAAACCGCCTGTTCCAATTTTTGACGCTCTTTACGACTTTTCTTGGTAGCTACAAGAGCATCGCGGTCAACGACTTCTTGCAATAATGATTGGTTACTAATAGTTTTCCCTGCGGTACGGAGTCTGCGACTTGCTGCCTCAGCCTCATTTAATGCCAGTTGCTCTGTCTCCAAACCTTGAGCGTGAGCGCGAGTCAGAAATACTTCCTGATTTTTCTCTTGGCGATAAACCAAAATTGTTGTAATGTCTCTGGGATCAAACCTTAAGTTGACAGTTTCTCCGGCATAACCTGCCAGATATTCTCCTCGATACATCAAGTTCTGGAACTGCAAGCAACCACCTCTTTGTACAGTGCGCCGTGATTGCTTCATTAAACAGATATCCAAATCTCGTTCTGGTATTGGTACTGGTACTGTAGGCAAACCTGCTTCCCAACGCTCAAAGCGAGTTTGGTCGCCCATCCGCGCATCAATACTTTGGTTGTAACGATCTACGATGTAACGTACAAGTAACTGTTCTAGTTCTCGTAAAGAAAGTCTTGCGTCTTTCTCCGCATCTTCTGGGCGTTCCTGTACATTAGATCCGGTGTACCCAGGAAGCGTGGAAAATAGTTGGTCATTTAATGTTTTGAAAGGACGTTCCACTACTCCACCTTCAGAAGGGCGATCGCGTAAATGACAGACAAACGCTAATTGCGCTCCAATCTGACTCAAGTGGTTAGAGCGAAAGTCTTTGCCACCATCTGTATAAAAGTGTTCTGGTTTCCCATAAGTTCCCCACTCACAATGCAGTTTATACTCTGAACCGTATCGCTTTGGCAAAATCGTATGACGTAATACTAAGGCTACTACCACCGAACTAGGGGCATCAAAACCCAAATTGATACCCATGATGCAACGAGAGTAGGTGTCAATTACTGTTGTTAGCCAAGGACGACTTAGAATTTCACCATGTTGATCTACCAGCAACACATCCACGCGGGTATGGCCACATTGCCAAACATGGTTACTGTAATCAACCGATAAATCTTTTCCTTCACGAGTTTTAACCGAAAGCGTAGTTCCTCTCCAACCTGGGCTACGGATACTCTTGGCTTTTTCTTGCTTTTCCAGTAAAGGCGCTAATACCCGTAACACGGTTCTGTAATTGGGTGGCTTTGAATCCTCCAACTCACGGGCTTTAGCCTGGATTCTAAGGGCAACTTGTTTAGGGGTCATGCGTTTACTACCCTTGTTACCCTCCCGGTAGGTTTTGAGAATAAAGTTTTCCCAGAACTCACCAATTCGATGCTTTCCTTTATCACCCCTGCCAGTTTGAGTGAGTCCGACTATGCCATTTTGCTCCCACTTTCTGACTAATCGCTGCACCGTTCGCACCGATACACCTAGTTTTTCAGCAGCTTCTTTCAACTTCTGCCCATAAGTAGTGCGATCGCAGGGTTCCAGTAAACTTTGGATTACCTCTAGCTTTAGTTGGGCTTCCTCTGATAGTTGTGTGGCAATTACATTCTTCTCAAGAGTTGTAGCACTTTCTCCTAGTAAGTCTTCCATAGGAATTGCCGAGGGATGAACAGCTAAATCAGGATTTTGCTGACTGTTCATAATATAAAACTTTTTTATAAAAACATATTGTTATTCTATCTCTACGCAAAGCGACAGTCAATTTGTCATTATGAAAATACACAAAAGCTTTTTTACTCTAATGAAGCGACAGCTAATTTGTCACTATTACATAAAATGACAGCTAATTTGCCACTATTAATGATGTTATTTTAGTACTGCTAAACCGCTATAACCTGTACTGGGTAAGGATTTAATGAATGACATTAATTTGTCACGGCGACATTTAATTAGTCACTGTACATATGGGCGGGTTGTATCTAATCATAGATCAGTCCGCCCATATAGTTATGTATGTATAATCTTAGATTGTTAGCAAGATAGTTAAGTAAGCAAAAAGAGCAAGGATTTTAGCCCAAAACACTTGTAGAGACGGCGATTTATCGCGTCTTGAAAACCCAAAATTGTTGCCAGTAGCCCTTAATCCAAGCGTATTGGGTTTTAGCCAGCCACCAAATCTCTGATTTGGTGTAGTGTACAACTGTTCGTGCAGCACCTCCAAGAGTTATCTACACTGCAATACGCTTGGGGTTATTAGTGTAGATAATTGGTCTATTGAAGACGCGATAAATCGCGTCTCTACATGAGGGTTTTGGGTGCATTACAACCTCCTACCTCCTTCACAAGTAAGTAATCTCACTGAACTATTTGATAAAGGATTAAACAATTTGTCTTTAATACTTTATTTATGGTCTTATTTAATCAAATTTATGTAAAAAAATTACCGAATCACTGAAGAATAGATTGATGCTACTGTTCAGCAAGGTTAAGCTGGTAATAATATGAACAGGAAGTATTTTTGTCCTGATAACTGAAATGACCGCTCATCGTTTATCAATTAGTCAGGAAGATTCCCATTGTGTTACGTCTAACTCTCAACAGGTAAATGTGCAAATTGCACAAGATGAGGTTTATAGCTTCTTCGTGGAAATTGTCAAAAAGTTGCCACCAGAGGATATTTTACGCGAATTCAAAGGTTTATTTATAGATGGTCTTGATTCAGAAGATTCCGATTATATACCTGGAATATACAGCATTTTTTTAGATGATAACGAACAGGAATTACGTAATACACTTAAGCGGTGTTGCTACATCATCGTTAATAATTGGAAAACTAACCGAAAAGACAAATATATCCAAGAATTAGTTAATTTATTTGTTAATGAAAATCTCAAGATAAAAGACAATAATCCTCCAGTAGTCAAGATTTGTAAAAGCTGGCTAGAGAATTTTGTTAACAGCAAAGATTACAAGGATTTGAAATTATTTGCTACGAAATATGAGGAATCATCTAAAGGTCATTGGGCTAATCGCTACACTTCCTATTTATTAATCGATCAATCTGTTAATGAGAAGAATCCTATAGAGCAACAAGAGGCTGCTAGAAAGCTTTCTAAACAGATGAAAGACAAATTTAAGTTTGAACTTGCAATGTATATTGCTCGTTCTCAATCTGCTGTCTCAAGCACAGCACGCTATACAAATCCCAGCATTTTGGGAGACCAAGCTCTGCGTTTAATCAAAGCAATTGTCTTAAAAAGAGGTGTGTTTAGTCATGAAAATATTGCCCATATATTTATCAAACAAACTCAAAATCAAACTCTAGAGGAATTTAAAATAAACCTGGAGAAATATCTATTTCTTTCTGTAGAAAATAAAGAATCGGGAGAAAATTGGCGGCAGCAGTTTGTAATTAGTTTATCCTTATGGAAGACGGATTATAATCAAGAAAATATCACTAAAGAATTATTTTTGAGAACTTGTAATCGAGTGATTGATTGCTTGACAACAGAAAATGGCAAAGAGCCTTCATCATTATTTGTCTTATTGCTGAACCAAGGCAATGCTCTGACATTAGTAATTATACTGTTAAAGATTATTTTGATTTCTAGAAATTCTCGCAGACATTTAGAAACTCGGATTGCTAATCTGATTCGTTTTTACGAAAAATATTCAGAAGAGGAATGCAAGGGAGTAATAAATTTTATCGAGATTTTTAATATCACCTTTGCAATTTATGCAGAAAACGTAGAATATAACCTGATTAAGATGGAAGAAGAAGAACAAAGCAGTAATCAGCAGTTAAATCTCGATGGTTATCGTGTGTTTTCACAGATGAAGGTAGATAGAAAAAAATAAGTTTTACCTGATTTATGATTTAGCAAGGCGTTCGTCTAGCCAAGCGAGGATAGCACCCGCAGTTTCAGCTAGAATACTAATGAGACGATATAGAGCGATCGCACTAAATACTAAAGCTGCTGGAAAGTGGTGTCGTAAAAGTTCATAGGCAGTCGCTTCAAACACACCTAACCCACCAGGCGCACCCGGTACGACAAACCCCAATAACCAAGCGCAACTAAAAGCCCCTAACAACAAAGGAATTTGATTCGCATTCAAGGAACCCAGGGCAGATACAGTTAATATAAACCCAGTGGCGCGTAATCCCATAAAGCCCAATTCTCCTAACAAAGGGCGTAGAGGATAGCTTTTAAGACTGAAGGGAACGGTTGGTTGAGTAGTAGTAGCAGATTTTTTTGCTTTCAATCTGTATAAAAAGCGAATAACTGGGTTTAAAAACCAGGGATGAATCGCACAAAGGACTACAGCTAAACTCAGCAATTGTAGTATTCGTATAACAAGGGTAGTATTAGCTGGTGCAAATTGGCTACTGCATAAGACAATGATGATTAAAGCAGCCGCTAGCATGAGTAGGGGTTCGAGCAAAACGCTTAGGGTGGCTGCACCAGTAGGAATATTGGCATTTTTGGCGGCGACAATTCGTCCGTAGTGATGCCAGATATTACCTGGTAAATACTTAGCTATGTTCGTTTTTAGGTAAACTTGGATAAACTGGGGAGATGATAAAGGTTGATTTAACTCTTGGAGAATCCAAGTCCAGATCCAGCCTGCCCAAGTATGAGCTAGTAAAGTTATCCCGGTAGCGATCGCCATAATTGCCCATCCTACATCATCAATGCGGATAGCAGTAACCTCGCTCCAATTATCCTTCAAAGCTTTCCCTAAAAAAAACAGCGTTCCCCCCAAAATTATCCAGCGGAAAAATTTCTTCATGGATTTAGTAATTTAACGGTGAGAGCTACAAAGGCTAAATAGCTCAAATCCTATAGTATATCAGCTATATATCCAAAGCTTTTCAGGTATCAAACAAGTTGATATAACTCTTTTTACAAAAACTGTATTATCTTAGTTTGTCTCTCCCTAAAGTTAGATAAAATTATTCTTTTTGTAATAAATAAAATGTGACTTGCGCTAGAGGCAAAACTTATTTTACTATTAATATGATTAATGAAAGTTATTATTTTCATTAATGCTTGGGATACAAAAATAATTCCAAGTGTTATCTTGGTTAAAGTTTAGCTTAGTCACAAAAATGCAAGGAGTGAGAACTATGAAAAAAACAATGAATTGGCTAAAAAACATTCGTCCTCTGAAAGTTTTAACTGTTTTTTTGGCAGGAATGTTTTTATTTATGACACAGGCTTGTGGCGCTCCAGGAGTAGCAGCACAGCCACCACAGCCCGGTTCGCAAGCACCTAACGTCCAGCGATATGATCCTACAAAAAATAATCCTCTCTCTTCTCCTGCTGGCGGGATAAATAACTTTAGTGATGTAGATCCGAGAGCGATAGATGAAAAAGCAGCTAATGATAGAGCTGAGGCGCTAGTAAAAAATGCTCAAAAAAATATTGAGCAGAAGGGAATTGACAGTCGAGAGCAATATATTCGGAACTTCCAAGAAGGTACACCCCTTGGCGAAAGAGTGAAGAATCTGGGTGAAGATGTTGGTAGTTCCGCCGAAGAATTGCGGGAAGGTCTTGTTGAGGGTACTCAGCGTGGATTTGAAAATCTCAAGGAAAATACCCAAAATGCAGCCAAAGACTTGACGAAAAATATTCAACGTGGGGCTGATGATGCTGGTAAAAATGTTCAGCGCACAGCAGAGGATGCAGCCGACGCAGTGAAGGGTGCAGCCAGAAAGGTTGATTGAAATTAGTTATCGAAACAGAATTCAGAAGTCAGAATTCTGAATTCTGAATGGGCTACACTAACAGAATTCGGCATGAATTCTATACAAGTGGCTGATGAATAGATTTGTTTAATACCTCCACCAAATCTTATGATTTGGTGGTTTTTAATCAGTAGCACTATAGCTTTCTTCCCACATGGGATCTATGTCCCAATACGCTTGGGTTTTCAAGACGCGATAAATCGCCGTCTCTACAAGTCTTTTGTTGCTCATTCTGAACTGTATTGATCTATGCCCCACTTATAGCGTTAGCGCGTCTGTTCCTAGAGAAGTGTCTTGATTCTGACTCCTGAATTCTTCACTACAAATACTTCTGCAACAATAACCCTAATTTTTCCTTTGTTGCCGCTGGTGCTTTATCCAACTGAGTCAAAATTGCATACTGCAACGCCGAATGCGCCTCACTGGTTGGCGGATTTTCACTCAAGCGGCGCACAGTTTCTTGAATCACCTTTTGAGCATTTACAGCATTCCGCAGCAAATTGCCAATCACTAATTCTACCGTCACACTGTCATGGTCTGGATGCCAACAATCATAATCTGTCACCAGTGCTAAGGTTGCATAAGCTATTTCTGCTTCCCTTGCCAACTTCGCCTCTGGTAAATTTGTCATACCAATAATTGTTGCATCCCAACTGCGATAAAGATTCGATTCTGCTTTAGTAGAAAAAGCTGGGCCTTCCATGCAGACATAAGTACCGCTGCGATGGAGAGTAACTTCTGGTAAATTGAGAGATGCGATCGCATCTGCCAACACAGTAGCCAAATTCTTACAAATCGGGTCGCCAAAGGCAATGTGAGCCACAATTCCCTCACCGAAAAACGTTGAAATCCGATTTTTCGTCCTGTCAATAAACTGATCTGGCACCACCATATCCAGTGGTTTCGCCTCTGCTTTCAAGGAACCGACAGCACTAGCTGAGATTAAATACTTCACACCCAATTGCTTCATCGCATAGATATTCGCGCGAAACGGTAACTCAGAAGGTAAAAGCGTGTGATTGCGGCCATGACGCGCCAAAAAAGCTACCCGTGTCCCATCCAAAGTCCCCAGAATCAAAGCATCAGATGGTGAACCAAAAGGAGTTTGGACTTGCACTTCTTCAACATCTTTGAGCGCATCCATTTTATACAGACCGCTACCACCAATAATTCCAATACTAGCTTGAGCCATGACTCTGAACCTGTTACTTGCTGATCTGCTAAGTTATTTTATCGTGGATGTCTTGCCAAACTATTCTTTACTCAACGCTTAGAAGTGAGGAAAACACATTGATTCTGTTAATTCGCGCTCGCGCTACTCCTGAACAAATAGAGCAGATGCTCCAAGAACACAAGTTCTACATCAAACTTGCAGTTGATATCGAGCGTCAGGTAATAGTTGTTTTTTGGTAACTTATGACAGACTTTACCTTGAAGCAACAAAGCTTTGTGCAGAATGATATCCCCACTCGTTTGGGTCACTTAGCAGCAAATTTATCTCAAATAAAAACCTTGTGGCTTGAAGGGTCGCATCAGGACTCGATTATACACCTTGTAAAAGAGAGTAGGTATTTTATTGAGTGGATTGTCCCAGATATGGTATAGGCAGACGATATTGATCGGGCAGCAGAGTTAGTTGACTTAGTTCGAGTTTTGACGCGCTGGCTGTTTAAGTGGGATACAATCTGGTCGGATGCTACAGAAAAGCTATCTGCTGCTCAACAAACAGAAAATTGGTTGAAGCGCGTTGTAGAAATATCGGGTAGAGAACCTGAATCACTGAGTGCTTGACTTCCAGGTTTTAGTTCTAGGAAAACTCTCGAATCTCTGAACCGACCACAACTTTTCTATATCTTTAGCCGATATCCATTTGGATAAAATTTTTAAATCTTTTAGCAAAGCATCAATAATTTCATGCCAAATCTCTTTTGTATATGGGGTGCGATCGCTGTTTCATGTATACAAATGTTAAGTAGATGCACTCCTACGCAGGGAAACAAAGCAAGCGTTATACTTTTGGAAAAAGACTTGTTTTTAACCCCTGCTTTTAACATTTTCATAAATCAATGACTCTCAATTTTCGCTTTGCGGTAGTCAGCGACTTACACCTGGCACTTCCCCATACAATCTGGGATCATCCCAGCCGCTTTCATCTAGTGGAAGTAAGTGTCTCAGCGTTTAAAAGCGTACTGGAACATTTAATACAACTTGATTTAGATTTCCTGTTGTTACCAGGAGATTTAACCCAACACGGCGAACCAGAAAATCACGCTTGGTTGCAACAATGTTTAGCCGAACTTCCTTTTCCCGTCTATGTTGTTCCTGGGAATCATGACGTTCCTGTGATGTTGGCCGATCGACAATCAATTGCTTTTGCGGATTTTCCTTACTATTACACGAAGTTTGGCTATGACGATCCCCAGCAAATGTACTACATTCGTCAATTGCTGCCTGGAGTTAAGCTAATTGGACTAAATTCTAACTCCTTTAATGATCAGGGGGAGCAGATAGGGTCTTTAGATGCCAAACAGCTACGGTGGTTAGAAGAGGTGCTGGCGGCCTCTGGTGATGACTTAGTTTTGGTAATGGTACATCATAATGTGGTGGAGCATTTGCCCAATCAGTCGAGTCATCCACTAGCAAATCGCTATATGTTATCTAATTCCGCAGAACTGTTGCAATTGCTGAGGCGCTATGGAGTCAAGCTAGTGTTTACGGGGCATTTGCACGTTCAGGATATTGCTTACTCAGATGGAGTTTATGATATTACCACTGGCTCTTTAGTGAGCTACCCTCACCCTTATCGGGTGCTAGAGTTTCATCGAGATAACCAAGGTAAAGAATGGTTGCAAATTTTATCCCATCGCGTTGAATCTGTGCCGGAGTTCCCCGACTTGCAACAGTCATCAAGGCAATGGATGGGCGATCGCTCTTTCCCCTTCCTAATTAAGCTATTAACTCACTCTCCATTAAACTTACCATTATCACAGGCAAAAGAATTAGCTCCTGGTTTGCGTGACTTCTGGGCAACTATTGCCGATGGTGATGCAGTCTTAGATTATCCTCATTTTCCCCCAGAAGTGCGGCGCTATATTCAGACATATAGTGCATCACAGCCCAATCCAAGCATCGCCACTGCTGGAAATTTGACGATGATTGATAATAACACCACACTTTTGCTGAATAAGAGTTAGGAGTCATTCAATTTTGGATTTTAGATTTTAGATTTTTCCTTCAATCCAAAATTCAAAATCGAAAATTGCCTCAGCACTCATTACTTATTTTGACGACAAATTCCAAATGCTGAAGTGTAGGCGTGTAAGAAGGTTCTACCACCAACAGGGCCGATTTCACCGCCACAGAAAAAGCCACCTACAGGAATATCGTTAAGGTAGCGCTGAAATAGTTCCGAATCAAAGTTGGGTTTTCCATAGAGTCCTTCACCTCGTCCCAGACAGGAAAACATCAAAGCAGCTACAGCAGAGGGTTCAGATTCTCGCTGGTGTTGATAACTTTGCAGGAGTAATTCGAGGTCTTCAGCAGAGGCTTGGGCATCGCGGAGGTGGAATTGCAGCCTTTGACCAGGACGGACGCGATCGCCAATTGCGATCGCCCCAGCATTTGGATCGACCCCAAGAATACCACGAATTAAAAAGTCTCCTTGCTGCAAAGCCAACTTAAATTCATCCATTGCCACACCCACAAACAGAGAATGCTGGGCTAAACTCCGTTCTTGTTCGCTGAGACTGGCAATCAAATCTCGCAACACCACTAAAGGTACTTTTTCGTCTAACTCCAGAATAATATTGCGATCGGCTTTTGTGACTTGCAATGGCTCGCCAATCGGTCGGCATCCTTGGGCTACAATCGTTTCTAAAACAATATTGCCAGTCAAAGCTATACCAACAGTACCCTCTCTGTACAGATTTTGGTGTTCCTCACTACTAGCATCGTTACAAAATAAGGCAACACGACCACCCATACCTCCACCACTAGCCTGTCCCCCCACTATCACCGATCCTGGATAAGCAAAATCCAGCCCTTGTAACAAATTGTTGATTCCAGAGGCGAAAGAACTAGAAAGTAAGATGAACTGGGGCGTGGGGGAGGGTGGTACACCAATCAAATCAAGCCAAGCATCTGGTGAACTGTCTAAGTCAGGTAAATCTTCAGCAATAACATGAAAAACTTGAATCTTCACTCCTGGAAGATGTGCCAAAGTCAAGCTAATAGCTGGTTCAGCTTCTAGTTCTTGGGTATCTCCGCTAACTGTCGTCCCAATCACACCTCCACCACTACAGCCGATTAACACTGGCACAGAAAGTTTCTCAGCTAACAAAGGTAACAGTCGGGAATACTCACTCGCAAAAGCAGACGAAATGAATACCAGTCCTAGATCCGCAGGTGCCGTTAACGATGAGACAGCACGTTCCACCACATCTGTAACAGCGGCTTCCAAAGAATGACGGGTTGATAGGGCATTTGCCCACTGCATTTGGTCTGCCATGAGTTTTGAGCTTCTTTCTCTTTTTGGGCTAGTAGGTTTTGACTTTTGATTTTAGGAAGAATTGCATTTTATAAGAATTGACACCAGCTCTTTGTCTCCACCATCCCAAGAAGCTGGGGTTGTCATTCCCTATATAGGCATCTAAATATATTGTATGATTATTTATCTATGCTACTGATTCCACAAAATCTTAAAAAATAAAGGTAAATGCCTTATAGATACGCTAACTTGCTGTATTGGTTATAAATCAATAGTCTAAAGCACTAACTTATGATCGGCTAAATGGTTAGAATGGTTATTAATCAAGCGAAAAATTGCCATTTCTGAACATTTTCTATACTAGTATTAACAACACACAACGAGACTAAAGCTAATGACCAACATCCAAGAGACAACAAAAGGCGACATTCAAGAGAAAATCCAAGAAGAAGTAGAACAAGCGCGTACTGTTTGCGATATCAACGGTAGCAACTCTCCAGAGTGCGCTGCTGCTTGGGATGCAGTAGAAGAATTGCAAGCCGAAGCTTCCCACAAGCGCCAAAGCAAGCCAAAAAACTCTCTAGAACAGTATTGTGATGACAACCCAGATGCAATTGAATGCCGGGTTTACGACGACTAGAAATTGAGGCAAGCGGATTTTCTGTAGTTTGAGTCAGCAAATAACCACCATCGACTAAAGAAGACGCCTAGAGTGGGGGATGCGGAGACTTCCCAATATCCTCCACTTGCAAGCGTTTTACTTAAATCCCCGATTTTAGTCGTGGAAACAAAAAATAATTCCTTATTTTAATCAAGATGCTTCTCCCAACGAGATAAGCTGCTATTTTCATAAATTAAACAACAAATATAATTGGCAGTAGGGGCGTACATCTGTACGCCCCTATAAATTTGTTTGTAATACTCATGACTTCTAGTCATCCGAGGTTCAATAAACTATTATCAAGAAGAATTCAGGATGAATTGGAGTCCGACTCACTCCTGAATAAAAGAGTTTAATACCCCTGCCTTATTTAGCAGTCTACAATCAGGTAGTGGTATAAAACCCCACTTAATTATTCGGACTCCTGACATCTTTTTTATCTATTGTTTGAGAAAAACTATGGACTATAATATTTGGTTTCGCCCTTTTGTCTGGATTGATTACCGACTATCAGTATTATTCTTGGTAATTATTCCGCTAATTCTTCTGATTTGGGCATTTGTGCAAAAAACGGAAGCCATACAACGCTTATTGATCATATACTGGCGAGTAGCAAGCCTAGTGGCAATCACGATTTACTTAATGATTGCCCAGTATCCAGTTAGCTTTATCTCTGGGTTAATGGCTCGGATTTTGATCCCGATTTCGCTATGGTTCTGGGTGGATATCAACGATGAAATTGAGTATCAAACCAGTGGTTCTTTAAAATTTATTTTTACTTCTTGGCGCTGGGCGACAACTGTTTATTGTTTTTTGGGCACACTTGCCTTTATCCCTTTTTTGGGTTGTGCTTTTTCTGGCAATGTGCTGAAGACTTCCTATTGTCAGGTTTGGTTCGAGGCTCCGTTGCTATTCAAAGAATATTTTCATGCTAACAGTAAGGCTGAGTTTTTAGGTTTTCTTGGCATAACTAGTTTAGTAATTTATGTACTTTACTTAAGCTATTTTGTTCTAATTAAGCTGGGCAAACAGGGACGTTCAGCCACACCACAGTAACCCTAATCTTAAAAAAATGAATTCCATTGGCAAGCGACTGGAACAATACACTGCTAAACGCACCAAAGAAGTCCTAATTGTAACGGTGGAAATTGCTGACGAGCAAGATACAATTGCTATTTTCAAAGGCTTTTCCAGTTCTTTGATGCGTCCAACGGCATTTGATGCAGATGTACCAGTTCTACCAGATGGGGCAAACATCCTCAACATTGACCGAGTAGCCAGTCCTTACAATCCTGAAGCACCCCGTTATATTCAACAAGGAATTTCTTGGGAAGCTATGGAAGCTCTATTATTAGAAGTAGGTGTTTGACTAATTACTAATTCGTAATTCGTTCGTAATTTTGGTGTAGTTAAGTAAAATGCCTACTGCTGCTAAGTAGCAAGTTTGTATCGTATTAGCTATCAACTGACGTATATCATGCTTCAACCCATATACCTCATTTGTGTTGATAATCGGACTCCTAATATATACATTCTTGTTGGGTATGACGAAGAGATTGAATTCCAAATTTTACCCAACGGAGAGTTGTCTGATGAGCCGAATTAATTACGATTCAATGTCTGATGTTGAATTGAAACAGTATTTTCTCAAACATCGGGGGGATCAAGCTGCTTTTCAAGCATACTTGGATAGGATTAATCAGCGTCCGAGGAGGATTGTTGCAAGCCCCAACGATCCCGATTTTGATGAGAAGGTTCAAGCAGCGATTCGCCAAAAGCTAGAAGCAGCAAGAAGTAGTAGTCAGCTTTTATGAATAGTTATGCGGAAAATTTCAAAGTTTCAAAGTTTCTGTAGAATCAATAATCAGCCCGGTTTGATAAGATGGTTGGCATAGTTGGAGAAGTTCATAAGTCTTTCACCCTATGACAACCAAGAAATATGTTTACTGGCAAGATGAGGAGATGTGGCTTGGCTATCTCCAGGAGTATCCAGACTACTGGACTCAGGCAGAAACCGAAAACGAATTGAAGGAGAACTTAACTGATATTTACAAAGAATTAACGAATGGGACAATTCCCAATGTCCGAAGAGTGGCTGAACTTGAGGTATCGTGAAACGACGGGACTTGATCAAACACCTGGAAGAAATGGGTTGTGTCTTTATTCGTCATGGTGGTAAACATGACTGGTATCAGAACCCCATAACAAAGGTATCTCAACCTGTTCCAAGGCATCGAGAAATTAAGGAACAGCTTGCCAAACACATCATTAAAATGCTTGGTGACGTGGGTTAATATGGCGTTGTAGCCGAACGCTGAGAAGTTTTTGGTGATAAGATGAGGGTATCTGCATCGACTTAACTTTACCGTTACACTGAAGCAAGCAAACTACAGATAGGTTTAAATTACCATCTGAAAGTGTCTTGGATTCTGAAGAATTATTTAGACATCATAATCCTCAATCAAACAGGGTGGGTTTATGTGAGGTTTTACCAAAGTGGATAGAACTCAACATCAGTTTTACAAACCTTGGCAGATAGGAGCTTTCCCCAAAAAACGTAGTGATTTGCAGTTGCTTAAATATAGTGATGATGGTCTGGAAATAGACCTCATTTTTTATGATCCAAATCAAACGATCACAGTGAAGTTCGCATATACAGAAGTGTATCGGGTTATAGACGAAGGGCGCAGGCTCAAGCAACTCCAGCACTTGCCTTTACCAATGGAGGAAACAGTATATGTGGTGTCCAATTCAGATATTGTGGAGGAGTTAGTAGATGAATCTTGTGGAATGTTGAAAACTAGGGATCTGGTTCATTACTTTATTGTTACAGACAATGATTGTATTGACGTTATTACTAAGGCTGATTTTAAACCACAATTGGGGAAAAAATGCTAGGTTCAGGATATACAATGTTTGTGCTTGTTGCGGCATAACAATCCTCTTGCATCGGACTGTTGAAAGTCTCTGGTGGTGAGTTCAAGGTTTCTGGCAGCCTTTGAACGGGGGCGTTACCCTGAAGGAAGTAAGCTACAGTTGAGGTCTAAATTGCCATCTCAAACTGTCTTTATTTTTGAAGAATTATTTTGATTTTTAAAATTTAAAAATGTCCCGTTCTGGATACACTCTCCCAGTCTTTGCGTGTGCTGCTGCTGTTGCAGCTTTACATTGGCTACACGATCGCAAACCCCTAAGCATAGCATCAGTAGATTTAATTGAACCCGCTCAAATTGCCGAAATCACCATTGAACAGGTTGCAGGATTATCTGAGAATACAGCTTTAGCGATCGCCCGCAGCGATCCCGGTGATAATCTCGATTTGACTAAAGATACACCGATTTGGGCATTGGTGGAATGGCGAGAACAGGGTGATGATGCAGTAATTATTAAAGGTGGCGAAGGAATTGGTAGGCAATTAAATGCTGATGACAAGCCAGCTATTTATGCTTATGCTCAAAGGCTGTTGCAAGAGAATTTGCAACGAATCCTAGCACCGGGAGAAAAAATCACAGTGACGATTATTCTACCTGAAGGGCGATCGCTAGCTGTTAGAACTTCAAATTCTGCCTTTGGTGTGGTTGAAGGACTTTCCCTTTTAGGCACAACTGGCATTTCTCAACCCTTAAGTACACCAGATCAGCTTGCAGTTTTTCGAGCGGAATTACAAAATAAAGCCAGTCGTTTTGAGAGTTTAGTATTTTGTATCGGGGAGAATGGCTTAGATTTGGCGCGTAAATTAGGGATAAATCCCGATCAATTAGTCAAAACTGCTAACTGGCTTGGCCCAATGTTAGTAGAAGCTGATGTGCTGGGTGTCAAAGAAATTTTATTATTTGGCTATCACGGGAAGCTGATGAAGCTGGCTGGAGGGATTTTTCATACCCATCACTACTTGGCTGATGGACGGCGGGAAATTTTGGCCGCGCACTGTGCGATCGCAGGTTTAAAATCACCAGATATCCAAGCTGTATTTAACAGTGTAACTGCTGAAGCAGCACTAACACATCTAAAATCCCTAGATGCTGCAACTGGTAGTGATTGGGTAAATCAAGTTTACAGTGCGATCGCCGAAACTATCGATGTTCGTTCCCAAGAATATATCCAAAGCCATAGCGAAAAAGGCACAAAAGTAACAGTCTGTGGCTCTATTCTCTTCGATCGCGATCGCAAAATTATTGTGAAGAGTAAAACTGCTGGTCTGTTGATGGGAAAATTATGTTAATTTATTATGAATAATCGTAAACAATTCAAATAAATAATCCTTTAAGTAACCACTCTAGGGTAGATTTATCGTTTTAATACCATCTCCGACTCCGGTACTTGACAAACGCACATAAACTCGCGTTTGTCAAGGCTTTCTATACCATTATCAGCCTGTCCAGGCTGAATAATAGCATCTCCATAGACCACAAAGCATCTACTTATCCTTAACAGATATAACTCTCCCGTCATGAATACAGCGGTGACTCTACCAACTGAACAAGCGCCCCAAACATTGGAAAATTTTGGGCGGCTTGATCGTCAATTGATTGTAATTCTGGATTTTGGCTCTCAATATTCTGAGCTAATTGCCCGTCGCATCCGCGAGACTCAAGTATACTCCGAAGTTTTATCCTATCGCACTACTTCTGAACATTTGCGCCAACTCAATCCTAAGGGAATCATCCTCTCTGGTGGCCCAAGTTCAGTTTATGGTGAGAAGGCTCCCCATTGCGATCCAGAAATCTGGAATTTGGGAATACCCGTCTTGGGTGTTTGCTATGGGATGCAGCTGATGGTAAACCAACTCGGTGGCGAAGTGGCAAAGGCTGATCGCGGTGAATACGGCAAAGCCTCATTATATATTGACGATCCCACAGATTTGCTCACTAATGTCGAAGATGGTACTACGATGTGGATGAGTCATGGAGACTCAGTTACCCAAATGCCATCAGGGTTTGAATTGCTGGCACATACCGAAAATACTCCCTGTGCTGCGATCGCCGACCACGAAAGGAAACTTTACGGCGTTCAGTTTCATCCAGAGGTAGTGCATTCTATTGGTGGGATAGCATTAATTCGTAATTTTGTCTACCATATCTGCGATTGCGAACCCACTTGGACAACAGCAGCTTTTGTCGAAGATGCAGTTCGAGAAATTCGCGCCAGAGTTGGCGAAAAGCGGGTGTTGTTGGCGCTGTCTGGGGGAGTGGATTCTTCTACCTTGGCCTTTTTGCTGTATAAAGCGATTGGTGAGCAACTAACTTGCGTGTTTATCGATCAAGGCTTTATGCGAAAGTATGAACCAGAGCGATTGGTAAAGCTGTTTCAAGAGCAATTTCACATTCCTGTAGAATATGTTAATGCTCGCGATCGCTTTTTAGCTGCGATCGCTGATGTCACAGATCCAGAAGAAAAACGCCGCCGCATCGGACACGAATTTATCAGCGTATTTGAAGAAACATCCAAGCGCCTCGGTCACTTTGACTATCTAGCTCAAGGAACTCTTTATCCAGATGTGATCGAATCTGCTGACACCAACGTTGATCCCCAAAGTGGTGAACGGGTAGCGGTGAAAATTAAGAGTCATCACAATGTTGGTGGTTTGCCCAAAGACCTCAGATTTAAATTGGTGGAACCACTGCGGAAACTATTTAAAGATGAAGTCCGCAGAGTTGGGCGTTCCATTGGTTTACCAGAAGAAATTGTCCAACGGCAACCTTTTCCTGGGCCTGGTTTGGCAATTCGCATCTTGGGGGAAGTCACATCTGAGCGATTAAACATTTTGCGCGATGCAGATTTGATTGTCCGGCAAGAAATTAACCAACGCGGTATGTATCATGATTTCTGGCAAGCATTTGCTGTATTGCTGCCAATTCGTAGTGTTGGTGTTATGGGAGATCAACGTACTTATGCTTACCCCATTGTTTTGCGGATTGTTACCAGTGAAGATGGCATGACTGCTGATTGGGCGAGAGTGCCTTACGATGTCCTAGAAGTGATTTCCACGCGGATTGTGAATGAAGTCAAAGGCGTTAATCGGGTGGTTTATGACATCACATCTAAGCCGCCTGGAACCATTGAATGGGAGTAATCAAGTTTTGATATGAATCTTTCATCTAATTCAGATTGGTTGTATTAGTTGAGATTCATATACAGCAGGTTGCAAGTTAATAATCAAGGATAAAATCTAGTTTACTTCTGACTCCTAATTAAAGACTTGCGGCAGAGTGTCTCCGCCTGCGCTTCAGTTGTATTTCAAAGTGACAATGCCGAACTGACTTGTTTAAAGCCTCGGTATTGTCTATTTTTTTGACTTTGGTATTACTACCTTTAAATTTTAAAGAATCGATCAAAATCTAAACCTGTTAAGTTAAAAAACATCTAATTTGCATAATAAAATTGAATATAACTCTTGTGGGGTGGGCATCTTGCCCGCCCAATATATGGAATTTAAATATAGAACAGCTTAGTAATAAAGCGGTTATTAATCAGCAAGATTATTCTATAGGAATCCAGTTTTATTTTTGAAAAAATTAAGTATTTGTAGTGTGTTAGCGTTTCGCGTAGCTCACCCTACTGGTGTGGCAAGCAAAAAAATTGTGCATTAGACGTAGGTTGGGTGGAATCCAGCATATATCAGGATGTTGGCTTTGGCAAAGCCTCATTCAACCTACATTTTTTTTGTAACATTTTAGCCTTGATATGCAACTACGTATCTTTTCACAAATCAAATAGTAATCCTATAGAACTTCAGCTATTTATGAAAGATAATTTTTTAAATATAAAGGAATTTTAAGAATAATTCTGAAGTCAGAATGGGCTAAACGCCCCGCTATCGCTAACAGGAATCAGAATCAATGAGTGGGGGATTAAACCTGTAACTCAATTGTTGCATCACTATATCTCCGATTTAGTGGGGGACTTAAACCCATTTATTCACCCGCCCAGTCGCACATAATTAAATTCTGAATTCTGGCTCCTGAATTCTGTTTTGTTAAACACTAACATAATTTTATCTACTCAATAATTATAAATACCAATGAATAACTAATCATCAATTGGATGGTGGTTAAAAAAATTGAGTTATTGTCTAGGAAAATAGGCGCGATCGCAGTAAAATTACCAAAGGTATGGTGGCATAAAAAATAATAAGCAGATTATTAGAAATAAGTTTCATTAAATCAACGTTTATGGAGATGTTATGGAACCTGCTCTTCCCCTTGCTGGCTTAAACATCCTCGTAGTTGATGATGATGATGATAGCCGTTTTTACATTACTACCGTGTTAGAAGCTGATGGAGCTGCAATTACGGCAGTTGCATCCGCAGGAATAGCATTGAAAGTATTACCTGAGTTGCAACCAGATGTCTTGATTTGTGATATTGCGATGCCTGGTGAAGATGGCTACACTCTTATCCGCAAGATTCGGGCGCTGAAGCCTGATATTTATGGAAAACTACCCGCGATCGCCTTAACTGCTTATGGCGATAGCGAGTATCGTAGCCGCGCTTTGGAAGCAGGCTTTCAAACTCATGTCCCTAAACCGGTTGATCCAGGAGAACTAGTTGCGATCGTCGCTAATTTGGTTGCATCTTATAAAAGTTGACACAAAGATATAAGTATTGGGAACAGAGCATTGGGCATTGAAAAGAGGCAGAGGAGCAGGGTGCTGCTCTTGCTGAGGGAAAAACTTTTCTCCCTTGCTTTATCCCCAATCCCCAGTCCCCTGTCCCTCACTCCTCATCCCTTCGCTTCAAAACTAATTTGCTCAGATTTATATGCTGGTGGCTCGACGTGAATTAAAATCCTTACTGGACGAAACCGTTCTTCTAATCGGCTTTCTACTTCTTCGGTGATGTGGTGGGCGGTTTCTACATCTACTGCATCCACGATTAAATGCATTTCAATGAACACTTGACGACCAAGAACACCGCGAGAAGCGATCGCATGACAGTTAATTACGCCTGGAATAGAAGTTGCGATCGCATGTATTGCCTCTGGTGCGATCGCCATTTGATCCACAAGCCAAGGCAAATTCTCTTTTAAAACTGACCAGCCACTCCAAAATACTAACAAAGCTACAGGAAAAGCTAACACCAAATCCATCCATTGATAACCTAGCCAAACTCCTATTAAGCCGCCAATTACAGAGATTGTCACCCAAATATCGCTCATGGTATGTGTAGCATCAGCGATGAGAATTGAGCTACCTACCCGTTTACCTACAGCACGTTCATAAAACGCCACAAAAATATTCACACCCAGCACAATTAGTAATAACCACAACTCAGGTGGCGAGATTTTCACAGGTTCACCACCACCTTTGAGAATGCGCTCGATTGCTCCTTGCAGAATTTCAAAACAAGCTATTCCTAAAAATGAGGCAATTCCTAGAGCGCCTACAGCTTCAAATTTGTGGTGTCCGTAGGGATGCTCGCGATCGGGTTGTGGAGAAGAAAATTTACTGGCAACTAATCCTAAAATATTGTTAGCGCTATCTGTCACACTATGCAAGGCATCAGCTAGCAAACTTAAAGAACCTGTCCAGTAGCCCACGAGTGCTTTTAATCCCAGTACAAACAGGTTGAGTAGTAAGGTAATAATTAAAACTTTTCGTACTTCGGCGCGGTTATCGTAAGTCATAGATAATTTATTACATCAAGTTCTATGACTTCTAATGTAGACCTCAAAATACAAATAAACACAAATAAAGTGTATCAAAGTCTTACACAGTAAGAGTTAAGTATCTCTATAGTCTCTATTTTTTAGAGCAATTTATTGAGATTATTTTTAATTAACAGCAGCTACAAGCTGGATAGCCATTAGTAATAGCTTTGACAGATAAGCGCGTATTTTTAGCATTAGTTTCAAGAATATTTGAATTAATTTTGTTATTCATACATCCACTGAGATTGCATCGAATTGTATTCAAAGATATGATGACAACCATAAGTAGTCTGTATTTACTCCGAATAACTGATAATCTGAATGAGCTTTATTTACTACCTTATAAGGATAAAAAAGCTGACGGTTTATTCAGAAATTGGTCAATAATTTGTCATTGCCAGGGGAATGTAGTGAAGACAAACAAATATAGGGAAGAGATATAGCATTGCTGTTTCTCTTCCCTGTCTTTATATTTATTTAACTGTTCTGTCAGTTGCAAAAAACTTTGTAAGTACTTACGAAGCAAAAACTTAATCTATTCTAAACCGCCTAAGCCATTAGCACCAGCACCAGCCCGGATAATCGCTGCTTGTGCGCCAATATCGTTAGCAGTTACAGCTGCATCTAATGCTGCTGCTGCTGAAGCTACAAAAGGATTGCTGCTAGTAGAGAGGTTTGTAACGTTAGGTGTGCCTGGGTCTATTATTAGAGAAGTTACAACTTCATCGTCTGCGGCTGGTGTACCAGTAATGGCAGGTGTAATGGTTAGAGTCTGATCGTAGTATGCGTTATTGGGCAAAGTTAATTCACCACTAACACTGATAGAAGCGCCTGAAGCTCTAACAATAGTTACAGCACCACGGGCTGCTGCTTGCCCTGCACTTGCTGGTGCAGCTAGGATATTACCAACGCTAACCAAACCTAACAAGCAGATGCTTCCTTTGAGAATTGCAGAAATTTTCATGATTAACAAACTCCTCGTGTTGTTTCTCTTTGCGTTTTCAATATAACCATTGCTTTCTAGAAAACTCTCAGTAACAATACTGGATTTTTTCAAAATCTTAGCAGTCATAAATTAAAAAAACTAATAGATAAAATTGTGAGTGTGGAACTTAAATATAGCGCCAAAAAACCTATAGAATAGAGATAAAACGAGGCTTTTATCTATTTAATGCCTGTATGAAAATTGTGGCAATCCTTACCAAATTTTGTATTATGGAAAACAAAATATAGAAAGCAATTGAGGTAAGGCTTTAGACCGCTTATTACACCATAATTCTCTGTAAATACAGCTTAATAATTCGTCATAAGTCGTCAGAAATGTCCATATCATAATCTTTGCTAAATCTTCAGTGCATCTTTATAGGTAATATGCTGTGGACAACAATTTGACTTCCCAGACTGATTACAGTTCTCGTCTAGATGCAATATTCATAGAGATGCACAACTGTATACCCCACCATATTCCACACAATTTAAACGGGCTATAAAATCTAGTTATGGGTTGAGTAGAATGATTCTCGGAAAAAAACGCCTTGCGCGATCGCGAAGCATCCGCTAGTAGTCTGTCAATAAAGACTAGTAGTCTGTCAATAAAGAATTGATAGATAAATTCTTTGTACAGACGGCGATTTAGCGTGTCTCTCTAACTGCGATCGCAAAACCAAAAATTTATGAGGAGAAAGGAATGTAAGTGAGGTGAAATATTTGTCCCTTACCAGTAGCAAGGTAGAGAACCAGCACAGTAAAAAATTGCCTCAGCGTTATGCTCAAGTACCATTTAACTTACTATGTTTATTGTCCCCCAGTTCAATGGGCTACATTTGCTGCCTTTAAGTCATTATGGCAAAATCTAAGAAAAGCGCTACCCCCATCAATCTCAGCGATCCACAATATTATCTTAACCGAGAGTTAAGCTGGCTAGAATTTAATGGCAGGGTGTTACATGAAGCCTGTGACGATCGCACGCCTCTTTTGGAACGCCTCAAGTTTTTGGGAATATTTAACTCCAATTTGGATGAGTTTTTCATGGTGCGGGTTGCTGGTTTAAAGCAACAAGTAGAGGCGAAAGTTAGTCTGTTAACCCCCGATGGTCGGACACCACAACAACAGTTAGACGATATTAGGTCTACCCTCATTCCCCATGTCAAGAAACAGCACCAACATTTTGAGCAAGTACTTCGACCCTTATTAGCAAATCACGGCATCCATATACTGGATTACATAGATTTAAATCAAAAACAGCGAACTCATATCAACAGTTATTTTGAGGAACAAGTCTTTCCGGTTTTAACTCCTTTGGCTGTTGATCCTAGTCATCCCTTTCCTTTTATTTCTAATCTCAGTCTGAATCTGGCTGTTGTGGTCAAAAACCCAGACACCGAAGAAGAATTATTTGCCAGAGTGAAAGTCCCCAGCGTTCTACCACGATTTTTACCCATACCGCCAGAATTGGGAGATCAGAACAGCGACAAACCCACCAACTGGACTGGAGTACCTTTAGAACAGGTGATCGCTCATAACTTGGAATCTCTATTTCCAGGGATGAACATTCAAGAATATCATCCATTCCGCATTACCCGTGACGCTGATTTGGTCTTAGAAGAAGATGAAGCAGATGATTTGCTGTTAGCCATCGAACAGGAACTACGAAAACGGCGGTTGGGTGGGAGTCCAGTCCGGCTAGAAATTCAATCCCAGACTCCCGAAATAGTGCGATCGCGATTATTGCAAGATTTGGAATTAACAGAAAGCGATCTCTACGAAGTAGATGGTCTTTTGGGACTACGGGATTTGATGTATTTCATGTCCTTGCCATTGCCAGAACTCAAAGATCCACCACGCCAATCTGTTGTCCCATTACGCTTGCAAAGGCTAAGAGAACCGAGTTTAGATCCAGATGTCTTGGAGACGGACGAAGGAAAAGACTTTTTTGCTGTGATTCGAGAAAAGGATTTACTAGTACACCATCCTTATCAATCCTTTTCGGAAACCGTTGTGCGCTTTATTACTAGTGCCGCCTATGACCCGAATGTGTTAGCCATCAAGATGACTCTTTACCGGACTTCTGGTGACTCACCCATCGTCAACGCCTTAATTGCCGCTGCCGAAAACGACAAGCAGGTATCCGTACTAGTGGAATTAAAGGCGCGATTTGATGAGGAAAATAATATTTACTGGGCAAAACGACTAGAAAGAGTTGGAGTTCATGTTGTCTATGGTTTAGTGGGGCTGAAAACTCATAGTAAAACCGTTATGGTAGTACGGCGTGAAAAAGACCGGATACGTCGCTACGTACATATTGGCACTGGTAACTATAACCCCAAAACTGCACGTCTGTATACAGATTTGGGATTATTCAGTTGCCGTGAAGAATTGGGTGCTGACATCACAGATTTATTTAATTTCTTGACAGGCTACTCCCTGCAAAAGTCTTATCGAGAGTTGCTGGTTGCACCTGTGAATATGCGCGATCGCTTTTTAGCACTAATTAACCGCGAAATTGAAAATGTTCAAAATGGATTTTCTGGACGCATTGTTGCCAAAATGAATTCCCTAGTTGATCCAGAAATTATCGCCACCCTATATGAAGCTTCCCGCGCCGGAGTGCAAATCGACTTAATTATCAGGGGCGTTTGTTGTTTGCGTCCAGGAATCAAAGACATTAGTGAAAACATTCGCATCATTAGCATTGTCGGTCGCTTTTTAGAACACTCTCGGATTTATTATTTTCATAACAATACCCAAGAGGAAATCTATATCGGTAGTGCCGACTGGATGCGCCGCAACCTAGATCGTCGAGTCGAAGTAATTACCCCAGTCAAAGATCCAGATATTGCAAAAGATTTGCAAGAAATTATGGGAATTATGCTCGCAGACAATCGCCAAGCTTGGGAATTACAAGCCGATGGCAGTTATATTCAACGTCGTCCTTATGATGATTCTCCAGAAGCTAACTCACAAAAAATTATTATGAACATGGCATTACGTTAAACTTGTGTAGCCTCAAACCTGATTGAGTGAAGCAATCCAACCTGCTTCGCTGAGGTTGCAAACTTCTGCGAAGCGTTAAAAAATAAGTTACTTATACCTTGACAACTAGCTCAACTTAGTTAATTTTGAAAAACTTGAATTTTTTGAGCAGTTGTCTAGGTTTTTTGTCATGGGTTCACACAAGTTATTCAACCATAGGATAGAGTTAGTGCTGGTACTTGTTCCCATAAACTGGAGGGGTTATTCTGAATAAATTTGTCTTTCCCCTCAATGTTAATGTTATCCTGTGAGCTTTCTACCTTGCGTGTTCTAGTAGTTGATGACCACGAACTGACTCGTTTAACCTTACAATTGGTTTTTTCTTGCCAGGAAAATATTCAAGTAGTGGGTTTAGCCAGTAATGGTGAAGAAGCTATAGAAATGGTTAAACGTTGCCATCCTGACGTAATTGTTCTAGATTTACAAATGCCTGTAATGGATGGCTGGAGTGCGTCTAGTCACATTAAAGCTATATCTCCCAATACCCAAATCCTTGCTTACTCCTCAGTAGAAGACGTGAATTTCCAGGGTACAAAAGAAATGTCTAGCTTTGATGACGTTTGTAAGAAAGATGTACCTACAAGTGAACTTATTGCCTTAGTTAGACAATTAGGTAAGCGTGCAGCAGATGGTTCAGTAGCAGGATAAACCGATTAAGCTATGTTGCTTCGTCAACTCAGGTTTAGTTTAATTCTGGGGATTTGAGGACATGATAGTAATGAAAAGCGTCGGTATAGCCTGAAGTTGAAGGTTAAACCGACGCAATTTTTGATATTTTCTACTCTACGGGAATGGTGCGTCTAAATTCATCAATTAATTCATCTAGTTCTTCCAAAGCTTGATTTACGTCAACTCTCAAAGTTCCCAGGTTTGGTTGTTCCAGTAGACTTAACAAGTACTCCCGTTTACTTTGAACTGCGACAATTCGTTCTTTTATAGTCTGTAAATCCATTATTTTTTCCTATCTTTAACTACCTTTAAATTTAAAGTTAACTCAAAATCTAATATTTTGGCCACTGTACGCCCTTAGTAGTCCACGAGAGTAACTTTTCTTGGTTAGAAACTTCCTGTATATTCCGTAACCCTACTCATACGTGTCAACTTAGAGCTAGGGCAAATTCTGTTTGTCCTTTTAACTGAGCTAAAGAACATCTAATTTGCAGAATCGAATTAAACATAACTCTTGTGGGGTGGGCAACATGAGCGCCCAGCTTATGCAATTTAAATATGGAACAGTTTACCAGATACGAACGATGTTCTTCCCTAATTTGTTGCTCATAGCCGACGATAATAAAACTAAGGTATTCTGACTTTATACTAATTTAAGCTCATGCTACGCCAAATCTCTTTGGGAACACTTGGTTTAACTATCGGCGGTATATTAACCGTCATTGGCTTCATTGCCTATGCTGATAATAATGCCACACTCAATCTTGTCGGATTTTTTTACGGGATTCCTCTATTGTTGGGAGGGCTGGCGCTAAAAGCTAATGAACTTAAGCCAGTACCTTTTAGCCAAACGACATCACCTTCAGCATTGATACTACGCCAGCAGCAAGCAACTGAAACTCAAAATAAAATTCGCAAAGACATCACCCGATATTGCTATGGTCAAGACGCTCATCTAGATACAACACTTTCTTTTCTAGGTTTAAGTCCCACAGACCAGGAACGACCAACGGTAACAGGGTTGCGAGAAACAGAAGTGAATGGGAGCTATGCCTTAATTTTAGAATTTGATTCACCGCTAATACCATTTGATGTGTGGCAAAAAAAGCAGGAAAAAATGACCAATTATTTTGGCCCTGGATTGGAGATTCAAATAACACAGCCGTCTGAAAATACAATTGAGCTAGCGTTGATTAATACTCAAAAAGAGTCCTTAGTCAGTAGTCAATAGCAAAAATTATTGTACTCTAACTCCATGCCTTTATCTACGATTTAGATAGCCGACTTCTTGAAGAAGCCGACTATCTAGGCAACTTAGGCAAGTATTATTCCACCTTACTAACTATTGAAAAATTTATTTTTTGGGATTCTCTTAATCACTGACCAAAAAGTTACTTTTCTAAACGAACTGCATACCACTGTAAATATTGTCCAGGGCCAATATCTAATTCGCAGGTGGTGTCGAGTAAATATTGTGCTTGAGCTTCCACAGTATCAAAGTTTTGTAGGTCAGGCGACAAATCTTGAATTATGAGTTTTTGAAGAGTTGTTTCGAGCTTTTTTAATAACTCTGATAGTGTCAGAAATTGTTCTGGTTGATTGGTTTCTAGAACAACAAAGTTATCCTGCTGATACATTAATAAGTCTGGCATTTTAAGGATTTAGGAAAGGTAAATAGATGTGGAAAGTTTTGAAAAAATTTTTGTTTGTTTAGTTAAGATGGCAATTTTAATGTGCAGTCTGTGAAGAAATTCTAAGATTTAGTTGTCCAATATATTAGATAATTTAACTTTTAGTATATTTATATACATTTTCTTACAAAAAAATATTTTTTTATAACTCAATATTCTGAATACAACTAAATAAGATTTTTTACTTAATTTATTAACCTAAAATCAATGGAGAATCAAGCCTTGTACAGGCTTAATCTCAACCTTATGTTATTATACTAAACCCCAGCAAACCTTACCAAATAGACTGAATAAATTTAAGTCAGCCGATCTGAGAATTTAGTATTAGCGATCTTTTGAGGGCATTTTAGCAATTGCTTTGTTCTGTCTTACTAGGTTCCTAAAGTAACTCCAAAACTAAATGCGTAAGGTATCCATTTGCAATTCTCAAAAAAGTTGTAATTTAACTTTAACAATTGGGAAATATAAAAGTAACATTTCCTCCCATAACCACAGCCGAACAAAAAGGTAATAATTGCCTTCGTGTTCCAATTATAGATTGTCTATGCAACTTAGTTATCTACCGCTTGCTTGGCTCAAGAATATTGAGCAGTCCATTGCCAAAAAACAGTTGATTGTGAAGCTAGACACACCTCCACCGCAAATCCTGGCATTGATGAAAATAGCGATCGCCCCCATGCGATCGAGTTGTACAGCCTTTTTCAGGATAGTCCCGCAAGTGGAAGGCAACTCATGTCAGGCATAAGCCCATTTCCTCTTTCTACTAAGCAACCGCCACTGATTCTAGTGGCTGATGATGACAAGACCATGCGCGTATTGTTGCGTAAAGCGATGGAACAAGAAGGTTATCGAGTGATCGAGGTCAATGATGGCAAGCAATGTTTAGATGCTTACGAGACCATCAAACCAGATATAGTTTTGCTAGATGCTGTCATGCCTGTAATGGATGGCTTTACCTGCTGTAAGCACTTGCTCCAAATTGCTAGGAATAATTTAATATCAGCCCTTGCAAACTTTGATAGTGACTCGGCCCTTAACAATACGGTTATATCCAAGATATGGGAGCGCACTCCCATTTTGATGATCACATGCTTGGATGATGAGGATTCCGTAAACCGTGCTTTTGACGCTGGCGCAACTGATTATGTTACTAAGCCAATTCACTGGCCTGTATTGCGCCAGCGATTACGCCGACTGTTACAGCAAGCGCAAGTATACAAACAATTAGAGGCGGCAAACGAAGCTTTGCATCACCTGGCCAATGTAGATGGCTTAACTGAGTTGGCTAATCGTCGCCGCTTTGACGATTATCTCAATACTCAGTGGATTAATCTCGCACAAGAGGGATCTCCTCTGTCGATGATCTTGTGTGATATCGACTTTTTTAAGTTTTATAACGATAGATATGGCCATCCAGCTGGGGATGTCTGTTTACAAAAGGTGGGTGCTGTCTTAAGTCTTAAGGCACAAAAACATCAGGATTTAGTAGCGCGTTATGGTGGCGAAGAATTTGCTGTGATTATGCCATACACTCCTGCATCTGGCGCACTTCACGTTGCTGCAACGATACAAGCAGGAATCAAAGATTTGCAAATTGTTCATGACGGATCTCTGGTGAGTGAGCATGTCACCCTAAGTATGGGTGTGGCAACTGTTGTCCCCACTTGGGAATCCTCACCTTCGGATTTGATTGTGCTGGCAGATAAAGCACTCTATCAAGCAAAAGCCGGGGGGCGCGATCGTTTTGTTTCAAGTACTTAATTGTCATTTGTCATTTGTGAATGACCAAGCCTTAATGCCTCATACCCATTACCTAAGAAGGATAAACTGGTAGTGTGAAGTGAAACCATGCTCCATTATTGGGGGCAGAGTCTACCCAAATTTGGCCATAGTGTGCTAGGACGATACGTTGGCATAGACAAAGACCAATGCCGTAACCTTCTGTACCTTCATCCCGTTGTAGGCGGAAGTGGTTTTCAAAGATGCGATCGCGATTCTCTACAGGAATACCAGGCCCATTATCACCAATACTAAACTGAACTTTTTGAGTAGTGCGGTGTAGTCCAGCAATGCTAATCTTCCCACCTTCTGGGGTGTATTTGATGGCATTATCCAATAGATTTACTAGCACTTGCCGGATGCGTTCTGGGTCGGCATATACATAAGGTAAGTCACTGGGAATATCCGTTTCTACCTCTTGGGATTTGGCGGTATAGCGATCGCACAATTCTTCTAGTACATCTATACACAGTTTACCTAGCTGTACTTTTTGTGGTAAAATAGGAAATTCTGTATCTTTGCCACGACCTACCTGCAAAAGGTCGGCAATCATCCGATCGATAATCTTAGTTTGATTACGGGCTTGTTTTAAGAGATGTGCGGTCAAGGATGGTTTGAGGCGTTGAAATTGACCTGTATCTAAATTGTAGTTAGATTGAAGAGTTTCTATGGCGATCGCGGCAGCAGTTAACGGATTGCGGAGATCGTGCGCCAGCATTGCAATCACCCGATCTTTAAACTGTAACTGCTCTTGGAGGTTATCTTTTTCCTGTTTCAAGCGAAAAATTTCGTCTGAGAGTCGGATTAGTTCAGCAGAAACAGCAACAGAACGGATAGTAGATTTGGATGATGTGGCCCTTGCAGTATCATCTATACGTTCTTGTAAGTCTTCTTGTAATTTTAAATAGGCGTCTACAGCAGCTTGCCAGCGAGGCCACCAGTTTTTCAATTGCGCTATGATATTACTCCCAGCTAAAACCTGTCGTGGTTCGGGATGGATTTTGATTAAAGCTGGCGTTGCTACTAATTTAAAGTGTTCTGCTAAGTAAGGTTGTTGTCCAACATCAATAGTTTGAAGTTCAAAACTATACTCAGCCTGCAATTCTTTTAAGTAAGCACGGATTCGCTGTACCTGTTGGCGGGACTTGGGGCGTCCATCGACAAACAGCAGCAGTTGGAGTGGAGCCTCAGAATGAATCGGCTGATCCTGGGAAACTTGCATGTAATCGTGTTTCAGCACTGGTAACAACCCGGTGACGCTTTACAGAAAGTAAAATAGACTGACGGTTGTCGATGGTCGTTGTTTTTCTTCTTAATATATATTTTAGATTTTCATCCTCCTATCCGATCTGCGTTTTTGACATCAGACACATCTTTTTTAGCTTTTTGGCTGACTTCATCTCCAAGAAACACCCAAGCCCCTTGAATATAAGTCTTAATTTGCCCTGAATTAAAAATTTTCGCCAGAGTTAGCAGGTGAAAACATTTATTGCTATGTCAAATCGGTTAGTGAGGCAGCTTGTCAATTCGAGTACATGCTTTGAATAAGCAATCACCCAAGTAAACACAGATGCTAATTGTATCTAATTTATCAGGAAGCTGTTAAACTGTTCAGACCAATTTTGTAGAGTGTTTTCTCAACCGCCAGTGCATTTGATGAAGTGTCTTTTTTGCCTGCCTTTACCTAATCCTACTAATGATTGGTAAAACAGCCATAGCTAATTCCGTACTGCCTCTATAACTTGCAAAGCACACCTTATGCCCAGCCTTGTCCTTTAAAAACTACCATCCTTCCCAGAAGAAGAGGGGATGGGTTATCTGAGGAAAAGCTTTAGATAACATAAAGGCCATGCCTACGGCGGTAAACTACGCACTTTTAAAGAAAGCACTCACTGCTTTCGAGGCTGTCAAGAAACTCTTGACAATAGCACAAGTAGCACTTTCCCCAGAAAATCAATTTAGACATACTAGGAAAACTGCTGCGACACTCAGCTACTTTGCTTATTACCCCAGTCGCCAAGAATAATGAACTTACGCTAAGTTTCTGGAATTGCTTAACACTGGCATTTTCCAGATATTGCCTTACTCAGCTTACCATCGTTAGATGAATAATTTCCAAAATTGATTGTAAGCCAGGTTAGCGAACTTAATTTCCCCTCCTTGGGTGAGGCTAGGGGGGCTTTAGTTCTAGTCTATCACTTCAGTTGCTTGGCGTAAGCTTTGCCCGCCGTAGGCATCGCATTACAACTAGTGCATCTGGAACCAGATTAAAGCTAGTTATCTACTCTAGCAATGGAATATTTAGATAACTCTCTAAAAAATTGCAAAGGGCGGATTCACAATCTAGTATTGATCGGTTCGTAGTCGGCGGCTTTCGCCTTGATCTAATAACTAAACTTTCTCCGAACTCCCAAATCATAAAACTCTTATCTAGCAGGTATTTCAGGTTTATTTATTTTTTTTCCAAAAATGTTAGTTTTCCAGAATTTTAGGGAACTCTATAAATAAGCATGGGAATTATAAAAACCTAATGGCTGTAAAACAAAGACAATACGGTAGCAAAAGCTACCGTTTACTCATTTTTAGAGATATTATCTTCACCAACATAGACATTTACGAAGAAGACGCCGCAAGTCGGTAGTGTCTTTTGGTGATCTATTAAAGATAGGACTTACGCAAACAGTAACCGAAGTCCCAATTTTATGATGTGTGGTAGTGGCATTCATTAGTACTAAGTCAAGAGTACTAAGTCAAGAAGTGAGATTCCCCATTCGGAACGGGCTAAACCTTAGTTATCCGCAAACGGAACTGTCTTTGCCCAATCCCCACTTAATGAACAGTCTGCGCTAGGGTAGGAATTGAAACTCAATTTGTGATTTCCTGTGCTTCCCTGCAAACGTCCAGCTGTATTTCTCATTTGGGCTGTTCTACTCACTTCCTTAACAGCCTGTGCTAACAGTCCAGTCGCCAAAAACCTAGAGCAATCTTTGGCGGCAGATCCGAAGCTGCAAAGCAATCCAGTTGTCTTTGGAGAATCTCAGGTTAACCAACCACAAGCACAGCAAAACCAATCAACAGTTCAGTTACCAGCTGATTTTCCTAAAGATATTCCCCTATATTCCAATGCCAAACTAGAGGAAGTTACACCTGCTAGCAGTTCAGAAAATAAAATCTCAACTCGTTGGTTGAGTTCTGACCCCAGCAACTTTATTGCTAGCTTTTATCGCAGCCAGTTTCAAGCAAATAACTGGCAGATTTTGCAACAGCCAACAGATGATGCAGGGGGCGCTTTTGAGGCACGTCGTCACGATTTGCTGTTGAAGATTTACATTCAGCCTAAATCAGTTACTAAGGCTACACCGAATCAACCCCAAACGGCTACTGAATTACTGATTGATTACGTACCCAATAGTACTGCAACGGCACAACCTACCCCAACTACAAATCCTAGCGAAACTACTAACGCCATTTCTCAACCAGGAAATCCCCAGTTCATTGGCCCAATACCACCTGTAAACTTAGCAGCACAGACACCAAGTACGGTTAATAACCAAACAATCCCAACAGCAACACCTGAATCTCAGGTATTCAACGATCTGAATAAAGTACCGCAAGAATGGCGGCAACATATCCAAGACTTGGCTACACTAGGTATTTTGTCTTTAGAGCCAAAGACAACTAAAAGCAACTCTACTATTAGTACTACTAAACAGTTTGAACCGAATAAAATCGTTACACATCGGGAATATGCCCGTTGGCTAATTGCTGCTAACAATGCTATGTATGCCAGCAATCCAGCTAAACAAATTCGCTTGGCATCAGAAAGTACTCAACCAGCTTTTAGTGATTTATCGGCAAAAGACCCTGATTTTCCTGCTATTCAGGGATTAGCGGAAGCTGGATTAATTCCCAGTCCTTTGTCTGGAGACTCGACAGTAGTTTTGTTTCGTCCTGATGCACCCCTAACGCGGGAACAGTTACTACTGTGGAAATTACCCCTAGATACTCGCCAAGCTTTACCTTCTGCTAACTTAGATACAGTCAAACAAACCTGGGGTTTCCAAGATGCAGCGCGAATTGACCCCAAGGCTTTAAGAGCAGTGTTGGCTGATTACCAAAATAGCGAACAATCGAATATTCGACGGGTGTTTGGTTATACGACTCTGTTTCAACCCAAAAAATCAGTAACGCGTGCTGAGGCTGCTATGGCTTTGTGGTACTTTGGCACTCAGGGTGAGGGTGTATCGGCTGCTGAGGCTGTGAAGTTAAAGAGAAGTTAAAGAGAAGTTAAAAAGCAGTTAGTTTAGCGTAAACATAAAAGTGAGCAATTACAACCTTTTAGGTAGTAAATTTTGCTATTTCTTTGTAAAATCCCGATTTTTGATGAAGAAAATGTAAATCTAAGTATTTTCAGCGTTTTTATCTGTATTTTATGAATTTTTGAGGCATAGTTTAAGTATAATGACGCAGAATAGCTCAATAAAGGTACTTAGTTTTGAATTGGGGATTGAGGATTAGGGACTTGAACAATTTTGATGGGGATTCAAACCCCAACCAAATTGGGAAAAATTATCTTTCCCAATCCCCAGTACCCAGTCCCGGAGCTACTATTACTCACCTTTTTACTGTGCTGTACCACTTCGTAGAAACAAGCTACGCATAGCGTGTTGTAGAGAAGTTAAGGAATCCTCGGCGCGACCCATTGAAGTAACTCAAAGGACAATTTGTCAGACTATCGCCCTTTTATCACTTTTCAGCAGACCAAAAAATACCACGGATAAAACAAATATGAAAAAACAAGCTGTCGCAGTCGGATTTGTTCTATTTTCTTTCATGTTGCCGACCAAAGCCTCGGCTGCGAGTTTCGATCAGCTTTATGTATTTGGCGATAGTCTTTCTGATACAGGTAATATATACAATGCTAGCGGCCAAACATATCCTCCAAGCCCACCTTACTTTGAAGGACGTTTTTCCAATGGGCCAAACTGGGTGGATTATCTTGGAAATCAACTAGGATTACACCCCACTTTAGTAACTGATATAAATTTCACTACTATTCCTCCCACACCAATTCCTACCCAAGGGATAAACTTCGCTTTCGGTGGTGCTACCTCTGGTTTAGATAACGCTGTCTTTCCCAATCAAGGTTTACCGGGAGTCCTCAAACAAGTCTCTGATTATGCTGGAATTCTGCAAGCAAATAATCAAACTGCCGATCCCAATGCACTTTATACATTGTGGGCAGGTGCGAATGATTTCCTTTTTGTTAATCCTGGAGACTCGGCTACGCCGATCAGTAATATATCCCAGGCGTTGAATACTTTGGCAGGGATCGGCGCGAAAAATATTGTGGTATTTAACTTGCCAGATTTAGGAAAGCTACCAGGGGCTAAGAAAGATGGTCGCAATCCTATAACTCTTAGTAATTCGGCTAGTGCCTTTAACTTAGGTTTAGCACAAACTGTAAGCGGTTTGAGTCAAAACCCTAATCTCAACATTAATTATATTGATACTAATTCTTTATTTAGTCAGGCAAGCGCATTCGGTTTTACAAATGTAACTGAGTCTTGTCTAGATAGGCTAGATATATGTAATCCAGCGAACAACAATTTTCTGTTTTGGGACGATTTCCACCCAACAACCGCTGGTCATAAGGTGATAGCAGAAACGGTATTGGCGGCAATTGAGGCTAAGTCTGTTCCTGAACCCTCAATAAACTTGGGGATTTTAGCTCTTGGTGCTTTTGGTGCGGTAGGAGTGTTGAAGCGTCAACAAAAAAGATCGGCACTTGTATCAGCAGGTCGGGTTATTGATGCACAATGATCTCATATAACAGTTGAAAACTAAACTAATCGATGTGAGATTGCGATCGCTGATTGGAAATACTTGAATAATTAGCTATGCACCATTCTCCGAGTGGTGTAGAAGCTGAGATTAACCAGTTATTGATGCAACGATTTACGGCGCTGGGTGTGGAAGTCTGGTGCGTAGCGTGCTGCTTGTTTGGCATTTCTCACCCAAAATACCCACGGTTATGAAATTGCTCATTTAAGAGCGATCGCTAATTGTATCGATTTGTTAAAAGCTTTCTGCGAAACTCATTGACTCGTGAAATAGTCTACAGGTGAATTTTTCTGATTGTCGATGCGTGATCGCACAGCAGAATTATTCCTAACGTTGATGTTATGTGACCGAAATCGCCACAATTTGTGTTTACTTTCCAAATGTCCTAAGTGTAGGGCTAAGTTTAAAATACCTGCTTTATAAGAGTTTAGATGGTAACTTATCAAAAGTTAGTGATCTAGACTAATTGGAGAAAGTTAAATTAGCTTTCATTTACATAAAACGCATAGTTACCATCTGGAAATCGGATAACTGGAATCCAAAAAGGTACTCCATCCCAGCCTCTAGGAGGATTAATGTTTCCATTAGTTCGAGTCATTAGTAATGTAGGATAATTGCGGTTAATTTCATACGGAGCGCTTCCAGTATTTCCAGGTAAAACAGCTCCTATTTGAGAATAGTTCCTGTCCGAACTTTTCCCAATATCTGCTGATCGATTAACGATAACTAATGTACCTACATTTTGATATCTTTGCTGATCTCGGAGGGCAGAAACGGCTTGCCTAATCAAATCATCATTCCAAGCACCACTTGATCCAGGCGTTTTGTACTGAAAATTCAGAATTTCTAAAAGCTCATCAATTGTTACCGTATATGGTTGTTGATGATTAGGATATTTAGCCGTAGACAGTAGATTATCAAGTTCTTGGGTTTGATTACTCAACATATTAGGATCTGATATTGGTAATGAAGGGAAATACTGCCTTCCTCCTTGATAAGTTATTCGAGTTGTATCGTCATTTAATACATTACGGCGAGTCGCTTTAATTCCTTTTGCCATCAAAGGAATAAGCTGAATAGGTAAATGAATCGCTTGACACTGTTCTCTGACTAAATCATCACTCTCATGAATGTTAACAAATCTTTGAGCTAGATGAGTTGGCAAGTAAATACGAATAGCTGCTAATTCATTGCGACGATATCCATACATTCTTGCGTGCTGTAAAACTGTATCCATCTGTGGTTGTTGAGCATCTCTACCGTAGTAAGTAACTAGAAGATTCTTGACAGTCACACCGCGACCTATTTTTGTACCACCTATATAGAGAGTATGTCTTCGTGCTGGATTAGGTCTAATTCCTTCACCAGTAACAGAGTTAATTTCTATGACTTCTGTAGAGGTAATTCGTCTTGCTATTTCTGCTAAATCATTTAAAATATCAGTAAATTATATAATGATTAATACTTAGATTCCCAAGTAAAAGATTTATAATTAAAAGTTATTTGTCTTTGTAATATAATGTTTCTTGTAAAATTCATATTGCTTACAGGATCAAAAATAATACTAAACTTTGGAACATCTTCCAAACTACTTACGACCACAAGAGCATAATCCTTTTTATATTCCTGCGCCTTCAAAAATTCATTATTTGTTAATCTTACACTACCATAATTAGATTTAATGCCTTTTATTTCAGCTAAAAATGCTTTTTGGAAAACATCTACTTGAAAATCGTAGCCATCTCCAAACGTTCGGGCATCTTCTAAAAAACCATCTTTAAATTCGTGTATACTTTGATAATTTTGTATAAAAAACAGTTCTGCTGCTTTCCCAGTATCTTGTAATTGCTTAAATTTGCTCTTTAAAATAGGGCTTATAAGTTTCGCATTTATAGTGTCTATACTACTAATTTTTTTATCTAAGTAGAGTTTGATAATATTTGCATAAGATTTATAATCTTCTGAACCAAAAAGGGAATCAATTAGTATTTTTCGATGAATATATGTATTTCCTTTTTGCCACCATCCTTTTCTTGCATTATCAAAAAAAGGATCAAATAAATCTTGTCTATTTTTTATTGTCCCTACAGTTTTAGCAATACCAGTGTTTACAAGATAAACAAAAAACTCTTGCTTAGTTTTAAAACTAAATTCTCTAACAAAATCCATATCAAATTTAGCTAAACCATATCCAATTAAATTAAGAATTTCATAATTCTCATGTTTGTTATTATTGGCTCGACTCATAAATTTGATTATTAACTTAAAATAATAAAGTAATAATTTGAATATCAGCGATTACCTTATGTTATGTCAAGCAGCATCTAGAACTGCGGGAAAAAGAACATAACCAGCATCCGTAAATTTTCTTGCAATATAATCAACTACTGTTAATTTGCGTTTATTCTTACTTTTATTAGAACGAGGTGTCCATAGAATACCTTGCACATTTTCCAAAAGAATTGCTTTCGGTGCTAGTTCTAAAGAACATTCAATAAAGAACCCTTGAACCTGGATTACAAGCTGGCTTTATCATGAAATATTTTATGTCAAAGAATTCAATTATAAGATGGTCTTTGTTTGGATTGAATATACGTACCAAAATTGACACTAGTATCAAAGATTATAGCATCACTACTTATTTACGATAATTTTTAAAATTGTCCCTTAATTTTTGATGTACGCGTTGGCGTAGCCTAGCGCAGGCATTGTACCAGAAAGGAATCACAGTTTGTCCCTGACAAAATACCTCTAATGCCGCTTGCTTGTCAAACTCTAATAGTTGCAAAGGTTGTTCAGGCGATCGCCCAGTGGCAGTTTCAGGTAAAACAAGGGTGTGATGCCTGGGTTGGGCTACGCCAACGCAATTGTGATTTAGGCGATCGCGCTTTTGAGGAAACATTAAGCAACACCCACCCAATATAAATTGTCATCTAATCGAGGGGGAAGTTCCGGTGTAATATTGAATTTTGAATTGTTACACTGCTTTGTGTTCGTCGCAGTTTTCGATGTAAAGACGTAAAACAGAGTTGATTAAGGTTTTATATTCTCCGCTTTGAGCTTGAAACCACTCTAGTATATCTGGCTCAATCTGTACCAATTGCTGTGCTTGAGGTGCGGGAACTCGGAGAGTAGCTTTCTGAAAAAAATCTTCTGTCAATGGTGGAATATCAGAGTAGTCAATTTCTTCATCGTTCATTGACTCCAATGCTGTCCAGTTAGTACGAGAGGTATTTCTCAAGTTTTTGTCGCTCATACCGATTTGCCCTTGGTGCTGAAATGATCCGAATCACATTATTTTTGCGTTCTGTCCAACACTAGAACGGCTACACCGTTGCTGAGGAAACCTATACCGAGCCAACGGTCTTCTCCGTAATCAAAACGATCATCTAACTCAATTAGCATTGGACTTTCAAACATCTCAGGAACATCGGCGAAATCAATCTCATGTTTGCGAAGATTCTCTAAATTTTTCGCCTCATCCCACTCAAACTGCATGAAAATTTAGACACGCTAATTGAACCATCTCTATTATCCTGCATAATATCCCAATACGCTCAGTGTTAGAGATAACCTGATTTTTGCGTAGGTTGGGTTGAGCGATAACGTAGGCGCAATGATTTTGTGATGCCTGCGGTAGTCTATGCCAACGCATTTATAGATTTGGCGTTCGCAATTGCTATTTCGGGGTATGCAATTACTATTTCGGGGTATGCAATTACTATTTCGGGGTATGCAATTACTATTTCGGGGTATGCAATTACTATTTCGGGGTATGCAATTACTATTTCGGGGTATGCAATTACTATTTCGGAGTATGCAATTGCTATTTCGGGGTATGCAATTGCTATTTCGGGGTATGCAATTGCTATTTCGGGGTATGCAATTGCTATTTCGGGGTATGCATTTATTGATTTTGTGATTACTGTTGCTGATTGTACTTATTCTAAAACAACAAAATGATATGAAAAATGAGTAAAAACACAGTCAAAGTCGTAATTCTTTTATTGAACTTTTAATGAAAGAAATCCACAAAACTACCCATCTCAGGCAAAAGCATACTCCACTATGTTGAAAAAGGAATTATTAAAAAAGGATGTGTTATGTCTTTAAAAACTCGTGGTTCTGCTGCTATTGACAAAGCCCAACTTCGTCTCGCCTTGCTTAAATCTATTGATGAAAATCTGGATTTAGGACATGGGTTAACCATTGAAGCTTACAACCACCTAATCAATACTACCCGTGCGATGGTAGAAGCTAATAATACGCTAGTTTCCAATCTGGAAGAATCGCGTAAAACAGTAACCCAGATGGATAAAGCTCTCTCCGAAATGTCTGAACGAATGCTAAGTGGAGTTGCAACTGTCTACGGCAAAAACAGTATGGAGTATTCCAAGGCTGGCGGCTCCAATCGAAAACGAAGTAAACACTCTAGTTCAAAAGCTACTCCACTTGTAGCGGTTCTTACGACTCAACCTACTCAAGCTGCAATTGCCAATGCGTCAACTAACGGTAATGGCACAACTCCTTTGCCGCAATAATCCACGCCTATTTAAACAAGAAACCAGAACCCCGACTTTTTAGAAAAGTCGGGGTTCTTTTTGTCGCCAACATTTTGTTATGTCGAGGATGCGATCGCTCCCGAATTAGTAGTAAATACTTGAGTTCCTCGCACTGTCACATAATCACCATCATCAGAATCTAGGTTTGATGACAATAATTTGTCACAACGACATCAATATGTCACCGATCATAGATAATTAGTCACTGTACATGATTTGTGTCAAACTTGACTATTGAGCAATACTTTTATCAAAGCCGATGATGGGATTTGAACCCACGGCCTGCTGATTACGAATCAGCTGCTCTACCACTGAGCCACATCGGCGTACACAATCTAAGAGTATAACATGATTTAATCATGGTAGATCAAAATCGCAAAAATCGCCTTAACCCCGAACAATACGCCAGCCTCAAAGCAGAAATAGCCGCTCCTTATCGGGGCTTCCGACAATTTTTCTATGTTGCTTTCGGTGCTTCTGGTTCACTCGGTGCATTCGTCTTTTTCTTCCAAGTGCTTGCCGGACGCAATGTTGAGAGCGCTTTGCCTAATTTAGCTCTTCAAGTAGGAATAGTTGCTCTCATGGTTTTCCTTTGGCGCTGGGAACAGCGTCGGCAACAACGCCCCCAATCGGGTAAAAATCCTAATTCCTGAAGGGAGAAATTTTAGCTAGTTAATTTTTAGATTCTGCAAATTTTATGTTTAAAAAACCCTAAAATTAAAACCCACTATATCAGAAGCGCCAGACTAGTAAATTATCAGTCTGGCGCTTAAAATTTGCTAACTAGGCATTTACTGGGCTGTTACCAAATAGGATGAAGGAATGGGTTGGGCACGTCCAGCATTGACGAGTGCCTGGTAAACAAAGGCAGCAACCTCGGCTCTAGTTGCCTGACGATTAGGATTTAGTTGCTTCACTGTGGGATAGTTGATTACTAATTGCCGTGCAGTTGCCGCCGCAACAGGAGCGATCGCATAATTAGGAATCTGGGCAGCATCAGTGTAAAAGGAAAGGATATTCTGATTATTCGCAGTTAAGCCCAAACCATTAGCTAAAGCGACTAACACCTGTACTCTGGGGATTTGCTGCTGTGGCTTAAAAGTGCCATCGGGATAACCAGAAACAAATTGACTCTGGTAAGCAGATTGAATTGCAGCGTAAGCCCAAAAATTGGTTGCTACATCCTTAAACTTAATGCCTGCACGTTTGACTGGTGGCGTTAAGGCTTTAGTGACAATAGTGGCGAATTGAGCGCGGGTTACAGGTTCATTTGGTTTAAAGCTGCCATCAGGGAAACCAGCAATAATACTTTGGGAGGCTAAAGCTTCGATGTAGGTTTTTGCCCAGAAATTTGCTGGCACATCTTTAAAGGCAACAGGCCCTCCAGGGGGTACATCAACAGATGCGGCAACAAAATCTACTGAGCCAAAAATCTTTTTCTGATCGATATCGTTGCCAACAGCAATAATTTTACCTGTTTTGGTGGCGTTGTTCACATCATAACGAGTGTTATTGCGGATCAGATTACCACCAGGATTTTCATTGGTGCCAAGATCGGGTAAAGCACTAACAGTTGCTACTACTCCATCCCGCTTATTATTCTGAATGACATTCTTACGCAATACGGGCTTCGCTGACTCTGAGATAAAAAGACCATCTTGATTTTCGACAATTTGGTTTTCCACAACTAGGGGCGTAGAAGTGCCACCGATCGCAAGACCAAAACCTGTATCCTGAAATAAGTTACTCCGAATTTCTCCTTGGGCCGCTTTAGCAATTGAAATGCCATTGCCTTTGTTTTGCACAAAGAGATTACCTTCGACTTTGGGATTGGCTGTACCCGTGACAAAAACACCCTCTCTAACGCTGTTAGTAAAAGTACTGTTTTTGATGATGGGATTAGTTGATTCCACCCACACACCCGTACCCCGGCTATTTGGGTTGGTGACGGTGACACCAGTAATAGTGGTATCTTGCTCGGCAAGGATG
Source organism: Nostoc sp. (assembly GCF_036916655.1). GTDB lineage: Bacteria > Cyanobacteriota > Cyanobacteriia > Cyanobacteriales > Nostocaceae > Nostoc. The sequence continues at coordinate 40,262 of NZ_JBALFY010000117.1, forward strand.
GTAATATCTTGTCTGGCAAAGGTACGGCTAGTGTAGAAACCTCCACCTGTTATTAATATCCCCTGACCTTTACTAGCTTCATCACCCCGCAGTATTACCCCTGGTTTCAGCAACAGTGGGAAGGTTTCGCCACTTTCTTGGTTATAGTTACCAGGTGCTAATTGAATAACTGCACCTGCTTGGGCTTGACTGAGAGCGAAACTGATGCTTTTGTAAGGTGTCGCTGAGGTTGCACCAGCACCAGCCCTATCTGCACCACTTGCTGGATTAACGTAAATCGCTGCGGCTGTTGTAGGAACTTGTGCTGTGAGAGTTGGGGCAATACTTTCTCGGTTAGTCGCACCAGCATTAACTTCACTCGGTAGTAGTGAACCACTAGAAACAATAAGCATTGCCGTGAGTCCGGCTCCCACGTGCAAAGTATATCTGAGATTATTGCTAGAAAGAAGGCGGAAATTTTTCGCTAGAAAAATGTGAAAACCCCGATATTTCATTTTTTGAGTCTGTGATGTGCTGAATTACGGTATGTTGAACAAGGTTTTACAATAGTTACAAGGCTACTATGAAACCCATGCAAAACTATACTGGATGATTAGCACTGATTCAGCTAAATTCCTTAGATACATCACAGAACTTATACATTAGTTATATTAGACATCTTCAGAAATTAATTATACGTTACGTATAAATACTTGTAGAGACGCGTTAATGCTGGGATTAGTCCCACTGTTAACGCGTCTCTACATTCTTTTTCACCAGATGTCTATTGTGTTATTTAGAAAATTCTACTAGTAAGCTAAAGTTTCTAAAGTTTCCCTTAAATATCGCTGTACTTGCTGTTCCAGACGAATTCCCTGTAATTGGGTATCGCGTTCTAGTTGCCAGCGCTGAAAACCGGAACTAGTGGAGATCGCGCACTTAAGGCTATACCAAATTTCAGTATCAGCAGAAAATTGGCGATCGCTAGAAGCTGGAATTTGAGCCATAGTTCCTCATTCCTTTATTTTAAACTTCAACGGTAATTAGGTTTTGGGCATTGAAAGGAGGCAGAGGGGCGGGGTGCAGGGGGCGGAGGGGAATAATTCTTCTCCCTTGCTCCCTGCTCCCTGCCCCCTGCTTTCCTCTCTAGTCCTTGAAAGTGAAATAATATACTTTGTGGGCTGCTACGAATCTGTATTTATCCTAAACAAGGATTGCAGTAATCGGGGGACGATTTGATTAACCCGCACCCCTAAAATGGTAAAGTCTTGCTTAATCTTTTCTAAAGATAACGGTTCTATGCCAGCAAATTCTGTGTCATTAGTCACCAAAACTCGCATTACACTCACAGGTATTTGTAAAAATAGATTGCTGCCTAAAAAAGCTAACCCTGCAAGCACTAGTGCAAGACTGCGCCATTGTGGGAGAAATTTAGCTGAATTTGCTACTAATGGGGCAATTTGATAAAGATACCACAATACAAAAACTGACAATACTGCTGCTACTAATGCCAGAATACGATTTAACTTTGTATTAATTAAACAGAGAATTTTTCGCTGACTTTCAGTCAGATTTTCTGGCTTTTGGGCTATTCCTAAAAGAGCAAATATATAAAAGGGGCGACGCAACTGCATCCACAACAGGGGGAGAACACCGATGGCGGCAACTAAGAATAGCTCCATCCAGACTGGTAAAAACGGCTCGCCTACAGACAAGAAAAATAAACAGAGTACTAAAAAAACAGGCAAAGTCGCCAATCCAGCGACATGAATCCACAAAATAGGTTCAGAGCGAAATGAATGCATATTATAAAAAGTTGTAAGTTAAGAGTTAGGAGTTAAGAATTAGCAATCTTTAACTACTAACTCCTAATTTATCACTCCTAACTTCTAACCATTTTACCCTTAACACTATCTCGTTAAGGTGAGAGTGCGGCGTTTCGTAACCATCTGATAGGATTCGATGATGTCACCTTCAACCCAATCATTGAATTTGTCGATGCCGACACCGCATTCATAACCAGCGTTAACCTCACGGGCATCTTCTTTCATCCGTTTTAGGGAATCAAGGACACCTTCAAAGATCACCTTACCGCCGCGTCGCACTCTGACTTTGCAGTTGCGAACTAGCTTGCCAGATTGAACGTAGCAACCGGCAACCGCACCACGACCGACTGGGAAGACGGCACGGACTTCGGTTTGACCCAAGGGTTCTTCCACCAACTCTGGTTCCAAAAGACCTTCCAAGGCATCTTGGATATCTTCTAGGAGTTTGTAGATGACGTTGTATTCCCGGACATCGACGCCTGCTTCATCGGCGGCTTGTCTAGCGCCACTGGCAAAGGTGGTGTTGAAGCCGATAATTACAGCGTTACTAGCAGCGGCTAAGTCGATATCTGTCTCGGTGATTTCCCCAGCAGTCGCCAACAGCATCCGAATTTGGACTTCGTTTTGCGGGATTTGCTTGAGCGCTCCCACAATGGCTTCCACCGAACCTTGTACGTCTCCTTTCAAGATCAAGTTGAGTTCTTTCAACTCGCCTTCTTGGGCTTGAGCGGACAGGGTTGTGAGGGTAACACGACCTTGTAACAGACGGGATAGGCGTTGTCTATCGGCGCGATCGCTAGCGAGTGCCCTGGCTTCTTTTTCGTTCTGGAAGACCTCGAACTCATCGCCTGCTGCTGGTACATCACTTAAACCTAGTACCTCGACAGCAAAGGAAGGAGAAGCAATATCTACTCTCTTGCTTCTGTCATCTACCATTGCCCGGACTTTACCGAAGGCCGAACCAGCTACCAAGATATCGCCCACACGCAGAGTACCATTCTGAATTAGCAAGGTAGCAACTGCTCCTTTAGCTTTATCCAGATGTGCTTCAATGACAGTTCCTTTGGCGGCACGATCTGGGTTAGCAGATAGTTCTCCAACTTCTGCTACTAAGAGAATCATTTCTAAGAGCGTATCCAGATTTTCACCTCTGATAGCGCTCACAGGAACCATGATTGTCTCACCGCCCCAGTCTTCTGCTGTCAAACCATATTGGGTCAGTTCTTGTTTAACCCGCTCTGGCTGTGCCCCTTCTTTGTCAATTTTGTTGATGGCAACAACAATTGGCACTCCCGCAGCTTGGGCGTGACTAATGGCTTCAATGGTTTGGGGACGGACACCATCATCAGCAGCCACTACCAACACGGCAATATCTGTTACCCGCGCTCCTCGTGCCCGCATCGCTGTAAAAGCTTCGTGACCAGGAGTATCCAGGAAAACTATCTGCTGTGGTTTACCCTCATGTACCAAATCCACATGGTAAGCACCAATGTGTTGAGTGATACCGCCAGCTTCGCCAGCAGCCACTTTGGTTTTGCGGATTGAGTCGAGCAAGGTTGTTTTACCGTGGTCTACGTGACCCATAATTGTCACGACTGGCGGACGGCGGTGGAGATATTCTAGGTCTTCTGCACCGACCATTTCCGTAATTTTCCGAGCTTCGGCTTCTCGTTCGACGGTTTCAACTTCTATTTCTAGTTCTTTTCCTACCAGGGTAATTGTGGGAATATCTAGATTTTGAGTGATACTCACCGCCATACCTTTCAGGAACAGGATTTTGACAATCTCTGTATCGGGAACGCCTAATACGTCAGACAGTTCTTGCACAGTCAACGGCCCTGTGATCGTCACTTTTGGGGGACGTTCGCGCTTGGTCTCGGCTTCTTGGCGACGGTTTTGGTGATGGTCGCGGCCAGAACCAGACCGAGAACCAGACCGAGAACCAGATTTTTTAGCTCTTGCAGTTGGGGCGCTAGCAAGGGTTGCACCTGGCATCTGTACAGGTCGAGTCGCTTTCGGTTTGGGAGGACGAGCGATGGAAAGGCTGACTTGGACTATGGCTGGTGAGTCGATATCGTCATCATCCAGCAAATCTTCTTCAAACTCATCATCAAGGATGGGCTTGATCCGCTTGCCTTTAACGCCAGCTTTTGCCTTCTCTTTAACTTCGTCAATGATTTCCTCTTCTACCCACTTTTTGCCGCCTTTGGTCGGGCGAGGCGGACTTGGGCGTTTCAAGTCGAGGAGATCGGGAGTGATTGGTTCATCACCCAATCCTTGAGATTTGCCGGCTATTCCTGACAACTGCCTGGGTGGAGTAGCGATCGGCATTGCGGCTGCTACAGATTCACCTGGGCGTGCTGGTCTAGGTCGTTGCCCTTCTCCTAGTTGTGATGGTGCAGATGGTCTATTGCCCCTTGGCTCTGGTCGGCTGGGTGCAGGAGTGGGACGACTTGTCCTTTGTGGCGCACCGACTGGCGACTGGTCTGTTGGCAGTTTAGCGACTCTCGGCTTAATTTGCTCGCGATCGCCTTCTGCGGGTCGTAGCCGTTGCTCGCGTTTGAGGATCGGTTTATCTGCCTGATATCCTGGCTGTTCATCTACCACCGGAGCTTCTTCCGCCGCCGGTCTGGCTGGAGGAGCAACTAGTTGCGGTTTAATCGGTTTTTCCGATTTCGGTCTGGGTGCAACTGTTTTTTCCGGTTTTTGCGATGCTATTTTTTCCGGTGCTGGATTTGGATTAGGCGTTTGTTCCAAGTCAGCGATCGGAGATTGGATCGGAGGTTGCTCTTTAGTCTCAGATTGAGTCCGGGGCACAGGACGAGTTGGTGCTGCCGGTTTCAGGGGTGAGACTGGTGTAGCGAAAGGCCGTGGAGGAGAGGGAGGATTAGCTTCAGACAAGGCAGCTTGGGTATTGTTAGCAAGTGACGCCTCTGGGGCGTTGGGAGTAGTATTTCTCAATATTTTGGGTTTGCGTATTTCCAAAATTTGCTGTTTGTGGGGTGCAGCAGGTCGGTTACGTCCGCCGTTGGGTGGTGAATTTGGCTTATGGCTGGTTGTACCTAGTTCCTTTTTGGCTGACACATTCGTAGCTGCAAGCTTTTCTGCTGCTGCCCGGATGTTTTCTGCCTCGGATTCTGAAATCGTGCTGCTATGGCTTTTGACCGCAATATCGAGCTGGTCGCAAATTGCTAGTAGCTCTTTGTTATCCAAATTCAATTCCTTTGATAATTCATAAATTCTAACTTTGCCGTTGTTCATCCACTCTTCCCCTTTAATTTACAGTTTTAGCGGATGGTTGCCTGGTTTGCGACATCTCCATCCTTGGATTACTGTTTTTAGACTGCCGTTCAGTTTTTGCCGGTGCCTCCAATCAGGAAAGAGAGATGTTTCGGTTTAATAATGGCATCCCCACCAGGAATGATGGTTGAGGGATACCTATAAAAACTTCTTAAATAAAAGATTTTTATAGGAACCCTTGACGCCGAACTGCGCCTGAGCGCTACCAGGTTGCCATTTTGTAGTTTCTTGTTTTGGTGATTCTGAGTCTTCCACAACACAATCGATTACATCTTGTTCTGGGAATGTTGCTTCGTCCCTCTTTATTATTGGAGAGCCGAATGCCTTTTACACCCATTTACTATTTTGGCACTAACCTTAACGATCAACGGGGAGTGTGATGAAAGCACGACTTCGGCTTTCGACACAATGCCTCTGATGATTACGTCACAAAGTTGTTCCAACTAAATTTGGTTTTGGGTATTAATGCGGGCTAGACGTTGCGACAAGCTTTGGTACAGTGTTTCTGGCACTGATGCATGTAGCGATCGCCCTAGTCGATTTTTTTTTTGAGCCGCTTGTAAGCAACTCGTTTCTGGACAAATATAGGCGGAACGCCCCATGCCCTGATCTAATTGTACCTTTCCCGATGGAAAGACGCGGACAATCCGCCAAAACTCATCTTTTGAGCCTACTTTACGGCAACTAATACAGCGCCGATAATTTGGTTTCATCGGTTCTCTACGATCTCAGCCCAGGATAATGGCAGTAAAAATAAGTTTACTATGACTATTTTTTACCTATACCCAGCAGTTTTGAGAAAATAATCCTTGAGACTAAGACTACAATCTACAGTATCAAAACTTTACAAAATTAATCAATTATTCATCATCGTTGTTGTCAAAACTATCTTCTTCTAATTCTTCCTGACTTTCATCCTCGTATTCTTCCTCGTATTCCAGATCGTCTTCCTCTGATTGATATTTTGTTCTGACGGCTGCAAATTTGGCATCCTCTCCTGCAAAGTCATACTTAGCTTTGTCTTTGATGTCTATTTTCCAACCAGTCAGGCGGGCTGCCAAACGGACGTTTTGTCCTTCTTTGCCGATAGCCAAACTCAATTGATCTTCAGCCACCAGTACGTGAGTTTGCCGTGATTCTGGGTCCATCAGCCGTACTTCATCTACCCGTGCTGGACTTAAGGCATTAGCAATGTATGTTGCTGGGTCTGGCGACCAGCGAATTACATCTATTTTTTCACCGCGTAATTCGTTGACTACCACTTGAATTCGCGATCCCCTGGCTCCAATACAAGCGCCTACTGGGTCTACATCGCGATCGAGAGTATCTACTGCTATTTTAGTCCGGGGGCCGACATAACGCGAGGGGGGGTTTGCCTCCCTCGCGACGGCAACAATCCGTACCACTTCATCTTCAATTTCTGGGACTTCGTTGGCGAAGAGATAAACCACCAAACCAGCATCAGCACGAGACACAAGCAACTGTGGCCCTCGTTGCTGACCTTGGGAGACTTTTTTCAGATATACCTTGAAGGTGGCATTTGCTCGATAATTATCGTTGGGTAGCTGTTCTCGCTTCGGTAATTCGGCTTCTACTTCTGGCTGACCAAAATTACTGGTGACTGCCAAAACCACTGATTGCCGCTCAAACCGCAGGACTCTTGCTTGCAGGACTGTTCCTTCTAAATCTTGGAACTCTTCTTGCACCATTTGGCGCTGTTGATCCCGTAGTTTTTGCGCCAATACCTGCTTCGTTTGCATCGCCGCCATCCGCCCAAATTCTCCTTGGTCGGGGGTAACATCCAGCACTACAGAGTCCCCTAATTGCGCTTCGGGAGCGACTTGTTGAACTTCCTCTAGGGAAATCTGGTGGTCTGTATTATTAACTTCTTCGACAATGGTTTTGGTGGAAAGGACGCGAAAGCCTTCTCCTTCAATATCGAGTTCTACTTCAAAATTTTCAAAATAATCTTCGTCAAACTGTCTGCGCTCTAAATTTTGGGCACGACGATAACGTTCATAGCCTTTGAGTAGGGCTTCTCTAATCGCTGATTGAACTGCAAGTCGGGGTAAGTTGCGATCGCGACTTATACTTTCAATTAATTCTTTTAATCCAGGTAAAGTAACCATTGACATAAGCAATCTCCTTTAGAAATTAGAAATTAGGGACTGGGGACTGGGGACTGGGCATTGGGTATGGGGCATTGAAAAGAGGCAGAGGGGCGGGGTGCAGGGGGCGGAGGGAAAAATTCTTCTCCTTTGCTCCCTACTCCCTGCTCCCTGCTCCCTAGCTCCCTGCTCCCTAGTCCCAAGTCTCCTAGTCTCCTAGTCCCTAGCCTCTAATCCTCGTTTATCGGCGCTCGTCTAACTGCACCTTATTAATTAGGGAACGGGGAATTTCGACTACACGACCTTTTTGGTTTAAGTAAAGTGTTGTCTCATCCCGACGAATCAACTGACCTGTCCACTCTTGTTGTCCGTCGTAGGGGGGCGTTGTGGAGATAATGACAGGAAATCCTTTAAAGGAAATAAACTCCCTGTCTGTTACCAATTGCCGCGAAATACCAGGACTAGACACTTCCAAGACGTATTTATCTGGAACGATTTCCGCAGCATCTAAGGAAGCTTCTAAAGCACGGCTCATCCTCTCACAATCGTTCAACCCAGTGTCTTGTTCAGGGTTACGAATATCTACCCGCAACACTGGGGGACTTTGGTTGGTGTGAAAAACCACGCCAACCACTTCTAATCCCAGTCCTTCTGCTACTGGTGTCGCCAAATCAATAATTTGTGGAACTAAAGGATGAGCCATGAGAGAATTCAATAAAAAAAGTGGGCGTCGACCCACTTCCTGCGATAGGTATATCTTCCAAGAAGTCTTGTGACGAACCAAATGATGATTCGCCTAATTCGAGTTTAGCGCATTTCTTAAATAGTCATTAGTCATTAGTCATTAGTCATTGGGCATTGGCTTTAGTAATCCTCCTTGTCTCCCTGCTCCCCTGCTCCCCTGCCCCTCTGCCCCTCTGCTCCTCCGCTCTCCCTACCCTTCCCGGATTTTTGGGAGAGTATTACCTTTATCAACTACTGTGGAAACTGATGTTTGTGTTCTTAGCTTCCGAGTTTGCTCGATAATTTGGTCTATGTCTTCTTGGGATAGACGCTGAACGTAGTTGAGTTTGATTTCCTCTAAGAAGTCAAAAAGTAAACTCTGAATTTCTGAAAGTACGTGTTTTTGCTTTATTTGAGATCCCAAGGCTTTGCTAAAGGTTTCTACTAGTTGACTGGTGAGTTTTGCACCCACAGGGTCTTCAACAGCACTAACTAACGTTTTGTAAAGATTAGTTGTGATTTGAGTCGCCAATTGTTCGCTTAACTGGGTTTGAGCCTGTCCCACGCCAGGGAGATTCTGGAGATTGCGGTAAACGGGGACTTGATGGAAGACGGTTTCGATGTTATGGCGCAAAATGGCAACGATCGCAGGTTGAACATCAGGTAGCACTTGGTAGACTATTGTTTTTACCAAAAGACCTGCGATCGCTTCCATTTCATTCACATTATTAATATCTATATAGGGACGTAAATTTTCTTGTTGCGAGAGCCAGTTTGTTAACTCACCCCGCTGAATTGAACCCTGAACCTGATTAATCACTCTCACCACGACAATTTCTGTGAGTTCTTCGGCAAAATTGGCGACAATTCCCTGATTAAGTTGCTTTCGCACTGGATGCAGATTCAATAACCGCGCTTGATCGAGGCGAATTAATACAGGTATGATTCGCAATCCTCGCCAAAATGGCAGTAGTAAAAATAAATCGTACCAACGCCACAATAGTGCTTCTAACCAGCTAAAACCAGGATGTTGGCGTTTGAGCAAGAAGGTGCGCCCCAGCAATTCTACGCCAAATAAAATCAGAAAAGGTAAGTCAATAAGCCAGAATTTATTAATAAAATCGCCATTTTCCCCGATTTGGCGGTAGTAGTTACTAGCGATCAAAGGGCGGATGCTTTTGTTAAAAAAATTAATTTCTTCAAGCCAGCCATTTTGTGATAGATACGGCTGACTCCAAAAAGTAGCGAAGGACTGTTTTGCAGATTCTTTACCGATGTGCGATCGCATTCTTTGTTTGATTTTTTCCAGCGTTCCACTCTTATTCGCTCCCGCAAAGGGGTTACTGTCAATTATCTCGCTACTAAGACGCCTGATTTCTTCTAGCCTGCTATTGACTTGAGGCGACTGTAACCCTGTTTGGCTGACTTGTTCTTCTAATGCCTTTACTAGTTCTAAATAATTTTTCGTCTCTCGATGACTTTCAATACCTTTGATTGGATCATAAATCTCAACAATTTGGGGAAGTTTTCGCAAGTAAAAATCTCGCCAAGGTACGTAACTAAAATCAAACAAAACTAAACCTAAATTTACGGCGGTAGTAATTGCCATAAATCTTTCAAACCAAAGATTACGCTGTTTAGAAGATTTTACGTTTCTCATTCTTTGTCATATATTATACATTTTGAGAGCATTGAGAATATAAGCTCTTTCGCTTAATTAATTTTCGGCTATTTCCAAGAAATTACGAGTCGTGATGCCTAAAGCCCCCGTGCTTCCAGCGAAAAGGGCAGTTAGAAATCAAAACCACACGAGCTTTAACCGCCTGTGTGAGTACCAGTCCCAATTCCCAGATCAAAGGGTCTATTCGATTCAAATCATAACTGTTGTATCTCTGCTCATATAAGATACTTCTTTTGATAGATGATACAAATAAATTTTTGTGCTTTAGGCTAAATTTTACAAAAATAAGTCACAAATTATTCAAAAATCATGAAATAATCGTGAAAAAAGTTATTAAACAAACTTAAAATGCAGCTGTTAACTTTTATAATCCTGCTGATTTAACCCAAAGGAGTTTTGAATATGTGGTGTGGGTTTGGAAAATCAAGCGCAACCTTTGCTGTTACTTGCCTGGTGACTGCTAGTTTAGTAATTGCAGACACCGGTTTCGCAGCCCCTCAGCGTAGCTATACGCCCCAGCAGTTCCGTGAGGTATTGCGGGGATTAGGCTATAACGTCAAGATAACAAACACTGCTTTGACGGACGAAGAAACTAAAAAGGCAATTCGAGAATTTCAGACGGGCTATAAGCTAAAACCAGTTGATGGGATAGCAGGGCCAAAAACCCAAGATTTTGCTGCTAATATCGTTAAAATTCTGCACACCAATTTGAATGCAGTGGTGAAGCCCAATCCTCCCCTCCCACGCGATCATTTTTATGGTTCCCGCACAGAAGAAGTGGTGAAGGAATATCAGAAGAAATATCAGCTGCAAGAAACTGGAATTGCTAATTTAGCACTCCGCCAAAAGCTGAATGAAGAAGCAAAGACAGTTGTGAGTCAGCCGACGGCTAAACCAACAGCAACACCGACACCGACACCAACAGCTAAACCGACGGCTAAACCGACGGCTAAACCGACGGCTAAACCGACGGCTAAACCGACGGCTAAACCAACAGCTAAACCGACGGCTACCCCAACAGCTACCCCAACAGCTACCCCAACAGCTACCCCAACAGCTACCCCAACAGCTACCCCAACAGCCACTCCAACAGCCACTCCAACAACTACACCCTAGTTGCCACAAACAACTCCTACCCCAGAACCACTCAAGTCCTCTGATTTGGTTCTTCTAAGGGTCTGCCCTTGGGTGTAGGTAGAATTGGAAGGCGGTCATTGTAAGGCATAGGAATGTACTGCACGCTGGGTCTCCCTCCTTGGGATTGTGGGTACAGATCCATGAGATCGTAAATAGAATGGGGCAGTCCGACGGTTACGGGCAGCCCCATTTCTGTTGCTTCTTCAATAGTGATGGGATAGTCGTGAGTGACGCGCCCAGTTGTTAGGGCTTCGATAATCGGTTCGATATTTTCTGGCAGAACTTTTTGTTTGGGTATACTATCTTTCAGGAGAGTCCGCACAAACTGCTGCACTTGCTGAATTGCTTTGCGTGAGAGGTCAGCCATAATTAAAGTTTGGTCATCGATCTCACTGATGGGTTTATCTTCAACTACTTTCAGGATACTAGCTGCGGGGTAATTACCCAATTGGGGATCAACTGGCCCTAAGACAGCGTTAGCATCCATAATAATTTCATCAGAGGCGATCGCAAGCATTGTACCGCCACTCATAGCATAGTGAGGTACAAAGACTGTAACTTTTGCCTGGTGGCGAATTAAAGCTCTAGCGATTTGTTCGGTAGCCAAAACCAAACCACCAGGAGTGTGCAAAATTAAGTCAATGGGCACATCTGGAGGTGTGAGGCGAATTGCACGCAATATTTGTTCTGAGTCTTCGATAGTAATGTAGCGAGATATCGGAATTCCCAGAAAGCTAATGGACTCTTGGCGGTGAATTAACAAAATCACCCGACTTTTGCGTTCCTGCTGGAATTCTTGTAAAGCACGCAAACGCCGATATTCTATTTGACGTTTTTGCCAAAGGGGTTGCAGAGAAGTCAGAAGGAGGAAAATCCAGAATAAGTCACCAATACCAAAGCCCATATCTCTAATTTATTGTTCAAAAATCACGGTTGCCGTAATTATTGTGACAAATTTGGGGCGATCGCAATTCTATCTGTAGATTTAAAAGTATCGAACCACACTCAGCACAGAGAGACGTAAATTAAAAATTAAAAATTATTTACTACCCCCTCCGCCAAATTTTGATAGTGTCGTCATCACCACCGCTAACTAGAGTTTGTCCATCATGACTGAAGGCAACGCATCTCACATAGCTGGAATGCCCTGTAAGTGTACTGATTTCTCTGCCACTGTGTACGTGCCACACTTTGATAGTGTTGTCCCAACTACCACTAGCGAGAAATTGTCCATCCTGGCTAAAGGCGACTGACCAAATGGAATCAGAATGACCAATGAGAGTACGAATTTCTCTGCCTGTATTTACATGCCACAGTTTAATTGTGTTGTCACCACTGCCACTAGCGATAATTTCCCCATCCTTGCTAAAGGCGATACAGTTGACAAAGAAGGAATGACCTGTAAGTGTATAAATATTTCTGGGGGTGTATCCTTGCCAGAGTTTAATTGTGTAATCATTACTGCCACTAGCCACTAGCTGTTTATCCTGGCTATTGGTTGCAGGCGTTCTCGGACAGTAAGCCACTGATGAAACTGCGTCGGAATGACCTGTGAGAGTTTGGATTTCTATGCCAGTACCCACTTGCCACAGTTTGATTGTGCAGTCAGCACTGCCACTAGCCAGAAACTTGCCATCTGGACTAAAGGCAACAGAATTCACCCAGTTGGCATGACCAATGAGAGTACGAATTTCTTTGCCTGTGTTGACATCCCATAATTTGATGGTATTATCCCAACTACCGCTAGCTAAGATTCCCCGATTTAAGTCTGTAACTCCCGCAGATTTGCTGGAATCTCCTTGATAAGAAAAGTTTGCAGAAATTGGGCTAAAAGCAACGGAATGAACCATACTGGAATGACTAGAAAACCAACGACCCAATTGACGCACTAGCTTGCCACTAGCCACTTGCCAAAGTTTGATAGTCTTGTCATTACTGCCACTAGCAATAAATTGGCCATCTGGGCTAATGGCGATCGCATGAACCATACTAGAATGACCTTTAAGGGTCTGCACACATTGCCACTTCTGTCGGTCTAATACAACAGGTGGAGGTAGTTGCTGTCTAGGTGTGACAATTAAGGTAGAAGGTATTTCTGTTATATCTTCCCCAACATCAGGGTCCAATAAATCCAACCATTCCTGCACAGATTGGGGACGGTAGGTTGACTCCAAATCCATACCGCACATAATAGCCTGATTTACCCTACTGCTGATGTTGGGATTCAAATATTGTGGTGGTTCTAAATTAATATTATGACGCCGATCATCTGCACTTGTTGGTACAACTGCGGTAAGTAAATTATACAAAGTAGCGGCTAAGGCATAGATATCAATGTATTCTCCTCGTGGCGCTTCTGCTTCATACTGCTCAGGAGGGGCAAAACCAGGAGTGCGATATGCAGTATGCCTTTGAATTACATTAGGAATAAATTCTCTAGCGATGCCAAAGTCTATCAGCACTGCTTCTGGTTTATCAATACGGATCATTATATTGCGTGGTTTGAGATCCCGATGCAGCAGTCCTTTAGAATGGATTAGGGTCAAAGCACTGCCAATTTGCCGGATATACAGCAGTGCTTCTGCTTCTGATAGCACCCCTATTCGCTTCAAACGCTGTCCCAAGTCTTCGCCTTCGATATAATCCATCACCATGCAAGGGAAATTTCCCTCATCAAAGATGGTTTCTATCTGTACTATATGAGGATGATGGCACACAGCCAGCCTAACTGCTTCATCACGAAAGTCTTGCCGTAACTTGTTTCGGTGGAGTATCCAGGCGGGGTGATTCAGGATTTCTTCTTTGAGGGTTTTAATCACTCGCTGTTGATTCCGTTGATTTCTGGCAAGATAAGTAATGCCAATTCCGCCTTCACCTAGTTGGCTTTCGATAATGTAGCGTCCCCCGAATAAAGACTTTCCTGCATTCCACACCATTAGTAATATTTGACAATTGCTGGTATTTATTTTGGCACGGCATCAAAACAGCCACCGGAATTTTTGGGAATTCCATTTGAATTGCTGTTGTAGATTTTTACAACTTAGTTACTTAGAGAACATTTTCATTAACCTCAATAATTACTAATAGTATAAAGTTGGATATATCCTCATAGTTTTAGCTCAACTATGTCTTTACACTAAAATTTTTAGTTGATTGCTCATGCTAGAGTAAACGATGACTTTAGCAATATTTGTTCATAATAATTTGACTTATCGATAATCTAAAATTATGCTAAAGAATCTAAATCTGAAACAAAAATTTACAATTTTACTACTGGTAATTCTCACATTCGGTCTGAGCTTGACTGGGTTTGCTCTTTCCTCCCTGCTCCGAGAAAATGCTAAACAAGATATTAGCTCAACTGGTCTCATGCTCATTCAAACAATGAGTTCTGTTCGCAAATACACCAGCACTCAAGTGAATCCAGAGCTAGTTGATAAATTGGCTACTGAATTTTTGCCGCAAACCGTGCCTGGATACTCAGCACGGGAGGTATTTGAAATTTTACGAAAAACAACAGAATACCGTGATTTCTTTTACAAAGAAGCAACTCTCAATCCGACAAATCTTCGGGATAAGGCTGATGGTTTTGAAACGGAAATTGTAGAAAGGTTCAGAAATAAATCAGACCTTAAAGAAGTAAGTGGATTTCGCTCAATTCCTGGTGGGGATATCTTTTATATTGCTCGTCCCTTAGAAGTTTCTGAAGAAAGCTGTCTGAAATGTCATAGTGTGCCCGAAGCTGCACCTCAAAGTATGATTACTCTTTATGGCGCAGCTAATGGATTTGGGTGGAAGCTTCATGAGATTGTCGGCGCTCAGATTATATCAGTACCGGCGAATAATGTAATCAGTAAAGCCAATCAGTCTTCTTTACTAATTATTCTGATTGTATCAGCTATATTTATCGTGACTATCCTGTTAGTCAACCTGTTCTTGAATCGACAAGTTGTGATGCCTCTTAAGCGTATGACTCGCATAGCTGAGGAAGTCAGTACGGGACACATGGAAGTTGAATTTGAGCAGATGTCTAATGACGAAATTGGTAATTTAGCTAAAGCCTTTAAAAGGATGCAGTTAAGTTTAGAAATGGCAATGAAAAGAATCAAACGCACTCAGGGAAATACAGGTGATTAAATTCAAAAGTCAAAAGTCAAAAGTCAAAAGTCAAAATTGTTTGACTTAAACCCACAGAATTAGTTAAAAGATGAAAATTTATTCCTAATTCTATGGTGTACAAGTCAATACGGTTCAATTAAGGATTTTTGGTATTGATTTTAGGTCTGTAGAGACGTTGCATTGCAACGTCTCTTGCATTGAACTTCGGGCTTAACTGAACTGTGTTGGTGTATAAGCCTCTATAAGAACAAGCTTTTTTTGAATTCAAAAGCTGCTTGAAAGCTAGGAATTTCCCTAGCTAAGAGTTCAATAAATTGGTCAGGTGAAATATCAGGATTTTGAGCTAATATTTCTTCTATAATCAGATTTGCCATTGGGCCAATGTGATAAGCTAGCTGTTGTTGACAGTGTTTAACAAATGCTGGCTGGAGTGAAGGTTGTCGTTGTTGAATTCGCCCAGTTTGTGGATTAGTCGGTGAACTAAAAATTGTTTCTGTTTCTTCAGGTTGGTTATATGATTGCGATATGTCCGACATCCCCTGAAATTCAGGGTTAAATACCGTGGAAGGCAAATCATCAACCATAATTGCAGGAGATGCTGCTACTTTTAGTTCTTCAATACGCTGTAAATCTATGATAACTTCCCTGGCTGTTTGGTATCGCTTGTTAGGTCTATCTGCCAACATGCAATCAAGTACTTGAGCGAATTCATCAGTAACATAGGTATAATAACGCCAGTTCCACTCTAAGGAGTATTGATCCATTAGTAAAGATGGATCTCTACCTGTGAGTAGTACAATAGCAGTTACACCCAAAGCATAAAGGTCACTAGAGGGTGAACATAAACCCAGGCTAATCTGTTCGCGGGGAGCATATCCCACTTTCCCGACGAGGGACATTTTGCCAACAAATGTTACCTGTTGATTTGAACTTCTTCCCTCGTTTATATCAGTAATTTGTTTACCTACACCAAAGTCAATCAGTACTGGCAAATTATTGCCATCAGGTAACATGATGTTGTCAGGAGAAATATCTCGATGGATAATATTATGTTGGTGGACATATTCCAAAACAGGCAGCAGATTCTTTAGCCACTGTATAACTTCGTCTTCAGAAAAGTTTCTCCCTTGACGTTGAAGTTCTCCTAGTAGTCTAGAATATGTTTTACCATCGACATATTCTTGTACTAGAAAAAGCCTACCATCTCCTTCAAAGCAAGCCAAAAACTTGGGAATTTGAGGATGTTGCAATTGATGAAGAATTTTTGCTTCTCTTTTAAATAAGTTGCGATATTGTTCCAGTCCACTTTCCCCTGTGCCAATGGGTGCAAATTCTTTGAGAACACAAGCTTCATTAAACCTACGAGTGTCAAAGGCCAAATAGGTTCGTCCCAATCCTCCCTGTCCTAGAAGTTTTTGGATAATATAGCGGTTATCGATTAGAGTTCCAGCAGCTATTTCTGGCCTTGTGATATGAGACTGTGACATCATCATCGCACTCCTAGCGATTTTATTTTTGATAAATTATCTAGTTTGCTGAAAGTCAGAAACTCTAGCAGATAAAGGCTGATAACATCCTTAAAATTGAGGTTAGCATCACTATCCAGACAAGGAAATACACTTTTCTACAATCTTCTGATGGTCTTGTGTTATCAAACAAACAGTTTTTACTTGGGTAGCTCGATCATACTACTCATACTTAGATATTTTAGCCGCCGCGACATCATCCGTGTCTGCGGTCATATCTGCAAATATCGCCTTTTGATTCGCTGCTGTACTTTGTTTTACCCCTAGTAGCCCAATTGGCACTGAGTTGGGGAATAGTAAGAATATAGCGCGATTATGGTTTTTTTGAAAAACTGAGGTTGCTATAAGACTTGCTGAAAAAAATATTATATGTATTTCAAGTGCTGAATATGCGTTAGCGCAGCTCGTCGTAGACATCGCTCTCAAAAATTAATCTTTACGAGAACCAGTATCATTATGAATGAGATAGCTGTTTCGGCATCAGCTATGAAAGGTTTCAGTATAGATGAGTTCTCAAAAGCAGAAAATTATCCTCCGTATTACAAAAAACTCCTGAAGCTACAATAATTCATCTAGTTCATCAGGATTCACACCTAACTGACGCAAACGTTCTGTTTATTGTTCTACTTTTCGTTTGGCTTGAGTAGCTTCTTGTTCGGCAATGATAGCTCGTTCAGTAGCCGCCGCCGCTTCCTCTGTGGGTGCGGGAATTAATTCTCCCGTTAAACTGAACCACCTTAACCACAACCTTTCAATATCTCGAAATGAACCTTGCCATAAGCCTAAACTTAAATCTATCTCTGGCATTAGTAAACGTCCTTCGGTCAAGTTCATCGGTTCATAGTGACCGCCGACTAACTGAAAAGCCCGAAGTTCATTAGTGTAGCGACTAAAAACAACATAGTAGGGAATCCGCAGAATTCGCTCATAAACTTCCCATTTGCTAGGAGGTTTATCTACTGCACTTTCTCTTCTTGTGCCTAAATCTTCGTCTTCCGTACCAGGGGATAATAACTCAACAACCACGAAAGGATTTGCTGGTTCTTGCCAAGTTACATAACTTAAGCGTAAGTCTTGCCCTTTGTATAACTTTTCTACACCTACCACACCAAACCAATCCGGGCGCTTATACCACAAAAGATGCTGTAAATCATAGTAGAGATTAAGGTCGGCCGCACTGTAAACTAGTTCGGGATTCCAGTTAACGGGCTGAAAAGTTAAATATAAAAGTAAGGGTTGTAAAAAGTGAAAATCGTCTGGCAAGCCTGGTTCCTCTGGGTTGTCACTTGGTAAATCATACATCGTTGGTAGAGTTTCCCAAGGAGGAAGCGGCGGGTCAGATTGAGGGATGTAATGGGGAGAAGAAGTCATATTATGCTAAATTCATAGCTTCTAAAAGGGAACAGGGAATAGGGAACAGAAGCGAATAGATATTTACTGAGTTTTTTCACGCAATCTAATAGGATTCCTATAGATGGCGATCGCAGTTGTTAAACCCTCGTTTTGCCTAACAACTGGTATTCACTTAATCATTTGTGAGAAATTAAGATCCCCGACTTGTTTGACAAGTCAGGGATCAGTGCCTTTCAATTTTTCTTAAAACATTTCATCACACTTCTGGCTCAATGCCCGCCGCCCGTAATTGTGCTACTAGTCGTTCAGCGCGTTGGCGTTCTTGTTCGGCGCGTTCGCGTTCCTGTTGGGCTAACTCGGAACCCCAAGGCAAAAGCTTTCTTTGTTCATCCCACCATCGTAACCACTTTCCTATGCGGTTTTCACGAGTACCTTGCCACACCCCAAGGTAAAGATTCATTTCTGCTATCCAGTAGCGTTGATTTTCATCAGGCTCTTGCAAAATGTACTGTTCTGTAGTTAAGCGATACATCTCGATACTGCCGCTATCTGGCTCAAAGATGATGTAGTTTGGCACTTTTAAGATGCGCTCGTAGAAAAACCATTTTCCTGGGGGATATGTCGCTTTGATAGAATACTCTGTCTCCTGTGTATCGGAAACAAATTCCATCACAATTAGCGGAATGTCACCCTCTAATTGAGGTGTGTAACTGCGTGTTACTTTTTCTCTACTAACATTAATTTTGGGAATAAAAGCCCAATCAGGGGCTTTAATGACCATTTTGTTGTTTATAGTGGCACAAATGCCGTAATTAGTTGTTGTTAGGGCGTTAGCTGAAATTTTTCCAGCTAATTGTAGACTTTCTGTAAGTGCGGCAGCTAAGGCTGGTTGGTTGATGTTGTCCACTGGATCATCTGGGAGTTTGTAATCATCGGGTAGTCTTTCCCAAGTGATTTGGTAGTCTTGGGTGAGGGTTGTCATGAGGATTTTCCTTTGGTGTGTAAAAAGCACTAGTAATTGGGGACTAGGAACTGTTTTTCAATACCCAGTACCAATCCCGAAGCGGCTATGGTAATTCATCTTCATCGGGTTCTAAATCGTCTGCTGTCAATTCCTGATGGGGGATGGCAGCGATAATCGCATCTATTACTTTAGATACTGGTAATATTTCAATATTTAAGTCGGGAAATTTTGTCCCTTTTGGCACGATCGCTCTTTTAAATCCCAACTTAGCTGCTTCTTTTAACCGCAGTTCCATTTGGGAAACCGATCGCACCTGTCCACCTAACCCAACTTCACCGATTAATACTGTACCGGGATCGACGATGCGATCGCGGAAACTAGCAACGATCGCGATCGCAATTCCCAAATCTACCGCCGGTTCTTCCACATTCAACCCACCCGCAGAAGCAACATAGGAATCTAACTTGGACATCGGAATTCCCACTCGTTTTTCTAAGACGGCGAGAATTTGCACTAGGCGGTTATAGTCTACGCCAGTTCCAGCCCGCCGAGGGGAAGGGTAGCTGGTGGGACTTACTAAAGCTTGCAATTCCACAACGATGGGGCGAGTGCCTTCGCAAGCAACCACAATTGCTGTACCGGGTGCTGGATCGTCACGGTTGCCTAAAAATAGCTCTGAGGGGTTGGAGACTTCTCGTAATCCATCTGCCACCATTTCAAAGATACCGATTTCGTGAGTTGCGCCGAAACGGTTTTTGACTGTCCGTAATAACCGATGGGAAGCAAAGCGATCGCCTTCAAAATACAACACCGTATCTACCAAATGCTCTAAAACTTTTGGCCCCGCGATCGCTCCTTCTTTGGTAACGTGTCCCACAATCAGCATGGTGACATCTTCGTGCTTCGCCACCTTCATCAGTGCTGCGGTACATTCCCGTACCTGGGCTACTGAACCCGGTGCAGAAGTCAGCGCCGGAAAAAACACCGTTTGGATACTATCAATTACCGCCACGTTTGGCTTGAGAGAATCTATTTCCCGTAAAATTTCTTCTAAATCTGTTTCTGGCAGTACATATAAATCTGCACCTATACTGTCAGGGTCTATGGGTAGTGTAGGATCTACCACTACTTCAACCTGTCCCTCATTAACCACACTCAGGGGTTTTGATACTCCCAAACGGGAAGCTCGTAATTTTACTTGCTGTCCCGATTCTTCACCAGTTACGTAAAGGATGCGGTATTTCTGTGCTAATTGATTTGATACTTGCAACAATAAAGTCGATTTACCGATACCCGGATCGCCACCAATCAGCACCATAGAGCCAGGGACAACCCCACCTCCAAGCACCCGATCTAATTCTCCATAACCAGACTCCCAGCGGGCAATTTGGCGATCGGTAATTTGATCGAATGTTAAAGAGGCTCGCGCTTTAGCTGGTTTAGCATGAGATTTGCCATTGCCTTGAGCCGATTGCCAACTGCTTACTCCCCCTCGACTGGGTACATCTACTGAGGATTGAATCGAAATTTGTTCTTCTAGGGAGTTGTAAGTGCCGCAAGCTGGACACTTACCAAACCACTGGGGCGATTCTGCTCCACATTCGTTACAAGTGAAAAAGGTTTTTGGCTTTGCCATTCTTAAATCTTATTAAATAATCTTAATATTTACTTAATTCTTGAAAAAAACTAGAAACTAATAATAGTAGTATTTAGAGCTTTTTCCAAATCAATTCATGGAATGATATCTTAATATTATGGTATTAAAAATTAATCATGTAAATTTTTAGTTAAGGAGCCTAGAGAAACTTGGAAAGCCATAAAGAAAAAATCTTGGTGGTAGACGACGAAGCCAGCATTCGCCGGATTTTGGAAACGCGCCTTTCCATGATTGGCTACGATGTAGTGACGGCTGGCGACGGGGAAGAAGCTTTGGAAACTTTTCGCAAAACTGAGCCTGACCTGGTAGTTTTAGATGTAATGATGCCAAAGCTAGACGGCTATGGTGTATGTCAAGAATTACGAAAAGAATCAGATGTCCCCATTATTATGCTAACAGCCTTGGGTGATGTCGCCGATCGCATCACCGGATTAGAATTGGGTGCTGATGATTATGTAGTTAAACCATTTTCCCCCAAGGAGCTAGAAGCCCGGATTCGCTCGGTGCTGCGGCGGGTAGATAAAAACGGTGCTTCTGGTATTCCCAGTTCTGGGGTGATCCATGTCGCTAATATTAAAATCGATACGAATAAGCGACAAGTCTACAAAGGCGATGAGCGTATTCGATTGACGGGTATGGAGTTCAGCTTGTTAGAGTTGTTAGTCAGTCGCTCTGGAGAAGCTTTTTCTCGTTCGGAAATTTTACAGGAAGTATGGGGTTATACACCAGAACGTCATGTGGATACCCGCGTAGTAGATGTGCATATATCCCGTTTGCGGGCAAAATTAGAAGATGATCCTAGCAACCCAGAATTGATTCTTACCGCGCGGGGTACTGGTTATCTTTTCCAGCGGATTATTGAACCAGGGGAGGAGTGAGGAGATGAGGCAGGAGGAGAAGAACTTTAATTATTGTCCAATGCCCAATGACTAATGACTAATGACTGATCCTAATAGAGTTTTGCGGCGTCTACCTATTGTTGTGGGTGGGCTAGGCGCTGTACTTTTATTGATTAACCGTTTATTGACACCGGAATTAACCCAGTCTCAATCGCGTGGTGATGTAGTGGGCGTGATTTTGAGTGCGGTGTTAATTTTGACGGGCTTAATTTGGCAGCAAGTTCAGCCGCGATCGCCTGATATTGTAGAACTAATTGGAGAAGAAGGCTTTGTACTCGCAGCAGATTTACCCGAAGCCGTGAAAACAGAGCTAGCGTGGGCATCTCATTTATTGTTAACTAATACAGTCACGCGATCGCTGGTAGTTTTTTATCAAGGTAAAGTTTTGTTGCGTCGCGGCATTCTGGCTACGAAATCTGAAGTTGTACCAGGAGTAATTTTAAAACAGGTACTTGAAAAACAAAAACCGATTTATCTAGTTGCTCTCAAAATATATCCAGGTAGAGTTGAGTTTGATTATTTACCAGAAAATACTCAAGGTGTAATTTGTCAACCTATTGGCAACCAAGGTGCGCTAATTTTGGGAGCAAACGCTCCTCGCAGTTACACCAAACAAGATGAAAACTGGATTGCGGGAATTGCTGATAAATTAGCCGTTACTCTTAGTACTTAGGTTGTTCGATAGTTTAAAAAGTAAGCCAATTTTTGATTTTAGATTAATATCAAGTTCGGCTAACCACTTATCATTCAAAGCTATCTGCGTCCCCGCATTAGTCTAAGTGATAAATCTTTAAGCTTTTGAATTGCTGATGGCACAGCATTAGGGAAACTCCCAGAAATAAATTATCCAAAATTGTGGGGTGGGCGTCTCGCCCGCCCAGTCCATAGGGCGGGCAAGATGCCCACCCCACAGGAGTTAATTAGATATTTTTTATTTGGAAGTCCCTAGCGAGTCACACGCTTAAGTATTAACTAACGCTTTGCTATTGAGCATCACGATAGATTGAAAAATTTAATCTAAAATCGGGAAATCCAAAATTCCATCACCAAGAAGTCAAAAAATTCCACCCTTCTTTTTCCTCTGGTGTCTTTTCTTCTTTTGCTTCCGGTTCTTCTGGTGTCTTTAAATTTATCTGTTGAATTAAATTATCATATTCTCCTGAATCAACCCATTTCAATAACTCACCTGCCCGCATAATTACCCAGGAAAGCTCTGATTCTGTATAGCTTAATATTTTTGTTACCTTATCCACACTATCTAAGTTATTAGATGCAAACTCACGGGCTTGGACGAGAAAATCTTCGATTACAGCAGTAGTCAAGTACTCATCCGGTAAACCTGCAAGTTTCATCAGTGTAGTAGTTGCTACGTCAATATCCTGACAAGCAAGCATTGCAGCCCGATCGGCGGTGAACCTAGCCATCATCCGCCAATTATACAAACCTAATTCCATGCCGCCAGCTACTAACCCACCGACTCCCAGTGTGGTACTACTCAACAAATTTTTCAAAGTTGGCATAACAATTGCCATTTGGTGATAAATCATGTGCTGACTTTTAATGCGAGCGATTTCATGTCCGAAAACGTAAAGCAACTCATTTGCATCAAGCCACTCCATTGCATCTAAATTGATACCAACAAGGGGTTTTTCTACACCAACAATATAGGTTTCAATGTGACCTGTACCTCGAAACAGATACAATTCAGGAAGCGGAGCAACATCAAGAATTTGGCAAGTTTCTACAAATGCTTGATGTAATTCAGGAAAATTACGGGGCGAAATTCTGATTTCACTACCAAGGCTTTGCAATCTAAGTAAGCGATCAATACCGTATTCGTTAACTTTTTTGAGTAGTAAGGAGACACCGGGCATCTTTTGCAAAGAAGCCAAGGCTTTGCGATCAAACGGGTGTTCGTAAGCTTCAGAACTTAGTCCAGTTAATATTTTTCTCGTCATAGGTTTTGAGCTTTTAAATAGCAGTTTTGAAGTATTAGGCAAACTTCCACCACAGTGTAGTAGGCATTTGTCATCATCTTACCCAGATAGAATATACAGTAGGGGCGCATATCTGTGTGCCTCTATGAGGAAATTTGGAAATTTATAATTGATCTATGCAAATTATTTATTGGCTATTAATTGCCGTAATGCTTGTGGGTATTATCGGTGCAGTAGTTCCTGCCATTCCTGGTAGCAGCTTAATTTTAATTGCAATTATTGTCTGGGGAATCGTTACTAGTTCCTTTGCAGCTATCAAAATTCCCTTAATTGTCACAATTATAGTTTTACTGCTCAGTGTCGGAGTAGATTTTTTAGCTAGCTATGTGGGAGCAAAACAAGCCGGAGCTAGTAAGTGGGGACAAATTGGCGCAATTATCGGCTTGGTGGTGGGATTTTTGGGATTATTGCCAACTTTACCTTTTGGGGGGCCACTGTTAGGAATTTTACTGGGGCCGCTTTTAGGAGCAATTATTGGTGAGTATCTTTACCGGCGTGAATTCGCGTTGGCAGTTAAAGCAGGTATCGGAATTGTAGTTGGATCTTTGGTTGGAAATTTGATTCAAGGGCTGTTAGCGATCGCAGCCGTTGTAGTTTTTGTTGTGACAACTTGGCCACAGGTATTTGGCTCTTAGCATTTGAAAGCTTTGAAACATTTCATAAGAGTGCTAATAGCCAGTAGTTAGCCACCTGTCGCAAAGACTATCCATATTAAACAAATATAGTGGTTCCTTTCATTTGCGCTATGGGAGGAACCGTTTCACTAAAAATAATTAACTGAAGAGAAAATAGATACACTGCATACTCTATTTATCTAAAAAATGGTTGAGCAATATTATGTATTAATAAATACTTTTGTATTTATCTTACGTAAACTAACTTTCTTCAAATCAGAGCCATTGGCAACAATTTAAAGCTTGTTAGACGTACAAAGCGCAGATATATGACGAATTAAGACTTCATGAAGGACAGTAATCTGTTGAAGATGTAGTGAAGACCACTCAGTAATTCTTGCAGGCTCTAAGTCTATGTGATTTCATGGAGATAAGAAATACATCACGCAAGTTTCGCTTTCACTGACAGTATTTTCTATAAATTACTGATAGTACAAGTAACGAAATCACATTCTCTGTTCAAGATTATTATTAGGACTTTCAAACGATTATGATTAGTTTAAAATCTAAATTACTAAATGCTATCCTGGCTACTACTGCTGCACTTCCCTTAGCTGCTGCTGGGTTGTTTACCTCTGTTGGTTCTGCTCAAGCTGTTTCACTTACAGGTGAGTTCAGCTTTAACGGTGGTTTAACTGCGAATCCATTTGCCAGCAGCTTAGTAACATTGAAAAAAGATTCACTAACCTTTACTCCAGATAGCATTATTGCAGATTCTAATGGAGTAAAGAGTACCCCAGTTAGTGTTGCCGCTCAGACAGGAAGCTTCTTAGATTTTAATTCAGCCAGTATACGTGATATCATCTCGTTTTCAAGCGGTATTGTGCAAAATCCATTTTTAGACCTCGGTAATCTCACACTTCCTGGTACTATTCTACCTGGGGAAAATACAGCTTCTCTAGCCGATGGCAAGAATATCTTTACTTTGACATCTTCTGGTTATAAAATAACCCAGACTGGTGCAAACATTACTATAGCCGTTGATCTGTGGGGGTACTTTACCAGCGCGACTGGGGAAATAACTAATGGAGCCGGAAGCTTATCTTTCCAAAGAAATAATACTACTGTTGCTCAAGCAAATTCAATTCTCGATACTGCTGGCGGTTCATTAGATAATTTGACTTTTTCTGGTTCTACCTTCACCACTTCCGTTCCTGAACCAGCTGCATTACTAGGCTTGGGTGCAGTAGGTGCTGTAATGGTGATGTCTCGCCACCGCAAAAGTGTTGTTTAATAAACCTATCTTAAATATAAACAAGTGACTTTTAGCAACCGAAAGTAACTCTAATTTATCTATTCGATCTGGCTGGAATGCAAAATTTTACCAACCAGGTCGAATTTTTTTCTACTTTAGACTGACTGCAAAGAATTTTTCGCTTCATTTGCGATCGCTTCTACTTCGTCATTAGCCAGAGTTTCTAAGATAGATTTGGCTTCTGGATTACCCAAACGAGTCAAGGCTTGTACAAGTCTGTAACGAATTTGCCAATCTGGATTGGTAGCATAGGGAGCCAGTAGGGGAACTGCTTGTACATCTCCCAAGTCACCCAAAGAACTAATCGCAGCAGTTTGGACTAATTCGTTTTCTGATGAGAGTGCCTCTTTGAGTAGTTCAAAGGCTCGTGGATCGCCTAACTCACCTAATGTCGCAATAATACTGAATTGTATTAGCCATTCACCGGTTGTATGATAAAGTTGCTGCAAATCTTCAAAAGCTTCACTTAACTTTAAAGCACCCAAACAGTCTGCGGCTGCTGCTTGTACATCTACTTCGGAGTCATGAAGCAAGCGATCGCGCAAAATATCTAAGGATAGCTGCAAATCCTGGGTTCCGAGTGTATCCATTTGACTCACCGCTGAGTAACGGACACGGGAATTGCGATCACCAATAGCGCTTTGAATTAATTCAAAGCCAATCGCCGGTTCCAGTTGACGGATTTGATTTACTGCACGTAAGCGATCGCCTAAATCCTCAGAACTGAGCAATTGCCTAACAGACTCCGGAGTAATACTCATTTAGTTATCCTTGATTTTCAAAGCTGTAAAAAACAGTCAAAAGTTAAGTATTAAAAACTAATGACCAATGACTAATCTTGACTAGCAGCCATAGCCCGAATAATATCACCACGAGTGAGGATACCAATTACTTGACCTGTGCTGTCAAGTACTGGCAAGCGGTGAACGCTGCGATCGTGCATGATTGTAGCTGCTTCTTTTAAAGTTTTATCAGGGGAAATAGCGATCGGGTTTTTACTCATTACCTCCCCAACGGTTTGCCCTAGAGCCTTGTGCAAATCACGTTCGTAAGTAGCAGGATTTTTTAAATAGATAACACTATCAAGAAACATAATGTACGCAGGTGGAGTAACACCAGTTTCCTGCCACATCAAATCGGTTTCTGAGATAATGCCTACCAATTTACCGAGATCATCCACAACAGGTAGTCCGCTGATGTGGCGTTCTGCGAGAATTTGGATAGCTTCCTTCAGTGGAGTTTCTTCCCGGACAACAATAGGATCGCGGCTCATCACATCGGTAACGGTTTTAGGCATTTATATTGCTGACACCTTAAATCAAAGTCCCTGCGCCTATTGTAGAAAATTGCGGGACTCAACCTGATGCAATTAATAGATTGTTACGGGATTGCTCATTAGTCGTCATTAGTCATTGGTCATTAATTATTCTCCTCTGCTCCCCTGCACCTCTGCTCCCTCTGCTTCTTTCCTAGCCCCCAGTCCCTTTTAATGCAGCAATAATTTGAGTATTTGCTTTCGGAAAATTAAACTGCTCTAGTTCTGCCAAAGTTACCCAGCGAATTTCATCGGATTCCAAAGGTTGGGGGATGCCTGTAAGATGGCGGCAGTGATGTACTGTGAGGGTAACGCGCAAGTTTGTATAGCTATGGTCAATAGTAATCAGATGCTCTCCCACTTCAATTACTATTCCCAGTTCTTCGGAAATTTCCCGTTGAATACACTCTTCAATAGTTTCATCAGGCTCAATTTTACCACCAGGAAATTCCCATAAACCACCCATAGCTCCTTCTGGACGACGGCGATCGATTAAAATTTGCTTTTGGTCATTCCAAATTACTGCAACACCAATGATTTTATGGGGTGGAAAAGAACTGCTTTCACTCATAGTTGATTGGGGAAATAGGGAATAGGGGAAGAATTATTGACTTTTTACTTTTAGCTAATAACAAAACTCGGCAGAGTAGTTTTAACTCTGCCGAGTTTATTTATATTTATTGCGAAAGTCGTCTAATGCTGTTAGTTTATCCACAAATGTGTATTAATCATTTAGCAATACGCCTCTACTTAAACTAATTACCAAATTTTAGGAGTTCACAGATAACAAAATCCAAAAACTTTGCGTTACTCTGCGTTTAAATTTCAACCCTAATTAAATCATCGCTGTAACTGTAACTCGCTACCAGCCCAAGTATATAGAATTTGGAAAATTCTATATTTCTACTCAACTTCGCTATTATTAGTTTCTGAGCCTTGTAGGGCAATTTCAAAATTCATTCTCTGTTCGGCGTTACGCAAGAAATAACCACTAATCATCGCAGAAGCCAGAAGCCGACCCAGATTTTCCCGATTTGTGGTTACGGTAACACCAAAGTGTTCTGAAGGCAGATTACCCAATAGTCCTGTAATATTCCGTTCCATCACCTGAAACACTTCAGCAGATGTGGGTTTAGATAGCTGTGTAACTGTCTCTGGACTCAAGGATTTAACGTACTGCCATAGTAAATCATTAGTTTCTGATTCGCTATTAAAAAACTCTGAGACACGATTGGATGGGTTACTCATTTTTTAGCTCCTTAACTACCACTATTGGCTGCGGTGCTTGTAATTTAAATATTAAATGCCTGTTTTGGATTTGACTTAGTTATTTTGTCTTCCTGTCAACTAATGTAACAGCCTAGCTTAAAAGTGGAAGTAGGTGTAACCGTACAAAAGCCGGCGTATTTTCTCACCCCAATAAATAAAGTGAGGAGTGAAGAGTTAATTAAAAACTCATCACTCCTAAATCTTAACTCCTAACTTTACCCTAACTTGCCAAATATTCATCCATATTGGCTTTAGATTTACGAAGTTTAGTTAAAGCTTCTCGCTCAATTTGCCGCACTCGTTCTCGACTAATGTTCAAGATTTCACCAATTCTCGCCAGAGTCAGCGCTTGCCCATCAGTTAACCCAAAGCGCAACGTAATTACTTCCCTCTGTTGTGGCGTTAGATCGCCCATTAGGCGATCTAAGTCATAAGATAAGGAAGATTGCATGACGAACTCTTCGGGAGATGCTCCTGGATCTTCCAGCATTTCTCCGAGTTCAGTGTCGTAATTATCACCCAACCGCAAATCTAAAGAAAGA
Source organism: Nostoc sp. (assembly GCF_036916655.1). Lineage (GTDB taxonomy): Bacteria > Cyanobacteriota > Cyanobacteriia > Cyanobacteriales > Nostocaceae > Nostoc. The sequence goes on from NZ_JBALFY010000117.1 coordinate 68,586, forward strand.
GGTAAACGCGCCTTTTCTAAATACTCTCGTACTTGTTTGGGGGTCAATTCTAATTCTTCGGCTAGCTCTCCAGCTGTGGGAGCGCGCCCCAATTTTTGAGACAATTGGCGCTGTGCCTTTTTAATCTTATTTAATTTTTCGGTGATATGGATCGGCAGCCGAATGGTGCGGGCTTTTTCGGCAATAGCACGAGTAATTGCTTGCCGAATCCACCAATAGGCATAAGTAGAAAATCTGTACCCTTTGGTGGGGTCAAACTTTTCTACGCCCCGTTGCATACCAATACTACCTTCTTGGATCAAGTCCAGTAAATCGACGTTGCGCTTGATGTACTTTTTAGCAACGGAGACTACCAGCCGCAAATTGGCTTCTACCATCTTACGCTTGGCAATTTCACCGTCTGCGATCGCTTCGTTCAACTCTGCTGGTTCTAGGTTTGTTGCTGTGGCCCACTCTTCTAGAGTCGGTTGACGATCTAGCTGGGTGGCAAGATTTTCTCTTGATTCGTGCAAAGCGCAGGAACGTTGCACCTGTTTACCATAGAAAATCTCTTCCTCGTGTGTTAAGAGTGGCACACGGCCAATCTCACGCAGGTAAGTCCGCACGAGGTCTGTGGCTGTCTGAGCGGTCTTCATGGCGCTACTCTTTGGTAATGATGGGTTTGGCGGTAGGGTCATTAAGGGATAGATGCTTTATTAGGGTGTTACCCAGTTAGACTGGGAACCTATACTATGGTTTGCAACTTACGCGCCCGATAAACTCGGCTGCTCATAATAATCAAATTTAGGCTTCTTAACTGCTAAAACTACAGTTATTTCCTACTTTTCACAAGTATCTACAGTTAGATAAAAGGTTGCTTATTAAACATTTTTTATTGGATTCTTATTAAGAATTGTAACATTTATGAGAATGTTTTGGCTAGATGGCGACATTAAATTTCCTGGTTGTTCCAGTTCATGCAACGTCGCCCTCTATCTTAAGGATGACTATAAGTGAATTTAAGAAATTATCTGGTTAACATAAGCTTCCTCATATTTGTTAAAGTATCTCAATGAGAACTATATTCATTCTCTTATAACAATGACTTAATTTTCTTGGGGATTGGGGATTGGGGATTGGGTATTGAGTATTGGTTATTCTTCCTTGCTCCCCTGCTCCCCTGCTCCCCTGCTCCTCTGCTCCTCTGCTCCCCTGCTCCCCTGCTCCCCTGCTCCTCTGCTCCCCTGCTCCCTACTCCCTACTCCCTACTCCCTCGCAATCGCACAGTACTCTTGGATGGTTTTTACGTCCAAAGTCGTATTCTGTAAGGAACGGATGGCGGCGACGGTAGCTTTTGCGCCGGCAATGGTAGTAATGATGGGAATTTTGTAAGCTAAGGCTGTGCGGCGGATTAACCTAGCATCAGTCTGGGCTTCTTCCCCGGATGGTGTGTTGATAATAAGTTGGATTTTTTGGTTTTTGATTGCATCTAGAACATGGGGACGACCTTCATGGAGTTTCAACACCAACTCAATATTTAACCCCTGTTCGATAAGAACTCGGCGTGTACCAAGGGTAGCCATCACTGTAAAGCCCAAATCGATAAATTCCTTCACCACACCACTTGCAGCAGCTTTATCGCGATCGCTCATTGATACAAATACAGTTCCCGTTAGCGGTAAACGCTCCCCAGCACCTAATTCTGCTTTGGCAAAGGCCCGGCCAAAGTCACTGTCAATCCCCATCACCTCACCAGTGGATCTCATTTCTGGGCCTAATATTGTATCAGTTCCAGGGAATTTATTAAAGGGTAATACAGCTTCTTTTACAGCAATATGTGTGGGTATGACTTCCTCGGTGAAATGTAGCTCCTCTAAGGTTTTGCCTGACATAATTAAGGATGCTAGTTTCGCTAACTGTACCCCTGTAGCTTTAGATACAAATGGTACTGTGCGCGAGGCGCGGGGATTAGCTTCGAGAATATAAACTTGGGGAGAATAACTGCTTGCACCGATCACAGCAAACTGAATATTCATCAACCCGACGACTGACAGGGCTTGTGCTAGCTGCACCGTCCAAGTGCGAATCTGATTGAGAACTGCTGGTGATAAGGAAATGGAGGGCAAGGAACAAGCGGAATCTCCTGAGTGAATCCCAGCTTGCTCGATGTGTTCCATAATACCACCAATCACTACCCGTCCGGTATGATCGGCGATCGCATCTACATCGACTTCAATGGCGTTTTCCAAAAACTTATCAATCAAAATCGGATGTTCTGGTTCCACTAGTACTGCAAAGGTCATGTAACGTTCCAACTCAGCATCGGAATACACGATTTCCATCGCCCGTCCCCCTAACACATAGCTGGGACGCACCACCACCGGATAGCCTATACGTTTGGCGACAATCAGCGCATCTTCGTAACTCCGAGCGATACCATTGGGCGGCTGGGAAATATTCAACTGTTGGAGAATCTTTTCAAACCGCTCTCGGTTTTCTGCCATGTCGATAGAATCTGGTGATGTACCCCAGATTTTAGTGACTAGTCCAGAAGTATTATTGCTAAGGAATTCTTGTAATGGGATAGCCAACTTTAGCGGTGTTTGCCCGCCAAACTGGATAATTACTCCGACTGGATTTTCGGTTTCGATGATGTTAAGGACATCTTCTTTTGTTAAAGGCTCAAAGTAAAGGCGATCGCTAGTATCGTAATCTGTCGAAACTGTCTCTGGGTTAGAGTTGACCATAATCGTCTCATAACCCGCATCTTTCAAGGCATAAGCGGCATGACAACAACAATAATCAAACTCAATTCCTTGCCCAATGCGGTTGGGACCACCACCCAAAATTAATACTTTTGGTTTGGTTGCGGGCAAAACTTCTGTTTCTTCTTCGTAGGTAGAATAGTAGTAGGGCGTAAAGGCTTCAAATTCAGCAGCGCAGGTATCTACAGTTTTGTAAACTGGGATGATTCCTAGTGACTTGCGGTAGGCGCGAACTTCATCTTCGGTGGTTTTGGTGGCATAGGCAATCTGGCGATCGCTATATCCGTCTCGCTTCACTTCATAAAGTTGTTCTTTTGTCAATTGCTGCAAAGGTGTCCGCTTCAGGAATTTTTCGACTTCTAGAAGTTGCTGCAATTTATCTAGGAACCAGCGGTCAATACCAGTCAGTTCATAGATTTCTTTAATGGTCATGCCTTGCTGCAAGGCATGACGCACGGCGAAAATGCGATCGGGGTTAGGTGTGCGTAGTTGGGCGCGAATTTGTTCACCACTGGGTAATTTTTCGGCTTTATCGCAACCCCAACCAGCGCGTCCGGTTTCGAGCGATCGCAGTGCCTTTTGAAAGGATTCGTTGAACGTCCGCCCAATTGCCATTGCTTCCCCGACAGACTTCATTTGAGTTGTCAGCACTGGGTCAGAACCGGGGAACTTTTCAAAGGCGAAGCGGGGGATTTTTGTCACCACATAGTCAATTGTCGGCTCAAAGGATGCGGGAGTTTTCTTGGTGATGTCATTTTTAATTTCATCCAAGGTATAACCCACAGCCAATTTTGCGGCCATTTTGGCGATGGGGAAACCTGTAGCTTTTGAAGATAAAGCCGAACTGCGGGAAACGCGGGGGTTCATCTCAATTACAACTACATCCCCATTCAGAGGATTGACGGCAAATTGAATATTAGAACCACCAGTTTCCACCCCGATCTCACGGATGATTTTAATTGCCATATCCCGCAGCCTTTGATATTCTTTATCAGTCAGGGTTTGTGCGGGAGCGACGGTAATAGAATCCCCTGTGTGAATGCCCATCGGGTCAAGGTTTTCGATGGAGCAGATAATCACCACGTTATCTGCCAAATCACGCATCACTTCGAGTTCATATTCTTTCCAGCCGAGTAAAGACTGGTCAATGAGAATTTGCGAAACAGGACTGGCATCTATACCCACCTGTGCCATTTCTTCAAATTCTTCCTGGTTGTAGGCAATACCACCGCCACTTCCTCCCATTGTGAAGGCTGGACGAATAATTAGGGGATAAGTACCAATTTGGCGGGCAACAGCTTTGGCTTCTTCTAAAGATTCGGCGGTATCGCTGGGACAAACAGCTACTCCAATCCTTGCCATTGCTTCACCAAACAGTTTTCGATCTTCGGCTTTTTCGATCGCTGGGAGTTTAGCGCCAATTAACTCAACGCCATACTTTTCCAACACGCCATTTTTGGCTAAAGCAACGGCGAGGTTGAGGGCGGTTTGTCCTCCCATCGTTGGTAGTAAAGCATCGGGGCGTTCTTTCTCAATGACTTTTTCGACCAATTCCGGTGTCAGCGGCTCAATGTAAGTGCGATCGGCCGTTTCCGGGTCGGTCATAATCGTTGCAGGGTTGGAGTTGACCAAAACCACTTCATAGCCTTCTTCTCGGAGCGCTTTGCAGGCTTGAGTGCCAGAGTAGTCAAACTCACAGGCTTGTCCGATCACAATTGGACCAGAACCTAACAGTAGAATCTTCTGGAGGTCGTCACGGCGGGGCATAGTCGTTGCCTTGGAATACGAGAATACAAATCCTGATTATTTTAAGTGTCTTTACCCCCCATCGTGCTTTTTATTATTAAGTTTTCTAAGTTTGATGACAAAGAGGGAGTAGGGAGTGGGGACTGGGGACTAGGAAAAAGTTTTTCAAATACCCATTCCCCAATTCCCAGTATCCAATTCCCAACAATTATTTTGTATCTCCAATTTTATTTAATTGTGATACTTAAATTTTTAAAGCTTTTGCAAATTTTTATTATTTAACCGGATAATATTTTTCAACGACTGGTGATTTATTGTGGCATATATCCATTTACTTATTTATGCACAGATAGATTACTTAGATAGGAATTTATTTTCACTAGCTAATTGCTAAATCTTATCAATGTTAAATATTATGTAAATATGTTTACTTAAATTAAAAATGGCAGAGATGTAGGGATAACATTCTCTGCCATTTTTTATAATATTTTAAGAGTTAGTGCTGCCAACTTTTTTTCAGTCTAGATAGATAAATCTAGATTATGAGAGTTTTAGCTTTGAGCAGCTTGGACAAATCCTAAAGTTAAGCTGTCTTTAGCGAGGAAGTGTGACAAATGATAAGCACGTTCCTCAGTTTTCAACAAAATCTTTTCGTACAGATAGCGTGTACCCCGATCGCCTAAACTCTCTGCCTGAGCAGCTTGACGGCGAATTACGCCAATAATCGCTTGTTCGGCAGCTAGGTCATTTTCCACCATTTGGCGAGAAGAATATACGCCTTCGGATTCTTGCTCAAAAACAGTTAATTCTGCTAATTTGCTAAAGGTAGCTACTGGCACACCACCTAGACCATCCAATCGTTCTCCAATTTCATGGATATGGTCTTGTACTTGGTTGTAGCTTTCGTTGAAAAACTCATGCAGAGAATAAAATTCTGAGCCTTCAACTACAAAATGATGCTTTTGGTACTGCAAGTAAAGTGCCTGGAAACTAGCTAATATAACGTTAAATCCTTCTGTCACTGGAGCAGTTACGCTGTGATCCAGCAATACAGGATTGTCATATACATGACCAAAATTTCGTAACAAAATTTGCGTTTCAGACATTGTTCTCCTCGCTTTTGAGCAGCTATAGATTTTAACTGCTTATTCCTTACATATTAACATTTTAATAATAAGAGCAAGCCAATCTGCCATCACAAGATTTTGTATTTTTACCTACCAAAAATCTCTAGTTTGTTGTTTGGTGGATGATGGTAGTTTCATTAAATTACATATATCTATGATTATCAATCTTGACAGATGAGCTTAAGTGTGCAGAACTTTCGATGTGAGATATGCGAAAGACAAGGTAAAATTTTCTCCTTCATCTCTCGCTCTGCGGGAACTTAAATCTTATATCCCCTAGCGCTGCGAGAAGTTTCTGCAAGAATTTTGACTGGATTTCTGCCTGATGCGATCGCTACAAAAATTTTATTTTTTTCCAAAATTAATGAGAATTGTTTGCACTTAAGCTATGCTGGTTTTAAGAGGTTAAACTGCTAAAACTTTGAAAAAGCTGGGAGTAAGATTGCGGTGCTTACTGTAAGTTTGTTGCACTTTGAGGGCAATTTTCTTGAAATCGTTTAGTTCGGAAATAGAAATAAGTCACCTTGTTGAGGTGAATTGGACAGACCGCTGGCAAGTCTATCAACGCCTAAAGGAGTTAGACATTCCCTGTAGTTGTGAGGCTAACCAGCCATTGAAAGTTGAAATTGGCAATCCGACTGCGGCTGTTCAACTTTGGAGTGTGATACGGCGATTTACAGTCTCTCGTCAAGACCAGATTTGGACTCTTGAGTGCTGCTGGCAGAGTCGCTATCAATAGTTCTAATCTGTGGGTACTGCTGAGAATTTATTGCTTGATAGCTTGTATTAGTTAAGAGGAGGTCAAAAAAATGGGTGTATCTCAGATTTCAGAATTTTGCCTTGAAGGCAGGTTTATAAATTTTGTTATTAAAGATGGCTATAAGCTCAAAGGTCTACTGTTGAGTACTCATGAGGGTGAATGCTACGTTAAACTTGCTAAACATTTACGGGCTGCTTTTGATTTGCGGCTACCAGCAGGTACTTGGCTACAAGTTGTTGGTTATAAAGAATACGATATAAAAAAAGACAAAGTTACACTGAAAGCTGAACGTGTAATGGCGGCGAATTCTAAAATGGCGACAGTTCAAACGATCGCAGCACCACAAGAACCCCCATCTATTGATAACGTCAAAGTAAAGCCAGTTAAGACTAAGGCCACGATTTTGGTGTGTCAAAAGTCTGATTGTATGAAACGCGGTGGTAACGGAGTTTGTCAGGCATTGGAGGCGGCTTTAAACGATCGCGGTTTAGAAGACCAAGTTACAATCAAGGGCACTGGTTGTATGAAAAACTGTAAAGCTGGGCCAAACCTAGTTATGCCAGATAAAACTCGCCATAGCCGAATTCAAGCTTCACAAATCCCGGCGCTGATCAATCAGCATTTTGGTGACAATAATTTATCCGCAAAGCCTGAGAATATAAGGGAAGTAGCGATATCTAACGGTAAGTTTTGCTGAAAAAAATAGTTAAATCTTGACATTTCAATGAGAAAGCTTAATAATATCTTCATTAAGTGTGTTCCAGTTCCATTAATGCTCGGCTGTAAAATTTGCTAGAAGTTAGCAATAAAATCAAAAAACTGGCTTTAATTAAGGCCAGTTTTTTGAGTGGAAGGGTTTCTATTGAACAATTTTTAACCGGAATCTTACGATCGCTTACCCACACCCTAACAACCTAGTGCAGGTTCTTCACTTTTAGGGGTAATTTTTGCCAAGCTTTTGTAAAAGTTGGGAATGAAGCGATCGCCTACACTTTGTCATGAGTTGGGTAGAGTTGTAAAAGCGTAGACGTAGCCCGCCGCAGGCATCGCCTGCATGAGTACTTCTTTGTCTGCTGGGGCGATACTGGCACTGATACGATTTTTCTGCAATTTTTAATACTACTTAGGTACTTAATTTCAGTATTCCCAAAGTTATAGAGGCGATCGCGTTTGTTGAATGGAAGTTACATCGCAAAACAGAACAATTAAATGTAACCGTTAAGATTTTGCTCACTGTTCTATTTTTCCTAACCGCTAATTACAGCGATCGCATCAATTTCTACCAACACATCTTTAGGTAAGCGCGATACCTGCACACAAGCCCGCGCTGGGGCTGTATCTTCTGGGAAATATTTAGCATAAATGGCATTCACCGCCGCGAAATCATTCATATCAGCTAAAAATACAGTGGTCTTTACCACGTCTTGAAAAGTCGCACCAGCAGCTATGAGAATGGCTTCAAGGTTAGCTAATACCTGCTCAGTTTGCTTTTTGACATCATCAGTGTAGACGACATCACCAAGGCGGGGATCGATGGCAATTTGTCCAGCAATGAATAAAAATTGACCGGAAGCTGCGATCGCTTGATTATAAGGGCCCACTGGTGCAGGTGCGTTATCAGTATTAATTACTTTACGTGTCATAGATATTACTTTCTCTAACGATGTTTCTTGTTTACCGATTTCTGCTTCAGCTGCGATCGGTTTGTAAATCTCTCCATCAGGCATTATCGCACCAGTTAGGTCTGCATTTTTAAAGGTTGTTCCGTAGATATTTGCGCCAGTTAAATTTGCCTTTTTCAGGTTTGCACCATTAAGGTTTGCCATCATTAGGTTTGAATTTGACAGACAAGCTCTTTCTAGATTTGCTTCTTGTAGACAGGCTTTTTTTAGGTTTGCTTGTTCTAGATATACCCCAACTAAATCAGCCTCAGCTAAATTCATTCCTGACAAATTACATTTCTCCAAACTAACTCCCCGGAGTATAGCTTTATGAAGATTTGCACCTTGAAGATTTACTCCAGTTAGTTCTACCTGAGTAAAGTTTGCTCTAGTCAAGTCTGCTCCAGTCAGATTTGCAGATCTCAAATTTGCATAACTTAAGTCTGAACCGCTAAGGTCTGCCCAGCTTAAATTAATTGACGTACCTTGTACCCACATCAAATTTGAAAATGTTAGGGACGCCCTAGAAAGGCTTGTTTGCAAAAGGTGAGCTTTTATTAATGTTGTTTCGCTCAAGTCTGCCCCATTCAAATTTGCTTGTTGTAGGTCTATCTGAGTTAAATCTGCACCTTTGAAGTCTAGCCCTCTAAGATTTGCAGAATTAAATTTCCGCTCCCCTGCGGCGTATCTTTCCAACAGTTCCTCAGCGTCCATAATGCACCTTTAAATACCACTGACACAGTATAATCACAAAAACTTTGTGTCGCAGGTATTCTTCTGCCTTTCTCTTTGCGTCCTTTGCGGTTCGTTCCTCCTACCCCAACCTCGGACGTATCCCATAATGCCGATATCGCCAATAATCGCGCAAAATGCGATCGTGGTCAAAACATAAATTACCAGGCACACACCAATACTCAAAAATCCCTACACTCTTAGCATCATCGCCAGCCTTTGGTTCACCCTTAGCTGTCGCCAAAAACACAATGCTAATCGTATGCTGACGCGGATCGCGATTGGGATCAGAATACACGAGTAATTGTTCAACCAACTCTACCTGTAAACCTATCTCTTCCTCAGCTTCTCGCCGCGCCGCCACTTCCACAGCTTCGCCATAATCTACAAAGCCACCAGGAATAGCCCAACCTAAAGGTAGATTATGTCTTTCAATTAACACTATTGGCCGATGAGGTCGATCTACTAGTTCAATGATGATATCAACTGTTGGTGTAGGATTTCGGTAAGTCATAGTTATTTAGTCATGAGTCATTGATCATTGGTCATTGGTCATGAGTCATTGGTTATTGCCAAAGGACAAATGACAAAAGACAAATGACAAACAAAATGAGTTTACTTGATTTCCCCTGCAAATACCGTTCAGTGATAAATTCGATGCGTTGGCTTTGCCACTGCCCCTTGGGCAATCGCATCGCGTCTCCATCAGACAATTGCTCTCTCTCATAATTCAGGTTACTTATGCCTTTTCCTAGATCCAGTGGCATTTTGCTGCATCCTACCTCCTTTCCCAGTCGATTTGGCGTTGGGGATTTAGGCTTAGAAGCCTATCGCTTCATTGATTTTCTCAAAGAAAGCCATCAACAATATTGGCAAGTTTTACCGCTGGGCCCCACTGGATACGGTAATTCCCCATATATGTGCTACTCAGCAATGGCGGGAAATCCGCTGCTCATTAGCCCAGAAAAACTCTTAGAAGAAGGTTTACTATCTGAAGAAGACTTTGCTAATTTACCAGGATTTCCAGCAGAAAAGGTAGATTTTGAGCAGGTTGTACCGATTAAAATTGGGCTACTCAAAAAAGCCTGTGAAAACTTTAGAGCCAATGCTACGCCGATCCAGCATAAAGAGTTTGAAGGCTTTTGCGACAGTAAAGCCTATTGGTTAGATAATTACGCCTTATTTATGGCGCTGAAAGATGCTAACAATGGAGCAAGTTGGAATACATGGAAGCCTGAATTTGTCAAGCGGGAACCAGAAGCATTAGCTCAGGTAGAAAGCCGGCTCAACGGAGATATTTTTTATTACAAGTTCATCCAATTTGAGTTTTTCCGGCAGTGGTCAGACCTGAAAAACTACGCGAATATGCGCGGCATTGACATTATCGGCGATATCCCTATCTATGTAGCTCATGATAGTGCCGATGTGTGGGCGCATCCCAACATCTTTTGCTTAGACGAAGAAACGGGGGAAGTTGCCCAAATGGCAGGAGTTCCACCAGATTACTTTAGCGCCACTGGTCAATTGTGGGGAAACCCGGTTTATAACTGGGAGGAACTGCAAAAACAAGACTTTAAATGGTGGGTACAGCGTTTTGAGGCCATGCTGGATTATGTCGATATAATTCGCATTGACCACTTTCGGGGCTTCGAGGCATATTGGTCAGTACCCAAAGGTGAAGAAACTGCCATTAATGGCGAATGGGTGGAAGCACCTGGGGACGCTTTTTTTGAAGCGATTAAACAGAAGTTGGGCAAGCTACCCGTCTTAGCAGAAGATTTGGGGGTAATTACACCAGAGGTAGAAGCGCTGCGAGACAAGTATGAATTTCCGGGAATGAAAATTTTGCAGTTTGCCTTTGGTTCAGATCCCGCTAATCCATTTTTGCCATTCAATTACTCACGAAATGCTGTAGTTTATACTGGTACTCACGATAATGACACAACCATCGGCTGGTTCAACACAGCTAATGACAACGAAAAGCAAAACTTATGGCTTTATTTAGGTTGCATCAGCTCTGAAGGAGTCCACTGGGATTTAATTCGCCTAGCTTTGAGTTCCATCGCTAACCAAGCGATTATTCCTTTGCAAGATATTTTGGGATTAGGAAACGAAGCGCGGATGAATTTTCCCAGTATTGCTGAGGATAACTGGGAATGGCGCTATCAAGAAGGAGCCTTGAGAGATGAATGGCGCGATCGCCTAAAAGTTCTGACTAGACTTAATGGACGCGCCCCGGAAGAGCAGTGAGGCAGGGGGAGCAGGGGGAGCAGGGGAGGCAGGGGGAGAAATAATAAATAACCAATGCCCAATGCCCCATGCCCAATGCCCTATATTTCAAAACTTAGGCTTGGCAGCAATCCTAACTTCTTCCTCTTTCCCCGGTTCTCCCATTTCTTTAGCTTTCTCCTGATTGACACTCATCAAAACACCTCCAGCATTATCAGTTTTCACTGTCAATTGCTCTTGGGCTTTCCAAATTCGATGAGTTCCCTCTGGCAGAATACCCTCAAACTCGGTTTTGCCATCGGCTACTACCCGAATCCAAGATGAGGCTTTCAATGTGACACCAATCTGTACAACCTGTTCCTTTTGGACACCGCTCAGGTTGTCGCTGACGGGTTGTACCTCCATAGACTCTTTTAGTTGAGCTAATTCTGGTTTGACAACAGACTTTTGTTTGGGATATGGCTGATTTTGGCTATTACTTGCTTGTAGTACCGCGTTATTTAATAGCTGAGATAACCCATTTACAGAGCATACTATTAGCAATATGTAAAGAAAGTAGAGATGAATTGGACGTAATTGAGCCAAGGGTGAAGCATCCCCAATACCTTGGGAGTTCGCTTGTGCAGAACTGATTGGAAAAGTGCCAGAAAATTCTACTCCATTCAAGCCTAGAGCTTCCGCAAATTGCCTAATCAAACCCTGAATATAGACTGGTTCTGGCAAATCGTTTAAATTACCTTCTTCGATCGCCTGCAATAATCGCCGAGGAATTCTGGTCAATACAACCACTTGCTCTAGAGAAAGACCCTGTTCTTGCCGTAATGCCCAAAGTTGAGCGCCTAATTCTGCTAGCTTTTCGGCTCGTTGTTCCTCTAATGAAAGTGATGGCTGGTGATTATTCTTCTTTCTTAGCCATTTCATGCCTACTGACACTCCTTAATTCCGCTAAATCATTAATAGGTTGCGTTATTTGTTCTTGCAAAAAGTGAATCTCATGATCTTTGAGGGAACGATATTTACCCTCTGACAAAAAGGGTTCCTTTAGAGTTTGTAATTGAATTGGGCCGATAGCAGTCCGATGCAGCTTAATGACTGGGTATCCTAACTGTTGAGCTATGCGGCGAATTTGGCGATTTCTTCCCTCCTGCAACACTATTTCTAAAAAGCTTTGCTCGGCACGGCGTTCGATTAGACGTACCTTAGCAGCCCTAGTTTTTCTACCCTCTAACATCACACCCTGACGCCACTTTTGGAGTACTGTTTCTGGTGGGTGTCCTTTGACCAAAACATGATATGTCTTGGAAATACTGTGGCGGGGATGGGTTAATCCAAATGTCAGTTCTCCGTCATTGGTCAGGATTAATGCTCCTGTGGAGTCTGCATCTAGACGGCCAACTGGGTGAATACCTGAACCCTCCCGTAATTCTTTCGGTAGTAGATCCAGAACTGTTGGTCTGTGGTGAGGGTCGGAGCAAGTCGAAACCACTCCCGCTGGTTTGTGCAGCAATAGATATATTAAAGCCGGACGCTGCTTTTCGGATACAGGTTTACCATCAATTGCGATCGCATCTTTTTCGGGATCAACTTTTTGGCCTAAATGTGCCAACACGCCATTGATCCGCACCCGTGAGTGCCTAATCATTTCTTCGGCTTCGCGACGTGAGGCGATACCCCATTGAGCAATAATTTTTTGTAACCGTACCTCCATGTGGAAATTGCTTATTTACTGTTAACAATTAAATGATATTTGCATTTTGTAGCGAGTAGGCATAAATGTTACATTTAAGGCTTATTTAATTTCTGTTCAGTTGTTGAACAAATACCCATAAACAGATTGGTTAAATGCCAGAGCAAAATTCCCAAACAACAAATGCAAATAAAATCCGCATAATTACGCAGGTACTAACAACAGCAGTCAAGCTTTGGTTAAGAGCGCAAGTCAGCCAAATATCAGAATTAGAAGTGGAGATCAAAGCGAGCGATCGCCAACTTTTCTCTGGGCGCATCCCTTCGGTATCTATTTTTGCCACTCATCCAGTTTATCAAGGTCTCCAGATTACACAAATTAAATTAACAGCAGAAAATATTCGGATAAACATCGGCTCCGTACTCAAAGGAAAACCTCTACGACTGTTAGAAACAGTACCAGTGGTTGGCGATTTAATCATAGACGAGAAGGATCTCAATGCTTCTCTCTCATCTGACTTATTATCGACTGCTTTGAGTGATTTATTGGTTAAGGTTTTACCAACACATTACCCACAGACACAATCAATTAATTGGCAAGAAATTCTTCTGGGGAACAACCAAATTATACTGCGAGGTTTGAGAGTAACCAATAGTGAAACAACGCCTCTAGAGATTTGTCTAGGCTTACAGTTACTCAGTGGGCATGAGTTGCAAGTAGCACTAATTCCAATTCAGCCTGCCCAAGCAGATATGTTAGAGGACAATCATGAGTACAATCTGGATCTTGGCTCAGATGTCGATATCCAAGAACTAACACTGATCCCAGGCAAGTTGATCTGTCGTGGAAAGATTAACGTTAATCCTTGATGATGACAGATTTAAAAATACTCATACCCTATTTTGAATGATCTAGTGCCTCTCAAGGGATGAGGAGGACAAGGGGACAATCCCCCGCTTAGTTGCTACCCCACCTCGGAATAGAATTCCAAGGCTAATAGCTATAAGTCCTCTCAAGAGGACTACATCAGAATTTTAGTCCACTTGAGTGGAATTGAGCTATTAGCCCGGAACTTAAGTTCCGGGCGGGATATAGGTCAGTGCAATACTTTAACTGTGACAAAAATGTGGTTAATGACAATCCCTACAAGGGTTGGGGCTATTCTTCTTAGGTATGTATTGAACTCAACTGAAAACCGCTACAGTAGCGGCAACAGTAGTGTCACAAAATAATAAACCAAAGGAGCAGTAAAAATATAACTATCAGTACGGTCTAAAATACCACCGTGGCCGGGGATTAACTGTCCAGAATCTTTAACTCCAGCATCCCGCTTGAGCATAGATTCAGTGAGATCCCCTAAAAGACTAGCAATGCCAATCAGCAAACCCAATGCTAAACCAGTGAAAGGGGAATTTGGCAAGTGGAGATAATAGGCTCCTGCTACGGCTACAGCAACACTTGAAGTAATACCAAAGACAGCACCTTCTACAGTTTTTTTCGGGCTAATCTCAGACAGACGGGTTTTTCCAAAGAATTTACCAATGGTATAAGCACCGATATCGGCTGCCCAAATACACAAAAAAGTTAGTAGTGTTGCTGTAAAACCTTGTGGTAGAGAAGCGGAATTTGCCTTATCCCAGAAATCCATCCAGTTTGTAGGCCAGTAACCTCCAAAAGGGAGATTGCTAAAAGCAGCACTATCAATTGCTCGTAACCGTACCCAATAACTTGGTAAATAACCTACGTAAAATAGCCCCATAATGGAAGCGGAAACATCAGCGATCGTGGCAAATTTGGGTTGAAACAGCAGATAAAAACAAATAAGTGTGCCAGCTATTGGCATCACAGCATCAGCTAAACTGCCATCTAGCGTGCAAATTACCAGCAATACTTGGCTAGCAGCCATTGTGGTTTTAGCAGCAGGAACTATACCTCTGGCTCGCACCAAATTAAAATATTCCTGTTGTCCCAAAAAGACGATAACCGCAAACATGATAGTAAAGTACCAACCACCCAAAAGGGTAACTGAAAGAGCAAGAGCGATCGCAACAATTCCACTAATAATCCGAGACCAAGGCATAGAAGTATTTTGGATTTTGGATTTTGGATTTTGGATTAGAGATTAGCTATTCGAGATTAGGGATTGGTAATTGTGGCTTGGTTTCTTATGCCCTAAATCCCCAATCTAAAATCTAAAATCTAAAATCTAAAATCTTTTGGATTTAGTCTAGTTTCTCACCACTGAGGATAAAAATGGGATCAACGGCGGTAAAGCTTTGAGAAAAGCCGCGTGTCTCTAAGCGGTTAACCGCAGATTGGACGACTTCGATATTTCTAGCCCTTAACAGAGAAAAGCTCTGAGAAATAGCATATAGACTTTCTAGATTAGCAGCTGTGGCTACAACCCGACCGGATGGCGGCAAATAATGCCAAGCTGCTTGCAGTATTTCCTGAATGGGGCGTCCTCCTTCGATACAAATACGGTGAGGGGCAACCTTAAGATCGTGTAAACATTCTGGGGCGCTGCCTTCAACAACTTCGACATTTTTCACATCAAAGCGATCGCAGTTACGCTTGATCAAATTAGCGACTTCTTCATCCCTTTCGATAGCAATAATCTGTCCACCTGGACACAATAGCCCCACCTCTACCGGAATTGTACCTGTCCCTGCGCCAATATCCCACAACACGGAATCTGATTTTAGCCGCAGTTGCGAAATTAATAGCAGTCGGACTTCTCGCTGGCTCAGGGGAATTCCTGGCAAATGTTCAAATAATTCATCGGGAATACCAGGGGTAATATAAGGCCAAAGTTGGGAGGGCATAGAATTACGCAATTATACTAAAGATATTGATTTGCCATATTGAAGAGCTATAAGCTATAAAACTTTTCAACCGTAGCATTATAAGAAAACATAATGATTGGCGAAATATTAGGCGAACGCTACGAAGTTCAGCAGCTATTAGGAAAGAAAGCAGGGCTGCGGACGCTATTAGCTCGTGATTTGCAAACTCAGGAATTAGTTGTCATCAAGTTACTCTCTTTTAGTAGTGACTTTGAGTGGGATTCACTCAAGTTGTTTGAGCGAGAAGCTGAAACTTTAAAAAACCTAGCACATCCCTCAATTCCTGGCTATTTAAACTATTTTGAGGTAAATTTACCAACCATCAAAGGATTTGCTCTAGTACAAACCTATATCCCTGCACAAACTTTAGAGCAATGTTTACAAACTGGGCGGACTTTTACAGAAATTGAAGTCAAAGAGATAGCTAAAGCACTTTTAGAGATTCTCGTTTACCTACATGAGCTACATCCGCCTGTAATTCATCGTGATATTAAGCCTAGCAATATTTTATTGGGCGATCGCTCTGGTAATAGTATTGGTCAAGTTTATTTGGTAGATTTTGGCTCAGTACAAACCGTCTTGGCTACCGAAACCGGGACAAGAACTGTAGTCGGAACTTATGGCTATATGCCACCAGAGCAATTTGGCGGACGCACTGTTGCAGCATCAGACCTTTATAGTTTAGGTGCAACCTTAATTTATTTAATGACGGGTACTCACCCAGCCGATTTACCCCAAAAGGATTTTCGGATTCAGTTTGAGGAAGCGGCTAATCTCAGTCCCAGCTTTAGCAATTGGTTAAGGTGGATGATTGAACCTAGTTTAGAACGCCGTTTGAGTTCTGCTGACCATGCGATCGCAGCTTTAGAGAAACCAGAACCGACAAACTTACCTACTTTAGTTGTTGGCAAACCAGATGGGAGTAAGATTCAACTAACTAAAAATGGGGATTCTCTAGAAATTATCGTTCCACCATCTGGTTTTGATCCATCAATAGTATTTACAGGTTTATTTGCGATCGTCTGGAATTCATTTATCCTCATTTGGACAATTAACGCACTCTCAGCGCCTTTTCCTGTCAACATCCCCTTTGCCATGTTCTCGCTTCCATTTTGGAGTGCTGGCTTGATGATGGTGTATAAATTTCTTTTTAATTTATTTGGACGCATCTGCCTACGCCTGAATCCCAAAGAAATTGCCCTAAGCTGGGAGTTGTTTGCTTGGAAATTTTATCGTCCCCGTGCATCATCAAGGCAAAATATTAATAAGTTAGTTTACATTCCCAAACATTTTACTAAAGACTCTGAAGGTACTAGAATTGCCGTTCCCGCACAATTGGATATTTGGGTAGGAGTAAAAAAATATCAGCTTGGTGGTAATAGTGGTGCGATTAAATCGGAAGCGGAACTAGAATGGATAGCCCAGGAATTAAGCGATTGGTTAGATTTGCCAATTACCAATCCAATTAGAAGTTAGTTGCATTCATCAATGGCTAACTTATGGTATGTGAGCCATCAATGTCTATATTTAATTACAGATGCCTTAGAGGAAATTTATATGTTTGGACTGGGATGGCCAGAAATAGCTGTAATTAGCATAGTCGCTATTCTAATTTTCGGCCCAAAAAAAATTCCTGAACTGGGGACTGCACTGGGGAAAACCCTACGAGGTTTTAAGGAGGAGATGAAAACTCCCAGCGAGGAAACCAATCAGGAAGAAGAAAAACAATAATAAAAGGAGTCAGGAGGAGTCAGCGCACTGACTTCTCTTGACTACAACAAGGTATTAACAACAGAAGAAGGTGCGATTCCATTTTGGGAATCGATAACAGTTGTGCCAGCATTTTGTTGGTGTGTCTCTTCTTTCGCTAAACCACGCAGCTTAATTAACTTAATCGCGCGAGTAACGCTTTCTGGTAAAATTACCACCAGACTGTTATCAGGAGCCATGTCTAAGCCTTTATTTATCGCTTGGGTTTCATCCAAAATTGATTCATAGCGGCTATCAGGCTTAACTTCGGTGATGCCTTGAATAATTAACTGGGCAGCTGATCCCCGTAGTCTTCCCCGTGTATCATCATCTTCTTTGATGATGATGTAATCAAAAATTTGCGCTGCTAGCTTACCCAAAGTAACAAAATCTTCGTCGCGGCGATCGCCTGGCCCACCAATTACGCCAATCCGTTGTCCTGTAGTCCAGTTCCGCACAAAGGAACCTACAGCTTCATAACTGGCTGCATTGTGGGCATAATCCACCAAAGCGTGGTAGTTGCCTAAATTAAATAGATTCATTCGTCCCGGTGTTTGGCTAACTGAAGCCCGGAAAGTCTTCAAACCAGCCCGAATCTGCTCAATTGTGACGTTTTGCACGAATGCTGCCAAACTTGCAGCTAAAGCGTTGGCAATCATAAACGGCGCACGTCCGCCCATTGTTAAAGGTATATTTTCGGCTCTTTCTATCCGGTGTGTCCAATCACCTTTAACAATTGACAAATAGCCATTTTCATACACTGCCGCTACTCCGCCCTTTTGGATGTGCTTCCGCACTAACTCTGAGTCGGGGTTCATAGTGAAATAAGCAATATTAGCCTTAGTTTTCTCTGACATAGCGGCGACGCGGCGATCGTCGGCATTGAGTACCGCATAGCCATCAGGGAATACAGCTTCCGCTACTACACTCTTGAGGTTAGCTAATTGCTCAATGGTATCTATATCGCCTATTCCTAAGTGGTCTGAGGCTACATTCAATACTACACCTACATTTGCGGCTTCAAAGCCCAATCCAGAGCGAAGAATGCCACCGCGAGCCGTTTCCAGCACTGCTACTTCTACTGTGGGATCTTGGAGGATGACGTGGGCACTTTGGGGGCCTGTGTTATCGCCTGCCTCTACTAAGTAATCACCGATATATGTTCCATCAGTAGTAGTATATCCAACTACTTTGCCAGTCTGTTTATAAATATGTGCTAGTAGGCGGGTAGTGGTGGTTTTACCATTAGTACCCGTGATACTGAGGATGGGAATTTGGCTAGATTGCTCGTTAGGAAACAGCATATCCATCACTGCGCCGGCAACATTACGGGGAATGCCGACGCTTGGGGCAACGTGCATTCGGAAGCCGGGGGCGGCGTTAACTTCGACAATCACGCCATCAACTTCCCGCAGCGGACGGCTAATATCCGTGGTGACAATATCGAGTCCAGCGATATCCAAACCGATAATCTTGACAACTCGTTGTGCCAACCAAAGATTTTCGGGGTGAATTTCATCGGTACGGTCTACCGCACTACCACCTGTACTTAAGTTGGCTGTTGCTCTGAGATAACAAATAGTGCCCTTGGGTGGCACGCTATTTAGGGTGTAACCTTGCCTTTCTAGCAATTGGTAGCTGGTGCGGTCTAGTTCAATCTTAGTGAGAACGTTATCATGTCCTTCACCGCGATTTGGGTCAAGGTTGGTTTCTTCGATTAGTTCGGAGATGGTGGATCTGCCGTTGCCAATGACATGAGCCGGAACCCGTTCGGCGACTGCTACGACTTTGCCATTTACCACTAATACCCTATGGTCGCGCCCAACATAATATCTTTCGATAATAATTGACCGAGAAACCTGTCTGGCAGCTTCGTATCCAGCTTCAGCTTCTTCCCAAGTTCTGATATCAATGGTGATCCCACGTCCATGATTGCCATCCAGGGGCTTGATGACGATGGGATAGCCGCCCACGAATTCAATAGCTTGTTCTAAATCGTCTAAAAAGTTGATTACTGTACCTCTGGGTACTGGGGCACCAGCAGCAGCGAGGATGCGTTTAGTGGCTTCTTTATCGCAAGCTAGTTCTACACCCAAAATGCTGGTGTTATCGGTCATTGTGGCCTGCATTCGCTTCTGATTGACGCCATAGCCTAGCTGAATCAAAAAGCGGGCTTCCAGCGACATCCAGGGAATACCTCTTTTTT
Source organism: Nostoc sp. (assembly GCF_036916655.1). Classification (GTDB taxonomy): domain Bacteria; phylum Cyanobacteriota; class Cyanobacteriia; order Cyanobacteriales; family Nostocaceae; genus Nostoc. The sequence goes on from NZ_JBALFY010000117.1 coordinate 88,073, forward strand.
CTGCTTCTTTGACGATCGCTTCTGTGGAGGGGCCTAGTGAGGCATCACGGGTGAAGTCTTTCAGGTCTTGGATATCTTGCTCTAGTTCTGCCTTGGGATAACGGCCTCGATCAACAATACTCTGGCACAGCCGTACTGCGGCTCGTCCAGCGTAGCGTCCCGCTTCCTCATTCAGGTACTCGATTACTACTTGATAAATTCCGGGTGTGGCAGTTTCGCGGGTGCGACCAAAGCCGACATGCATACCTGCTAATTCTTGGAGTTCTAAGGCTACGTGTTCCACGATATGGCCCATCATAGTGCCTTCTTTGACTCGCATCAAAAAACCACCACGACAGCCAGGCGAACAATAGTGACCCTCCAGACTCGGCAGCGCCTCAACTAATCCTTCATAAAAGCCAGGGATTTCATTCGAGGGCGTCTCGCCAAGGGTTTCTAAATCGAGGCGCATGACGATCAGTTTGTGGCGTCGAATGCTCCAATAGTTTGGGCCGCGTAAGGTCTGGATCTTGAGGATTCTCATGGGAATAGGTAGATGGAGATTCGGAACCAAAATTCTAGTTTCTTACTGGAATTGACCGCTAAACTGTTCATGAAAAACAGTTTTTTCTTTTTACATGGTATTCTTATCATTTTTCTACGGTAAGAAATAATAAACGTGCGGCCAACCAATTTTGGATTTTAGATTGACATTTTAGATTGTAAAGATACTACTAGGGTACTTAACTCTCTGAATTTTAGATTGACGATAGTTAGCTAAACCGAGTCATTGAAGTTCTTTTAGATTGGTTTTGTCTACTTTTTGGTAGTATGTACCGAAAAGTTCTTTTAATCTAAAATCCAAAATCCAACATCTAAAATTTGCGGTCAACTCAGTGTAACCTCAGATACTCTATACCGTCAGCTGGAAATTCGATGTACAGCAGGCAATACAGTCCGCTGGTACAAGTGGAAGCGATCGCCGTAGCTGAGGATATGAAGACGTAAATTATGTACGGTTAACGGTTCATTAGCGCCAACATGAGGTTCGTTGGTGTGGGTCAACTCAGTGGGATCAACAATGGTGACACTGCCTTTACCCATAACTTGTAACCACCCATCACGTTCAAACACAGCACAAGTATCTTCGTCAATGCCAATACCTAAGCGATCGGGATGAGCTGAGATCGCGCTAATCAATCGCCCCATCCGATTACGGTTGTGAAAGTGTTGGTCAACGATGACTTCAGGAATAAATCCCAAACCAGTTGCCATATCCACTAGGGAACGATTTGGCGTTTCTCCACTACCGCCGCCAGCAATCATGTGATGCCCCATCACCGCCGCTCCTGCACTAGTGCCTGCTAACGTCAGTTGCCCTGCCCTCACCCTCTGACGAATAATTTCCATTGCTGGCGTATCTGCCAATACGCCACAAAGACGCAGCTGGTCTCCTCCTGTCAAAAATACCCCACTACAGGCTTCTAAGGATGCTTTAATCTGGGAGGTTTCACACTGTTCTCGTTCGCGGATGTCTAAAATCTCTACCTTCTGGGCACCCATTTCTTCAAAAATGCGAATATACCGACCACCGATGATGGCAGGTTCGCGAGAGGCAGATGGAATAATTGTAATATAAGCCTTACTAGCACCGGCGCGTCCAAAAAAAGTTCGTAGGATTTCGCGCCCATGAACTTTATCTTCTGCACCTCCGATAACCAGAACGGCGGTTTTAGTTGCTTGGGGTGTCCTCATTTCTAGCCATTTAGCTTGTAATTGCGGCATTTTGTCTCTCCTGTCAACAACTTCAGGTGAATTTAACAAGGTTCGGAAGCAGCCATGATTTTTGCGCTTTGCAACTTTAGAGAGGACACTTTTTGGAAGTTTGGATCTGGGCTAGCCACTCTCCAAATTTTCGCCTAACGCTCGCGTTGCCTCAGTCTAAACGTGTTTGTTCCCATTCCTCAAAGCCAGTGCCTTGTTTTTCACCTGTCCACTTGCAGCAGGGCAAAATAGTCTTTGGAGGCTAGATTCCCCCTTTAGTATTGGGGACAAGCATTTAAGACTACGCTTTTTTCTGAGGCCGGCTTGATGCATCCTGGAAGTTGTTAACTTGATATGATTATTAATTTAAATGTAGTTGTGACAACATTTAAACATAAATTAAGTAATTAGAAAAACTTTTGATCCCATCTAAAATCCAAGAGGTCTGGTAGTTTTAGATACTATTGATAAAGTTTAACTGGAGTTTAACCCGACCTTGGCTTGCTGATGTTTGCTAGACATTCAAATTTAAGATTAGTGTCCTCGAATACGAATAACTGTGCGCTTTGATATAGTTACGCTTTTTCCTGACTGTTTTAACTCTGTTCTCAATTCTGGGCTGCTGGGTAAAGCCTTAGCCAAACAGATTGCCGAAGTGCATCTGGTTAATCCACGGGACTTTACCACTGACAAGCACCGAAAAGTAGATGATGAACCCTACGGTGGCGGTGTTGGGATGCTAATGAAGCCAGAACCTCTTTTTAGCGCTGTGGAGTCGCTGCCGATTCTACCCCGAAGAGAAGTAATTTTGATGAGTCCACAAGGTCAAACAATTAATCAACCTCTTTTGAAAGAATTGGTGACAAATTATGACCAGTTAATAGTAATTTGCGGACATTACGAAGGAGTGGATGAGAGGGTGCTACATTTAGTAACTCGTGAGGTATCTTTAGGCGATTTTATTCTGACTGGTGGAGAAATTCCAGCAATGGCTTTGATTAATGGCGTCGTGCGACTAATACCCGGAACTGTAGCCAAAACGGAGTCTCTCACAGCAGAAAGTTTTGAGGAAGGGTTATTAGACTATCCTCAATATACTCGTCCTGCCAATTTTCGCGGCTTGAAAGTGCCTGATGTCTTACTCAGTGGCAATCACGCAGCGATCGCCCGATGGCGTTACGAACAACAAATTCAAAGAACCCGCGATCGCCGCCCCGATCTTCTGGAGAAATTGGAGCAGGGGGAGCAGGGGAAGCAGGGGAGCAGGGGAGCAGGGGAGCAGGGGGAGAATAATAATTTCTAACTCTTGACTAATGACCAATGACTAATGACTAATGACTAATGACTAAAATTCGTATTGGTAACGGCTACGATATTCATCAACTGGTGAGCGATCGCGCTTTGATTTTAGGTGGAATTAAAATTCCCCATGAACTCGGCTTATTAGGGCACAGTGACGCTGACGTACTAACCCATGCGATTATGGATGCCATGCTTGGGGCTTTATCCTTGGGGGATATTGGTCATTATTTTCCGCCTAGTGACCCTCAATGGGCGGGAGCAGATAGTTTAATACTATTAACTCAAGTAAATCAACTAATTCGCGATCGAGGTTGGCAGGTGGGGAATATTGACTCGGTAGTAGTAGCAGAACGTCCAAAATTGAAACCGCATATTCACAATATGCGTGACAAACTAGCAGCGGTTTTAGAATTAGAACCAAATCAAATTGGCATCAAAGCTACCACTAACGAAAAATTAGGCCCTGTTGGACGTGAAGAAGGTATATGTGCTTATGCTGTTGTCTTACTAGTTGCTTCCGAGTAACTTTTGTTTTAGCCTCTGATAAAGATATTGAAGACTGATTAGGATGGAAATAAATTTGGAATTATGAAATCTTTTAGAAAAATATTTCTGGCAATTAAATATTTTTGGTTGCCCATAATTTTGACTTCAGCAACAGCCCTTACACTTACCGCCTGCAACCCTACTAACTTTAAAAGTGCAGCTGCTCAAACGCCGCAATTGGTAACTGCTATTCTCAGCGATCCCAAAACTTTTAACTACCCTTTGAGCCAGGAATCTCCGAATGTTTTTCCTCTGATTTTTGAAGGGTTAACTTCTGAAAACCCCGTAACTGGCAAAATTGAGCCTTCTTTAGCAGAATCTTGGGAAATTTCTGATGACAAATTACGATTTGTTTTTACCTTACGTAAGGAATTGAAATGGTCTGATGGGGAACCCTTAACAGCAGATGATGTAGTATTTACCTTCAACCAAATTTACCTAAACGAAGCGATTCCCGCAGATGCTAGAGATGTGCTACGGATTGGTGCAAGTCGGGCTTTGCCAAAGGTACGAAAAATCGATGCTCAACGAATTGAATTCACAACTCCAGAACCATTTGCACCATTTTTAGGAACTCTAGGATTACCAATTTTACCTGCTCACACCCTAGAACCATTTATCAAGACAAAAGACCAAGAGGGTAAGCCCATATTTCTGTCAAAGTGGGGTGTTGATACTCCTCCAGATCAAATTATCGTTAACGGCCCTTACAAGCTAGAGCGCTACGACACAAGTCAGCGTGTAGTCTTCAGGCGCAACCCCTACTACTGGCGCAAAGGTCCCAAAGGAGAACCCCAACCTTATATTGAACGGATTGTGTGGCAAATTGTAGAATCAACAGATACTTCTTTACTACAATTCCGTTCTGGTGGATTAGATACTGTGGGAGTCTCGCCAGATTATTTCTCTTTGCTAAAGGTGCAAGAAAAGCAGGGAAATTTCAAAATTTTCAATGGTGGGCCAGCAACAGGTACAACGTTTATTTTATTCAATTTAAATAAAGGTAAAAGAGATGGAAAACCACTGGTCGATCCAATTAAATCGCGTTGGTTCAATACTGTAGAGTTTCGGCAGGCAGTAGCCTATGCAATTGACCGGCAAACAATGATTAACAACACTTTCCGTGGCTTAGGTAAACCCCAAAATTCGCCAATTTCTGTGCAAAGCCCTTATTATTTGTCGCCAGAAGAAGGTCTAAAAGTTTATAACTACAATATAGAAAAGGCGAAGGAACTGCTATTAAAAGCAGGATTCAAATATAACAATAACCAACTAATTGATGCTCAAGGAAACCGCGTTCGCTTCTCGTTACTCACCAATGCTGGTAACAAAATCCGCGAAGCAATTGGCTCGCAAATTAAACAAGACCTGAGTAAAATTGGTATTCAAGTTGATTTCACTCCTCTAGCGTGGAATACTTACACAGATAAGCTATCAAATTCATTAGACTGGGAAGTTTCTATGCTGGGTCTGACTGGTGGTTTAGAACCAAATGATGGGGCTAATGTCTGGTCTCCCGAAGGTGGATTACACATGTTTAATCAGAAACCCCAAGCTGGACAAAAGCCAGTGCAAGGTTGGGAAGTGGCTCCTTGGGAAGCAGAAATTGCTAAGTTATACATTCAAGGAGCCAGGGAATTAGATCCAGCAAAGCGGAAAGAAATTTATGCCGAAACACAAAAAATTACCCAAGAAAATTTACCGTTTATTTATCTAGTTAATGCTTTATCAATGTCAGCAGTGCGTAATCGCTTTGAAGGCATCCAATACTCTGCACTTGGTGGCGCATTCTGGAACATTCATGAAATTAAAATAACAAATTAGTCATTAGTCATTGGTCATTACTTGCAGATAAAAATAAATGACAAAGGACAAAGGACAAAGGACAGAAGACAAATGACTGATGAAAAAACTTTGCGATCGCTACTCGTTGCGGTTGCTAATGGTAAAGTTACCCCAGATACGGCATTAGACTCACTCAAAGACTTGACTTATGAATCTGTGGGCGAGTTTGCCAAAATTGACCACCATCGTCAGCTAAGAACTGGTTTCCCTGAGGTGATTTGGGGCCCTGGTAAGACTCCCGACCAAATTGCTCAAATTATGGAGGTAATGCGCCTCCGTAATCCGGTGGTGATGGCAACTCGCATTGAACCAGCAGTTTATGCCGTATTAGAATCAAAAGTTAGCGGTTTGCGATATTACCAATCGGCGCGAATTTGTGCGATCGCTCCTCTTACCATCGAACCACAATTTGCGGGTGAAATTGGCATTCTTTCTGCTGGTACGGCTGATTTACCGGTTGCGGAAGAAGCCGCTGTCACCGCTGAACTTTCAGGTTTCCGCGTCCAGCGGCTTTGGGATGTTGGCGTTGCGGGAATTCACCGTTTGCTAAGTAACCGCCACCTGATTGAGTCAGCATCAGTGTTGATTGTCGTGGCGGGGATGGAAGGCGCTTTACCCAGCGTTGTCGCTGGTTTAGCGAGTTGTCCTGTAATTGCTGTACCCACCAGCATCGGTTATGGCGCAAGTTTTGGTGGTTTAGCACCTTTATTGACAATGCTCAACTCTTGTGCTGCGGGAGTAGGTGTAGTAAATATTGATAATGGTTTTGGTGCAGCAGTTTTGGCAGGGCAAATTTTGCGGACTGCCGAGAAATTGCGGTTGGCATCGGCTACATCTTGAGTTAAGACATTGAAGTTATATCGAATATTTCAGTAAATATCAGTACTTAAAAATGCACTGATGCTGAAATTTGCAAAACCTAACTTCTTTATCATCAAATATGAGCCACTACAGCGATCTGATATCTCATTTCCTCTGGCACTTGCCTGTAAATTGGACAGCCATAGCACAAACAATTACTGATCCACATGTTTTGGATCAGATACAAAAAGCTTGGAGCCACTTTATACAAACAGGTCAAGTGTGGGCATTGTTGATTGGTTTATTCATTGGCTATATCGTTCGCAATCTAACTAGCTACGGTTAAATTTAGGGGGGAGTGGGGAGTAGGAAATCAGGAAAATTGTCTTCCTCTCTTCCTAAATCATCACTTTCCATTCCCCACTCCCCACTCCCCACTCCCCTCATAATATTTATGACCACAAAAGAAACTTGGAGCCAGCGGTTTGAATCAGCATTGCATCCAGCGATCGCTCGTTTTAATGCCAGTATAGGTTTTGATATTGAATTAATCGAATACGATCTGACTGGTTCTCAAGCCCATGCTAAAATGCTCGCTCACACGGGCATTATCTCCTTAGAAGAAGGAGAGCAACTGGTTGCCGGTTTAGAACAAATTCGCCAAGAGTACCGCCAGGGAAAATTTCAGCCTGGTGTCGATGCTGAAGATGTACATTTTGCAGTTGAACACCGACTGACAGAAATTGTGGGCGATGTGGGTAAAAAAGTGCATACGGCGCGATCGCGTAATGACCAAGTTGGTACTGATACCAGACTCTACCTCCGCGACCAAATCCAACAAATCAAAAGCGAATTGCGAGAATTTCAAGGTGTTTTACTAGATATAGCTGAAAAACACGTTGAAACTCTGATTCCTGGCTATACTCATCTACAACGCGCCCAACCGGTGAGTTTAGCTCATCACCTCTTGGCATACTTTCAAATGGCTCAACGCGACTGGGAACGTCTAGGTGACGTTTCTCGCCGTGTGAATATCTCACCTTTGGGGTGCGGTGCTTTAGCGGGAACTACTTTCCCCATCGATCGCCACTACACAGCCAAACTTTTGAATTTTGACGATATTTATGCTAATAGCCTCGATGGAGTGAGCGATCGCGATTTTGCGATCGAATTCTTGTGTGCTGCTAGTTTGATTATGGTTCACCTCAGCCGCCTTGCAGAAGAAGTCATTCTTTGGTCATCGGAAGAATTTCGCTTTGTCACCCTCAAAGATAGCTGTGCTACGGGTTCCAGTATCATGCCCCAAAAGAAAAACCCCGATGTTCCAGAATTGGTGCGGGGGAAAACGGGGCGTGTATTTGGTCATCTCCAGGCAATGTTAGTGATTATGAAGGGGCTACCCCTGGCATATAACAAAGACCTACAAGAAGATAAAGAAGGTTTATTTGATAGCGTTAAGACAGTCAAAGCCTCTCTAGAAGCAATGACGATTTTGCTGAGAGAAGGTTTGGAATTTCGTACTGAGCGGTTAGCATCAGCTGTGGCGGAAGATTTTTCTAATGCTACCGATGTAGCAGATTATCTGGCAGCACGAGGCGTTCCTTTCCGAGAAGCATATAACCTCGTGGGTAAAGTCGTAAAAACTAGTATTGCCGTAGGCAAACTCCTCAAAGATTTGACATTGGAAGAGTGGCAACAACTACATCCAGCATTTGCAGCAGATATTTATGAGGCGATATCCCCCCGTCAGGTTGTGGCAGCCCGCAACAGTTACGGTGGTACTGGCTTTGTACAGGTAGGCAAAGCACTCATAGCTGCCCGCGCTCAAATTGATCAGTAGGGGGAGTAAGAATTTTAGATTTTAGATTTTGCGTTCGCGTAGCGTGTCGGAGACAAAAGTTGCGTGCGGGGGTTCCCCCCGTTGAGCAAACTTTTTAAGACGGATTTTAGATTGAAATTTAATCCAAAATCCAAAATTGAATTGCCCAATGCTCAATAATAAATAAGGGCGTACAAATAAATGTACGCCCTAAAAATTAAATAACCGAAACAATAAGGATTTAGGCAGGCAGCTTATTCAGTGTCAGCTGCTGCTGCGCCTTCTTCTTCCTCACTCTTTGGTGGTCTTTGTTGGAACCTTCTCTGCATTCTTCCTGTCGTAGTTCGTTTACGAAACTTTCTGGCATACGCCTGGTTACGTAGCGCCTTTTCTTTTTTCGGGTTACGGCGCTTGGCCATGTTCACCTCATTAATAAACAACAAAAAAGTAGCAACTAGGCATCACGTAGGCAATATTAGTTACCAATGTTATTGATATACTTGTAGCCTAGTGCAGCAATAAATACGCTTTAAACAGTGTACTAGTCTATCGCATAGAACCTTGATCTGTCAATAAAAATTCTAAATTATCCCTGCCAGGTAGACGAAAAATACCTTTTCTTAGATTCTAATCTGTTAAATAGATTGTAAATTAGCTAACTACTTGTTGTTATTGAAACAAATCAATTTTATCAGGAAAGAATTCAGATTATTTTTTTAATGTGTGCTGAAAAACTATTAGTAATAGCTAGTTTCAGCAGCAAGAATGCTAACGATAAACTGAAATTTTTCCTAATTCAAAAAATATTATGTATATATAAATATAGTGCTTCTCTTGAAACTTGATGTTAGAATTAATAATATTCTACGTAAATCGTGAGAATAAAATCTCAACCCACAAACATTTTTGTATAAAACAAAACTCAACCAAGATTTTATTAGTTGAGTCTATGTAAGTGGTAGAGAACTATAGAATACAACATAGAAAATTTGAAGATTGAACGTTATTGCTTTTTTTCCGGCAGCTGTAGAGTCCACACGTAGCTTATGGCGTATTGGACAAACAGTACTGGGTATAATATTTCGTCATCCCATTACTGGCACTAGCATCATCCCAATTTTACCTGACGGTCGAATAGTACTGATCCGGCGGCGTGACGATGGTCTTTGGGCATTGCCTGGAGGAATAGTAGATTGGGGAGAAGATATTCCCAATACAGTCCGCCGGGAATTGATGGAGGAAACTGGGCTAGACTTAGTGAAAATTAACCGTTTGGTAGGGGTTTACTCTGCACCAGACCGCGATCCCAGAATCCATTCAATTTGTATTGTGGTTGAAGCTGAGGTGCATGGGACAATGGAAATTAAGGATACTTTGGAAGTTATGGAAATCCAAGCTTTCTCTCCCAGTTTCCTACCTTCAGGACAGATGTCTCACGACCATACTCGGCAGTTGCAAGACTACTTGAAGGGCTTGACAACATTGGCATAATAATAATTGGTCATTAGTCTTTTGTCATTTGCTGCCAAAGTTACGATCTAAGGAAGCATCTCTTCTCTACGAGAGGCTGTGCGAACGGCTCACGCTTCTCTCTTTAAATTTGTCCACAACTAATAACCAATGACTAATGACTAATGATTAATGACTATTTATTATGGTGCTAAAAGTTAACTACTAAATTAAAATGGATACACTATTTCGCAACTCCCGGAGAAAGCTTTCTCAAGGGCTAATATTCTGGCGTGAAGTCGGTGAAAAAACTCCTATAATTTTTTTACATGGTGCTTGGAATGAGAGCAGCCAATGGTTATCTGTGATGGAGTCTCTTGCACAAGATTTTCATTGTTTTGCACCTGATTTATTAGGGTTTGGTGAATCAGAGAATCCGAATATCCACCATTCGATAGATTTACAAGTTGAGTGTTTAGCTGAATTTTTGCAAGCTGTCAAGCTAGAAAAAGTATATTTAGTGGGGCATTCTCTTGGCGGTTGGATTGCTGCTAGCTATGCTTTAAAGTATCCAGAGAAAGTTGATGGTTTAGTATTGTTAGCACCAGAGGGTGTAGAGATAGCAGGACAAGAACAACATTGCCGGAAGATGCGGCGATTATTGAATTATCCAACAATAATAGTTAAATTGTTGCGATCGCTAATTCCCTTAACTAAAGTTCTGGGTTGGCATGACAAAATTGCCCAGGATTTGCAATTACGTCAGGAATTGTCACGTTTCCCCATAGCTTGTCAGTTACTTTTCAAACGACGACAAGTAGAAATTGAGGCGGAATTAGTGCAAAAGCGGCTTTATATGATAGATGCCCCAGTTTTTATTTTACAAGGTGGCCAAGATACACCAGATGCTTTAGCCAAAAGTCGGGTTTATGCTCAACTGATGCCGAAAGTAGAGTTAAAAATGATTGCCCACGCTGGAAATGATTTACCAGAATCTTCTGCTGGGGTTGTGGCGATGGAGATTCGGGAGTTTATTGAAAGTATTTTAAAAAGCCATAATTTAAACGAATTAAACTAGTAGTCTATCCCATTAAATTTGAGGGATAAAAGAACGAACTGCATACTCCTACGAAGAAGCAAGTACGTGCAGCGTCTCGTAAGAGTTGGACGCAAAGAGCGCAAAGTTAAGCTGATTGATATCTCTTGGGTTGCGCTCCGCTCCACCCAACCTACGTCTCTTCTCTCTTCATTTTATTCTATCTACGCTATTACCTATTACTATTTCGCGCATTCCCAAAAATATTAAATTTGGTTCTACAATTAAATGTTCTGCAATTTCAGGATATAAGGCTTGTAAATACTTTAATAATAAAGTGCGATCGCCACCTTTAATTGCAATTTTTCCATTAGGAAATAATTGCAACCATGCCTCAATAAAATCTTTAATTCCAGCTAATAGTGTGTAAATTACCCCACTTTGAATTGCTTCTGTTGTATTAAGCGCAAAACGTGGTGGTAGAGATGCGATTTTTCGCATTTCTACAAATGGTAATTGTCCTGTATGTTGGTCAAGACTTGCAAATTGTAAGCCTAATCCTGGCAGAATTGCACCTCCAACTAGACACTGGTTAGCATCCGCAGCTGTAAAAGTCAGCGCTGTACCAGCATCAATCACCAACATGGGAAAACCCCAAGTTTTTCCCGCACCCCACAAAGCTAAAGCGCGGTCAATTCCCAGTGTGGGATAGACCTTTTTGAGTGGTACTTGCTCTAAGGTAATAACGCGAGTATTTGGGTAAGTTTGCCAAATCGCAGTTTGGCTAGGAACTACGGAGGCGAGGAGGAGGGGAGGGGGAAATGAGGAAGTATTTTCTACCCTAATTTTCTGATGGGGTGCAGAAATTGCCAGTAGTAAATGATTCAGGGTTTGACATTTAGCTAACTGTTGTATGGCAGACTCAGCTAGATGGTCGCTATCCCAAGCTGAGTAAAGCTTTTTGCCAATAAACAACGCCCAATGTAGCCGAGAGTTCCCAATTTCCAATGCTAGCCAAATTTCCCCCATCCCCCCAATCCCTCTGCGTTTCACACTTTTAACTTTTTTAAGTAAGCTATAGGTTTTTTAATAAAAATTAACATTCAAGCCGTGTCACAATAAAATAAGAGGAAGAAATACTCATTGTATTAAGGAGGGGAGTTATGGTAGCGCTCACCGAAAAAACTGAAAAACGGCTCACCATACAGACTGTAGAGATTGCTCAAGAGACGACGGCTATTCGCTCTTTGGATTGGGATCGCGATCGCTTCGATATTGAGTTTGGTCTGCAAAACGGTACTACTTATAACTCGTTTCTCATTCGTGGGGAGCAGACTGCCTTAGTTGATACCTCCCACGAAAAGTTTCGTCAACTATATTTCGATACGCTCACCGGACTAATCAAGCCAACAGAGATTGATTATTTGATTATCAGCCACACCGAGCCAGACCATAGCGGTTTAGTTAAAGATTTGCTGCAAATCGCTCCAGAAATAACCGTTGTCGGTTCTAAAGTGGCAATTCAGTTTCTTGAAGATTTGGTACATCAGCCATTTAAGCGGCGGATTGTGAAAAATGGCGATCGCTTAGATTTGGGTAATGGTCATGAATTTGAATTCGTGATTGCTCCAAATTTACACTGGCCTGATACCATCTTTAGCTTTGACCACAAAACCAAAGTTCTCTATACTTGTGATGCCTTTGGGTTGCACTATTGCTCAGATAGCACCTTTGATGAAGACTTGGCAGCGATCGAAGAAGACTTTCATTACTACTACGATTGCTTGATGGGGCCAAATGCCCGATCGGTTTTGTCTGCCCTGAAGCGGATGGCGGAACTGAAAACCATTGACATGATTGCCACAGGACACGGGCCATTATTATCTCATAATGTTGAAGAACTAGTTGGACGTTACCGCTCTTGGAGTCAAACCCAAACCAAACCAGAAACAACAATTGGAATATTTTATGTTTCCGAATACGGATATAGCGATCGCCTCGCCCAAGCAATTGCCAACGGTATCGGTAAAACTGGTGTTGCCGTGGAAATCGTCGATTTGGGATCTGAAGTCGATTTACAAGAACTGCGGGAACTAGTTAGCCGCTGTGCTGGGCTAATCGTTGGTCTACCTCCGGCTTCTGGTGCTGCTAGTATTCAAGCTGCACTCAGCACAGTTTTAGGATCTGCTAAAGAAAAGCAAGCCATCGGCGTATTTGAAACTGGCGGTGGCGATGATGAACCGATAGATCCTTTGGTGAGTAAATTCCGCAATTTGGGTTTGACAACAGTTTTTCCAGCGATTCGGATTAAAGAAACACCTACGGAAAACACTTACAAGCTGTGTGAAGAAGCGGGTACAGACTTAGCTCAATGGGTAACACGCGATCGCACTATCAAAGCCATGAAATCCCTTGGTGCTGACTTAGATAAAGCATTAGGTAGAATCAGCGGCGGATTGTATATCATCACTGCCAAAAAAGGCGATGTATCCAGTGCCATGTTAGCCTCCTGGGTTGCTCAAGCCAGCTTCAAACCCTTGGGATTTTCCATTGCAGTCGCCAAAGATCGGGCAATTGAATCACTCATGCAAGTAGGCGATCGCTTTGTTCTCAACATCTTAGAAGAAGGCAATTTCCAACCACTCATGAAGCACTTTTTGAAGCGGTTCGCCCCTGGTGCCGATCGTTTTGAAGGTGTGAGAACCCAGCCAGCCGAAAATGGTGCGCCTATCCTCAACGATGCTCTCGCCTACATGGAGTGCGAAGTCACCACTAGAATGGATTGTGGCGACCACTGGGCAGTATACAGCACAGTCTACGCCGGACGGGTTTCTAAGCCAGAAGCTTTGACTGCTGTGCATCACCGTAAAGTTGGTAATCATTATTAAAGAAGGGACTGGGGACTGGGGACTGGGAAAAAGTTTCCAAATACCTAATCCTCATTGATCCTTATCCCCTTTAGGTACGCCGAGTTCCCCAGTACCCAATCCCTAATCCCCAGTCCCCAATCCCCAATAAAGCTATGTCACAAAATAAACCCCGTGATGTTCAAGTTTGTCCAATAGCTACAGATACGAGAATACTGCGATCGCGCAGTTGGTCAAGGCTGAGATTTGAAATTGAATACGCTCTTGCTAAGGGTACAACTGCTAATTCTTATTTAATAGAAAGCGAGAAAACCGCAATTATCGATCCTCCTGGGGAAACGTTTACGCAAATTTATTTAGAAGCTTTAAAGCAACGTTTCCATTTTGAAAATTTAGATTATGTAATTTTGGGGCACGTAAATCCTAACCGCGTTGCAACTTTAAAAGCTTTGTTAGAAATTGCCCCGCAAATTACCTTTGTGTGTTCTAATCCAGGGGCAATAAATTTACGTGCGGCGCTAGAAAATCCAAATTTGCAAATTCTTGTGATGCGGGGCGAAGAAACCCTAGATTTGGGTAATGGGCACAATTTACAATTTATTCCCACCCCCAATCCCCGCTATGCAGATCAACTCTGCACCTACGATCCGCAAACAGAAGTTTTGTACACAGATAAGTTATTTGGGGCGCACGTTTGTGGAGATCAGGTATTTGATGAAGGTTGGGAAGTATATAACGAAGATCGGCGCTATTATTTTGATTGCCTCATGGCTCCCCACGCCCGTCAAGTTGAAACAGCACTGGATAAACTTGTCGATTTTCCTGTGCGAATGTATGCCAATGGGCACGGGCCTTTGGTGCGCTATGGTTTAATTGAATTGACTAAAGCTTATCGGGAATGGAGTCAACAGCAAACATCTGCTGACTTGACAGTGGCGTTAATTTATGCATCAGCTTATGGTAATACAGCCACATTAGCCCAAGCGATCGCTCGTGGCATCACCAAAGCTGGTGTCGCTGTAGAATCGATTAACTGCGAATTCACTGAACCAGAAGAAATCCGGGCGGCTGTGGAAAAAGCCGGTGGTTTCATCATCGGTTCTCCGACTCTCGGCGGTCATGCACCGACACCCGTACAAACAGCTTTAGGAATTGTACTATCCACCGCTACTAACAATAAACTCGCCGGTGCTTTTGGTTCCTTTGGCTGGAGTGGGGAAGCAGTTGATTTAATTGAAAGTAAATTAAAAGATGCTGGCTATCGGTTTGGTTTTGATACCATCCGCGTCAAATTCAAACCCGACGATGCTACCCTGCAATTATGTGAAGAAGCTGGAACTGACTTTGCCCAAGCACTGAAGAAAGCGAGAAAAGTGCGATCGCCAAGCCAACCTGCAACAACTGTAGAACAAGCAGTTGGTCGCATTGTCGGTTCTCTTTGCGTACTTACAGCCAAGGAAGGCGATCGCTCCAGTGCCATGTTAGCTTCTTGGGTATCTCAAGCTAGCTTTAGCCCACCTGGTTTAACCATCGCCGTCGCCAAAGACCGCGCAGTAGAAACACTGACCCATACAGGAAACAAATTTGTCCTCAACATCCTTAAAGAAGGCAATCACTTGGGATTGATGAAGCACTTTCTCAAACCTTTTGGGCCAGGACAAGACCGATTTGCTGATGTCGCCGCCGAAGAAACGGAAAGCGGTTCTCCCATACTTACCGATGCCCTAGCATATCTCGAATGTTCCGTACAAAACCGGATGGAATCTGGCGACCACTGGCTAGTTTATGCGACTGTGGAGAGTGGCAAATTGCTAGATACTGATGGCGTTACAGCCGTCCATCATCGCAAGTCGGCAACTCATTATTAATTGGGAATGGGCATTGGGCAAAACAGTTCTGATAGCGGATAGCTAACGTTCCAATGCTATCCGTATCATCAGCGCCCGTCTAGCTACTCGAAAGGAACGTGAAGATTATGAACGAAACATCTTTTGAAAAAAGCTATGCTACATGAGCGGTTGGTGCAAAAGTATCTGTAATGCGAGTTTTATAATTGAACTTCAGTTTCAAAGCGATCGCCTAATTCGCTACACATTTCTATTTTTTAGTCTTAACCGAGCAGTATTGCTTTCAGATTCGCTCATAAGCAGACAAAAAATCCTCTCTTGAGATACCCGCTTGAGTACAAATGGATTTCAACGTCGAACCTTTAATTTGAGAATGGTTAGGCATAGTCAGTGGGGTTTTTGTTCCATCTTCGTTTTCTCGCTCCATAACAATATGCTCTCGCTCCCTAATAACAGTGAATCCCAGAAATTCCAATGTCTTAATAACTTTAGCTTTAGGTACATCTACTGGGAATTTAACCATTAAATAGGAACCTCAGCTTCCGCCACAAAAGCTTCTAAAACTGGTGATTCCTCTTCTAAAACTTCTTGACCAAATATCTCTATATGGCAGTAGATAGCAGATTTAACATCAGCTAGTGCTTCTTCATAGCTGTCACCTTCGCCAACTACAACCCCCTTGATACCCAAGGGATATGCTACGTAACCGTCATTATGTTTTTCAACAATAATTTTGATTGCTCTCATTGTTATATAAAAGAACGGCTGAAGAGTTTGGGGGGAATGTAAGACTTACATACAATAAATCCTCCAACCCCTTAAGAAGTTGGCTTTTAGGGCTGTGGCTTTTTGCTAAAGCTGTAAATTTGCTGTGTCTCCAAGCGATCGCTAATCGATGAAGGCAGTGTACCATCGGTGAATGTCTGCCGATCTAGTTGGACTTGTAAATTGCTCAAAGGATCGCAACCAGAAGAAATCAGAAACTCTAGTTTCTGGATGTATGGCAAAGTAGCGAGGTTATCGAGAATTTGAAAGACCGCCTGTACATAAGGATGACCGCTTTGTTGATACCAATCACAGCTAGCAACTTTTGGCTGATCTAAACCCAAGTGTACTGTTAAAGATGGCTCGTCAAATATAGCGATCGCCAACGGACGCGCTTCTTCCTGCAACAATAAATCATTACTTCTCGCTAAATGTCGCAGTTTTTCTAAGCGTTCATAGCGTTCTGTCACAGCTTCCGGGTCATCTTGCCAGTGGATTGCTACTGTTACTAAATAAGTTTGTAACAGCAGATGACCCAGCTTTTTCGCCTTTGTTGCCAGGTAATAAGAATTGTAATCGTTTGCTTCAATTAACAATGGCAAGCGATCGACTACTTCCAACCCATAGCCTTTGACTCCAGCAATTTTACGGGGATTATTGGTAATCAAGCGAATCTTTTTGATACCCAAATCCATGAGCATTTGTGCCCCCATCCCGTAGTCTCGCAAGTCAGCAGGAAATCCTAAACGCTCATTTGCCTCGACTGTATCCAGCCCCATATCCTGTAATGAGTAGGCTTTCAACTTATTAATCAAGCCGATTCCCCGCCCTTCTTGGCGCAGGTATACAACTACACCTTGACCAGCAGCCTCAATCATTTTCAGTGCAGCTTGCAACTGCATCCGACAGTCACAACGCAAAGAACCCAAAGCGTCACCAGTTAAGCATTCTGAGTGCATCCGCACCATTACTGCCTCATCTTTGAAGTTAGCTGGATCGCCCTTGACAATTGCAACGTGTTCTGTATTATCCAGAGTATGGCGGTAGGCGTAAATTTCAAACTGGCCGAATTGACTAGGCAGCTTGGTAATCACCTCACGATACACTAAGCGATCGTGCTTTAGGCGATAGCTGATTAAATCCGCAATACTAATAATTTTTAAATTGTGACGTTTAGCATATTCAACTAACTGCTGCAACCGCGCCATTGAACCATCAGGGTTTTGAATTTCACAAATTACCCCGGCTGGGTATAGCCCTGCTAGTCGAGATAAGTCTACAGCCGCTTCCGTATGCCCTGCGCGTTTGAGTACGCCTCCAGCCTTAGCCCGAATGGGAAAAATATGACCAGGGCGACGTAAATCGGTGGGTTTTGTGGCTGGGTTGAGAGTAACCTGGATAGTGCGGGCGCGGTCTTCGGCTGAGATGCCTGTGCTTACGCCTAATTCTGGCCCGGCATCAATACTGACAGTGAAGGCAGTTTGGTTAGTATCTGTAATGTTGCTTACCATCAAAGGTAAGTCTAGCTCGTCTAGGCGATCGCCTGTCATTGCCAAACAAATCAGCCCTCTCGCTTCCACCGCCATGAAATTAATCGTGTCGGGTGTGGCAAATTGGGCAGCACAAATCAAGTCGCCTTCGTTTTCTCTATTTTCATCATCTACCACTACAATGACGCGACCAGCTTTTAGGTCTGCTAAGGCGGCATCAATCGAATCAAATTTAAAAGCTTGGGTAGTATTAGGCTGTGACACAGAAAGATTTCCAGCTATAAACGTAAATTTTTTTTACAATTTCTCCTTTTAGATTGTAGCTCCTTTATAAGGCAGAGAAGTAGACTAGCAATAATTTGATCGCGTGACAAGAATTTATGTCATTAAAAGTAGAGATAAAGTGCAGCGACAGTAAAGGATGAGAGGGATGAGGGGCAATACTGCTCGGATAAGCAGGGGAGGCAAAACTCTTCCTCTGCCCCCATTTCTCCCCCATCTCCCCGTTTGGGGCGTTTTGTGCGCTACGCGTCTAGTCGCTGATATTGTTGATAGCTGAGAACGAATTAACTATTCATGGGATAAGGATTTCAGATCATGGGCAAATTTAGACGCGTACCCGTTGGGATTGTTGGCGCGTCGGGCTATGGCGGAGTACAGTTAGTACGATTACTGATGGATCATCCAGAAGTTGAACTGGTTTATTTAGGTGGTGAGACTAGTATCGGGAAATCCTTCGGGGATCTCTACCCGCATCTAGCTCATGCAACTAACCTGCTAATAGAGGCTGTAGAACCAGAAATAATTGCTCACCGCTGTGAAGTAGTTTTCCTGTCTTTACCAAATGGTCTGGCTTGCCAAATCGCGCCGAAACTGTTGGAAAAAGGATGTAAAGTTATAGATTTGAGTGCAGACTATCGGTTTAGTAATTTGACAACTTATACAAATTGGTATGGCATTGAGAGAAGCGATCGCACAATTGCAGCGACAGCAGTTTATGGATTACCAGAACTTTATCGCGATCGCATTGCCGAAGCTCAACTCATTGGCTGTCCTGGTTCCTATCCCACTGCTAGTCTTCTTGCACTTTCGCCACTCTTAAAGCAAGGTTTAATCGTACCAGAAACAGCTATTATCGATGCCAAGTCCGGCACATCTAGCAGTGGACGACAGCCTCAAACCAACTTATTACTAGCTGAAGCAGACAACTCAATCGCAGCTTTCAACGTCGGTCGTCACCGTCATACCCCAGAAATTGAGCAAATTTGCAGTGACCTAGCTGGTCACGAACTCATGATCCAATTTACACCGCACCTGATCCCAATGGTACGCGGGATTTTGGCAACGGTATATGCCAAGATGAGCGACCCTGGTCTAGTGCGAGATGACTTAATCACAATTTTCTCAGCCTTCTACCGTAACTCTCCTTGGGTAAAAGTCTGTGGTAGCGGTATTTACCCCCAAACCAAATGGGCTAATGGCAGCAATCTTTGTTACATCGGTGTAGAAGTTGACCCGCGCACAGGTCGCGTAATTGTCATGTCAGCAATTGACAATCTAATTAAAGGACAGGCGGGCCAAGCTATTCAGTGCCTAAACCTGATGATGGGCTGGGATGAAACCTTGGGGTTGCCTAAGTTGGGGTTTTATCCATGATTGGGGATTAGGGATTGGGTATTGGGTATTGGGAAGAATTCTTGCCCCCAGTCCCTAGTCCCCAGTCCCCAGTCCCTACTTTGGCCCTAACCCCACAGCACCAGCATAAACGGCGCGATCGCCTAGTTGATCTTCAATTCGCAGCAAGCGATTATATTTTGCTACGCGTTCGCTGCGACACAGAGAACCTGTTTTGATTTGACCGGCACGGGTTGCTACAGCTAAATCAGCGATCGTTGTGTCTTCGGTTTCACCAGAACGATGGCTAATTACTGAACGGATACTGTTGCGA
The DNA here is from genome assembly GCF_036916655.1 of Nostoc sp. GTDB lineage: Bacteria > Cyanobacteriota > Cyanobacteriia > Cyanobacteriales > Nostocaceae > Nostoc. The sequence continues at coordinate 107,531 of NZ_JBALFY010000117.1, forward strand.
GTTGCCAAATCAATCGTTTCTAAGGTTTCGGTAAGTGAACCAATTTGATTGAGTTTAATCAAAATGGCATTAGCGGCTTTTTCCTGAATGCCTCTTTGTAAGCGAGTGGCATTGGTAACAAACAAATCATCCCCTACCAACTGCACCCGCGAACCTAACTTCTGGGTAAGTAATTGCCAACTTTGCCAATCTTCTTCATGCAAGCCATCTTCAATTGACACAATTGGATATTGGTCAACTAGTTGTCCTAAATAATCAATAAACTCAGCCGGGGCGTGAGGTTTACCATCGTAAACATACTGCCCATTCTTGTAAAATTCGCTAGCCGCTACATCCAATGCCAAAGCGACTTCTTCCCCTGGCTTATAACCAGCTTTCTTAATGGCAGCAACCAACAATTCCAAAGCTACTTGATTGGACTCTAAATTAGGGGCAAAACCACCTTCATCGCCCACACCAGTAAGCAAACCCTTTTCATCCAATACCTGACTAAGAGTTGCAAACACCTCTGCACCCCAGCGCAATGCTTCTCGGAAAGAAGTTGCGCCAATTGGCACAATCATAAATTCTTGAAAATCCACATTATTTGATGCGTGTGCGCCACCGTTAATCACGTTCATCAACGGTACTGGGAGCAAATTCGCTAAAGGGCCACCCAAATAGCGATATAGAGGAATATCAAGAGATTCAGCACCAGCTTTGGCTGCTGCTAAGGAAACTCCCAAAATCGCATTTGCGCCCAAATTGGATTTGTTAGGAGAACCATCGATCGCGATCATTGTGCGGTCTAGGAGTTCTTGGTTGAGGGCATCCAAGCCTAGTAATTTTGGTGCAAGTGCTTCTTTGACGTTTTGTACTGCCTTGAGTACGCCTTTGCCTCCATAACGGCTTTTATCGCCATCACGCAGTTCGTGAGCTTCAAAAGTGCCTGTGGAAGCGCCACTGGGAACCTGCGCCAGTCCGACAACACCGTTGGCTAAATGCACTTCGGCTTCAATTGTCGGTCTACCGCGTGAATCAAGAATTTCACGGGCTGCGATCGCCTCAATGGCAGTATCTAGAAATTTACTCATCTGTACTTTATCCTTTATTCGAGTGTGTTACGCATCCAGTCCAGTTGCCTAACCCAATCGTTAGCTTATGCTGTTAAGAGGCTTTATTGGCTGAGATTAAAGAAGATTTTCACTATAGGGATCGGAATCAACGCCAAGAATGGGTAATTGTTTATCGTGTCCTTTAAGCTTTTAATTCTTTCTATGACGGCATTTTTACCTTAAGACTTTGAGCTAGGTAAAATGTTTGCAGAGAATAACACTAAATCAATTACACAGAAAAGGTCAATATGCGATTACTACACACAATGCTGCGGGTAGGCAACCTTGAAGAGTCCTTAAAGTTCTACTGTGAAGTTTTAGGAATGAAACTGCTGCGCCGAAAAGATTATCCAGGAGGAGAATTTACCCTCGCTTTTGTTGGCTATGGCGATGAAAGCGACAATTCGGTAATCGAACTAACATATAACTGGGGAGTGGAAAAGTACGAATTGGGTAATGCTTACGGTCACATTGCCCTTGGTGTTGATGACATTTACGCTACATGTGACGAAATCCGCAGCCAGGGCGGTAAAATCGTGCGTGAACCAGGGGCGATGAAACATGGTTCGACAGTAATTGCTTTTGTGGAAGATCCAGATGGATATAAAATTGAACTGATTCAACTTGGAAGTCAAGGGTCAGCAGTCAAACAGGAATCACAAGAGCAACTTGTGAGTAAGTAATTCTCATAACGGATTTCCAAAAAAATAAATTATCCGCTAGGGTGGAATATCACTTACTTCAGCTGGATTTAGATCCCCGACTTCTTGAAGAAGTCGGGGATCTGGATAGCAACTTTTGCTGAAGAGATATCTTGAAAAGTTGAACCAGACGCGGGAAGATTCAATCTCCCCGCACATTGGCATCTCATACTGGTAAACCTAGATACGTGAGGCTTTTCGCTTTTTGCCTCCCCTTTTTAAGCAGGTTAGGGGATCTCTTCTGCGTAAATCCTATTAGTATCATAAGCGTATTTGTTTTTGCTGACGCAAAAAAACCATACTGGATGCAATTCTCACATCCCGCTCATAATCCCCACCTTATAAGTACATTGTTCGCGTTAGCGTCTCGCAGAGAAGGTGGGGACTTCCACGACACGTTAAATTAGGAAATAGGTAATGGATTAAACTATCACCAATTACCAAGCCAAAATTGCCACCAGAGATACACACGGATATACGCTGAGAATGCTTGGATAATTAGGGACTGGGGACTAGTGACTAGGAATTAGTGACTAGAGAAAAGTTTTTCCAATCCCCAATCCCCACTCCCAATCCCTAAACTAAAAATCAAAATTCCAAAATTCTAAAGATGCAACCTACAGATCCAAATAAATTTACTGATAAAGCCTGGGAAGCAATTGTTAAATCTCAGGATATAGTACGTGCTTATCAACAACAGCAACTAGATGTTGAACATTTAATTATTGCCCTGTTAGAAGAACCCACTAGTCTAGCGATACGTATCCTGGCTCGATCTGAAGTAGATCCAATCCGCTTGCAGCAGCAGCTAGAAGCCTTTACCCAACGTCAGCCCAAAGTTGGTAAAAGCGATCAGCTTTACCTTAGCCGCAATTTAGATATTTTACTAGACCGAGCCGAGGAAGCTAGAGTTAGGATGAAAGATTCCTACATCTCCGTAGAACATATACTTTTGGCCTTTGCTGAAGACGATCGCATTGGACGAAAGATCCTCAAAGGCTTTAGTGCGGATGCCGCTAAACTAGAAGCTACTATCAAAGCCGTTCGCGGTAGCCAAAAGGTGACAGATCAAAGCCCAGAATCCCGCTATGAAGCCTTACAAAAATTTGGCAGAGATTTGACAGAACAGGCAAAAGCGGGAAAACTCGACCCGGTGATTGGGCGGGATGACGAAATTCGGCGGGTAATTCAAGTCTTGTCTCGTCGTAGCAAAAATAACCCTGTCTTGATTGGTGAACCTGGGGTAGGTAAAACTGCGATCGCTGAAGCTTTGGCACAGCGAATGGTTAATGGTGACGTTCCCGAATCGCTAAAAAATCGCCAACTCATTTCTTTAGATATGGGTAGTTTGATTGCTGGAGCCAAATACCGGGGTGAGTTTGAAGACCGTCTAAAATCTGTTCTCCGGGAAGTTACGGAATCTAACGGGCAAATCGTCCTGTTTATTGACGAACTGCATACCGTAGTCGGTACAGGTTCCAACCAACAAGGGGCGATGGATGCCGGAAATCTGCTCAAACCAATGTTGGCGAGGGGAGAACTGCGTTGTATTGGCGCTACTACCCTCGACGAGTTCCGCAAACACATAGAAAAAGATGCCGCCTTAGAACGCCGCTTTCAGCAAGTATTTGTCGATCAGCCAACGGTGGAAAATACTATTTCCATTCTGCGGGGATTGAAAGAACGCTATGAAGTGCATCACAACGTCAAAATTTCTGATTCGGCTTTAGTAGCAGCAGCAAGCTTGTCAGCGCGTTATATTAGCGATCGCTTCCTACCAGATAAAGCCATTGATTTAGTGGATGAAGCAGCAGCACAGTTGAAAATGGAGATTACCTCCAAACCAGCCGAATTGGAAACCATCGATCGCCGCCTCATGCAGTTAGAAATGGAAAAACTGTCGTTAGCTGGCGAAGAAAAGGGTACTCCCCAAACTAAAGAACGTTTAGAACGAATTGAGCAAGAAATCGCCAATTTAACGGAAAAACAGCTGACATTTAACGAGCAATGGCAAGGTGAAAAGCAGATACTTGAAGCTATCAGCGCCTTAAAGAAAGAAGAAGATGCGCTGCGAGTGCAAATCGAACAGGCGGAACGTGCTTATGATTTGAATAAAGCTGCCCAATTGAAGTATGGCAAATTAGAAGGAGTACAACGCGATCGCGAAGCGAAAGAAGCGAGCCTTTTAGAAATTCAAAACCAAGGTTCCACGTTACTGCGAGAACAAGTCACCGAAGCCGATATTGCCGAAATCGTCGCCAAGTGGACAGGAATTCCTGTTAATCGCCTGTTGGAATCAGAACGGCAAAAATTACTGCAACTAGAAAGTCATTTGCATCAACGAGTCATTGGGCAAGAAGAGGCTGTAGAAGCAGTAGCCGCCGCAATTCGTCGCGCCCGTGCGGGGATGAAAGATCCCTCTCGTCCCATTGGTTCATTTTTGTTCATGGGCCCTACAGGTGTGGGCAAAACCGAACTCGCCCGCGCATTAGCTCAGTTTCTCTTTGATTCTGATGATGCCTTGGTGCGCTTAGATATGTCTGAGTATATGGAAAAACACTCAGTTTCTCGGTTAGTGGGTGCGCCTCCGGGATATGTAGGCTATGAAGAAGGCGGTCAACTTTCCGAGGCGGTTCGCCGCCGCCCTTACTCAGTGGTGCTGCTAGATGAAGTGGAAAAAGCGCACCCCGATGTGTTTAATATTTTATTGCAAGTGTTAGATGATGGGAGAATTACTGATTCTCAGGGAAGGACGGTAGATTTTCGTAACAGCGTTATTGTCATGACCAGTAACATTGGTAGCGAACATATTTTGGATGTATCTGGTGATGATTCCAAATATGAAACGATGCGGAAACGGGTAATGGATGGGTTGCGATCGCATTTCCGCCCCGAATTTCTCAACCGCGTCGATGATATTATTCTCTTCCATACCTTAAATCGCACAGAAATGCGGCAGATCATCCGTATTCAACTCAAACGAGTAGAAAATCTCCTCCGCGAGCAAAAAATCTTCTTTGAGATATCCCAATCAGCTTGCGATCATCTTGTTGAATCAGGTTATGACCCAGTTTACGGTGCGCGTCCACTCAAACGCGCAATTCAGCGAGAAGTAGAAAACCCCCTCGCCACCAAGTTACTGGAAAATACTTTTATCTCTGGAGACACGATTATCATTGACAAAAATGAAAACGGTCTGTCTTTTAGTAAAAAAGTGCCGGTGAAGGTGTCAGTACCACAGATTGCTACATAGCATCTGGCAAATTCAATGAGAGACATTTCTCTTTAATGTCAACTTACATTGAATCAGTAGTTAAGCTGTTGGACGTTTAACCTGCATATTGCCTGGAATTAAAACTCTTGTGGGGTGGGCAAGATGCCATTAGTGTCAACTTAAGCTGGAAATAGCTTATCTGTTGGCATCCATGCCCGCCCGGAAATAAATTTCTTTGGCTTTTAGCTTAAGTCTACTGAAGTAGACTGGAGATTTTTAGCGATATTTAGTCATCTTCAGATGACTTTAGCTATGAGACGGGAATTTCAATTCCCGGCGGACGAGCGGTTTCACGTTAAGTTGACACCAATGAGCAATACTGTGCCCCTACAAATAATGGTCTGTATTCTTCTATGCAATTAAGAACCGCTATACCCTACGGGAAGCCGCAAAGCGTCTATGTTTGTGTACATACCTTTGCCTTGGCGTGCCGAAGGCATCATTCCATTTGTCCCAATACAGTTCAGATAAGTCCAAAACACTTGTAGAGACGGCGATAAATCGCCGTCTCTACAACCCAAAATTGTTGCCAGTAGCCCTTAACCTAAGCGTATTGATTGCCCTGGCTTTCTTTATAAATGACCTCTTCATAAAAACAATGTAAACAGCAAAATTCCCGGCTTCTTCTTAGAGAAGTCGGGAATTTTCGCTTAACATCTGATTATTTTGCAATAACTGATATTTTTCTTTTAACAGATGGGTACTATAGGTCTACTCTGCTAACAACATCTTCATAAATTTCCTTTCAAATAAAATACATTTCCGCAATTTTACTGTGACGTTATGCTCTTATTCTTGACCGAGTTTGAATTAAACAATTCTGAAAAAATCAGTATTTACCGGATAAAATCAACAATTCATTAATGATATAACTTTAAACAAATTCTCTTTTGCAATAGCTACTTCATTTGGAATTTCGTAAAACCAGATGCAGTAGGCACATAAATATAGCTTCATCTTATGTCTGTGAAAATACTTGACAGCCATAAAATAAAGATATCAAAAAAATAGAAACCTCACTAAAAACAACTTGACAGGGAAGCAGCTATGTCTCGAAAACGTCAGCTAGTCAAGGCAATTCAAAAAACCTTCAAACAAATTAGCAAGCAGTTTTTATCTGCAATTAACAAGCAAATTATTTGGCTCCTGCGGACTCTTTTTGGTACTCGAAGAAAACGCGGCTCAGAAAATGCTGGGTTTTTGTTGCCGACAGTGGCAATGGTTTTAATAGTAGTCGTCTTGTTGACCACTGTTATTTTGTTTCGGTCTTTTGAACGCTCCAAAAATGCTAGTAATGTCCGGGTGAATGAGGCTGTACTTAACGCCGCATCACCTGCCCTTGACAGAGCTAGAGCAAAATTAGACAAGCTATTTGATGACCGTCGGCTCCCACGAGCTACACCTTCAGATACAGCTTTAGAGAGTGCCTTCAAAAATTATTTGAATGAATATACTTTTGGAGATGAAACTCAACTAAATCTGAATTATACCGGTCAAACAGTACTACCAACCGCATGGATGTACCCGATTGATACAAATAACAATGGGAAATTTGACACTTATACTCTTTATGGAATTTATTTCCGAAATCCGCCTATAACTAATGGCGCATATAGTCGTGCTAGAAATCCTCTAGAGGCCAGAACTCCGCCCATGACCTCTGGTAGTATAAGCAACGGTTGTCAAGATACTCTAGGAACAAGTGCTACTTTAGTGGGGAGTACAGGCTGGTTTAATATCGCTAGCAAGCTCAAAAAAAGCTTTTTTGTTTACACTGCTAATGTTCCCATCACTGACCAATCAGCCAGTGGTAATTACGAATCTTTCAAAGGTAATAAAGGCTTTTCAGGTTTAGAGTATCAACAAGATCGCGTACAACTACCGCTAGTTAACAATGCGGTGGTTTATGAAGATGATATAGAACTTACCCCTGGTCCTGCATTTAACCTCAATGGACGGATATTAACTAATAGTAACTTCCTGACTGGTAGCGGTGCTCAAACTGTTACACTTTATCAGGTTAGTAGTAAAAATTCCTGTTTTTACGATCAAGACAATTCCAAAATTATTGTCGGTGGCAATTTAGCAGCAGGTGGTTTCACGAATGATAGTGATTTAGGTAACAGTACTCTAGTACATTTGTTCCAAGGACAAGGATCTGATCCTAATACCAGTAATGGTGTTAAAGATAACAAATCAGTTGCCGGAGTACCGACTAATATTGCCTACAATAGTTCCGCTTATGTACAGCGCATCAATCTCTTAGTACAAGCGCAGGCATCTTACGATGCATCTACTGACCCACAGGAAGTCAAAGATGGTATTACACAGCAACTAAAAGTATTAAATCTAACCACCTCGACTGCCTCTACAGCACAACAAGCTAGTATCCGTAATAACCAGCTAGGACTCTACTTTAAAAAACGTACTCGCCGTGTACCCTATAATGAAATTCCTTCTGGTACAGATGCGGCAGGAACTTATAATACTACTGATAATAAACCCCTACAAGGAAGTGGTGACTCGCTGCGTCCACCAGACACTTGGGTTTATCCCTTTGATCCTAGTGATGGTAAAACTAATACTAACTATGCCAAATTAACGCTCAAACTTAATAGTTCTGATAGTACTAAGCTGTTACCTAGCGCTACAGAGACAACTAAGCAGCAACAATTAGGTAAAGAACAATACGTTGGCGATCGCGTTTTGCTTGGCAATAACCTACCTGCATTGTGGTGGAACGGGACGACTTTTATTGGTTCAGATAGCACAGATACCCAAAATATTACAGGTATTGTCTGGGACGACGGAACTGGAACTCGCAATCGTCGTAGTCGTGTACAGCAACTAGCTGATTTAGGAACTGTTGACCGAGATGGAGACTGGGAATCAGCAGCTTCTAAAGTACCAACTACTCCCCAAGATCCTGTAGGCGGCTTACGGGTAATCACTGGTGCAGGGATTTATTTGCCTAAAGATTACACTGTTAGTAGTAGCCAAACTGATTTAAACACAGCGGCAGCGGCTACAAATAGAATTTGGTCAGATATGATGCCTGTACCTAATACTATTGCCATCAAAGCTGATAAATCAATCCAAGATACTCAAAATAGCAATATAGTATTACCCAATACTACTTATACACCGTATTTACGGATGCGGGCTACAGCAGTTTATCACTACCAAGCGAGTGGTTACGTTGCGGCAACCCCTACACCTATTGCTTGTATAAGTAGCTTTTACGATCCCACTAATAGCACTACAGCTAAGAACCTCAATAGTCTTCCATCTGCAACAGGTTTTATCTATGACAAAGCCACAGGTGGTAAATCTCATAATGGTATTGTCTACGCAGCTCCAACAAAGGGGGTTTCTGATTATTCAGATTTACTAAACTACCAAGCTAGTTTAAGGTATCCCAATGGGCGGTTGGTAAATGAAGTACTCAGCACCGCTTTACCAAAAGCAGCGGCCTCTCGGACACTCTCAGAGCAGTCTGCTATTGATGCTGCTATCTGTGCCATCCAAATATTAGACGGTACTATCGGCGATCCAAGTAATACCGTTATCCCTCACGGTGCAATTTACGAAACTGCTTTTTTAGATGGAAGGCAGATTAAGGCAATTCATAAAGACGCGACAACGGCACTTGGTGTAAATACGTTTACCAATCCTGATGGTGTAAATGGAGATGGAACTGGGATAATAGGAACCTTGACAACTGTAGGAAGCTTGGCGACTTCACCCTACGAACTCGCCAAAGAAACCCGCCAACCTCTGGAAATTCGCACCACTGTATTAGACATTAGTAAGTTGCGGACAAAAACTTATGGCACTGCAACAACACAAGAATATTTAATCCCCAATAGTGGTATTGTTTACGCTACGCGGGATGATGCACTGTTAGATTTGAGTGCTGCTTCTGGCATTACATCAACAGACACGGATACACAAAAACAGAACAAAAAAGATACTCAAAAATCAAGTAGCCCTGTAGACTTTATACTTGACCCAACTCGCCGTCCTAACGGCATCATGTTAATCAATGGCGATCCACTCTGGCGTGTTCAGGCTTACAGAGATGCAGAAAAAGGCTTGATTTTAGCCTCTAACCTGCCTGTGTATATTCAAGGTGACTTTAATAAACATACCGGAGAAGAATTTAATACAGTTCTAGCCAGTGATTTGAGCAATTTCTACTCTCGTACTGCATCAGACCGTAATAAAAACTTTGCTTGTCGTACTGGTGACGCTAGACTACCAAACTGTACCACTGGGGACGCATGGCGACCTGCCAGCGTGTTGTCAGATGCAATCACACTTCTTTCTAACAACTTTCAAAGGGGCTACCGGAGTGATGGAGACTATGACCTAAATAATAATTTAGGGGATACTAATTCCATTACCGCATTTCAGAAAAATGGGTTTGCTTTTATCAATAGTAGTAATGCTGTAGTTACTACTAACAATAGTAATACCATCAATGCTGCCTGGTATGGTACTGACGGCTTGCCCAAAGACCTTGATACTACTACTACTGGTACTCAAGGTAGCTCTTACCTCAATAACTTTGTTACACCCATCCAACGAAGGAAAAATGCCCCAGAGTATTTAATGGAGGTGTGTCCAAAACTACCTGTTTCAGCTTGCGATCCGGGTACTGATTGGTACGTAACACTACCTGGTGATCTTGCTACATATCCAGCAGGTCTAAGAGCCTCTGATACTACTACTGTTATTGGACAAACTTTTTCTCTGAATACCCATTTAGCAGGTACAACAGCACAATCACAATCACCGACTGGTTCTTATTCTAAATATCTAGGCTATCCTCGACGTGTTGCCTTTCTCCGTAATGCATCTGGAGTGCTCACGGTTGATGCTAATAGTAAACCAACCATTATAGGTATCAAAGGCGGGTTAATCACTCAATTTCCATTAACTAGTTTTGATTCTACTAATAGACCAGATTCCCAAAATAATGCTCTATGGTTTCGAACAACTACTGCTAATGACGATACTAAACCGCCAAAGTTTACTCTAGGCTCAGGTACAAGCGATCAACCAGCTTTATCGCCAGTTTTACAAATTCAAGTGGCTTTCGGCACTGATGAAACTACATCACCAACATCAAGTAGTAGAATAGGCCCTAGTAATACACAGGATAGTAACTGGCTGCAACAGGCCACAGCTACCACCTTTAATTTAGCCGTAGCAGGGGGAGACACCCCAGCTCGTCCGACAGAAGATAATGGTGGTTTACACAACTTTGTCCGCTTACTGGAAAATTGGAACCCAACTAGCGACTTAAACGCAGCTATTGCAGCTAAAATTAACGGCTCTTTTATCCAAAGAGGCCGTAGTGTCTATGCTACTGGGCCATTTGTAGCATTCTTAAATACCTCATCTAGCGCAGTATATCCGATCGCTAACTCTAATGGTCTAGTACCTTTTTATCTAGCTCCTAAACGGCAGTGGGGTTATGATGTCGCCTTGCTGTCGCAATCACCAGATGCATTTTCGCAAAAATTAGCGATAACGCCAGATGACAAACCCAATGAATACTTCCGAGAAGTTGGCCGAGATGATACCTGGGTGCAAACCTTATTGTGTGCCAAAAAAGCCTCAGATAGTAGTTATGCCGTCGATGCCGATCAACGTCCTAGCTGTAGTTAATCTTTAATTTCTAGAAACTGGTGAGTAACTATGATTAAGCTCAAACCACAGCAAGTAAGTCAACCATCTGGTGAGTCTGGTTTTACGATTATTGAGTCATTGATCGCAATGCTAGTAGTTACTATTTTACTGGCAGCGATCGCACCCACCATCGTCATTGCAACAGCAACTCGCGTCCAATCAAAACGCGTAGAACTAGCCACACAAGCTGCCAAAACTTTCATTGACGGCGTGAAAACCGGAGCAGTGACAATTCCTGCTACAACTACTGCACCCACTGGAACATTAGCTGGCAATAATTTACTTAATACTACAAGTATGCCAGTTCCTCAAACAACAACATCGCTAACATCGCTATATTGTGTGACAAAAGATACAAACAACAGTCTGGCTATTACTAACCCAGATTGTACAAGTAACACAAGCAAAATATTTTACATTCAGGCTGTAAGAATTACAGCAACAGGAAGCACCCCAACTGATAGTACAGGTCTACCAAAGGATGGCTACCGTTTGGCAATTCGGGTTTATCGATCAGATATTGATGTTACTAAAACTGTCTACGCTGGTCTTAGCGATAGTAGTATCAATAAAAAACAAAACGCTTTCACCGGGACTTTGGGAAATACCCAGTCCCCACTAGTGGAAATGACTACTGAAATTGGTTCTAGAAATACTTCCTTCAATGCTCTGTGTCAGCGTCTTGCTATTACTGGCAGCACTACTAGTAACACCACTTGTAATTAGTGACTTCCAAATAAAAAAATACTCAATTACTTGTTGTGGTGTGAGCATCTTGCTATTGGTATCAACTTAACGTGAAACCGCTTGTCCGCCGGTAATTGAAATTCCCATCTCATAGCTAAAGTCATCTGAAGATGACTAAATATCGCCAAAAATCTCTAGTCTACTTCAGTAGACTTTAGCCTAAAAGCCAAAGAAATTTATTTCCGGGCGGGCATGGAAGCCAACAGTTAAGCTATTTCCAGCTTAAGTTGACACCAATGGCATCTTGTCCGCCTTTGCCTACGAACAGCCAAGATACTCACGCTACAACATTGGATATTTACATCATCATTCAATATATGTATTTCTATCACTAAGGGGCATACCGTAGTTATGAAGAATGTACTCAGATTTCTTCTCAGCATTCAGCTGAAACACTCTAAGTTTGTTCAGCAAGTTCATGGTTTTACCCTGATAGAGCTTTTGGTTGCGTTATTGCTGGCATTCCTTGTGCTGACACCACTGCTGGGATTCATGGTTAGTATTCTCACTACAGATCAGAAAGAGCAAGCAAAGGCAAATTCTGAACAAGAAATTCAGACAGCAATTGATTACATTGCCAATGATTTACAACAAGCTGTCTATATATACGATAGAACTGCACTGACTACCAATTCAAACACTACCCCAGCCAATTCAGGAATTCAAGACCAAATACCTCCTGTTAAAAGTGCTACTGGTTGTAGTTCTACTGCTACTTGTAAACCAATTCTCGTCTTTTGGAAACGCAAGTTTATTTCAGCTGCGATTACCGCTCCTAGCAGCACTACAGACGATACTTTTGTTTACTCACTAGTTGCCTACTATTTAATCAAAGATAGTACTAGTAGTACTACTTGGTCAAACGCAGCTCGTATTGCCAGATTTGAAATTCGTGATGGAGTTCTGGCTTCTAGTGGTAGTAATGGAAATTGTGGTAGCGACTATCCCAATGATACATATATTAACACCACCACTTACTGTCCCGATGCAGGTTTTCAACGTTTTAACTTAAATCTACCAGGTGCAGCAGGTATAAAGAATCAAATGAATTCATGGAAAGCAGCCTCGTCAGCCTATACCCAACAAGCTTCGGTACTAACCGATTTTATCGATCAAACCTCTATTGCTTCAACTCCTACTTGCTCTACTGGAACACCTAGCTATGGTAGTTTTATGGGCTTTTATACTTGCGTTGATGTTGCCAACACAACAGCACAGGTGTTTTTACGAGGCAATGCACTAGCTAGGTTGCAAAATAGCAATTTTGATTACTCTTTAACTAACCAAACTTACTTTCCGACGGCAAGTGTCCGCGTGCAAGGACGTGGATATTTATATACTAAATAAACTTCACAACTAATAGTGGGGCATTATGGGCAACCTAACTTTAAAGTTATTCCACACTAGGATGTGTAATAAAGACACCAAGAAGCGATTTAATCCTCAACACGATGCTGGCTTTAGCTTAATAGAAGTGCTTGTTGTCGTGCTAATGATTGGAGTTTTATCAGCGATCGCAGCTCCTAGTTGGCTTGCCTTTGTAAATCGACAGCAGCTAAATAAGGCTAATGACGCCGTTTTAGCTGCATTACAAGATGCACAGAGCGAAGCTAAAAAAAGTAAACTTAGCTATAGTGTAAGTTTTCAAAAAAATACCACAACCCAAAATGTAGAGGTTGCTGTGTATCGTACCAATCCTGGAATCCCTACATGGAAACCTTTAGGGGCAGATATAGGCGTTAGCTCTAATAAATTACTGCTAGGTGCAAATCTCAGTGGCGAAAACGTTGCTAATTCTACTGCTAATTCTCCTGTATCTTACCCTCCTTCAAGTACGCCAGCAAAAATTACTTTTGACTATATGGGGGCTTTACCAACTTTACCAACTCCAAACCTTGGAACGGGTAATCCATCTGGGTTAAAAATAGTGGTAGCTGTACCAAGCCCTACAAATTCTACATCCCCTAGTAGCGTAAAGCGATGCGTCATTGTGACAACTCTTTTAGGCTCAATGCTTACAGCAAAAGACGATAAATGCAATTAGGTAGTTTATGTAGTAATCTTTATTTAAAAACACGTAATAACACTGTACATAAAACTGCACGTTGATCGCAAAATTGAAACATCATGTGCAGTTTTAATGTTTGATAGATTTATTTAAGAGTCGCTGATAAATTAGCTATTGGCTGAACATATAAAAAGCGTCCTAATCAAAATATTCCTTTCATAAAATGACTGATAACCTTGACTTTACTGTAGCTATCCCAACTTATAACGGTGAAAGTCGTTTACCTGAACTACTAGAGCGACTACAAAATCAACTTCACACCGAAAATTTATCTTGGGAAATTATAGTTGTAGACAATAACAGCACTGATAACACAGCTAAAGTTGTTCAAACATATCAAAAAAATTGGCAGTGTCCTTACCCTTTAAAATATTGCTTTGAAGCGCGACAGGGAGCAGCTTATGCACGAAAAAGAGCAGTAACAGAAGCTAAAGGTAGACTTATCGGTTTTCTAGATGATGACAACTATCCAGTATCAAATTGGGTATCCGCAGCTTATGCTTTTGGTGAAAAATATCCGAAAGCTGGAGCTTATGGCAGCCAAATTCACCCTGATTGGGAAGTAGAACCACCAGAAAACTTTCAGCGAATTGCTCCATTTTTGGCAATTACAGAGCGAGGTAATTTACCACTGTTATATGAAGCAGCTAAAAAACTACTACCTCCTTCTGCTGGACTTGTTGTCCGTAAACAAGTGTGGCTAGAAAGTGTACCAGATAAGCCTATTTTAACTGGGAGAGTGAAAGGTAATATGCTCACCAGTGAAGATTTAGAAATGTTGTCTTACATCCAAAAATCAGGATGGGAAATTTGGTATAATCCCGAAATGGAGATTTCTCACAAAATCCCAAAATTTCGTTTACAAAAAGATTATTTAATTCCGTTCTTTCGAGGTATTGGACTTAGCCGCTATGTAACTAGAACGGTAAATATAAAAAATGTGTATAGACCGATTGCTCTTTTATCTTACATGATAAATGATCTGCGTAAAATCGCTTTACACTTAATAAAATATAGAGCTAATGTCAAAAAAGATTTGGTACTTGCTTGCGAAATGGAACTTTTTATAAGTAGTTTTCTTAGCCCTTTATATCTATGGAAAAATGGATATTTTAAAAAATAAATCATCAAAATTTTAAGTATTATGAATGAACTATCAATCGAAAAATTAGATGTTAGTGTAGCGATTCCTGCATATAATGGAGCAACTCGTTTACCTAAAATTTTGGATAAAATCTTAACCCAGACAGGAGTAGAAAAACTTAGCTGGGAAATTATTATTGTGGATAATAATAGCTCTGACAATACATCTGAAGTAATCGAGAATTATCAAAAAATATATGATGGAAGATTTCATATAAGATATTTTTTAGAATCCGAACAGGGAGCCGCTTTTGCACGACTGCGGGCAGTGCGTGAAGCTAGAGGGCAGCTAATCGCATTTTTAGATGATGATAATTTACCCGATCCTAATTGGTTATCAGAAGCATATACTTTTGGATTAAATCACCCTCAAGCAGGTGCTTGGAGTGGACAGATTCATGGTGATTTTGAAGTAAATCCTCCAGAGAATTTTGAAAGAATTCAAGCTTTTTTAGCTATCAGAGAACATGGTTCAAATCCACATTTATTTGATGCAGATAATTTAAGACTTCCTCCTGGTGCAGCGCTTGTTGTTCGGAAACAAGTATGGAGTGAAAATGTACCATTACGACCTAATTTAAGCGGGAAGTTACCTGGTATTTTGGTGCAGGGTGATGATTATGAACCATTGCTTTACATACATAATGCAGGTTGGGAAATTTGGTATAACCCTACGATGCATACTTATCATCAAATACCACGTTGGCGATTTGAGAGAGATTACCTTCTAACTTTGGCGCGTGGCTGTGGATTATGTATTTTCCAGTTACGCTTGATAAATACTAAAAATTGGCAAAAACCAATAGTGTTTGTAAAAACTATTTTAGGTAATTTACGCCGGGCATTACAGCATCTCATTCAATATAGAGGGCAATTGAAAAGTAATCTTATTGCACTTTTTGAGATGGAGTTTTACCTGGCTAGTATGATAAGTCCTTTTTACTACTTAAAATCTAATATACGCAGAGTATTAAAAAATAAATTAGCCTTATAAAATAATGAAAGCTAGAAAAAAATTACCAAAAATCTCTGTAATCATCCCTGCTTATAATAGTGAGAAGACTATTAAACAAACAATTCAATCTGTTTTAAATCAAACTTTTACTAACCTAGAATTAATTGTAATTAATGATGGCTCAAAAGACTCAACTTTAGAAATTGTTACACAATTTCAAGATTCACGAATAAAAGTATTTTCCTATGCCAACGCTGGGGGTAATGTCAGCCGTAACCGAGGGCTAAACCATGCAGTTGGAGAATTTGTTAGTTTCTTAGATGCAGACGATCTTTGGACACCTGATAAACTTCGATCTCAGTTAAAAGCTTTGCAAGGAAACGTTACTGCAAAAGTTGCTTACGGTTGGACTGATTACATTGACATTAATGGTAAATTTCTCCTTTCAGGTAAGCGCATTAATTTAAATGGAAATATTTATGAAGAATTATTACTAAATAACTTTTTAGAGAATGGTTCAAATCCCTTAATTTCTAAAAAAGCTTTAATTACATTAGGTGGCTTTGACGAATCTCTAAATGCGGCTCAGGATTGGGATATGTGGCTGCGATTAGCCTCTAAGTTTGATTTTATATGTGTACCATCAGTACAAATTTTCTATCGCATAAGTGCTAATTCAGTTTCTTCCAATCTTGCCAGACAGGAAAAAGCCTGCTTACAAGTGCTTGGAAAAGCATATAAAGAAAGACCTTCAACGGTTAGAAATAGTTGGGATATAAGTTTAGCAAATTTATACAAGTACCTCGCCTGTAAAGCCTTGCAAAAGCCGTTTAATCGTCAAAAATCTCTATTATCTGTTAGATTTCTGTGGAAATATTTTCTTAACGATCCTTCAAAACTTGAGAATTTAAATTTCACCTTAAAATTATTCTTAAAAATTGTCATAATTTTTATCTCGCCGACCTTGTTCTACAGTATTATTCATCGGCGCGATGCAAGAAACCAAGAACCTGAAAGATTGCTCAACATTTGGGTAGTTGAAAATCGACCAGAAAGAAAAAATGGATACCCAGGTGCATTCACGATTTCTAGCTAATACAAAAAATATCCATAATAAGCACTCTAACAGTGGTTTTACCTTATTAGAGATGTTAGTAGTTGTTGTATTAATTAGCATATTCGCCACATTGGGAATATCCAACTGGCTAGCCTTTGTGGAGACTCGCCGTCTCAACACTGCCCAAAACCAGGTTCATTATGCTATGCGCCAAGCCCAAAGGCAAGCCACTAAGGAAAAATTGACTTGGCAAGCCAGCTTTCGTCAACAAAACAGCATAGTTCAATGGGCGGTTCATCCTGCTACAGTAAACCCATCTAACGCTAACTGGAATAATCTAGATTCCAATGTGCGCTTGGATGAGGAAACAACTTTATCAGAGTCAGATGGCATCAAGCAAATCCAATTTGATTACAAGGGTACTGTCACTAAACCACCATTGGGACGGATCACTCTATCTAGCAAGTCTGGTGGTAAAGTTAAACGTTGTGTCATAGTTTCTACAATTTTAGGGGCAATGCGAACGGCAAAGGAGCATACTACAAGCAGTAACGATAAGTATTGTTACTAAAATATTTTTAGTTTATTCAAAAGACAAGGTATTCTGTGCTGAACTTACCAGGAAACCCAAAACGGCACCTGATTATTTTTACTCGCTATCCAGAACCAGGTAAGACAAAAACGAGATTGATACCTGTTTTGGGAACTGTTGGTGCTGCTAATCTTCAACGCCAAATGAGTGAATATACAATATTTCAGGTTCAAGAATTGCAAAAGGCTATTGACATATCTGTAGAAGTGTGGTTTACAGGTGGCAATTCGCAACTTATGGAAGACTGGCTGGGGTTGGATTTGGTTTATCAGTTTCAAGGTGAAGGGGATCTAGGTTCGCGGATGGCGCGATCGCTTTTTGAGGCTTTTCAATCTGGTATGGAACAAGTAATTATCATCGGTACAGATTGTCCTGGAGTGAATACCCAGATTCTCGCGACAGCTTTTGAGAAGCTACACGCCTTTGACTTAGTACTTGGCCCGGCGATCGATGGTGGATATTACTTAATTGGTTTGCGTCAACCCATCCCGGAGTTATTCGTTAACATCGACTGGGGAACCGATCGAGTATTCCAGAAAACCCTGGACATTGCCCAGAAACTTAATTTATCATACGCGAGCTTGTCACCTTTAGCTGATGTTGACCGACCGGAGGATCTACCGATTTGGGAACAAGCCCTTGCAAGTCAGATGGAAAAATGAAGGAAATGAGTAGAGATATAAGTAGGTCGGCGTAAATAATTATCGTTGGAAAAGGCAGGGGGCAGGGGGAAAGAGAGTTTGAGCCTTGTTTACTTTTCTTTACACAGTTTGGTTTTATTGTGCCGACTTACTTAGCAATTTTTGTATGGATGCAAGATATATGAAATCCCCGAATTAATTTCGTATCTTAAAACACCAGGGATTTCCTGAAGACACTATACATAACAAATGTTACTGTGGTCTAGTTGAAAACCAAGAGGCAGATAGCCTTTACCACGATTGAATCTGCTTTGTGTTTTTACACAATAGTCACGGTCATGGGCACAATATTCAAGTAGCTTGAAATATGAAAATCACTCGTATTCACCGCCAGTTTGAAAAACTATGGTTAACCGTTTTGCTTCCGTAAGTCCTGCCCTCACACTTAAGGTAGTTGGCATAATTTGCATTTTGTCTTTTTTCGTTGACTTTTTGATTCTATTGTTACCCTTTCAACCGACTGATCGGGTATGGCAAATCAACTTGGCAACAGCACTTGTCGATCGGGGAATTGTTCCTTTAGTAGGTTTAGGGCTTCTGTTTGCTGCCTATTGGGTTGGTAATGCTGATGCCGGAAGCGATCGCCCCCAAGGTATCGATTTAAGATTTCCCGCCCTGATCCTCTCAAGTATTTTAGGGTTGATGTTCTTGCTGATTTTTCCCCTGCACCTGAATAATGTCAATCAAGCTAAGGCTCAAACACTCAACCGCATCACTCAAGAAGCAGATCAAGCAGAAAATCAACTGAACACTCGGTTATCCCAATTGCAAGCACAACTGAATACTGAGCAAGGAAAAGCCCAACTAGAACAGCTGCGAAACCAAACCAAAGCTCAGTTTAGTGAAATCCTCAAAGATGACCAAAAATATAAGCAAGCACTTGAAAGCCCTCAAATTCCTGCAAACATTAAAGAGTTACTGAAGAAGGCTAAAACAAATCCCCAAGTACTTGACAAAGCTATCGAACAACAAACAGATATTCAAACGCTGCAAACTCAACAACTGAGCCAAGTTCGCCAGCGCAGAGACGAAGCGCTGCAACAAGCTAAAGATACTGCTTGGAAATCTGGACTGCGGATTGGGATTAGCAGTTTGCTGTTGGCTATTGGTTACATTATCATCGGCTGGACAGGCTTAAGAGGTAAGGGTACTGTACAAGGTGGTAAACCTAGAGCTGCCGCACGCTAATCCACTATTAGCATGGCAGTAAAACGAATCTAAAGATTATTGACGGCTGATACTGCCATGCAGCTAATAACAATAAAAAAGCAATTATCACTGAGTAAAATCACTATAAAACTTGGGTAATGTTCTCAATTTACATACTGACATATAACGAAGAAATAGATATTGCTGCTTGTATCGAATCGGCGATGCTATCGGATGACATAATTGTTGTGGATTCATGCAGTAGCGATCGCACTGTGGAAATTGCCAATCGCTATCCTATCCGGGTCGTCCAACATGCTTTTGAAAGCCACGGACGCCAACGCACCTGGATGTTAGAGTCTATCACCCCGAAGCACGAATGGGTTTACATTCTCGAAGCTGACGAGCGGATGACACCAGAACTGTTCGCGGAATGTGAAAGGGCAAGTCAGAATCCAGACTACATCGGTTACTATGTGGCTGAACGTGTGATGTTTATGAATCGTTGGATTCGCTACAGCACACAGTATCCCCGTTACCAAATGCGACTCTTCCGCCACGGTAAAGTGTGGTTTACAGACTATGGTCATACTGAGCGAGAAGTTTGTGAGGGGGCAACTAGCTTTTTAAAAGAAACATACCCACATTACACTTGTAGCAAAGGCTTGAGCCGCTGGATTGATAAGCATAACCGTTATTCTACAGATGAAGCTCAAGAAACACTGTATCAACTAGAACAGGGAACGGTTAACTGGCGAGATTTATTCTTTGGTAAATCGGAAATTGAAAAACGTCGCGCCTTGAAAGATTTGTCTTTGCGTTTGCCCGCCAGACCGTTGCTACGGTTTATGTATATGTATTTTATCTTAGGCGGATGTTTAGATGGACGCGCCGGAATCGCTTGGTGTACATTGCAGGCATTCTATGAATATCTGATTTTGCTCAAAGTCTGGGAAATGAGGTATCTACCAAAACCTAATCTAGACGCAACAGCAATTCTGGCACAAGAGAGTACACAACAGTTACAGTGCAGGGATTCTGAAAGTACTCATGTTGATGCGGTATAAAGGAAACTGGAGATTAGAAGGATTTCTAGTAAGATCAACAAGCCGCGAGGGGGTGCGCGATCGCAAAATCAGAATGCCTGTAGGGTAGCATAGCTAGCTGTGCTACCCTACAGATTATGTCAAGGCTAAGTTTATTCAGACGCTCGCAGACTCGCTCTAAGCGTACCCCTACGGGGAAGCAAGCTACGCGCAGCGTCTCGTAGAGAAGGCTTTACCCTGCGCTATCCGCTTTTTAGTTCAGAATTCAATTCTGTTAGCGGTAGCGGGGCGTTTAGCCCATTCTGACTCCTGACTCCTGAATTCTGTTTTGATAAATTAATCTTTTTAAGAGAATATTTTCATAAAAGCCTCTCCTGCTTAAATGTGACTGGCTAGATAAAATAATTCCTTAGTTTACCTGGTGAGACTTTCACAATCATCAGCAGCTTTTGATTAAGCGCGGTAGATTAGTAATAACCAAGGACTTGCAACAATCATTTACAAGTCTGACAAAGAAAAGTGACATTCTTTGAGAATAACCAGTCGCCATCAGATTGGTTAATGTCTATGTGTATGCTTATAGGAAAATACTGATTTTCAGCAATCCTTACGTATTTTTGCGGCAGCATCCAAGCTGCTAGCGTTTTGGAAGTTACTTGCGGCATAACTGCCTAAAGTTAAAGTCTTCGGAATTTGACGAATCTGCTGGTATGGATACCGATAACAAAAGTTCCTCTAGCTTAAAACAGGAGAATCGGGGCTTGGTAATCGATCGCCTAAAACAGGATTTAAAAAACGACCTGATTGCTGGTTTATTGGTAATAATTCCCCTAGCAACCACTATCTGGCTGACAATTACCATTGCTAATTGGGTAATCAACTTCCTCACCCAAATTCCCAAACAACTGAATCCCTTTGATGGCTTAAACCCAGTTCTAGTAAATTTACTGAATTTATTAGTAGGGTTGGCTGTACCTTTACTAAGTATACTATTAATGGGCTTAATGGCTCGTAATATAGCTGGGCGATGGTTGTTAGATTTTGGTGAGCGATTATTACAGGCAATTCCTTTAGCCGGGCAGGTATATAAAACTCTCAAACAGCTTTTAGAAACAATCCTAAAGGATTCTAATGGCAAGTTTCGCCGCGTAATTTTAGTAGAATATCCGCGCCGAGGAATTTGGGCGATCGCTTTTGTTACTGGTGCAATCAGCAGTGATATCCAAGCCCAGATGCCTCGCCCCGTGCTAAGTGTTTTTATCCCCACCACCCCGAATCCAACTACTGGATGGTACGCAGTCGTTCCTGAAGACGAGGTGGTGAACCTCTCCATGTCCATTGAAGACGCCTTTAAAATAGTTGTATCAGGTGGCATTGTTGCTCCCAATACACCCTTGGTTTTCTCCAAACAGTCCACATTGGAAGTCACACACGAAGAAACCAAGTAGCAGGTTATTACTGATTTTGGGACTGGGGAGTGGGTACTGGGGATTGGGGACTGGGGAAGATGAGTATGTGGATTCATACACTAAGCAAATCTTAAAAGAATTTCTTCTTTAGTAGGACTTATGCAATAACTCTCTGAAACTCTTATTACTTTGTGGCTTTTGCATCCTACCCTGCGGAAAGTGCCTCCTCGTCTGTCTATGCGGTTCGTTTTTTATTTTGCGTAAGTTATAGTATCCAATCCCCAATCCCTTCTTATTAGCTGTTTAAGTAGCATCTCGTAGAAAAGTTGGAGAATCTTGGCGCGACTCGTTAAAATCTATCTGGCAAAGTCACAATTAAATGCGTAATTTTGTTGTTTTACTGTGCCAAAATTGGTATAATTATGAGTTTGTCCAGCCTAGTTAAGCTATTCTCGCACAATCACCCCTAATTTTTATGCAACCCCGTAAACCCCAGCAAATTGCTCGTGAATTGGCGCTTTTAAGCCTTAGTCAATTGCCAGTTAGCCCCAAAAAATTAGATAAATTGGAAGACGATCAACTAGTATCCAAGTTGGTACTAGGAGCAGTACGGACTCTGACCTCAGAAGTGCAAGATACTCTTGATAATGCCGCAGGTGAACTGCAACGCAGTAACGATCGCCTCTTAAGCAGTCAAACTCGTGCTTCCGATCTCAATACTGCCAGAACGATGCTTCAAGAAGCGATCGCCTGTACCCAAACAGCAATCAATCAATTGGGTACAGCAGTTGAATTCCCAGTATTAATTCAGTTAGCTAATCAGGATAAGGGAGTTCGGAATTACGCTAAAGAGCTTGTGATTACCGTCAACGAAAATCGACACATTATAGATCAACTCATTTCTAGTGCCTTAGTAGATTGGCAAGTAACTCGCCTCGCCCAAATTGACCGCGATATCTTGCAAATCGCTGTGGCAGAAATGAAGTTCTTAGGAGTTCCAGATAGTATCGCCATTAACGAAGCTGTGGAATTAGCCAAACGCTACAGTGGCGATGATGGTCATCGATTTATTAACGGTGTTTTGCGCCGAGTTACTGAGCAGAAACAAACAGCATAGCCTTTTATGCCTTTTATACTTACTTCCAAAAGTGAGCAAAATGAGGGGGTTAACAATTAAAAATTAAAAATTAAAAATTAAAAATTAAAGAAATTTCAGACGTTCGGGTAGCGTCTTGTAGAGAAGAGAAGCGCCAAGCGATAAGTTAAGAGCGTTGTGGCAACTGACGCTCCTACGTCGCTAACGGGGGATTTAAACCCCGACTGAAATGGTTGCTAAATGTAGATTGCAGGTTCTTAAACCCTTTAATTTACGATAAGCAATGCCCCATACCCCAAGTTAAATTAAACTCATAATTCATAACTCATATAACCAATACTGCTGCAATGGTTTTTAATTGGTTCCGTCGTCAACATAATAATGATTCCTCTGATACTCCCTCCGATCAGAAGCAGGAAGAAACTCCTCCTGTACAAGAACCCCAAACAGAGACAGTTGAAACTGCACCAGACACAACGGCAGATTTGTTGGCATTTGCTAAAGCTGCTTACAAAAATATTCAGCAAAAACAACAAGCTGAGGTAGTAGAAACCCCAGCACCATCAGATCAAACTGAAACCGTAGAAAAGCAAATTGCAGAAGTCACTGAACCAGAAGCAACTGAGGAACCTGCTAGTACAACCGTAGAAACTGAACAGCCAGAAGTAATCCAAGCTGCTACTGAGGAAAATACAGAAGATTCCTCAGTGGCAGCAATTACCGATCAACCAGATGTCTCCAGCCCAGAACTCACAGCCAGCGAAGTTGAACCAATACCCACCGAACCAGAGGTAGCACCAGCCGCCTTATCCTTCTTAGAACGGGCGGCGGCAGAACGGCAAGCCAAGCTGGAACAACTAATAGCTACCGCTATTGAAGTCCCAGAACCGGAGGTAGCACAGCCAATAGCCACAACATCAGATGTGGGAGAGGAAATTCTCAGACTGGAATTTGATGATGGGTTTGTCTGGTCGGCGAAAGTCCTGGCAGCTCAAGGTAGAAATGCAGAAGACGTTTCTCTTGAAGAAATTACCTGGCTGAAAAAGCTCCGGCAAGGTTTAGACAAAACTCGCCGTAGTATTCTCAACCAACTAAAAGCGATCGTTGGTCAAGGACCGCTTAATCAAGCTGCTGTGACGGAAATTGAGGCATTGCTCTTGCAAGCTGATGTGGGTGTAGAGGCGACAGACTTTATTATTGATGCTCTACAGAAAAAACTTCGAGAAGAAGTTACTGCACCTGAAGAAGCGATCGCTTATCTGAAAAAAATCCTCCGGGATATGCTGGATGCGCCAAGCAAAACATCCCACAAAACTAGCTTTACCCCAGAAAAAGAAACCTTAAATATTTGGTTAATCACTGGGGTAAATGGTGCCGGTAAAACTACCACCATCGGCAAAATTGCCCACCTCGGACAAAAATCTGGGTATAAATGCTTGATTGGAGCAGCAGACACCTTCCGCGCTGCTGCTGTGGAACAGGTGAAGGTTTGGGGTAGTAGGAGTGGCGTGGATGTCATTGCCAATCCGGGAAAGAATACAGATCCGGCAGCAGTTGTATTTGATGCGATCGCAGCCGCTCAAGCGCGTCATACTGAATTACTTCTGGTAGATACAGCTGGGCGACTGCAAAACAAGAAAAATTTAATGGACGAACTCGGTAAAATTCGGCGAATTATCGACAAAAAAGCCCCAAATGCCAAAGTAGAATCTCTTTTGGTTCTGGATGCCACTTTAGGGCAAAATGGACTACGGCAAGCTGAAGTTTTCTCTCAAGCTGCCCAACTGAGTGGCGTTGTCTTAACTAAGCTCGATGGTACTGCCAAAGGTGGCGTCGCCTTGGCCGTTGTACAACAGCTAGGTTTACCCATTCGCTTTATTGGTGCTGGCGAAGGAATTGAAGACCTTCGACCCTTTTCAAGCTACGAGTTTGTCGAAGCTCTCTTGAGTGGCTAATTGAAAAATTTGGGGTTAAAAATTTTTCTTGACAAACTGATAAATTTAGGGATAACTGATCTGGTATTATCACTTGAACTAACTAGAAATAAAATGCTGGAAACGGCTCAAGTACTAAAACCATAAGTTTGTAACATTCAGGAGGCACTTTCCTCCTGCCCTCCTACCTTCTCTCAGTAAATGGGTGATTTTTGCTAGCATTTCCAGCTAAAGCCCTTTTTGACACCCAAAATGGGCTTTTTCAATGTAGCAATACGGCTATTTTGTGACACACAAAAGCCTGTAAACTTGCGCCTTACAGCAATTTGACGGGCAAGCAAAGTGTCAGCTATTTGCCCAGAACCTATCTCAACAAAAGTACGGCTTCCGACTATCAAAACTTCAGAGAGTTATCGATTGTGGACTCAAAAGCTCAATCTTGGCAATTATCCCGTCAATTATGGTATACAAATTAAGTATTTGAAGACTTATTTACATATTTTCCGGTTTGGGAATCAGTGTAAGTCAGCTTTTAACAAGCCAAGCTTGATTTGAGCGCTTCTAGAGCTTTTCCCTCAAAAAGATTTCTAGTCTCGTAGTTGCTTCTGCTTAAGCAGTCACCCTGAAAGCGTTATAAATTATTTTTTGAATAAAGTATTTTTATGACTTTAGAGATATGCTTTGGAAGTTAAGTTATGAAAAGCTTTCTGAGCGATCGCTGAAACTAGTAATTTTTACAGGTTGGGTTTGGACTACAAATACATGATTTGAAATGACTAAATATTCCATCAAAAATAGAATAAGCAAATAGAATACTGATGAAATTTGCCTATTACGTCTTTATACTCTTGCTAAAATGACAAGTCTTGTCTAAATATGGTTTAGCAATGGCAAAGCCAAAAGATTTATAAGTAATCTAAAATCCGCCAATATTAAAGTGCAATAATACCCGTACCTGTGTCTCAACTTCCCTCTCAACCCACTGATAACAATAGTAGTGCCGCAACTGATGTCACACCAGTCGTGGCACTTAAAGAACTCGTGGCAAGGTTGCACCGGGAACAGAACAAAATTCAAGATTTGCTAAGTTCTTTAGGATTTGCCCTGAGAAGTTTCAATAATTTAAATCAGTTTTTGGAACTGATACCCCTGATGGCAACAAGGGTGACAGATGCAGACGGTAGTGCCCTGTTTCTTTATAAACCTAATGGTCAAGTTAGGTTAGAGCAGTTACATTGGCAAGATAGTCGCCAGCGAAAGAATATCCGCAAGGCGCTAGAAATAGCTAGCAGTCAAATCACACTTGTGCCCAATGCTGCCCCTTTAGCGAATGCTACGGGAATTTTGGATGACCAAATGCATCGCTATTTGGGGCCAGATGTGCAAATCTTTGGTACGGCGATTCTAGTGAAGCATACAGAACGGGGGTGGCTCTACGTCTTGAGTCGCGATCCAGAATATAGTTGGACAGAAACTAGGCAAAAGTTAGTTAGGTTAGTGGCAGACCAAACAGCAGTAGCGATCGAAAATGATGAACTAGCTGTAGAACTGAGAAAAAAAGAACGCCTAGACCAAGAGTTAGAAATTGGTGCAGAAATTCAACGGCGACTTTTGCCACGTCAATGTCCTACAATCCCTGGTGCGGTTCTGGCGGCACGTTGTAAACCTGCCAATCGGGTCGGTGGAGACTACTACGATTTTATTGCTACCAGTAATAATAAGATTCAGCCCAAGATCAAAGGCGATACGGAAAATAGTCGCTGGGGTTTGGTTATTGGAGATGTCATGGGCAAAGGTGTCCCTGCTGGGCTGATTATGACGATGATGCGGGGAATGCTACGGGGAGAGGTGTTACATGGTAATTCCCCTGCCGGAATTCTGCAAAACTTAAATAGAGTTATGTATGCGGATTTGGAAAATTCCCACCGCTTTGTAACGCTATTTTATTCAGAATATAATCCCCATAAGCGAATTTTGTCTTATAGCAATGCGGCACACAATCCTCCTTTGTGGTGGCACGCAGCGACAAAAACTGTTAGCCGTTTAGATACTTTGGGAATGCTAATCGGTTTGGATGCTAACAGCCAATATGAAGACGCCCAGGTACAGTTAGAGCCTGGGGATACAATTATCTACTATACAGATGGTTTGACTGATGCTGCTGCCGCTGGTGGCGATCGCTTCGATGAGGATAATTTTGTCTCTAGCTTCAATACGGCTTGCAAGTACTGCAATGGCCCACAGGAGATTGTAGATTACCTATTTGACCAAGTTCAGCAATTCATTGGTGATGACAAGCAAAATACTGATGATATGACATTAGTTGTTCTGCAAATTTTATAGGAGGAGGCAAGAGGAAAGAATTATTTATTTTTTTCTTTAAATTTTCGTAGCGATCGCCTAAATCGTCCCACATCAACCTTTTTTGGTGACTTGTTTGTATTTAGCCTTGAAGATTATACATAAAAAATGATCCTTAGAATACTTTTCTGCTCAAGTAAAAACTATATATTTTGCACATCTAGCACAGTAGGAAACGTCAAGGGGGAGAGCAGGTAAAAGGTAAAAGGTACAAGGTAAAAAATAAAAGGTAAATTTACTTCTTCATTTTTGCTTTCTTTCTATCCTTGTGACACAAGCATTTCACCTGCTCCCTCTTGGCGTTTTAATTTTTCTTTTCTCCGCCGTAGCAAGTTCACAACAGTTACGACGGAGTTTTGCTTTTGTTTGTTTCTTCTGTCTAAACTTGGTTGTTTTAAACTTTCTTGGTATCAAGATTGCTTAATCTTCATTTAATGATTTGTCAAGATTTTTCTGAAAATATTTTAGATGAAAAATTCCGATACTTATTCTTGCGCTCCAGCTTTTTGCAGACTCCGCACCACATTCTTATAACCATTAAATTCTGCAATCATCAAAGCCGTATAACCGCCCCGGTTTTTCAAATTTACATCTGCCCCGGCTTGCAGTAATACCTGCACAATTTCGTTATAACCTGCTGAGGCAGCCCACATTAATGATGTTGCCCTCGCTGAATCTTGAAAATTCACATCTGCCCCCTTTGCTAGCAACAAACCTATAATCTCTGTGTGCTTGCGTTCGGTTGCTTTGATCAAAGCAGTTTTGCTATCATCCCCCGGAATGTTGGCATCAGCACCGTAATCTAGCAACACTTTCACTGTTTGGGTGTGTCCCTGTGATACCGCCAACGTTAAAGGTACTTCACCAAGATTTTTCCCATTAATATCTGCCCCAGAATGTAGTAATGCCTCGACAATTTGGCTATGTCCCTGTAATGCTGCTACAAGCAGTGGTGTATCACCCAGGTGGTTCCTAATTTGGACATCTGCACCCCTGTTAAGTAAAACTTTTACGACATCAATGTAGCCTTCCACAACGGCAAGATGTAGGGCAGTTTCACCATCTTGGTCTTGGAGATTAATCTGGGCATCTCGATCCAGTAAAGCTGCTGCGATCGCACTGTGTCCAGCGGCGGCGGCAGATGATAGGGCAGTTCCACCATCAGGGTTGTTTGCATTCACGTCAGCCCCTACTGCTAGCAGTGCTTCCACAATCTTCAGATGTCCCAAGTCTGCCGCTAGCATTAAGAGTGTCTCACCGTCCTCATCTCGGATATTAACATCGACACCAGTTTGGAGAATTGCTTCTAGAACTTCTATTTTTCCCTGCTTAACAGCGAGTTTCAAGGCCGTATCATCATCTTTATCGGCGATATTAACTTGGGCACCAGCAGCTAATAAAACTCGCACTACATCGATATGACCTTTGAGGACTGCTGCCATTAAAGCTGTGCTGCCATCTTCATTCGTGGCATTGACATCAGCACCTCTGGATAGTAAAAGCTGCACAATGTCAAGTTGTTTAGCACTAGCCGCCAACATCAAAGCCGTCAAACCATAGAGTTTTCTGGGCAAGTTGATATTTGCGCCAGCATCCAGAAGCGATCGCACAATTTCGGTATAACCTAAATTAGCAGCAAACATTAACGCTGTAGTGCCTTGGCGATCGCACGCGTCTACCGCCGCACCCGCAGCCAGCAGCGCACACAGCCCCTTGATATCACCACTTTTAGCAGCTTTTAGCAGCAAAGTATCGTTGTTTTCAGTCATGAATGAGATCCCACGCTGGGGGTTTTGTTGTATCCCCTCAAAATTTAGTCTGAGATTGTTTATCCACTTTGGCAAGAGGGTTATGCAATTCAAAATTCAAAATTGCAGTCTTGGCAAGCATTTTATCTCTTTACTGGATGCAAATTAAAGTAAGTGAGGCTTTGCTCTTGTCTTCTTGTCCTGATTCCTCAACCTCTTTTAGTTTGAGCAACATTAAGCACACAAAATAGAGTTATGCTAATTTTTATGAAGATTTAAGAATTAGGCGAGAACACAATGAGTCTGGAACTTTCTGCCTCGGTGAAATATTGGTTGAACTTCTTCCATCCGGTGCTGATGTGGGCGCTATTAGCATTCTCAATTTATGCTGCCTACTTGGGGCTGCAAGTACAGCGTACCAGAAATGCTCAGGGAGAAGAAAAGAAAGAACTGATTAAAGGTAGATATAACGTCAGACACTACCAAATCGGGTCTATACTCCTAGCTTTAATGGTGACAGGTGCGATTGGTGGGATGGCTGTCACTTACATCAATAATGGTAAATTGTTTGTCCAGCCTCACCTGTTGGCAGGACTGGGCATGACAAGTCTAATAGCATTTTCTGCTGCTTTGTCCCCCTATATGCAGAAAGGGGCAAATTGGGCGCGTGCAACTCACATTTTGATAAATTTCACCCTTTTGGGACTTTTTGCTTGGCAGGCTGTTACTGGTGTGCAAATTGTCCAAAGAATTCTTACTAAAGCATAGTTAAGTAGTTAGGAATCATATTAAGCCTAGTAGGTAATGTGGTAATAAAAAACTCCATCCCCTTGTGGTGGAGTTTTTGGTTATGGGAAATGGGGAAGAATTAACAAAGATATTCAGAAATCGATTGCCAAAAAATTATAGCCGCAAATGCTGATTATGTTTTGAGCCTCAAAGATAATCACCCCATACTGCACCAACAAGTGAAGAATATGCAGATAAAGCAGTAAATAATGAATTAAATAAATGTAAAGTATCTGAACTTTAATCTTGAATTTATAAATGACCTGTAATTCACAAATATCAGAAGGTTGGCATGGCAAACTTGATTTAGTCTATGCCGATCGCCAGGGTGCAACCCAATTAATTTACAATCACCAGCAAGCGCCCCTGAAGGTACAACGCCCATTTTATCCAGAAGGGGAAAAAGTTTGTCATAGCGTCATTTTACACACGGCTGGGGGAATGGTAGGAGGCGATCGCTTATCCTCTAACATCCACCTCCAACCCCAAGCCCAAGCTTTAATCACTACGGCGGCTGCAAGCAAGATATACCGCAGCAATGGCTTACAAGCTAGACAAACTATCCAGATGCAGGTTGATGCTGGTGCTTGTTTAGAGTGGTTGCCGCAAGAGACAATTTTATTTAACAACGCGTTTTATCGGCAAGATTTACGGGTAGAATTAGCAACCGGGGGCAATTGGTTAGGCTGGGAAATTACCCGATTTGGTCGCAGTGCTAGAGGAGAAAAATTCTTGCAAGGAGAATGGCGATCGCACACGGAAATATGGCAAGAAGGTGTTCCTTTGTGGATTGATCGGCAATACTTACCCGGTAGCGAAGACATTTTTCACAGTCCCCACGGCTTGGCTGGAAAACCAATCGTAGGTAGTCTAGTTTGGGTTGGTGGTGCAGTTTCAGCAGAAATTGTCGAAAAAACGCGAAATTTATGGGATGGGGAAGGAGAAGCGGGTGTTAGCAGGTTACAGCATGGATTATTGTGTCGATATCGCGGTGCTTCTACACCTGAGGTGAGAAACTGGTTTATTGATGTTTGGCAATTGCTGCGAGTTTCTTTTTTGAATCGTGGTAATTGTATACCAAGAGTGTGGCAGCTTTGAACGAACCACGAAGGCGCAGAGAACACAGAGGAGATAATAATGCAACTTACGCCGCAGGAAAAAGATAAACTATTAATTTTTACTGCTGCCTTATTAGCAGAAAGACGTAAAGTAAGGGGTTTAAAGCTGAATTATCCCGAAGCGATCGCTTATATTTCTGCTGCCATTTTAGAAGGTGCAAGAGATGGGCAAACTGTCGCTGAATTAATGAGTTATGGTACAACTCTATTAACGCGGGATGATGTCATGGAAGGAATACCTGAAATGGTACATGATGTGCAGGTAGAAGCAACTTTTACTGATGGCACAAAGTTAGTGACAGTACATAATCCAATCCGTTAATTTTTTAATTTTTAATTTATTATGATTCCTGGCGAAATTATCACACCAGAAGGTGAAATTGAACTAAATGTTGGTCGTCCAACTATAAAATTGCTAGTGTCAAATACAGGCGATCGCCCCATACAAGTCGGTTCCCATTATCATTTTTATGAAGTTAACACCGCCTTAAACTTTGACAGAGAACAAGCGCGAGGAATGCGCCTCGATATTCCCGCCGGAACCGCAGTTCGCTTTGAACCAGGCGACGAAAAAAAAATAACTCTAATTCCCTTCGTTGGTACTCGCCAAGTCTACGGCTTCAACGCCAAAGTTAACGGAAACTTGCCACTAATCTAAAATATACTCAGATATTAATTGAGGATTTTATTATATGTTAATAGCAGAACAGCGACGCATCAGCCGTGATTTTAAAACTATATTGAAATCAATGGTGTGTCTTTTTAGAGAACCAACTAATCTAGACCATATTTACAATTTGGAAGATCAATTACGTTCTACTCAAGCGAGTTTATTAGCTGTTGAGTGGTTAAAAACTCAACCCGAAGTCTCCCTGTTAATTCAAGAACGTTATATTGCACCACATCCTGATATCGAAGTATTGCTGCAATATCCTGAAGATTCATTAGGATATGCCTATGCATCTTATATTAAAAAATCTGGTTTTGACCCTGGTTTTTATCGTCAAATGCAAGTAGAAGACGATGTGAGTTATGTGCTGTTACGCAGCCGTCAAACTCATGATATTTGGCATGTAGTTACAGGTTTTAAAACTGATGGACTAGGAGAACTAGGTCTTAAAGCTTTTGAATTAGCCCAAACGCGGAGAAATTTAGCTGTTTTCTTAGTAGGAGGCGGGTTATTATCCATCCTCGTAAAATCTCCAGATGTTCTCCCTGATTTATTAGAACAGATAGCTGTCGGCTACACAATGGGTTTAAAAGCAAAACCATTATTAGCGCAAAAGTGGGAAGAACATTGGGATAAACCTTTATTAGAATGGAGAACTGAATTAGGAATTGATTCAGATATTTTAAATTAAGAGGAATGAAATAATGAGTTACAGAATGGATCGCCGCGCCTACGCCGAAACCTATGGGCCGACAGTAGGTGATCGCATCCGACTTGCAGACACAGAATTATTTATAGAAGTTGAACAAGATTTCACCACCTACGGCGACGAAGTAAAATTCGGCGGTGGTAAAGTCATCAGAGACGGAATGGGACAATCCCCAATTTCTAACACCGATGGTGCTGTAGATTTAGTAATTACTAATGCTTTAATTCTCGATTGGTGGGGTATTGTCAAAGCAGATATTGGCATTAAAGATGGCAAGATTTTCAAAATTGGTAAAGCTGGAAATCCTTATATTCAAAATAATGTAGATATTATTATTGGCCCCGGAACTGAAGCCTTAGCTGGTGAAGGAATGATCCTCACTGCTGGCGGTATCGATGCCCATATTCATTTTATTTGTCCCCAACAAATTGAAGTGGCGATCGCTTCAGGCATTACCACGATGATCGGCGGCGGTACTGGCCCAGCTACAGGTACAAACGCCACTACCTGCACCCCCGGCCCTTGGAATATTTACCGAATGTTGCAAGCTGCTGATGCTTTTCCCGTCAACTTAGGATTTTTGGGCAAAGGTAACGCTAGTCAGCCCCAAGGACTTGTAGAACAAGTAGCCGCCGGTGTAATGGGGTTAAAACTCCATGAAGACTGGGGAACTACACCCGCAGCAATTGATACTTGTCTCAGTGTTGCCGATGCTTATGATGTACAAGTAGCGATTCATACTGATACCCTAAACGAAGCCGGATTTGTGGAAGATACGATCGCAGCTTTCAAGAATCGTGTCATCCACACCTACCACACCGAAGGCGCAGGCGGCGGACACGCACCAGATATCATTAAAGTTTGCAGCCAAGCTAACGTTCTGCCATCTTCCACTAATCCCACACGTCCTTACACCCTCAACACCTTAGACGAACACCTGGATATGTTGATGGTATGCCATCACCTTGACCCAGCGATCGCCGAAGATGTCGCTTTTGCCGAATCTCGCATCCGCCGAGAAACCATTGCTGCCGAAGACATTTTGCACGACTTAGGCGCATTTAGTATGATTTCTTCTGATTCCCAGGCGATGGGAAGAGTAGGCGAAGTGATAATTCGCACCTGGCAGACATCTCACAAAATGAAGGTGCAACGAGGAACTCTTAACCCACAAGGAACTGAGCAAAAAGCAGACAATTTTAGAGCAAAAAGATATGTTGCTAAATATACTATAAATCCTGCGATCGCTCACGGAATTGCTGAATATGTGGGTTCAGTGGAAGAAGGAAAATTAGCAGATTTATGTTTGTGGCGTCCTGCATTTTTTGGCGTGAAACCAGAGATAGTGATTAAAGGCGGAATGATTGCATGGTCGCAAATGGGCGATGCTAATGCCAGTATTCCTACACCGCAACCAGTGTATATGCGACCGATGTTTGGAAGTTTTGCGGGGGCGCGTCATGCCACATCATTGACTTTTGTTTCCCAAGCAGCTTTAGAAAAAGAAATTCCCAGCCAGCTAGGTTTACAAAAGGCAGCAGTTGCCGTTTCTGGGACACGCCAATTGAGTAAGCGGGATATGAAGCTGAATGATGCACTACCCCACATTGAAGTAGATCCAGAAACATACCAAGTAAGGGCAGATGGTGAGTTGCTGATTTGTGAACCTGCGACAGTTTTACCAATGGCACAGAGGTACTTTTTATTTTAATTCATGACCGAGCAACTTACTGATTACGATAGTCCTTGGAAAGAAGTCATCGAGCTATATTTTCCCCGCTTTTTAGAATTCTTTTTCACCCAAGCTTATGCCGAAATTGACTGGACGCGACCTTATGAATTTCTGGACACAGAATTGCAACAACTAGAACCGGATGCAGAAATTGGGCGGCGTTTGGTCGATAAAGTCGCCAAAGTTTGGCTACTGGATGGTGAAGAAGCTTGGGTATTGGTTCATGTGGAAGTCCAAGGGCAATATGACAGCCAATTTGCCGAACGGATGTACACATATAATTACCGCTTGTTTGACCGTCATAAAAAGCGAGTCATTAGTTTAGCAGTTTTAGCAGATGAACAAGCGAATTGGCGGCCTTCCAGCTACAGCTATCAACTGGGCGGATGTCGGGTCAGTTTGGAGTTTCCTATAGCGAAACTGTTGGACTATGAGCAAGGGTGGGAAACCTTAGAGCAAACAACCAACCCCTTTGGCGTAATTGTGATGGCACATCTCAAGACCAAGGCAACGCAACGAAACCCAGAAAATCGGCTACAGTGGAAACTAAGCCTAGTCAGACGGCTGTATGAACAGGGATATAGCCGGGAAGATATTCGGGAATTATTTCGGTTTATCGACTGGATAATGGTTTTGCCAAAAGAGTTGGCACTTAGTTTTAAAACAGAAGTAAGAAGTTACGAGGAGGCAGATAGAATGCGGTACGTAACTAGTATTGAAAGGCTAGCAAAAGAAGAAGGAATTGTCGAAAATGCGAGAGAAAGCATCATTACAGTCCTAGAAACGCGATTTGGAGAAGTGCCAAGCTCCATTGTCGAAGTTATCAATCGGATAGAAGAACCATCTGTACTCAAAATGCTTTTCAAAAGTGCGATCGCAATTCCTTCCACAGCAGAATTCCAGCAAGTTTTAGATAATCTCAACTCTGGGGAATGAGCATAGTGGCTGGTTGCCAGATGTCCGTTGTTTTATGATAAGGAATGGTTTCTTCTTTCCTTGTTGCACACTCCGTTTCATCAGAAAATGTGGAAAAAACTTTCAAATGCAAAATTAGAAAATATCTTTGTTATTTTCCGTTTCTAATTTACTTATTGGTAATAGCAAGTTATGCTCAATTTCTTGTCTAAGTTTCTCACTAATATTACAATCGCTGCTCAATTTTCACTCGCCTGCGTTTTGTGGTTTTCTCCAGAATGTTGACGTTAGTATAGATACCTCGCTCTCCAGTTAGCTCGATAGGTTGATCCATATCCAGTACGCGCATCGTTCCACACTTTTCTTTGATGCTGGGTTTAACCTGTTCGCGGATTTCTTGAACTAAAGCATCAATATCATCCTCTGCAACGTCAGCAGTTGATCTACCAGAAGGTTTCTGCTGGGAATATCGCTTTTGCAGATACTCCCGCAAACGGGTTTCTTTCACAGGCCCGCTGCCACTGATACTGAACTTCTTGTAAATACCTGTCAGGCAACTACTTAGATTGCTCTCAGAGATGTGAAATGCTTGTGTAACTTCAACTCGGCTCTTGCTATTACCAAAGATTTCCACAAAAACTGCCTTTTCTCTATTTGACAATTCGCTGTATTGCTCTAGTTGTGTAAAGAAGTCTTTTGGTAACGACATATACCTATTGTAAAATCGGCTTCAAGTTCAGTTTAGCGTGCCGTGTGTTTCAAGCGAATTACGGCAAGTCAATGTAAGTCACTACAAATCAAATAAATAACTACAAAACAAAATTGCGACATTTAACTCAGTCAAGCAACTGAGGCGATCGCAATGTTAGAAATATTAATTACTCTGATTCTCAAGAAATCTATTGAAGTTATCCTAGTGCTATTGCTGAAAAAAATCTGGGCGTGGCTGCTGAGGGATGAAAGCTTTCAATGTCTCAACCACTTTATGAAAATGCAGATTCTTATAGTCTATCTTGATTGGATTTTGCTCAAAACATCTCTAAAGTCTCTGCCTGAGCCAACAAAAGAGAACGATTCGCACACATATAGCTAGACAAATTGTTGCAAATACAGCTAGCCTTATCAAAAATTTACTTTTACCCCATACCTTCCATCTATATGACTTCACAATCTTCTCACTCTGACAAAATTCTGGTTGTTGATGACTCTCCTGATAACGTGTTTTTGATCAAAACTATTTTGGAAGAAGAAGGTTACACAGTTAGCACCGCAGAAAATGGTATTTCAGCCTTGGCAGAATTGAAAGCTTCTCCTTGCGATCTGGTTCTTCTGGATCTAATGATGCCAGGTATGGACGGGTATGAAGTCACCAAGCACATTCGGAAAGAGATGAAATTACCACAATATATCCCCATATTGCTGATCACTGCCCACGATACGCCCAACGTCGCCCACGGCTTGGACTTGGGGGCTGATGATTTTATCCGCAAACCTGTAACAGTAGATGAATTGCTGGCACGAGTGCGATCGCTCCTGCGTTTAAAACATAGTATGGATGAACGTGATGAAATTGCCCGTCAGCGAGAAGATTTTGTCTCCCGCCTCACCCACGACTTACGCACTCCCCTAGTAGCTGCCGATCGCATGTTAATGCTATTTCAACAAGGTGCGTTGGGAACATTATCAACGCAAATGCAGGAAGTAATCGCCATCATGGCCCGTAGCAATATTAACCTGCTTTCTATGGTCAATACCTTATTGGAAGTTTATCGTTTTGAAGCAGGTCGCAAAAGTTTAGCGTTTCAACCTGTTAATCTGGGCCAATTGCTAGAAGAGGTAATTGGAGAATTATCACCCTTAGCTCAAGACAAAGCACTGTCGCTAAATTTGGATTTTACCGAAGAATCAAACACAGTCATAGGTGATCGCTTAGAATTGCATCGTCTATTTACAAATCTTATCGGCAATGCGATCAAATTTACCGACTCCGGTTCTGTGACTATTCGTTTTACTTCTCAAGGCCAGTTTGACAAAAGTAATCAATCTCAGTTTTCTGAAAGATCCAATTCTGTTGACTACATTAGAATTGAAATAGCGGATACAGGCCCAGGTATTCCTTCTGAAGAACAAGCCACCATCTTTGAACGATTTCGCCAAGGCAGCCATAAGACTTCTGGTAGTGGCTTAGGACTGTACCTTGCTCGTCGAATTGTCGAGGCACATCAAGGCATTATTCTGCTTAATTCTGAGTTGGGCAAAGGTAGTGTATTTATTGTGATTCTACCCACCAAAATATGAGAATAATAGTAATTATAAATTAGGGATTTTAGAGTTTTTTATCCTGATAATTCCTAATTTATAATTACTACTATCTACCAATAAAAATTAAATACTTTAATCATAAAATCCAACACTAGAATTGACAGTTTCAGTATAATCTGTATAACAGAATTAGCATTAAACAAATAGTTTTTGAGAGGACAAAATAATGATTACAACTGACTTATCTAACGTTGGCAATATTCTCCATAATCAGCGAGAGTTTTTTCAAACAGGAAAAACTAAAGATGTAAATTTTCGCATTGAACAACTGAAAAGTCTTAAGCAAGCCATCATTGAGCATGAAAAGTCAATAGTCGAGGCATTACAAGCAGATTTACATAAACCAGAAGTTGAGACTTACATTACAGAAATCAGCGTAGTTAAAGAAATTGATTACACCATAAAACATCTTCAAAACTGGAGTAAGCCCAAAAAAGCAGCAGTTTCCTGGGACTTTTTTTCATACTCAGCAAAAATTTATCCAGAACCGTTAGGGGTTGTCTTAATTATTGGGCCTTGGAACTATCCATTTCAGTTAATTATCTCACCTTTAATAGGTGCGATCGCAGCTGGTAACTGTGCAATTATCAAACCTTCAGAAATTGCTTCTCATACTTCCCATATCATCACTGAAATTATTGCCAAACATTTTGATCCTGCTTATATTGCGGTGGTTGAGGGAGGCGTGGAAGCAAGTCAAAAACTACTTGCAGAAAAGTTTGACCATATCTTTTTTACTGGTGGTACAGCCGTCGGCAAAATCATTATGGCAGCAGCGGCAAAATATCTCACCCCAGTGACTTTAGAATTAGGTGGCAAAAGTCCTTGTATCGTAGATACTGACATTAATCTTGAACACACTATTAGACGAATCACTTGGGGCAAATTTATTAATGCTGGACAAACTTGTGTCGCCCCTGACTATCTTTTAGTCAATAAAAAAATCAAAAAAGATTTAATAGATGGTCTGGAAAAAAACTTAAAGGAATTTTATGGCGATAATCCTATAAATAGCCCCGATTATGCCAGGATTATTAGTGAAAAACATTTTGATCGACTGGTTAGCTTTCTCAAAGATGGAAAAGTTATCATCGGTGGAAAAACTCAACCTTCAGAGCGTTATATCGCCCCGACAGTGATTGATAATGTCTCCTTAGAAGATTCGGTAATGCAGGAAGAAATTTTTGGGCCGATTCTACCCATCATTGAATACACTGACATTGCAGAAGCGATCGCCTTGATTAACTCTAGACCCAAACCATTAGCGTTATACTTATTTTCTCAAGACAAAAATCTGCAAAAGCAAGTTTTACAGGAAACTTCTTCTGGTGGAGTCTGTATTAACGACACAGTTATGCAGGTTGGTGTATCATCTTTACCATTTGGTGGAGTAGGAGATAGCGGTATTGGCAACTATCACGGCAAAGCTAGCTTTGACACATTTTCTCATAACAAAAGTGTATTGCAAAACTCTTTCTGGCTAGATTTAAAATGGCGATATGCTCCATATCAGGGCAAATTGCCCTTCATAAAGAAACTTCTAGGTTAAAAGTTATGAGTGAGGAGTGAAGAATAAAAATCCATAACTCCTAACTTTGCCAATTTTAGATTTTTCTTTCAATCCAAAATCTAAAATCTAAAATCTAAAATTGAATAACTTCTAACATCAAACCCCAAAAGCATTGCTGTAACGCTCCTCAGCCCAGGGTTCACCACGGCGATGGTAGCCATTGCGCTCCCAAAAACCAAGTTCTTCGCCGGGCAAAAATTCCAAGCCATTGATCCACTTGGCACTTTTCCAAGCATATAAATGGGGAACAACTAGCCGCATCGGGCCACCATGTTCAGATGGAAGGTCTTCACCAAAAACTTTAAAGGCAAAGAAGTTTTCTTCGCGGATAAAATCTTCTACAGAAATATTGGTAGTGTAATCGCCGTAGCAGTGTTCCATAATGTGGGCTGCCTTGGGATCTACTTCAATCAGACCCATAAAATCTATAACTTTAATGCCAGTCCATTTGACATCGAGTTTAGACCAACGCGTTACACAGTGGAAATCTGCTGTGAATTCGTGTTGAGGTAGTCCCATAAAGTCTGACCAACTAAAGGTAGCAGATTTTGCTAAACCCCAAACTCGAAACTCCCATTCTTCAGTGCTGACTTGGGGAGTTTCACCGTAAGTTAATACAGGGAAACCTTTAGCTAAGTGTTGACCAGGAGGGACGCGTTCGCCCTTGGCGTTGGCGGAGCCATCGCCCTCTTCTTTCGCTGGTTTCTGAAAAAATTTTCCTAACATAGTTGCAGAAAAATAACTTTATCAAAGTATTTACAATTTTTTTGCTGAGTTGCTAACAGCACCAAATGTTTTACTCTTTATATGATTACTTGATCATTACTCATGAATGATAGGTAATGGGTAATGGATATTCCCAATTACTCACTACCAATTTTTTCCATCTAATGAGCTTGTGTAGAGTATCTATGACTCATAATGCAATCAGGAAAGCTAAGAAAAAGCGTTTATTTAGTTGTAGGAAGTTTGATTGATAACTTTAGCAATCAAATCTATCGGTGCTGTTCATGCTTTTCCTGACTGGGAAATTATGATTCTTCTTCCTCTTCTTCAGCAGTTGGATAAACAAATGTAGAACGTCCAGTCAAAATTGATTTGCCT
The DNA here is from genome assembly GCF_036916655.1 of Nostoc sp. Classification (GTDB taxonomy): domain Bacteria; phylum Cyanobacteriota; class Cyanobacteriia; order Cyanobacteriales; family Nostocaceae; genus Nostoc. The sequence goes on from NZ_JBALFY010000117.1 coordinate 147,232, forward strand.
AGAGAAAGGGCTTTCTGAGCTTCGACAACAGCTTTGTGTCTCCAGGTAGCTCGACGTTTATCTCGTTTTGATTTTGAAGTTTTCTTCTTAGGAACAGCCATGTCAGCAGATATCGCAATTCTTGACAACCTTCTTATTCTAGGCCATTCACTGATGCGAAGGACAACAGTTGAGTTAGGAATTAGGTAAGTCGGGTTAAAAGTTACGTGGGACATGGGAACTTTGTATCTCTCTGAGAAAAAGTTCGAGCCAAGACTTCCTTGGCTCGAACTTCTCTCTGTGTCTGGCTAAACCCGTCATTTTTTGGTTGGCACACCGCCATTTGCTGGAACTGTATTAGAGTTATTTTCAAAGAAAAGTAGCGATCGCGCAGTTTTAAAGTAAGTAGCCCAATTTTGAGCATCGGGGCGCGATCGCCATTGGGGACGACTGACATCTAATGTCAGGACTGGTGCGATCACGCCATAATTTTGTACGGATACGATGATGGAAACATCTGTCACCAAGATATCTTGGTCGAAACTTCTTTGAGCAGCTGCCCTTGCAGCCGCTTCTGCCCTTCTGAGAACGGTTTCATAGTTTTCTTCTGGCAGACGGTCGATAGCTAGATCGACTCTAGCGGTGTAAGCCCGCACAACCTGGGGTGCGATCGCTTCCATCAAAAACCACGCAGGGACAGTAGATATAAGCAAAACTACTAAAGGAATTATCCGGATTCTTCTGGCAATTTGGCTAATAACTGAAAAGGGAGTGATCCATGATGGTAGGTGAGCAGAAATCTTGCTCATGACCTTCTATCTCCTTAATGATGATCTTTTATTGAAATTAGGTAAAAGGTATTTTCCGGCTAATTAACGTAATAAAAATTACATTCTAACTGAAGATTCAATTAGAATCCCCCTAGACTATAAGACACAGGTTAGCTTTGTTTTTTGGGCAAAGCCAACCGCAATTTTAAGACCAGCAAACAATAACTGACAAAGAGCGGGATGGCAAATTACTGGGCGATCGCGATTGGCATCAATCAATATCAGTTATTTCAACCTTTAAGTTGTGCCCAAGCGGATGCTGAGGCACTAGACGATTTTTTGGTGACAGAGGCAGGTTTTCTCCCCGAACACTGTCTAGTCATGACAGATACTTCGCCACCGATTGGGGATAGATCAACTTACCCGACGAAGGAGAATATTTTACTGCTACTTGAAGATTTAGCAGCAAGAAGTTGGCAGCCAGAAGACTATCTGTGGTTATTCTTTAGCGGTTATGGAGTCAACTACAAGGGCAAAGATTACTTAATGCCAGCAGAGGGCAACCCGGAACTAGTACAAGAGACTGGTATAGAATTGCGATCGCTGATGCAAAGTCTACAAGTTGCTGACTTAAATGTACTGCTACTACTCGATATCAATCGTGCTTTTGGCACTCAAGCGGATGCTCCAGTTGGTGAAGAAACCATAGAACTAGCCCAAGAGCTACAACTCGCGACAATTCTTTCTTGCCAACCAGAGCAATTTTCCCATGAGAGTAGCGAATTAGGTCACGGATTCTTTACAGCAGCTTTGTTAGAAGCTTTGGGTTCTGGTAATGGTAGTAACTTGGCAGATTTAGAAAGCTACCTCAGCCTGATTGTGCCAAAATTATGTCACCACCACTGGCGTCCTGTCCAAAACCCTGCCACTATTATCCCATCAAGGCAGCAAGTAATCTTGCCAGAATTGGCATTGGAAAGCGATTTTCAAGCAGAATCGGTGATTTATCCTGAAGAATCTTTTGCTGTTGCCCTTGCAGCACCTCCCCTCGATGATTCCTCTAGAACTTCAGCAGAACGGGGCAGACGAGGAGAAGCTACTGTGAAATCCTCCCCACAGGTGAAAAGTCAAAAAGTCCAGGAGTCAAGTGGCAGCTTAGTTGCCCAGCCAATGGCGGAAACTTCTTTAGGAGTGAATACCAGAGGAAGATTTATCCCCAATTCCTCAAAAGGTTACGTCTCGCGATTGCCAGCGAATCAGCCAAGCATCCCTTTTTGGAAACAGTTTATTTTATGGGGTGGAGGCAGCTTGCTGGTAGCAGGTTTAATCGCTGTAGTTTTTCTCCGTAATCAAGAAACTTTTAGAATTAAGCAAATATCAAGCACATCACCCAATACTAATGTTAGCGATCGCCAAATTATTGAGAATTTACCCAGCGATTCCACTCCACCAGTGAGACTCAAAAATCAATCTAGCGCCCAAATAGTCTCTAATTCCGAGTCCACAAAACGGAATCAAGCAGTATTAGACCTGGCGAAAATGTCGCTCAGACAAACTCAGGCGAGCGATTTGAGCATGGCGATCGCTACAGCCCGAAAAATTCAATCGGGTGAACCACTGTACGAACAAGCTCAAGAGAATATTCAGATTTGGAGCCAGATGATTTTAGATTTAGCAGAAGGTCGTGCTAAACAAAGACAGTATGCCAGCGCTATTGCTGCGGCTCGATTAATCACCAAAGACGAAGCCCCCTACGCCAAAGCACAAGCAGCAATTAACCTGTGGCGGCTAGAGGGTAAACAGTATGTGAGCAACAGAACTCTTTTAGATGCAGCTAATGGCTTAATTAAGTCTGAACAGGCATCTACCTATAATCGAGCGATTGAAGTTGCCAAGAAAGTACCAGCCGATCAACCAGGCTTCGATGCAGCTCAAAAATCGATCAATAAATGGAGTGAGAAAATTTTAGACCTGGCCAAGCGTCGCGCCGCCGAAGGAGAACGTAATGCCGCAATTGCGACCGCTGCTTTAGTGCCAGAGGAAACAGCCGCTTATGAAGATGCTCAGGATGCAATTCAAAAATGGCAAAAGAAATAGTAAAAAAATAATAAAAAATGGTTAGGAGTTAGGAATTAGGAGTTATATTATTGATCCCCGACCCTTTACTCCTGATTCCTAACTTTTTCCTCAGCGTTCATATCTCAGTATTAGCAGTACTGCGATACATCTTCGCCACAGTCGTCGGCTAGATAGCACAACGCTCGGAAACGTAAACCAACCACTTCTTCGTATAAGGGGTTGAGCTTGCACATAGGTGGGATGTGAAACAAGGTCTTCCCAAATAATTTGACATCGCGCTCAAAAGGGCATTGAGATGGAATCAGTTTGCACAAACGATGAGCTAGTTGGCGATCGCGGACTTGAATGTTTTCTACTCGCTGCCGTAGGGGTTGGAGAATATCCCAGTAGGGCTTGGAAGGAGAATGGTTAAGCTGGGTTGCTTTATGGTCAGTAGTCTCTGCTTGATTGATTGATACCCAGCTAGCCAGAAAAATCTTTTTAGTGGTATTGTCGAATACCTTCATGATTAACCCTCTGTGTTATTGAGGCTATTCACCTTTTTGATGAATATATACAACGTGGCAACGAACTTTCCCGGAAAAATCGCGTTCTGACTGCGATATAATGTAATACCTGATTAGCCACTTAAGTCAGAACCTAATTTATTACTACGTCAAGTTAATCGCAAATTTCTGGGGATCGGTAGTGTAATATTACGATCTTGTTCATAACTTGACACAGTTTAAATTTTAATGAAGACATCCGTCATTGGATAGGTTTTAGTGTAACATTTACAGAACTTAATATAAGGTCTTTCTGAAAGTATTTTTGCTAAGTATAAACATCAGTAATCCCCTAGAAGGCTTTTTTCCTCTCGGTGTTCCCACTTTCTCACGTAAGTGTGTCTTGTTCATCGCTAGCTAAATGCCGTAGAAGCACTGATTTTTGATCGATTAGCATCGATTGCATTTCACAAAACTTAGGTTTCAGTGGCAATTCGAGAGTGATATAGTCTGAAGCGTTAAAATCAGATGAGCTTGCTTATGGGTGTTTCTGTACTCTACAGCGCAATTCCTCCTTCCAGTACACTATACGCACGCCTTCAACGTGAAAAGGCACTTAGCATCCTTGTAGTTTCTCTTTTCCCTTATGGTTGCGGCATTTTCCGCTTTTTTGAGATTGATCCTGAAGAGATTAATGAAATCCTTGAAGATGTTATCGAAACACACCACGAGACTTTTGGATCTGAGCTAGAAGCAGATCGGGTAATCTCTGAATTGCGGTCTGAGTTGAGGCTTACTCGCCAAGCCTATCCAGGAATTGAAGATAGAACAGCATCACTAGAAAAATCATCTGCTGAGATCGAGAAACGTTTGTCGCAGGAGCTATCGAGAAGAAAGTTTGCGAATGCCGATGAGATTGTTGAAAAGCTCATGTTTGGAGATCAAACCTTTGCTCCAACTCTGTTATCAACAGAGGAGTCATTGGGACTTATTTCTCGTGAGCTAGTCAGTGAAGGGGCCAGCATTTTTCGACAGATCGATCCTGCAACACTGTTTGCAAGAAATGAATGGTGTTTTGAAGACTTCGAGCGGTGGAGAAATCTGTATCTTTTAGCAGCCGAGAAAAATGAGGAGATATTGGTTGCAGTTGCTTGAGGCGACAGCAACCTAACAAGTGAGATCACCTCCAATAACTATAAATAATTTCTATACGCATTACAAAAGAAAGCGCAAAGACGTTCAGAAAAATTCTGTGTCTTTGCGCCAATCAAAATTTGAGCGGTGAAAGCCACTGCTCAAACTTATCTCTGTATGAGATTTTTACCTGAAATTCTCTATGATGCTACCTGAGCAGCAGTCCGAGTCCGCCGTCTTCTGCCATCAGCAACTTTCACAGGTGGCTCATCAGGGATTTGCATCAACAAAGTCACAGATGGCTGACATTGCAATTCCCGACGGATGGAACGTTGCAATTCTCGTTCTAAAGTTCCTTGCAATCCACCCCAGTCTACATCTGCTGCTTCACCGCCAGGAGCAAATTCTGTCCAGCGCACAGTGAGGATTTCTTCAATGCGTTGTTTTACCCAAGTTTGTAACAGCGATCGCTCTACACTTGTAACTACACCCCGCAGATGAGTTTCTGGTTTTGCCAACAGTTTACCATTCCAATCTATGGCAGCTGCGATCGTGATAATGCCTTCAGAAGCCATGCGTTGCCGTTCTTGCAGCACTTTGGCACTTACCATACCCGAACTAGTAGTATCCACCAATTCAATACCAGATGGCACCTTACCAGTGACGCGAATAGCATCTTCAGTCAGTTCGACAATATCACCATTCTGAATAATGATCATATTTTCTGCGGGAATGCCCATACTCTGAGCCGTTTCTGCGTGCTTCACTAGCATCCGATGTTCGCCGTGAAATGGCACAAAGAATTTGGGTCGAGTTAAGGCAATCATCAGCTTTTGTTCTTCCTGACAGCCGTGACCGGAGACGTGAATTCCTTTATCCCGTCCATAGACCACTTTCGCACCTTGAATCATCAATTTATCAATGGTGTTGACTACTGCGATGGTATTTCCGGGAATTGGGTTAGCAGAGAATACTACCGTATCTCCTTCGCGGATTTTAATGTGAGGATGTTCTTTATTGGCAATGCGGGTCATTGCTGCCATCGTTTCACCCTGAGAACCTGTAGTTAAGACTAAAACTTTTTCATCGGGTAGATTGCGGACTGCGTGCAATGGTTGCAGCAGATTATCTTCACACTTGATGTAACCTAAATTGCGGGCATGAGCAATCAAATTCAGCATGGAACGCCCGACAACCGTTACTACACGATTCTGCTTCTTCGCAATATCCAAAATCATGTTGATGCGATGGACGCTAGAAGCAAAGGTAGTGACAAATAGTCGCCCAGGTGCTTGACTAAATACTCTCTCCAGATTGGGATAAACTGAGCGTTCCGAAGGTGTAAATCCTGGTGTCTCAGCATTAGTAGAATCACTTAGAAGGCAAAGAACGCCTTTTTCACCATGTTCTGCTAACCGTTGTAAATCAAACTTTTCACCATCCACTGGGGTGTGATCAATTTTAAAATCCCCTGTGTGAATAACTACACCCAGGGGAGTATGAATGGCAACAGTGAAACTATCAGCGATGGAATGAGTGTTACGAATATATTCAACTAAAAAGTTTTTGCCAATCCGTACTACATCACGTGGTAGAACTGTTCTGATTTCTGTGCGATCGCGGACTCCTGCTTCTTCTAATTTACCCTCTAGCATTGCCATTGCTAGCCTGGGCCCATAAATCACCGGGATATCAAATTGCTTGAGATGAAAGGCAATCCCACCAATATGGTCTTCATGACCATGAGTAACAATCATCCCTTTAATTTTGTGGCGATTTTCCCGCAGATAGGTCGTATCTGGTAAAACAATATTTACTCCATGCATCGCCTCTGTAGGAAAAGCCAATCCTGCATCTAACAGGATAATTTCATCGTCATACTCAAAAAGACAGGTATTTTTCCCAATTTCGTGCAAACCGCCCAAAGGAATAATTTTCAAGGCGGAATTATTAGCTTCGTTTTTAGCCATTTTCTCCTTAGATTGTTACTTGTGGTTAATTAAGTTGATAGTTAACGAACTTGCATTTAAGACATCATCTGTCTCTTAAGTCAGTCCCAAAGCAATCAAGTTTTAATTGAAGATTTCAATTTTTTATTCAATAAAATCGACTGTACACTCAAGGATTCATAGTATATCTATCAGTCCTAGCACAGGTTTTTAAATTGCAACTTATGAACAATTATGATCGTTGTTTATATGTATCTTTGGTAATGAGTAAATTAGCAATGCTTAACTAGTTGGTGGCTAGATTAAACTAAGTTCTTTCAGGACCGCTTCTAATTTTTGACTGACTTCTACATCAGCTTCACATAGCGGCGGACGAGTTGAACCAACCTCCCAACCTTGAAGTTTCAGTGCTTTTTTCACTGGAATGGGATTTGAAGTGAGAAATAGGGCTTTAAACAACGGGAACAGTTGGAGATGAATGTCGCTTGCTACCTCAATTTTTCCGGCATTAAAAGCTTGAATCATCTGCTGTAGTTGGTTTCCTACCAGATGAGAAGCTACACTTACCACACCCTTTGCCCCGATCGCTAACAAGGGCAAAGTCATATAATCATCACCAGAATAGATGTGGAATTCTTTTGGTGTCAAGCGGCGAATTTCGCTTGCCTGATCTATACTACCAGTGGATTCTTTAATCCCGACAATATTGTTAACCTCAGCTAACCGGGCAACTGTTTCTGGCTGAAGGTTTTGTCCGGTACGACCGGGGACATTATATAACAACAACGGTAAGTCGGGACAGGCTTGTGCTATCGCCTTAAAGTGCGCTTCCAATCCCGCTTGTGGCGGTTTGTTGTAATAAGGAACAACTTGTAAGGAACCATGTACTCCTATTTTAGACGCTTTTTCGGTGGCTGCGATCGCTTCTTTAGTGGAATTTGATCCACAACCTGCGATTACCTTGGCTTTTCCGGCCACGGACTGCAATACCTCGACAAACAACTGGTATTCTTCATCCCAACTTAGCGTCGGGGACTCTCCTGTTGTGCCGCACATCACCAATGTATCTGTACCATTGTTAGCTAGATGCGCCGCCAGTTCTGCCGCTACATCATAGTTGACGCTACCATCTGCTTTAAATGGCGTAATCATAGCGGTTAAAACATTGCCAAAATCTCCCACCCTTTTTTCACTCCTGATTACCCATGTTTTTATATCTTGGTGGTTCTCTATTGTAATAACCTATCTGCAAATTGCTTTCAAGTGTCATTAGTCTTTTGTCACTTGTCCTTCGTCCTTCGTCCTTTGTTGCTTAACCAATGACAAAAGACTAATGACTAATAGCTAATGGTTTGAGTAGATTTTTCTCTACTAACAACTCAGCGATTTGGATTGCATTTAACGCTGCGCCTTTGCGGATTTGGTCGCCACACAACCATAATTCCAAACCACAAGGATGGGAAATATCCTGACGAATTCTTCCCACTAGAACTTCATCTTGACCTGTTGCTTCAATTGGCATCGGAAAATGATTAGTTCCCCAATCTTCTACCAATTTTACTCCAGGGGAGGAATTTAAAATTTCTCTGGCTTCCTTCGCACTAAAGGGAGTCTCAAATTCTAAATTAATGGCTTCTGAGTGGGCGCGGAGTACGGGAACCCGTATACAGGTCGCAGTGATTCTGATTTGCTGCGTGCCAAATATTTTTCGGGTTTCGTTCACCATCTTCATTTCTTCCTCACAATAACCCAAATCGTTTAATGGGGAGTTATGGGGGAATAAATTAAATGCCAATGGGTAAGGCAATATTTCGGCAATCGGTGGCTGTCCTTGTAGTATAGCGCTTGTTTGGGTTTTCACTTCTGCCATTGCCCTAGCACCTGCACCACTAGCCGATTGGTAGGTTGCAGCGACGATGCGTTGCACTGGTTTAACTTTATGCAATGGCCAGACTGCCACAGCCATTAAAATCGTTGTGCAGTTGGGGTTAGCAATAATGCCTTGGTGATGCGCTGCGGCTTGCGGATTTACCTCTGGCACTACTAAGGGAACTTCTGGGTTCATCCGAAAGGCACTGGAGTTGTCAATTACTACTGCGCCCTTTTCGACGGCAATTGCTGCCCAAGCTTTGGATGTGGAACCACCTGCACTAGCTAGTACTATATCGACATCTTCAAAAGCGCGATCGCTAACTGGCTCTATTGGTATATTCTCCCCTTTAAAGCGTAGCGATCGCCCGACACTCCGCTCTGATGCCAATAACTTCAAGTCAGCAACCGGAAAGTTACGGTTTTCTAATAATTCCAGCAACTCAGTACCAACTGCACCAGTGGCTCCCAAAATAGCTAAACGATAGGATTTCGACAAACTTGCTTCCTCCTTTAAGAGACTTATCTGCAATTTATTGGAACAATTGACAATTTTTATATAATTAGCGATCGCAGTCTGTAAATAGATTTTGAATAGATTTAGATTTTTTTCTAATTTACTCTGTTTTTATATTATATTTAATACATTTATACATTTATTCGCTTGGTTATTTAATAAGTTAAGTGATGTTGAATTTTACAACAATGGACATTCATTTATTTCATCGATTTTAACTATATATTATTATACAACAAACTGCCATTTAGCAGAAAAATGAAGATATCTGCACTTAGACATTTAACAGGCATCTCACCTATAAGGCAAGAGACATCTTGGCTAAAAAAAGTTGTTTACCAAGATGATGAATATATTAACTAAGATCGAAATGCACAAAACAAGTACAAAACTTAGCTATGCGCTCAGGTAACATATACGGTGTCGTACCATAACTTAGAAATAGCTAGACTCAATACTATAACTTTAATTTGGGGTACTAACCACTCGTTGAGAACCAGGATATCACGGCATTAGCCCACTGAATAATTAATTCCTGAGAGTAGGGAGTGGAGGAATAATGAGGGAGCAGAGGAAGATGGAGAATAACCAATGCCCAATGCCAATACCCAATGCCCAATGCCCCATTAACCAAATTGTTATGAAAGTAAAATGTCAAGTCCTTGATAATTGGCAGTAAACTGGATCTTTGCCCCAAGACAAACATCCATCCTTGGATGTCACAAGACCTTTTGGCAAACTCCCATTACCCCTAAGAGACATCAAGCCATAAACGCAAACAATTATTTTATTGCGTTTTGTGTGTACTCGGAGTATAAAATACCAGAAAACTAGAGACAAAGCATGAAAGTCACCCAGGAAAAACTTCCCGCCAGCCAAATTGGCCTGGAAATAGAGATTACGCCGGAAATTACCAAGCAAACTTACGAACAGGTCATTAAAAACTTAGCCAGTACTGCCAATATTCCTGGGTTTCGTAAAGGCAAGGTGCCTCGGCCGATATTACTACAACGGCTGGGTACGACTCGAATCAAGGCAGCGGCGCTGGAAGAACTAATTCAAGATGGCATTGAGCAAGCAGTCAAACAAGAAGCCATCCCAGCAATCGGTCAGCCGCAATTGCGCTCCTCTTTTGAGGATCTGATTAAGAATTATGAACCGGGAAAACCCCTGACGATTTCGGCTGCTGTCGATGTAGAACCAGAAGTGAATCTAGTGCAGTACACTGATTTGCAAGCCAAAGCTGAAGAAGTCAAGTTCGATCCAGAGCGAGTAGAAAACACTCTGGATAAAGAACGTCAAGAATTGGCGACATTGATTCCTGTGGAAGGACGTGCAGCCCAAATTGGCGATATTGCCGTAGTTGATTTTAAAGGTTCATTCGCCAGAGTTGAGGGCGAAGATGAGGCAGCGGAACTAGAACCGATTCCTGGAGCCGAAGCAACTGATTTTCAAGTTGAGTTGCAGGAAGATAAATTTATTCCCGGCTTTATTTCGGGAATCGTGGGGATGAATCCTGAAGAAACCAAAGAAATTGCGGCACAGTTCCCAGATCCTTATGCTAATGAAGATTTAGCGGGAAAAGCGGCAACTTTCACCGTGACGCTGAAAGAAATCAAAGAAAAGGAACTACCAGAAATAAATGACGATTTCGCCCAGGAAATCAGCGATTTTGAAACCTTAGAGGAGTTACGCGCTTCTTTGGTAGAGCGATATCAAAAAGAGGCGGACGACAAAACAAAAACCAATAAGCAGGAAGCCTTGTTAACGGAACTGCTCAAGCACGTAGAAGTTGACTTACCAGCAACCTTGATTGAGCAAGAAGTAGATGCGATGCTAACGCAAACAGCAATGCGGCTGTCTCAGCAGGGATTGGATGTGAGAAAGCTGTTTACTCAAGATATTATTCCGCAATTGCGGGAGCGATCGCGTACTGAAGCAATTGAACGCATCAAACGTTCCTTGTCCTTGCGGGAAATCGGCAAACGCGAATCTATCGAGGTAATACCAGAAGAAATCGCAGCCAGAGTCAAAGAGCTTTTGGAGCAATACCCAGAAGAACAAGACGTTGATGAAGATAAACTGCGGTCAATCGTGGAAAACGAACTGTTAACCGAAAAAATCATCGATTGGCTTTTAGAACACTCCTCAGTTGAACTTGTACCCGAAGGTTCCTTGACTCTCGCAGAGGAAACAGAAGACGCAGAATCAGATGGTGATGCTGATGCACCTCAGACTGAGGAAGAAAACAGCGAAACTTCCACAGAAGTCATAAAAGAAGTCACAGAAGGATAATCAAAAATCCCACAGCCATGAATTCACCAGTTCTGAGTTAAAGTACTGGTGAAATGGGTAAGGTAAGAGAGATGAGGAAGAAATCAATTCAAAATTCAACAACTTCTGCCTCCTCTTTCCCAATGCCCCATAACTCAAGGATTAAGTCAGATAATTAAAGGATTAATGAATTTTCGGCAAATAGTGACATCGGTTATCGCCTGAGCTTGATACTGTGTTACACGAGAGGAAATTATATGAGGCATAATGGTTAACACGTAGCTTATACAAATTCCATTCGTTGAAAAGGCAGCATCGGCTGCTGAAACATTTGTCCTAAATTATCGTCACAGAAAGCTTGTATGCTTGAATCGCAGTCGGGAAATTCCCCAATCAGCAACTTAAGTCGAATAAACATTAACTCCCAGTTGAGCAGCCCTAGCAACATCGTACCGATGGTTATAGAGCAATCTGGCATGGGAGAAAGAGCTTTCGACATCTACTCCCGCCTGCTGCGAGAGCGGATTATCTTTTTAGGAACGCCAATAGATGATGCCGTAGCTAACTCAATTGTGGCTCAGTTGTTATTCCTAGACGCCGAAGACTCAGAAAAAGACATCCAACTGTATGTTAATTCTCCTGGTGGCTCCGTCTACGCAGGGATGGCAATCTATGATACAATACAGCAAATTCGCCCTGATGTTGTTACCATCTGTTTTGGATTAGCCGCGAGCATGGGGGCATTTTTGTTGACAGCAGGAGCTGTCGGTAAGCGAATGTCTCTGCCCGACTCCCGGATTATGATTCACCAACCACTTGGTGGCGCTCAAGGTCAAGCCATTGACATTGAAATTCAAGCCAGAGAAATTCTTTATGTTAAGGCTAAGTTGAATCAGTTAATGGCTCACCATACTGGTCAACCCTTAGAAAGACTTGAAGCTGATACTGAGCGTGACTTTTTTATGTCGGCTGAAGAGGCAAAAAACTACGGTTTGATTGATCAGGTCATTTCCAGGCAAAATCTTCCCGTAGCAGGGGAAAACGTCACCATTCTGAAATAAGAGGCTGGTATGGTTAAGTACGACTCCCATTTAAAATGTTCATTTTGTGGCAAGTCTCAAGAGCAGGTGCGTAAATTAATCGCGGGGCCGGGAGTCTACATCTGCGATGAATGCGTTGACTTGTGTAATGAAATATTAGACGAGGAGTTACTCGATACCAGTGGTGCGGCAGCACAACCAGCGCCAAGAGCAGAACCACCTGAAAAACGGCGTACTCACTCTGCTAGTATTTCGTTCAATCAAATTCCCAAGCCAAGAGAGATTAAAAAATATCTAGACGAACACGTTATTGGTCAAGACGAAGCGAAGAAAGTGCTTTCAGTCGCCGTTTACAATCACTACAAGCGACTGGCGGTGATTCAGTCTAAAGCCAGTGGCAAACCTGGGGCGGATGATGCTATAGAACTGCAAAAGTCCAACATTTTATTAATTGGCCCGACTGGTTGCGGTAAAACTCTCTTAGCCCAAACCCTAGCGAAAATCTTGGATGTACCCTTTGCCGTTGCCGATGCGACGACGCTGACGGAAGCGGGGTATGTGGGAGAAGATGTGGAAAATATCTTGCTGCGACTGTTGCAGGTGGCAGACTTAGATATAGAGGAAGCGCAACGGGGAATTATTTATATTGACGAAATTGACAAAATTGCTCGTAAGAGTGAGAACACGTCAATTACCCGCGATGTTTCTGGCGAAGGCGTCCAGCAAGCCTTGCTGAAAATGTTAGAGGGAACGATCGCTAATGTACCACCCCAAGGAGGGCGCAAGCATCCTTATCAAGACTGCATCCAGATTGATACAAGTAATATTTTGTTCGTCTGTGGTGGTGCTTTCGTCGGCTTAGACAAGATTGTAGATCAGAGAGTTGGCAAAAAAGCAATCGGCTTTGTGCAACCGGGAGAAGGCCAATCGAAAGAGAAACGAGCAGCAGACACTCTTCGCCATCTAGAACCGGATGATTTAGTAAAATTTGGCCTAATTCCAGAATTCATTGGGCGGATGCCAATGGTAGCAGTAGTAGATCCGCTAGATGAAGAAGCCCTGATGGCGATTCTGACTCAACCACGTAGCGCCCTAGTGAAGCAGTACCAAAAGCTGCTGAAGATGGATAATGTCCAATTAGATTTTAAAGCAGATGCTTTACGAGCGATCGCTCAAGAAGCTTACCGCCGTAAAACTGGTGCGAGAGCATTACGTGGTATTGTCGAAGAATTGATGTTGGATGTAATGTATGAGTTACCATCCCGTAAGGATGTGACACGCTGTACAGTTACAAGGGAAATGGTCGAGAAGCGATCAACTGCTGAACTAATAATACATCCGTCTTCACTACCGAAGCCAGAATCTGCTTAATAGTCATTAGTCATTAGTCATTAGTCATTGGTCAAAAAATAAGGAATAATAACCATATACCAGGGACTAATGACAATTGACAAAGGACAAATGACTAATGCCTTATATTAATGTTCGTGGCGTTGAGCATTACTACGAATGGGTGAAAAAACCATCCGGTTCTTTGGTGAAACCAGTGATGGTTTTCATGCATGGTTGGGCTGGTTCAGCTAGATATTGGCAAAATACTGCTGATGCTTTATCAGAACAATTTGATTGTTTACTCTACGATTTGCGGGGATTTGGCCGCTCTGGTGGAAAGCCAACTATCGCCCAAGCAAGTGAAGCTGTTGCTGAATCTGATTCCCCACAGGAAGAATCGGAGGCAATTAGAGAGCTAACCTATGAATTAGAGGAATACGCTGATGATTTGGCAGCCTTGTTAGATGGATTGCATCTTCAGCGTGTTTATATCAATGCTCATTCAATGGGCGCTTCTGTTGCCACTTTATTTTTTAACCGCTATCCCCAACGAGTAGAACGAGGAATTTTAACTTGTAGCGGCATTTTCGAGTACGACGAAAAATCTTTTAGTGCCTTTCATAAATTCGGTGGCTATGTAGTTAAATTCCGTCCCAAATGGTTAAGCAAAATTCCATTTGTTGACCGGATGTTTATGGCTAGATTTTTATATAGTTCCATACCACATTCTGAGCGGCAGGCTTTTTTAGAAGATTTTCTCGAAGCAGATTACGATGCGGCTTTAGGGACAATTTTTACTTCAGTCAGTAAGGCTCAATCTGAAGTGATGCCGCAAGAGTTTGCGAAGCTGACAGTGCCAACTCTACTTGTGGCGGGGGAGTATGACAAAATTATTCCAGCCGAGATGGGTCGTCAAGCGGCTGCATTGAGTGACAAAGTGAAGTTTGTGATGATTCGTAACACAGCGCATTTCCCAATGTTGGAAGATGCCCCAACTTATCTGCAACGGGTACAAGAGTTTTTGCAAATTAACACCCCACAACCACAAGTAGGATAACTGCTGGTGATTTTTAAACAGTTAAGTGTACCTGTGTAATACCTTGACGCATTTTATATTGTCGCTTTAACCAAGACTTTTTAATTATTTTACGGAGCAAGGGAGCAAGTTGAATCAACAGCGATCGCAGCAGTGCATTTTTTCGCAGTAGTTCGCCTTGTTTAGCTTCCTCTAACTGGAGTCGCTGGGCGCGGATAATTTCTGGCTCACGTTCCGCTTGGATTTGCGATAGTGTCATGTCAATATTCTGGTGTCCAGCTTCTTTTTGCAACAACGGCACAAGATGATTAGCAGCGACAATCACATCACGGAATGCTAGATTAATTCCTTGGGCACGGACGGGAGACATTGGGTGTGCAGCGTCACCTAGAAGCAATACCCCTGGTGCGTGCCATTGCCGACAATAACCAACCACAACAGAAAGCCGAATGGGGGATTCGATGGTGTCTGCATGATTACGGAAATGCTCTGCTAGCCATGAAGGTGATAGTGAAGCAAAAATCTCTGCCCAGTTGGCTTGTTTCCAGTCAGTATTTTCGGTTGCTGACATCACCCAAGCCAGATGTAGTTTTCCTGATTCTGCTCCGTGAAAGATGGTAAATACGCGATCGCCATTTACAATAGTACGAAACACATTATCGGCTGCAAACTCAGGACTGGCGGCAAGTTTAAACCAGAGAATATCAATATTTTTGGGCTGACGTACCAATTCCAATCCTATACGTTGTCGCACAAGAGAATTTCGACCATCTGCCCCAATCACTAAGTCAGCAGTAATTTCTTTCCCATCGCTCAGTACTACACCTGCGACACGTTGGTTACTCCACAATAAATCTTTGACCGGAACACCCTGGATAAATTCAAACCCATCATTGGTTTGAGCTTCCGAAATCAGTGCTTTGAGCAGTGATGGTTGTGAAACTAGCGTACAGGGTCGGGTTGCTGCCATTGGTTCATCAACTCGAAATAACTGCTTGTCCCCGATGATGAATTCCCACGCGTCAAGTTGTCGATGGGGAATATGTTCCAACAAGGCTGATATACCCATTTCCTCTAAAGCTTCTAAGCCACTGGGCATTAATCCTTCACCGCGAAATACACGATGAAAGTCTTTTGCTGCTTCAATTAACGTTACAGCAATACCACGTTTTACAAGAAGCAGGGCAAGGGTTACACCTGTTGGGCCTGCGCCCACAATTACAATCTGCACTATCCCATCCCTCCTGTATTAGTTGCTCTCAAAGATGTTGGTAGAATTATCTTGAGATTAACTTAAACCCAGTTCTCGTTTTAGCAAGTTAATCGAGTTAGCGCCGATATAATTTTCAACCTTAATCAGCTTTGGTGGACGAATAATATCTTCATCAGATGCTTGCACGGCTGCTTGCACTGCCGCAAAACTGGCTTGGTCGCTGATGATTACCTCAGCCCGTTTAACCATTGCCTGAAGTTTATAGGCATCTTTTGGCTGCGAAGTCATCACCAGTAGTTCATCGCCCCGCAAACCGTGGAGAATGACTTCTGCGGCTCGTGCAATCCCAGAACTGAGGCTAACTATCCCAACACAGTTTTCTTTTGGTAGGGTTTTCAAGATGCTGAGTTCTTTGCTGTAGTCGTAGATATCGAGAGGAATTACTCGTGCAGCTTTTGGAGCTGCGATCGCTTCCACATTACTGATAAAATACCGACTGGTGACGACTGTGGCAGAAGTAGTTTTATCTAGCACAGCTGTTAATTCTTCCATTGCTACCAGCTGGACTGGAATTTTTAGCGATCGCTCTAATTCATACACCATCAATTCACCAGCACCCATATCATAAGATGGAACTGCAACCAGTACCCGCGCACTACAACGCAAACGCCAGTCAATTTCCGCTAAAAATAGCTCTCTAGCCTGATTTAGCGAACATCCTTGAGAGAGCAACTCATCAAGTGCTTGCTGGACAACTTGATATGCATTAGGATTTTGTTTGAGAATTGGTGATTGCAGCCTACTACCGCCCTCATGACCTTGGGCGCGAACATAAATACCCGAACCAGCCATACTTTCAACAAATCCGTCTTCCTCTAGTTGACGGTAAACCTTACTTATGGTATTGCGGTGTAACCCCGTTTGCATTGCCAATGCCCGTGTGCTTGGCAATTTGTAAGCAGGGGGATATTGTCGAGAAGCGATCGCAAATCGGATTTGATTAAACAGCTGGGTTGATGCGGGAATTTCGCTGTCTGGCTGAATACGGAATTGAATCATCACCAAACCTCCTAATACTAAGTGCTGTTAGCGGGAGCGGGGCTTTAGCCCGTGCTGAGGTTTGAGTATTAAGTGTTGCTTGCCTACTCAGCACTTTTAACTCAGCACTCCTTCAGTGTACAGATGTATTTGCTACGTCTCAAATATGTTTATTTACATATAAAGTTTTTCTGATACAAATTTTTAATGCGCTCACTATTGGTAATTGATCATTTAATTAGAAAAAAGCTAGGCATACTGGCATAGTTATATCAAATAATCACACGGCTAATCACACGGCACTGGTAAAAATTATTATGACAGAGCAAGCAACAATTACCACAACGGTTAATCTTTTGCAAGATAATATTCAAGTGTCTGCTTATCTTGCAGAACCAAAAGAATCTGGTTCTTACCCAGGAGTCGTGGTATTACAAGAGATTTTTGGTGTCAACGTTCACATTCGGGAAGTTACAGAACGGATTGCCCAACTTGGGTATGTAGCGATTGCGCCTGCTCTTTTTCAACGGATTGCTCCTGGGTTTGAAACCGGATACACACCCGAAGACATTGAAACGGGCAGAAACTACGCCATGCAAACTCAAGCCTCAGAGTTATTGAGCGATATTCAACTAGCAATTGACTACCTCAAAAATCTGCCCCAAGTGAAAAAAGATGGTTTTGGCTGTATTGGCTTCTGCTTTGGCGGTCATGTCGCATATCTTGCAGCCACCTTGCCAGATATTAAAGCTACAGCTTCCTTCTACGGTGCTGGAATTACCACCCGCACGCCGGGAGGTGTAGCTCCTACTCTCACCCGCACCAGAGAAATCACAGGTACTCTCTATGCCTTTTTTGGTACAGAAGATGCTAGCATCCCAAGCGAACAAGTAGATGAGATTGCAGCAGAGTTAGAAAAATATAAAATTCCTCATCGCGTGTTTCGCTACGATGGAGCTGATCACGGATTTTTCTGCGACCACCGTGCCAGTTATAATCCTAAAGCTGCGACCGATGCTTGGGAGCAAGTAAAACAACTCTTTGGTCAACTAAACTGAAGCATACGTAGCCAAATTTGTCATTAGTCATTAGTCATTGGTGAATCACAAAGGACAAAGGACAAATGACAAATGACAAATGACAATTTAAACTTCAGTTGCACCATATCAAATAAAAACTAATCTTCAAAAGTCATGAATTCCGAATCGAAACTTTCTCAAACAGCCAATTCGCCCTTTACAATGGACGATTTTGCCAAAGCACTAGAAAAACACGACTACCAATTTCAAAAGGGACAAGTTGTACATGGCAAAGTGTTCCAACTTGACCATGATGGCGCTTATGTTGATATTGGTGGCAAGTCGTCAGCTTTTCTGCCACGCGATGAGGCTTCTTTGAGAGCAGTTACCGATTTATCGGAGGTGTTGCCATTGCAAGAGGAAATGCAGTTTTTGATTATCCGAGATCAGGATGCAGAAGGTCAAGTGACTCTTTCTCGAAAGCAGTTGGAAATTCAGCACATCTGGGAACGACTGACCGAAATGCAGGAGAATGCTCAAACTGTACAAGTACGGGTTACGGGTGTGAATAAAGGTGGTGTAACCGTCGATATTCTTTCTTTGCGAGGATTTATCCCGCGATCGCACCTAGCAGAGCGTGATAATTTAGAAGCACTCAAAGGTCAAAATCTGACTGTGGGTTTTTTGGAAATTAATCGTAACACCAACAAACTCATCCTTTCTCAGCGTTTAGCAACTCGTTCTAGCAACTTCAGCTTATTAGAACTAGGTCAACTAGTGGAAGGTAAAGTTACTGGCATCAAACCTTTTGGTGTATTTGTCGATTTAAGTGGGATGAGCGCCTTACTTCATATCAAGCAGGTAAGTCAGAAATTCATTGATTCTTTAGAAAAAGTATTTCAAGTTGGGCAGCCAATTAAAGCTGTAATTATCGACTTGGATGAAGGTAAAGGGCGGGTTGCTATTTCTACCAGAGTTTTGGAAAACTTTCCTGGCGAAGTGCTAGAGAATTTCGATGAGGTGATGGCTTCAGCTGAGGCGCGTGCTAATAGAGCTAATAATAAAGCCTCTGAATAGTTTTGAGGATAGCAACAACAGTCAGATTTGATTTGTGAGAAATTGCAACCCGCATATCCCCGACTTCTTAAAGAAGTCGGGGATATTTTTTTTACGAATGATTCAGGATTGCTATATAGCGGTTCTCGAATGGATGCAATATACAATAGGGCACAGCATTACTCATAGGTGTCAATTTCAGATGGAAATAGCTTATCTGTTGGCTTCCATGCCCGCCCGGAAATAAATTTTCGGGCTAATATGCTTAAGTCTACTGAAGTAGACTGGAGATTTTTGGCGATATTTAGTCATCTTCAGATGACTTTAGCTATTAGACGGGAATTTTAATTCCCGGCGGACAAGCGGTTTCACGTTAAGTTGACACCAATGAGCATTGCTGTGCCCCTATAAATGGTCTGTATTCTATGCAATTAAGAACTGCCATAACCTATTGAGATTACTTCTCTTTGTCCTTATCTAATGCTTCCTGGATCGCACGACGGCAAAATTCTGGAGGATCATCCTTAGTGGATAATTCTTCTTTCATGGTTTTGGTAATGCGTAGATTAATCCTCTCTATTAATGATTCTTCTCTATTTGATTTAATTGGTTGTAAATTTTGTGGGTTCCCTTTAGGATTAGGCATTATTGAGAAACATAAACAAGGCTTGATTTACTCGGTGCCAAAACAATAGATTGTTTTTTGGTGGTTGCTACAACTTGCCGGAAGTACAACCACCAATATCCAATATCAAAAATGGACACTACTATTTTATGTTCACGCGTTCCGAACTTGAAATCAAGACTATTAAAGAATTACGCGATTTGTGTCGTAGATATGGCATCAAACCAACCGGGAATGCAGGATACAAAACCTCGTACATCGTAACTCTGATGGCATTTCCACTTTTAGCGCTGCAACAAATGAAGCAAGGTAAAGGGTTAAAATTCCCTAACTTTAACGCTATCCAGGTAATCAGTTCTGCTATAGATGAGATGAATTCACCCACAGATGAGCAAGCAGCACTAATTCGGATAACGCTGGAAGGCAGGAAAATGAGCTATCCTGACCGATACGACCAGGAGAACCTGCTCAATTTGCACAAGGCTAAGATGTCGCTTGAACAAGTTATCAACTTGTTCAGCCAGTAAAACTAATCTCATCAACCTATCCCCTGCATCTACATAAGATATGGGGGATAATTTTTAGAGTATTAAAATAAATAGGGTGTGACTTATTGGTGTGAAAATATCTTGAGCATAGTAACAAAGTATAAAAATATGCTCATATCTCTATTTAAGTATTGCTCAATGAATTTTGAGCATATATCGAGCATTTTGACAACTATAAACGCTGTAACTATTCAATTTAGGTATTTATATGTTTCTGGTAACTGGAGCAACCGGAGGAATTGGTCGCAGAGTTGTGCGACTCCTACGACAACGAGAACAGTCTGTACGGGCATTTGCCCGCCTTAACTCACGCTACAGCGAGTTAGAACACCGAGGTGCAGAAATTTTCATCGGTGACTTGCTAGAGGAAAAAGATATCCAGAAAGCTAGTCGCGGCATCCAGTATATTATCAGCGCCCACGGTTCTGATAGTGATGCCCTATCTTTAGATTACCGGGCCAATATTGAACTTATTGACCAAGCAAAAGCCAATGGTGTAGAGCATTTTGTCTTTATTTCCGTATTGGGAGCCGATCGCGGATATGAAGATGCTCCGGTTTTCAAAGCCAAACGAGCAGTAGAGCGATATTTGGTAGCTAGTGGCTTAAATTACACTATTTTACGCCCAGCTGGATTAGCATCTAACTTGCTGCCACTGGTAGAACGGTTTCGGGAAACGGGATTGTATTTATTGATTGGCGATCGCAAAAACCGTACCTCGATTGTCAGTACCGATGATTTGGCAAGGATAGTGGTAGATTCTGTGACAGTTGAAGGCGCTCGCAACCAGATTTTACCCGTCGGAGGGCCGGAGATTTTATTACGAGAAGATATTCCCCGGATTTTTGGTCGGATCTTCACCAAAGAACCAGTAATAATTAACTCACCACTATTTGTTGTTGATGGGTTACAGGGTGCATTGGGTTTATTTAATCCCCAAATCCAAAAAGCTTTGGGAACTTACC
Source organism: Nostoc sp. (assembly GCF_036916655.1). Lineage (GTDB taxonomy): Bacteria > Cyanobacteriota > Cyanobacteriia > Cyanobacteriales > Nostocaceae > Nostoc. The sequence goes on from NZ_JBALFY010000117.1 coordinate 168,160, forward strand.
GCACATTGCTAGCAAATGAATTTTTCTGTACAAAAGATGAAATTGCCAATTTAGAGGCGATTTATAACTTCCAGTTGGAGACATTAGAAAATTTTTTGCGGCGCTATTTAGCAGTTTGAATTGAAGAAGAATTCAGGAGTCAGAATTCAGGAGTCAGAATAAATCATTAAAGACCACTAAATCTTTAATTTAGTGGGGGACTTCAACCGATTTATTCATCCGCCAGTCGTACAGAATTCATGCTGAATTCTGACTCCTGACTCCTGAATTCTGTTTGTTAAACACAAATCATTAGTCATTAGTCATTGGTCATTACTGATGAATAACCAAGGACAAATGACAAAGGACAAATGACTAATGACAAATAACAAAGGATAAAAATATATGGTAAATGCTGCTCAAGCACGTCAGACAAAAGAGCGATTCGCCCAACCAGAAGAACAACTCACTTATGAATTGGGTAAAGCAGTACAGGAATTGCCACCTCTGTACACTAGATTATTAGCGGGAACGATGAGCGTCGTAGTATTTGGAGCGATCGCTTGGGCGTACTTCTCGCAAATAGATGAAGTAGCAACAGCACCAGGGGAATTAATTGCTTCCACACAGGTAAGACCGGTGACATCTTTGGGTGGGGGCTCAATTGTCGCAGTGAAAGTGAAAGAAGGCGATCGCGTTACTAAAGGTCAAGTTCTGATTCAAAAAGATCCAGACTTGAAAATAACCGATGTTTCCCGCCTAGCAAAATCTACCAGATTAATTCAGGACGATTTGCAACGTTTGGATGCAGAACGCACCGGAGGTAAAACTGCTGGAACGAAACTGCAAGATGAACTTTTAAACTCTCGCCTGCAAGATTACCAAGCGCGTCAAGCAGCAGCAGAAGCAGAAGCAAATCGCCAAATGGCACTTGTCGATCAAGCCAAAGTTCGCTTGACTCGATTGCAAGACAACTTAGTTAACGCCAAAAGCAGCTTTATAAATGCTCAAACCAACCTTGCCAACGCAGATAGCATCCGAATTAAAATTGAAAGCAATTTGGCACTTGCACAAGAAAGAGAAAAAAGCCTACGCACTTTAATTACTCCTGGCGCTGTCCCTCGTGTCGATTACATAGATGCTCAAGAAAGATTAACTCGTGCAAAGACAGAAATCACCAGAGCGCAAGATGAAGTGACCAATGGTCAGAATAAAATAACAGAGGCTCAAGATAAAGTCACATCATTAGAAAAAGATATTGCTGCCCAAGTCCAAGAAATTCACCAAGCAGAACAAGCTTATAAAGCTGCACAAAATCAGGTTCAGCGTGTAGTATCAGAACGCCAAAGTGAAATTTTGACGCAGTTTAACAAGCGTAAAGAAGAACTCACAACTGTTCAAGGTCAATTAGAACAGGCTAGAAAGCAGCAAGCTTTAGAAACGATTGAAGCTCCCGTTGCTGGTACTATTTACAGAGTCAAAGCTACCAAGGGGCCAGTACAATCTGGTGAAGAATTGGTGTCAATTTTACCGGAAGGAGAAGAAATGCTCCTAGAGGTGAAAGTTCTCAACCGCGATATTGGGTTTATTCGTCAAGGAATGAAAGCAAAAGTTAAAATGGCGACTTTCCCTTTTCAAGAATTTGGCATTGTGGAGGGCGAAGTCGTGCAAGTCAGTCCAAATGCAATTATTGATAAAGAATTAGGCTTAGTTTTTCCGACGAGAATCAAGCTAAGTAAACACTCAGTAAACGTCCGGGGTCAAGAAGTAGAATTTACACCAGGGATGGCTGCTACAGGTGAAATTGTCACTCGCAAGAAGTCAATTTTGACGTTTATTACCGAGCCAGTGACACGACGATTCAACGAAGCATTTTCAGTTAGGTAGGTTTGTAGAATCTGCTGTTTTTATCGCACAGCTATTTTCAGGTAAGTAGACCACTCGGTAGGGGCACAGCAATGCTTATTGGTGTCAACTTAAGCTGAAACTCTTTTTACAGCCTCCGGCTGGAAATGCTGCTCCTGGCGGCTCTGCCGCCAGCCAGCAAGGGAGGCGGAGCCTTTAGGATGGCATTCCCAGTCTGAGACTGGGAACGAGATAAACCGTAACCCAACAAAGCTCTGGAAATATTGAGTTACCCTGCGAGAAGCCTCTTTGAGTCTACGTTTCTCAACCCAATCCAACACTGTTCGCTTAAGGCAAGAGACGCGATGAATCAGCGCCAAGACAAAAGACTGATGATTGTAGAGACGCCAATTTATCGCATCTTTGAGATTTATAATTTTCATCAAAAAACCTTAACCGACCAGTATTGCTATTGGTTGTGTATTGCAGTCAGCTGGAAATTGCTATAAGTTTCAAGCAAGACCAAAGAATTTTCTATATTGTTCTATTTGTTTTTGCATTCCCTCTAGTAGTTTGCCATAATCAACATTATTCTCATCTTCACTGCTATCCACATTGATGTTCCCCAGAATTTCCTCATAGTTTTGGACTTGCGACCATAAGTCTGGATTGGCTAATCCGTTATTACCTTCGGCTGATATCAGATATTTTGCAGTTTCCGTTATTGCCTGACCAATCACAGGATTAAAATCAGAATTATTGAAACTAGCGATAGTTTCTGGTGTTACATATTTTGCTGTTCCGATAATTGCCTGACCTATTAGAGAACTAACATCGGAATTATTGAAACTAGCGATAGTTTCTGGTGTTACATATTTTGCTGTTCCGATAATTGCCTGACCCATTAGAGAACCAAAATAGGAACTATTAAAGCTAGAACTTGTTTGTGATGTCAGATAATTTGCAGTTTGTCCATAGACCCCTAGCAAGTTATTGTCAGACATTACCTGCCTTGCCAGAGAACTAACATTAGAAAAATTAAAACTAGAGCTTGTAGTTTGTGTACTATTTCCTGTGGTTTCTGCAATTACCTGACTCGCTAGAGAACTGACATTAGAAATATTTAAACTAGAGTTTGTAGTTTGTGTACTATTTCCTGCGGTTTCTGTGACAATTTGACGTACTTGGGCATCAGTCAGGTTAGGATTAGCACTAAGCATCAGGGCAACTATACCAGCAACGTGGGGAGTCGCCATAGAAGTGCCGCTATAAGTGGCATATTGATTATTTGGAACTGATGAATAGACTTTAACTCCTGGGGCTGTGACATAAGAGATTTCATTGGTTCCAGAGCGGTTAGAAAAGTCAGGCATGTTATTATTTCTATCTACTGCCCCAACGGCAATTCCCGACTTGGAGGCATAGCGCGCGGGATAACCTGGTGATGAGTCACCATCATTACCTGCTGCCATGACGACAATCACTCCTTTGCTACTGGCATAGTTAATGGCTGACTCTAGAGTGCGATTAGAAGATCCGCCTCCTAGACTGAGGTTAATTACATTGGCTCCATTATCCACAGCGTAGTGAATGCCTTTCGCTATGGAACTATAGGAACCAGAGCCAGAGTCATTTAAAACTTTGACAGGCATAATTTTGGCATCGTAGGCAATACCAGTGACACCGTAGTTATTATTTTCTCCTGCGATCGTGCCAGAAACATGAGTCCCATGACCATTTTGATCTAGGGTGTTGTTGTTATTTTCAGAGAAATTCCAGCCGGAACTATCATCAACATAGCCATTGCCATCATCATCTATACCGTTACCTGGAATTTCTTTGCTATTTGTCCAGATATTATTACTTAAATCCTCGTGGTTATAGTCAACTCCAGTATCTAAAACAGCGACAACAACACCTTTACCCGTGTATCCGTGTGCCCAAACTTCTGGTGCTTTTACAAGGTCTGCTCCCCAATTATTGCCACCAAGATCGGGAACATCAGCAAAGGTATTTTGACCAATAGCTTTAGCCACTGCTGCTGCTCCATTAATTAAGCCATAGCCATTAGTGGAGTTATAATTCTCTGCACTAAAATCATTAGTAGCAGCGTTACTGGTATTTTCGGAGTCACCATTATTTAGCAACTGCACATCAGCATCAGTTGATTTATAGCTACTACGGCCGCTAAGTTTGAGGTTGTAGTAATCTTGTGTATGAAAGCTATCTAAAGAGGAAATTGAAGTGGCATTTAGCTGTTTATTTGAGAATGCATTGTTATTAGCATCATCAATAGGCATAAGTTTTGGTTCTCAAAGATAGTAATCATTTGTTGACAGATTGAAGCGTTAAAATCTTTACAAGAAAAAGATTTTCAGGTGTGAATAAGCTTCATTGTCAATAATTACTATGTAATCTCAGAACAAAATGCTAATTCTACTACTAAAAAGCATAATCAATAGTGGAATGTTTGTTAATGTCTTAAAGTTGTAGGAGTTTAAGTATAAATTGGTGGGATAAAAAAGTAATTGTATTATGCTTCTAAGTAGGTCGGCGTAAATAATTATCGTTGGGATAACGCAGGGAGCAGGGGGAAAAAGAGTTTGAGCCTTGTTTACTGTGCTTTATACAGTTTGGTTTTATCGTGCTGACTTACTTGTAGCATTTCCCGACAAGCGTAAGTACAGCCGTAATAGGAGTACCCATTGGTGTCAACTTAAGCTGAAACTCCTTTAAACCCTCGTTTCCAGCCTCCGGCTGGAAATGCTGCTCTTGGTGGCTCTGCCGCTAGCAAGGGAAGCGGAGCCTCAATAACGGCATTCCTAGTCGGAGACTGGGAACGAGATAACGAGATAATTTAAATTGCATAAGCTGGGTGGGCAAGATGCCCACCCCACAAGAGTTATGTTTAATTTGATTATGCAAATTAGATGTTTTTTAGCTTACTTTAAAGATGGCTAATTATTTTGAGTATGTTTCTGAGCATTAAGATTTGAATTACCAGTTCCATGTGCTATTTCAGAAGAGCGAAATTGCTCGCCAACAAATGTCAATGAATCGGCTAAATGTTCCCGCCAGTATTGCCAAGTATGACTGCCAGGAAACTGACGAAATAAGTTTTGAATTTTGAGTTTATTTAGCACTTTATTAAATTGTTCGGCTTCGTCAATTTCTTCACTGTCTGATGTGCCAGAATCTAGGTAGATTTTCAATCTTTTTTGAGCTTTTAGAGGAATGTTTTTAATATAAGATATTGGGCTATTTGCTGGGCCACTTTTATCATGAAAATAACCACTATGACTAAATAAAATTGAGAAATGATCTACGTTGTGTAATCCGACATTGATTGCACCCCAACCACCAGAAGATAAACCACCTATTGCCCAAAAATCTGGGTTAGTTAGTGTACGATAACGGCTTTGCACAACTTTTACTAACTCATTCCCCACGGCTGTGGAGACTTTACCGTTAGGGCCATCGATATATTGGGAGTCCCAGTAGGGGCTGGAGCCGCGTTTGTCGTTTCCATCTGGTGTAATGATGATGCTGGGTGGCAACTTACCTGTAGTATAAAGTTGTTCCACAGTTTTGAGAGCTTGTCCCTTATTTTGATTAAACCAATCATTGGGGCTTCCATGTCCACCGTGGAGAAGAAAGATTACAGGATAGCTTTTTTTTGGGTTTTTTTCATAGCCAGGAGGTAAAGAAACGCCATAAGTGCGACTTCCACCCATTGCTTTACTATTGTAGGTTTCAATTTTGTAGGTTAGGAGAGTAGTTTGGGTTGGAATAATGGGAGGCGCTGTTTGTAAATTTTGCGGTTGCAGTGGTTTTGCGACTACACTTTGGGAGAAATTACAGCCAACTAGGGTTAATACTGAAAATAGCAAGAGAATTTTAGATTGTTTGTAGTTCATCTTTGAAAGGTGTTGGCCAAACAAGGCATTATTGGATAGTCGGTGCTTGCCTTCAAAAGCTTATGCAAGTGATATGTCAATACTGTGTCAACAGGATGGAAACTTTACGACTGGTTGTAAATTATAAAGTCAAGAGTTAGGATAAGTTTCTTCACGATGCTTAAAAAATTGCGACTCAATTTCAGTTCTCTGTTTGGCTTGTTGTTGCTGGTACTTTCTTTGTGGGCGATCGCTAGCGAATTACGTCAGTATAATTATCGTGATATCCTCAACTCTCTAGCTGCTATTCCCAAAAGTCGCTTAAGTTGGGCAATTTGGCTGACTGCTTTGGGCTATGTAGTGATGATTGGGTACGATATCTTAGGTTTTAACTATATTAATCGTTCTTTAAGTTGGAATAAGATAGCTTTCACTAGCTTTATTAGCTCTGCATTTAGTAATACCATCGGTTTTGCTTTGCTGACTGGCAGTGCTATCCGTTATCGATTTTACTCAAGTTGGGGTGTGTCAGCAGTTGCGATCGCTCAAGTAATTGCTTTCGCTAATTTTACCTTTTGGTTGGGGATGTTTGCCCTGGCTGGGTTAATATTTGTGATCAACCCTTTGACAATTCCCACACAACTGCATTTGCCTTTTGCAACAGTACGTCCCATCGGTGTAATTTTTTTGCTGTTGATTGCTATTTACTTGTTGGGAAGTATTTTAATTAAACAAACATTAACCATTCGTCAGCAAGATTTTCGCTTTCCTTCTTTACCAATATCCCTAGCTCAAATTGCAATTTCTAGCTTTGATTGGATTCTGGCTGCGTTGGTTCTTTACGCCATACTTCCTAGCAATACACCTTTGTCTTATCTAGAATTTTTAGGAATTTATTTGCTAGGAATGTTTGCAGGTGTTGTTAGTAATATTCCTGGTGGTTTGGGTGTATTTGAAACTGTGATTTTGCTGTTTATCTCTGATAAAATTTCGGCGGCGGCAGTTTTGGGTTCATTATTAGCTTATCGGGGAGTATACTACTTTTTACCTTTGCTGCTGGCAGCGGGTTTGCTGGGAATATATGAAATTAGATTTAGAGCCAATAGTTTAAAAAATATCAATAAATTGTAAAGTTGAGTTTCAGTATGACTACGAAGAGCAAGATGCCCGACTTCTTCAATAAGTCGGGCATCTGAGCCTTTCTATTTTAATTTAGAGCAACTAAGTAAAATCTGTAACTACTATTTATTTTCAATGCGGAATCCTGCGGCACTAACTTCATATATGGCAGCATAAATTCCTAATTTTTGCTGAGGCGATCGCTAATTTAACTCCATAAAAATAGTAACAGCTTAATTGCAAATTTTGAAGTAGATTTCCATAAATCACTATCAAAATTTGGTTTTACTGTTTGAGGAGATAAATAATCATGAAAAACAAAGTATTGTTTGGCGCTATCTTTATGGCAACTTGGGTAGGGACATTAATTCCTAGCGCTTTTGCTGCCTCACCCTGTTCTGTAGGACAAAAGGCTGAGGTTCTTTGGAAGCAAGCATGGTATCCGGCAACGGTACTTAAGGTTAATAATGATAATGAAAAGTGCTATATTACCTATGATGGTTACAGCAGTTCTTGGAATGAATGGGTTGATGCTGAACGCTTTCGGACATCATTTAAAGCTGGAGATGCAGTGAGAATTTTGTGGAAGGGTAAATGGTATCCAGGACAGGTTTTAGAAGTTAGTAACGATCATTATAAAATTACTTATGATGGCTACGATAGCTCTTGGGATGAGTGGGTTGAACCTTCTAGAGTAAGCAGATAGAGAATATTTCACTTTTATAAGTTTAAAGGGACGATTTCACCTGTTGGAGTCGTCCCTTTAAATTTAAAAGAGTGGTTAGAAACCGCAGCTACTCACCTCTAAAAGATTGGTTTGGCGTTGCTTTCCCGCCCTGAAATAAATTTCGGGCTAATAGTTCAAGTCCGTTTCAACGGACTGAAATCAGAGGAATGATGGGTTAGACTCCCTATTAATTCGTTAACAGTCTCATTCCATTCGCCCTAGCTCTGTTAAACTGAGAATCATAAGTGAAATCTCGTATACTTTGGCAAACTTATGGAGCCAGTATCATTTGAAGCTTTTCAGTATTTTAGGTTTTTAGTGGGGGTGGAGGGACTTGAACCCACACGACCTTTTACGGTCAACGGATTTTCATTCTCCCGCAGTTTTCACTGCTACCTGATGACAATAGCTTGCTCAGATTTTGAGAATTGGACTCTCCCTTTACCCTCGACTTAACGTTAGGGTAGCTCCCGTCGGGTCTCTGCACCTTCCGAATAGTTAGGAGTTAGGAGTTAGGAGTTTTAGACTTACTCAACACTCATGACTCAGGACTTTTTTCGGCTTGGCTCAGGATTGCCATGTCTGTCACCAGATTTAGGTTTCCCTGAGTTTGAGAGCTTCCACTTGAGGGATTTCTCCTTCAAGGCTCAATTTATTTAAGTCCGTAGCGTCTACCATTCCGCCACACCCCCGCAGGTGTTTGGCAACTAGTGTAACTAGTTATTTTGTAGAGGTAGCAAATACCCCCTCATCTATTCCACCATCAATTGTGTCTTTTGTCCAACTAGATTGAAAATATTTTTTCTAGATTGTGCGATCGCTTCCCAAATTTGGAAGTTTTGTTTTTTCGTAATCAATCTGGATTAGTTTTCGATCTTGTGTAACCAAAGCACTTGTTTGCTAGTGTGTTTTCGATAATAGCACGATATTAGCTTTTGTGATGATATCTGTTAAATTCCCTACTGTAAAAGTACTCTAGCCCGCCAAAGCATTTTTAAGTCCCCAATCCCCAGAGGGGGCCCCACCTTCCCCAATTCCAGCGCGACTTGTTAAAAGCATTATGACTATACTTCTCTCTTGTCTGTCTCTTCAGCCTATGATGGAAAACAGATGCTAAAGACTTGAAAGTTATGATTGTCGCCCTACTGTATCTAATTTTGGCTGGAGCTTACCTTCTGGTAATCCCGATTGCTGTTTTGCTGTACCTGAAGCAGCGTTGGTATGTCGCTAGCTCCATAGAGCGTGTCTTAATGTACTTTTTGGTGTTTTTCTTCTTTCCGGGTTTGTTGGTTCTATCGCCGTTTGTAAATTTCCGACCCCAACGGCGACAAGTTCAAGTTTAACGAGATTGGTAGGTCATAACTCTCATGCGACGGATTGACGCTATTGGAATTGGCTTGGGTGTTTTTATTGTCGGCGGCTTGGCTTATGTAGGATTACAGCTAGTCGGTTTGGATAATCAGAAAGCTGGTATATGGAGCCAAGTCTTACTAGTCAGTGGGTTAGTTGGCTGGTTAGCCACCTATTTTTTCCGTGCGGTGGGACAAAAAATGACCTACCATCAACAGCGGGAACAGTATGAGCAAGACTTCCTGCAAAAGCGCCTAGACGAGCTTACTCCCGAAGAACTAGCACGAATTCAAGCTGAAATAGAACAAGAAGAGCAATCTCAGGTGTAAAGTTATCATTAGTCAGTTGTCGTTTGTCCTTTGTTAGTTACGAATTACCAACGACCAATGACTAATGACCAATGACTAATGACTCTTGACTAATGACTGCGATTTCTGATTGCTTTGAAACCCTTGGGCACAATGGTGAGTGCGCTCTGATTCCGTTTATTACTGCTGGCGACCCAGATTTAGAAACAACGGCAAAAGCGTTGCAGGTTCTAGATCAAAATGGAGCCGACATTATTGAACTGGGTATACCCTATTCCGATCCTCTGGCAGATGGGCCAGTAATTCAAGCTTCTTCTACCCGCGCCTTGCAAAGGGGTACGAAATTGGAGCAAGTGCTGGAAATGTTGCAAGAGGTTACTCCCAAACTGCGATCGCCTATTGTATTATTTACCTACTACAATCCAATTTTACACCGGGGAATTGACAAATTTCTTCAGCAAATTGCTGCGGCTGGGGTTGCAGGATTGGTAGTACCGGATTTGCCCTTGGAAGAAGCAGCAGGCTTGCTCCAACCAGCAAGTAAGATGGGAATTGATGTAGTTTTGTTGGTAGCTCCCACCAGTTCTCCTGAACGAATACAAGCGATCGCTCATTCGTCCCTTGGATTTATTTATTTAGTCAGCGTCACCGGGGTTACAGGGGTGCGATCGCAACTTGAAAACCGCGTGTCCGATTTACTCAAGCAAATTCGTAGTGTTACTGATAAACCCATCGGTGTCGGCTTTGGGATTTCCGAAACTGCACAAGCCCTTCAGGTAAAGGAATGGGGCGCAGATGCAGTCATTGTAGGTAGCGCTTTTGTAAAACGGCTAGCCGAAGGTACACCAGAACAGGGATTAAATGCGATCGCCCAATTTTCCCAAAGTCTCAAGGCAGCCATCAAAACAACCAACACCAGCACAAATACTCCTCTTGATTAGACGGGGAAAGTAGATTAAAAAAGTATAATAGTATAGTTTTTCAATCCTTGTTTAGTAGACAATTTGACCATTATGGTCTTGAATATTAACATCAGATATCATGGTGTAAAAAAAACTAGCTGATACAGTAGCTTATAGTTTGAGTATTATGTGAAATCAAGTAGGCATAATTTATGAGTGTGAGAGTGAGTCAGTCAGAAATGAATATAGTTACGTCGCAATCGAGGAGCAAAGGCGATGAGTGAGAGTATGGCGTTTATCGGCGGGGTCGCCGTAGCTGGGCTGGCGGCTCTCGTATTGCTCAAAGGAACAAATACCCCCCTACAACCTAACTTCGCTGTTGCTTCGCAAATGCCAGGTGTAGTAGCGCCCCAAGGAATGCAGCCACAAATGTATCCTTACGCGCCTTATGGGCAACCAATGTATCCTAATCAGGTTCAGCCACCAACTGCTACCAGCACTGACCAGCGCCTAGAGATGGAGAAGCTGAACACGCAGATGCAGCTGGAGCGTTTTAAAAACGACAATGAAAAGAAGGACTTGCAAATTCAACAGTTACAGGCTCAAGTCCAAAATTTTAATACTCAGCAGCAGTGGCAATTAGCCCAACAGAATAATCAACCAAAAACAACAGCACTCCAGCCGCAAACTACTTGGTGGTCTTCACCTATGCTTTGGGCTGTGGGAGGCGCAGCTCTCACTATTGGTGGTGGTGTTGTAGTCGCTGGCGTATTGGCTTTATTCTCACCACGGCAGCGTTCAGCCCGTACTGTCCAAGTGATTCACCCTTACCAAGGAGCTACACCGCCCTTAGTTCCAGTCCGTCGCGCTGAGTTTCTGCCTGCTTCTCGGATGGAAGCAAGACGAGTTGAAGCCCACGAATACGACGAAATGCACGGATAGGGAAAATAAAACCACAGATAAACATCGATTTCTAATCTCGTTTCCAGGTTCCCCCTGGAAACTTTGTTTATTGGGCTGCTACCGCAAATTCAAGAGGCAGCAGCCTTCCTTTTAGGGATTCCCTTACATCTAAGTAAGTCGGTGAGAAAAATTCATAGGTCGGGAAACGCTATAAACCGTCAATAGTGTATATCTTTTAACTTATTCCATAGCTCAAGTGCAGGAATGTGACTCAGGCTAGCAAATTGTGCATCGGCTGTTTCTATCACTATCCATTCTCCACTTTCTACTTGCCCGATATCAATTGCTATATAAGGAACACCAAGGCGTTCAGAGGCTAGGATTGCCAATTTTAATACTTGCGTTTCTTCTGGTTTTGATAACTTACTCAAGTCATCTTGCCCATCCCAATAATATCCATATTTTAGAATCTGCTGATTATAAATAAAGCATCTAAATTCTCTCCCCATTGGAAAGCCGTTTGGCGCTAGGCGTTTATGCCACAACTTTACTAATTTCCTAACAATAACTCTACCTCGTGAAGCGTATTTAAGTTTTAATAACCATTCTGTCAGTTTGACTAATTCCTCGTGATTATTCGCTACACAAGACTCCCATCCCTGCATTTTTCTAGATTGAACTACGCCTTTGACAAACAGAGGAAATCCCAATAATTCACCAGCCTCAATACATTCGGTTGTTGAAGTAATTACCAGGCTATCGGGTGTCAATCCTTTTAAGTGAGGGTAAAACAAGTCAAATTCTAGTGCTGTCTGGTGTTCTAAAGGAGTATTGAGTAATTTTATCCCTTTATCTAAAGCTGCATGATATATGGTTTTGTAACGTTCAAACTCAGGAATATATCCTATCCAGATACCAGCAGTTGCTTTAGGATAATTAGGAATGTGCCATAGAGCATTTTCTGCTGTACCACATCGTTCAAAATCTCGTGGAATATGGTAGACTTTACACCCTAATAGTTGGGCAGCTTCAGTCATTAATTTATTTTCACTAGCGCTGGCAGATGGCTCTATTTGTTCAGTCGATTCACTTAAAACAATCATTTATTCTTCAGCGTACCTCTGCGCTTACTTCTGCGTCCCTTTGCGTTTAAAAAAATAAAAAAGGTGGGCATTGCCCACCCAAGAAGCTTATCCCTTCACACAAAGAACTTGCTTGAGAGTCGCTACAATCTCGACCAAATCCGCTTGATTTTCCATAACCTGTTCTATAGGCTTATAAGCACCAGGAATTTCATCTAAGACACCCTCATCTTTGCGGCATTCTACGCCATTTGTTTGCTCGATCAAATCATCAAGTGTGTAGACATTTTTTGCCTTATTTCTAGACATCAAACGCCCTGCACCATGAGAACAAGAACAAAAGCTGTGGGCATTACCTTTACCTTTGACGATGAAAGACTTTGCCCCCATCGAACCAGGAATAATCCCATAATCTTCAGTTTGGGCACGGACTGCACCTTTACGAGTAACATATACATCCTCGTCAAAATGCACTTCTTTTTCGGCGTAATTGTGATGACAATTAACCTGCAATAAAGGTTTAGTTGCCTTTCCACCTGCGAGATGTTTCTCAACTATGTGCTTAAAACGCGCCATCATCACATCGCGGTTGACACGCGCATAGTTTTGTGACCATTGCAAATCGTGCCAATATGCTTGAAATTCTGGTGTACCAGCGACAAAGTGAGCCAAATCTGGGTCAGGCAATTTATTACCTGCCATTTTTGCTAATTCCCTGGCTGTGTGAATATGACACTGAGCGAGTTTATTGCCAATGTTACGCGAACCAGAATGCAGCATCAGCCAAACTTGATTCTCTGTATCGAGGCACACTTCAATGAAGTGATTTCCTCCACCTAGAGAACCCATCTGTTTCATTGCTTTACTTTGTAGGTCTTGTACACCGCGATGCAAGTCTTTAAAATCATCCCAATGTTGCCAATTGGTGACAGATTTTTCAACATCTTTATTTTCGTTGAATCCAGTCGGAATTGCTGCTTCAATATCCAAGCGGATTTTCTTTAGTTTACCTTCTAGTTGTTCGGCGGTAAATGCTGTTTTGATCGCGCTCATACCACAACCAATATCCACACCGACAGCAGCCGGTATAATTGCTTCTTTGGTTGCAATTACAGAACCCACTAAAGCACCTTTTCCTAAGTGAACATCTGGCATTAATGCTACGTGCTTAAATACAAATGGTAATGATGCTACATTCTTGGCCATCTTGGTTTCTTCTGGCCCTAAAGAGTGATTTGCCCAAGATAAGACTGGTGCTGGTGTGGTAATTTCTAATTTTTCGTAGGGCATAATTGTTTCTATTTTGAATTTTATATTTTAGGTTTGGGATTGGCTATATGACACTGATAATTATCGGTATGACTTATAACCCATTAGTTAGTTGTAGCAATTTAAATGTTGTATTGTCTTTGATTTAGCTGTCTCAATTTTCGCGCAGATGAAGAACTATTCTGACAAAGTAGTATAATTGTAACACAAATGTAGCGATATGGGTTGCAAACGTCAAGGCGATCGCACCAAAGAAAGCAGATATTTTCTAGATGTATTAAAATTTGTAAAGAAAATCACTTTGCTTCCATAGCCCCTTAAAGTTCTGACACAATATGACAGTGCGTCAAGATACAATCTGGGAACGGTTTTTATCCCCTGTAGTGCGTCTTTTGATTGATGAAGACGGTTTACGGCGTTACGCTGATAGTATTGATTGGGAGAAAGAGAGCGATCGCTATCGACGAGATGATGTAATAATTCCGTCGTACTACAGCAGTCAAAACTTTCACGGTGTTACTAACGGATATCTCAATTCTGATGCCGCAGTTACTTACGATCCGATTACCCAATACGTTCTTCCGCCGAATGAAAGTATTGTCCGTCAGGCTTTAGTTGATGCTGTTAAGGTAAAACCACGACGCATACTCGATTTAGGTTGCGGCACAGGTTCCACTACCTTGATGTTAAAACAGGCTTTCCCGGAAGCGGAAGTTATTGGTTTGGACTTATCACCCTATATGCTAGTCAGGGCAGAAGATAAGGCACGAAATGCTGGTTTAGATATAGTCTGGCGACACGGAAATGCTGAAAAAACTGGCTTGAGGGATGCAACATTTGATTTAGTAACGGCTTCTTTGCTATTCCATGAGACACCAGATGCGGTGTCTTTAGCAATTCTGAGGGAAAGCTTCCGGTTACTGGTAACTGGAGGACAAGTATTAATTCTTGATGGTAATCAGAAGACTCTGCGTCAGTTAGAATGGCTCAATGATATTTTTGAGGAGCCATATATTCGTGAGTATGCTGCTAGTAGTACAGAAGCGAATATGGGTACAGCCGGATTTGAAGCAGTGCGATCGCAGGATGTATGGTGGATAAATCAGGTAACTAGCGGCGTTAAACCAATAGCAACCGAAATTGTCCGTCGGTATACTCCCACATCAGTAGATAATAATGATTTGGAGGGACTTGGTTCTCCAGCATTTGGCATAATGGCATGAGTTTAAAGGCAGTTCTCTTTGATTTTAATGGTGTCATCATTAACGATGAGCCAATCCATCTACAACTGATCGATGAGATTCTCATTGAAGAAAATCTCCAACCCCAAAAGGTGAGTGAGCGTCAAGCTTCTTTAGGACGCAGCGATCGCGCTTGTTTTCAGCAATTACTTGCTAATCGTGGTAGAGTAGCCAACGAAAACTATTTAAATCAGTTGTTATACCGCAAAGCCGAAGCTTATACGGTGGAACTAGAGAAAATCGAGAAACTGCCTTTATATCCAGGTGTCGCAGACTTAATATTTCAGGTGCGATCGCGGAATCTAAAACTAGGATTAGTCAGTGGTGCTATTCGCAAAGAAATCGAATTAGTACTCAATCGGGCGAAACTGGCTGAATATTTTAAAATTATTGTTGCAGGTGATGACATCACCACCAGTAAACCAGAACCCGATGGCTATCTACTGGCAGTGAAACACCTGAACAAAGAATATCCTGACTTGAATCTTCAACCACACGAGTGTTTGGCAATTGAAGATACTCCAGCAGGTATTGCAGCAGCGAAGCGATCGCAAATGCAGGTTGTTGGTGTCGCAAATACTTACCCATTTCACATGCTCCAGCGCTGCTGTAACTGGACTGTTGATTATCTTAGTGATTTGGAACTCGAACGGGTGCAAAAGGTTTATTCTCAAAAACAGCCTCAGCCATCGGCAACTGAATGCTAGAATAATCTATGGTGATAATGTCTTGAGTTAATGAGTGATATTACTCTGGACTTAGCACTAATTAAGGGGAATTAGCTCAGTTGGTAGAGTGCTGCGATCGCACCGCAGAGGCCATCGGTTCGAATCCGTTATTCTCCATTTGTACATTAAATAATTGTTGTCCATTTTAAAGAATTAATGTCAATGAGTGAAACTAGCGCCGCGATCGCCCAAAATATACAGCACTGAAATTTTACTGATACTGTGCGATGCCCAAATTAGCAATCTACACACCTCTACCTGCATAATCAGCACCCATCTAACCGAGAATTTGCAGTTATTACTTTGCCCTCATGCTCCACTTGGGTACATTTTAACTGTGATTCTAAAGCATCAATCTTTCTTAAAAGTGAAACTCCCCACAATATAGAAATCACCAATTTAATTGTCATACCCGCCAGCAAAAGTGTCACGATTGTAGCAGCTCTCTTTTGTTGAGCCAGTCTTTTTTGTTGTTCTGCAAGTCGTGCTTCGATTTCTTGGGCACGTTCAGCTTCTAATGCCTGCTGCACTTCTCGCCGATCTAATTCTTCACTAGCAGCTAGAAATCGATAATCTAAATTGCTCAAGCTTTTCCCATTTGCCCAAGTTTGGGCATCAATCAAGGCTTGTCCGCGCAACAGGCGAGATTTATCCTTTTCCTTTGAGGCTACCCAAGCATTGAAGGCTTCATAGTAAGGACGCAAATAAGCTAATTTTTTTCCAACCCATTCTAAATTGAAAACTTCTTGATAAATGCGGTTTTTGATTTGGAGAAAACCTTGCTTTTTAACCACCAAACCAGAGAGCAACAATTCTACCTGTTCTCGACTATCGTCGGCTGCTACTTTTGCTCCTTGGAGAATTTGCTGATAAATTCCTAGCAATCTGGCGGCAATTTGTTCGTTTCTGAGAATGCGATCGCGAATTGTCCGCAAATGCTCCGGTTCGTCTTGTGATTCCCATTTCTCGATCATGTACGATCGCACCACATTTTCGATCCAAAATTCTTCTGTGCCAGGGGGAATTTTCAGCTTTCTACCTATATCATCTTGAGATAAATTTACCAGTAACCGACACAGTTTTTGAGTAAGAAATGGTTGCCCCCCTGTCCATGCTAATACTTCTTTCAAAACTTTCTGGGGATGATTGTCTTTTATATCCAGCCCCAAAGATAGTGGTTGAGCTTCTTCAAAACTGAAACCATTTACTTGGATGGTTTTACCAAGATTAAATGGAGTGGTATGATTTCTATTTAGAATTAAGTCTGAAGGTGTCGCAACCCCAAAAATTGCAAATGTAATCCGATGATACTCTGGATCAATTGCTCTTTGATTATAACAAAACCGAATCAAGTTAAAAAAGTCATCGACAGAAAAATCAAGGCTAAGAATACTATCAATTTCATCAATAAAAATAAATAATCTTTCGTTAGGAAACTGAGCTAAGAGATTTTCTGCAATAAAGCGACTAAGTTTCTGAAGCAAAGAAATATCATTTTGTTCTTGCCACCAGGTTTTTAAATTGACTTTTCCTAATAGCTTAAAACTTAACCAGATGTCACCAACAACTCCCTTATACCATTGTTCTGGAGTTATATTTTCACAACCAATATTAGTCATATCAACGGTGGCACATCTAAATCCCTCTTGTTGCAAGCGGTGCTTTGTTTTTACCATGAGTGAAGATTTACCCATTTGCCTACAGCTGAGAATGTAGCAAAATTCACCCTGTTTCAATGCTTCATAAAGCTCTATATCTGCTCTGCGCTCGACATAGCTAGGAGCATCACTGGTAAGCGTACCACCAACTTGATATCGATAATTATTCATTTATTGATTTTAAATTCGTTTTATATCTATTGGGACATCTGAGAAAATTTATATAATTATTGATAGTAAGCAAGTCTTTACTAACAACCCTGAAAACTAGCTTAAAAATCTCCTAGAAGCATTAACTTCATTTTGCTTTTCCAACTGTTGGCTAAAATAAAGCCGATATAACTCACACATAGCGCTAGCTTGATTGCCGTTTAATTGAACCAAACCCATACTTTCTAGTTTATAAGCTGCGATCGCGTCTAACTCTACTTTTTCATCTGTTGCAATTACTTTTTGCATAGCTGACATTAATTCTGGTTCTCTTTGCAGTAGTGTCAACAGTTCTCGTAAATGCTGGCCGTAAATTCCTACTTGTGTAGATGCATTTTCTAATAACACCTCCAGCGTCATTTTTCTCTGACAGAGATGATAAAACGCAAGGCTCACCAGATAGGGATGTCCTCCTACCATTGTTTGTAGGGATACAAGATTTTTTACCCCTTCTGACTCTTTTGCATAATCAAGCCCGTAACGTAATGCTAAATTCTGTACTTGCTTGAGGGTAAATGGTGGCAGTGTAATTGTTAGTCCTACATTGAAAGGCGATTGGTTGAGCTTCAGTGGAATATAAATTTCTGTAGTGTGAACCACGACCATTCGCAGTTTTTGCCAAGTATCATCTTGCTTTGCTTGTTCATGCCAAAATCGCAGCATTGGCAGAAAGTCTTGAGCAATATTGGGATGTTCAAAAACTCGATGGACTTCATTTAAAGCCAAAACTACAGGACTATCGTGAATGTATTGCAACAGATATGCTTCAAAATAGATTTTGCAGCTTACTTTGCTACCCATTTCTATATCCCAAAAATCATCAAGAGAGGGAAGGAGATTTAACTGCCTGCTGACATTTACACAAAACCAACGCAAAAATTTATCCAGGGAAGCAAAAACGTCTTGGTCAGCTTCTTGAAAGTCTAAATAAACAATTTGATAATCTCGCTCTTTAGCGTAAGCAATCATCCGATTCAGCAGAGAACTTTTTCCCATTTTTCTAGGTGCTTTGATGCGGATTAAGCAACCAGGATGTAAAATCTCATTACAGACAAGTTCTTCCAGGGAAGGGCGATTAATGTAAAGAGGAGAACCCAGGGCAACCGGGCCGCTAGGAAATTCTATCTTGCTTGCTGAAAAAAAGTCTGGAGAAACCATTTCTAAGCTAGATTCTTCGCTGAACTTTGGTTGAATCTGATTTTCTTGATTACCAATACCATCTTGCAGGTGATTGTTCAAGGCTAAATGCAGATTTTTTTTCGTTACTCTTTTTCCAAGTGCAATGGAAAGGTCTTGCCATAACTCAGAGCCAACTTCCTTGATGTAATTGTTGCCGTAGCCTGATACCTCTGCCATTTCACCGTAAGTTTTGCCCAACCATGATTGATATAGCACAAACCACTGAATTGAATCGAGAGGCTTGTCTTGCAGAATTTTTTTTACAGATTGTAGAAGCTTATCCACAGCGTATAAATTGTTAAGCAGCTAGGAAATTTACTTATACTTTTTAGAGGATGTTTGAAAAGTATTAGGCAATAGAATTCGCTACTACACAAAGCTTAGTCCACCTTTCCTGCGGAACGCTACGCGAACGTGGACTAAGAGAAAATCAAGACTTTTTAACCCACAGAGGTAGGTTTGGTTTGTGTAGCTGCGACTTTCAGTCGCCCGATTAATAATAAATTAAACTTTTCAAACATCCTCTTAGACTATTTAATAATATACATCTGAATACATCTGAAAAAATACTTAAACACGCAAAAATCCCAGATTGCATTGATAGAGTTGAAAACTGTATCAATACATCACAATGATGATTCTATTTATATATTTTTGAATATTCTTTGTATAATTATATATTTTTATCTTAAAGACTAGTCTTTGCTACTTGGAGTAAGAGGTGAGTTCAGCCGAATACAACTTTGAAAAGCTGGTGATAATGATGGTTCACTGGTGTGAGATCCTAGAAAGAGTCAATGGAGTGCGAACAAAATGGAACAACATCAGAAGCCAACGGTTGTAATTACGGGTGCCTCTTCGGGGGTGGGTTTATATGCTGCAAAAGCTCTTGCTGACAAGGGATGGTATGTAGTACTCGCATGTCGGGATTTAGCGAAGGCACAAAAAGCAGCCCAAGCTGTGGATATCCCCTACAACAGTTATACCAGCATACATATTGACCTTGGCTCCTTGGAAAGTGTTCGACAATTTGTGAAGAACTTCCGAGCAACTGGAAAGTCTCTAGACGCTTTGGTGTGTAACGCCGCAATTTATATGCCCTTAATCAAGGAGCCGTTACGCAGTCCAGAAGGCTACGAGTTAACTGTCACTACCAATCATCTGGGTCATTTCCTATTGTGCAACTTGATGCTAGAGGATCTGAAGAAGTCATCTTTAGAGCCAAGGCTCGTAATTTTAGGAACCGTCACCCATAATCCAGACGAACTGGGTGGAAAAATTCCACCACGTCCTGACTTGGGCGATTTGCAGGGCTTTGCAGAAGGGTTTAAAGAGCCGATCGCAATGATTGATGGCAAGAAATTTGAGCCAGTCAAAGCTTACAAAGACAGCAAGGTTTGTAACGTACTGACTATGCGGGAACTGCACGATCGCTATCACGAGTCAACTGGTATCGTCTTCAATTCTCTTTATCCGGGATGTGTTGCCGAAACACCGCTATTTAGAAACCATTATCCCCTGTTTCAGAAAATCTTCCCATTATTCCAGAAGTACATCACTGGGGGATATGTGTCTCAGGAGTTGGCGGGGGAACGGGTTGCTGCCGTGGTTGCCGATCCTGAGTATAATCAATCGGGTGTTTATTGGAGTTGGGGAAATCGCCAGAAGAAAGATGGTAAGTCTTTTGTACAAAAGGTTTCTCCTCAAGCCCGTGATGATGACAAAGGCGATCGCCTATGGCAACTCAGCGCTAAGTTAGTCGGACTTTGATTAATTAGACAATTGGCAATTACTTTAGCCCGTAGGGCACGTTACACTGTGTTAACGCACCGATGTTAATTGTAAAAAGATGCGAAAAGTTATCTAAACATTTCTTATAGAAACTGCCATGTCTTCCCTAAAGGCGCATTCCCAAACCCTATATGAGACTGATTACTTGCAATGGCTAGAAACGACTGTAGAAAAATTGCAAAATCAGGATTACGCAAACGTTGAGTGGGAGAACCTAATTGAAGAAATTGCTGATATGGGAAGGAGTGAGCGCCGGAGTCTCAAGAGTAATCTGATTGTAATTCTGGTGCATTTACTCAAATGGCAGTTTCAGCCTGACAAAAGAAGCGGTAGCTGGGAAGGAAGCATAATTGAACATCGTAGACGTGTCAAAGAAGCTCTAGATGATTCACCAAGTCTCAAATCCTATCTTGAGATAGTTTTTGCGGAGTGTTATGCACAAGCGGTTAAGCAAGCAAAAGCTGAAACGGGCTTGTCAATGGAATCCTTTCCCCTGAACTGTCCATACCAGCTAGCAGAAGTCACAGATGATGAGTTTTTACCTCAGTAAGCCCTGAATCGGTCTGTATGTGCCGTTTCGCTCTACTACCTCTATATTCTCTACTTTCTTGACTTATACATGGAAAAGTATGTATAATGTTGAGCGCATAGAAGGGGAGTAGCTGCTGGCTAAAAAAGCCAGTACATCTGAATCAACATACTGGCGATGAGCCTGGTTCAGGTGGCAAATAATAAATATTTGATAGCGAGACCTTCACTAAGTTCACACCGAAAAGTGTAAACTTGGTGAGGTCTTTCGGCTCTCATCAAGCTTCACATCGGTAAACGATTCTTCAGGAGCTTGAGAGAGTGTTAACAGCTTTTACCGAAGCTTTATTACTAATTACAGTTTCAGAATTAGGCGATAAAACATTTTTTATTGCTGTAATTTTGGCAATGCACCACCCACGGCGGCTGGTATTTATAGGTGTGACATCTGCTTTAGCCGCGATGACAATCCTTTCAGTGATATTTGGACAAGTGGTATCTTTGTTGCCAAAAGCTTATATTCATTACGCCGAAATAGCTTTATTTATTGCCTTTGGGATCAAGCTGCTATACGACGCTAGTAAGATGTCCTCAGTTGCTTCTGATACAGAGGTTGTAGAAGAAGCCGAAGCAGCAGTGAAACAAGCAGATTTGCAGCTACCAAAGCATAAGACATCTTTGGCAATTATCATAGAAGCCTTTGTGTTGACATTTATGGCAGAGTGGGGCGATCGCACCCAAATTGCCACCATTGCCCTAGCCGCAGGCAATAATCCTGTTGGAGTGACAATAGGTGCAATTTTAGGACATGCCATTTGTGCTGCGATCGCTATTATCGGTGGCAAAATGATTGCCGGACGCATTTCTGAGCGTCAACTCACCTTTATTGGCGGATTCCTGTTTTTAGTCTTTGGTGTTGTTGCCGCCATTGAGGGAGCGTGAGGGGAGGCAAGGGAGGCAGGGGAGGCAGGGGGAGAATTAATAATCAATGCCCAATCCCCATTACCCCTTATCCCCAGAGGGGACCCCACCTTCCCCAGTCCCCAGTCCCCAGCCCCTAATCCCCATCATTTAGGCTTACTTTCCAATGAAGGCGCGGAAGATGGAGCAGATTTAGGAATAGAAGGAAGCGTTGCTGCCTTTTTAATTTCGTCTCTGTACTGAGCAGGTGCTAAAGCTGCGGCACTATCAAACAAAGGTTTTGCCTCTGCGTCTTTGCCCTGTTGTTTCAAAAGCATGGCTTTTGCCACAACGGGGCGAAAATCCTTGGGATCTTTCTTAATTGCTTGGTCATAAACAGAGCTAGCTTGAGTGTACCGTTTTTGAGAAGCATGAACAGAACCTAATAGCACCTGCACGGCTACCGTATCTACACTTCCAGGCTGGATTGTATTTGCCTGGGCTGCATTAGAAAGAGTTTCTTGTAACAAACCAATGGCCGCTTCGGGGCGTTGTTGGCTCATTAACAGAGCCACCATTCCTTGCAAAGCCTTCAAATCACCTGGCTTTGTAGACAAAATCGAGCGATAAGCTTGAGCGGCTCCTTCGCGATCGCCAATTTGCTGTTTGGCTTGAGCTAGTAGCACTGAATACTCAGACTGTTCGGGATTTAGCTTGGCCAGCTTTTCTAGTGGTTCAATGACTACTTGGATATCAGCAGGTTTTACCTCACTTTTTTCTTTTTGACTTAATAGTTGCAGCCGCGCCTGTAATAGGCCCTTAAGCGCAGTCTGATTTTCTGGTTCCCTTTGCAAAACCTGTTCATAACCCCGTGCTTCGTCTTCCAGTTTTGATTTTTGGTCAGCGGAGGACAAACTGCCTTTGGTGCTAGCAGTATTTTGACTTGAGGGTGGCGTATTATTAAATGCTCCAATTATGGGAATCACCGAAACACCCACAAAAGCAAGAATTGCCAGCGCCAAGATGACTTGAACTATCCAGCGATTGCGTGTTTGAGACACAGTTTTGTCTTTCTCCTAAATTTTGATGACATGAGCATTTACACAAATCGTAAAGTTAAAAATTTCCAAAACTTTGCGGAATACTGCCAATTGCCTGTGAATTTTATAACAATTAACTATCTACACTGCTAAAGTAAGTGATGACTTTAGGAGGAGCCGTCAGAATTGTACCTATGATATGCTTCCGAAACTAGTGTAAAGCCGCTAAATTAGACATTTAGTGTTTATACACTAAATTTAGCGCCTTTAGGATTGTCTAGAGTACCCTGGTGTGACTTTGTGAAAAGCCAATATACTTTCAATCAGTCGCACAAATGCTCTTTCCAGCTGCCTTTGTAAAATCCCACAATGGGATGTGTCTCCGCCGCAAGGAGTTTTTATGAATTCCGACCTGATGCCGTTGCCTGAATCTTCCAATTCTTCTGCCTCTAACCAGGGCCCAACTAAAATAGAGGCAGCCGCTAATGTTCACATAGCAGCCCACTCTTCTAAACCTGAAAATTTGCCTGTCAAACCCAGCGAGACTGACTCAAACGGGAACTCGATCAATCGACAGCAACCGATTCCGCCTCCCAGTGAACCGATGCAGTATCGAGCGATCGGATTAGTCCGAGGTCGCTATCATGCTAGCAGCGAACAATTTACTCAAGGTACTCTGCTGACCGCAGATGGTGTAGAACTCAATGCCGTCCTCCTAGGCCGGATTATGAGCTTAGTCAAGAATCACCTAGACTTAGAAAAAGAACACCTGTGGGTAGTATATCCACGTACAAGGCAAGAAAATGATACCTTGCATATCCAAATCGTCGGAGTTTGGGAGCCAGAAAATCTGGCTAAAAACTCAACAGATGAGGACGAGTTAGATTTGGAATTGCAAGAGTTACAGACACCCGATGATGGCTTATCCGAAAATTCTGAACTAAACACAGCCGTAATACCCTCATCAGAAGTTGCAGATGGTGGTTTTTCTGTTCGTGGTGAAGTAGTATACCAGTCTTTTGATGCTAAAAGTTTGGTAGTCAAAATTAGGCAGGCTCCACGCAAATCAACTGATAAACCCAAATATTTTAAGTTGAAATTGAGGGGTGTGCTGACCACTAAAGCAGTAGGAAAATTCTGGGACTTCCAAGCCAAGCGAGAAGCTGACGTTTTGATCGTAGAAAAAGCTGAGGCGATCGCTGATTTGCCCAAAAAACGCAAACCACCATTCAAAGGTGGTCCTCGTGCTGGTAGTGGTGGTGGTTTTGGTGGAAGAAAACCATTCCCCCCTAGACGCAGTGGCGAAACCCCTCGTCCCATCAAGAAAACAGGCGTAAGCAGCGACCCCTCTGTGGTGTCAAAGCCTATACCAAAAACACCCACTCCTAAACCGATCAAGCGACCGAAACCGACTCAAGAGTAGGGAATGGGGCATTGGAAAGAGGTAGAGGGGCGGGGTGCAGGGGGCAGAGGGAAACTTTTCTCCCTTGCTCCCTGCTCCCTTGCTTCTTCCCCACTCCCCAGCCTCAAAAATCCGTCCGCCGGTCTTGGGGTAGAAAAGATCGCTCCATTGGAATTGGAGAAACTGGTTCTGTAAGGGTAAACGTACCTGCTTCGATCCACTTTTTCAACTCTAGGGCAACTTGCCTAGAAAAAAATAAACTCGCTAAGGGGGCAGAGCGTATAGCTTTGCCCTCTATGGTGATTCGCCCAGATTTGAGTTGGGCGTAACTCACCAAACCAAAAGTGGGACGGACACGCCGGGGAATAGAAAAATCCACTATTGGCGCGACTAAATCTTGATCTTGCACAGCACAGTGTTCAACTACTTGTTCATTTAATACAGGCAGTGGTACACCAACACCTAACATCAATGAGGGGCCGTAACTTTTGAAGTAACACCCCCGCACCCAATGAGCATCCATTTGCTTGGCATCACCAATTAAAGCTAAAGTGGCAGAAGGCCCAATCGGTGTACGATTAGGTAAACGCTTTTGTAAGGGGAAATGCTGAGTGCCTTCCCAAGCGACATAGCCAATACCACCGCCTAAAAAAATTCGAGTACCTATACCAACGAGTTGCAAATCGGGGTCGTTGAGTAAAGGAGAAATAGCACCAGGGTTAGAATAAACAGCATTCCCAAGACGTGGTTGTAATGGGCCGAGATAGGTGAAGAGAGGGCGATCGCCACCATTTACACCAACAATAAAATTTTGATAAAGATTGCGCGGATTGAATAAATAAAACTGATTAATCGTTTCACTGGTAATTGTAGTTTCAAAATTTGCTCTGGGGTAACAATCTGTGACTTGTCCTTGGGCTTTTACGTGTATAGGTTTACCAGCGATCAAATCTTCGATTACATGACCGCCGCCACGTTCTCGGACTTCTTCACCGTCCATCGCTTCCATCGCACAACTCGCACCCAAATATAAATCTACTGCCCCAAAACCAGAGTATGCTGGCACGCCATCCAACCAGCAGCGGCGAATTTTGATTGGGGGATCAGTGTGTCCCAGATTAATAATTGCACCACTTGATTCCATCGGCTCAAAAGTGCCAGTGGTAATTACATCAACTTCTTTAGCAGCTTTAGTAACACCGATTTCTACAACTCGTGCTTTTAACTCTTCAGTTGTCAACACTACTGCACGTTGGCGGCTGATTTTCTCGTTAATTTCTGCAATTGTTCGCATCTTATCAGTGCTAGTGCTTCCTGGTGAATGGGGAAAAGAAATTTTCATTGCTCATTGTGAGCGCAGATTATGGAGACTCTTGTATTGTTTCATCTTGAAATAGTTGTCGCCAATCTCTGCGCGAAAGATTAACACTCTAGATGAGGTTAAAATCCCTAAAAAATAATTCAACTATTGCAAAGTCCAAATCATATATTTTTTTGGGGCAAGCACAATACTTGTGTTAAAAATATCTTTTGCCTAAGTAAAATTACTACCTAAAAAGCCTTGCATTATCAATCAAATGTATGTATGGTTAAGATTGATTAGACTTATTGGACTTAAATGATTTACGTAAACCAAAAGAAATATTTCTGGCTTTGGTAAAGCATTCTAAACCATCTAATCAATCGCAAAATCTTGAAAGATAGCACATTATAGAAGATTTTGAGAAGGGAGAAACTACTTAAGAGCGGGAATAAAAGGGATGTTGCCAAAGTTAGAAGGCTAACTATTTATAGTGAAGCTGCTCTGTCAAATTATCCTGACTTCTAGCTCCTCAAAGCGATTCTACTTGTTGCTATTCATTTTATTGCTACATTTTACCCCATAACGAATTGAGTAAGAGGCAATGACTACTTCTGAATTAACTAATTTTGAACAAAGAAACCAAAGTAAGATTTCCAATAGGATTGAAAACTTACCTTCACCATCAGATGAAAAAAAGTTGTTTAACTTGAAAGTAATAGAATATTTATTACTTGCAGCTTTTTTCTCTGCTGGACTCGTGATTATTTTTCTTTCCGACGATAAAACAGTTGTAATCTCTGGAGCGGTATCTCTAACTTTTTTGTTTTTCTTATTGCTCATCAACAAACAAGTGTTTCAGAACTATAAACAGGCTGCTTATAAGTCTGAACTCACCAAAAAAGCTGAACTTTATAGTTATCTGTTGACCAATCCTAATTCTTGGGATAAGGATACGCTGACTCTGACAAGAGGGAAGGCTTTACAATACAGCCAAGACTTGATTGACGATTATAAAAAAATTAGGAGTCTATCAAGGAACCTTTATTATAGTTTACAAATTGCGACAGTGATTTTATCAGGAGTCACACCAATTTTAGTTCTGGTAGACAAATTAGAAGCAGGACAAGCTTGGCTCAAGTGGCTCCCTGTACTTTGCCCAGCAGTTGCTTCTATAGTCGCTAGTATAGTTACGTCTTTTCCTTTTCAGAAAAACTCACTTGCTGCGAATACAGCCGTTGAATTGCTAGAAGCTGAACAAGAGAAATTTATATTGGGCGTGACTCAGCCTTATCGTTGCTATGATGTATCTGATGAAAGCCAACAGCAACAAAAGGCAAGTCAAGCATTAGAATACTTTATTGTTCAAGTTAACAATATCCATCTCAACCAATTGCAACAAACGAGCGAGACGCAATCAGAGAAGACAGAATCAGCTTCATCTAATGAATCAAATAAAGTAGGAGCAGAGGCAACGAAATAGAGAATAACTGATTAGCTATTAGCTAATTGTGGTTATTAATTAGTCAATTAATTTTGGATTTTAGATTTAGCAGCGTCGCAAAATTCCCCAATTCTGAAAAGGTTGGGGATTTTGTTGTTCATAAATAATTAGAATACTCTATAATCAGACGCGATAAATCGCCGTCTCTACAATAATCAGTATTGGTAGAGACGGCGATTAGCATAGCGGGATGTACCCCTACGGGGAAAAAAGCTACGCGATCGCGTTTCTAAGAGTTGTACGGTTTTAACCTATACTTTAGAAGCCTGTGGACTCGCTGGCAGAGACTCTCCTAGAGAAGAGACTGCGAAGCACCGCCACTCGTACAGAATACCTAACTGAATTCTGACTTCTTCTTGAAAAAATTGATATCATGTGGTATTTACCTATCTTCCAGCGCTTTCGGCAACTGCTACAACCACGGCGTCGTTTAGCAATTTTTGAAGCTTGTCTGATTGGTTTGGTTTCTGCTCTTGGAGCAGTATTACTCAAATCGGGGGTAGGATTGCTAGGTGCTTGGCGAGTGCAGACATCGCTATTGCTACCAGCTTGGTTGGTGCTACCAGGTATCGGACTTGCTTGTGGATTTCTCGCTGGATGGCTGGTTGAGCGCGTAGCACCAGAAACTTCTGGGAGCGGCATTCCTCAAGTGAAAGCAGTGTTAGCGCGTATACCAATTGCTCTAGATTTGCGGGTTGCCGTGGTCAAGCTAGTGGGTGGTATTCTGGCGTTAGGTTCTGGGCTAGCTTTAGGGCGGGAAGGGCCAACAGTTCAACTTAGCGCAGCTTTAGCAGCTCAACTGAGTCGGTGGTTTCCGACTTCACCAGACCACCGCCGCCAGTTGATTGCTGCTGGTGCAGGAGCCGGGTTAGCGGCTGCCTTCAATGCACCGATCGCAGGTGTATTATTTGTAGTAGAAGAATTGTTACAGGATTTTTCTGAATTTACCTTGGGTACTGCGATTCTGGCTTCTTTTATCGGTGCCGTCGTCTCGCGGGTATTGGGTGGTCGCAGTCTGGATCTCAATCTAGCATTAACTGCTTCCAAGACAGATTTTTTTGTTCAAGATATTCCCTTCTATTTGGTGTTGGGGATTGTGGCTGGGTTGATGGGAGCGTTATTCAATCGCGGGATTATTGCCAGCTTAACTGTTTACCGCCGTTCTCTACGTTTTGGATTACCTGCTCGTGTGGCTTTAGCTGGATTAGTGTCTGGGGTAATTGTGGCATTACTACCAGTAGCGTTTCGAGATAATACAGGACTGCGGGAAATTTTAATTACAGGTGAGGCTAGCTGGTCAATAGCTGCGATCGCCTTTGTCTCCCAGTTTATCTTAACTCTCGTAGCTTATGGCTCTGGTGTCCCAGGAGGATTATTTGCTCCAGCTTTGACCCTTGGGGCTGCTCTTGGCTACTTGGTAGGTATGGGAGAACACGCTCTGCTGCTTCCTTTCGGGATAGCGACTGGATTACCAATTACATACGCATTGGCGGGAATGGGCGCTTTTTTTACTGCGGTGGCCAGAGTACCAATGACGGGAATAGTCATTGTGTTTGAAATGACTACAGATTTCAACTTAGTACTGCCCTTAATGATTGGCTCTGTAACGTCGTATCTAGTTGCTGAAAAGTTAGCACCAGGCTCGCTATACGACAAACTTTTGGCGTGGAATGGCATCATTATCCAAAAAGCAGCACCGGCGGGGGGGATAATGACAAATTTGACAGCCAAAGATGTCATGCAGCAACAGGTAGAAACTCTGGATACAGAGATGCCTTTAGATGAAGTAATCCAAGCATTCGCCCGTTCTCATCATCGTGGCTTTCCAGTGGTAGAGGAGAGCAAGCTTGTAGGGATTGTGACGCAATCAGATTTACTCAATATTCGCGATCGCAACTTAGCCAGCGATACTCCCTTAGGAGAAATTATGACCACCACTCCGGTGACAGTCACACCGATTCACACCCTAAGCAATGTACTGTATTTACTCGATCGCTATCAAATCAGTCGCTTGCCAGTGGTAAACGGACGGAAGCTTGTTGGTATTATTACCCGTGGAGATATTATTAGAGCGGAAGCAGACCATCTTAATGGTGCAGATGCGACTCCCAGACTGCGACCAGTTCCTTCATACATAGTTTACCAAACGCGATCGCCCAGCACTGGCAGAGGTAGATTATTAGTGCCCGTAGCTAATCCCGAAACTGCGGGTATTTTATTACAAATGGCAGCAGCTATTGCCCGCGATCGCCATTATGAAATAGATTGCGTGCAAGTGATGCTGATACCCCGCCACAGTTCTCCGTCAGAAACACAGGTAAGAACCGCAAAAAGTCGCCGCTTGCTACGACAAGCAGAAGTCTTAGCAAAAAAATGGCAAATTCCCCTACATACGCAGATTCGAGTTACCCACGATGTTGCCCAAGCAATTTTAGAGACAATCAACGAACAACACATCGACCTAATTCTAATGGGATGGAAAGGTAACACATCTACCCCTGGTCGGATTTTTGGCAACGTTGTTGACACCATCATTCGCCAAGCCACCTGCGAAGTCGTGTTAGTAAAATTAGGCGAAACCCCCAAATCCCCAATCCCCAGTCCCCAATCCCCAGTCCCCAATCCCCAGTCCCCAGTCCCCAGTCCCCAATCCCCAGTCCCCAATCCCCTCTTCAACAGCTGGCTAGTTCCAATGGCTGGAGGCCCCAATTCCCAACTGGCGATTAAATTGCTACCGGCTTTAATTACATTGGGAAATCAACCACAAATTCGCCTGACACAGGTGTTTAAACCATCTGAACTCAAGCCAGATATGTCAATTTCAGAACAAGCCATTCGCCATTTGATGCGTCGCCGCAAATTGTCCAGCAGTGTAGTTGCTCTCCCAGTCCAAGCTAATTCAGTTGCAGAAGGTGTGATTAACCTAGTGCAAACCGAAGGTTACGACGTTGTAGTGTTGGGAGCTTCACGCGAGGGATTGTTGCAGCAGGCGATTCAAGGTAATATTCCCGAAGCGATCGCCTCTGGTGTAGAAAGTACAGTGATTTTAGTTAGGGGTGCAATTAATACTTAAAAAATCTAAACCTAATTGAACATCTACTAGGAGTTTTAAGAGGATATTTGAAAAGTTTTCGGTGAATAGAATGAGACTGTTGGTGAATTAATAGGGGGTCTAATCATCATTCCTAATTACTCTGATTTCAGTCCGTTTCAACGGACTTGAACTATTAGCCCGAAATTTATTTCAGGGCGGGAAAGCAACGCCAAACCAATGTTTTTGGGTTAATAGTTCAAGTCCGGTTATTTTTAATAATAAAATATTCCAATAATTAGGGAAACAATTATTGGTATTAGGATTGGGATAGCAACAATCAGTCCCCACTTCCCAAACTTAATTTCCTCACCCTCAGATTTTAAAAATGCAATCCAACCGACAATGCCCATTAATATCCAAATAAACCCAAAGGCAAGAAATATAATAAATACTGAATCTTCCATTTTAAAAAAATTAAATTTAATTTAATTTATATAGAAAACCTGGAAAATGAATTTTGATTCATCCGCCATTTTACTAAGACCTCAGATTGAACTGCTATTAATTCACAGTTTCTATGTAAGTCGGCACGATAAAACTAAACTATGTAAAGAAAAGTAAACAAGGCTCAAACTCCTTTTTCCCCTGCTCCCTGCTCCCTGCCCCCTGCGTTATCCCAACGATAATTATTTACGCCGACCTAGTTATGGCTACATTTAATTCATCTCCCAAATCTTGAGAATATTCTCACCACTGCCACCACCAGCAATAGTTTGTCCATCTGGGCTGATGGCAACAGCATAAATATATCCAGAACCCGTCTCTAAAGTGCGGATTTCTTTTCCTATAACTGGATTCCAAAGTTTGATTGTCTTGTCACTACTCCCGCTGACAAGGGTAACACCATTTGGATTTGTACTTGGCAAAAAGGCGACAGAATTAACCTTATCCTTATGTCCCTTTAAGGTATGAATTAACTTTCCTGTTTTCAGATTCCAAAGTTTGATTGTCTTGTCACTACTGCCACTGGCAAGGGTAATACCATCAGGAGCAAAAGCCACAGAAAGAATCGACTCTGCATTTCCATCCAAAGTGCGGATTAACTTTCCTGTTTTCAGATTCCACAATTTAATTGTCTTGTCCCAACTACCGCTAGCAAGGGTTTTACCATCAGGACTGAAGGCGACAGATTGAACACCATTAGTATGTCCCTCCAAAGTGCGGATTAACTTTCCTGTTTCCAGATTCCACAGTTTGATTTTCATATCCTTACTAGCACTACCACTGGCAAGAGTTTTGCCATCAGGGCTGAAAGCTACCGAAGTAACTCCATCGCTATGTCCCTGTAAGGTACGGATTAACTTTCCTGTCTTCACATTCCACAGCTTGATGGTTTTGTCCGCACTACCACTGGCAAGAGTCTTGCTATCAGGACTAAAGGCGACAGCCCAAATCCAGTTGGTATGTCCTTCTAGAGTGCGGATTGCTTCTCCACTTGCTATATTCCATAGCTTGATTGTCTTATCATCACTAGCACTGCCAAGGGTTGTGCCATCAGGACTGAAAGCTACGGAATTCACATCGCTGGAATGCCCCTTGAGAGATTTGGGTAGAAAAGAAGTTTCCGAGACGCTTTTTGGAGACGGAATCGGCGAAGAAATCGACGGAGAAAATTCGCTCATTGTATGGGGGCGAGTCTGAAAATACCAAATTCCCCCTAATCCCAACACCAAAATGCCATAACCTAACAGCAGTTGACTTTTCAGATTGTTATTTGATTTTGATGAAACTGGCTCCTTGTTGACTGGGGTAGGTGTAAATGTTGGTGTAATTATAGTTGGGGGTACTGATGACGATAGTGGTAGCCGAGTTGTCAAGTCAGTGATGACTTCATCAGCCGATTGGTAACGCTTTTGGATGTCTTGTTGCAACAGCTTATCCAAAACTTCACCCAACTCTATAGACACAGAAATCCCATCCTTACCTGGACTGTTCAAATATTGTCGCCAAGATGAAACCCAACCATAACCTTGTTTTATCCACAATTGAGATGGGCGAACCCCAGTGAGTAAATGAAAACAAGTCGCCCCCAAACTGAATAAATCACTGGCTGGGTAAGCTTTTCCATCTTGCATCTGTTCCAGTGCAGTGTAACCGTGTGAGCCAATAACAGTACCCATTTTAGTCTGCACTGTTGCCGTCAGCTGCTTAGAGGCTCCAAAATCAATTAGCACTAATCGCCCATCACTTCGACGGCGAATAATATTCTGTGGTTTGATATCTCGGTGAATCACTCCCCGCACATGGATAAACTTCAGCACAGGTAATAAATCTAGCAAAAATTCGTGAGTCTCTATTTCGCTATAGCTTCCCCGCGTCTCATATTCCTTAAGCAAATTTTGCCCATCGATAAACTGCTGTACCAAAAACAGATAATGATTTTGCTCAAAATAAGCCAATAAAGTTGGAATTTGCGGATGTTCTGCGAGTTCTTGTAGTCGGCTTGCTTCTTGTTTAAATAGCTGAGTAGCCTTTGTTAGTGGCCCAGTTCCCTGAAGTTTTGGTGCGAATTGCTTCACAACACAGCATTCATTAAGTTTGTGTACATCTTCTGCCAGATAGGTTCTACCAAATCCACCCTCATCTGACAATACCTGAATGGGACGATAGCGACCTCCCAGTAGGGGTATCAATTCCGCTCTACAACTGTGGCAGTAGTTGTTTTTATCAGAATTTCGGGGGTTTTGGCAATCGGGATTCACACAACAGAGCATACTGGGAATCCATTTCAATTGGGGTATATATTCATCTTAAGTCATGCAGTATAATCTCTCTTGTTAGTAAATATCACTGAGATACCATACAAATCCCCAATTTCCTTACCTCATCAGGTATTGAACAATTTAGATAATTTGGAAGAATTTTTACTTGAGGGATGTTTGTTGACGAATTAATTGGCGTAAGCTCTGCCTGAGCATTACATCTACAGTTTGCCATTCAGTGAATCTTACAAAAATATCTGGGCAATAATCCAAAAAGCAGTATTTTAAGTTTGTAGTTCAGTATATACTTACGAGATTGGATTTTACTCTAGTAATATAAATTGAGAATATAATTTC
The DNA here is from genome assembly GCF_036916655.1 of Nostoc sp. Lineage (GTDB taxonomy): Bacteria > Cyanobacteriota > Cyanobacteriia > Cyanobacteriales > Nostocaceae > Nostoc. The sequence continues at coordinate 201,174 of NZ_JBALFY010000117.1, forward strand.
TCTGAGCTAATGATTGCAAATATTTGAGGTATACACTATATATGATTTCAATGAGATTACAGGCAATTGCTTTGGCCAAATGTTAAATGTATACGCTAATTTATCACTTATGTCTAAATAACTAAATAAGAACTAATTATCTACTACATAAAAATCAACCAATAATAAATCAAATTTATCCTATCCATACAAAACTAGGAGTGTAACTATGCTATCAGAAACCAAAAACTATCACCGTAAATTAAGTCAGCTTTTAATTTGTTGCGTAAGTAGTAGTTTGTTAATTACAAGTAATGTACTGCCTATAAATGCTTTGGGAAAACCTCAAAATTTTCAAGGCTTTATAATTGCCAAGTCACCTGATGAGAGACAACCAGAAGCAGTAAAAAAAGGAATTGAGCAAATTCCTGCTTCTCAAGCCTCAGTATCTCCAAGACGGAAGATATCTATTGATTCACCAATACAGCAGACTGGTCGTGCATCATCTAACACAGAAGATTCTCAGCCAACTTCTAGCGTTTCAAATGATAGCTCTAATTCTAGATCGTCTGGACGCAGGGCTTCTAACTCAAACTCTAATCGTTCCAATAGTGGTGCATCTAGAGCGTCTGGAGGTAGAACTGCTAACTCAAATGCCAATCGTTCTAATGGTAGCTCTGGAAGAGTTCGCAAGCCAAGTTCTAATGTAGCTACAGGGAACCAAAATCTCGATAATTCAGCACTTTCTTCTGCAACACCTACTTATAAAGAGATTAACTTTGTAGATGTTGCATTGGGCATTCTGAGTAAGGGTGACTTTAAATCGGAAGGTAGATATTTTCATTTCTACGAGTTTGAAGGCAGAGAAAATCAATTAATCCAAATTAGGCTTGTTGGCAGTAATGATACACGCAGATCAAATAACTTGAGTTTAAAACCCTTGTTGTTTCTGCACGATCCTGATAACAATATCGTCGTCAAAAAAGGTGCTTTGGATAAAAGCAGTGGTGGCGATGATGCATTTATTTTTGCACGGCTGCCGAAAAATGGTATTTACAAGATTGCAGTTACTAGCCAAGCTCCCGGAGAGATAGGTCGCTATAGTTTGGCTTTGAGGAATGACAGAGCTAGCTATACTTTAGATGAATCAGATCAATTAACTGCCAAAAGCTCAACCCTGAAACAAAATGGCGGCGCTTACAATGTTTCTAATTTTCAAGGCAAAAAAAATCAGCTTGTAAGTATTCGTGTAGATAGTGTTGATGAAGAGTTTTCGCCTTATATAGCTTTGCTAAATTCTCAAGGACAGGCGATCGCGATCGATAGAGACAAAGACAAAGGTGGTGTGTACAGTGCTTTAATCGACCGAGCGAGGCTGCCTGAAGATGACACTTATTATATAGTTGTTACTTCCAAGAATCCACAGGAACGCGGTAGATACAGATTGACTATATTTTAAGCTCGATATCCATTGTTCTCGCAACGCGATCGCTATAGATGGCGAACCCAATGAATACAAAAATCGGCGTGTTTTACCAACTCCTTTAGACGTAATCAGTTAAAACTGATTTTTATAGCTGATGCCACAAAGTTATCCTTTTGAATTTGAACAAAAAGAGACAAAAAGTAAACTTGTTCAATAATTCTCTGTCATCCACCAGTCAGCACTTACTGAGACAACCGCCAAATCTTAATAGTGTTGTCTTCACTACCACTGACAAGGGTTTTTTCATCAGGACTGAAGGTAACAGATGTCACGGTATTGGTGTGCCCTGTCAATGTGAGAATTTCTTCTCCTGTGGCTGGATTCCACAGTTTGATGGTGCGATCGCGGCTACCACTAGCTAAAATTTTACCATCGGCGCTGAAGGCTACGGATGTGACTGTGTTGGTATGTCCCGCCAGTGTGCGAATTTCTCTACCAGTATGTAGATCCCAAAGTTTGATGGTGCGATCGCGTCCACCACTAGCTAAAGTTTTACCATCTGGGCTAATAGCTACAGTTGTTACTGTTTGAGAATTTCCTTCTAGCGTGCGGATTGGGTATCCCTTTGTTAAATTCCAGATTTTGATCGTCTTGTCAAAACTGCCACTAGCCAAAATCACGCTGTTGGGACTGATAGCTACTGAACGCACCCAGAATGTATGCCCTGCTAGTGTCCGAATTTCCTCTCCTGTTGCCAAATCCCAGATTTTGATCGTGTTGTCATCACTACCAGTAACTAAAGTCTCGCTATCAGCACTGATGGCTAGGGCATGAACTGAATCAGAATGCCCCATAAGAGTGCGAATTTGTTTTTGTGTTGTCAGATTCCAGATTTTAATGGTGTTGTCATCACTGGCACTAACCAGAAGTTTGCCATCTGGGCTAATTACCACGACATTCACCCGCTGAAAATGCCCGTTGAGTGAAGAGATTTGTTTTCCAGTTGTGAGATTCCAAAGTTTGATTGTGCTATTGTCGCCACTGCTGGCAATGGTTTTACCATCTGGACTGATGGCGACAGATAAAACTGAGTTTTCGTGTGCTTGGAGGGTGTTAATTAGGGAAACTTTATCGAAAGTAATCTTTAGTGGTTGACCTAAAAGCGCTTCATCTTTGCCAGAATTATTATGGTGAATCAACCTAGAAACCAAAGTGGTCTGAATCTGGCGAAAATGTTTATACCAAGATTCTCCAAAGCCAAACAACATAATCAAAGCACTTACCAAGATTAAAATTCTCAGTAAGGGATAACTTTTTGGTAAAGATGGTGCCCTAGTTGGTGGTATTTTCCCAGATGATTTACCTGCTGGTGGTAAGGCGAGGAGTTGTTTTGGCGTCAAGTCTCTAAGGACTTCATCGGCTGACTGGTAACGTTCATGAATATCTTTTTTCAAAAGCTTGTCGATGACAAAATCCAACTCAGGATTTAATGGACTCCGTAAATATGCCCGCCAATTACTCACCCAGGCGTACCCAGATTCCATCCACAACTGAAAGGGCGAATTTCCCGTTAACAGATGAAAGCAGGTAGCCCCCACACCAAACAAATCGCTGGCGGGGAAAGCTTTACCATCTCGAATCTGTTCTAGGGGAGAATAACCATGTGAACCAATGGATGTACCAGATTTCTGCTGAACTTTGGCGGTGAATTGCTTTGAGGAACCAAAATCAATCAGGCTTAATCGCCCATCGCTTTTATGGCGGATAATATTTTCTGGCTTGATGTCTCGATGAATGACTTTGCGATCGTGGATAAATTTTAGAATGGGCAATAAATCTAGCAAAATAGATTGAATTTCCCTAGCGTTATAGGACTTGCGCTGTTGCAACTCCTTTAACAAATTCTCCCCATTGATAAACTGCTGCACCAAGTATAGGCAGCCATCTTGCTCAAAGTAAGCTATTAAAGTTGGAATTTGGGGATGTTCCCCAAGGTCTTGTAGACGCTGGGCTTCTTCCGCAAACAACTCCATCGCCTTTTTTTGCGACCAAGTTCCTTGGAATTTTGGAGCTAACTGCTTGATAACACAACGTTCATTGAGTTTATCTACATCTTCTGATAGATAGGTTCTGCCAAATCCCCCCTCATCTGAAAGGACTCGGATCACACGGAAACGATTTCTTAAAAGTGACACCAGCGGGGTGCTACAACTTTGGCAAAACTTCTTTCCATTGGAATTCAGGGGATTTGAGCAATCGGGATTTAAGCAGCAGATCATGATCTGACAGGCGCGACTGCATGACAACTTAGGCTAAGTTTGCCCCGAACTTTCCCTTAATAAAATTGACTCTCGGTTACTGGTGGTAGAAACCCCTGTTCTGGGGATTGGGGAATTACTTATATAGTTAGCGTTTGTAAATAGTAGTCAGTCTTCCTCTTCTGTGGAAAACTACGAGAGCCATAAGATTAATTATTCTATCGATTATATAATAATTTGAATATAAATAATTTTCTGAAATATTAAACCTAGTAAATTTGCTTGTATATTGATAAGCAATAACAAACTAAGTATTGAGGATAAACCCTGATTAATTAATCATCACTGAACATCAAGTATAGTTAAAATAATTACTAAATTTGTTTTGGCTACTTTAAATCGCAGATGATTAGTTATTCATTTGATACTTTAGATCAAAAATGCTTCTAGTTGTGCTACCTTGTTTCCTTAAGCCTAGCTCTCAATTTCCTAATAGCATTAGCAGTTCTGGCTACAGGTGGCATATATACATCATAATTTTCGTATTGTGTAATTTCGTGTTTTGTAATTTCGTATTTGGTAATTTCGTGTTGTGTAATACTTCTATTATTCAATTTTTGGGTAGTTAAACAGTTCGCCAAAGTAAGTGAATAGCTATCATTACCTAAAGCTTTAATCACTTCATCAGCAGTCTTAAATCGATCCTCTAAGGTAATTTTCACCATCTTTCCTAAAATCTGGGCGAAACTGTTACTGATATTTACGTGTTTTTGCCAAGATATTTCACCAGTGTTATGGTCGTAATCCAGTTCTAAAGGGCTTTTTGCAGTCAACATATAAATACAAGTTATACCCAGTGCATAAATATCACTGGCATAAACTGGACGCAGAGAAAACTGTTCAGGTGGTGCAAATCCCCTAGTCCCGATAAAGTTGGTATTTGCGTGATTAATTGAGTTTTCACAAGCATCAGCTAATTGCTCTTTCACCGCCCCAAAATCAATCAGCACCACCCGCCTATCATACTCACACCGCAATAAATTCTGGGGCTTAATATCCCGATGAATCACATGATGTTTATGAAGATACTGTAATACAGGTAATAATTCCTGTAGAAATTGCTTAACTGAGGCTTCACTTTTGGGCCCAGTTTGCCGCACTTCTCGCGCTAAAGTCAAACCCGGCACGTATTCTTGAATTAAAAAAAACTCCCCATTCGCCTGAAAGTAGTCTAATAGCATGGGAATTTGCGAATGACTACCGAGTTGACCCAAAGTTCTTGCTTCTTTTTCAAAGCGCATACATGCCCTTTGCCAACTCTGGGGGCTAGTCACTTTCGGACAAAGTTGTTTAATGACACACAGGGGATTCCCAGGTAATACGGCATTTTTGGCTAAAAAAGTGACGCCAAAACCACCTCTACCCAAAATTTGTAGTATTTCATAGCGATCGCGAAATAACCGTTTAGAACCACACATCTGACCAAGCTGAGTTTGCTGTGAAATAATCTGTTGAGAATTCGTTATTTTCTGAGAAAAGCGATTCATTAGTATAAAATATCTGCTCTGAAATGTCTCTAATTCTACGACAATTTTTTATTGGCAACAGTAAAATTACTGGGTCTTTGCCAAATCCTCATTAGTCTTCTATTAAAAATTTAAAAAGTAAAAATAAATTTTTGTAGAACTAAGTAAGTCGGCAATGATAAATCAAACTATGTTAACACCATTTCTTTGTGAAGCTGCATATAATTCACCCCCGATGCCTTGGGGAGACTACAGGGGGTTATTATGTGCATTGTGCATCTTCATACAGAATTGGTATAAGTAATATAAAAATCTTAGAACATACTTGTAGGATACCGTAAAGTGTAATACAAACCTTTAATTCAGGGTACTTCGAGGTATTTTTGTGTGGCTGTCTTTAAATCTATTCTTGGGTAAAGTATATTTACTAATATTTCATACTTATAAAAATACAGCAGATTTCAAGTTAGTGGGGGACATGAACTAAGTCTTAAAACCAGGTATAAAGACTGTTTTGCTTCTGTTAGCGTAGCAGGGCATAGCTCATTATGACTGGAGCTAACGGAAACGTCTCCGGCTCCGCTTCTAAATTCTGAATTCTGCTGTATATTCATTTAGCTTATATTTTCTAAAAGAAATCTAAAATGCCGTTTTTAAGCAATTTTACTGATTTTGCTTCAAACTAAGAATATAGTCAACACAAATTTTCAAACGGAGAAGGTTAATATATGAGTTTGATAGATGGTATATTCCTGACGCTGTTAAATACTGTTGCCTGCCTAGCACTGCCTAAGCTGCTATCTGTAATTCTACATGGCAAAAATCAATACACTGAACCATTGCCATCTGCTTCACAAGATTAAAACTGTGAAGGGGAGTAGGGAGTGGGGAAACTAAGCCGCTTAACATCGGGGAGCCACTGCGGTGGACGGGAAACCCTGCATAAAGCAAGTGGCGTCGGGGTTTCAACAACCCTTGGGATACAAGAATTTTTTTTCTCTTGCGAACGGTAAACGGGTGGTTAGAAACCGCGTCTATACAAACAAAACCCACCTTCGTGGATTTCAAATTCTTTGAGTCCGCGTAGGCGGACTTAGTTTATGTAGCCACGATTTCTAATCGCCTGGTATATTTGCTCCTGAATTCTGTTGGATAAAATTAGGTAATAGAGAAAAATACAATCACTTGCGATTTTCACGCCGCCACTTACTGCGTACTAAGCGAATTTCATCAAAACTATAGCTTTCACCTAGTTGTTCTCGAATTGGCGTTAAAGAGATATCGCCAAGCACTTCTAAAACTTGCCAAATTTTTTGTTGATGTTCCAGAGATACTAACTGATTTAAATCTACCGGCTGATTTTTTTCAATTAAATCTGCCAAATGACGAATAATTGTTGTAGGGCGAATGTTGCGTTTTGTGGCAATTTCATCAACACTCAAACCTTGTTTATGCAATTGGAATGTGAATATTTCTGTGTCGGAAGGTAAGCTAATAGAGGGTGTAAAATTAACCTGTGGTGGATCTAGCAAACCTTTTTCTTGGCGGTAGGCGCGAATTTCTGTGAGAAATTTATCGCCATATTGCGAAAGTTTGTGACTGCCAACTCCCGAAAGTTTACCAAATTCGGTTATTGTTGTAGGCTGTTGCTGTGCCATTAATTTCAGGGTAGAATCCTGAAAGACAACGTAGGGTGGAACGGCTTGTTCATCGGCAAGTTGTTTACGGAGCGATCGCAACCTCTGCATTAATATCTCCGCTTCAACAGCTTTTTCACTGCCTTCTTCCCAATTAATCTTCTGTGCTACCGGAACAGCAAGGGAAACTGTACGCTGTCGCCGCATTACTTCCCAACTCAGAGGGTTAAGCTTCAAAACTGAGTAACCATCGCTAGTCTGTTCTAGCAATCCTTGATGTAAAAGCGATCGCCCCAGCATTCGCCATTCATCCACACTTTTATCTTTGCCAATACCGTAGGTAGAAAGCTGATCGTGTTCATTTTGGACGATTTTCTGGCTTTTTGCCCCTCGCAACACATCAATAATGTACAGCATCCCAAATCTTTCTTTACAACGCGCCACACAAGATAAAAACTTCATGGCTTCAATTGTCCAATCTTGCATTGGTTTGGGATAACGGCAATTATCGCAGTTACCGCAATTTCCTGGAAAACGTTCTCCAAAATAACCTAGCTGAATTGTTCGGCGGCAGACAGTACCTTGAGCATAGTCAATTACTTGACGCAACTGTTGTTTAGCAATCAACTGCTCTTGAGGATCGGTTTTTTGGTCAATACTCCATTCAATAGTTTTAATATCACTAAAACTGAAAAAAAGTGTACAACGTGATGGTTCGCTATCTCTTCCCGCCCGCCCTGATTCTTGATAATAACTTTCCAAATTACGGGGTAAATCAAAGTGAATTACTAGCCTGACATCTGGTTTATTAATGCCCATCCCAAAGGCAATTGTTGCCACCATGACACGCACATCATCTCGAATAAATCGAGTTTGATTGCTGCTGCGTTCTTCATCAGTTAATCCGGCATGATAAGACAAGGCGGCAATCTTATCATTTTGTAATTTAAAGGTAAGTTCATCAACTTTTTTTCGCGTTAGACAATAAATAATTGCTGAACCATCAGTTTCTCGAACTAGTTCTAATAATTCAGCATAAGCAGACTTGCTTTTAGAACGAACTTCATAGTAAAGATTTTGACGGTTAAAGCTAGCAATGTGGATACTGGGTTGCTTTAGCCCTAGTTGTTGGATAATATCAGCACGGACGCGATCGGTTGCTGTGGCGGTGAGGGCAAGGGTAGGAACATCAGGATAACGTTTCCGCAGAGATTTCATCTGCCGGTATTCTGGGCGGAAGTCGTGTCCCCACTCAGAGACGCAGTGGGCTTCGTCAATGGCAAAGGCCGCAATGCCAATTTTTTCCTTGACTAAATCGAGAAATGGGAGAAATCTTTCACTCAACAGACGTTCTGGGGCGACGTAAAGTAATCTCACTTTGCCGCTGAGGATGGCTTCTTCCCGCGATCGCACTTTATAAGGATTCAGACTACTATTTAAAAATGTGGCAGCAATGTTATTATTCCGTAATCCTTCCACTTGGTCTTGCATCAAAGCGATTAATGGCGACACCACCACCGTTAAACCTTTTTTGATCAATGCAGGTAACTGAAAGCACAGAGATTTTCCCCCGCCCGTAGGCATAACAATCAATAAATCTCGATTTTGCAGCGCATCTTCGATAATTTGCCGTTGTCCGGGGCGGAATCTGTCGTAACCGAAGTGATATTTTAGCGCTTGTTCGAGATTGGGGTACTGAAGCATAGCGATCGCTTTTTCGGGGGCGTTCTGCGTGGGTAGTTATTAAAGATATCAGGATTTTAACTCACATCATCGTTAGCTTTAGTCAGACTTGCCTTTCTCTACTATACTTTTTGGCATCAAGCAGACTTTTCAGACTTTTCACAGCGTCCCACTTCCCTTATTAATTGAAGAAGAATGCAGAATTCAGAATCAAGACGCGACTCGAAAATACTCGTTCTAAGCGTACCTCTACAGGGAAGCAAGCTACGCGCAGCGTCTCTAAGAGTTGCCATGCCGCAGGCTTTACGCTGCGCTATCCGCTTTTTCGGTCATAATTCATTCTGAATTCTGACTCCTGAATTCTGTTTGATAACTTGTTTAAATTTAGGTTAATAAAAAGTTATTTATCCTTAACCATTGTTTTATAATGCCCCTTAACTACAGCATCTAGCTCAAGTTATCGCAGATTCAAGGGAAAAATTTGATGAACCAGGGGCAACGTAATCCTAAATTAAGGAGATATTTGACTGAATTAGTTCAGACTTATATTGTGAAAGCTTTACACGCTGTCAGACAATGGCGCGTACAACTAATAGGAAATTGGTTGTATAAGTATTCTTCGTGGGGTGTTGCGTCCCTATTCTTCGTCGGAGTTAGCTTGAGTATCGTGATGGCTGCCTGCTCTCCACCTAATGCCAATAATCCTGCTGGTAATGCTGGTGCAACCTCCCAAAGTGATGTAACTTTAAACTTTGTTTCTTACTCAGTTACTAATGCAGCATATCAGCAGATAATTCCCAAATTTATCGAACAGTGGAAGAAAGAACATAATCAAAATGTCACTTTCAATCAAAGTTATGATGGGTCAGGTTCTCAAACTCTTGCCGTGATTGATGGTAAAGAAGCTGATGTGGTACACCTATCACTTGCCCTTGATATTAATAAACTTGTTCAAGCAGGTTTTATTCAACCAGGGTGGGAAAAAAAAGCGCCTAATGATGCAATTGTTACCAAATCTTTAGATGCGATCGCTATTCGTGAAGGTAATCCCAAAAATATCAAAACTTGGACAGATTTGGCCCGCAATGGCGTAAATGTAGTTACACCCGATCCTAGAACCTCTGGCGGCGCTCGCTGGAATTTCCTTAGTCTCTGGGGTTCTGTGACAAAAACCGGCGGAAATGAAAACCAAGCTATAGACTTTACCTCTAAAGTCTATAATAATGCACCTTTATTACCTAAAACGGCTAGAAATGCCACTGAACTATTCTTCAATGATAATAAAGGTGATGTGCTGCTCAATTACGAAAACGAGATGATTTTGTTAGCAAAAAATGGCCAAAAAATCTCGTATGTTGTGCCTGATGTTAATATCTCCATCGACAATCCTGTTGCTGTTGTAGATAAAAATGTCGATAAACATGGTACTAGAGCAATTGCAGAAGCATTTATCAAATTTCTTTATACCCCAGAGTCGCAACGAGAGTTTACCAAATTAGGATTTCGTCCCGTTGACTTGACTGTTAGCAAAGAAGTGGAAAGCAAATTTCCCAAAATTAAAACTGTTTTCAAAGCTCAAGATTTAGGAGGATGGGACGAGATTCAAAAGAAATTCTTTGATGAAGGTGCAATCTTTGACAAAATTCGAGCGAAAAAGTCTTAGAATTTCCGTTAGGGACTTCCAAATAAAAAAATATCCAATTAACTCTTGTGGGGTGGGCATCTTGCCCGCCCAGTCTATAGGGCGGGCGAGACGCCCACCCCACAATATTGGATAATTTGTAAAAAGTGCATTAGACGTTGGTTGGGTGGAGCGGAGTGCAACCCAACATATATTATCAGGATGTTGGGTTACGCAAAGCCTCCACACAACCTATAACTTTTTCTTTCTTTTACCTTTTTACTTTTTACTTTTGCCTTGTTCATTCACGAGCATCTTGATTCTGAATTCTGAGTTCTGAATTCTTCAACTTATCATCTTCTCTAAAGCTATTTGCAAATCTTTTGTCAAATCGCTCACAGCTTCTTTAACTGCTAGGCGATCGCCCTGACAATTTCGAGAGCGTTCTGTAACTGAAATTGGCTCCCCCACAGTGATTTGTGCCTGTCGCAGACCTAACCGAGGTCGTCCTGGAAGTGTTGTATCTTGAATTCTAGAAAGCATATCGAATACAAGCAAAGCTGTTTCTGCAAACCGTTCCGCCGTTGGTTTTTCTTGAATATAAGTAGCTGTGACTGCAACAAAACTTTCCACTATCCGCATGTGTCGCATTCGCAAGTCTGCTTCCTCGGCAATCCAGTCTGCTAAACCGCGTTTGAAGGGTGCTAAAGCATTAATATCTGGCAAATCTTCTCGGTAAATGTAACTCCAGCCAGCCTCTTCTAAGCGGCGACAACGGTCAATAAAATTACCCTGTCCTTGAACTTCAAAATATTGCTCGGTAACTTGTAAAGCCTTATCTAGTAAATGATGGAGTCGGGCAATTAATACCTGATTAGTATTAGCATCATCAATTGAGATAGTTTTGGGGATGTCTTGATGATAGAAGCGACGATAAAATTCTTCCATCTCGGTAATCAGATATTCAGCCAACCTACAGAGGCGTTGATAGTAAATATCTTCGCGATTACCCGAATCAATTTCCAAAACTTTCAAGCCGCTATCAGCTTCCAACTTATTCAATAGCCAATCTATTTTAGACCAGGGTGGCTCAACGTAACTATATTGGATAGCGATCGGCACAACGATCGCAGTCTCAGTCCGATTAGCTTTTTGTAAATCTTCTACACACCAGAACCCCATTTGAGCAACACCAGGTTCCAAGGGGCTAACAATACCACTATGACCATTAGTACCGCCTTCTGGTGCTACTGCGATCGGTAGTTCGCCATTAGCAAACAATTCCCGTGCATTTTGGATCGCTTGCCGATCTAGTCGCCTACCGCGACGAACCGGCACACCTCCCAGCCGAGAAAACAGCCAACCTAGCCATTTTCCCGCCCAAACTGTCATACCGCGATCGTAAAGAAAATAGCTGTGAACTAAGGATGGTAGTGTAATCCCTTTTTGACGAGCAACTTTTGGCACAATCCGAGAAAGCAAATACAGCATACAGAGGGGATCTTCTACCTCTGGGTGGCGAAATGCTAACAAAAGGCGAATTTTTCCAGCCTGGAATTGTTGATAAAGTTCAGCTAATACCTCAACATTCTTAGCTTCAATTTTGACAATCCCAGCCGGTAGCCAAGGGCGAGTACGAAACCGTAGTGCGATCGGCAATAACCACCTAACAATCTGGAGTACCAGCGGGTTCAACCGTTGGGGAATAAATTTTAGTGGTGGTTGAGTAGACTGAATCGATCTAGGCAAGTCGCTCTCCCGATTGTATTTTTAGCGATTGTACAACGTGGGGTCTAGGTTTTGCGTAAACCCGTAGCCTCTTGTCGTTAAACATTGCAATCCCCATAAGGTCGTTAGGATAAGGCAGGGGGCAGGAGTTATTTCTCCATTACTCATTACTCAACTCAAGAGGGTTTCAGCCTCGTTCATTTTTGTTAACATAAAAAATTAGTTTTAATGTTTAGGAAAATTTCGGAGTAAATAGCCAAATACAGCTAAATTCAACACAAAAACGACTACTTTTATCAGAGATATTCCCCGAATCAATTCATAAATCTCTGGTGGAATACTGATACCGACAAGCACCAATACCAAGACGTGTGCCCAACGCTTTTCGTACCATAAACCAACGGCTTCAATAGCCGTAACAATAGCATAGATTCCTGTTCCAATACCACTAAATGCCAGAGTTCTAGGATCTAAGTTAATAACTTTCCTTAAAAGCCAATCAATAATTATCGATTTACTTTCTAAAACATAGTCGTCTGAAAATGCCTCTAGAGTTTGATAATTTTTTAATGTCAATAATAAAGCGATCGAAGTAACCATAAGCAGCAAGGCGGCAAATGATTTGTAAAGAACAATTGCCACTAACCCCAATGGACGCTTTTCCAAACAACCCCCTAAGTATATTAAATGAAGAGTGCTGAGTTCCAAGTGCTGAGTGCTGAGTTAAAAGACCACGCCACTTGCGGGTGAGGTATCAACCTTCTCTCAATTCCGCCTACAAGGGGCGGGGCTTGTACCAAGTACATAAGTGCTGAGTAGTTTTTTACTTACTCAGCACTCAGGACTGAGTATTGTCAAAAATAAATTAGCTAGCTTTGGATGATGCCAACTTAGACGCTTATTGTAGCAGGAGTTGATGGAAGCATCTCATCTTTGCATATTCGTTAGATAGCTGACGATATGTCATTGCGTTGGCGTAAGCCTTCCAGTAGGGTATGCAATAAAGTGGAATGTACCCCTACGGGGATTTTACTACGCATAGCGTCTCCAAGAGTTGCGATCGCAACCCTTGGGATTGCTGCACTTTACTCGCAATGACAAACCTCGTTTCCAGCTAGAGGCTGAAAACGAGATATATGTCTAAAAGCTTGTTCTAGACTGTCTTTTACCTTCAGTTGACACCTAGCCTACTAGCTACCAATAGAGTGTAGTAACGCTATTTAGCGTCCAACTTGGTTAGAGATATTTTTGCCTGTCTGTGCTGCACTTTCCCCTACATCACTAGCAGTTTTTTGAGCGCCTTCTACATACCCAGATCCGAATTGTTTAAAGGCTTCTGCTGATTCTTCACCAATTTTTTGAAGTCGTTTTCCAGGAGAACCTTCCGTTTCACGAGCTTCTTTATTCCACTCACCTATTGTTTTTGGTCTTTGAGAATCATCTTGCTGTACCTGTTCGCGAACTCTTTCACCTAAGGCTTTGTCGTTATGCTCATAACCAACATTCGTTGTCAGCATTACAAAACCAGCTAGGACAACAGCCAACAAACTTTTTATCTGAAGTCCTTTAACCAGGGAACTGATGTGACTAATCATCCGAGAAATCAAATTTGTCATGCCAATTATCTTGTTTTTTGAAGTACAAATAAACATTAACTATAAAAAAGTGATTATCCTTCTAACAAAAGGCATATCTCAGTTATGAAAAGTATTAGATGAGACTATGCCAACATCTGAGAACAAATTAACTAAACCAAACCATATAGTTTCTGTATGTTAACCATTTCCATATATTGTTTGATTTTGACATCTCCCAAGGGAGAGAAATTGGTGTAATTACTTTTGCTACTATACAAAACTACAGCCAATAACTCAAAATCGGTTTGTGGTTGACTCGATTGCTCTATCCCATCCTGGCTAACAAATCAAAGCGATTTTCATCAACCTGGTGAAAGGGCGATAACTAGGCAAAAATGCTGATTTTCTGTTGGAATAAGGCTTTAAAGACCATTGAGAATAATTGAGGATGCAAGAAAACGGTTGAGATTAGCATAAATCTCCAAAATTCATCCGAAAAAAGCATTTATCTGCTTAATAATAGCTTTCTCAGAAGTCTTACTCTTGGTTTATAAATCAGGCTTGAGATTCCTTCAACTGCTAAATGTAGCACCAAATACATTTTTAATGCTACATTTGGTTTTAAATACAGGTAGAAGTAAAAAAACATATATCTTTAGTTGTAGAAGTTATCTATTTTAAGACATAGATGCTTTATGGACAATTTCTAAAGAGTTACTAATAAAAATCAATAGTCACATGACTTTTAGCTAGTACGCTGTGATGGAATTTTGCCTACCTTTAACAAGTTGCTCGATCGACTTGTCTGTTAATTGAGATGGTAGCTGTATTTCTGCTGTACTAGAGGCGTTGTTTATCTGACTGAGTAGGTTTATATCGTAATCCCTAGATATTAGAAGGGCTTACAGACGAAAAACTACTCGACATTTTTCCTTAATATGAGAACTGCTTCAGGTGGAAAGCCAAAGGATGAAATACTGGATAACGAAATTAGCAATCTGTATAGTATTACTGTATGGCTTGTTGCTATCAACTGATTACGCAGAAGCAAACGAACTTCCAAATATTTCTCATCCTGATATAGAGCAAATAAATGCACGCCCAGAAGTTGAAAACTTAGCGAGTCCTGACAATAATCTGACTGAGATTAAAAAGGAAGATTATTGCCGATTTAATGGCATTGTGAATAGGATTGATAAACTAGAGGGACTCTTCACACTTTATTGTAGTGAGGATTCAGGCAAAATCTATTTAGAACTTAAACCAGAGCAGCTAAATAAAGACTATCTAGCGATAGTAACATTGGAATCTGGCATTGGAGAAAGTGGGATTTATAGTGGATTACCTCTTTCAGATTTTATCTTCTACTTCCAACGCGTAAACAATAGATTGCATTTTGTTGTGCGAAATGTTAAATTCCGTACAGAAAGTAGAGCAGAACAGCGATCGCTTGCTCGTTCATTTAGCGATTCCGTTCTTTATTCACTCCAAATAGCTACTATCGATCCAAAGAATGAAAATATTCTGATCGAACTGAATGAACTGCTAATGCAGGATTTTCCGGGATTAACTCCCCTATTGAAATATTCTTTGCAGGCTGATTATCACTTAGATGCACGCAAATCATATTTTGGTGATGTTAACAGCTTCCCGGAAAACGTAGAGATTGATTCTATTTATGGTTTTTCATCACTAGAAGGATCGAATTTAGTTAGCGTACCCGATAGCAGAGCGCTGACTCTGAAGGTACACTACAGTTTTTCTCAACTGAGAGAAAACAATGGTTATATCCCCAGACTTGCCGATGACAGAGTGGGATATTTTATTACTGCTTTCCAAAATTTCTCTAATAAGAATCCTCACGAATCATTTGTACGTTATATCAATCGCTGGTATCTAGAACCATCCGATCCTAACGCCCCTTTATCTCCACCCAAAAAGCCAATTGTATATTGGATTGAAAATGCTGTACCCCTAGAGTACCGCGATGCGATTCGTGAAGGCGTTTTGATGTGGAACAAAGCATTTGAAAAAGCCGGATTTCAAAATGCCATTGAAGTGCAGCAAATGCCAGATGATGCTGATTGGAAACCAGCTGATGTACATTACAACACTATTCGCTGGTTAAATTCTTTAGATGCAGGTTTTGCTAGAGGGCCGATGCGCGTCAACCCATTCACTGGGGAAATATTGGATGCAGATATCATTGTGGATGCCAATATGGTGCGTTTAGTTCAGCAAGAATATCACGCACTAATGGAAGTTAATTCATCACTAGGAACAAACCCATGTCAAGAAAATGCAGGAGAACATGAAAACGCGAGGAAACTCGTGGATAGATTCTTTGCGTCATCTCCCACTGCTCTTTTTTCCTCTGAGTTCTGCTATGGTGTAGAGTCTTCAAATCAGGCAGCTATGGGGGCGCTGGCGTTGTTAGTTTTGCCAAATGCTACACCCAGTAGTGAAACAATGAAGGAGTATGTGCATCAATATTTGCGTTCGATAATTGCTCACGAAGTCGGGCATACTCTGGGTTTGCGCCACAACTTTCATGGCAGCACCATGTTAACGCCTGAAGAATTAAATAATACTGAAATCACTCACACTAAAGGTTTAGTGGGTTCGGTGATGGACTATCTGCCTGTGAATATAGCACCGCAGGGAGTACAGCAAGGTGACTATTTCCCCAGAGTTGTTGGCCCTTATGACGAATGGGCTATTGAGTATGGTTATAAAAGAAACCCATCAGCAGCGCTTGAGGCGATTATTCCAGAATCAGAAAAAAGTTTTTTAGATCAAATTGTACTAGCGTCACCTCAACCAGAATTATCTTACGCAACTGATCGGGATATCTGGGATATCAATCCTTTGGCAAATGTCTGGGATATGAGTAGTGATGTGCTGGTTTATTCGCAGTGGCAAATGGATAATGCTCGTTTTATGTGGCAGCGTCTTGACAAGCGTTATCTATCGAAAGAAGAAAGCTATAGTAATCTACGTTTGAAATTCAATCGAGTACTTAAATATTATTTTCGGAACGCTACTTTACTTTCTAAATACATTGGTGGACAATCGTTTCAGCGTCTTCATACTAATGATGATGTTGCTTGGACGTTTGTACCAGTTTCACTTTTAAAACAACGTCAGGCGTTGACAAAGTTGCAAGAATATGTATTCGCTGAGAATGCTTTCAGCTTTTCACCCCAATTGCTGAATCAACTAGCACCGTCGCGCTGGGAACATTGGGGTAGTCCTGTACCTAACAACCGCCTTGATTATCCAATTCACGATCGCATTCTGAGTTTCCAAAGTGCGATATTGCGATCGCTATTAGACAGCGATCGCCTAAATCGGTTACAAGATATAGAATTAAAAACTCTGCCTGGGCAAGCTCTTTCCATTCCAGAACTATTAGACACTCTGCAAACAGGCATCTGGACAGAAGTTTTAACCCCAGGAGAATTAAAGCCAATTTCTAGCATCCGCCGTTCATTGCAACGAGAATATCTAAATATTTTGCTCCAGATGATGTTGGGTGTTACCAATACACCTGAAGATGGGCGGACATTGGCTTGGCATGAATTGCGCCAACTGCAAAAAGCCATTGATGTCAGACTCAAACAAATTGGTGAAAGCCCTGATGTTTACACCTTAGCCCACTTAGAAGCTTCTGGCGATCGCATCACTAAAGCATTAAACTCGCAGTTACTCTCTAAGTAGCAACAGGGAGCAGGGGGCAGGAGTTGTTTGTCCTTCATCTCCATTACTCATTACTCATTACTCATCACTCATTACTCATTACTCATTACTCATTACTCATTACTCACTAAATATACATAGCAAAGTAGTCCTCATAAATTTCAGTATTGGTTGATAGCGTTTGTTCTACTTTTTCACGATCTAAATCGATCGCCAAAGTTGTGCCATTGCTTAGACTTCCTTCCGGTATGAAATCGCCACAGTATTCATTGGCGGGTACGGCTTCGTTCATCTTTTTGGGATAGCTCAAACCTAGATGGCTCATAATGGCAATAAATTGATCGCGGGTGCGATTGGCAAATCGGGGATTGAGGCGTTTTTCTTCGCCAATAGTGGAAACAGTTCGCCCTTTGTAGTCATGGGCGGGATAAACTTGGGTTTCCTCTGGGAGAGTAAATAACTGTTGCGTAACTGTATCGTACAGAGTACCCGCATCGCCCGATTGAAAGTCTGTGCGTCCACAGCCGCGAATCAATAAGGCATCCCCCGTTAACAGATGGGTATTGTTGACTAAATAAGCTAGATGGCTGTCGGTGTGCCCTGGTGTTGCGATCGCCTCAATTTGCACCGCCCCCACAATTAAGGTTTCGCGATCGCCAAGGGAGTTATCCGCAGACTTAGCAGTGGCATTTTGGGGCACTATTACCTGACAACCTGTTTGCTGTCTCAGTTTACCAGCACCAGTGATATGGTCAGCATGGATGTGAGTTTCCAAACAGTAGCGAAGACTCAACCCCAAGTCATCCAGTACTTGTAAATCGCGGTCAACCTGCTCCAATACTGTATCTACCAGCACCGCATCTTTTGTCTTACTGTCCGCAATCAGATAAGTGTAAGTGCTGGATTCTGGGTCAAAAAATTGGCGAAACAATAGCGTTGACTGGGGTATAGCGGCTCGAAGGTCGCCTGCATCTTGTTCAGTGGCGCGAGAAATGGGCGAAACGGTACGTACCCGAACTGGTAGCGACTGCAACACCGTTGCTGCCAATACCTGAGCTTGTTCGCGCAGTTCGGGGACAGCGATCGTTTCCCACAAATTGCCTTTGCGTGGCGTGCCTAAGGTATAAAATAGGCTTGAACGTTTGCCCTGAGCATCTAATACAGCACCATCAGGGGCAGTATCCAAACCCAAGCCGATATCGTTGGGGCGGATCAATCCTTGGGTGCGTAAATTAGCAATTAGGGATTGGGGCGATCGCTGATAATTTGCCTGTACTCCGGTGCAATTTACTACGCGGCTAACTTGCAAGACCTGATTCGCTTGCGTTTGGCGTTGGCGAACGGTTACAGCCACCGCGTTAGGTGTTGTTTGATAATCCTGAATCCGTCCGGCGGTAATAGTTAGTTGCCCAGAATCCAGCATTGCCTGGACAACCTTACCAATATCGGGGGCAATTCGATGCCGATGCACATCCCAATAGGGGGTAGCATGGCGCAAAAGCCGTTTTTGCTCCACGCGGGGCAGTTGTTGCCAGAGTTGTTGAGTGATGGGACGCAGGGAATCAATTACCGATCGCCAGTTGTAGCCTTGCACTGTCGCCGTCTGCACCTCACGGCGAATGCGCCGCAGCAAGCCCCGAACTGTTTTCGGCGCGGTATCTGGGGTCAAAAAGGCGGGGTAGGGTTTAGTCGATTGATGCGGTAGCGGAAACAAGCCCCGGCGAGACACGGCATAAATTTTGCCCCGATGGTTGCGACTGTGGAGTGACACCACCATATCCACCATCGTCAGTCCAGTGCCAATTAGCAATACAGCTGCATCCGGCTCAATCTCTGCCAAGGCCTCGGCTGACCAAGCATGACGCAGGTAGGGAGTGTCATTATCCTCAGAGGATTGCGATCCAGGAGGGGCGGAAGGTGCATTTCCCAGAGCCAATACAATTTTGTCTGCCACGAAAGTGCGGCTGCTACTCAGAGAGACGATCGCACCTTTGGCTTGTGGCTCCACTGCCACCACTTCATCAATAACGCGCTCCAATCGGACGTTACTTGATGCCGTGGCTTCAGCTTCTTCCAAAATCGACTGGATATAAAGCCCGAATATCTGACGGGGAATAAAGCTGCTGGCGTTCAGATCGCTGGGCAGAAATGCCGCCAACTCACTGCGGTTATAGTTTAACCAGCGCAGCAGATGACTCGGATCGTCAGGAAAGGCACTCATCTTGCCTGCGGATACATTCAGCAAATGGCTGATGGTGTCCGTGCTGTAGGCGACTCCCTTGCCAATGTCGTGACTGCGCTCAATCAGTTTAATCAACAAGGGGCGGTTGGCATTTTTTAATAAGTGAGCCGCTACTAGAGAACCACTAAAGCCAGCGCCAACGAGGGCGATCGTGGTGGTTGAAGGATGTGCTATCAGGACATTAGAATGCATCACAGTGCTAAATAGAGTGTATGGTAACTATTTTCTCAATTAATTTAAATACTATATACCTATCGGTTTTTTGGTGTATTATTCCAATGGTTGTTTATTTTAACTTGACCATGAAAATGTGTCCTAAGGAATAAGAATTAAATAACATATAATTTATTTCCCTGGTTTACCTCGCCCTCAATCCCTCTACTTATAAAGGAGAGGGAAGCTGGAGACAGGATGAAGGAAACTTTGTATCTTATTTAATCCACGTTCCTAACTCTTAAAGATATCGCTGCAATAGACCAATAAAAACTTCTGGAATTTCCAAATGAGGTAATATCCCGGCATCTGCGATCGCAGAAAAATCTCGAATTGCCCTGGGATTTAAATTTGCCAAGCGTTGCCCTAATTTGATGTTAGTAAATTGTGCTTTCTCTCCCCAAAAAATGACAGTGGGAATTGTCAGTTGTTGAAGATATAAACTCAAGTCAAAGTAAAGATCGCCCCGCAAAAAAGCTAAGGCGGCAAATTTGGCATTAGGCTGTTGTGCAGAAGTTAAATAAGCCTGTACAATCTCTGGGGATAGTCGTTGTGACTTAGCAAAGAGAAAACTTTCTAAAAAATTGCGGACTGCAATTTCATTTTCAGCCCCAAGCATATAAATAAAATTGTCCAACAGAGGCGTATTGATTACCGAAAGCGGAAGTCTGCGTCCAGCACCCTCTCCAAAATCATCAAATCCAGAGGGGGAAACTAAAAACAGTGCTTTAAATAAATTGGGTTGAACAATCGCGAGGCGGATCGCAAAAGCGGCTGTGAGAGACGAGGCTATCACCGTCACAGGCTGGCGACAAGTTTGGATGATAAACTCTGCGATCGTGCTGAGATAATCCCTAATTTTATAATCCCGGACTGGATGGGCCGATTCTCCCCAACCGATGAGATCGGGGGCTAAAATGCGGTAATTAGAAGCAAAAGCTGGGTAAACTTTAGACCATTCATAAGCAGACGCGCCACCACCAAAGTTATGGAGAAACAGTAGTGGGGGTAAATCTTCAGTGTCAGCAATCGCCCAAGGTACATTTGTTTGGGTATAGTAAACCATTGCCCCCAAGGATGTATGGATGATTTTATGTCCAAAGCCAGGAGGTTGAAACTGAAGCATAAAATTAAAAAGTTTAGTTTAGTTTTATTTACATACAGCCAAGGTAACTAATAATTCATCCTTGCTTTTTCTCGGCATCTCCTGTGATTTGCACAAGTTGATGGAGGTTATCACCACTAATATGATAAGCTCCCCCAAAACCAACTACAAAACGACCTTCACTTGGGGTTAGCCGAAAAATCCGAAAGTCAGACAAGCCTCGCAAAACCTCGATAATTTCACCAAACCGCTCTTGAAATTGCTCAACAAGTTGATTCCACTTATCAGTTTCACGCTCGATCAAAGTTGCCGTAGAATCAAAACTCAAACGACGACGGGCAAAAATTAGATTACTCTTGGCTTCATCCTCGATAAACAAGACACTAACATGAGGATTGGCATAGAGATTTTTGGTATGAATCGAAAGACCACTGACGTAAATGTAGATATTTTTGGAATCATCCATTACAAAGGGAGCATAACTAGCATTGGGTATTGCCTGTGCGCTCACGGTGCTAATGATGACACTTTCAAAAGCTTCAGAAAACTTTTCGTACTCAGCTTGAATGTTTTCAAGTTGACTCATAAGTAAATTACCGCTAGGAACACCTAATTAAGTATCCTAACGTGATTGAGCAATGTCTACGATCCAGAGAATGTCCAAAAAATAAAAGCGATCGCTCCCTTTAACTAAAGAGCGATCACTAATTTTTCGATTCGAGAATCCAGCTTAAGCTGCAACAGGTTCCAACAATTTGATGTCAGAAAAGATAAATTCCTGAGTAGAAAATTCTCCTGCTGTCTCGGTACGAATCTCCCGACGATTTAGAATGAAATAGTCACCAACTTTTTCATACTCATCAATAAATTCGCTTCTTCCGCCCTTTTGTTCGCCAGTTTTGGGATCATGGTACACAGAGTCATAGCGGTGGGACAGGTAGCCTTCTCCAGTGTCGTGACTGCTAAAGGTGTCAATCGTCACAAAAGTTCCGTGGATTAGACGGTGAACATGGCAGACTTCATTATTGCGGACTTTGTATTTATCGCCCTCAGCCTTACCACCCATTAAAAGCTCAACTGCACCAGTTTCGTCAGTTTTACCATAGCTAAAAGTATTGGCGCTGTGGGTATCTTCAAAGCTGCGGCGGACGCGGTGAATTGCGATCTCCCAAGCTTGGCCATGAATTGCTTTCTGGGCTGACTCATCATCTACATCCAAAACTTCGGCTTTCAGATTGGCAGTGATGATAACTTTGCCTGTAAACACTTGCTCGTCATGCTTAAAGGTAATATTTGCGGTATAACCGGGAAAATTCTTGTCCCAAGTATAGCGGTTTTCATAAGCAGCCCGGAAAAGTTCCTGAGCAGAGAGTTGTGTAACTGTCATGTGCTTCTCCTAGTCGCTACTGTAATTAGCGTTTTAGTTTCCTTGGTATTAGCATAGAAGTAATTGTTGAGGCTTGGATAGTCCCCAACTGGGTACACTTATGGCTAATTCTCTACACGCTGTATTTCATGCGATCGCCAATGTCCAGAATGAGCAAGAGTTAAGACTCGCTCTCACGGATAAAATTAGCGAGCATTTTGGCGTGCAAAATTGGGGTATTTATCTCCTAGATGAGCAGCCAACCACTGAGATTAATCTTTCAGGCATTCCGGCTGTATGCTTAGAAAGCAATCCAGTAGGGCGCTACGTGGTTGAGCGTCATGCTCCCGCCCACGAACAGCTATTATTATCACCAGGAGACTGGAAGCATTTTTGTTCGCGTTCCGATCACGAACACGTCATGACTGGGCCAATTGTTTGCGATGGTCGTCTTGTCGGCACTCTTAACTTAGCTCGTGACAAGGGAAATCCGGCATTTAATGGCAACGATTTAGCTGACTTGAGCGCTTTATGTATTCATTTGTCAGCAAAAATGGCAACCCTACGCACAAAACCCAAAATATTCAATTCTCTTTTAGTAAATCCTTTAACAGCGCGTGAGTTAGAAATTGCCGATTTGGTGGCGCAAGGGTTAACGAATGCAGAAATAGGGGAAAAACTCTGGATTACGCAAAATTCCGTCAAACAAGCCTTAAAAAGGATGTTTCGGAAATTGAAGGTTTCGGCACGTGCAGAAATGGTGGCAAAGCTACAAGATATACAAGTTTCATAAATATATGGCAATGAGTATGGAATTTAATCATTCGTAGTGAAACCCAACAAAAACCCTCGATATTTCCGAAACCCTTTTACGGTGACTTGTACTCAGAGAGATCGCCGACTTATTGAAAAAGTCGGCATCTAAGCCTTGTGGTATTTGCAAATCAAATAGGATTGCTATAAGATTGGTGAGCTAATTTAAATAAAAACTTTTGTTTTTGACAGTTTTATTTTTTGGACAATAGTAATATAAGTCGTGAATAAAGTCTTTAACAATTAAGACTTAGTGACAATTTAAGTAAGTTCTAGAGAACTTAGTTAGTTTTTTAACAGGAGAAGTAGGGTGCTTAACAACCTTCATCAGTTATTATCTCCCCGTAAGTGGGCAATTTCCCTCGCGGGCTTAGGCTTACTTCTCGGTTTGGGCTTTATAGCCAAGCAGACTCAAGTAATATCATTTACAGATTCTCGATTGTCATCGGCTCAGATTAACAAAACCTCTGAAAACTCTCTTTTGTCGCAGTTGAGGAAAGTTCGAGAGCAAAGAAGTCAACTTCATGCGGCTTCTGGCGAGAGAGAGGGTTTTTTCCATCAGAGCGGAAAAACAGTACCTACAATTACAGCGCTGGTTCCGGGCGATCAGGGTACTACAAAAAGTGCAGGAGTTTTACCAAAAGCAAATTTTCCTGCAAAAGATGGAATTTACCTGTATGGGCAATCCCCAAAACCAAACCAGCTTGGTCAAGGTTATATCATATTCCAAAAGCAGCAGGACAAGGTAACGGGTGCTTTATATATGCCCCAATCAGAGTTTAATTGTTTTCAGGGTACAATCAACCCATCAGGAGAATTGGCAATGACGGTTAATACTTCGTCAAATGAAGCCAACTCTAATCAATCGAATCAGGTAGCTACAAGCAGTAGACTGCCCAAAATTAATGATGATGAGTCAAATTCTTATGCTTACTCACTGGCTCTGCAAGACTTTTATCGGTTAAATTCTATCACTGCTAGCGATCGCCGCACGTTGCAAATGTGCCGATGAATAATGAGTTTTTGACAGCAACCTGAAATGGTACAGATCCCTGCTAAAGCCCTGACTCTAAGTGAATTCCTGGATCTGCCAGAGACAGAACCGGCTAGTGAATACATTCATGGGCAGATCATCCAAAAACCGATGCCGCAAGGAGAACACAGCGCCATTCAGACCGAGTTAGCACCTGCAATTAACTTGGTTGTCAAACCCAAACAAATTGCACGAGCATTCTGTGAGCTTCGCTGTACTTTTGGCGAACGTTCAATTGTGCCTGACATTTCTGTGTTTACGTGGGATAGAATTCCCCGTAAAGAAAATGGTGGGATTGCTAACGTCTTCTCAATTGCCCCAGATTGGACAATTGAAATTCTGTCTCCCGATCAAAGTCAAACTAAAGTTACCAAAAATATTCTGCATTGCCTGAAGTATGGAACTCAGATGGGATGGCTGATTGATCCTAAAGAACAATCTGTGTTTGTCTACTTACCAGATCAACCAACCGCTTTTTACGAAGAACTAGGAACACAGTTACCAGTGCCAGAATTTGCTAAAGATTTCAGCCTGACAGTAGAAGGTTTATTTAGCTGGTTAATGGAGTGATTGTAGTTCATTATATCTTTAGAGTAGCCTAATAAACCTCTCTACTCATAAATAATGTATAATGTAATGTATACATTATATACAACCTAAATTGTGTCGAGCAAAATTCGTAAGCAGATTTATATTGAACCACGTCAAGAGTATCTACTAAAGGCGATCGCTCAACAAGCGGGTGTAAGTGAAGCAGAGATTATTCGCCAAGCTATTGATCTTCATCTTGGTAAAATAACTCCACCTCAAAGCAATCTTGCAATGTGGGAAACCGAAAGAGAATTTATTGACCAAATCAAAACTCGACCTGCTCAACTTGGAGGTCGGGATTGGCAGCGTGAAGACCTTTATGAACGGTAGGGTTTTACTAGATACTAATATTCTCGTTCACATTTACGACCCACTAGATACTGCAAAACAGGAACGAGCAATCGCAATTACTGACCAATTGATTCGTTCTGGAAAGGCAGTAATTAGTACCCAGGTGTTAGGAGAGTTTTTTATGGCCACAACCCGGACTCGGCGTTTGCTGTTAACTCCTGCTGAAGCACTGGTACGAATGCGTAACTATTTAGCTGCTTGCCATATTGTTGATATTACACGACTCATTTCCTTAGAAGCAATTCGCGGTGTGGAAACCCATCACTTCAGTTTTTGGGACGCGCAAATTTGGGCAACGGCGCGACTCAACCAAATTGAAGAAATTTATACTGAAGACTTCGCATCAGGTGCAACGGTTGAAGGCGTGCGGTTTACAAATCCTTTTATAGATTGAAAAAGATTCCCAACTTATTAAATGAGTTGGGAATCGCAGCCTTGGCGATATTTACAAAAACCTGCATTTAAAGGTGCAGGGCGTTGATTTTAAATCAGTCCAAAATTACTTGCCGTTGCCGTTACCACCATTGCCATTGCTGTGAATGACGCGTTCGGCAAGCTTTTCCGGGACTTCCTGCAAATGGTCATATTCCCAGTGGAAGAAACCAACGCCCAAGGTGAGCGATCGCAGCTCTACAATAAAATTTTGCATCTCTGCTTGTGGCAAGTATGCTGAGACATTATCCCAGCCTTGCCAATCGTTTCTCCCCTCGTAGCCTAAAATTTGCCCCCGTCTACCACTCAACAATTGCAGCACTTTGGAAGTAAATTCGCTCGGTGTTGTCACTTCCACCCGCAGAATTGGTTCTAATAACGTAGGTTCTGCTTGAGGTATCCCCGTTTGCATTGCCAATCGGGCAGCTTGTTTAAAGGCTTGTTCGGAACTGTCAACGTTGTGATACGAACCATTTGTTAAAGTTACGGACAAATCTACTATTGGGAAACCCAAAGGCCCATGTGTGAGAAATTCCCGCACGCCCATTTCTACGCCAGGAATGTACTGTTTAGGAACCACACCGCCGACAATGGTTTCATTAAAGTTAAAACCTGTACCGCGTGGTAAAGGCTTGATTTCGAGAAAAACATCACCAAACTGTCCGTGACCACCGCTTTGATGTTTGTAGCGTCCATGAACTGAAGCCACTGTTTTGCGGATGGTTTCTTTGTAAGGCACTTGCGGTAAGTGGGTTGTCATCGGCAAGTTATATTTGCGGCGCAGTCTGTCTAGGGTGACTTGCAAATGAATCTCGCCTTGACCCCACAAGATAACTTCGTGCGTGTCGCCGTGTTGTTCCCAAGCAAGTGAAGAGTCTTCTTCTAATAACTTGGTAATAGCACTGCTGAGTTTAACTTCATCGTTGCGCTTTTCTGGGGTAATGGCGAGGGCATAGACAGGTTCCAACTGTACAGCTTTGGGTAATTCTATCGCCGATTGCTGTTCTGTGGAGATTGTATCCCCTGTCTTAATTCCTTCTAAACGACTCAATGCGACAATTTCACCAGCAGAAACTTCATTAACGAACTGCTGTTGTTGCCCCATGAGACGGTAAATTCCACCAGTGCGGATGCCATTGAGAACAATGCCATCAGTTAATTTGCCCCGCCAAACACGCACTAGAGAGAGTTTGCCACCTTGGGGAGTGTAGAAAGTTTTTAATACCTGCGCTAAAGCTGTATCGCCTTTTAAGTTTTTTAAGCGGCGTTCTGCTGTAGTTTCTGGTTCGGGGGCTTCCCGTAACAAGGCTTCTAATAAAGGTCTAACACCATAATCTTGTTCCGCCACACCAAAGAAAACGGGCACTACTAAATCTGCCCCTAATTCCATTTTTAAATCTTTGATGATTTCTTCTTGGGATGGTTCGATGTCTTCTAAAAGTTCTTCGAGTAAATGGTCGTCAAAATTTGCTAAGGCTTCGAGCATTTCTGCCCGTGCTGTATGTTCTTCTTCTTTTAAACTTGCGGGGAAGGGAATAGGGTCAGCAGGTGCGCCTGGATGATATTGATATGCCTGTTCGCTCACCATATCAATAAAACCGGTGAGTTGTTCACCATTCATGATGGGATATTGATGCGCTACTAGGGGACGGCTAGATACTGCTTTCAGGGCGTGTAACGTTTCCAAAACGTGAATATTTGCCCGATCCATTTTGTTGACGAAAACGAGGTGGGGAATTTCCCAATCGTCCAGGAATTTAAATAGAGGGGCGAGGGTGAGGACTCGTTCGCGGATGGGTTCGCAAACTACAATTGCTGCATCGACTCCGATTAAAGCATTGTATGTTTCTTGGGCAAATTCTACGCTTCCTGGACAGTCAATAAAAGTGAAGCGAATGCCGTTATACTCGGTGCTAGCGGCGCTGACTTCTACACTCATCTGGCGATCGCGCGACTCGGCTGCACTATCTCCTACTGTATTGCTGTCCTTAATATTGCCTTTGCGAGAAATTGCCCCTGTGACAAATAACAAGCTTTCTAGTAAAGTGGTTTTTCCACTTAAATAAGGCCCGACAATTGCAACATTCCGCGAACCCGATTTTACTTTTTCGTTCATAAAACCTCCCTTGCGGTAAGTCTTTTATAACCGCATTATTCCGTAGATATCAAGGGATAAAAAATGGTTCTCTGGAGTCAAAATTACCCCTTCTTTAATTTGTTATTATGCTCCTTTTAATCGAAAGTTAAAAAAATTGTAGCCTGTCGTAAGATTTAGCTTAAGAAAAGTTAAGCATCAAAAATTTTTATGCTGAATCAAAAACTTTTGTAAAAAACTTTTTATGAAGTAAATTTAACTGAAAGTGTTGCGAGTCAGAAAATCAATGAGATTATTATTCTTTAAATATCGCATAGCAGGGTTAGTAAGTTTGATGCTGATTATGAGTATTTCCTTCCCCTCTCTTGCTCTATCTCCTCCTGTCGCCTCAAAGTTGGCACAATCTAATGCTAAAACTGCTGTAGACTGGTTAAACCAAGGCTTACAAGCAATTCAGGCGGGAAAGGTACAAGATGCGATCGCCGCCTTTAAACAAGCAGCTAAATTAGATCCGACATTAGCACCAGCATACTATAACTTAGGGCTAGCATACCGACAAACGGGACAATTGCAACCCGCTGCCGATGCCTTTTATCGAGCGACGCAAGCCGATCCAAAATTTGCTCCAGCTTTTGCTAATTTAGGCGGTGCGTTGTTAGAAGGCAATAATTTAAAGTTAGCTAGCGATTATTTGCAACGAGCGTTGGAACTCGATCCCAAACTCGGATTTGCCCACTATAACTTGGGATTGGTACGAGAACAGCAGCGAGATTGTGAGCGAGCGATCGCATCTTTTAAAAAAGCCATAGAATATAGCAAAAATGCACCAGAACCTCCTTACCATATAGGGATGTGTTATCTCCAAAAAGGTAACCTAGAACAAGCCAGAAGTGCCTTTAATCAGGCAGTAAAAATTAATCCAAAGTATCCAGAAGCTTACTACAATCTCGGCTCAATTTTGTTTCAACAAAATAAATTACAAGAGGCATTAGAGGCTTTTAGAAAATCAGCAGAAGCTAACTCTAATTATCCTAATGCTTATTATGGTGCAGGGTTAGTTTTTATGCAGTTAAAGCAATATAGCGATGCAGTACAAGTCTTGAAATTTGCTAGAGATTTATACAATGCTCAGAAGAATCCTCAGTGGGCGAAAAATGCCGAGCAATTGTTGCAACAAGTACAAAATTTAAATTACCAACCTCGCTGAGGCGGAAAAATTTAATATTGCATAACATAAAACTATTGGGTTGACTCGCTGGTGTTGTCTGAACTAGTCCAGATTGGAAAGAAACGTACATGCAAAAGCGCCAGAAAAGTCGATTTTTATTTAGTGATCGCTGGCTTGATCGGCAATCAATTGTTCGCAATATGGAAGCTTTTCAAGACTTAATTGTGATTGTTTTGTGTTTGGGTTTGTTCGCCGTCATGCTAATCCAATTGTGGGGGATAGCTATCGCCCTCACGCAGCCACTAGACTATAAACATGTGACTGCAAAAATACTATTTGTGTTGATTTTAGTCGAGTTATTCCGACTATTAATGGTCTATTTGCAAGAACATAGTATCTCTGTAGGAGTGGCAGTTGAGGTAACAATTGTATCTCTATTGCGAGAGGTAGTAGTTCACGGAGCGCTAGAAATTTATTGGGTTAATACGCTTGCAATTTGTGGTTTGTTGTTTGTTCTGGGTGGACTACTCGTGGTGTGTGCAAAAACGCCACACATGGATTGTATGAGCCATGACACTAAGTTTTGTCCGGTTGTGTATAGAGGAGGTAGAGAACGGCAAAATGAGTTGGAATTACAGTATTCACGTCAATGTGATGAGAAGCAACCACTTGGATAAACTTCTATGAGAATGGGGAGTGTGGGAGACACGATTAATCGCGTTTCTACTGGGGAATGATGAAAAAGTATTTTCCTGCTCTCCACTCCTTTGCTAAAGGCTATATCAGCAACTTGGATGGATCGAAAATCTAAAATGGTATAACTTACTTTTGCAAGGTACTTCCGACGTATTGAAATATACTCTTTTTGGAAGATGAATCGCTCTTTAAGGGTAAGTATAAAGTTAATTGGAAATTTTAACAGAGGTTCAAGCAATGGCTGCAAATGTAACATGGTAAGATGTAACCCAGGTTTTGAAGTGCGTTGGCTACACCTACGCACTTGCTAATTACATTAGACGCAAGCAGCGTCCACTATCAACCAGACTGATTCTGGACTGCTTGCTGTACTTGCACCACTGTCAAATCGAGAGCCACCGCCACTTGTTCCACACTCAACCCTAATGCCAACAACCGAGGAATAGCTTCTAACTTAGCTTCCTGGCGACCTTCCTGGCGACCTTCCTGGCGACCTTCCTGGCGACCTTCCTGGCGACCTTCCTGGCGACCTTCTTCTAAGCCATCTTTTAGGATTGATTGATACATCCTTGTTTTTTTGAATTCGTCATCTATACCCAACATTTCTGCTAACTCCTCTCGGCTTAACCGGGTAAATTTGTACAACAGAATAGTCTCTATCAATTCTACAATTTGCTTGGTGGTTGCTTCATCTGTCAGTTGTTGCTTTGCTTGTAAAATTAATTCTCTACCTTTATCAATGGCTGTCTCTTCCCTTTCGATAATTAATTTAACGATCGCAACTTGCAGTGAGTCCTCTCTCGTATCCAATTCATCTAGATAAATGCGTTGCACTTGTGAACTGTCTAGAAGCAACTCATACGGTAGGCGATCGCTTGGATCTAAACTCCTTTGCGGATAGATAACTACAGCACGCCAAAAATTGACTGATTCATTTTGACGCAAGTAAGTAAAGATTTCAGCAAAGAAGCGTCTATAAAAAGTTGAGTCTAATTGAAACTGTATTTCAACAAAGTAAAGTGGCTGGTTTGTAGTTTCACTTGTGGGGATAAATACCCCATCAATCCTAAAAGCATTTTCTTTTACTTCAACTGAAACAAATTTGTAGGCGTTTGCATTAATAGTATTATCGCCAATGATTGCAAAAAATATGCTAGGAAAAGCTTGAAATAAGCTATAAAATATTTTGTCAGTTTTCACCTGGATTTAATAAAGCAAAAATTGGATATTGAAAGTCTATCAAAAATTGTGTAGACGCGTCTGATTCAGGATTAAAAAAAGCAGATGGAACCATCTGCTTTCATAAAAGATTTATTATCTTATTTACTTGGATACCAACTGATTAACTGGAGCAACCCCAGCTAAATCTAAAATTGGCGCGATCGCATCTTCCCGCTTCACCGCCATAACATGAACCCCTTGACACAATTGCCGCACTATTTGCACTTGCTCGGCGGCAATTTTTATCCCTTCCTCAAAAGGGTCTTTGGCTTTTGCCAATCTATCAATAATATGTTGGGGAATATTTACACCTGGAACACATCTATTAATAAACTGGGCATTTTTGGCCGATTTCAACAGAAAAATTCCTGCCAAAATTGGTTTTTTATAGCCAGTGGCAATCGTATTCATAAACTTTTCTAGCAAGTCAAAATCAGTAATCAACTGACTTTGGAAAAACTGCGCTCCGGCTTCAATTTTGCGTTCAAATCGACTTTGCAAACCCGACCAACTTTTACATTGCGGATCTACTGCTGCACCAACAAATAAATCTAACGCTCCATCAGTTAAAGGTTTCTCATTAAAATCAACACCTTGATTCATCTTCCGAATCAATTGCAGCAGTCGCACAGCTTCTAAGTCAAACACTGCTTTAGCATCTGGATGATCGCCTGCTTTTACTGTGTCGCCAGTCAAAGCTAAAATATTACGAATGCCCAAAGCATGAGCGCCCATTAAATCAGCTTGTAAACCGATGCGGTTGCGATCGCGGCAAGCAATTTGACAAATCGGCTCTATGCCGTTTTGTGATAAGATCGCCGACGCGATTAACGAAGACATCCGTAACACGGCGCGGCTACCATCAGTAACATTGACGGCATGAACCCTCCCCTTAAGAGTCGCCGCCATTTGAATCATGTGCGTTGGATCTCCCCCTTTCGGCGGTGCTACCTCAGCAGTAACTAGAAACTCACCTGCTTGTACAGCTCTCTGGAAAGCCGTGGGGCTATGGGTGTGATGCATAAAATTAAGAATCTCAATTTCTTAAATGGTATAGCAAATCACACCTCAAGGTGAAAACTTATAGAGGCAGAGAATAGCCTAAAGCCGCTTTGACTTGTGATAAAGTTTGGTTTGCGATCGCTCTCGCTTTTTCCCCTCCATCGCGCAACACAGACTCCAAATAACTTTTATCGCCCGTTATCGCCTGATATTTTTCTTGGATTGGTTTCAGAGATTCGATAATTGTATCTGTCAGCAATGGCTTGAATTGTCCCCAGCCCATATCCTGACACTCAGCGGCTACATCTTCCTTTGTCTGCCCAGAAAGCAATGTATACAGCGTTAACAAATTATTGCACTCTGGACGCGCTGGATCGTCAAAAGTCAGCCCACGAATCGGATCGGTTTTACAACGTTTAATCTTGTATTGAATTTGTTCCGGTGAATCTAGTAAACTAATCCGGCTTAAGTCTGAAGGATCGGACTTCGACATTTTGCGTGTACCGTCCGCCAAACTCATCACCCTTGCACCTTCCTTACGAATCAAAGGATCTGGTAACTTTAGAACTGGTTGATCTGGTTTACCAAATTGGTGATTTAACCGAGCTGCAATATCCCGTGTCAATTCCAAGTGTTGCTTTTGGTCTTCACCTACTGGCACTTTATCTGCTTGATAAAGCAAAATATCAGCTGCCATCAGCACAGGGTAATCCAATAAGCCTGCACTGACATTTTCTCCCTGCTTAACAGCTTTTTCCTTAAACTGAATCATGTCTTGCAACCAGTTTAAAGGTGTAATGCAGTTGAGCAACCAGGTGAGTTCGCTATGGGCCGAAACATGGGATTGTACAAAGATAGTGGAGTGATTTAAATCAAGACCACAAGCTAAATAAAGAGCAGCAAGAGTGTAGGTATCAGCTGCCAACTGTTTTGGGTCGTGTGGCACTGTAATCGCGTGCAAATCAGCTACAAAAAGATAATTTTCGTATTCGCTCTGACCTTCTACCCAGTTGCGAATGGCTCCCAAATAGTTACCTAGATGGTAATTGCCGGTTGGTTGAACTCCAGAAAGAACACGTTGCTTGCCCATAAATTTCAAGTTATTTATCTCAAATCCGCGCTATGTCAAGTGGCGATGTCTGGCGACAAGTCCCTTGCGCCTACGCAAAACTCACTTAATTTTGACATTTTCCAGGTCAACTCGTCGTTATAGAATCAGAGAATATTGACTAAACTCGGATTGCTATAGAAACTCTTCAGAAAGGAAGATGACAACTTAGTGTGTTAAGACAGCTTGTAGGGTGGGCATTATAATCCCTTACTATAGTCTGCTGTAAATAAAAAATTGTTGTGCCAAGATATCCTTGTGTTGTTAACACTGCCAACACTGGGCATTCTGCTGTCCGCGAGCTAGACTGCTGCGAAGATGTGGTGCATTTTTATTTTGAAGCTTAAGGACATTAAAACACGAATGAAGCAATACTCTAATCTCACGATTATTTCTTACATAGTAGGCCCTACTTTGATCGTGGTGAGTCATTTAGGATCGCTACTGATTATTGTTACTGGCTTCTCATGGGGTGCTGCCCTGTGGGCCGTGTTGTTGTATGTAATACGAATGCTTGCAACTACTGGCATCTATCATCGCCTACTCACTCACAAAAGCTACCAGGCTCCAACCTCAGTTCTATGTGTTGGAAGCATCGTGGCTGCTTCCGCCGGGCAGATGGGGCCAAGTTGGTGGAAAGCTCACCACGTAGCCCATCATCAATCTTCAGACCAGGAAAAAGATCCTCATTCCCCATATATGCCTTTCAAAGGGATCAAAGGATTCTGGTGGTCTCAAGCTGGATGGCTATTCTCCCCACAGTTTTTTCCCTCGAAACTTCCCAGCGATGTTGAGAGCAATCTGGTTTTGAAAATTGTTGATCGTTTGCACTTCATTCCCACCGTTGCTCTAGGTGCTATCTCATACTACATCGGTGGAGCTGAATATCTCGGCGCTTTTTTCCTCAGCACGACTATCCTCTTTCATGGTGTCGCCACTGTCAACTCACTCAGCCACATAATAGGCGACCAACCCTTCACAACCAACGACTACAGTCGGAACCACTGGTTCGTTGCGTTTCTGACCCTGGGTGAAGGCTGGCATAATCTTCATCATGCATTCCAGTCCTCAGCCCGACATGGCATCACTGTGCGAGAGGGACAGGTTGCCTATCTTCCAGACCCAACATTTTGGTTCATCAAAATGCTTGAGTTCCTGAAGCTAGCCTCAAAGATTAGAGTTCCTTCTAAAACAGAACTTCTCGCTTCTGCCAGAAACCAAAACTGTCAAAATTCAGGGTTCAAGGCTGAAGCAGAGATATCCGTCTGATATTCTGGTTCACAGATTGGTTAAGAAAAAAGTCTTTTCCTTGCCGTCTTAGTCA
This sequence comes from Nostoc sp., assembly GCF_036916655.1. Taxonomy (GTDB): domain Bacteria; phylum Cyanobacteriota; class Cyanobacteriia; order Cyanobacteriales; family Nostocaceae; genus Nostoc. The sequence goes on from NZ_JBALFY010000117.1 coordinate 235,068, forward strand.
AGAACCCAAAGGTTTAGTAGAATAAAAGATGTTTTTGTGAAGAAGGTATCTTCAGGCAGTTAATAGGGACGGACAAGATGTCCATTCCTCAACACAAAGGCGATCTTTGAAGCCTGGGCATTGCGTCGGAGCGCTTCGCATAATTCGAGCTATCAGCCCAGTACCCCTAGCAGGGAAAATTCTAGCTTTGTCCGGTTAAGCATGAACCATTAAAAATTGACCATTACCATTATATTCTCCATCACAACAAGCAAAATTGCGAATAAACCATATCAAATAAAACCTCCATATCCGGCGAAACTTAGCATAGTCCATGCCATAGTTTAATGTTTTTATTGTTGCCTGATTTTCGTCAAAATTTTGTAACCAATGACTGAGTGTTTTAGAGTAATTAAAGCCATTCAGATACCATTGTTTAATTGTTTTGAGGTCTTGTTTATGGCTAGGAACTGCATCGTAATTCCAGTAACGACCGTGTGGAAAAATATATTTGTGGGTATAAACGCTGGACATATTGTTAGGGATGCGGACTGTGATGATGTGAATAAAAACTTTGCCATCATCCTTAAGAAACGAAGCTAATTTTTTAAAGGCTGCCGTTAAGTTACCAACATGACAAAAAACGCCAATCGAGAGGATTTTATCAAACTTTGTCTCGAAATTTGCATTATTTAAATCACCTTCGTACAGGGTAAACCGATCGGAACTGAGATAACTCTCAGGATCTTGCATTTTGTGGCGAATATATTCACATTGCTCGTGGCTCAAATTAAGACCCGTAAACTTGACATTGGGAAACTTAGAAAGAATGTAATTAGGAACACATCCCCACCCGCACCCAAAGTCTAAGATATTGTCTCCGTCTTTGATATCTAACTTTTCAATCACATCATCAATCATCTGCATCTGGGATTGCTCAAGGTTTAATGCTCCTTTTTCCCACAATCCCATGCTGTACTTAGGATAAATGAGTTTCCCGTCCCCCAACATAGTATTCAACATGGCTTGAGGCAAGTCGTACTGAATTTTCATTAGTTCTCGCGATCCTTCGGCGAGATGATCAGTTTCTTTTAATACCCATTCATAGGGTGCTAGGAGAGATGGGAAATACTGAAAGAAAATTGGCATACATATATCGAAAAGCGATTCTAAGACTAAATCAGGAACTTCTAATCCGTTGATATAAGCCTCTGCCACTGCCATTTGAACTGTGTTGACTACCTCAACCGCCCCACGAGTTGCTTGGTATGCTAATGGACTCTTGATATTTATATCTCCCACAATCGGGATATACTTTTCTATTTCTTGCAGCAGGGTACTAGTAGTCATAGTCTATACTCCTAACAAGCATTGAAATAACGATACATTTAGTATAAAAGATTAAATTTTTTTAGTTCTTTAACACTAAAATGTAAAGAATATTAACATATATTTAGGAATATTTTTGAAGATACAACATTAGGATTAAGCCGAGATATGATCTCCTTGGCGAAATATTTCTTAATGGTAGCAGATACACCCTAGCCGAGTAGTTGGCAGCGATCGCCTTCCAAAAACCGTATTTATTGTATGATTACCTCGTAGCATTGAGTTTTGGTGAACACTTCTTCAGCTTTCGTCATAAAGTGAAGGTGCAACTAAAAGCATTGAAACAACACCAGCAATCACAAAAAACAGGAAAAGCAAATTAAGTAAGTGGGTGAGAAAATTTATAACTATGTCATTGCGTTCGCTCCGCTCCTAGTGACATAGTTACTGGGTATAAAAAGCTTGAAATCCTTGCAGATACGACTTGTGTGTACACCATAACCCCAACTTCGAGAGGGAAGATTTTGCTCAGTAAAATCTCTTAGTGGTCTGTTTTTACAGACAATTAGATGGGCGCTACATAACTTGTCGAACTTAGGTTCTCTTTGCGTCCTAACCTTCCAGACGGCAATTATTTCTACGTAGAAACTCAAAAGACCCTATTTAATAAAACATATCAATCTAATTGAAATCAAGGATATAACAATAAAATAATTAATGGTTTATTAAAAACACATATTTTTATATCATAACCTTACATATTTCCACGCTATTAACCAGATATTAAATTATCTTCAGATATAAAATAACCCATTACCAAAATCTGAGTAGCTAAGTACAATACTGAGTTTTTAGAGATAAATACGCAAAATAATTCACGAGATTTTTTCAAAACAAATCATCTTGAACACTACAGAATTTACATAAGTTTGGTTAGGCTTTTCACAGATAAAAAATCATTGCCTAATCGGAGATATTCTCATAAATATGAAAACTCTAAAAGTTCTTCTTGCCACTACAGCCATCAGCGTAAGCCTCCTGAGTCTATCTAATCAACAAGCAAGTGCCGGACAACTCGTCAATGGATGGAACTATAGTATTGATTCCTTCCAGGATGGTTCTGGAGGTTCGGTTTTTGATATCAAAGGTATGGCGGTCAAAGACTCAGGTGACAAAGTTTATGTTGCTCTTACAGGCGGGATGCCTCTAGGTGGTACAACCGATTCCGATGACTACTGGAATCCGGGTCATTCAGTCCATATTGGTTGGAGCGACTTATTCTTCAATTTCTCAGGTAAAGACTTCCAAACAGCTAGTCAAAGTGGTCAGCTATTTGGTGTGAGGTTTGCTGACTATGATAGTAGCTTGACAACAGGAGTTTACCAAGGAGTCCAAGCAAAGAGTACCACTACCCAACATGGAGGCTACAGTAACTTGAAGTGGTATTATGACTGGGGCTGGGGTCAGAATAATACTCAAGGCACAGACTTAGCGACTACACAAGACGTTTACAACTATTACTACGGCTCTAATGTCGCTCAAAATGCTACTTGGAATAATACACCGATTCTCAACGCCATTGGATCGGGTACGAAAGTTGGCAATATCTCCATGCTTAACGATCAGCAACTCAATGCTGCTGGACTAAATTTTGGTAACTTTTCTGCTACTGGGCAATACACAATTGGCTTTTCCTTTGATAAGGCTTTAATAGGCGATGGTAATTATGTTAGTAATATCTTCTTGGAGTGCGGTAATGATGGAGTAGCTCTCAAAGGCGATCTCAAGTCCGTACCAGAATCAGCCGGGACAATTGGTTTACTCTTAACAGGTTTGAGTTTTATGGCTAGCCAACTTCCACAGCTTCGGAAGAAAAAACAAGAGGCTTAAATAAGTTTATAGCTATTAATAGGGTGGGCATTGTAATGCTCACCCTATTTTTTTTATTCATATAAAACTATAAAATAGCAAGTAAAGATATATATTTAACTTTCTACTTATAAAGCAATACGCTTGGGTTTTCGAGACGCGATAAATCACCATACAAGTATTTTGTTGCTCATTTTGAACTATATTGACTTAATAAAATAGTCAAACTCTTAAATTAAATCTACCTTTCTACCAAACCTACTTGTCCGCCAATTAGCCCCAGAAATCCTGTGCCAAAGTGCTGAATTTCCAAAAAGCTTGCTTGCTCTGGTGAGGTTTTGTAAATCTGAAACGTCTTCATAATTCCTAAAGTAGCAGCGCTTTCTAAAGGCCCAACAAAGCTAACATCCCGATCGAGAAAATAGGCTTGATTAGCCCATTGAGCCATCTGATTTGCATTTAAAAAGTAGCAACCTGCGTGAGGATTGAGGGCACGACGAAAGGTAATTGGTGCATTCATAATTGCGCCATTGAGTTCCTGTTGCTGTTGCACATTTTGAAAAGGAGCAGTTACTCGTAAAGCCAAATCTCCATCAATGTAAGCTTTGTGAACCAAAGCGTAGGAGGACACTTCATAACGATTTGGCTGGAGCAAATTTAAATCACCCGTTTGTTGGGTAAACCAGTTTAATTTTATAAAAAACCAAGGGTCATGAATAATTAAATCATCTTCAAGAAAACAGTAGTAATCATATTGACCAAGACAACTTTGCAAAACAGCTTGACATTCAAATCCTAAAAGCATAGGTTCTGCATTACTAGAATGATGCCTATATAAATGGGATGGTAAGGCAAGCTGATTCAGAAGATGATTATCTTTAGTTGTACAAATAACAATATCGATTTCGTGAGACTGTGGCTGATTAGCAGGGAAAGCTAGTCGTTGAGCGATATTGATGATACTTTGAGATTTACCAAATAATTGGTGTAAGGTAGTCAGGCTTGTAGTTAAAGCCTGTAGACGGGGTTGTGAATCTTTGCGTTGGGAAGCATGTCGACCCTCACCGCTAGGTTTGAAAAAATGGGCAATGGTAAAAATAATTCGCATTTTAAATATCGCTTTTGTATTTATTAGTCATTAGTCATTAGTCATTAGTTATTTACCAACAACGAAGAAATAATTAATATGCTTCTTACTAAAGTCATTATTTTCAGGCTTTTATTTGCACCTTTACTTGACACAAAAATATTTATACAAGAGGGTAATTACTAATGACGAATTTACTTAATTTCTAGCAAATCCTTTAGAACTTGGACGTTTTTTCAAACTATCAGAATTTTTACCAGCAAACATCCATTGCAAATGTTGTGGTAACAGTTTTGCTAAATCATAACGCTTCAGAATTGTTTCTCGCGCATTTGCACGAATTGCACTCATCTCTTGAGGATTATTCAGCGCCTCTTCAACCCGATTAGCAATATTATTGGGAGAAAAGAAATCTACTAGCAGTCCATTCACACCATCCTGTACAACTTCTAATACTGGCGAAGTTTTAGAAGCTACAAGTAAACATCCTGCTGCCATGACTTCTAACATTGACCAAGATAATACAAAAGGACGGGTTAAATAAACATGAGCAGAAGAAGCTTGTAAAACCTGAAGGTACTCATTGTAAGGAAGCCTATCTGTAAAGTGCAGCCTCGATAAATCCAAAGATAATTTTTCTAGCATTAATTGTTTATAAGTCTTTCCATCGGGGAGATTTTTACCATAAGCAACCCGATCTTCTCCCACAACTATTACATGGCACTTAGGTCGTCGCTGCTGAAGTAGTGCCACTGTTTCCATAAACTGCGGAAAACCTCTATAAGGTTCCATCCCCCGTCCTACATAAGTTACCAACTCTTCGACATGGGAGAGATCCAGATTTATTCTTGGTAAAACTAACTTTGCGCCTGGTTTGGGAACAAAATATTGGGTATCAACACCATCATGAATTACAGTGAGTTTCCGATGATATTCTTTAGGAAACTGCTGACGCTGCCAATTCGTCGGAGAAAGACCGCGATCGCAGCTATATAAATCAGTCAAAATCGGCGCATTTTTCACGCGGATACGGCATTCATCATCAGCATTCAGTGGTTCATTCGGATCAAAATCTGCATCGGAACCGTGAGCATGATAAAACCACTCAAAATAACACAATAATTCTGCTTTGGGGAAAACATCTTTCATAAATAAAGTCGGCCCCCAACCAGAATGACCATAGACTATATCTGGAACAAAACCCTCAGCTTTTAATTTTTCTGCCACACGATAGACAGCCTGAGCAGTCAGAACAGCATTTTCTAGATTACGAACGTAGTGATGGGTTTGGGGAGCCGCTTCACGAGAAGGAGTATAAATAGCTTTATAAACGCCAGCTATTTCACCTTCACGACGATTTGTCCCAAAGACGACTTGGTAATTAGGATCTTTACCTAAAACTATCGCTAGGTTGCGAAATTGTGAGGGAAAGTTGGGATGTAAAAATAAAATTTTCATTGGAATAATCTTGATTAACTTATTGCCAGATAAAATAAATTAAGACAAGCTGCCTAAGATTATAAGATTATTCATCACGATTTTTAGCAAGTAAATTTAGGTAAATGGTTGCCCGAAAATGCGAAAATAATCGCAAATTCGTGTTATGACCATGAAATTTATTGGCATTGATTTAGGCTGGCGATCGCAACCAAGTGGACTATGCTGTTTAGAATGGATAGATGGACAACTGCAACTACTCGATTTAGACCGCAAAGATGCCATTGCAGATATCCTCAACTGGATCGATCGCGCTGTCAAACTAGATGAACCAGCTATCATCGCCGTAGATGCGCCTACGCTCATACCCAACGCTACTGGGAGTCGTCTCCCCGACAAACTCAGCCACAAGTACTTTGGTAAATATCATGCGGGATGCTACCCAGCTAATCAAAGTCTACCTTTTGCCGATCGCACCATCAACTTTGGCTTAGAATTAGAATCACGCGGCTATCTACACGCACCCACCATCGAACCGCAAAAACTTGGCAGATATCAAATAGAAGTCTTCCCCCATCCAGCGATCGTTAACCTATTCAACTTAGAACGCATCCTCAAATACAAAAAAGGACGCCTCAGCGATCGCCGCCTAGAACTAATCAAACTCCAAAATTATCTCCTCGATATCCTCCCCTCATTCTCCCCTCCTCTGCGTCTCTGCGGTAGTCTACAGCAAACCCCTAATGCGTCTACGTTCCTTCTGGAAATCCCCACCACAGGCGCAGCCCTCAAAGCAACCGAAGATAAACTAGATAGCTTAATTTGTGCTTACATTGCTGCATACTGGTGGTATTGGGGAGAACAGCGTAATTTGGTATTAGGCGATCGCACCACAGGCTACATTGTCATTCCTCAAAGAATTTGAGACAAGGCTTCGCGTATGCTGCTTTAGAGGAATTTAGATTACTGTACCTGCCTGAAGCTACGCAATCAAATTTCTGATTTAATCTGGTTCTTGTCTAGATAGTGTTCATCAAGAGCGCATCTTAGCATCATTTTAATTACAGCTTGACGGCTAATATTGAGTTCAGTTGCCATGTTGTCCAGTTCGTTTAGCATTGGACTAGGAATTTCAAGGTTTGTTGTCACTATATCCTGTCCTCTTCGTGAAGTCATTTGATGAGGCGTTCCGACTCTTGTTGTCGTGGAGTCAAAATAACGATCGATGACTTCCTCTCCTAACTCAATTTTCTCCTCAAGTTCTTCAATAGAAATATTGTTCATAGATTTCTCTCTCCTCATCATTCTAGCAATAATTATTTTTGGGGTCTGACTGTATCGCACAAAAAAAGGCGTTGCTCAACTTAAATCAGCAACGCCTATTTTTGAGTATTCAATAACTACTCAGCACTCTTATTCTGCCCAAGCAATCAATCTTGGTTCATAAGGATTAGCTAGATTTTTATTTTTCGGCAATACACGCAAAGACAAGCCTTGCAAACCAGAAGCGGTATAAGTGATATTACCTGTGTAAATACTCAATTGCTGTGCATCCTCACCTTGGTAATCCATCACCACCGATACAGCGTTGACAATCTCACCATTGGCATCGATCGCACCTTGATATAACTCCACCTGCACATCATTATTGTTCAAAGTTGCTAAGTCAACCTTGGCTTTAACCGCAACGGTTTGGTTAACCTCAATGTCCGAAACTGCCGATATGTCAACATCTTTGATTCTGATGTTGAACCAGTGTTCGCCCAGTTTCTCTTTCCAAGCAGCTAACTCTTTAGCTGGGGCATAGTTATCAACAGTCAGGGTATGATAGCGATCGCTAGCCGGGAAATAAGCTCGCTGTGCATATTCTCCTACCATCCGTGCGGTATTAAAGAATGGACAATTCAACCGAATTGCATCCTTCATTTTGGCAACCCAGGGACGGGGTAAGCCATCAGTATCGCGGTGGTCATAAAATAGCGGTACAACTTCCTTTTCTAACAACTCGTAGAGAGCGTTGGCTTCTACTTCATCTTGGTAGTTGGGATCGTCGTAATTCTCTCCATGTCCAATCGCCCAACCAGTGCGGACGTAATCAGCTTCATCCCACCAGCCATCTAGTACACTTAAATTCGGCAATCCATTCATGGCGGCTTTCATGCCACTAGTACCAGAGGCTTCCCGTGGACGACGCGGTGTATTTAACCAGATATCACAACCCGCAACCATCAACCGAGAGATGTAAATGTCGTAATTGGGAACAAACACTACCTGTTTTTCTAAATGCTGTTCGCGGATAAAGTGATTGATATCGCGGATCAGTTCTTTACCGGGAATATCTTTGGGATGTGCTTTACCTGCGATGACAAATTGCACTTTTCGGTCTTTGTTAGCCAGCAGAAGCCGCTTAATCCGATCCAAATCACGCATCCAGAGAGTGGCGCGCTTGTAGGTGGCAAAGCGACGGGCAAAGCCAATGGTGAAAGCGTAAGGATCTAAAACTTCTTGGGCTTGGACAATTTCGGAAGCCGAAGCGCCGCGATCGGTCAAATGCTTAACTAAATGCTCTCGCACATACAAAACCATATCTAAGCGGCAACGTTCGTGATTGCGCCACAATTCCTCATCAGGTATGGCTTCCATCCGATCCCACAATGGGCTATCTGGTGGTGCTGATGACCAATTTGGCCCCAGGTAGCGATCGTACAATTCTTGAGTTGGTTTCGCTACACAACTCCGAGCATGGACACCATTGGTAATTGCGGCGATCGGCACTTCCTCTACTGGCACTTTCTGCCACAATCCCTGGAACATTTGCCGCGAAACTACACCATGCAGCTGTGCGACACCATTAGAAAATGTTGCCATTTTCAGCGCCAGCACCGCCATACTGAAAGGCCCAGATAAGTCGCCTGTATTCTCACGCCCTAGCCCTAAAAATTGCTCTTTAGGCAACCCAAATATCTCTGCATAGTACCCCAGGTAGTACAAAATTTTATCGGGAGCGAACAAGTCAATTCCCGCTGGTACTGGCGTATGGGTGGTAAAGATATTGCTGGAAGCTACTACCTGTTTAGCTTGGGCATAATTCAATCCTTCTTCCTGAATCAGCAAGCGGATGCGTTCTAGGGCAGAGAAGGCGGCGTGACCTTCATTCATGTGGTAGGCGGTAACTTTCAGCCCCAAAGCCTTGAGCATTTGCACACCACCGATCCCCAGCATGATTTCCTGGTGGATACGCATATCGATGTCGCCACCATACAGCTGATCTGTGATGTCGTGGTCGTAAGTATTATTGGGTTCAATGTTGGTGTCCATCAAATACAGGGGAACCGTTCCTACCTGTACGCGCCAAACTCTGGCATACACCTTGCGTCCTGGATAATCTACCGCAATCCGCAGTTCTGAACCATCGGCATTGCGCTCTAGATGCAAGGGCATATTGTAGAAATCATTGCTTAGGTAGCGCTCTTGCTGCCAGCCATCGGCATTGAGATACTGGGCAAAATAGCCTTGCTGATACAATAAACCTACACCGACAAGCGGTAATCCCAGGTCACTGGCAGATTTGAGGTGATCCCCCGCCAAAACGCCCAAGCCCCCAGAATAGACCGGCAAACAATCTACCAGTCCAAATTCTGCCGAAAAATAGGCGTAGCATTCCTTTGGTTTCTGCTCCCGTTGTTTCTGATACCAGGTGCGCTCTTGCAAATAATCTTCTAACTGACGGTCAGCGCGATCCATTTGCGCTAGAAAGCCTTCATCTTCGACAACTTCCAGAAGCCGCGATTGAGCGATCGTACCCAACATTAACACTGGATTATGATGGCTAGACTCCCACAGGTCAGAGTCTAAGCGACGAAATAAATCTTTAGTATCAACGTTCCAATCCCAGTGCAAGTTATATGCTAACCGCCGTAGTGGTTCGAGTCGTGGCGGTAGTGAAGGGGATACGTTAAATGTGCGAATTGGCTGCATAGGTTGGCAAAACTCCAAGTTTAGCTATGGTTATTGTTTACTCTCTTTACCAATGTTGCCAATTCTTCACACTGTATTTTGTGAAAAAGCGATGACTTTGTTAAACATTGAGAATTCTTTTTTACCTCGTTGCTAAAGTTTACACCAAGGTGTTTCTAATTCTATGCCTTACTTTCAGTCATGTACTTGGTATATTAAGATTTAATCATTTACTGGCATGTATCACTTAAAAAAATCTAGTTCTGAATTAAATAATTTATATTTATTTTACTATTGCTTCCGGGGATCAATTCTAGGGTCTTGGGTGAAGGTAAAAATTCCCCATAGCTGTGTCCAGGAAAGTTAAATTTTTAATTATTTCTTAATAAAATTGTGCTGGCAAAGAAGCGGGAGCTAAAGGATATAAATAAGAATCGGATGAAAACCTTACCAAGCAGCTAACCAGGAAAAGCGAACGCTAACTACTTGGTATTAAGTTTTGACACTAAATCAGTAAAATAACTTAGCAACGTGTTATTCTACGCACCTAATGAAGGCTGATCTTTAGTATTTTTTGTCATTGTCAAAGCTACGGCTGCTGCATAGGCGAGTTCTGCTGCCATTTGATAAGCAAGTTTGATACTCGATGAAGCGTCTTTGGCTTTAGGAGAGAGAGAAGCTTTTTTTCGGCGCGACTCAAGTTTTACATCACCTGCTGCGATCGCTCGCTGTAAAATGATCCATGCATCTAGGTCTTCTGAGTCATAATTACCTTGAAGCTGCGATCGCACTTGATCTTCGGCTACAACACTCAAATAGCCGATAGTTAGAGCTTCTTGTACAATTTCTTTAATTAAAGCCATAATTTGAACCACGTGTGTGAGTTAAAACCGATACCTCAACTTGAGAATTTTGATGTTTTTTTGGGGATTTATCCTCGAAACTAAGCTACGTTTTAGCTTTATTTCAATAGAATTTATAATAAGTAATGTCAAGTACGCATCACCCGCTTGGCTCACCCGAATGGGTGATTTACAAATTTTTAGATATAAGTATATAGAGAAAAAGAATATTGTGAACGTCACAAGTATAGTAGATATTATTTTAAGTTTAACACCCAATCATAAAATTACTTGGAGAAGCAAATGTAGAAATATAGACAGAAATTCTAAGTAACCCTTGACAGCATTTGTCAACTCTCTCTTCTCAAGGGATTTTATCTAAGTGTATAAAAATATTTCAGACTAGCGATCGCTCAAGTAAAAAAAAATAACTGATTACCCGAATTTTCATCAACAAGCAACTTAAAAATCAACTTATTTATTGAGAGTGCTCCACTAAAAATAAAATGTGTTATCGTTAAAAACAATTGTTATTAAAAACCATTCATGTAATTACACCAACATGAACTGGTTAGTCTGTAAATCATCCGTGTGCAACATGATTGGAGCAGCATACTCTAGAAATTCGTTGCAAGAAAGCCGTCATAGCAGTCGGGGAAGCGCTTACTTGTTTGCACCGATGGTTAACTTCAATGTGATGGCTGATGTGGGAGATAATCCACCCTAATTGGATTTTATTTGGGCAAAATACCCATAAAATCCAACAATAATTACATTGTCATGCTAGGCATAAATTTTATCTAAACTTTGAATATAGTCTAGTTAAATGTATTTTTTGTTGCCAAATAGCTTTTGAAACTGAGTTGTTTCAAAAGACTAAAATCGCTTGAGAGGAAATACCCTCAAGATAGACAACACTATCCCTATTTACTTCAGTAGTGCTGTTAGCGGTAGCAAGCTTTTCAAATTTGACTGAGAACCAAAACAGTAGCCTATTTAAACCAGCAAATTTTCCCATCAGACAATTTAAGAATCTGAGTTTTGACTTGGCAATGCCCTGAAATAGCTTTGTTAATTGATTTTGTGGCAAAGAAGCTAAAGTTTTACGTACATATAGTACAAAAACTTCTGGCGACTTAACGCAATTGTGCATATTACTTGAGTAATTCTACACACCTAAACTCAAAAATTGCTCACATAGTCAAAGCTAGACTCTGGTTTTTCAAATGTTGGAGAACTATCTAAAAATCTTGGGAAATTTTTGTGATACTGCTACTTTAGCTCATGTATTAATACACACAGAGCATAATTGGTATTGGCAGAAAATTAAGATACAGCCAAAACAACTTTCAACACTCTCAACAACAATTGATTAAAGAGATATGTAGCCATGCAGAACGAGCAAAATTTTTCAAAATTGCAGCGCGCGCAAGAACTTTTAGTAACAACTGTGTTAGGAGATATTCCAACACTTATTCTGGGGCCAAAGTTGCGTAATTTGGGGTATCGCAGTATTTTTGGCCAGATAGGCAACTCAGTGTATATTCAAAATGGTGTTGAATTTAACGGTACTTCTTGTATTGAGATCGGCAGTGGAGTCTATATTTTCAAGGGTGTGCGGATGGATGCTAGAGGGCACAAAAATAATAGAATTCATCTAGGAAATAGAGTTGCTATTGAGCGTAACGTTGATATCGGCTCTTTGGAAGATACATGTATACAAATTGATGAAGACACCTTCATTGCTCCCAACGTGTGTATTGAGGGGCCAGGAAACGTTAAAATTGGTAAACACTGCTTGATTGCTGCCCATTCAGGGATATATGCCAATAATCATAATTTTGCCGATCCGATAGAGCCGATTAAATACCAAGGTGTTACTCGCAAGGGAATCGTGATTGAGGATGATTGCTGGCTAGGGCATGGAGTAACAGTATTAGATGGCGTTACTATCGGCAAAGGCAGTGTTATTGGTGCGGGAGCAGTTGTTAACAGAGATATTCCTCCTTTCTCTGTTGCTGTAGGCATACCTGCACGAGTAATTAAAAACCGAATTGGCAAAGATATAGCAAAAGTTAAAGCTGAGAAATAGGGGATTGGGGATTGGGGATTATTTACTGTAACCTGCAACCTCTACCCTTTTTTTGGGAAACCTTTGCCGTCAGTCAACGTCAGAAGAGCCAATAGTCCTCTGAGTTATTTCTTAGGGTCATCTAAAAGTCAGACAACTGATATCTTGTACTATTCTCAATAAGCGTAGGATAGGATAGACACTGCTAGTTCCCAATCCCCAGTCCCCAGAGTCCTCTAAAAAAGGGACGAGATTTGGGTAATATAAAGTAGCTATCTTTTCTGCATGGCAGATCCTAAAAGAAAAGCTCTCTTTGTTTTACCCATTGGAGATATTTCTATGCTGACTTTAAAAATCGCTGTTTATATTGTTGTTGCCTTCTTCGTAACTATCTTCATCTTCGGATTTTTGTCGAACGATCCCGCTCGTAACCCCGGCCGTCGGGACTTAGAGTAAAAGGGCGATAAATCATCCGCGACTTTGGAAGGCGGAAAATACTAAACGCCACGGAAACTTACTAAGCGAAAATTAGTAAGTTTCTTCCTCCAGGTAGCTTGCTGTAGGTAGCAGAAGGCGACAGTCGGAAGGCAGAATGTATAGTTTATCCTTCCGTCCGACATTTGGCTGTTTGTTAGCCCGATTTTGCTCACTTATGCTTCATCCAGTTCTGCCACCCGATCCGCCTCCTATCCTCGAATCTTTACAACCTGTAAATTCCGACTCATCTGCTAGTCATACAAAATTTCTTTCAGGTGTAGATACTGGAATACACGAAAAAACAGATAAATCCAAGCAGCCCAAGGTTTTGGCTCAGTTGGCAATAGCGGGTAACGCTAAGAGCGATCCTTCATTGCCAATTCCGATTAACTCAACTCAGGATGACTTGGTAGTTGCCAAAACCTCCTCTATATCTCATTCACCAGAAACCTTACCACCAGGAAGTTCCCCATTCACTGGTTCTGGAACTGCTGGGCTTTTGGGGCAACCGCAGGTAATTGGTTATCCCACGCAGAAGGTTACAACGTCTAATCGCCAAAATCAAGAAGATACAAAAACAAGTTCGAGTGGCGGCATCCAGCGATCGCAACTTCTTCTCATTTCAGCGCTGCGTAAACAGAAGATGCAAGGAGAAGCCGCTGTATTGCCAAGAAAAGTTGCAGTAGAGGCTTCTGAGCAAGACGCAAAAAGTGAACCTTCTCAAAAAGTCGGACAGCGATATCTAACGACAAGCCGCTTTGCGTCTACGCTAGCTCCAAACTCTAGCACTGGACAAAAACAAACCTTTTTGGAATCTTCTAGCTTGAGCTATAAGGTTTCTCCCAGTCCCCTTGTCGCCCAATCTCCACCCCTTTTGCAAATTGCCCCCACTGTCAACAACAACAACCATTTAGCCAAATCCAAGGTAGAAATTTTAGTTGAGAAATTAACCGAACAAAAACAGCAACGTGATATTACTGCACAACAGTCTCCAAAAAAAGACAATATCTCTGTATCTGCTGCTGATCTTGCACCGAGTTCTCAATCAGTACAAAATTTTATAACATTTAAGTCTCGTAAGCCTACAAACCAACTCTCAGTACCCATTACTGTCGAATTCAAGTCTCAAGCTCAACAACAAAGCCAAGTACCACAGGTAAGTACCACTAATCAGCCTCAACCATCTCGTACAATAACTGCGCCAGCTACTACACCGCCAGCCGGGCCGAGAATTGTGGAAGTGACTTCAGATCGGCAAGAGTATAACGAGCAACAGCGAATTATTACAGCTGTCGGTAATGTAGTTGTGCGATTTGATGGGGCGGTGGTAGATGCCGATCGCTTGCAAGTCAATTTGGACAACTTGATCGCTGCGGGAGAAGGCAATGTAACTTTAACAAGGGGCGATCAAATACTGCGTGGGCAACGCTTTACCTATAACTTTGTTCAAGATAGTGGGGAACTGGAAAATGGTAGAGGCGAAATTTACGTCCCCTCAGCCCAAACAGATTTTGCTTTCTTGCCCACTGATGTCAGTGCTGGTGGAGTGCCAAAACGTCCACCAAGCGATCGCATCAGGGCCAATCAGCCGATTTCCGGTGTGAGCAGCCCTGGAGGAATTGATGTGTCACTTGGCGGTCAGGCAGATGCTAGCAATATAACGCCACCGAAAACAGGGGGTGTAGTCAAGCGGCTCAGGTTTGAAGCTGAACACATTGACTTTTATCCGCAAGGCTGGCAAGCAAATGATGTTCGCATCACCAACGATCCTTTTTCGCCGCCAGAACTAGAATTACGCGCAGATAAAGTAACTCTGACGCGAGAGACACCTTTAGTAGACCGCATCAGGACACAGAAGCAACGTTTGGTATTGGATCAAAAAATCTCCTTACCAATTCCGTTGGATGAAAAGACTATTGACCGCCGCGAGCGGGATGTTTCACCTGCAATAGTCTCCCCTGGCTATGATGGAGATAAGCGGGGCGGTTTGTATATTGAACATGGCTTTCCAGCGATCGCTACAGACAATACTACCTGGACAATCACGCCCCAGTTGTTAATACAGAGAGCCGTGCAAGATGGCACTAGTAACTTAGGCTCACTGTTTGCTGTAAAGACCAAGATAAATTCTGTTTTGAGTCCACGGACGGTAGTTCAGGGAACTGGCGAGTTAACTAGTTTTGACTTCAGCCAGCTGGAAGACAATTTGCGGGTGAATTTGGGATTGCGCCAGACAATAGGCACTTCTCTTCCCCACATATTGAATGTGCAATATAACTACCGCGATCGCCTCTACAACGGTAGCCTTGGCTTTCAAACTGTCCAGAGCAGTTTTGGCGGTATTATTACCTCTCCTGTGATTCCCTTAGGAAAAAGTGGTATTAACCTCAGCTATCAGGCAAGTGCCCAGTATATTGATGCCAACACCGATCGCCAAGACTTACTACAACCACTGCGCGAAAACGATCGCATCTCACTAGGTCGTTTACAAGGTAGCGTTGCCCTCAGTACTGGGATATTGCTATGGCAGGGAAAACCATTACCACCCACTGCCACTGAGGGATTACGATACACAGCTAACCCTGTAGTTCCTTACTTACTAGCGATCGCTGGACTTACAGGCACTAGCAGTTATTACAGCAATGGTGATAATCAAAGCACCTTAACCGGTACAATTGGTTTACAAGGGCAAATTGGTCATTTTTCTCGACCTTTCTTAGACTATACCGCCTTTAATATCAGTTTTTCTCAAGGCTTAAATAACGGATTATCACCCTTTTTGTTTGATCGCTCCGTCGATAATAAAGTTTTAACCGCTGGGATATCACAGCAAGTCTACGGCCCTTATCGTTTAGGCTTTCAAACATCTATTAACTTGGATACTGGTACACAAACTAGTACTGACTACATTTTGGAATATAGCCGTCGTACCTATGGCATCACCTTACGTTACAATCCTGTGTTGCAGCTAGGCGGCTTCAGCATCAGAATTAGTGATTTTAACTGGGGTGGTGGCACTGATCCATTCTCGGAAGTTAAGCCAGTAGTGAACGGTGTAGAACAGGGTAATTAGTCATTAGCACCAATGACTAATGACTAATAACTTCGATTTCCCCCCTGAAGCCGGGGGATGAGTTAAAACTCTCTAATTTTCTCTGGGAAAAAACTTTGGTGCGTAGTTTACCGCCGTAGGCATCGCAGACCAATACTTAGATAAGCAGAAAGGTAATAAGCCCATAACACATACCGAATAAAGGTTTTGCCGACACATTTGCCGCAACTTTGCCAAAAGATACAAAAAAGTGTCTCAATTTTTGCCAATATAATAATATTATTTCCCAAAATTCACTTGGCAAAAATCGGCATGAGTGAGAAACCCATAGAAGATAACGGCAAGGCTTTTCTCGTTCTACTTTTGCCCATCTCGTTTTTGATTATTTTCCTAGTTGCCACTTGGAGAATTTTACTAGCGCTAATTGTGCTGGCAATTGCCTTCAAGCTTTGGCAGGAATATCAATGGCAACAGTGGACTGTACGAGTTAACCCAATTTTTCATCAATTAGTTCGCGAAAATCAAGGCAGACTTACGCCAATGGACTTGGCAATCAAAGGCAATTTTCCCGGAACAACGGCAAAACGCTACTTGGATGGTAAAGCCTCGGAATTTGGTGCCAGTATAGTGAACTCCGAAGAGTCGGGGCAATCTTATTACTTTATAACTGCCAGTATTCTCGGCAATATTCTTGACAGTAGTGAGCCTGTTAAAGAACTTCCGGCTCAAGCGGTTACTAAAACTGCGCGATCGCTCTTAGCACCACCACCAACCCCACAAGAGGAAGAACCAGAAACCGAATCAATCCCACAGCAAACACATCAAGAAGCTCAACGATCGCTAGAAAAACAGTTAATTTTTGGCTCTCTCATCCAATCTGAACTTGCTAAACGGTTAAATGTCTATTCCAGCACAGTTTATAAACGGCGAAACGATCCAGAGTTTCCTGAGTGGAGTCGTAGTAAAGACCCTGATGGCATTGCCTGGTCATACTCGGAAAAAACTAAAGAATTTTTCCCACTGGAGGAAGAAGGTTGAAGGAGGCTGGGGACTGGGGACTGGGGACTGGGTACTGGGGACTGAGGATTGGGTAAGAAATTCCTTTAAGATTTGGTTGGGGTCTGAATCCACATACTTATCTTCCTAGTTCCCAATCCCTAATCCCCAATCCCTAATCCCCAATCCCTAATCCCCAATCCCCAATCCCTAGTTCAAAAATATTAATTACTTTTGATTTTTGAATTCTAAACCCACAGCTTGGTTAATGGAATTTAATCCGCTTTGTTCTAGTTTGGAAAGTAAACCAGCTAGAATACGGCGTACCATCAGTGGGCCTTCGTAAATCCAGCCTGTATAAACCTGAATCAAGCTAGCACCAGCAGTAATTTTTTCCCAAGCATCCTCTGAGGAAAAAATACCACCAACCCCAATAATTGGGATTTGGCCTTGAGTTTGCTGCCAAATAAAACGAATTACCTCAGTGGAGCGATCGCGCAATGGTTCACCACTAATTCCGCCTGCTTCATCCTGGGGTGATTTGCCAGTTTGGTCAATTACCTGAGTTTTCAGTCCATCACGGCTGATGGTGGTATTGGTGGCGATAATTCCCGCCAGTTGGTAGGTTTTAGCAAGAATTATAATGTCAGCGATCGCTTCCCATGATAAATCTGGTGCTATTTTGACAAAAATTGGTTTTTGTGTACTCTTCTCTTGCTGTAATAAATTTAAGATGGCACTAAGCATAGAAGCATCTTGGAGCGATCGTAACCCTGGTGTATTGGGAGAAGAAACATTAACAACAAAATAGTCTCCCAAATCCTTGAGTAAACGAAAACTATCGAGATAATCCTGTGCGGCTGCTTCTAAGGGAGTTACCTTCGATTTACCCAAATTTATCCCTATGGGTATTGAGTGGGTTAACTCTTGTTTTTCCTGTGCTAATCGTGCTGCCATGACTGCTGCACCATTGTTATTAAAGCCCATCCGATTGAGAGCAGCTTTATCCAACGGCAAGCGAAACAAACGAGGACGCGGATTTCCTGGTTGGGCGTGAAAAGTTACAGTTCCTAATTCTGCAAAGCCAAAACCCAGGTTAGACCAAATGCCAGCAGCAACTCCATCCTTGTCAAAGCCAGCTGCTAACCCTATGGGATTTGGGAAATTTAGCCCAAACAAATTTTGTTCTAGGCGTGAATCGTACAAGCACAGGGATTTTTCTAGGTGGCGGTTTACCCAGCTAGCAGGGGGGCTAATATTCCTTTGCGATAGCCAGCTAAAACTGCGAATCGTCTGCTGGTGTAACCACTCCGCATCGGTTTTGACTACATTGAAGAAAAGCGGACGAATGGCAAATTTATAAATATCCATTAGCTGTTATTTTTGGAGCTATTGCAGATCATTCTGCTTGAGATTGTCTAATTTTCTCGCGTACTAGCTGCTCAAATTGATCCATTGAAGTGATCTCAATGCCAGGTTCATCTTGTAGTCTGTCCATATATGCTTGGAATGCAACCTGGTCTTGTGGATGGTTTTTTACGTAGTCTCTCAATTGCTCTCTGCTCATTGCGGCAAGATTTATATCAGTCATAAAAACCTCACTTTCCCATTTGGGTAAATCAGCACTTCTATCTCCTCGCCAGCCAAGACATAGATTTGGTTGGTTCTCTCATCTAGTCTGACTGCATTAATTGGCAGAAGTACATTACCTAATCTGACGCAAATTAAGAAAAATTCAAAGGTTTGTTTTGCTGTCGGTACTAGTGGGTACATAACCCTCTATTAAGCTGTTCAGGTTCAAGATTAAACACTTGTGGCAATATTACTCAGGGTGCTTTTTTGGGCATCTTATATATTACAAGTTATGTTAACCAATAAATCAGATGGGGCAGCCGCAAAAACCTATAGCCGCCGAACAGCAAATCCTCTCTTTGGGGCGCGTTCTCCAGAGCCTCAGAGAAGAAGATGATGTTGACGTTCTGATTGAAACTACTATTTCTTATCTCAAGGAAGAGTTTGACTACAAACTGATTTGGATTGCTCTTTACGATCGCCTGAATCACATATTATTTGGCCAAGGTGGCATCATACCCGAACGCGACCAGAGCTTTTTACGGCAAAGGGTTGTTCTCAGTCCGGGGGATTTATTAGAGCAAGTAGTAATTGAACAGCATCCTTTGGGCGTAGCTGATTTACAAACAGAAATCCGCGCTACCGAATGGCACAAAGTTGCCGAAAAATTCCACATCCAGGGAACGGTCATTTTACCAATTCGTTATAAAGACCGTTGCTTAGGCTTGGTGTTATTGGGTTCAGAACGTTGGGGCTACCTACTGACAGGAGAAACAAAAGCACGTTTGATGATGGTTTTAGGTGAACTGGGGGCAGTGCTTTATCAAAATGAAATGCATAAGCAGCAAAAGCAAACCAGGCGAAGCGACGAGCCATTATTAGAACTGCTAGAAAATTTACGCACCCTCAGTAATCTGAATCAAAGACTTGAAGCAGCAGTACAAGCAACTCATAAATTTATCTCCCCCAGCCGGACAAATGTTTATTGGTTTGAGCGGGAAGGGCGCTACTTTTGGTGTCGGATGAGCAATCAGCTGGTTAAAATCGATCGCAATTCTAGCACTCAGCAATCAGCAGGAATCACTGTACAGGAGTTGAGCGACTTTTATTATGCTTTGGCGGTGAACCAAATTGTCTCTATTGGTGATGCCCGCAGTTCTTTAAAGAGTCATTTTACGGCAAAATTGCTGCAACGATTGAAGGTGCGATCGCTTTTGGCAGCCCCAATTATTTGGCAAAAGAATTTAGTCGGTTTTCTGGCGGTAGAAAGCAATGAACCTCGCATCTGGACGGACACAGACAGAAATTTCGTCCAGGGTGTTGCTGGTTTAATTTCTCTCGTTGCACCTACCGAAAACATGGAAGGCACGATCAAACAGATTCAAGAAGATGCCCAACTGACTAGCCAAGTTGCCCAAGGTATTTATAGTGACAATGACCTCCAGGAAACTTTACAAAGTTGTGCTAAAAGAATTTTAACTCGACTAGCTGCCACCCGCTTTTTGCTCTTGCAGTATGACTCTGAGCAAAATAATTATCAGTTTATTTATCAAAGCCAGCCCCATAATCGCCGACCGTTGACATTTACCCTCAATACCCTCAAAGAATTGGATGGGCAACTTTTGCAACGTTCAACTCAAGCGGTAGAAATTGAAAACTTAGATGAAGATTTACGCTTTTTTAACTGGCGACCCTCGTTGTTAGAAAATGGTGTGCGATCGCTACTTATTTGTAAATGCACTCACGGTCAAATACCAGCACCACTTTTGATCATCACTCAAGAAACTCATCGTTCTTGGACAACCCTGGAAAAGGAATTGCTGTGGGTCGTTAGTCAACAGATTGGGGTAATTGTTCGTCAGTGGCAATTACATAACCGCACCACCCAACAGCAAAAAACTTCCCAGGCTTTTGAGCAATGCTTACGCATCCTGACACAATCTCAGAACAGCATTGAGGTCGAAAAAAAGCATTTAGAACGTGCAGCACTCGAACAAATAGCATCAATTTTGAGTTGTCCCCTAGCGATCATGCTATCTTGGGCCCCTGGTCAAAGTTGGGCAGAAATTATCCCTGGAGTAATTGACAATAGCCAATTTGGGATTTTTTCTGAGGCATCTATTCTTATCCAGGCTGAAGCCTTAATTCAGTGGGCACTTGCTACAGAGAATTACCTGACTTTGAAGGCGAATAATTTACCCCCGGAAACCCGGAAATGGTTGAATGTTCCAGACAAAAGTCAAATTTTGGTAATGGCATTACGTACAACTGCTCATTATGAAATCACTGGTATCGTTTTGTTAGTAGACTATCAAGAGCGTCGCTGGTCAGAACAAAACCTGAGTGCAACAGCAACTCTGATTTCTCAATTAGCTTGGTGGCGTCGTGAAAAGCAAATTACCCGACTTTTAGAATCTAAAACAGAAGAATTACGACAGCTTAATTGGTACAAACATCGTCGTCTAGAAGAAATTCAAAGAATAACAGCCCACTCTCTGAAACAAATACATGATTTGGGCACTCCTGCTAATGAACTAACTCAGATGCGCTACCAGCTATTACTGCGGCAGTTAGACCATACAGCCACCTCTATGAGTGGAATGCTAAAACTTGAGAACTGGCAGCTACATATAAGTTGGGAAACTATGTCCATAGCCAGTTTACTGAAGCGATCGCTCGAACGCATCGACAATTTACTTAAACAACAAAAGCTGTGGATTGGCGTACATGGCTTGGGACAATCAATTGACGAGCAAGAATCCCCCAAGAATTCTTCATCAGCCAGAGGAGTTCCTACCTCCAGCGCTCAATCTGCAATGGCGATCGCTGGTGATATTGTCAAAATTGAATTAGTTATCCATGAATTATTGCTTACTGCCTGTAATCGTTCTCAAATCGGCGGCAGAATTGATATTTGGTGTCGCCGTTTAGATGCGCCAAAATCTTCAGATACAAAGCATTCTTCTACAACTGGAGGAGCTGATCGTCAGACATCCCTAGAACTGTCGATCACATATAACGGTGCGATCGAACCACAGCTACTCACAGAACTACATGATAATACACCAAAAGATATACTTGCTCCCTCCAACCTCGATGAACCACCAGCTTTGCATCTACTCATCTGCCAAAACCTCATACAAGAGTTGGGAGGAGAGTTAAATTTCTATCAATTACCAGATAATCGGGTAGTGAGTCGATTATTGCTGCCGTTAGTTGGTAATGATTCTTAGTACTTTTTTCAAAAAAAGTGTCTGTAAATAAGCTTGAGTTAAGAAAAAATTAAGTTCTGGAAATTTACTGATTTGCTCAAAGTACTTTATTTATAAAGGTTTTAGATTGCTAGTACAGATAGCTAGATTGCGCGATCGCACAGACAAATATTATTGAACTAGATTGCTGAGTGCAAACAAGTAACCTCGTGGATTTGCCCTCACAAATAACTTAAACAGCGATCGCTGCCCAAAGGCTTTGACCATCGCTCTTTTCCCACTGCTTAAAGTCCCATCCTTTCAAATTGGTGACTCAGAAATAAGTCTAAGGGGAGATTGACAAGACATTTATTCGCCAAAAGTATCCTCCCTTCGTAGCAAACTGGTTATAATTATCTTCCATCTCCCTCAGAAATGAAATTCTCATCTACACAGTATTTATATGGGACGTGTTCGTTCTAAATCTGACCTACCGACAAAAATCTGTCCGGTATGTCAACGTCCTTTCACATGGCGGAAAAAGTGGCAGGATTGCTGGGACGATGTGAAATACTGCTCAGAACGTTGTCGTCGTCGTCGTTCTGAAGCGAAAACTTAAAGGGACTGGGGACTGGGAACTAGGGAATGGGGAATGAATTCTTCCCAATACCCAATCCCCAATCCCTAATCCCCAGTCCCTAATGAAACTAACCGCAATACAGACGCAAATAGCGCAAGAGATTAATGGAGTTACAGGTGCAACCTAAATTAATTATTCATGGAGGGGCTGGTAGTTCTCTCCACGGTAAAGGTGGATTAGAGGCGGTGCGCCGATCGCTCCATACAGTAATAGAAGAAGTTTATTCTCTATTATTATCAGGAGCAACTGCCTCTGAGGCAGTGGTGAAGGGTTGCCTAATGCTCGAAGACAACCCCCGCTTTAATGCTGGTACTGGTTCAGTATTGCAATCTGATGGTCAAATCCGTATGAGTGCTTCCCTGATGGATGGTGCATCAGGGCGGTTTAGTGGTGTGATTAATATCTCGCGGGTGAAAAATCCCATTGATTTGGCGCAATTTTTACAAAGCTCGCCAGACCGAGTATTATCAGATTTTGGCTCGGCTGAGTTGGCGCGGGAAATGCAAATCCCCAGCTATAACGCTTTAACCGATTTGCGGTTACAAGAGTGGATACAAGAACGCCAAGATAATTTTAAAAGCACAATGGCTAACGTGGTAGCAGAACCCGAACTTTTAGAAACCAGTAATGCCGGACGTGGCACTATCGGCGTAGTAGCTTTAGATACTAATGGTAAACTAGCTGCTGGCACTTCTACTGGTGGTAAAGGCTTTGAGCGGATTGGACGGGTAAGTGATTCCGCGATGCCCGCAGGTAATTATGCGACTAGTAATGCTGGTGTAAGTTGTACTGGCATTGGCGAAGATATTATTGATGAGTGTTTAGCCGCACGGATTGTAGTACGTGTCACTGATGGGATGTCTCTGAAGGATGCCATGCAGCGATCGCTTGCAGAAGCGCACCAGAACAAACGGGATTTAGGAGCGATCGCCTTAGATGCTAGTGGAGCGATCGCTTGGGGAAAAACTAGCGAAATCTTACTCGCCGCCTATCACGACGGCGAAAAAATTGGTGACACCTTGGAATGGAATGATAGTGAATTGATCGGCCACTGTTGAATCAGTTCCAGCGCTGAGGCTAAAGTTTCTTGCTAGTCAGCCATTGCAGCTAATTATTGGGTTTCATAACACCCTTAGGAACTTCCGACAAATAAATTATCCAATCTTGTGGGGTGGGCATCTTGCCCGCCCTGATTATGCGACTTTAATGCCGATTTTATTTATTAATTCTGCATGATTCAAGTAAAAATCACCAGATTGGCGGCACTTGTTTATTTTATTGATTTTACGCACCGTAATTTTTATATAAATAAACTACTAATTTTCTATCGATTTATCGTAGTATAAACTTCATTATCTGAAAAAAGCTTTTTTTGACGGTTGCCAGCCGTTGAAGGCTATTTATGAGCAATCAGTAGTGCATTACGAGTAAAAACGAGGAAATCCATTAACATGACTGAGAAACTTGCACAAACGCAATATCCTGTTCATGACTTCATCCGTAGTCGCTGGAGTCCTAGAGCCTTTGCCGACCATCCCGTAGAGCAAGATAAGCTTCTATCTCTGCTAGAAGCAGCTCGTTGGGCCCCTTCTTCTTACAATTATCAGCCTTGGAGTTTTATTGTCGCTACCAAAGACGAACCGACGGAATATAACCGTCTACTCAGTACTCTGGTTGAGTTTAATCAAGGGTGGGCGAAAAATGCTCCTGTCCTAATCCTGGCTGTTGCTAAAGTCCGCTCTGAAGATGGCAAAACAAATCGACACGCTTTTCATGATGTTGGTCTAGCATTAGAAAACCTCATTCTCCAAGCAACTTCTTTTGGTTTGTTTGCCCATCAAATAGCCGGATTTAATGCAGACAGCGCCAGGGAACTATACCAAATTCCAGATGACTACGAACCTGCCACAGTTGTCACAATTGGCTATCCTGGCGATCCAGAGACTCTTTCTGAGGGACTGCGCGAACGAGAACTAGCAGCCCGTGTCCGCAAACCTTTAAAGGAATTTGTCTTTACTGGACAGTGGGGGAATAGTTCACCTTTATTGAATAATTAAGGGACTTCCAAATAAAAAAATATCTAATTAATTCTTGTGGGGTGGGCGTCTCGCCCGCCATACAGACTGGGCGCTCATGTTGCCTACCCCACAATATTGGATAATTTATTTCTTGGAATTCCCTAATTAGGTTGTAGAGATGCGAAACTCCCTTGGGGAAAACTTCGCATCTCTACGATTAAAAAATTATCAAAACAGAATTCATGAGTCAGAATTCAGAATGAATTTTGTGTGACTGGCGGATAGCGTAGCGTTAGCGAGTCCACGATAGCGAGTATTCGAGTGTCGCATCTTGATTCTGATTTCTGAATTCTGATTTCTGAATTCTTCTTCAAGCAATAGTTTTACTATTTTTGTTCCCTAAAATTATGAATCATAAATTCAGTAGGGGTCAGATTTTTGCTGGGTCGTTGCTTAGTATCTTATTGCTAAGTGCTTGTTCTACCCCAAAGGCTGAATCTCCAACTACCTCTACTCCAGCAGCGACGAGTAGTGCTGCTAGCGGTACCTTACGGCTTCTTTATTGGCAAGCACCAACTATTCTCAATCCCCATTTAGCTCAAGGTAGCAAAGACTTTGAAGCCAGTCGAATCACTTATGAACCCCTAGCCAGCTTTGATAAAGATGGTAAGTTAGTTGCTTTTCTAGCAGCAGAAATCCCCTCCTTAGAGAATGGTGGAGTCGCCAAAGATGGTAAATCAGTAACTTGGAAACTCAAACAAGGAGTCAAATGGTCTGATGGTAAACCTTTCACTGCTGCGGATGTGGTATTTACTTACCAATTTGTTAGTAATCCAGCAGTAGGTGCAACTACTGCTGCAAATTATCAAGCTATCAAAAGCGTCGAAGCTATTAACAACTACACCGTTAAAATCAATTTCCAAAATCCTAACCCGGCTTGGTCGCTGCCGTTTATTGGTTCCAATGGGCCAATCCTGCCTCGTCATATCTTTGAGCCATACAGCGGTAGCAAAGCTAGGGAAGCTCCAGCTAATTTAATTCCTGTTGGTACTGGGCCTTATAAAGTAGTGGACTTCAAACCTGGTGACATTGTTATCTATGAAGCTAATTCCTTTTTTCGGGAAGCTAATAAACCTTTCTTTAAGCGAGTAGAACTTAAAGGTGGCGGGGATGCTGTTTCTGCTGCCAGAGCCGTATTGCAGACTGGAGATGTAGATTTTGCTTGGAATCTCCAAGTAGAAGCTCCAATCCTTAAACAGCTGGAGGCAGCGGGAAAAGGAAGATTAGATATCAGCTTCGGCTCTTTTTTGGAGCGGATTGCGATTAATCAGACTGATCCTAACAAGCAAACAAAAGATGGTGAACGTTCTAGCTTAGAGTTTCCCCATCCATTTTTTAAAGACTTGAAAGTGCGTCAGGCTTTTAATTATGCCATTGATCGTGACACTATGAACCAACAGTTATATGGTCAAACTGGCCGTGCTGTGACAAATATCTTAGTAGCACCAGATATCTATAATTCGCCTAATACCAAGTACGAATTTAATCTGAAAAAAGCTGCTGATTTGCTCGATGAAGCTGGATGGAAAGACAGCAATGGCAATGGCATTCGGGATAAAAATGGTGTAGAACTAAAGGTTTTATTTCAGACTTCTGTCAACCCAGTCCGCCAGAAAACGCAGGAAATCATTAAACAATCTCTAGCCTCTATTGGTGTGGGGGTAGAACTCAAGAGTATCGATTCAAGTATTTTCTTTTCTAGTGACCCAGCTAACCCAGATACTCTTGCTCACTTTAACGCTGATTTGCAAATGTTTAGTGGTGGCAATAGTAATCCAGACCCAGGTACTTATCTGAAGGCATGGACTTGTAATGAGATTCCTCAGAAGAAAAATAATTGGTCGAAACCGAATAGTTCTCGTTACTGCAACCCTGAATATGACAAGCTTTGGCAACAGTCTAATACAGAATTAGATCCACAAAAACGTCGGCAATTATTTATTCAAATGAATGATTTGTTAATTAAAGAGCAAGCTGTGATTCCTCTAATTTCTCGCGCTAATGTTAATGGAGTAAGTAACAGACTCACTGGTATAGATGCAACACCTTGGGATGATCGTACCTGGAATATTAAGGATTGGCGGTTACAGTAAGTGACTGGGGATTGGGAAAGGTGGGGCCCCCTCTGGGGATAAGGGGTAATGGGGATTTAGAAATAGTGTTTTTAATCTTTTTTCCTAGTGGTCTGTCAAATTCATTTTGACGGTTAGAAAGACGCGATAAATCGCCGTCTCTACAGGAAATTTATCTATCAATTATTTATTGACAGACTATTAATCCCCAGTTCCCTTTACGATAATCGAGGATCGAGAGCATCTCGTAAAGCATCACCTATATAGTTGATACTTAGCACGGTGAGAAATATTGCTGTACCAGGGAAAATAACCATGTGGGGAGCAAATTCTAAAAAGTTTTGCGCTTCATAAAGCATTCGTCCCCAAGTTGGGACATCAGGGGGAAAACCTAGACCAAAAAAGCTCAGGGTTGATTCGGTAACGATCGCAGTACTTACTGAAAGAGTAGCAGCAACTAGTACTGGACTAATCACGTTGGGCAAAATATGAATCCAAATCAATCGACTAGGAGAAGCACCAAGGGCGCGTGCTGCTGTGACAAATTCTAACTCCCGCACTGTCAAAAAACCGGCTCGGACTAATCTGGCTACAGACATCCAGTTGAGTCCACCAATTACCAGTACTATCAATACAAATATACCTAGTTCTGGGCCTGCGATCGCTTTAATCGCATCTCGAAACAAAAATATTACCAGTAATAATAATGGTAGCCGTGGTAAAGCTAAACACAAATCTGTCAAGCGCATCAAAGCAATATCCAGCCAGCCGCCATAAAAACCAGAGAGTGCGCCGATGAGTGTACCGAGAGTTATGGCTACTGACATCGAAAAAACTCCGACTGCGATCGATATTCGTCCGCCATACAATACTCTTGCTAATATATCTTGACCTAAATCATTAGTACCAAATGGATGCGCCCAACTGGGAGCAAGAGTAGATTTAGCAAAGTCAATTTTGTTGATGGGAATATTATAAATAAATGGCCCCAACAAAATACTTAACACTATAATCAGCAAGACTACAATACCAAACATCGCCTGACGATTACGACGAAACTTGCGCCATGCTTCTTTTGTGGGCGTTTCTGGCTTGGAAACAAAACTTGTTGATGTTGGAGAAACTGAAAGCTTGGATAGTTCTGAACTTTGATTAGGCGATCGTTTTAACATAAGTATCTAGTTTTTATTCATGTTTAATTTTTAATTGTTTAGCTACTTCGTGTATTTGACACGAGGATCTAATAAACTATAGAGAATGTCTGCAACGAGATTAAAAATCACAATTAAAATTGCATATATAAAAGTAATTGCCATGACAACGGGTGTGTCATTCTTATAAATAGAGTCAATTAATAGAGCGCCAATTCCCGGAACACGAAAAACTTTTTCTGTAACTAAAGCACCTGTAAAAACACTTGGAATATCCAAGGCTACCAATGTAACTACAGGAATTAACGCATTCCGCAAAACATGACGATTGATAACTAAAAATTTGGGTAAACCCTTAGCATAAGCAGTACGCACATAATCTTGATGGATATTTTCTAAAATCTCTGAGCGCACAAAGCGCATCAGCATTGCTGTCTGCCAGACTCCTAATACGCAAATTGGCATAATCGATTGTTTAACTTGAGCGATAAAACTCTGCCAATCTGTCACTTGTAATGTGCTGTTATAGATAAAAGGCAACCATTTCAATTGGATACTGAAGATAATAATAAATAGTAAGCCTGTAAAAAATGTTGGCAGAGAAAACCCAAAAAAAACTAAAGTAGTCAAAATTGTATCAATCAGAGAATTACGTTTGAGAGCCGAAATTACTCCCAAAGGAATAGCTAACAGTATGCCAAAAAGGTAGGCAGAACCAACCACCCATAATGTTGTGGGTAAGCGTTGCAGAATTAAACCAATTACCGGACTACGACTAGTAAAAGAATAGCCCATATCTCCACTAATAAAAGCTGTAACCCATTTGATATAGCGGATATGGAGCGGTTGGTCTAAACCTAAAGATATTCTAATATTTTCCCGAACTTCAGCTGTAATAGAGGGATTGAGTGCAAATTCTCCCATTGGATCGCCGGGTGCTAATGCCAGAATAGTAAATATAACAACACTAATGGCAATTAAGGTGGGAATAGCAATTAGTAGACGATTAATTAAATATTTATTCATTAGCTCTTACAAAATCTGCCTTACTCTTAAAAACGAGAGAACAACTGATCTGACTTTTCACGGTATCTGGAAAACCTCTCTCTAAATCTCTCTCCTACAAGGAGAGAGACTTTGAATTTTCCTCCTTCCCGTTTCGGTTCGGGGGCTAGAGGGCAATACATTTCAGTTAAGCCAAAAACCCTCATGTAGAGACGCGATGAATCGCGTCTGAAAGACCAATTTTCTATGCCAATAACCCTTAACTGAACCGTATTGGGCTAGAGGTTAGGCTTTTCCACATGACGTGAAAAGTCAGAACAACTGATAAAACCAGTTTTATTGTTCAGTTTAGTAGATCAGAAACTTGCAAGATAGCATCACCGATACAAAAAATTTATCTTTAAAAACAACGGTAGATTAGTGAGATTTAGACAAAAAACAAAATAATTTGTAATTGTTGATAGGAATAATAATCATTATGAGGCAATACGGCTCAGTTAAGGGTTATCGGTGTAGATAATTGGTCTAGAGAAGACGCGATAAATCGCCGTCTCTACAAGTGTTTCGGGCTGATCTGAACTGAATTATTATCAGGGAGAAATGACAGGCAAACTACGGTTGCCTGTCAAAAAACGTGGTATTTTCTCGAAGCTGAAGTGGAAAGAAGAATTGCATTTCTAACTTTTCTTCTTCCAAGCTGGTTTCACTACTTGACGACTACGGGCAATTACCAGGGAATCATCAGGTACATCTTCTGTGACTGTAGAACCAGCCGCAATATAGACATCATCTCCCAAGGTTAGTGGAGCCACTAAAACGCTATTGGCACCAGTTTTTGTGCGATCGCCTATTTTGGTACGATGTTTTTTCACGCCGTCATAATTGGCAGTAATTGTACCTGCACCAATATTTACCTGATTGCCGACAACGCTATCACCTATATATGACAAATGTGCTGCATTAGTGCGATCGCCTAATTGCGTATTTTTCAATTCCACAAAATTCCCCACACGGCAACCAGCACCTACCTCTACGTGACCGCGCAAATGAGCATAAGGGCCAATTCGGCTTCCCGCCTGCACAGTGCTATCTGTCACCACTGAATACTGCACGGTAACATTTTCAGCCAAATGGCTATTTTCAATGAAACTTCCCGGCCCAATATGACTTCCTGTTTTAATAACCGTATTTCCTCGCAGGTGAGTTTGAGGTTCAATAATTACATCAGGCTGTAATTCTACGGTTTCATCAATGGTAATACTTGTGGGGTCGATGAGCGTGACACCCGCCAGCATCCATTTTTCCTTAACTCGTCTTTGCAAAATTTCGGCTGCTGTTGCTAGTTGTAGGCGATCGTTGATGCCGAGAATTTCTTGGTAATCTTCCACATCCACTGCCATCACTTTTCCGACTTGAGTCACGGCATCAGTGAGATAGTATTCTTTTTGGGCATTGTTTGTCTGTAGGTGGGGAAGCACCTTTGCCAAATCTGGCCAGCGGAAGCAATAAACTCCAGCATTAATGCGGTTATTTTGTCTTTGAGCAGCAGTACAATCCTTGTGTTCGACCATTTGCTGCACAATATTTTCATCGTTACAAAAAACGCGTCCATAGCCTGTGGGATCGGGTACGTGCGAGGTAAGAATGGTGGCAGCATTCTGATTTTGGGCATGAGTTTGTAACATCTGCTTGAGGGTTTCGCTACGTATTAACGGTAAATCGCCGTTAAGTATCAGCAAATCCCCGGTATAATCTTCCAAGTGAGGAAGTAATTGCTGGATAGCATGACCTGTTCCCAGTTGCACAGTCTGTTCGACAAACTCCAAGTTGGGAATTGAATGCATGGCGGCTTGCACTTCTTCGGACTGATATCCCACAATCACGATTCGCCGTGAGGGCGCAAGTGGTTGTACACTTTCGAGAACTCTCTCTACTAGCGATCGCCCACTCAAAGAATGTAAAACCTTGGGTAAGCGTGATTTCATCCGTGTGCCGCGTCCTGCTGCTAAAATTGCTACAACTACCATAAATTAGCTATTAGCTATCAGTGAAATTATAATTAATGCTTTTGGTACTTTAAAATATAGGTTCAAATCATACCAGCTAATCATAGAAGAGTAAAATATCAAAGTAGTCAAAACAACTGCTTTGGTAAAAGTTGGAAATTATAATACTATTTCGCACTCATTACACAGTAACGACAAATTATTATCCCCTACTCTCTACTCTCTATTATTTTTCCTTGACAGGAGCGAATAAACTCTACAAACTGCTCCATTAGTTTGGGATTACGCCAACCGGAATCAGTTTCTTTTTGCATTACCGAAAGTGCTTCTGCTGAAGGAAAAGCTCTTTTGTAAGGTCGTTCGCTGGTTAGGGCATCATAAATATCAATTAACTGAAATACTTGTGCCAGATAGGGAATATCATTCCCCTGGAGTCTATCAGGGTAGCCTGAGCCATCCCAACGTTCGTGGTGATGGCGAATAATGGGAATTACACCCCGCATACTGCGTAATGGCTGGCAGATTTTTTCTCCAATCAAAACGTGCTGCTGCATGATCTGCCAATCTTCAGAGGTGAGTTCGCCTTTTTTCAGCAGCACTGCATCAGGAATACCAACTTTACCGATATCGTGGAGATAACCACCCCACCTTAAATCTCGAATTTGGTAGCGTGACAGGCTGAGATATTCACCAAAAACTTGTCCTAGTTGTACTAGGCGTTCACAATGGTTGCCCGTATTTGGGTCGCGACTTTCAATAGACATAGCAATGGAAAATAGTACTTGTTCGGCATGGTCTAAATCTTCGTTTAGACGCTTCTGCCGTACTAAGGACTTTACACGCGCCGCTAGTTCCACCCGATCGAAGGGTTTAGTGAGAAAATCATCTGCCCCAACTTCAATTCCCCGAATGCGCGATCGCCTGTCATTTAACGCTGTAATAAAAATCACCGGGATTAGCCTAGTTTGGTCATCCTGTTTGAGCAATTGGCACACTTCAAATCCATCCATTCCTGGCATCATCACATCCAGCAAAATCAAATCTGGTTGTTTTTGAGTTACCAATCCCACAACAATAGAACCACTGTCCGCCTCAATCACTTCGTATCCTTCCATCCCCAAGAGGGCAACAGCAGTCATCCGACTGGCGGCATGATCGTCAACGACTAAAACTTTTGGCGGATCTAAATCAAACCCATTCACCTTAGAACCTTTAGCTTGTAGTGTTCTAGAGACTAATAAACTATCACCACAATTAACATCAGCTTTGATCCAAGAAGGCGCTGCTTGACTATCTTCAAATATCAGGTCTTCTTGAGATAAGCCTAAAGAACTCTCCGCATTTTGCGACCCTACGGCATGATTTGAACCGATACTCTTCACTATGCTAATGGGGTTTGACCCACTAACAATTTGTTCTGTAAAGCCTGTATGGTTGGATTTCCATTGAATCACAAAGGCACTCCAGGTTTTTGCACAAGTTAACAGTGTCAGATTTCAACAACAAACAAATTTAAGATTCGACTGTATCTGAGCCAGAGTTTCGATATAGATTATGCATGATGTCAAGCTGCCTATCTAAGTTTTTCGCAGCATGTATCTTTTATGTTACGAACAAGGTGTATCTTGTTGTCACATTTTTTGCTTCTAATTCCAGTATGATGAATCGGCACAAATGTTAAATCAGGTTTTTTACGGAGATTTTTTAACCTAGTGGCGTTATAAAGCTTTATATTTGCCTGTTCTATGCCAGATATCGGGTTTTGAGCTTCAAATTTTTATGGTAATCATTAGGTATATATGTTTTTACTTACTTATTTATAGCAATACTCAAGTACTGTTGAGCCGGATGTGATCTTGAATACTATCATACAATCAAGCTATTTGGCTCGTAAAAACTTGCTACCTAAGTATCTGGAAACGAAATCAGAAATTTTGGCAAAAATATCTAAATTTTCTGGAATTACAGGTATTTTCAGGTAAGTAGGAGCAACAGCATTGATCATAGGTGTCAACTTCAGCTGGAAATAGCTTATCTATTGGCTTCCATACCCGCCCGGAAATAAATTTTCGGGCTAATATAGCTAAAGTCTACTGAAGTAGACGGAGATTTTTAGCGATATTTAGTCATCTTCAGATGACTTTTAGCTATGAGACGGGAATTTCAATTCCCGGCGGACGAAAACATCGCAACCAAACTACAAACTATTTCCCATAAAATCCCTGCCTTGTGTTCCCAACAGCCACCTTTTTCGCCAACGGGAGGTAGATTCCAGGCAAGAGGCTTGTTGCTCTTGTTGTCGCCGCATCACTATTACTTCGGTTGGATCACTCAATTGAGGATCGCGATAGGGAATAGCAGCACGAGTTAGTAAGTGTTCTTTTTCAGCTTGCGAGAGAGTTGTAAGTGCTGAATGGTTTTTAGACTCAGCAATCTGAGAATGTGTTGCCATAGTACCAGGCGATCGCCTTCCCACCGGTGGGGTAGAATATATCGCCAAGCCAGCAGACAAAAGTGCTGTGCGTACAGCAGCAGAACAAGAATAAGTGGCTAACAAACCATCTGGATGTAAACACAATGACACTTGTTTAATAAATTCAACAGTCCATAATTGAGGACATTGAGGTGGTGAAAAGGGATCGAGGAAAATTGCATCTGCCCAGAAACCCGATTGATGTACTAGCCCAATTGTATTTCTGGCATCGCCAATTAGTAGCTTTGCTTTCAGGTAAGGCGTTTGCACTTGATGCTCACAAGCTAGCTTTTTTAAAATTTCAATATAGTTATAGTTCCAATTATCGAATAAGTGATGAGCGATCGCCGCTTGTGGCACTGCTGGATTCAGTTCTAAACCAATTATTTCAACACAACAACTAGGATTCACTGCCCAAATTGTCTGCAAAGCCGCAGCTGTGTTATATCCTAGACCATAACAAACATCCAATAGTCGCAAGACTGGTTTTTGAGCGGCTGTAGCTAGTTGAGTAGGTTCCACAAACTTGCAAAAACTCTCCTGCATAGCTCCATGATGGCTGTGAAAAGATTCACCAAACTCTTGAGAGACAAAGGTGAAAGAACCATCTGCTGTTAGCTTAGGTGTAAAATTTTCTAAGTCTGACATCTGACAAAAAAACTAAATAATTACCCTCCACTTGGGCAAAGCCCAAGACCGCGTTTCTCGCTAAATCCCCATCTGAAATGTCTTTAATTTTGAATTTTGTTAGCGCAGCGTTACCGAGTCTGCGTACCCCTGCGGGGAAGCAAGCTACGCGCAGCGTCTCGTAGAGAGCGTCATTTTTAATTTTGAATTGTTAAGCAATGCCCTATGCCCAATACTCAATTTTTTGTTTCACCAGATTGGCTGTTTGAACATCTAGAAGATCCGCAAGTTGTTATTGTGGATTGTCGCTTTTCTTTAGCCGATCCACAACTAGGACAACAGCAGTATCAAAGGAGTCATATAGAAGGTTCGTATTACTTAGACTTGAATCAGGATCTTTCTAGTCCAGTGGGTAAGCATGGCGGGAGACATCCTTTACCTAATCCCAATGATATAGCTAACAAATTGGCAGCAATTGGGGTAGATTACCAAAAAACTTTAGTTGTAGCTTATGATGATTCGCGCTTTGCTTTTGCGGCTCGTTTATGGTGGCTGTTGCGCTATCTTGGACATGAGCAAGTAGCAGTACTGGATGGCGGCTTTGCTGGATGGCAAAAAGCTGGGTATTCTGTTACAGATGTTATTCCTCATCCCCGAAAGGGTGAGTTTGTAGCCCAAGTACAAACAGAAAAAGTGGTAGATATTACAGAGGTGAAAAGCCGGAAAGACAGCGATGAGGTAGTATTGGTAGATTCGAGAGAGAGCGATCGCTACCGAGGAGAACGAGAACCAATTGATAAAATTGCTGGGCATATTTCCAGTGCAGTCAATTATCCTTGGCAAGAAGTTACAGACTCTTCTGGCTACCTACTCCCTCAAGAAGAACAACGTCGTCGCTGGGAAAAGCTAGAAACAGCCGAAGAAATCTTGGTTTATTGCGGTTCTGGCGTTACTGCTTGTGTGAATTTACTTTCTCTAGAATTAGCTGGCATTAGCAAGGGTAAACTTTATGCTGGCAGTTGGAGTGATTGGATTTCTTATTTATAGTTATGAGTTAGGAGTTAGAAGTTAAGAATTAAAACTCCAAACTCTTCTCAAAAGCGACCTAATTGGAAATTGTAATTAATACTGAAGAACCAGCCATCAAAATCAATGTTTTCGGCGGTTGAACTACCGAAACTTACTCCAGCCTGCATATTCATATTAACGGTATCGGATATTTGGTAATTTAAGTGGCCAAATAATCGATAAAATTCGTCTTCTCGATCGCGCTGGGTAAAGTCTGATAAGTTCATTTGGCAGTCAATACCAACCTGGAGAGGCTTTTGCAAGTAGTAGTTTAGAGAAACCCAAAAGGAATTGATGATCCGATTACGACTTTGGGGATCGGCAAAATTTACACTAAATTCGTAGAAGCTATCTAGGGTTAATCTTGGAGTTAAGGGATCTCGCCGTCCTAAAGACAGTTGTAGGGAATTCTCATTTAAAAAGCGATCGCCTGCTTTGAAGCTATCGAGGCGATCGCTGTTGTTGGCATAAAATAACTGTTGATTGCTCCAACTGATTTCTCCGTACATTCGCCGCGATAACTGCTGGTAAATACTGAGATTAAATCTTACTTGGTTGTAATGATATTGTGACTGATTTATATAACGAATGAGATTGCCATCAATTGAACCGTTTAAATAAGTCTTAGATCCCAAAGGGAAATACGCTGAGGCTAGTGTCAGTCCAGAAAAAATTAAACCATCTTCGATGGGACTATCATTTGACGAAAAAATGTTACTTGTCTGGAAGTAGCCGACATGGGCCTGTAGATAGCCGATAGGTTTAAATTTAACTACGGGTTGTTCTTTCGGTGGTGGTGGCTGCTGTTCTAGGGGTAGTAACCGCACTCGTAACCCTAATTCGCGATCGCGATCGGACTTAGGTGGCCGTTTTGGCGATCGTAGCAGCTGCATTAGCCTCTCTAGCCTTTGAGACTGATTTATCTCCGGCGTATTTAATATTTGCTCTTTTGAGTCGGAAGTAGGCAAATTACTTGGCTGCGATTCTAGCGGTGGCGGATCATTTTGCTTTTGAGTATCTTCAGGTTCTTTGGTTTGGCCTGGGGTTTGAGTAGTTTCTAGTTTTTGCTGTGCCAGATTTAACGTACTTGTCGGTTCTGCCGCATCTACTCGAATGCAACAACAGCTTCCACCAGTGGACGCTAACAAAATACAAAAAAACAAATTCTTCCAGTTCTTGAGTCGCATCTGGTTTGATCGCATTTGGCAAATGTAGTCCCACAAGCTGTATCGGAAGTTCCGACTCAAAAGATACAATTGAGTGCATCTATCTGAGCTTTGTAGGTATATACTTAATTTACAAACTAAAATTGCTGGTTTTCAGATTTTCTCCCGGATTTTCTCTACAAAACTGAGATATTCCGAGAAAATTTTTGATGGGATTTAATCAAATACGATTAGTGAGTAATTTCACAACATATCCGTAGCAACTTCTTGTCTTAAATAACTAATGACTCTGTGGCTGATCTAATTAGAAAGGATTATCTGTAAGCTACTCCTGATTTGATTATTTATATCAATTACTAGCTTTTAAATCTTCCACAGACTTTAATGCACACAATGTCAGTTTCGGAATAAAAATTTTAAGAAACTAAACATATAGTTTATTTATGATTTATTTTATGTATGTAAATGTATATTCAAATCCAGATAAGTTTACCTAAAAAAACTTTCTACAAGACTTCTATCTGATTTTTTAAAAAACTCCGTGCAACTCAAAAAGCCTGATTCCCGACTCCCTATTTACACAAATTAAGTTCAAAAATCAAATTGGATTGCTAGATAACAATTTAGCACTACCTTAAACCTTTAACTGTTTTGGTACTAGTTGAAGTTCGCAAATTATCAAACTATGTTTTATAAATCGTTTCCACTATTAGTAATTGCTTTATGGGGAATTATAGTATTGCCTTTCCCAAATCAGGTAAAAGCCATAACTCCTCTGACGCGAGCAGAGATTCAGAGCCTCCGCAACTTAGTACAACTGATACCTAGAAATAGAGACCAGAAACGTCCTGCACGCAAATCAGATGCAATGACTCCTGGTGATGGTTTGTCAACCGGTCGGGCTTCTTTAGCAGACTTGCGCTTTAACGACGGCTCTTTAGCACGAGTTGGGGAACAGGCTATATTTCAATTTTTACCAAATACTCGCAGCTTTAGACTGTCAAACGGAACTGCATTGCTACTGATTCCACCTGGAAGGGGACAAACACTTATACAAACGCCAAGTGCAGCAGCAGCAATTCGTGGTTCAGCATTATTTGTACGCTACAACCGAGAAACAGATACCACAATTGTGGGGGCGCTGACCAATAGCGGCATTGAAGTTTCTAATAAAGAAGCTTCTCAAACTCAAGTGCTGCAAGCAGGACAGATGATAGTTATAGTGAAAGGCAAATTTCAGGGTTTATACGATTTTGATCTCAGAAATTTTTATGAAACCAGCGATATGGTGCGGGGGCTTGATTTAACTAAGCAAAATCTTACACCTACAGCCGACCCGGCGATCGCTAGTGTTCAAGCTGAAACTGTTGCAGCTTTGAACGCACAGACGCCGATAAGAGGTGAGGGAGTAGTTGAAAACCCATCTTTTGCTGACCTAACTACTAGTACTTCAACTTCCTCTACCGACGATATTATTACAGACAATTCCTCAGTAGACCCTATTAAAGATGATTCACTATTAAATTTATTTGGGGATATAGGACAAGTCCTATCAAATACTGAGCAGCGGCGATCTGGGAGAAATAGTAACAATAATAATGTAAGTACCCAGAATAATAATGTAGTTTCTATACCAACTCCTGTAGTTTCTACACCACCTCCTGTAGTTTCTACACCAACTCCTGTAGTTCCTACACCACCTCCTGTAGTTTCTACACCAACTCCTGTAGTTCCTACACCAACTCCTGTAGAACCAACAATACCGCCTGTAGTTTCTACACCAACTCCTGTAGAACCAACAATACCGCCTGTAGTTCCTACTCCAACTCCAGTAGAGCCAACAACACCTCCTGTAGTTCCTACTCCACCTCCAGTAGAGCCAACAACACCTCCTGTAGTTCCTACTCCACCTCCAGTAGAGCCGACACCGAAAAGACCAACCACATAAACGCGCTAGGGACAGAATTAATAACAAGTGTTAGCTACTGTCTCTACAGCCACTAAAGCAAAAAGTGATATTCCCTACGACCAGATAGCATCTGCTAACGCTAGATTAATCAAGGACAGGACTTACACGGGATTCACCAGATATCCTTATATAAGTTCCATTAGATTCTGTGTGTAAGTTCCCAGGAACTAACTTTTTGCTAGAGAGAACATAAATTTATGACTTTTGATTACGACCTGTTTGTAATTGGTGCGGGTTCGGGAGGTTTGGCGGCTTCCAAACGAGCGGCTAGCTACGGCGCAAAAGTAGCGATCGCTGAATATGATTTAGTTGGTGGCACTTGTGTAATTCGCGGTTGCGTTCCCAAAAAACTCATGGTCTATGGTTCTCACTTTCCTGCACTATTCAGTGAAGCTCCAGGCTATGGCTGGAAAGTGGGTAATGTAGAGTTTGACTGGGAATATTTCATTACATCTATAGATAAAGAAGTTCGGCGACTGTCGCAACTACATATCAGCTTCTTAGAAAAAGCCGGAGTGGCACTAATTTCTGGTCGCGCCACATTAGTAGACCCCCACACAGTAGAAGTTGATGGCCGCAAAATTACAGCAGACAAAATTTTAATTGCTGTTGGTGGGCGTCCTGTTAAGCCAGATTTACCAGGAATGGAACATGGCATTACCTCTAACGAAATCTTTCATCTCAAAGAACAACCAAAACACATCGTTATTATTGGCGCTGGTTATATCGGCACAGAATTTGCTTGTATTATGCGCGGTTTGGGTTCGGAGGTGACACAAATTACCAGAGGTGAAAAGATTTTGAAGGGATTTGATGAGGATATCCGTACAGAAATTGAAGAGGGTATGACGAACCACGGAATTCGCTTGATTAAGAATAATGTGGTGAAAGCAATTGAACGTGTCCCAGAAGGGTTGAAACTAACTTTATCAGGAGATGACCAAGAACCACTAATTGCCGATATGTTTTTAGTAGCGACTGGTCGAACTCCCAATGTAGATGGATTAGGTTTAAAAAATGCTGGGGTTGATGTTGTGGCTAGCTCTATCGAAGGGCCTGGGTATCCTACCACAAATGCGATCGCAGTTAATGAATATAGTCAAACTAGTCAACCGAATATCTTTGCTGTTGGCGATGTCACCGACCGAATCAGTTTAACTCCCGTGGCCATTGGCGAAGGTCGCGCCTTTGCCGATAGCGAGTTCGGGAATAACCGCCGCGAATTCAGTCACGCAACTGTTCCCACAGCCATATTTTCTAGCCCAGAAGCCGCGACAGTCGGCTTGACAGAAGCCGAAGCACGGGAAAAACTAGGTGATGCCGTAAAAGTTTTTCGCACTCGTTTTCGCCCCATGTACTATAGTTTGACTGGTAAGCAAGAAAAGACAATGATGAAGTTGGTGGTTGATAGCAACACCGATAAAGTTATAGGCGCTCACATGGTAGGTGAAAGTTCAGCTGAAATTATCCAAGGTGTAGCGATCGCAGTCAAGATGGGCGCAACTAAAAAAGACTTTGATGCCACCGTGGGTATCCATCCCTCATCCGCAGAGGAATTTGTCACAATGCGGTAAGTATGTCATTTGTCCTTAGTCATTTGTCTAAAACCAATGACCAATGACTAGGGATGATCCTAATGTGAAAATTTGAATGCCTACTCAATATATATATTTACACGGCTTTGCTTCTAGCCCTCATTCTGCCAAAGCGCGGGATATAAGCGATCGCTTTACTCAAATTCACACAAAGCTGAAAATTCCCGATCTCAATGCTGGCGATTTTTCCCAGTTGACAATCACTCGTCAAATCGCTCAAGTTGCCGCAGAATTCAACAATGATTCTACACCAGTAACGCTGATTGGCTCAAGTTTGGGTGGTTTGACTGCCGCCCACTTGGGACAGCAAAATTTACAAGTGCAACGCTTAGTTTTGCTAGCACCAGCTTTTGGGTTTTTATCCCATTGGTTGCCCAAGTTAGGGGATGAAGAAGTACAGCGCTGGCAGCAAGAAAAATATATCATGGTCTATCACTACGGGGAAAAGCGATTAATTCCTTTAAGTTACGATTTCGTCATAGATGCTGCTCAATACCAAGAAAAACTTTTGCAACATCCTATCCCCACGCTAATTTTGCACGGCAAAAATGATGAAGTCATTCCAATCGAAGCTAGTCGTGACTTTGCGCGTTCTCGTCCTTGGGTGGAGTTAGTCGAACTCGACAGTGACCACGCCTTGGGTAATGTTATGGAAGAAATTTGGCAGGCAATTCACCTCTTTTGCCAATTACCTTAAAGCTGTAAAATATTAGACTCACATATAACTAATATTTTGAGTCATTTGTCCTTTGTTAGTTACTAATGACCAATGACTAATGACCAATGACTAATGACTAAAACTATGCTTTCCTTCATCCGGTCAGATTTAGCCCAATTCACCGCCTATAAACCTCACCCCAGCAGCGATACAGCCAATTCTGTCCCCACACAGTTTGATCGGTTAGATACAAATGAAAGCCCTTACGATTTACCATCTGAGTTAAAAGAGAAGCTGGCGTGGACATATCAGCAAGTAATTGAAACAAATCGTTATCCCGATGGTGGACATGAAACACTTAAGGATGTGATCGCACAGTATGTCAATGAATCAGCTGCTCTCTCATCATCATTTACTGCTGGCAATATTTCTGTTGGTAATGGTTCAGATGAAATTATTCGCTCTTTATTAATCGCCACCTGTCTAGGAGGAGAAGGTTCAATTCTCGTTGCCAATCCCACTTTCTCTATGTACGGGATTTTGGCACAAACTTTAGGCATTCCTGTAGTGACGGTGGGGAGAAATGAAACAAATTTTGAAATTGACTTAAAAGCTGCACAGTCTGCGATCGAAGAAACTCAAAATCCCCCCATTCGCGTAGTTTTCGTAGTACATCCCAATTCGCCGACTGCCAACAGCTTAACTGCGGCAGAGTTGACATGGTTAAGAAGTTTGCCAGAGCATATTTTGGTAGTAATTGATGAAGCTTATTTTGAATTCAGCCAAACTACCTTAGTAGATGAATTAGCACAGCATCCTAATTGGATAATATTACGTACTTTTTCTAAAGCCTTCCGGTTAGCATCTCTCCGTGTTGGTTATTGCGTTGCTCATACAGAAGCGATCGCCATCTTAGAAAAAGTTCGCTTACCTTACAATCTCCCTAGCTTTTCCATTGCAGCAGCATTAGTTGGTTTACAAAACCGTACACTCTTGCTGGAATCAATTCCTCAAACCCTGAGCGAACGAGCCAAACTCATCGAAATTCTATCCCAGCAACCAGAACTACAAATTAGCCCAAGTGCTGCTAACTTTATTTACCTGCGTCTTCAAGCAAATAGCTTTAGTTCACAAGATGCTGTATTAAAAACTTTCCACCAGAAACTTAGGACGCTGGGTACTCTCGTGAGACACATTAGCGGAGGATTGCGAATTACCGTCGGAACCACAGAGGAAAACGCTCGCACCATAAATCGAGTCCAAGCCGCTTTGGCAAATTTGAAATCTTAGAAATTCACTCAGTAATTAGACTTGCTGTTCATATCACTGCCCAAACGGCGTACTATTCCTACTGTTTGTGGCAGTACACCCACCAAAAGAGCAAAGGCAATATCCGGTAAAA
The DNA here is from genome assembly GCF_036916655.1 of Nostoc sp. GTDB lineage: Bacteria > Cyanobacteriota > Cyanobacteriia > Cyanobacteriales > Nostocaceae > Nostoc. Next base: position 276,837 of record NZ_JBALFY010000117.1, read on the forward strand.
GAGCCACTATTTCTGGTGGAAAGTATTGTTCAAATTGATCGAGAATCTTCTGAACACGCTGCCCAGGCAGTGGATTTTCAGTTATTTGTTTGATTAATCGAATCCACTGTCGCCTAATCAAGTAAGCTTTCTGACGTTCTTCATTAGATTCGGGAGTTAATAAAGACAGATTACCTATAGGCAGTGCCCTTTGGCAATCACAATCGTAATCCCCACCCACAGCAGCCCCAGGCCCAGCAAACTCTGCATGGTACCGTTTAAAGAGTAGTAATCCATTTCTCCTACGACTATTGACAATAAAAACTTCTCCGCTATGCAAACGCGTAAGGATATCCGAGCCTTGTGACTGCTCAGTTCCATCTGACATGACAATAGAATCAAGGAAACTTGTTTCAGGGTAATAAGTTGATACCATAGACTTCTGATAGCGTTGATGCTGTTCGCTATCCATGTTTTTTAAAGTTTCAACGAATGTGGTAGTAGTATGCACTTCAAAACTTAAATAAGTGTTGTGTCAAATCAGGTTTTTGAATGTCTTTTATTATCAAGAGTTTTTTAGCAAAATTAGCCAAAACAGCGGTGTATAGACGTTGTTTCAGCAATTGAGTGATTATATTTTATGAGATATAACTAGATTTGTCTGTAAACTCTAGGAGTGTTTTCTTAAAGTTTTTATAAAGATGAATATCTTAATTACAAAGTTATTATGATCAACTGATTATTTTTTTAAGCGTATTCTCGCGTATATCCCCATTCTAATCCATTTATTTATCTATATCGAATACTTCAAAATATTTGTTAACGATAAATCTCAAAAAGCAAAACTTAATATTTTATAATATTAAAAATCTTTGCTAAAAAGAGACTTTTTTTTCAATAATGAATAATATTTTTCGGAACCAGTCTGATGAGAATATTCTTTATAAAAAGAATTACAAAAGCTATTTATTCAATTTATCAATTCATGCTTCTGAGTTTTTATTTAGTACATTATGGCAGAAATTTGTCTACCATTAACCAATTACTTAAGTAACTGGCTATCTGTTTGATTGAGATAGTGACTGGATTTCGGGCGCGCTGTACTAGATATTTAGCCTAGTTATCTTGTCTTTAATTACCGTTATGAGTTATAAATTCTATCCGAATTAATTGCAACACAAAACTTGACAATTACCAAAACAACATTTAGATGCTGGAATCAGCACTCAAGTGCTTGTGCAAAAGTATCTGGTTTGAGCGTCTTAGGAAAAATGTATTCCAATTAGATTCGACTTTATGCACCCGATATCCCAGCTTGAAATAAAGCTGTCTTGCTTGATGGTTATTTTCTAAAACATGGAGATATAAATCTTTAAATCCCCACTCGCGAGAAACTTTCTCACAGCTAGTAAGTAATCCAGAAGCCACACCATGCCTACGGTATTTTGGGTGAACCGCTAAATTAGATAAGTAAGGAAAACCTACGCCAGCCTGGCTCCAGGAATCACTGTATCGTACACCCAGTTCCACACTTCCTACTAAATTATTAGCCTCACCAGTAGTAGCTTCAAAAGCCACTAAACAAACATGACGAGGCGGAGGTGATGCCATGCGATGCCTTAAATCTTCGTAAATACCCAGACGTAGCAATGGAAAAGCCCATCCCCATATACCCTTGTGGGAGTGAAAGCTTTCAGTAATAACTTGGGCAACACCAATCAAATCAGCAGGTGTAGCCGTCCGAATTTGGAATTGGTAGGAAGCTGGATCGATTGGCTGTTGGTGGTATGGATGAAAAAACCGATATTTCAAGGCTAGTTTAGTATTGATTTTATTCTAAGAAAATTTCTCAAATATCCGAAAACACCATTTTAACTAAATGAAAACATAATTGCTGCTCAGAAGATTGAAGTGACACAACATCGCTAATTAGCTTTTGCTTGTGGATCAAACAAAGTTTTATACTTTAGTTTGAGGTTTTTTCAGGAGGCAAGAGCAAAGCACGCTTAAAAGCATGAAGCTTTGTATCTTACTGCATTTTTTGCGACGCTCCTACGTCGCTAACGCAACGCTTACGATATCAATACAATTCTTCTTTTTGAGCTTGTCGTTGGCGCAGCCTCTAGTAGAGAAGGAGAGTTTTCATTTCATTCACTTCTTTCCTTCAATAATCACTGCCCTCTGGGGTTCGACTGAGCGATCGCTAAACATCTTCTTAATTTCTCTTATAACCTGCATTTTGAAAGAATTTTAGGAATTACAGCTTCATAAATCTATAAACTTAAATTCAGTAGGTTCCGGTTCATCTCTTGCTTTAAGTAGGTAGGATATCAGACTGATTACCACAAAAAAATCTGTAAAGTGATATAGCCTGGGCTGAGTGGGTAGAAAAATAGCATAACTTGGCCGTAGGCAGCACCTACAAAATTGTTAAGTAAGTACACCATCGCCCAACTCTGGTTTCAAATCACCCTTGCTTGCAGTACTGAACTTTTTTTGCACTTGCTGCTACACTGACACTACTTTGCTACAAAATTATATGAATAGGCTATACATATACTGGTACAAGAATCTTAAGGTTCCTCAATCCCTAATCTCTAACTCTCCAACCACTACAACTTGTCTGAATGATAGTTCTGATTGCTAAATTAGAAAGAGGTATTTGTCTAATAGTATACTTTGGCTTTCAATCTTATTTTGTTGATTTTGCTAACTCCACCATGACTATCATAAATAAAATTTACCTGCAAGTGTTAGTACAACTGCTGCGGAGGGAAAACTTAATATGCAGCTTCATCTGGATTTTCAAGCTAGCTATGAGCGCTGTGTGTGGTAGTCAGACATTGCTCACAGGAGGTGAAGGAACATTTGGCAAGCAAGCATCGACTCTGTAACACTAAAACAGACTATGAAAGCAATTACACTGCACCAAAGCAAACAGTAATCGGCACAAGCCATTGAGACGAATTACTGTCAGCGAACGCTCCTACACTCAGCAGTCATGTAGCCAACCAGCCTTATTGGTCGAAATGCTCTGCTCTCACCTGACTCAGAAAAATCCTTACCTGATCAGATTATTCTTTATCCGACTGCCGTTGCAGCAGGAAAGCGGTGCATGAAATCCCAAGCAAACAGTAAGCCTAAAATTTTGGTTGTCGATGATGAACCAGACAACCTTGACTTGCTTTACCGCACTTTCTATCGCGACTATAAGGTGCTAAGGGCAACCTCTGGCCCCGCGGCCCTTGATCTGCTGGCTCAAGAGGGAGAGGTCGCGGTGATCATCTCCGATCAGCGGATGCCGATGATGAGCGGTACAGAATTTTTAAGCCTCACAGCAACTCAATATCCAGATATTATTCGGATTATTTTAACTGGCTACACCGATGTCGAAGACTTGGTGGAAGCAATCAACGCTGGTAAGGTATTCAAATATGTCACTAAACCGTGGGAAGCTGAAGAACTTAAAGCAGTGGTACGCCAAGCTTTGGATACCCACAATGTTCTCAAAGCCAGAACCCGCGAACTTACCCGCACACTCCGTCAAGAATCACTGCTGAATACCGTTACAAATACGATTCGCAGTGCTTTAGACTACAGACAAATTTTGCAAGCAATTGTAGACACAGTGGGTCACATGTTAGAGGTGGATGTCTGTCTGTTGCGTCCCTTTCAAGATGACCAGTTGGCGGATAAAGGATTTATTTATCAGAAGCCTCTTTCTGAAGAAGCAGAGGTGGAGGGGATCGGAGGGGAAGTAGCACTAAATCTTTCTCCTTTGCCCCCCATCTCTTCTGCTCCCCATCCTCTTGTTTCCCCTCAGCCTCTTTTGGCTCAGACGGTGTGGGAAACCCGCGAAGTCCAGGTAATTCACGATGCCATCGATGATGAGCGGATTCACGGTAATACTGCCGAACTGCACGAGCGGGGGGAAGCTTTTGCTGCTGCTGATATTCGTTCTAGTTTAATTGTGCCACTGATCTGCCAACAAGAACTGATGGCAGTGCTAGCACTGCACCAATGTTCTCAGCCTCGCCTCTGGGGGGATGATGAGGTGCAGTTAGTTTTGATGGTAGCGGATCAGGCAGCCTTAGCTTTGTCTCAAGCTTATGCTTACGAACAAGTACGTGCCCTTGCCAAGCGAGAAGCCCTAATTAACACAATTACAAGCGCGATTCGCTCTAGCCTAGATCCGCAAGATATATTTGCGGCCATCACTCAGCAATTGGGACAAGCTTTACAAGTCGATGGCTGTGTCCTGTCTTTGTGGACTGAGGAAGATGAGTTTGTCGAGTGTGTGGCCTTGTATGACAGTTTTCAACATCTAGAAAATTCACGCTTGCCAGCCCCAGATAATCATTTAAATGGCAATAATCACGTACCAACTCAGAGATTACCCTATTCTCAAGCATCCATACAGGAGAATCCCATCCTCCAACAAATGCTACAGACTCATGAACCTGTGGTAATTGGTAATGTGAGCCATTCTCCCTCAGATGTGCGGGGTTTTGATTTGCCTTTAAAAATGCCAGCGCGATCGCTAATGTTTGTGCCATTGTTGGCTGACGGTAAATGTATCGGTAGTATTACGCTACATGAAGGTAAAAAAATACGCCAATGGCTACCGTCTGATATCGATTTGGCGAAAGCAGTAGCAGCGCAAGCAGCGATCGCTGTGCAGCAGTCACACTTGTATGAAAAAACTCGCCAACAAGCTGAACGCTTACTGGAGTTAGACAAGCAAAAAACTGAATTTTTCCAAAATATTTCCCATGAGTTTCGCACACCGATCACCTTGATTCAAGGGCCTTTAGAGTCGGCGGTGGCGGCTGGTGAAGGATTATCTTACTCCCAAAGTGCGATCGCTCTGCGTAATTCCCGCCGCCTGCTGCGACTGGTAAACCAACTCCTGGATTTACAACGCTTGAATGCAGGGAGAATGCAGCCTAGCTTCCATCCTTGCGATTTAGTCGAGTTTGTCAGCCAAATTGTGGAATCTTTTCGTCCCTACTGTGAGAAAAAGAGACTGCATCTCGTCACCCAGTTAGATGAATGTTCTACGGTGTACTTGGACATGGAAAAATTTGACAAGGTGGTTTATAACCTCCTGTCAAATGCCATGAAGTTTACTCCCGAAGGTGGCACGATTAGTGTCAGACTAAAATCTGAGCGCGATCGCTGCGTCTTGCAAGTACAAGATACTGGAATTGGCATTGTTAAAGAACAAATTCCCCATCTATTTGAGCGCTTCCGTCAAGCAGAAGGTTCAGCAAATCGCTCCTATGAAGGTAGTGGTTTAGGTTTAGCTTTAGTTAAAGAATTGGTCGAATTACATGGTGGTCAAGTCACCGTGGAATCAGTTTACGGTCAAGGCACTACCTTTAGTTTATGGCTGGTGAGTGGAAATGCTCATTTACCCCCACAGCAAGTACTAGAAACGCCTACCGAACTGAATACGAGCCGCGCTAGCGTAGAATTAGCTGATTTAGAACTAGTAGAGTCAACAACAGACAATATTGAAGATATTACAATAAACTTCCCCCCCAGTATTGATACTCAAGACTCAGCACATAAGACTCAGCACTCAATTTTAGTTGTAGATGACAATCCAGATTTGCGAACCTATGTATCTGAGATTTTCCGTCGCAACGGTTATCGCGTACAGACAGCTCGTAACGGTCATGAAGGGCACAGTAAAGCTAAGGAAATTCTACCCAGCTTAATTGTGACTGACTTAATGATGCCCTTGGTCAGCGGACTTGAGATGATTCAGTTGATCCGCAATGAGGAGAAGTTGAAAGGAACACCAATCATTCTCCTGACAGCGAAAGTAGACGAGGAAACCCGCATCGAAGGTACAGAACATGGGGCGGATGCTTATTTAGCAAAACCATTCAACGATCGGGAACTTTTGGCGGAAGTTCGGAATCTTTTAGCGTTGAAAGAAAATGAGCGGCGAATCGTGGAGTTAAATACTTATCTCACAGAATCGGTGCTAAAGCGCTTTTTACCAGCTGTATTGGTGCAAAAAGCCGCAACTGGAGATTTGACGTTAGATTTGCGCCCAGAACCACGCTTAATTACAGTTTTGTTTAGTGACATCGTAGGTTTTACACAGCTATCAAATACTCTCAGATCCCGACGAGTCGCAGAGTTGCTAAATGAATATTTAGAAGCTATGACCAAGGTTGTATTTGGTAATGGCGGCACTGTCGATAAATTTATGGGAGATGCGATCTTAGCTTTATACGGAGCGCCCGAAGAACTAACCCCCAATGAACAGGTACGTCGTGCCATTAATACAGCAAGAGCAATGCACCGCTCACTGGCCGTGTTAAACGAACGCTGGCGAGAGCAAGGTGTATTCGATGGCGACAGACTTACTAGCGTCCAGTTTCGGTGTGGTATCCACCAAGGTACTGCTGTTGTGGGAATGTTTGGTAGCGCGGAACGTGCCGATTATACTGCTATTGGCCCAAGTGTAAATATCGCTGCTAGGTTGCAAGCTGCCGCCGTTCCCGGTACGATCCTGGTTTCTGCTGCCGTGGCAGATTATTTGCAGGAAGAAGAAATTACTAAAGGTAGTCCGCTAGAACTTAAAGGAGTAGATGAAACAGTTTTGACTTTCGCTGTTACACCAGAGGTAATGGTTAATCGCTAAAATTTAGACTGGTATTTGAAAGCATTATCAATGAGTAAGAGTGCCTAATCATATCCAGTTTATATAATATGACACCATCGGTTGCAGACAAAACTCCAATTCCAGCCAAGGTCTGGAGACGACATACTGATCCCCCAGGTTTGTGGATTTCTGTTGTTGTCGGTTCAGTCTCTCTGCACTTGCTGGTGTTCTGGCTGATGCGCTCATCTAATGCATTTAGTCTGTGGTTTCCCCAGCAAAGTCAATCTGCTGTTCCCATTGAATTGATAGACATTGCTCCCAAAACACAATCAACAGCCAAAACAGCTTCATCAAAGCCACTATCTTCACCTCAAAAGTCTGTACCAGCAGCACGTCCACTACAAACAGGACGAACTACGCCCAGAAATCAAGATTTTGGCGTAATAGATTCTGTGGATAATCCCCAGCAAAAGAGGCGTAAGGTCGCCTCTAAACCTAATAGCCAACCCTTTAGACAACAGAGAGTTCCTACGCCCAGACCGACAGCCACATCCACACCCAGACCGACAGCCACATCCACACCCAGACCAACGCCAACATCCACGCCCAAACCGACGCCTACATCCACACCCAGACCAACGCCAACATCCACGCCCAGACCGACGCCGACATCTACACCCAGACCGACACCGACATCTACGCCCAGACCGACGCCGACATCCACAGTTCCAGTCGGTAATCTACCTTGGAAACCCCGTCCACCCATCAACTTGGGAAACGGAACGCCCCTACCAACAACTATTCCATCAAATTTGCCAGTTTCGGAACCTGAAAACAGAGAAACTCCAGCAGTTCCAACTAGGGAAACTCCACCAGCTTCTACTGGGGGAGCATCGGTAGCAATAGTAGCTCCTTTATCTAGAGATGAAGTGATTAGCTTGATACAATCAAGAGGATTTCGACAAGATGCTTTACCCGACGTTATCGCTTTATACAAGGGAAGCAACACAAAACAATTAGACTCAAGTTTTCTTGTCCAGAATTCTGGACTTAAACCAGCACAGCTCTTGACTAGCTTAATAATTGATCGCAATGGTAACTTTAAACAGGCTGTAGTTCTAGAAATACAACCAGCAGCACTGCAAAGTGAAAAAAGCACATACGAGCAAGTCCTCAATGAAGTTTTCAAAACAGAAAACTTTCTTCCTGCTCACAATAACGATGGCAAAAAACCAGACTTGAGCAATCTGTATATTAGAGTCACAATCCAAACTGCCAATTAAAACTAAATGCTTGATTTTTTACCTAAGCTGTGTTAGATTTATAGGGTTGGAAATACGCGGGCGTAGTTTAGTGGTAAAACTATAGCCTTCCAAGCTATTAATGCGGGTTCGATTCCCGCCGCCCGCTTAGAAAAAACCCTCAAATATACTAACTACTGCCATCAGTAAGGTTAGGGAGACGCGATAAATCGCCGTCTCTACAAGGTATTTATCCGTCAATTGGTTTTAAAAGACTCAGAGCAGCAAAATTTCAGGCAAGGTGATAAATGCGGGTGTGGGAGTCAGCCAATGCTTCTTGATTTTCTGAATTTAGAATTGCTGCTACGCTAATTGAGGTTTTCTAGGCGAATGCGTGGATCGGCTGCTTTGAGCATCAAGTCGGCGATTAAATTGCCAACAATCAGCAATACTGCGCCCATTAATAAGCTTGCCATTAATAAATATAAATCTTGAGCTTGTAAAGCCTGTAAAGCTAATCTCCCTAAACCGGGCCAGTTGAAGAAAAATTCAGCGATGAAAGCACCATTTAATAAACCGGCTAATTCAAAACCCAATAAGGTAATTAAGGGATTTATAGCATTGCGGAGTGCATGAACGTAAATTACGGGGTTTTCTGGTAGACCTTTGGCACGAGCTGTTTGGATGTAATCTTGACGCAGCACATCCAATAATTCGCCGCGAGTGATGCGTTGCAAACCAGCAAAACTAGTAATTGAGAGGGCGATTGTGGGTAAAATCATGTGCCAGCCGATATCTAAGATTCTGCCAAACCATGATAGTTCTGAGTGATTAATGCTAGTCATACTACCCACTGGGAATAGCGGCGAGGTGATTTGGGCTAAAACCAGCAGCGCTAAGGCAGTGATGAAACTGGGAAAGCCTTGTCCAGCGTAACTGATCACCTGTAGAATCCGGTCTGCTGGTTTATTTTGTTTAACAGCGGCAAAGATTCCTAGAGGGATAGCGATCGCCCATGTGACAATTAAAGACGCGATCGCTAATAACAAAGTCGCTGGTACCCGTTCCCACAACAGCGATGCCACTGAACGCTGATAAATAAAACTTGTGCCAAAATCCCCTTTGGTCAAAATTCGCCATAGCCATAGCCAAAATTGCTCTGGCCAAGACTTATCTAGGCCAAACTGCCGCTTGATTTCCGCAATTCTTTCTGGAGATATCTTCGGATTTTGCCGTAGCGTATCTACATAATCACCGGGAGCGAGTTGAATGATAAAAAACGACAAAGCTGACGCCAACAACAAAGTCAGGAGTGCCTGCAATAGCCGCTTCCCTACATAAACAAAAGTTTCGCTCGTGACTAACCTGATTAGCCAATCCCGACCTGTCTCCAAGGAAATTTTTGTAGATGTCATTTATCTTTTGTCCTTTGTCCTTTGTCACTTGTCACTTTTCCTTTGTCCTTTGTCCTTTGTCATTTGTCATTTGTTTTTCTATTGACCAATGACCAATGACTAATGACCAATGACTAATATTCAATTAAAGAGATAATTGGCACGTCCGGCAAATGTGTACGCCCTTGTAAATCCCGTAGCTCGATAATAAACCCAAACCCTACTAGTTCGCAGCCAATTTTCTGCACCAACTTTGCTGTAGCACTTGCAGTTCCACCTGTGGCAATCAAATCGTCTACGATCAAAACTCGGCTACCTTGGTGTAAAGCGTCTTGATGCACTTCTAGGCAGTCTGTACCATACTCTAGTTCATATTCAATTGAGTGAACGACTGCCGGTAACTTACCTCTTTTGCGAATGGGAATAAAACCAGCTCCTAACTTATAAGCCAGAGGTGAACCAAAAATGAATCCCCTCGACTCTATCCCAATGACATAATCTACAGCTATTCCAGTTTCGCTGCATTTTTGTGTTAAAAAGTCAATAGTGTAGCGCAGTCCTTCGGGATCGCGCAGTAACGTAGTAATATCCCGAAATAAAATTCCGGGTTTCGGGAAATCTGGGATGTCACGAACGAGAGACTTTAAATCCATAACATGGGGAATGGGGAATGGGGAGTAGGGAATGGGGAAAGTGAGGAGTGAGGAGTGAGGAGTGAGGAGTTATTAATTTAAATTCATAACTATCCTAGTCCTTAGTCTCCAATCCCCAATGCCTAATTTCAGATACCTGAAAAATCGTACACTATAATGTCATACGCTGGGGGTCGAGGCTGAAGTTTCGCCCTTCATTGACGATAATTAGAATCTAAACCAAGCTAGAAAAGGTCTTGCATTAATAAATGAGGTGAATTTAGTGATGTTTTAAAATTTTGATTTCAATATAGGGAAAACTTTCAATAGAAAGAGTTAAGTAATGTATATATCAGGTAGTCATGATACTGCTACAAGTCTAACGCTCAAGTCTTGACTACCGACCTTAAATTTGTTTTATCTAGTCTGTTGGAACCGCATAAGGTATTTATAGAATGAATGTCTCAGCAAGTTTAACGCCGTTCAACAGTCCAACCCAAGACTCAGTGCCAATGATTTTGGACACTTTACCAGATCCGGCGATCGCTTCCAAAACCTGTCCTCGGAGAACTAGGCTGCAAATTGACCTGATTTTACTGGCAATTGAAGCTTTAGAGCTTGGTGGTTCAGAAGCAATCCTGGCTTTTGCTCAAGAGTTGGATCTTAAAGGAATTGTTAAAGACAGGGTGAATTTATGGCGGATGCGTAGCTCTAACCCGCTACGAAGAGCGCATATACGCCGTCCCTTAACTATTATGGAAGCGAAAGCTCTGGTGGTAATTGCTTGCTACATAGCGCGGCGTTTAACTGTTGTCATCCGCCAATTATTAATGATATGTCAACAAATGGAAGAGAAGCAGATTCCATTAGAACAGAATTTGCGTCTATCTAATTATCTAGAGCGGTTTAGAGCGCATTTTAAAAGCCGGATGAATGCTCGGCGTTCTGGTGTACTAGCATTAACTTCTGATGAGAAATTAGATGCGCTAGCGATAAATTTGTTAGGACAATTACTATTTTGTACTGGTACGGCTGGAATGCAGCGGTTCTGGATTAGTCTTTTTGACGGTGAAGTGGAATGAATATTCAACGTAAGTATAGTCTACCTAATTGCACACTTCTTTTAGAAGGGTTAAGTGATGTCACTAGGGCTGCACAATTCCAGGAAATGCGCCCGGAATTGTCAATATTGGTAAATGCAGAATGCTATTTATCTGGGTACAATCAACCCTTAACGGGAGGACGGGAATTTTTTGAAAGTTTGGTAAGGGCTGTTAGTGGCTACGCCCAAGAATTTTTAAGTAGTGTACCCAATCCGCAAGCACACAATCAGGAATCGGAGCTAGTAGAGTTTCAGAAAATTGACAGCAACCGACATCGATTAATCATACATTCAGAAGGCGCTCCAGAGGGATTTGAGTCTCACTCTAAGAATTCCAAACGTCCGCCGATTGAAATAGATTTGAATACGGTGCAGTTGTTTGATTTAGTAGAAGCAGTAGATCAGTTTTTTGCTGATAGCCAGACTTTACCAGAATTATCTCTAGAACTACAACCGGTTACTAGACGCTATGGCGGTGCTAGTCAGGCTTTGATCAGGCAGACTGTTCCTGCGGCTGTGGGAGTATCAAGTTTAGCAGTAGCAGCGATCGCATTTAACTTGATTCCACCTCCCCAAATTCGTCCACCACAGCCTAAGGCAGATGAGCAAACTAGCTCTACAACCAAGAGCCTCACTCCCCCAGTATCAGCGAATACAACTCCTATTGCCGCTGCAACGCCTACACCAACACCCGCAGCTACAGCTAATACAAAGCCAGTAGTTAAAGATTTAGAAGCACTTTTAAATACAGTTCCAGAAATTACCGATCCATCCCAGCTGCGTGCATTGAATCGTCAAGTGTATAACCAAATTCATCCAGCTTGGACTAAGCGTTCAGGATTGCAACAGGATTTAATCTATCGTTTGGGTGTAGCTGCGGATGGTGCGATCGTTGGTTATAAGGCGGTGAACAAGGAGGCTAATCAAGGAGTTGGACAAACTCCTCTACCTAACCTACTTTACAATCCTGCGAACCGCGCTCCCATTTCCAATGAACCGATCGCCCAATTCCGAATAGTATTTACTACAAGTGGTGTGCTGCAAGTTAGTCCTTGGCGGGGATATGCGAGGACACCGGAGGTAATCGGGGCAAAAATTACTGATTCTAAGATCACGAAAGGTTTAAATCAAAAGCTTTATAATACAGTTCGCCAAAGCTGGAGTGGTACTCCCACCTTTACGCGAGATTTGAAATATCGGGTAGCAGTCAACAAGGATGGTGTAATTGCTGACTATGAACCACTCAACCAAGTAGCCTTTGACTATTTTCGGGAAACACCTCTTCCCAAGATGTTTAACGCTATCTACGGTTCCAATGTAGCTGCTCCCAATGCCAAAGAACCTCTAGCTCACTTCCAAGTGATATTCAAGCCTAACGGCACATTGGAAGTCACTCCTTGGCAGGGATATCAGTAATCAGGGAATGGGGAATGGGGAGATGAGGGGGATGAGGGAGAAAAATAACTCCTAACTCGCACTCCTGAAGGGCATGGGAAATGGGGAAGAGAATTAAGTTGCTGCTATTCCCAATTCTCTATTCCCTATTCCGGGGTATGAGTATCATCGGATGCTGTTGGCGAAATATTTCTTCACATTGCCAACAAAGGAAGCGCGATGTCTGGAAGATGTTGAATTTTGTCTTAGAAATAGCTTTTTGGGT
>NZ_JBALFY010000118.1:0-25810 GCF_036916655.1 Nostoc sp.
AGTGTTTCAATCTCAGCATAAGCCAAAATGTCGGTAACTGTTTTAGCTTGATAATTGGTGTTTTGTACTTACTTTGTTTACCATCATAAATTTAATCAGTTTCTACAGCACGTAGGGTAATTCCTTGTCCCACTGGCAGCAATTGTTTGAGTCTTGTCGATGATTGCTGTCCCCAAGGGCTTTGCTTCATCTCCGGTGCATCAATGCAAGCGAGGCGAACAGTCACAGTTTTGTTACCAGTTTTCACTCGTATGGTGTCACCGTCACCTACGCTTACAACTGTAGCGGTAAGATTGTTGGCAAATACGGGTAAAGACATTTGAGCTACAAGCAAAGCCCCAACACCAATCAAGCGAAGTTGAAAAACCATTTGTATTAAAAGTCACTCTTACTTTCTTTAGGATTCCCAATCCAAGCCAAGCGATCGCTAGTTAAACCACAAATTAGTTTTATGTTTTAAAGTAGAAAATATTATCCACTCTACTTTTTTTTATTCTAGGTTTTTACTCTTTATCTTCAGTAGTCAGAGAACGAATTAATTCCCGGATTACATCGGTTGCTGGTCTGCCAGTCATTGAGCAGTATTTTTCCAGCTTCTCTGCTTCACTTGAGGTGAGATTGATTGTAAGTCGTTTAGCAGCCCATTTTTTATTCATAATATTAGAAAAGTTTGATTTAGCAACTACTTATCTAATATCAATCACTTAATATGTTCTTTAACATGGGGCTACCACTGGCTTTTAATTTAAGAGATGATAAAGCAAACTAATATGTTTTTGGAAATAATAGTGAGGACGTAAAATCTATTTCAGAAAATAAAGTTTCAGCCTATTAAAAACAACAATTATTAAGGCAGTGTCAAGAAAGTATAAAATAACTTAAGACAAAAGAAGTACTCTGGTCAAGTAAGTTTTTACCGTTTCTTAAAAAAGCATCGCATCGGCAGCATTGTGATATACATCAGCAACCCATTACCACAGCACTCCTGTGGGAGATATTAAAGCGATTGAGGAAGCGATCACTTGTGATAAAGCAGTACACTGGTACTATGGCGAAACTTCCAGAGTGCGATAACTGTCTCTGTGACTAGAAGCATAACTTTTCCGCCAGTGGAACGATAAGATTTCTGTTAAATGTCACTTAAAGGATAAGATAGCCGTTTTTAAAGGATAAAGTGGCCGCCCTAATCAAGCTGGAATGCTTATTTTTCCGTTGAACACAATCTGCGGCGATCGCATTCAAATCTCTTAAACACTCTTCCCTACTCAGTTCTGCTTTGCGGTCACTTTATGCTTTAATTTCGGCCACTTTATTCTTTAAGTTACATTCCGTGACGGAAAAGTTATGCTTCCAGTGACAGTCTCCTCTATTCACATAACCCCCACCTCGTCTGTGTCGTTCACCCTGATGGGGTAGAGGGTGAGAGCTGCTTGGACTTTCGACTTGACCCCAACGCCAAAGCAGAGGAGTTATGGCAACCGGAGGGGGCAAGCTACTATAACGGTGAATTAATACTGCAACCACAACAGCGGTGGACACAACAGCAAAAGCTGGAGTTACTTGATTGGCATCCAATGTTTACTGGTAAGTGTCCCCAGTGCGGTGCATCCTTTGATCGAGACTACACCTCAAGAGTGCATTGGGATTGTGAATGCGGTTGGATGGATGATTCAATTTAGAGCGTTCGCTCTTTCTTACTTCCTTGCGCTTAATGCTTGCTTGCTCAATTGCATCACAATATTTTGGGGTAATGGGTCTATGACAGCATCAGTCGGCAGAGATTTAATAAAAGCTGTTACCTCTTCCCCAGTTTTGTATTTCCCTTCACTCCAAGCCGAAGCCATCTGTTTCGCTACCCGGTCAGCATCATCTCGATTGGCATGGGCGGTAATACATTGAATATCATTACCTGTAAATGATATCCATGTCTGCCAAAGTCCCGTAACTGGATGCTGAACAATCCCTGTGGTCAGTTCATTCTCTTCAAGCACTGCTTTCTTTTTTGGGCGACTAAATCCTTTAAACATGGCTGTATCCAGTAAACGCTATTTTAAAATGCCCAAAATCAACACAGCGATCGCGCTTTCATGTAACATCTACAATCCCACACTCACGTTGTCCCTACCATTGCCCCATGCGGCCTGAAAAATAGCGAGTGCTACGGCTTTGCATCGGATTAGATTGCTAGTGGTAAAGCAATGTATCTATAGCGCTACTTTTTCCGCAACTGCTTCCCAGGAGAAAATCCAGGCACTATCTAATAATTACTAATTCGTAATTCGTAATTCGTAATTCGTAATTCGTAATTCGTAATTAATTCATAATTGTGTAACTATCAGAATAGTTGTAAAAACTTTAAAGTTAAACAATTTTCTCCATGCGCTCGTTACTCTTTCAAAACTTAAAGCTGACTATTCCTACAGCTTTATTATTTACGGTTCTTGGCTATATTCTGAGTCTATTTCTGAGTTTTCTTACCAATCCACAAGCAGCAAGATGGCAATTCCATCTAGAATTCGGGACTGAACCCCAAAACCTTCATGAGCTTGCAATTTTTCAAGCTCAGGCAGCATTCTCCGGTACAGCGCTCGGAATTTTAATAGCTCAAACAACTTTTTTTGTATATGTAAGTAAATTTGGACTCAGCAATCGTAGCACTAAGCAGTAATCGTAAGCGATGTCACTCAACTTGCCGCTTGCGCGTCTACGCCATCTGCAACATCTGCAATTCAACACTCACATTCCACCTACCGTTGCCCCACGCTGTCTTGAGGAAAGCGAGAGTTACAGCTTTACAGTGATTGGATAGCCAGTGGTAAAGCAATTCATCTATGGCGCTACTTTTTCTTTAAACTGTTTCCCAGCAGAGAATGCAGGCACTTTGGTCGCCGGAATAGTCATTGGCTCATTGGTTTTTGGATTACGCCCTTCACGTTCGGAGCGATCGCGTCGCTCGAATGACCCAAACCCAATGAGCGTTACCTTATCCCCATTCGCTACAGCCTCGGTAACAACTGACAAAAAAGCACTGATGATTTCATCGGCTTGCTTTTTTGTGACGTTGGCTTTGGCTGCTACAGTATCCACTAATTCACCTTTGTTCATAAATCACCCTGAAGTCTTATTTTGAAAAGGAAATTTACTTTACCATTACTTTCTCTTTTCACGAAAGAGGGATAATGACTAACAATCAAGCAGCATACGAAAATTAACAATGCACGGCTACTGCTGTGTCGATTTGGCGTGATAGATAATCGCTATTTTGCCCCAAAACCGTTGACTGGTTAATAGTCGCCAGCACAAAAATTCTAACTTGCTACATCTAATTCCACAGTTGCTGGCTGTTGTTCTTCCTTTACAACACCCAGTTCCTCACTTATTGAGGATAGATTACAACTGGCTATAGACACTCAACTTCCACAGCAAAAGAAATTATTGGTACAAATGTATTGTAGGCTATGTTAACTTAAACTATGCACCTTCTATGGTTTCGTCGGGATTTACGTTTAACTGATAACGAAATTGTCACCTCTTCATCTGGTAATGATGCAAGAGTTCTACCATTCTTCATTATTGACCCTTGGTTTTATACCTGGGCTGATACCGGAACTGCTAGAGTTCGCTTTTTGTTTGAGTCTTTGGAAAATCTCAACTCAAATCTCCAAAAGTTAGGTAGTCGGCTGTACTTATTTGAAGGTAATTCTACAGATATAGTACAAACATTGACTAGGCAGTTAATCATTGCAAGATATAAACCCAAACTTTTCTTTAACCGTGATGTACAGGTAGAGTATGGTATCAGCCGGGATAAAACTATAGTTGATTTTTACAAGCAGTTAAACCTTGACTACCACATTGGACTAAACAACTTTCTGCAATCAGCAGAGCAACGTGACGAGTGGTTTAACGAATACTACACCCATCAAAGACAATCTCAATATAAAACACCAGCAACTATTAATACACCTTTAATCACACTCAATCTACCACAGCTAACATTTGAAGAACTTAAACAAAAATACCATCGCTTTTGGGCAGTAGAGAAAGTTTATTTTCCAGGGGGCGAAACACAAGCACAAGCTAAACTAGAATCATTTCTCAAAAAAAGATACTCTGGCTACCATTGGAAACTTTCTCGCCCAATGCTTTCACAGCTTGGGGCAACATCTCATTTATCACCACACTTAACTTTTGGGACTATTTCAACTCGCACTGTTTACCAAAGTACTAAAGCCTTAGCAGAAGAATTAAAAGCTCAACCCAAAGCAGAATTCTCCCTCAAAGCATTTCGAGACCGTTTACGCTGGCATGATAGTTTCACTCAAAGACTCTATTTTTATCCAGAAATTGCTTACACCAACCGTTACCCGGAATTTGATAGTTTGTATACACCATCAGAATTATCACCTGCAAAACAAGAATTATTCCAGGCATGGCAGCAAGGAATGACAGGTTTCCCTTTAGTAGATGCCAGTATGCGGCAACTAAAAACTATGGGTTGGATGAATTTTCGCATCAGGGCAATGTGTGCCACATTTTTAACTATCAATTGCGGTATTTCCTGGCATCACGGCGCTAAACATTATATGAACTATTTAGTAGATGGAGATTTAGCAATTAATAATTGGCAGTGGCAGATGCAAGCTGGTGTTACTAATCCCTTAAGTGATACTTTTCGCATATATAACCCAAATAAGAATATTCCCGAAAAAGACCCAGACCTCAAATTTATTTACTATTGGGTAAGCGAACTAAAAGGTTACAGTCTACCAGAAATTATTCAAGGTAAATATATTGGCACTAGTTCTTATCCACAAACTATTTTAGATTGGGCTAAAACTCGCAAAGTTAACGGTAAAATCATCTCTGACCTTCGGAAAAAAGTAAGAGAAAGGTTAACTCTCCAGGGTGGAGATGAATATGAAAGTGCAGTTGCAGCTAAAGAAACAGTCAATAAATACTGGCAGCACAAAGATAGACAGTACAAAGAATTCAAGGAATTAGAGGCAGAACTAGAGTAGAAAAGATGTATGTTAGCGATCGCAGCTAGTTCTAGGGGAAAGTCAGTTAAGAGCGAAGCGTAGTTTACATACGTTGGTATCGCACCTCAACAAATGGGAACCCTGGTAATAGTTGCGTTTCTCACCCTCATTCCATTCTTAAACTTCCTCAAACCCAAACCAGCCCAGCCAACAATTGATAACTACGGGCAACAAGCCTGCGGTGTCCCTCAAGAGCAAATTCAATCACTGATGGAATGGCTAGAGAGCTAGTTTGCTGAATGCTGGATATTCTGGAAAGTCACACCTAATTTGGTACAACAGCGAGAACCCAGATCCCGCAAGAGAGCAGATGATAAAAAAAGCTATGCGCTCCTGTGAACCAGTTTTCTTGTACCGTTGCGGTGGTAGGGTGTCATCGCCGCCTACTGGGTATTACTGGCGATTGTTGCTAGTGCCAAGGTAGTTGTAAAGGTGGCTGAATTTAACAAGCTAGCAATTGAGGACATTTTAAACATTGGTCGCAGCTACAAGCCATTTACTCCTTCACCTTATCAAATTAATATTCGGCTTTCAAACTTAGCTTAATTCTTAAAGTAGATGAGATAAATCATTAAAAAAATATATACTGCAATTATCAAGCAATGAATTTATTAGCTCCTGGTTTTAGACCAACCAGGAGCTTTTTTATTAATTATCCATCTCATTTAGGGGGTATATCACAAGAAGTAACAGCGTTCATCCTCAAGGCTATTAATAGTTGATTCTGTTGGTAGATTGAATGTCAATGTTTGGATTGCTATTGTGTATTTGTCAGTAAAAAACGTCTATCGAATTAAAACAATGAATATTCTTGCTTGGATTGTTTTAGGTCTAATTGCTGGTGCTATTGCAAAGGCTATCTACCCCGGTCATCAAGGTGGCGGAATTTTAGGAACAATCTTATTAGGAATTATTGGTGCTTTTGTTGGTGGTAGTTTGGGTGTGTTCTTCAGTACAGGAACCTTGACATTAGCCGCCCCCACACTCAGCATTCCCGGTATTGCAGTAGCGGTTCTTGGTGCAATTGTCGCTGTTTTCTTGTGGAACTTGCTAAATCGTCGCAGTGCTGTGTAATCAATTAAATTGGAATCAATTAATAGTAAAAATCAGGGAATTCATTTCACTATATTTTATCCCTGAATTTAATTAAAACAATAGCGCTTACCTATATTTAGGTAAGCGCTAATATTATTTTGTTGGGGTGCGATGCCGTTCACCCTCAACCCCTGGCTAGAAGAATTAAAGAAGCAACTGTCCTGTCTGCAACCATTTCAAGATTCCACTCTTTGGATAGTAGGTATCGCAGCCAAAATAGAATAACGGCGGATATCTTCTAGTGGCGCAGCGATTAATCCTTCTAGCTTGGCTATTGCTGCTTGCACATGGGGTGACGCTAAATGAGTATCCAGTGCTGCCGCAGATTCCCACTCTTCTACAAAAGTAAAATCTGTTGGATCTGATTGATTTTGTAAAAGTTCATATTTAATCACACCTGCTTCAAGTTTCGTTGATTCAATCAGTCCCAATAATAAAGCTTTGAGTTCTTCTACTTTATCTGGTATTGCCACAAAACGAGCTACAACATGAATGGTTTGGTTAGTCATTAGTCAATGGTAATTAGTTATTAGTTATTAGTCCTGTCGTCCATAGCCAACAGTTGATAGTCAACCCCTTCGGGGAATTCAAAATAGGTTAATAGGTTAGGCCTACTGGAGTGGCCACCATGTAGCGAAAGATAGTTAGTAATAAAGCGTAGTGTACCGCATTTCGACCCTTGTCTTCTTCGGTTGCGCTCTAAGCGTAGCTATGCCGCAGGCTTTACGACAAGCTCAAGGCAGATATTACTCAATTGCAGCAGAAGTTACAAGCAACGATCGCACCCCAGTCAACAAAATAAAATCCTTACACTAATGGTAAGGACTATGGCTTACTCTGTATTTTCTAACAAAGAACTCTATGCTAAAGTTACATTCTTTCGCTAAACTTTGTTTATTGACAACATTATCAACAATCTTGATGTGGTAGTATCCGGCTTTTGCTGTGGAATAAAGCTGGCCACATGGTATACCGCCAAACCAATAGCAAAACGTCGGATGAGCTTGGCAGGCTACCGTCTAGCTGATGTGCTTAATAAACTGTTCGGCAAGTGATAAAAGATATACAATCTCTTTTGTTATCCACTTAGATGATGTGGGTGGTTTTTGATTTTACTAGAGCGATTGCCTCTCCCTAAATAATACAAGCGAGGAAAAATTGCCTTTGGTACGTAGTTTACCGCCGTAGGCATCGCTTGCTTCAAAGCAGTACACTGCTACTATGAAAATCCCCGATTGCGATCACTCTCTAGCCTAGAAACTTTCTTTGACAAAATTTCCCACCCCTACCATCTTCGATGGTGGCCCCATCCGTGGAACCCTCCGCCAAATCCAAAGTGGAACCCTCTTCCAAATCCGAAGTTGATGCCATAAGTAGGATAGGGCGACACATAGATGGGATAAGGGTTGTAGATGTAAGCTGGAGAAGGCGCTACGGTGTAATAACCATCTTCATTACAAACTTGAGCAGTATGTTGCACAATTGTTCTAGGTACAACATTCTCTTGCCCAGCATAAGGCAGATTCAAATAACCATCGTGAAAACCACGAGCGAATTCACCTCCCGCAGTCCGAGGTTTATAAGCTTCCCTATTCCGAGCGCTTTGTTCTCCTTCTCGAAAACCATTTGCATAAGCATAGGGGTGGTCAGCCGCCGATTGATTGAGTACTCTATTCTCAGTAACAGGATGACAGTAAACAACCCTATCAGCTTTAGCGGCTTGGGGAAAAAGTAAAGATGTTGAGCCAGCGATTAAGCTAAATATTGCAGCAACAACTATTTTTTTCACAGCCTTTAACCTCATTTATGTTTAATGCTCTAAGCCCTTTATTTTTAATTATAAAACCTGAATCCTTGCAAAAGTTTTTCTCTAATTAAGCATTCAGTGGAAATACATGGTAACTAGCAGCTTACCGACTGCATTGCTAGTAGAGGCAATTTTGAACCAACCTTGCCATTTCTGCTGCATGATTTTGTAATTGGTAGCGTTCGGCTAACAAATTACAGTTAAGTTTTTGAGTTTATTTTCCAAATATGTATAATACTATCCTCATTGCTACTAACGAGGGTTTTACCATCTGGACTAAGAGCAAGCCCTAAAACAGAACTGGAACCATCTTGAAAGGTATGCAACGGCTTTAAAGTCTCTAAGCTCCACAGTTTAATACTGCCATCATAATTGCCGCAGATGAGAATTTTTCCATTCGGGCTGATGGCAAGCGATTCAACTGAATTAAAATTATCAGTAAACTCATGCAGCAGTTTTCCAGTTTGAAGATTCCATAACTTTAGGGTACTAATCGCACGATTTCGAGAAACTAGCTGACCAAAACTACCACTAACAAGCTTTTTGCTATCTGGAGTAATGGCAATAGCATCAACTCCGGTTTTGTGTCCTTTGAGAATATGGCGTGTTTTTTTGGTTTGCAAATCAATCAGCCTAATTGTATTATCATCGCCACCCCCAGCACTTACAAGGGTTTGCATATCAGGGCTAAATGCAACTTTACTCACAAATCCTGAGTGTGTAGTAATGGTATCAAGCAGCTTATACCAATTTTATATGAAGCTGCATATAATAGAGAAAACAAACTCGATAAATTAAAATAACCATGAGCCGCCCTTTTAAGATTGAAATCGCAGAGAGCGAAGAAGAACTTAAAAAACGTCTACAAACAGCAAATTTAGGAAATCAGAAAGAAAAGCTTATGATGCTGTGGTGGATAAAAAACGGGCAGGTTAAGGAGCAGCAAGAAATCGGACAACGCTTGGCAAAAGATACTTCAACGGTCACAAGATGGTTGCAGAAGTACAGAACTGATGGCATATCAGGCTTATTAGAAATTAAAAAAGCTCTTCTTGTGCAAAACGGAAAATCGATGATGCTGCGATCGCAGCACTTGAGGAGGAGCTAAAAACAGGAAAAGGCTTTAGTAGCTATGGTGCAATAGTCGAGTGGTTGAAACAAGAACATGGACAAGACATAGAGTATCCAACAGTTTATGCATGGGTGCGATATCGATTAGGGGCAAAACTAAAAGTCCCTCGCACTCATTGCCATAACCAAGACGAGAAATTGGTATCTGAATTTAAAAAAAACTCGGAATCATTCTTAATTGTCTAGAAAAACATCTAGCACCCGGCAAGTGTGTTCGCTACCTGTGCCAGGATGAAACTAGAGTTGGACTCAAAACTCTTACAGGAAAAGTGATTACAGCTTTTGGAGTCAAGCCCACTGTTAAGGTGATATGGCCGAGGGAAAACTTTTGGATTTATGGTGCAATTGAACCATTGACTGGAGATCATTTCCTTTATGAATACCCAAAACTGGATGGCGAGTGTTTTCAACAGTTTTTGGACTGGCTATCTGTGCAATTAGGTAGCGATTACGCTATTTTACAGATTGATCAAGCACCTGCTCATACAAATTCAAAGCTCCGTTGGCCGGAGAATATTATTCCTCTGTTTCAACCAGCATCAGCCCCTGAACTCAACCCGATTGAGAGACTTTGGCAACTCCTCAAGAAACCGCTCAAAAATCAACTTTTCTCTTCTTTACAAGCTTTACGTGAACGCATCCAAGAAATATTCGACCAACTTTCATTTGAGCAGGTAATTTCAGTCTCTTCTTACAACTTTATCCTGGAAGCTCTATTCTATGCAGCTTCATATTAAATTGGTATTAAGCGTGTGTAAATCCCAAAGCTTGATTGTGCCATCGTCACTCCCACTAGCAATCAACCTAGTATCTGAACTAATCGCAACGGTTTCTACTGGTTGGGTATGCCCACTTTCGCCCTTTAGCATAAGAAAAGTGCGTAAATCCCAAACCTTCATTATTACTCATATATCTTTTACTTGAAAAAACTCCATCTTCTCACTTGGAGATTACTCAAGTCCACTGACTTAGGTCATGCTCACCGTGTTATAGCTAGTGAATAGTTAGGTGCGATCCAGCGTGAACCTTCGTTTCATTCGAGCATTCGCTGTCTTTTCAAATTACATATCTACGATTTTATAGCTGCTTTATTGCAGCATACTTATTCTTCTGAAATAGATATTTGTTGGAAACAATGTATCACATAACACCTCTATCTGTTCGCTTAAGAGAGCGATCGCCTGTGGGTTTATTACAGCACTTACGGCAGCTATGAGGTACATTCTCAAATCTAAAAGCTTTGATACGAGAGGGCGAGGAGAAAACTGTATTGCATAATAGCCGGAAGCGCTGTAATGCTAAAGAAAGGAAAGTTGGCGACACATTTTGTAGTATAAAAGTAATCTAGCAAAAAATTTTATTCTCTTATGACAAGCTTGTGCCAAATTTGACTTGATTACACTAAAAGGAGAGTGGCGATGAAAAAAGTAGCGGTGTTTGGCAATGCTGGAGGCGGCAAATCAACTCTAAGCAAGAGATTATCTCAAATCACTGGTTTGCCACTTTACGTCTTGGACAAGATTAAATATCAATCAGGAGGTACAGAGCTTCCAGATGAAGACTATAAGCACGCCCATCAACAAATTTTAGTTACTGACCAATGGATTATTGATGGGTTTGGTTGTATGGAAACTCTCTGGTCAAGACTTGACAAGGCGGATACTCTAGTTTTTATTGATTTACCACTCTATGTGCATTTTTGGTGGGTAACTAAACGATTTATCACAGGTTACTTTCAACCGCCATCAGGCTGGCCCCAAAACAGTCCAATATTGAGGAGTTCGCTTACTAGCTACCGCGCGCTTTGGTTATGTCACAAATATTTGACCCCAAAATATCGTGAGTTTATCGAGCAGACTCAAAGCATCAAAAATGTTTATCACATTCGCTCGACTAAAGAAATTTCGCAATTTGTTGAATTAATTCATGCAGAAGACTAATAGTACATCAGCATAAAAGAGCTTGTAAACCCAATTTTCGCGCCAGATTTCCCACCAACACGCCACTCATCACTCCAATAGCCTACATCAGCAGGGCTTTCGGCAATCAGAGAGAGAATCGATTGGAGAGGCGATCGTCTACGCTGCACCCAAGAGAGCGATACACTTCTATAGTTAAAGGAATTGCAAATCAAAACTTTTTAAGTTGTCGCGGGTCTTCATCCGGTGGATGCCAACCACCTTTGAGCCAAAGACGACGAGCTTTGACAATAGAGCCTTCATTATGACGTTCATCATTGAGGTCTAAACGATTACTTGTAGCTCGTCCTACAGAACTAATGCCAATAATTGTTAGACCATCTGTTGACCAAATAAAGTGGTCTGACCACTTTTGCAGACGTGGATTAAACAGAGGTAGCATCTGTCCTGTATCTGGCTCAATTCCAGTAGTGAAATTGTAGCGATATCCGTTACAACGCTGACAAGCTAACGCTAGGTTATCAGGGTCATCCGAACCCTTAAGAGACTGGGGTACGATATGGTCAATAGAAAATAGAGCAGCACTTGCTTCTTCTGAAGAATGACAGTATTCACAAAGAAATTTCGCTCTTTGTCTGACCAATTTTTTGGTCGCATCATTAACTGTCATGATTCAGAAATGATTTTGGCATTAAGCAAGGTAAAAATTCTATCCAGTTCCAATATGCCTGCCAATTGAGCATCTTCTTCTATTGTTAGCAATCCAGCTTTCTTTTTCTCAGACAATTCTTCGAGTCGAGACTGTAATTCTTCAGTAAACTTAAACAAATGTATGTCCCTTACTTTACTGAGTTCGATTCCAGAATCTACCCAGAATGAGGGTTGAACCATCATTTGAGTAATCATAAGCTGTATGTCTCGTTTAATTTAGCCAACTGGTGGTATTTTAACAGTGAATCTTCCTTAACTGCTTTAGTTTGAATGTCAGTTGATAAAAGGTAATGCGCTAGACTTGTCTTTTTACCCAAGAAAGAGGCTCAAAGTCGCGGATGTCATCTTTTATAATATTGCTTTATTTAATGTCTTAACTCTTAATCTAAATAAATTCTGGTACAAATGAGCGAAATACTTCTTGTAGTAGATATGCAAAATGGTTTTATGCCTGAAAAATGCAGACATATTATTCCTACTGTCATTAAACTAATTGAGCGTTTTTTAGAGACTGGTAAACTCGTTGAATTCACAAAATTTATCAATACTGCTGACAGTAATTATGTGAAGCTAATTCATTGGTCAAGCTTGATACATGAACCAGAAACGAGCATTATTGATGAACTTCAGCCATATATACATAATATTTTTGACAAACCTTATTACTCGGCATTTACGGAAAATTTTTCGAGTTTTATTTTGATTAATCAAATCAGCAAAATATATCTTTGTGGAGTTGAAACTGATAGCTGTATTTTCCAGACAGCAATTGACTCTTTTGAGCGCGGTATTGAACCAGTAATTATCGAGGATGCTTGCTTTAGTGCTGGTGGTCAGCAAGCGCATGATGCAGGTATTTTCTTACTCAAACGTAATATCGGAAAAAACCAAATTCAGATGAGTAATCAGATTCTTGAGAAGATATCATAAGCTGTTCCACAGAAACTATGATATTGGTACTGTCAGTGACCTGGAAAAGGGATACGACATTGTGGAAGTTCTGCACGAAATGGCTAATAACCGTGGTGTCAGTGTTGCTCAAGTCGCACTCAACTGGCTATTACGTCAGTCTGGTATTACATCTGTTATTATCGGAGCGCGGAATGAACAACAACTTCGAGATAACCTTGGTGCTGCTCAGTGGGAACTAACATTAGAGGAAGTAAATCGGCTCAATCAGGTTAATCAGGTTAGTGCGATCGCGCCAATCTATCCTTACTGGCATCAGCGCACGTTCGGAGCTGAACGCACTCCACAATAAAAATATCCCAGTTGCAATCGCCTGAAGCCAGTGAGCTTAGTGCGATCGCTCCCTATCTGTAAGTCCTAGCCCGGTTGAGGAAGTTTTATAAGTGAACTACCCCACCCTGCCTTCAGCTGAGGGCAGGGTGGATTAATTGTCGAGAGAGAAAATATAACATGGAAGGATGATTCCTTGAGAAAAAGACCAAAACCAGAGGAAAGTTGGGAATGAATTTAATCGAAGCAATTCAAGGGGTTCCCGATTATCGACATGCCAGAGGGATTAGACATAGACTTTGGATAATACTAACTATAGTTTTGTTAGGTAGCTGCACAGGATATTGGGGATATAAACCTTTAGCTGAGTTCACTAAAAATCATCGATTATCCCTAATCAAATTATTAGATTTATCTCCAGATATTCAATTTCCTCGACTCATCAACATTTAGAAATATCATGATATCAATTGATTTTCAGGTATTAGCTGAACTATTTAACGTCTGGGCAAAGAATAGTTTGCCAATTAATCACATTTCTGGTCATCATATCGTGATTACAGCAGATGCACTACATTGCAAAAAAAAACTGTTGAGTTAATTATTGAGGGTGAAAATGACTACATTATTACTATTAAAGGAAACCAGCCAAATCTGCTGAAAGTAGCTACTGAGCTAGCTCAATCCTCAATCGCTATCGATACCAATTCCCATTATGAAAATTTACACGAACGAAAGACCACTCGTCAAGTCAAAGTCTATCCAATTCCATCTGAGTCACTACCTGATTGAGTTGGTGCTAAAAGTTTAGTTGAGGTTAACAGATATGGAACTCTACCTCAAGGATAGAATTGTCGTCGCCAGATTGTTGACTATCATGAACGACACTTTTATTTAAGTAGCTTAAATTATTCAGCCTCAGAATTCGCTGAGGTTATTCGTGGCCATTGGTCAATCGAAAATCAACTTGATTGGGTCAAGGATGTAACTTTAAATGAAGATAACTGTATTCATACTGGCGGTTTTTCGCCAGCTAATTGGGCGATGGTCAGACAGTTTTTAGTTTCCCTGGCTCGTCAGTTAAATTATCGGACTCTTCCCGAAGCGTTAAGGCTGATGGCTAACCAACTGAGAATGATTTTTGATGCCCTATTTGACCACTCCGACTCGTTAGAGAACCTTGCCCCGTTGTGCAGTAGCTGCCTTTCTTCGCTTACCACCGATTCAGACGAGGCAATATTTCACCTGGGCAATTATCACTCTTTTAGGGATAATACACCTTTCATAAATTTGAAGAAAAATTATTATTAAGAAGTAAGGCCATTTTATTAGCCGATGCCCAGCAAAACTATTGAAGTCCGAGAGTACACTGTCAGAGCGCACAAGCGGGAAATTCATACTCGCGTTTTCAACATACTTATCCCGCGAAAATCTCTACAGCTATTTTCATGGCATTTATTGAAAATATCACGAAATTTACTCTTGGAGATTGGCGGGAAATCGTCAAAATGATTGAACCTTCGGAACGATTCGATGACGAAGAAGCTTTGTCATCGAAAGCTTGAGAATCTAAAGTATAGAAAGATACTATTGATGAACTGATTCATGCCGCATTTATGCAACGCCTTTGTTTGATACCCAAGCAGGTTGTCTAAGGAGCAAACGCACAGCATCGACAATAGAAGAAGCGTCAATTTTTGCTGCATGAAGTAGTTCTTCTGGAGTACCAGAACCGGGCAGATCGAGCACAGCCAGTTTGATTAGATTTAGTGGCAATCCACCAGAGTCAAAAGCATCTATACCCACAAAAGCATCGAGGACAGAGGCACCCAGTCCACCCTCGCTCCAATGGTCTTCAACAACAACAAGTTTGCCCTGGGTATCACGGGCAGCCTGATGCAGGGTTATAGCATCAATTGGTTTGACTGAGTAAGCATCGATCACGCGTACTGTAATCCCTTCCTGCTTGAGGTGCTGATATGCTTTAAGTGCTTCATGTAGCGTAATACCTGCTGCAATCACTGCTGCTTGATCTTGCTCAGAACTATAGATCACCTTGCTGCCACCAATTGAAAAATCCTCCTCAGCTTCATAGAGAACAGGTGTGCTTTCACGGGTTGTGCGTAGGTAGACAATGCCATCACAATCAACCATTAGTGCGACAAGTTTAGCGGTTTGATTGGCATCACTAGGGTAAAGCACAGTGCTACCGCACACGGCTTGCAAACAAGCCAAGTCTTCCAGTGCCATTTGTGAAGGGCCATCCTGACCAATTGAAATCCCCGCATGAGAACCAACAAGTTTAATATTGGCGCGAGAAATGGCAGCCATCCGAACAAAATCATAAGCGCGACTTAAGAATGCTGCAAAAGTAGAAGCAAAAGGTTTATACTGGCGCACTTGTAACCCCACTGCTGCGGCAACCATTTGCTGCTCGGCAATGTACATCTCAAAATAACGCTCAGGATAAGCTTTGGCAAATTCCTCAGCATAGGTGGAGTTGCTCACCTCACCATCTAAGGCAACCACATCTGGTCGAGAGGCTCCGAGAGCTTTTAAGGTATCCCCATAAGCTTTACGGGTCGCCACTGAATCTCCCTTTTGATAACTAGGAAGTTGGAGAGTTTGCATCTGCCCAATTGCAGTTTTTTGGATTTGTAAACTAGGTTTTGAAACGGCAATGGTAATCTGACGTTCACCACCGAGTTCTGTAATTGCTGCCTTTGCTTGGTCAGGCTTCAACGCTTTACCATGCCAACCGCCAATATCTTCTAAATCTGCAACACCCTTGCCCTTCTTTGTCCGAGCCACAATCAGTGTGGGACAGTTGGGGTTATCGATTGCTGCTATGTATGCTTCGTTAATTTCTTCTAGGTTGTGACCGTCGATTTCAATTGCCTTCCAGCCAAAAGCAAGAGCGCGCTCACAGTAGACTTGGGTGTTCCAGCCTAACATTGTTTCACCTCGCTGTCCCAAACGGTTGACATCGAGGATGGCAATCAGATTTGCAAGTTTGTAGTGACTGGCGTGTTCAAAGGCTTCCCAAATAGAACCTTCGGCCATTTCACTATCCCCTAGCAAAACCCAGGTGTGGTAAGGCAGTTTGTCTAAATATTCCCCAGCCAAAGCAATGCCAACAGCTATAGGTAGTCCCTGTCCCAATGAACCCGTAGCCACATCCACCCAAGGTAGCATTGGAGTTGGATGCCCTTCTAAGCGACTGCCAAACTTGCGGAGGGACATCAATTCGCGATCATCAATTACTCCCGCCGCTCGATACATTGAGTACAACAACGGTGATGCGTGTCCTTTTGAGAAGATTAGATGATCGTTGTTGGGATTATGCGGATTGCTGAAGTCGTAACGCAGATGCTTGGCAAGCAGCACTGCCATTAGGTCAGCAGATGACATTGACGAGGTGGGATGACCAGATCCTGCTGCGGTGGTGGCACGAATACTATCAATTCGCAGTTGTTGTGCCAACTCATGCCATGCTTGCAATTGTTCAAGGGTAGTCATGATCGCTCTCTTACAAGTATAGAAATTAAGGACAATACTCACATCCTAGTCAACAGGAGTGATTGTTTGCTCTCACAAATGACAGAGTTAACAGGCAGAAATTTTTCAACTCTCAAGCTATATTCAGAAAGCATAAAATATGCTGAGATGTCATTTCCGACGAAATTAAAGTAATGTATTGCAAAAAGCTAAGTCCTTGGTAAAGCAATAGTTGTTTCGGTGTACCCATCCGAGTAGATGCACCAGCAGCAATAATCAGAAATTTCACCACTTTTTTAACTTGACTCGAAGCCTTCTAAAATTGCTTGTAATTCGTTGATTTGATTGCTTATTTTGTGTTTTTGGCACTTTGTCAGCTTGAGCAAGCAGTCTGAATGAAAACAATGATTTTTTCTCAGATCGTGCTGCTTAGGATTAGTGAGCATAAATCATGTGAGAAATAATCGGAGGTTTTTCGCCTTGATGAAAGGCAAAAACCCTTTTGCGAATCTCTCGATCTGCTACGGTAAAGCGTTCATACTGACGTAAATGATCTACCCAAGACTCGACGATAAATGTCTCTAAGTAGCGATTCGGCACAGATGTATCATGAAAGATGCCCCAGCGAATCGCACCATCTCGTAACCGCACCACTCGCAGAACATGAATTGCTGCTATAAATTCCTCTGCTTGCTCTGGGTTAATACCTAGAGTGGTAAAACTTGCTAGAGTAGATTTTTCATGATTGAAATAAGCGTAAATAGGTAAACCAAAATTTTCAATAATAACGAATTTACTACGTTTAAGTTTTTGCTCTAGCTAGTTTTGCCACGCTAGGTTAATACAATATTCAAGTGTGACTAAAACTGGTCCTTGTTCTGGTTGCAATTCAATTACTACTAGTGGTTCAGCTCGTCGTAATGCTGGAGCTAAATCAAGTTTTCCTGACAGCAATGGGTAACGCCACGCTGTGAAAGTTCCCCCAATCAAGCCAAGGGCAGCAACGAATAAGGCACTTGGCGTTCCCCAATGTTCTGCCGCCGCACCCCAAACAATACTACCAATTGCTGAACCTCCTTGAAATACCATTTGATAAGTTCCTAACGCCCGCGCTTGCACCCAAGCCGGAACAGCAAGCTGCACTGTAATATTCAAGCTGGATGTCATACTTGTCCAAGCAATTCCAGCCGCCACCAAAGCTAGCAACACCAAAGATACATTGTGAATGAATGCCAGAATTAATGTAGCAACTGCAAACACCAGAGTTGCTACAATCACAACTCCATCGGCTGTAAGATTTTGACGCACTTGTGGCATCAAAATCGCACCGATAATCGCCCCAAATCCAAAGCTACCGAGTAATAAACCATAGCCACCTGCTCCTTGTTGCAAATCCTGCTGTGCTACTAAAGGCAACAATGCAAACAAAGCACTGGTACAACTAGTTAAAACACCCCCTCGAATTAACAGGGCTTGCAGGGCTGAAGAGAAACGGACATAGCGTATACCAGCCCGCATAGAACCTAATACTCTCTCTGCGGGGAGGGCACTTTCGTAAAAAGGTTTGCGTTGCCAACGATAAAGGATGATAATTACCCCAATAAAAGAGAGGGCATTAATCAAAAAGACGACTCCCGCATTGGCCGCCACCAGTATAAAACCTGCGATCACTGGGCCAATTGCTCGGGCAATATTAAACCTAGCACTATTTAAAGCAATGGCAGCCATGAGTTCTGATCGCGGTACTAATTCTGGGACAATGGCTTGCCAAGCCGGGCCATTCATTGCCGCTCCTAAGTTAAGCAAAAACGTCAGCGCCAACAGTGACCACGGCGTAATCATACCTGCAAAAATTAATCCACTCAATATCAGTGCAGCAACCAGCATCCAGGCTTGCCAAAATAGTAGTAACCGAGGGCGATCAAAAATATCTACCGTTGCTCCGGCTGGTAGTCCTAACAGCAGTACTGGTAAAGTTGCGGATGTTTGCATAAGTGCCATTGAGAGGGGAGAGGTGGTGAGAGAAGTCATTAGCCAAGCTCCCGCCGTGTCCTCCATCCAACCGCCAATGTTGGAGACAGCAGAGGTTGTGATGACTGCGGTATGCACATATTTACTTCAACATTCTGGGAGCGGGACCACGAGTAGTATCCAATTCTGATACACGCGGTATGGTAATTGTTTTGCCTGTTTGTGCGGCTTCGTAAATCAACGCGATCAGTTTTTGGTCTTGCAAACCTTCTTCCCCAGGGGTATGGGGTTGCTTGTTCTGAATCACGCAATCTGCAATATGATCGATTTCTAAAGCGAACTGATTCTTCTCACCTATCCGCACTTCGCTAATATTTTCTGCCATGCTGTTTGTTGGTGATTTGCATGAAACCATCATCCGCAAACCGTTGTAGGAGAACGCCGGATCGAGTTGTCCCCAAGCATCAGAGCCGAAGACGCGAAACCGCCGCCCTTCGTGAAAGCCGTAACTAGTGGAGCAAATTCCTAGTATTCCACTGGGAAACCGCAGTTGGAAGGTGACACTTTCTTCTACTTCTTTGAAGCGTGGATCGCCAGGAGTGGTGAAGATTTGGGCGCTAATTGCGATCGGTTCCTCTCCTGTTAAATAGCGAGTTGCATTTAGGCAATAGATTCCCACATCTGGTAAAGAGCCACCTCCAGCTAAGGCGCGTTTCAATCGCCACTGGTTTAAGTCACCGCCCTGGTTTTGTCCGTTATCTGCTTGAATTACTTTCACAGTTCCCAATTCTTTGCTGCGGATCATCTGAATCATGGCGCGATGGTGCGGCTCATATTGGCAGCGATAAGCAATCATCAGCTTGCGATTCGCTTGTTTGCACGCGTCGATCATCTGTTGACAATCTTCTACCGTGGTTGCCATTGGTTTTTCACACAGAATATGCTTCCCAGCTTTTGCACCACGCACCGTATATTCTCGGTGCATACTGTTAGGCAGTACAATATAGATTATATCAACGTCTGGATTATTGCGGAGATTGTCGTAATTCTGATAGTTGTAAACGTTCTGCGGTTTGATGCCATACTGTTGGGCAACAATATTTGCTTTGGCAGCATCTCCACTAACTAATGCAGTTGGCTTTGCTAATTTACATTCTGCAAATGCAGGCATGATTTCTTCTAACGTCAATCTGCCAAGTCCGACGATCGCAAATCCTAAGCGTCGCTCTGGAGGTAATGCAGTTGGTGGCCCACCTGTATCAACCTCTGTCTTTTCTGAAATGGGCGGAAACTGAATCTGAGGCGGCAACTCGCCTCCGCGTGGAGTGGCTTGCACAGTTGGCTGTTGAGCAGCAACTTCTTCGCCTATACTACCAATTGCGGCGGCTGAAATGGCTCCTAATCCAGCATTAGTAAGAATTTGACGACGAGAAAATTTTCCTTTAAACAATTTAGACATCCCGGTTACTTAAAATTCTCCTTTAAACAATTCAGATTCAGATATCTTGGTTCTTTAATGATGAAATTTTGGACTTAATACAGGAATTTGTCGCAAAATAAATTTGGCAATACCCTTTAATGCCAATGCATTAGTCTGCAATTAAAAAATCTACTTAGGTTTTACTGCTGCGCTAACACCATACTGCTTTGCTTGCTCCCTCGCTTACTGGCGGCAGAGCCGCCAAGAGCAGCATATCCAGCCTTTTGCTGAGAACGAGATTTGAAAAACTTGAGTTCTACAAGTCTTATTTGACCTCTCCCCCAGCCCCTCTCTGACACGGAGAGAGGAGCAAAAAGCTTAATTTTTCGTTGCTCCTCCTTCTCCGAAACAGGAGGGGAGGTTGGGAGGGTAAAGGTTTATCGAACTCACGTTAAAAAGGCTTTTAGCTTAAGTTGATACCAATGGCGAGACACCCACCCCACAAGAAGAAGTAGTTGAGTATTTTTTTATGCAGTCTTCACGCTACGCGTAGTTTGCTTTTTTCTAGTAGTACGCATAGCGGATGCAAAGGGAAAGAAGATATGCTTAACTAAACTGTATTATCTACGGAGTACTAATTGGAGTTGGGGTGCTAGTTGAACTTCCAGGATTAGCAATGGCACGAACCTGTTGCAGATGTTCTTGGAGGGTTGGTAGCGCTTGAGTCGCAAATGCTTTCACGTCTGGATCTTGTCCTTTTTGAGCTTCATTCTGAAATGCAAAGACATCTTTTTCATGACCTTGAAGCATCTCATTTATATATAGACGATTAAATTTAGCACCAGAAAGTGCAGATAAGCGTCGCAATGCTTGCTGATTTGTCCTGCCGATAGTAGTTGGTAGCGTGACACTTTTTTGAGTCGCTAACTGTTTGAGTTGATTATTTACCTGGGTATGATCTTGAACCATACGCTGTCCAAACTGTTTTACCGCATCACTGGTTCCACGTTGTGATGCCAGTTGTCCTAGTTGGACTTCTGCTAAACCATCTTGAGCGGCATCTGTCATGAACTTTTTGTCTAAAGAACTGAGGTTATTTTGCCCTGATGTAGTTGGTGAGGCAGTTGGGGATGGACTCTCAGTTGCTTGTACAGGCACAGCAGATGGAGCTTGCGATGTAGTTTGGTCATGGGGAGTCGTTGGTGTGCAACCAGTCGCCAGAGATAAGGCGATCGCTACTATCCCAGTAGAATATATTTTGAACTTGGACATAATCAATGCTTTCCTTAAATAAAGCTCTATGTTGGAAAGTAGAATAAAAAACAAGCGCCATCAGCACAGCTAAATAAGTTACAAACAAACAATTATGATTTAATGATTACTCCTACTTCTAACTCCAAAGCTTTGATTAATGCCGATGCATTTTCTTCTCCCCATTCTTGATTAACAGCTGTCTTTATTGTTTCTCTGACAACTGTCGCAGCAGGCGTGGGAGAATTTAAATCTTGGGCAGATCGAGCGATCAAATTGGCATCTTTCAGCAGATGCTTTCAAGCAAAACTCGGTGTAAAGTCTCGATTCAACAGCATCTTACCCATACCGTCAAAAAGAAGCAGTTTTTAATAAGCTGCGTCCACTGATTTGCATAATTGTCTCCTACAAATAACAACAGGAATGAGCTGTATAGTATCACGGCAATCTGACATTAAGACTCTAACTAAGGAGTGTTTTGAAATATACTCCGCAAGATACATTCACAATGCAAGTTGATGCATTCACAATGCAGCATAGACATCTAGAAATTGGCGACTACAAGAGATGCAAATGTGATTCTGTTTACCTTAGAGAGAGCAAAGTTTCAAGAGAAACTTGCTCAATATTTAGCGATACTTGAGTTCATCCAGAGCAAGTACAGGTATGGTTTTGGGACGAAAGTGGTTTCAGCTTACGCGTGATTCGGCGCAAAAATTGGGGTAAGCGAGGAAAACGCAAAAATCTTACAGGGCAACGACGACGTGGACGGGTTAACGCTTGGATTTCTCACTTGTGAGAAATCCAGGTTACGCCCCTACGTTCGTGGAGTGTCCTACAGGGATGGGATATTTTTTTAACTGGAAATCCCTTGTCTAACTAGAGGTGTATAGCTAATAAATGAATCTATCCCCAGGGAACGAAGCTAAACTAGTGATCGCATCATAGGATTGTAAGTATAAATTCACGGTCAATCAAGTTTTACTTAAAGTTTTTAGTTATTAACTTAGGAGTTATCAAAGCGAAATTATTCAGTATCCAAATTTCCACTCATAGCTGTTTTTTGTTGGGCATAAATAATAATATTGACTCTTTAACTGTCCACTACAAGGGCAGCTATATCAGCGTAACAGATTTCCTAACGTCTTATAGAAAATAACGCGGAAATAAAGTGGTTAATTCACTGTAATGGAGAGATAAAAAATGACTTCGATATCAGGCGATAAACCAACTACAAGCCAGGGCGAAGCTAGTGATATAGAGCGTTGGGGATCTCTCATCGGTGGCGGTGCTATGGTGCTAATGGGTTTAAAGCAAGGTTCTTTGCGGGGAGCGTTGACAGCTTTGGCTGGTGGCGGTTTGATTTATCAAGGTGCAACGAAGCAAAGCACAATCCAGCAAGCGCAGGAAGCAATTGGTATAAACCAACCGATCAAAGTTGAAAAGACGGTAACAATTAATATATCGCCAGAAGAATTATATCGTTTTTGGCACAACCTTGAGAATCTGCCTACATTTATGAAGCATCTTAAATCTGTCAAAGTGTACAACGAAAAACGTTCTCATTGGATAGCTAATGCACCTTTAGGTAACAGCGTAGAATGGGATGCAGAAATTCTCGAAGACCGGGAAAATGAATTTATTTCTTGGGCTTCTGTGGAAGGTGCAGATATTGATAATTCTGGTTTTGTCCGCTTCCAAAAAGCACCAGGTGATCGTGGTACAGAAGTAAAGGTTGTCTTGGAGTATAACCCACCTGGTGGGATTTTGGGGTCTACCGTGGCTAAACTTTTTGGTGAAGAGCCAGAACAGCAAATCGGCGATGAATTGCGTCGCTTTAAGATGCTAATGGAAACAGGCGAAATTGCCACTACGGAAGGTCAATCTTCTGGACGCAGTTAGTTATTTACCCAATCCCATAACTAATATTTAGATGATGGGAGCCGAAAAAGCGATCGCTCTTATTCGCTTTCTCGAACGCCTAGAAATAGCGAAAAAGTTTGCCAAAGCAGAGATAATTAACTCCGAAAATGTGGGCTTTGCAACTGACCCCACAAGAAGTTAATGCTGGCGAAGTGTTGAAACAGATGATATCATGTCCGGCTAAATACTTGTCATTACGTTCGCCCCTGGCGTTCCCGTTGGCGCAGCCTCTTCAAGAGTTGGGTACGCAGCGATAGCGGAGTGAAGTAATCGCATCCGAAGTGATTGCTTCTCTTTTCTACGAGAGGCTGCGCCAACGAGACGCTCCGCGAACGTTCCACTCGCAATGACATATCGTAAGTGATTAAGCGGACTTGATATGAGTGGTGGCTGTGACATTGATGCTGTGAGTTTGGCAGGCTATCACATTTTTCAACAAACAAGGATAACTGCATCAAAGTTATTCTTCAAACCTGAATGATAAATGTCATTCAGCATTTTACACTGTACACCCAACATAATGCAATTGAGGTTTTTATGAATCGAGTAATTTCATGGCTGCAAAATATTCGCATTTCTCAAATTCTTGTAGTTTTTCTAGTCGGATTTATGTTTTTACTAGGTCAGGCTTTTAGCGATATTAACGTAGCACAAGCTGATGTTAAAACCCCAGAGGGTACTTATTACAAGGGAACACCAAATGAGCAAGGTGAAATTAGAAATGATACCCAAACCACAAACAGCCAAAATCCTTTAAAAAGCACTGTTGATAATATCCGTGAAAAGTTAAACTTGGATGAAAAAACTCCTGAAGCTACAAAAGAGTTTTTTGATCCGACAAGAAACACAACCGGAGATAAGGCTTCATCCTCTAATAGGGAGAGAGAAGGTTATTATCACAATCCTCCTAAGAACTAACTGATAACTATCAGCTAGACGGTAGGATATTTTGAATCGAAAAACTTGACTTGTACATGGTCGAATAAGCTTTGATTAATTACAGAGACGCGATAATTATCGCGTCTCTCAATCAAGATTAATTTATTATCATTTATCTTGATTTTAACGAACGACAAATCATTACTAAGGAATAAATAATCATGAAAGCAGTTTGCTGGTATGGAGCAAACGACGTGCGCGTGGAAAAAGTTTCCTGACCGCATCCCCGAACGTCTGCAAATGGCTAAAGAATACGGCAAAGCTGAAGTTCTCAACTACGAAGAAGTGGATGTAGGCGAAGCACTCAAAGAAATGACTGGCGGTCGCGGCCCTGATGCTTGCCTTGATGCAGTAGGAATGGAGGCACACGGCACAGATTTTATGGCGTTGTACGATCAGGTAAAACAGGCAGTACGTCTAGAAACAGACCGACCAACCGCCTTACGGCAAGTAATTGTATCTTGTCGAAAAGGTGGTCACGTATCAATTCCGGGTGTGTATGGTGGCTTTATAGACAAAATGCCGATGGGTGCTGCGATGAACAAGGGCCTAACCTTGAAGATGGGACAAACCCACGTCCACAAGTATCTAAAACCTTTGTTAGAACACATCCAAAACGGTAAAATTGATCCAACTTTTATCATCACCCACACATTACCTCTAGAACAAGCGCCCCACGGCTATGAAATTTTTAAAGACAAGAAAGATAACTGCATCAAAGTTGTACTCAAACCCTAATTTCATTTGTTTAATATGAGTGATACCACCGTTACAAAAATAGATTCTACCCATTCTCCTAAAGGTAAACTCGGTCAAAAATATCTTGCTTCTGGCAAAGAAGTTGCCATGCGTCTTTGGGAAAAGGAACAAGCAAACGAAGACAAAGAGCCAAGTTCGCGCGACTATGAAACAGTTGGTTATGTAATTAGTGGTCGTGCCGAGTTGCACATTGAAGGACAAATAATTTTGCTAGAACCTGGGAGTTCTTGGGTTGTACCCAAAGGAGCCAGCCACACATACAAAATCCTAGAATCATTTACTGCTGTTGAGGCAACTAGTCCGCCTGCTCAAGTTCACGGACGGGATGAAAATTGAGCCACAGATGAAACAGGGAGCAATGCGGTTTTGTCAGATCCGGTAAACAAGGTGTGATCGCTAAATTATTTTCCCTGTAATACAAATAAAATTATACTTACCAAGCAGTATTAACATCTAGAAAAGAAAGATGAGTTTGAGTCACAAGTTGCAAGACTCTCTTTTTTGACCCAAAAAAAGCATTAGGTTACTGGGTATCTCTTTGTCCAATTTGGATAACGCCAAACAAACCCAAGTAATTCAATTGCCACTATTCTAAAATGTAGGCGTTATATTTTAGCGTAGGCTAGCAAGAACCGCAGGCATAGTGCTGTTTAAATACTGACTCACTCACGACATAGATCATCAATCCTCAACTCGCGCCACACATCAGACGGTTGCCACCCGGAGTTACCCACAGTCCCCACACCTCCCACACCCTATACACTCCCGGAAAGTGGCAAAAGAGGGGTATCTCAGATTTTGCCGACATCACAGCAGAAACTCTAACGTTTTTAACCGTGACCGCCGAATACCAAGTCATCTATATCAAAAATCTATCTCTACCTGACTGCTTTTCTCCTTCAACAGTTAGAAGCAGCGAATTTTGCTCCTATGCAAAGCTAGCTATCAGGGCAAGTTCTCATATTGTGGCAAAAGGATTAATTTGTGGATATTAACAGACGAGATTTACTGACAGGGTTAGCGCATCTCAAACCCTATTGACAGTAGGATTCTAGGAGAGTGTTGAATTTGGGAGAGCCGCCGCCAAAACAGAAACCATATACTG
>NZ_JBALFY010000119.1:0-23457 GCF_036916655.1 Nostoc sp.
TTACTGACAATCCAGTAACGCAACAATAATGGTTTCAGACATTGAAATACTCGGTTATGCTTCCAGATCCTGAAATCTTTTGGGTATAGTGACATGTGTGACAAGTGCTTCCTTGGTTTTCAACTTTGAGACAACTTTTAACTGTATTAGTTTTATGGCAGAAGAAATTTGCCTACGATAGTATCAGTGTTTCGCGTTCAAAGGCGGACAACTTATGACTTGTGGTTTGGACAGATTTTGTCTAAAGTCACATGTAGCACCATGTCACTGAAAGCATAATGTGAGCAACTTGCTTGCTTTATGGTTTCAAACTGGGTTGCTCAAGTTATGAGCTTGGGACATTGAGGCGATCGCCTACCTTATGGGGCGATTATTCCAGCTTGTAGTAAAAGCTGACGCTCCTCAACTCTGTCACGACGGTTTAACTGCAATAACCCAATCGTAACCCGACCTATGGGGCTTAAAGGCACAAATTCAGACCCACTCAGGCAAAAATGTTCATGCCAGATGTCTTGGCGAGGATGATACAAGGGTACGATTTTTCCGGTTTCTGGATCGACAGAGGCGAGATCACTTCCTTTGTGCTTATTGCACAGAGTACAGGATAGGGCTAAATTTTCCGCTTCAGTCCGTCCACTATGTTTTTCAGCAATGATGTGGTCAATCTCATGAGGCGCAAAGGTAGCGACATCAGGAATCAGACAATACTCACAACAAGCTTTTGCCCGTTCATAAACCTGTCTTCGGAGAGCTACAGGAATATAAGTTTTGCTCATTCTGCGTCCGCTTCTTTGATCTTCTTGAAGGCTCTAGCCTTAGCCATTCTGACAATATGCTCTAAATATTGATACCCCTGCCATTGCTGCTCTTCTATTGCGGTTAAACCTACCGTCCGATTTTTTTCTACCAGAGTGTTAATTTGAGCTTGCAGGGATTCAGAGGGACGCAGGGCAATAATGGCTTCAGCAGTGGGTAGGCTTGCCAGAAATTCTACGACTTCAGCCATACCTGAAAATCCTGACTCAGCGATCGCATTCAATTCTCGTAACCCCAACTCTAGGATTTGAGGCAGTTTGTCTGCAAAGGGTTGAAGCTGATTGACAACTTCATCAGGTAAGTCAAATGTAACTTGCATAGACGTTTGCTTTTACTACAAGGATACACTTTCTGGATTTTAGCTGACAGAATATTCCACAATTAAATCAATCGGATACCGCGTACCTTTGGTCGGCGTAGCCATCGCAATTGTCACCCATGATGCGACCGTAGCAGATCAGACAAAGCGGGTGATTCAGATGCAGGTGTAGAGGAATAAAAAAGTTCAACAATAAATAATAAAGTCCAACAATTTCTGTTAGGTGCTTTACCCTTACATTTACCTCAGCGATCGCTTTGGTAAATGTCAAGCCTACGAGCGAGTTGTAATTAATCGTTTGGTTCTAAAAGCTTGCCCAGAGCTTCAACGGACTGTCGCCAGCCGCTTTCCATGCCGCTAGCAACCATGCCGTCACGGTCTGACTGGCTCATTGCTGTGCTATGGGTATGAATCTCAGTTGTATGTTCGTCAATCGCTACAAACTCAGCTTTTTCCAGCATGACATGCCCACGTTCCGGCATCCCCAAGAATTCAAATGTCTGCACGATTCGTTTATCTAGAGCGACTTCATGAAAACAGCCAGTAAACTCATACTCGTGACCGTCTTCTGATTGTTCAGCAATGTGCCAACTGCCGCCGTCTTGACAATCGAAGTGATACACTTTCATTGGATTACCGCGACACCACCACAGGGCAAACAGTTCTTCTTTGGTATATGCTTCAAATACCCTTCCTAATGGAGCGTTAATTGTGACAGTACCCAAGATATTTTGTGAATTTTCTGGAACTGTTACTGTCAGATGTGCCATATTAGCCTCCTGCTACTTTGTTATCGATCTTCTAGTAGTTTTTCCAGAGCATCAAAGCGGGCACTCCAGATTTTTTCATACTCGCCCAGATACGCTGCGGCTACTTTGAGAGTTTTCGGCTGAATCTGAATAACTTTCTCCTTACCACTTTGACGCTTGGTAATTAGTCCGGCTTTCTCCAATACACTGATGTGCTTTGCGATCGCTGCAAAAGACATCGCATAGGGTTGTGCTAATTCGCCGATAGTATGTTCTGCTGTTGATACCCGCTTCAGAATGTCTCGCCGCGTCACATCAGCCAGAGCAGCAAAAATTTTATCAAGGGCTACATTTGATTCAACCATATAGTTGAATGATATCCAAACATACAGATCGTGTCAAGTGACAACACGGACAACTTTTACCTTCTGTCTTGGGCAAATTCTACCTGAAGTCACATACAATTTTGGGTGTTACTTCCACTGTGCTTCCAGGCGATCGCTGCGATAGGCATCGCTGCCGACTATCGTGCGATTGGTGAAGAGGAAACTGAGTAGACTATGCCGAAGCCGTTAGACCCCAAGTGTCAGCTATGTTCTAAACTACCAACAACTCAAGCCAAAGTTCTACATGGAACAGCAGGAGACGGGTGTTGGAATCCCAAAGTCTGCCACAATCGCCGCTCATTCTATCGCCACCGCTCCCAGAATAATTCAGCAGAAATTGATGCAATCGCAGTCGAACCACCAGCAACATATTTTGCAGTGCTGTATTTGTATAAAGAACCAGGGGATAAACCATTGCACGCCTTGGGCGCAGAACTCTGGCTGGGGCAACAGCCTATTTGTCGCTTAGAACCAATTCACTGCTTTGGGTTAACGGCTGGCAAGATCCGCGCCTATACAGATCAGGTGTTGCAGTCTTTTGCGAAACAATACAGTGTTTCACTATATCAATATAAGGATATGTTTGAGATTGCTTCAAGTTACTGCCCAGTGCGACCCTGCCCGTTAAACCCTGAATTGTAGCAATGACCACATACCGCCAATTAACAATCTGGGATGTGCTTGATGAGTTGTCTGAATCTCCACCAACTTCTTCCCTTGATGCTATGTGGGATTGTTTGGATGCCGAGCTAGAAAATTTACCCTTGGAGGCACAGTTATCAACCGCAGCGCTTGCCTTCAGTCAAATTGCAGATATTCTCAAGTCTCGTGCCGAAGTGCTGTTGCAAGATACTCGCGATCGCAACAGTCTTTTAGGGCCAATTGTTAGCACCGATCTTTTTGCTGGTCTAGTGCGGACAACAATGCACCTAGATTTAGATGATTTGATTGAACCGGAAACACCACAAACCTTTAAACCACACGGTCCACACCAATTTTCATATCCTACTGAGTTGGGTGATTCTGTAGCAGCACCTGTTGAAAAAGCGAATGTTTTGGCAATGCTCGATGAGGTGACAACTTTAGAAGATGTCCGCAATTTGGCATCAGATGAGGATGTCCAAAAATGGCAGAGTGCGATTGCTAAATATCTCACACAGGTCAAAGGTGAAATTTCTTTAACTCAACTCCAAGGTGGATTAAAAATGCCGATGGTAGAAGTATGGTTAGGATTATTGCTGGGTGGGTTTACATTAGAACAGCGTGGTGATTTTTATCACAACCAAAATGTCTGGGTGAAAAGGGCATCACCGTGCCAAAACGGGAAAATTGTACGCTAAGGCTAAAAGCGTTACCCAGCAAGCATCTTAGACACTCCTTTTCACAGCACCCGTGAGCGGCTGTTTCCCCTCAGTTGATTGGTGCAGAGTAGTACCAATACTCTGCACCAACAAAAAATTAACACCTCAAATCTAGACAGGCAAAGACGTTCAGCCAAAGCGCGTACGATTTTCCCGTTTTGGGTGCGACACGATGGCGCACGAAGGGCTGGAAGCCCCTATATACAAAGCTTCCAAAAGATGAGTGAGGAACCGATTCCTCCAGTCTAGTGTCCAAGGCTGTTCCTAACATTCCCATGCGCCATTGGTAACGGTGGTGTGTGAAGCGGAAAGTAAAGCTCAAGGAAGCATTTAGCCTAAAAATGTAACTGGGCAAAGGAAAGATTGGATGGGTGAATGTAAATGAATCCTTATTGAGGCATCGTAAGAAAAGGTCATCGAAAAGGCTGACACGGTGATACGAGTGAATGTACTGAATACCCCGAAACTACTCAGTCAAGGTTTGACTCATCATTTAAGTTGAACTGGGACACCAAACACTCCGGTGTAGAGAGGACACCCTACCCAATTACATCTCATCCGTGCGTAACGTAGTAACCCCAATGAAGTCTGGGATTTACCCAGTAAGCAATCCGTAAGGAAAGCCGAATTCTTCAGTGGGTCAAGGATGCTTCCAAAAGCGAATGCCACCAGCCGAAAGGCAAGGGGAATCCATAACTCGGTGGATAGGGCAGATGTCCAACCTGAAAGGGTGCTGACGGGAAGCAGGTGAGTCAACCAATATCCGTTGTAATAATTTCAAACCGAGGTGTAAGTTAGATGCAGGCAACTGTAAACCGAACCAAGGGACAGACTGATTGGAATTGTGTCAATTGGCGCAAAGCCAATCGGATTGTTCGGAATTTGAGACAGCGAATCTTTAGGGCAAAAACTGAGGGTAAACTGAAAAAGGTACGCTCTCTCCAGAAACTGATGCTACGCAGCTATTCTAATCGCCTTGTTAGCGTTAGAAAAGTGACGCAGTATAACAGAGGTCGAAACACACCAGGAATAGATAAAGTAGTAGTCAAAACGGCTACAGCCAGGGGTCAGTTAGTAGATAAATTAACTGATTACTCCCCCTGGAAA
Organism: Nostoc sp.; assembly: GCF_036916655.1. Classification (GTDB taxonomy): domain Bacteria; phylum Cyanobacteriota; class Cyanobacteriia; order Cyanobacteriales; family Nostocaceae; genus Nostoc. The sequence goes on from NZ_JBALFY010000119.1 coordinate 4,739, forward strand.
TCATCACCAGCACGACGAATTTACATCCCAAAAGCTAATGGGAAGAAACGACCTTTAGGAATTCCAGTAATACAAGATCGTACCATCCAGGCAATGGTTAAAAATGCCTTAGAACCCGAATGGGAAGCAATTTTTGAAAGGTCTAGTTACGGCTTTCGTCCAGGACGTAGCCCCCATGATGCTATTGAAAGTATCTATAACCTAGCCCGACCGAATAAACGGAAGAAATGGGTCGTAGATGCAGACATTCAAGGGTGTTTTGACAACATCTCACATAATTTTCTGTTAGAGCTTTTAACAGGCTTTCCAGCCCGTGAATTAATTAAACAGTGGCTACTAGCAGGATATATGGAAACAGGTTCATGGCATCCAACAGATGCTGGTACACCACAAGGGTCTGTTGTCAGTCCGTTGTTAGCAAATATAGCTTTGCACGGTATGGAATCTGCCTTGGGAGTTAAATATAATAAAGACGGAGAACTCCGTGCATCTAGAGCTTTGGTGAGATTCGCCGATGATTTTGTGGTGTTCTGTGAAACACTTGAAGATACACAAACTGTTCTTCAAATCCTGAATGATTGGATGCAAGCCAGGGGGCTTACCCTCTCTCAGGAGAAAACCAAAATATCGCATCTCACAGAAGGGTTTGACTTTTTGGGTTTCAATATCAGGCACTACAAAGACCAAACTACTAAAACTGGATGGAAGCTGTTAATCAAACCTAGTAAAAAGTCTGTGCTAAATATTCGGAGTAAACTACGTTCTGAATGGCTTAACTGTAGAGGTAAGTCAGCAGATGCAGTCATTAAAAAGCTCAATCCGATTATTCGGGGACAAGCGAATTACTTCCGAGTTGGGGTAGCCTCCAAAATTTTCAATTCTCTTGACCATTGGTTATATGAGAAACAGAAAATGTATGCCAAACGCACTCATCGAAATAAATCTGATAGCTGGCGTCAGGCTAAATACTGGGGAAATCTAAATCTTGATAGATCATTTGACCGATGGGTTTTCGGTAATAAACAAACCGGAGCCTATATGTTGAAATTTGCTTGGTTCAAGATTGAAAGGCACATTCTTATTAAAGGTAAATCATCACCTGATGACCCCAAATTAAGGGACTACTGGATTAAGCGGCAAGAAGCTAAAACTAAATCCGAATTAATCAAAAGTAAGCAGAAGATAGCCCAAAGGCAACAATATGTCTGTCCTGTATGCGGGGAATCCCTATTAAATGATGAGGAATTACATCTTCATCATAAAAAGCCAAAATCTCAGGGTGGTGGTGACAATTACGGCAACCTACAACTCGTACATCTGTACTGCCATCAGCAAATACATTCTGGAACAATTTGTAGTTTATGACTTGCTTGAGCCGGATGCGTTGCAAGGCGCAAGTCCGGTTCTGAGGGGGCGGGATTATAGCGATATAGTCCTGCTACCCGACCACGGTGACGCCTACAGCATGGGAAGCACGCGGGGACGAGATCCGGTCGGGAAGGCTGCGTCGATTCGATCGAGTTCGGTTTGGGTCAGATTGAGTTCCCCGGCTCCCGCGTTTTCAGAGGCGTGTTCGGGGTTGGATGCTTTGGGGATTGCGAAGAGCGAGGAATGCCGCACCAGAAATCGGAGCGCGACTTGGCGAGGGGTGGCGTTATGGGCGGCGGCGATTTCCTGTAGTACGCGACCTGCGGTTGTGCGCGATCTGGGAAAATCCCCATGACCGAACGGGCTATATGCGACTACGGCGACCCCATGCTTCTCACACCAGGGGATCACAGCGTGTTCGATCGCTCTCTCTCTCAAATGGTAAAGGACTTGATTGCAGACGAGAGAACCCTCGCCAGCGATCTTCTGGACTGCTTCAAGGTCAGGCACATCGAAGTTGCTCACGCCCCAGCAGAGAATTTTCCCCTCGTGCTGAAGCTGCTCGAAGGCAGTGATCGTCTCCTCCAGTGGGTGTTGACCGCGCCAGTGCAACAGATAAGAGTCCAGCCGATCGGTATGAAGTCGAGCGAGCGATTTCTCGCAGGCTATGATCGTCCCTCTCCGAGAAGCATTTCCAGGAAGAACCTTGGAAACCAGGAAAACCCGATCGCGTCGTCCAGCGATCGCCTCTGCGACCACCTCCTCGGCGCTGCCGTACATCTGTGCCGTGTCGATGTGGGTCATACCGAGATCGAGTCCTTGGCGCAAAGCGGCGATCGCAGAGGCGCGGTCACCGTTGTCGATGTACCAGGTTCCTTGGCCAATCGCTGCCACCTCGCGCTGCGTGGAACCAAATCGATGCTGTTCCATACCTGTCCTCCTGATTAACGCTCCGAGTCCTCACATCATCTGCCGTACCTGCCCTGCATGGCTGAACAGCTCGATCATTTCCCGGTTGAAGGCTGGGATGTCGTCTGGCTTGCGGCTCGACACGAGGTTGTTATCAACTACAACTTCCCGATCTACCCACTGGGCACCTGCGTTCTGAAGATCGGTCTTGAGTGACGGCCACGAGGTGAGCCGCCGTCCACGCACCACATCTGCCTCGATCAGAGTCCAAGGTCCGTGGCAGATCACCGCTACCGGCTTGTCAGTATCGAAGAAGGACTTTATAAACTCGATCGCCTTAGCGTTAGTCCGAAGTTGATCTGGATTGGCAACACCACCGGGAAGCAGGAGGGCATCATAGTCGGATGGATTTACTCGATCGAGGGGGACATCTACCGGGAAAAAATCCCCTTTGTCATAATGGTTCCAGCCCTGAACGCGATCGCTCTTAGGTGAAATGATGTGGGTTTGAGCACCTGCTGACTCAAGGGCAAGCTTTGGTTGAGCCATTTCAACTTGCTCAAAGCCATCTGTAACCAGAATGGCAACTTTCTTATTTGTGAGATCTTCTGTCATCTCTACCTCCTCAAGTATTGGCTAGACTTGGTTTTTTCGTGTTCTTGTAGGGTTTTAGGCAGCTTCACCTGGCTTGAGCACAACTTTGATACAGTTGTCTTTTTTGTGCTTGTTGTGCAACCCTTGCGTTTTCGAGCCTCACCGCAGTAGAACAGGTTGAGCGTCGATGCGAACGCGAAAGAGCGTATACGGCTTTTGGCGCAAGTCCTTTGCCTTTTGGTATTTCGCCTGACGATGCAACTGATTTGCTGTGACGTAGAGGTATCCATCTGCCGCAACGGACATCGTATCGGGCCACAGAAGGCGGGGGTCGTGTACTACCGTTTCCCACTCTCCACCAGAACGGCGACGCAGAATCGCATTATGCTCGTAGTTCGTCGAGTAAATATACCCTGCCGCGTCTGTTTCGAGTCCATCGGAAGCACCGCCCCTGTCTCCTTCATCGATTACGGTTGCAGCAACGGCACTTTCGTCAATCGAGCGATCCACGAGTGCATCAATGGCAACACTGTAGAGCCGTCGGCTAGCAAGCGGACAATAGTACAGGCGTGACCCGTCTGCACTAATGGCAATCCCGTCTGACCCCATTTTGATTGGCTTGGTCTTCCCGTCCGGCTGACGTTCCAACAACGGACGACCCTCAACGATTGGGCGGAAACTTGATAGCGCCTCAGCCTTTGTAGATGGATGATCGTGCAGCTTGCGCCAGCTCTCGCCTGATACCAAATCTACTACAATAATTCCGTTTGCTCCTTGGTCAGACGAATCCGTAATGAATGCCATGCCTTCGGTACCGCGCCGCAGGTCGAAGCGGACATCGTTCACGTAGGTGGTAGGCAGGGCAACATCTTGGGGAAAAAGGATTGTTTTGATAACGCGATCGCTCGTCAAATCCACACAGACGAGCTTCGGTCCACCATACTGCGTCGGCTGGAACATCGGACTACCCGTGTCGAGAATCCATAGGCGATCAGCCGGATCGACAACCACACTTTGCACAGACACCAGCGTCCCAGCGAGGTCATTTGGGTCTGTACGATTGATTGCCTCGTCAGGGTAAGCCACAGGACGACCTTCCCGGATTTCCGCCACGGTGAATGCGACCTCATCACCCCACTTCGGAAAATTGACGAAGATGCGCCCCTGATGTGACACTGTCACCCCGGTTAGCATTGCGCCGTCAAAGTGAGCAACTGTCTCCAGTGTGCCTAACGACTCATCGGTGGGTAACTTCTGCAACTGACTAACCATTTTTCTATGTCTCCTCTAAACGTCGGCTGTATGAATCTCGATTCCGTCTGCTCCACGCTCGTTTGCCCTGGCTTGCTTCTCCCTTGCGGCCAGCTACATAGCAACATTGTGTGAGCTTGCTGTTCTAATTTCAGCCCTCTCAGTCCAGGATGAGCCACGCTTCTGGCAAACCGTCATCGTTTTCATCGCTGTGCTGGTGATCTATGCATTATTGCTCGCAGGCTATACGTATCTGGGCGATCGCTTTCGGATAGGCAGTCCAGCAATCCTCCAACCTGCTTAGATAGGAGCGATTAAACTACCAGTGATAGCAATTCTAAAGTTGCCTCACTTGAATTTCAGGCACTCTGACCTGGCTTGAGTACGATCTTGATGCAGTGATCCTTTTTGTGCTTAAAGATCTCGTAACCATGCGGGGCTTGCTCTAGCGGTAAGCGGTGGGTAATCACAAACGAAGGATCGATATCGCCCTTCTGAATGTGCTCCAGTAGCGGGGTAAAATACCTGTGAACGTGGGTCTGTCCCGTTTTCATGGTCAAGGCTTTGTTCATAAAAGCCCCCATTGGAATCTTGTCTACAAAACCACCAAAAACACCAGGAACGGACACAGTACCACCTTTACGACAGGCAAGGATCGCCTGCCGCAAAGCAGGGGGACGATCCGTTTCTAAACGGACTGCTTGTTTCGCTTTGTCGTATAGTCCCTCCAGTCCCATACCGTGGGCTTCCATCCCCACTGCATCCATCACGGCATCAGGGCCACGACCTCCCGTCATCTCTTTGAGGGCTTCCCCAACATCAACCTGTTCAAAATTGAGGACTTCTGCCCCACCGTCTTTTGCCATCTGGAGGCGTTCAGGCACACGGTCGATCGCAATTACCCGTTCTGCCCCAAGTAAAAACGCACTACGAATCGCAAATTGAGCAACCGGGCCACAACCCCAGATTGCCACAACATGACCGGGTTTGATATCGCAGTTTTCTGCTGCCATATATCCAGTTGGAAAGATATCCGAAAGGAACAGCACTTGTTCGTCCGTCAACCCGTTGGGAATCTTGCATAGACCGACATCAGCATGAGGAACGCGGGCATATTCTGCTTGACCGCCTGCATAGCCTCCTAACATATGGGAGTAGCCAAAAATGCCTGAGGGTGAATGTCCCATCAAAGCTTCTGCCATAAAGGCATTGGGGTTAGTGTTATCACACAGAGATGTTAGCGTTTGTTTGCAGAAGAAGCAGTGACCACAGGCGATGGGAAATGGATTGACGACCCGATCGCCAACCTTAATTCGCTTAACTTCACTGCCGACCTCAACGACTTCTCCCATGAATTCATGCCCTAGAATATCACCCTGCTCCATCGTTGGAATGAATCCATCGTAGAGGTGTAAATCAGAACCACAAATTGCAGTGGATGTAATTCTGATCACGGCATCTCCGGGATTAATAATTTTGGGATCGGGGACCGTTTTGACTTCCACCTTGTTAGCACCTTGCCAGCAAACTGCTTTCATTGTTTTTCCCTCTTTCTGAGTAATTGTTTTGTGAATTGAGAATGGAGTTAGCGGTAAACCATTACGCTGATTGAAAAATTGAAATATTATATTGATGCAGAGTTTCGGGCTGTGACTGCATCACTCAAAATCTTTTATTTGATTGAACTCTGCTTAGCTTCGTCGTCCTGATGGCTGACCTTCATTAGTGGCAATTTCACCTGTCTCCATCAGCATTTTGAAGCGGGCAAGATCGTCTCCAATTTGCTGTTTTGGATTTTCACCAAACAGCTTGGCAATCGCATCTCCAACGACTCCAGCAGGCGCATCATAGGTTGTGATGACTTTTACCTCAGTCCCTCGATCGCCAGGAGCAGGTTGAAAGTGAACCGAACCAGAGTTCGCAATATCTGCCCCTTCCACTGAAGTCCAGGCAATCACTTGATTCGGACGATCTTCAGTGATTCTGGCATCCCATTCAACGCTGTTGCCCATCGGTGCGCTAGTAACCCAGTGCGATTGCCCATCGTCATAGACATTCACACTTTTAAGATGCCTGGTAAAGCGTGGTAAGTTTTTTAAGTTGTGCCAGAAGCGGTAAAGATCTTCTGCGGATTTTTCAATGGTTACAGTTCTTTCGACTTTGATAGGTTGAGCCATCTCAATGTCCTCATTTGTGAGTGGACTGAATCTGTTCATCAAACAATTACCAATGCTTCAATTTCAGGATCTGCACCTTCAACCGAAGCCCAAGCAATCAATTCGTTTTCCCGATCTTCAATGATGTCTGCATTCCATTCAACACTTCCACCTAACACCCCACTGGTCGTCCAGTGCGATCGCGTAGCGTGTCCGGAGGACTCTCGCTTATTATTGTGTACTTTTACGTCTTTGAGATGCTTCATGAAGCGCGGCAAGTTCCCAAAGTTATGCCAAAAGCGGTAGAGTTCCTCTACTGGTTTGTTAATCGTTACCGTCTTTTCAACTTTAATTGGTTGGCTCATGTCTATTGTCTCCCGTGCTTGCTGTATGGTGCTTTGTTTATCGCAGTTTGGACAAACAAATTTGTCCAAACTCTAATACTAGGAGCGGAGAACAGTGTAGGATAAAATCTTATTAGCGAAAGGTATGTAGAAGTCTCTTGAAAATATTTACCCTTCGTATCAGCCTTCTAGACTACTAAAAAAATTAACTACTACAAATCAACACCTGAACCTTAAAGCTTTCAATTAAACATAACCTCTAACTAAAGAATGAGATTGGTGTTAAGTTAGTTAGTTCTCGCTTGTATCTTGGCGTAATGCTAGGGAAGTTGTCACCTATTGCAATCTAGACATTCAAACATAATTACAACATTTGTCGCCCTTGAGGTGGGAGCATATCAATCTTACTGGCGATTATGTTTGGAATTTGAAACAAGCGACCTGTTTTGACAAGTTGCGTCCTTTGCGGATTAAGGAAAATAAGTATCGATGAAATGCTTATGTGATATAGGTTTCAGCCTTAGCGTACAATTTTCCCGTTTTGGCACGGTGATGCCTAAAGCTCTCCTTCCTACTACCAATAACAATACATTCGCCATAGAGGAAAGTCCGCGAACGCTTACCGCTTTCATAGACCGAGTTAATTGTTGCATTGTTGCATTAAGAATCAAGTTTACTTTTGCTGTTGTCACTGAAAGGATAAGTTGAGCAATTTGCTCGGTTTATGTATTTCAAGACAGGTTGCTCAATTTATGGGTTCTTATCAGATGTTGGTGATGATGAAAGGTTACGCACTTTAAGGCAGGAGACAGAAGCTTTTAAAACGTTTATCTTATCCGGGCGTGGGATTTGTGAGTGAACTAAAGAAGGAACAACGCTGTTGCTTGATTTTTATCCCTATTCTTAAGTAAGTTGCTCTAAGAGTCTAATTACTCTCTCTAATTCATTACTCAAAAAACTTGGCCCAGTTTTTTGATACACAGCTAATAAACTACGATAGTACCAAAGTGTTCCCTCCTTACCACCTTTGAATTTCTTCCAAACAGCTTCTTTGTCTCGATAGCAATCGGCTAAAATTGAACGCGCATTGTGCAATTTATCAGCTTGGGAAACTCGCCTCACTTCAGGAGAAGCATAGCACATTCGCTCTATATATTGTTGTTTACGTTCCTTCCAAGGAGGTTTGGGGATAACTTCTGATTCAGTACACCCATCAACAATATTAACTACTTTTTCTCCAAATTTTTGACGAATTTCTTCACGAGTTTTTGCACCACCTTGATCTTCAATAGCATCATGGAGTAGAGCAGCGATCGCTTCATCTTCCGAGCCACCATCTTCTAAAACTAATGCTGCTACACTCAACAAGTGACTAACATAAGGAATATCACTACCTTTTCTTACTTGAGTAGCATGAAGTTTAGTTGCATAAACTAACGCTGACTCAAAGCGGGAAGTTAAATTGGGTTTTTCTAACGTGTTTGAACTCATCGATTTTTCCTTCGGTTATTTGTGTTGACTTGATTTGTGATAAAGTTTCCAAGTTTCTTGGATATCCTTTGCCATGCGTGAGCGTAATTCTCCAGGTAATAACACCTCTACCATCGGTCCCCAGGCTCGCAATCGCATCATGACAGTATTATCAATAATATTGCTCTCATCTATACGATAATCAGCTGTATAGTAAGCGTATGGATAGTCGAAATTATTAATATCTTCAGGTAAGTCTTGAAAAATTTCTTTGAGGAGTTCTTTCTCTTGTTCGTTAGGTTTATACTCTCGAATAAATTGAAGAAATTCCTGTTTATCGTTAAGAAACCTAAAAGTTTCATGGCGAAAACTATTTCTGATATAATTTTGGGAAAAATCTTGGTTGAAACGTATCAACATTTTGCGGCTTTCTCGGTAAAAATCTAGACCCCAAGCTGCCGATATTTTCTGAAGAATATACTCTGGTTCATTGAGTTGATTGGTGTCATGAAGCTGGCGTAATTCGGCTGGAATACTTGGATTTAGCCAATCTAATTCTCTTAATTCTTGAACCCGATCTAATCGATAATTATGCCAGTTAATAGTCCTTTTATTTTTCAGAGTTTGACCAAAAGCACAAAGATAGGTCGCACGCTGAAAATAATAGATACAGACTGGATAAACTATTCGGGATGCTTCTCTAGATAAGCTGGCGCTATCGTAAAGAATTTGAATAGGATTTACAGGCATTTTTTCCCAGATTATTTTCAGTTCATCTTTCCATTTCCCTACCCGGTCAATTCCATCTTTGGAAACAACATATTCAACGTGCATAAAAAATCGTTGAGTTCCATTGATGGGTTGAAAATAAGTATCAGAAATTTCTGTAAAGTCAACTTGAGGAATAAAATGACTGGGTAAAACAGAGTTTTTACAGCTTGATATAGAAGGAAATATTTGAACTTTGCAGTAATGGTGAGTCAGAATTTCACCTGCTTGATTTTTCTGTGGTTCTAACCAACCCAATTCTACTAAAGTAGCAAAATCATTCTCCTGTAAATTTCTGCGTGTTATGGCAAACAATCGACCATTAGGAAATGGCTCGGCATATTTTTTCCGCTGACTGTTGTTGCTACTAGGATTTGGGAATTGATTCTTCGGTTTATTATTCTCAATCTCTGGATTTTTACCAGTAGCTAAGAAAACTTCTAAATCTTCTGGTTTCATGGGATAAACTTGTAAAAACGACTGCACCCATTCTGGTTTTGGCAGTGTTAATTCTGAGTCAAATAACCAATAGGCTAAAGATTTCGCACAAGGACAATCAGGATCGTGAAAGGGAGGTTTTTGATCTCGCCCATTGTGATAAACTTTATCGTCGAAGGAGAGTTTTTTCGTTTCGGTAAAAAACTCTTTGTACCAGTCTTCATAACTAAAGCTATCACTTAAACTCTTTCTAACGACATCATTATCTTGACCGTAAAGCGATCGCAAAATTACCCACAACCGTACCGCTTTCGGGAGGTGTTGTTTCAAATTATTGCCCTGAGCCAAAATCTGCAACAGTTCAACTGTCGGAGGATAATCAAACTGGGGACGCATATAACCCTCACTTGCTCTTGAATCGTTAACAACTCCAATTTATCCCAATATGGAAAACCCCTTTTCCCTGTCTATGCGATAGTGAAACTGTTCCTTAACAGACATAATCATCTATGCACAGCTACCAAATGAAACTAGAAGGCGAGGTCTTACGAGTTGGATTCAATCGAGTTTTCCCTGCTGGGGGCGATCGCATTGTCCACGACGCTTTGGAACTGTTAGAACAGATGATTGATTCTGGACAAATTCCCGGAGGGAAATGCATCCTAATTGACGGGCCACAATCTGTCCCTGTTGCTTATGTTCTCTCCCATAAGCTAGCTCACTTGTATGAAGTAGTCGCCGTTCTCGACCCCAAAATTGGTAGAAAAATTGACACCCCAAGTGGCGCACTAAGATACAAAAATTACATAGTAACCATTTCTCATGGCTCTTCAAAATATAAAGTGGGGGATTTGATTGAAACACAAGAAGCACAACCGGAGCGATCCATCGTCAAAGTGGTGTTATGTGGTCCCCCACAATCGGGAAAATCTTGTTTGCGAGAAGGCTTAAAAATGGCGATTTTGAGCAACTTGGCTGGACCTTATCCCTATGTGATTACCGCTTGTCCAGACGGGGAAGGGTCGTGGTATCAAAAAACTTATGAAGAAAACCAGGGGTTAGCCGATGAGATGAAACGTTACCTGAAATTTGAAGTTACCCCAGAATTTGCAGATAAAACAGCCCAGTCGGTTAAGAGTACGAACCAGTTAATTAACATTATTGATGTTGGCGGTAAAATCTCACCTGAAAACGAGAAAATTATGAAGCCAGCTACCCACGCAGTTATCTTATCAGGAGATAGCAGTAAGTTTACTGAGTGGGAAAAATTTTGTCAGAAGCTAGAATTGACGGTTATTGCTAAGATTCACAGTCAGTTAGATGCGGTTGAAGACGAGGTATTCTTCGCTGATGACTGGAAGGAAAAAGCCAACGAATTATTAAAGACAACCCCGTTGCTAACTGGTAGTGTGCATAGATTGAAGCGCGGAGAAAACGTATCAGATCGTCCGATGGTACAAGCGTTGGGTGATCTATTGATTCATTTGACGAAATGTTAAATATTAAGACATGCTGAATGCTGCTTTCAGTGTGACAAAGATGACTCGTTTAGGAAGTATTATTTTGTAATCTTTGTCTGAGCTTGCTTGCAATTTCCCATACCATAAATATGATTGTTCGGTCTTTTCAACTGGAATACCCTGTCTATGACGAACCAAATTTACACTGCAATCACGTTTGCACCCGTTCAAGGATTTATTGAGAAATCCCGTAAATTGCGTGACTTATATGGGAGTTCTTATCTGCTTTCCTATTTGTCGTGGGTTATTTGTAATGATGCAGAAAGCAAGCGTTGTGAAGTCATTTCTCCAGCTTCGCCAAACGTGACTCAGGGAATGCCCAACCAGATAATAATTAAGGGGGATTATAAAAAAAAGGATGCCGAAACTGCTTTTAATACAGCTTGGAAATGCGTAACACACACCTGTCGGGAGTGGATTGAAAAAGAGATTAATGATGGATGGGAATATAAATTTTGGAAAAGAGATTGGGGATTGTGGACAAGGTATGGTTGGGAGTTCTTTTGGGTTCAAGGTGATCCAGTTGAAAGCGATTTAGGTAAAGGTATTAACGATGTTCGCCAACGCTTGAATGAGGAAAAACGCAGTCGTGCTTGGACTGGAATTAACTGGCAAGGTGAGAGTTCTACACTTTCCGGTGCAGATGGTATTGCTTATCCAAGACTGAGTTTTGACTTCAACAGATGCGACGAACAAGTAGAAAAAGCATACGAACCCAAGAAATACAATTACCAGGTCGAAAAAACTACTGTTAAAAAGTTTTACGAACAGCTGAGTGAGAAATTAGGGGAAAGTTTTATCGATCCAGATGAACAATTGAGTATTCCTGAATTAATCAAGCGGTTAATTACCCATGAAGTAATTACAGAAAAGCTCAAGCAGTCTTTAGAGAAGAATTTCTCAAATGTTACTCAACTAATTGAGCAACTAAAAAAGCTATCAAAAGACCTTAATCCCCGTTCATTTAAGTATTTAAGCCGACAGGATGAAGAAAAATATTGGACATGCTGGTTTCAAGGAGATGGTGATAAAGCTGGAGATTACCTCAGAAAATATCCCGAAAAAACCACCGAATTTAGCAAAATGATGCGGGAATGGGGTGAAAAATTTCAAAACCAAAATAAGTCACCTTTTTGTCGTGTGATTTATGCAGGTGGTGATGATTTTTTGGGTGTCTTTTATGACGTAAAAGAAGGAAGAGAACTCAAATCAAACTATTGCGTTAGTCAGTTTTCTAAATTTAAATCCGAGATTTGGAATCAGCCAGGAAAAGAAGCAAAACCGATTACTGCTAGCGTTGGTTTTGTCTGGACTGCACCTGGTATCCCACAACGCGATGTATTGCAACATTGCCGGGAAGCGGAGAAATCTGCAAAAAGTAACGGACGCGATCGCATTGCCTTCCGCGTTCTATTTAACAACGGTAATCACTTAGAATGGGTTTGCCCTTGGTGGCTTTTAGAAGCAGGGCTGCTTTCGACTTATAGCGATCGCGAAGGCAATCCAAAAAAAGAAGAACAAAACTGGACGCACATATACAATGATGTCGCCATTTTAGAATCGCGTCATGCATTTGATGAAAAAAGCACAAAGATAGCTTTAGCTCTGTTAGAGGTCTATTTTTCAAAGCCTATAGTAGACCTCATCCAAAACGACAACAACTGGCTACATGAAAATAATGCAGATTTAACAGTTGTTAGAGCCGGAATTTTGGGCGATCGCAAGAGTTACTACAAAGATGATATCAATGAAATAGATGATACCAAAGTCAACAAAGCACTGAACGACTGGATTATTAACCTTGCCAAAGTGGGCTTTCAGCTATGTCAACAATAGAAGCGTCGAATTCTCCCGCACAATCATCAGATTCTCCTCCTCGGTTCAAATATTTGATCGTAATTGAACCTTTGGGTTTTCTCTACGGTAGTGCAGGAAAATTTCTCTCTCCAGAAAATTTAGTGGGGCGATCGGGTAGCAGTTTTCCTCCTAGTGCTGCAACCTTATCAGGTTTATTTGCAGCCTCCTACAAAGATGCAGAAATTCGTGATTTACTTTTAGCTGGCCCTTTCTGGGCTGTGACAGATGAGTTGCAGGAAGCTGAGCAAAATTTTTATGTCCCGACTCCGCATAATTTTTTAGTCAAAAATGGCAAAATCGTACACAAATTAATCTGCAAAAAATATTTAGATCAGGAGAAGAAGGAATTCTATAGTTGGCGAGATGGAGATCAGCAACCTCCGAATGACAAATTTGAAAGTAATACTTGGTTAGCCATCAATCAGTGGCATGAACCCAAAGAAGTGAAAAAAGCACCTTGGAGGTTTTTACCCCACTTACACCCCCGCTTAGAACTAGATGAACGGCGTGTTGTCAGACAAAACAATGACCAACAAACACAACGAGGTAGCTTGTTTTTGGAGAACTCAGTCCAGATGGAACCCGGCACTTGCTTGGTTTACTTTTCTAACACCAAACTTGAACCTGGCTGGTATCGTTTTGGCGGTGAAGGACACATGGTCGATGTTAGCTGTATTGACTTAGCTCAAAATATCATAACTTTGCTCAATCGCACGATTGAAAAGAGTTTTGCCCTAATTACCCCGGCAATTTGGGGTTCTAATCGCCTATCTTACCGAGAACCTATTTATCTGCAAAAAGGCGATAAGGAGAAATACTCTCAACCCGATCCAGAAAGCAATGAGCAAAAAGTTTGGTCACTAGCAGCCCTTTTAACTGAGCGCCCCATACCCTTTCGTTACCGCTTGGGAAATCGTGAAAATCAGCAGTCCCAAGAACAACAGCAGGAAACCGACAACAATCAACAGCATTCTCAACCGCCAAAGCTCTTGTCTCGTGGACGTTATGTGGTGACTGCGGGTAGCGTCTACGTCGTGAAAGAGCCAATAAATCAATCTTGGCAAGAATGGCCTGATGACTGGTTTCCGAAAGAAGGCCCATCCCTTAAACGCTGGGGATGTGGGTTAGCGCTACCTTTACCAAGTGCGATGGGCTACCCCCCAAAGGAGGCGATCGCTTAACCTTTCTGTCTCTGCATCTCTGCGTAAACTTTCATCTCAACATCAATCATGGAGTATTGTAAATGTACCATAAAGCTTACGGTATCATAGAAACCTTGGCTCCCCTGCATGTCGGAGCCAGTGCAGGAGAAGAAACTGGCAATCTTAACTTAATCTTCCGCGATCAATTTACCCAGACGGGGATTATTCCCGGCAGTTCAATTCGGGGTAGGTTTAGAGCAGATATGCGATCGCACGAAGTAGGAACAGAAAGAAAATGGTATGGACATGAAGCCGTATCAGGAGAGGAAAACACAACAACCGAAGCAGTGGTCAAGTTTGAGTATGCTTCTTTAGTATGGCTACCTGTTTTCTGTCCCGGTCAACCCATTGTTTGGGTTACTTGTCCTTTGCTGCTCAAACGTTACAAGCAAATTACTCAAATCTCCGCAAGTCTGCCCAAACCTTATACTGCACCCAAAAATTTACAGGGTCGTCAAGTTGAGACTAACCGTAAAGTTCTGTTTTTTAACCTGGGCTTTATCGAAATCGATCATGAGGAAGACCTCTCGGCTTGGATACCAACTGGATCTAATTTGAATCCAGACAACTTAGTTGTAGTTGGGAACAATGATATTGCCATACTGCACGATATGGCTCTTTACCGTCAAAGCCGCGTGAAACTCTCAGACACTGAAAAGAAAGTAGATGGTGGTGCATTCTTTAACGTGGAAGCTTTACCCGAAGGAAGTGTTTTGGTATTTCCTGTGGCGTTGAAAGAAGCAGGCTGGAAACCATTTGGTAATGATGCCTCTGATGAACTTTATTTTGGTGGACTGGAATCCATTGGATTTGGTCGTTGTCAGGTTACTTTAGGGGGAGCGTATCAGTAATGGCTTGGAAATCTTACGAATTAGATCGGGAAGCTCAAAAATTAGTCCTAGCTGCCAAACAGCGAGATGAGAAATCCCTCAACCAATCCTATAAAATGCGGATGGCTGTTGCCTACGGGCTAGAACGTTTTTGGGGAGAACACTTGCGTCTTGTAGCTAAAGAACGCGAAAAATCTCTGTACTGGAAAGAAACCTGGGATGCTTTAGTCACAATTATGGCGAAGGCGGGAGTCGAAATTCCCAACGATCCTGTGAAGGTAGACAATACTAGCGAGATTCAAAAAATGTCCGATAGACTCTGGAAATTGGACATAGCCGATCAACGGGTGGCGCTAGCAGTTCTGACGCAACTGTGTGACTGTATTGTTTGGTGGACGCAACGGTATAAAGGGTGATGAGCGGGGATCATTAATTTTGAATTTTGAATTTGGAGCGAAGCGACGTGACTGTAATTCCAGATCCAGCGAAGAAAGTCCCGATGATGTTTCGGGCACAGATTAATGGACGTTGCCAAATCCAGCGCCTTGTTCCTGGTGCCCCAGAACAAGATGCCACACGTTGGGCTGATGAATGGGTAGACAAGGCTTATCCAAATCTTCCCGAACTTAGTTCTGAAGTCCAAACGCGTACATATACTTTGACTTGGCGATTTATTACTAATAGCGGTCAGGATGACGGTGTAATTCGCCCAGCTATTGGCGCAAGAGGCTGGCCGTTCTATCCAGGCAGCAGTATGAAGGGGATTTTTCGGCGTGCCTGTACCAAAGAACAGGCAGAACTCTATTGTGGGAAGTCTTTACCTGGTGGAGACTGGCAACCAGGGATTCTCCGCTTTCATGGTGGTTATCCTACTGATACTGCCTGGACTGAAAATTTAGTAGACATCGTTCATCCGCAGCAGAATTGGCAAGTGAAGACTGGGAACAGAGATTCAGGTGCTTTTATCCAAATTTCTCTGTATAAACCAGAACTAAGATTTGGAATTTCCAGTAATCAAGATGTGGATTGGCAGATAATCTGGAGCATTTGGGAAAAAGCACTTTCCACAGGCATTGGTTGTCGTGTCTGTGCTGGTTACGGACAACCACAGCAACACACGGGTAATATTCTTTATCGCGGGCAAATCAAAGGTCAGGGACAGGCTGCCAAGCTAATTGACGGAACAGGAGAGTTTCGTGCTAATGTCTTTCGAGCTGCTTTGCGGGGTCATGCTTTGCGGATTTTTGGTGGATTGACGAATGCAGAGACGGCAGATCGAATTGTGAATCATCTGTTTGGTAGCGTCCAAGGCAAGGGGAATATTGGATTATTAGGTATGAGTTTTCGGGATTCTGATCTGGAAATGGGAACCTTTGGCAGAGGTTCTTATGCCCAGCCTACTTACGAAATTGAAGGAGAGTTATTTTGGTTACTGGCTGGTAAACTAGCTAATTCCCAACATGAAGAAGTTTTGAAGAAATTGGTGGCAGATTTAACCCGTTTCGCAATGCTTTTGGGTGGTTTTGGCAAATCTTGGCGACGGGCAGATCATCGCCTATTTTATGAGGAATACTCCGACAATGATTACAAGCCGCTAATTGGCTGTCACTGGCAATGGTTAGGGGAGCGATCGCTCATGAGAGATGTGCAGGTGCGTAAACTAGAGCAGGTGAGTGAGTTTATCGATAAAGTGCAGCAAACTGCCCAAGAGTGGATGCAGCTTCAAGGCATAACTCCCAATCCTCAACAAAAAGCTTCTTGGCGCGAGGCATGGCATCCAAATACGGTGCAAGTCTGGGGTCGCCAAGCCAGTGAAAAAGAAGACTCTGAAGCTATATTTTGGCTGCATGGCCCGTACCAAGAGGCAATTTCCAGAGTGAAGCCAGAAGGTTCAATCTACCGTTCGTCAATTACCGGGCAAATGGGACGAATCGGTAGACTCTGGCATCGAATGTACCCTCTTGTTCGCTTGGTGAGAGATCCAAAAAATCCCAACAAACCAATTCCTAAATCTACTCCCGGATATTTAGAGCTTCTGACACTATTTCCTGATGATTCTCATGAATCAACACAGTTTCTAGATTTTCTCAATTCTCAACAAAATCGACCAAAAGGTTTTCAGCAACTTTGGCCGCGATCGCCTTCTTAAACATTTGGGAAATCTCTGTTTCCACTGCTATGTCATACTCCAATTGCAATCAGAAATAGTAATCGGGAGCAGAGATGATGAAGAAAATCAACAAAACAACCATCACTTCACAAGCAGCAGAGTCGGGAATTTTAAACTTTCATCCCTCTCTAGTCCAAATATTAGTTGAGAATTTTCTCTTACATCTGCTGCTAATTTTTCTATTTTGGACGATTCTACCTCTGCCTTATTTTTATTGGAAATATATTCAGATTCGCTCCACAAATTATATTTTAACTACCCAAAGGTTAATTACTAAATCTGGTGTTTTTTGGAAGGAAGTCAATTTTATTGAACTTTATCGAGTGCTGGATATTCAGGTAGAAAGAGGACCGCTATACCAATTGTTAGATTTTGGGAGAACCTGCTTAGGTAGGAAACCACTTTTATTAGGAGATATTCGGGTATTTTCTAGTGATTATTCTCATCCAAAGCTTTTTCTCTATACTATTCCTAACGCTCTAGAAGTTGCTGAAAAGATTAGAAAAGCCTTCAATGATGATAAAGATATCAAACGAGTCATTCGTCGAGATTAAAATAAAGGGATAAATCCCTTCTGCCTTCAGCAAGAACTGCCCTCTGCCTTTCTTGATAAAATATCTCTTATCTTCACCCTACTTTCCTTTCATATCATGCGCCAAGTTATTATCTCTACCATTGGTACCAGTTTATTAACCAATCAAATCAACCGAGCTAATCCTGACGAAAAAGATTGGTATTCCCGCTTGCGAGATACAGCAAATCTAAATGAAGAGAAAACACCAGAGGATGTCAAGCAGATTATTGCAATCCTCAAACAAAGAGCCGACGAACAACTTTTAGGTGCTAAAATCTCCCAGATTCGTCGTGCTAGTGCAGAATTGAATGGAATTTATGGCATTTATCAAGATAATTTAAGTCAGGGAAAAGAAGATATTCATTTTCTTGTTGCTACTGATACAGCCCAAGGTAAAACTACTGCTAAAATTGTTGAGGATTTTCTCAGAAAACAAGGATTAAATAATACTAGTACCTTTGCTCCTCGTGGGCTTTCTACTGCTAGTACTGAAGCTTTTTCTCTGGGAATTGATGCGTTAATTGTTTGGTTACAAGATATCATACCACAATTGAAACGGGATCAATACAAAATTTATTTTGATTTGGTTGGTAGTTTCAAGAGTTTACAAGGTTATCTCAATACCATTGGGATGTTTTATGCTGATGAAATAATTTATATCTTTGAAGGGGAAAAATCTGATTTAATTACTATCCCACGCTTACCTATAGCTGTAGATATTTCCTTAATTAAACCTTATGCACGTCAACTAGCATTATTGGATGCTGGCGCTGGACTTTCTGCAAGTGAAACACTCGGAATTCCCGAAGCTATGGTTGCAGAAGTTGATGATCAAATGACACTTTCGACTTGGGGACAGCTAATTTGGAATCAGTGTAAAGATGATTTACTCTCAGAAAATTTACTTTCTTTCTTCAATTTAGAATATCAAGATTCCTTTGAAGCTGACTACAAAAAGCTCAAGGAGAAGCAACCAAGGGTAAAGTTACAAGAAACTTTAGCTAAAGTTTCTTATCTCTTAGAAGATTCTGATGGTGATACTGCTATTCTCAAAAAGCATGGGGGATTGCAGTATGATAACCCACATTCCGCACCCAGAACTGTCACACCCCAAAGAAACGAATCTATTTAGTACATCCGAACTAATGATTGAGAAAATTGACTAGAATTTATGTAAGGATTCAGGTCTAAACGAGAGGAATTAAAGAAGGGGTCTGCACAGAAGAGTTAACCATCGCTTTGATAGCTTGGTCAAAAAACTCAATTAC
>NZ_JBALFY010000120.1:0-18781 GCF_036916655.1 Nostoc sp.
GCCCAAATATTTACAAACTGGGTTAAAACATTCATCTAGTTATAAGTTGAGTAACCAAGATTTATCAATGATGCACTCCCAAGCTGTTAACGAATTTGTGGGAAATAGAACTTGGCAAAAGTCATATTTTATGCCATCATTAGCTGACCTTGGCATCGTTACTTTTCGGAAATGGCTAGATGAGTTTGCCGGTGGGAAACCTGTATGGCAGGGAGTAGCAGAAGCACCTTTTCAAGAATTAAATGATGAGCAATTATACGATATCTGGCACAGACATACAAAACATTGCCCTAGTTGTCGGCAATCTCTAGTTTTTATAGATAAAGTCCAAAATTTTTGTCAAAACTTGACGCTGGGATTGACGATTTTAGCTTTGTTACTAATCGTAATTAATCTCCCTATAAACATAGTTGTTATACTAATTGTATTTGGCATATTAAGTTTAATTTTCAACTATAAATTAGATTTAATTCGAGAGCGCTTTCTCAGTAGTATTCCCAAAAAAGGTTTACCCGTGGTTGAATTATATGAAAATTAACGTAACTGCCTAGCTAGTAGTAATTGAGGCGAGAAAAACACAGACATTACCAAGTAGCGCCTGAGTAATAACTTCCAGTAAGTTAAGACCCTGCTTAAAAGCAGTGGAAAGAAAAGAACGGATATTCGCAAATGAAACCGCAAAATCGAAGGAGCGAAAACCACCGGAAATCTTCTGCTTACATTTCATCATCCGCAAGTCACGTTCTGCCTGATTATTGGTAAAGGGAACATCAGGTTCTGTCAGAAACCGTAAAACATCACTCTGAAAATTTTGAAGCCGCAACAACAAGTTATGACCAACACGTCGTTTCACCCGCCCACGATTACCTTTGCGGGTTAGGGGTGATTGAGAAGAGTGAAAACTCAGTCCTCGTTGTAGAATTTGCTCATACAGTTGAGTCAGACGAGCAACAATATTTTTGGCAATACCTTTAGGATAACGATGCTTGTAATTGCAAGCTAAAAGCAGCAACTTGTTCATGGATTGTAACGGCTATCGCTATCAAGTCGGCGGTTACGCTATCGCACTCCATAAGACTTCTTGCAGAAGTGGGGAAAAGGGGAATGGGGAAAGGTATGGAATTTTCCCTTCCCCTTTAACATGCAAACATGCACCGCAACATCTTGGCATTTGTTACTTTTGCAAGATGTCTATAACATTGCGGTGAATCTTTTGGATTTGGTTTCTCTGGAGAGAGGATTGGTAGTCTTTATTGCTTAAGAATTCTCCAATTTACTTTTAACTTGGACAATTGATTGCTCCTTGAGGAGAATGACCTTGTAAGGCTTGTAAAATATTTTGAGATGCTTCTATAGCGATGTCATATCGTAAATCATCCACCGCAGATCCTAAATGGGGAGTAAAAAAGGTTTGGTCTTGTTTTTCTAACAAAGATGGAGGAATTTTCGACGGGCGATCGCTACGGGCCCAATCTTCTAGTTCAAACACATCAGCTGCATAACCTGCTAAATGTCCAGAGGCTAAAGCATCACTGACCGCTTGTTCATCAACTACTGAGCCGCGACACGGATTGATCAAGAAACTCCCTGGTTTCATCCGTGCTAAAGATTTCTCATCGATCAAATGAAATGTTTCTGGTTGTAGAGGAACCATCAGCACAACAAAATCACTAGTTGCCAATAGCGTATCTAGGGAAACCTGTGACAAGCACCAAGTTGCTGCTTTTTCCTTGGGTAAAGGTATCGCATCGGTGTAAATCAAGTTCATTTCAAAACTGGAAAGCCGTTGAGCGAGAGCTTGTCCCAGACTCCCCATACCAACAATTCCTAGTGTTCGGTTTGCTAATCCTATACCGTATA
This sequence comes from Nostoc sp., assembly GCF_036916655.1. GTDB lineage: Bacteria > Cyanobacteriota > Cyanobacteriia > Cyanobacteriales > Nostocaceae > Nostoc. Next base: position 1,861 of record NZ_JBALFY010000120.1, read on the forward strand.
GATGTGGCCGCCAACCTGCAAACGTGCCTTGACGAATCAAGCGATCGCCTAGCAACATCTGACGGGCTAACCCGATAATCAATCCAATGGTCAACTCAGCCGTTGGTACAGCCAATAAGCTAGGGACGATGGTGAACCAAATACCTTGACGAGTGCAGGCATCAACATCAAAGTTATCGTAACCTTTCAATGCTCCGGCGATAATCTTCAATTTTGGACAAGCTTTCAGAAACGCCTCATCGATTCGATCTGGCATAAAAACCATCAAAGCTTCAGCGTCCTGCGCCAACTTAAGAATTTCTTCACGCGGTAAAGTCTCTCTAGTTGGATTTGCAACTACCTCACAATGCTCACTTAAGTTTGTAATAATTTCCGGGTGAACCCAGTGGGTAATTACAACTTTGGGTTTCATCAGCAACCTCCTAGTACCGCAAGGTGGAATTAAAAATTAAAAATGAATACAGCGTAAGCATTTCGTTATTCTGGAACGGTTAGTTTATTTGCACCGTGCTTAGACTAAACGTTTTCTAAGATAACTACTAAAACCATCAACCAGAATGACCATAAGCAAAATTACTAGTAGCACTGCTGAAACTTCCCGATAATTAATCAGGCGAAGTGCGCCAATTAGCTCAAACCCGATGCCACCAGCCCCTACCGCTCCCATAACCGTAGAGGCACGAAAATTATATTCCCATCGATAAAGGGTCAGATCCATCATTTGTGGTAATACCTGCGGCAAAATTCCGTGATAGATCACTTGCACCTTGTTGGCACCAGCAGCTCTTGCTGCTTCTAGCGGTGCTTCATTGACCAGTTCAATATATTCTGCAAAGAATTTGCCGACCATGCCAATCGAGTGAAATCCCACCGCCAAGGTTCCGGGTAATGCCCCAAAGCCAACAGCTGCCACAAAGATAATACCCATAATTAGCTCTGGCACAGAGCGCAAGCCGTTGAGAATCAGGCGTGAAACTTGAAATAGCAAGGGATGGGGAGTTGTGTTCTGAGCCGCTAATAAAGATAAAGGCATCGAGAAGACAATGGCTATCGCAGTGCCTGCAACACTCATCGCCAGCGTATCAAATAAAGGTTTGACCCAGTTTCGGGCATCACTAAAATCTGGAGGCAGCATTTGATGTAGCAAGTTTAAGATACTGGGAATGCCATCTGAAAGGCGTTTCTCGTCCCAAAGTCCAACCAGAAAGCAACATATAGCTACAGCCAAAAGTGCGATCGCCCAGGTTACTATCGTTCGATACCATTGCCGCCGTTGTTGTTTCAGTAGCCGATCGAAAGCTGGTAGAGGATTAGGAAGTGTCACGTCGTTTCGCTCCAAATTCAAAATATCAGGAGTCAGAATTCATAATTCAGAATACTCTATTCATAAAGGGATAGAGTTTCAATTAAGAAAACTATTTATAGCAAAGTACTGAGTAAAAACAGAATTCAGTATGAATTTTGATTCCTGAATTCTTCTTATAAATTACTTTTGCAACTTGGCAATATCAAGATTAAGAATTTTTGCTAAGTCTCTGATGCTATCATAATCTTTATCTTTCGCGGCTCCAAAACCATCAGCTTTGAAGGGTTTAAGAACATCTTTATCATTCAATGCAAGAAATGCTGCACGAATTTTTTCTTTTAGTGGCGGTGCTAAATCAGAACGCATTGTCCAGGGATATTCAGGATACTCTTTAGACTCTGCAATCACCTTAACTTTACTAGAATCAATTACTTTGCGTTCAATTAAGGATTCAAAGATGGGTTTACTCAAGCCACCAACTTGAGCATTACCATTTTGAACTGCCAATGCTACAGCATCATGTGAACCTGTGAACGCCTCTTGGTAGTCTTTTCCGCCGGGTTGCAATCCGCTACTTGCCAGCATTGATTTAGGAATCAAATGACTGGAAGTAGATGCTTGGTCTCCAAAGGCTACCGTTTTACCCTTGACTTCTGCTAGTGACTTGACACCACTAGCTGTGTTAGCAATGATCACAGACTGATAAGTAGTTTTACCGTTTTTCTTCAAAGCTGCAAATGGCTCAATATCACTCTTGGTTTTTGCCAAAACGTAAGAAAGTGGCCCAAAATAAGCTAAATCAATACGCTTGTTACTTGCTGCCTCAATCATCGAGGAGTAGTCAGTTGTAACGACAAGTTCAATATGTTTTTGTAGCTTTGTCTCAAGATACTTTTTAAATCCTTCATTTTTTTTAATCAAACTTGAAGGAGATTCATCAGGTAATAAAGCTACTTTTAGGGTTTGAGGGTCAGCCGAATCTGATGCGACGACTGGACTATTGCCAGAACCTGATTGCTTATTTGCAGATTGGTTACTGGGACTTTGACAACCGATTAAGGTAGCCATAATTAGTGTCATTGAGACAAGCGATCGCTTGTTTAGTAAAACAGTCATTGAGGTTATCCTAAATTAATATAAAAACAGTACAGGAAATTTAGCCATTAGGAATTAATAGTTTCCTGAAAGCCTTGATCGTGAGAACTATCTTTGTCACTATAAAGTTGCTTTAATTGGTAGGCACTGATATCTGCTGGCTTACCATCTAAAACAACCTTTCCCTGAGATAACCCAATAATTCGATCCGCGTAAATTCTTGCGAGATCGATCTGGTGCAGACTGAGGATTGCAGAAATTCCATCTTCTTGACAAGTCTGGCGCAGAAATGAAAGGACTTTGTGAGCGCTAGTCGGATCGAGACTAGCAACAGGCTCATCGGCCAAAATCAATTGTGGTTTTTGTGCTAAGGCGCGTGCGATACCAACCCTTTGCTGTTGACCCCCGCTAAGAGCATCCACTCGTGTTAGAGCTTTATGCAAAAGTCCAACCCGATCTAAACATTCTAAGGCAATATACTGATCTGCTTTGGGCAAAGGAAAGAAACTTCGTAGTGTTGAATGGTACGCTAAACGACCCACTAATACATTCCCAAGAGCCGTTTGCCGACTAATAAGTTGATGCTGCTGAAAAATCATCCCTGTACGCTTGCGATGTTCATACAACACCTTACGGTTATGTAGATTCCCCAATTCTTCAACTATCACAGTACCAGTTGTGGGGCGATTAAGATAGTTAAGACAGCGCAGTAAAGTTGATTTTCCAGAACCAGATGCTCCCAAAATAACAGTGAACTGACCTTTTATAAAGCTCAGAGAAATAGGTTTAATCCCTATTACTCCGCCTTTATAAGTCATACTTAGACGATCAAGTTGAATCATATTTACTAGTCATTTTAGGGATAAGATGTCAAATTTTATGGTAAAGTTTTATGATATAAAATTAGTTTAAGTTTTGAGTTTTGCTGTAACTACCATCAATCCCCACACAATCCCAAAACGAGTTTTTGTTGCACGAAAAACCACAAAAATTTCATCTTTAAGAAAGCGGTGCAATTCATTTTGGGTATAACACTATGAGCCGGATCAAAAATCTTAAGTACTAAATCAAATATTTTACAAATTAAATAATCTCTACACCAATCTAAAATAACGACTTCACCATCAGGCTTTAACACACGTCTCATCTCTTTTAATGCAGCAAGTGGCTCATTAAAGTAATGAAACGAATTAGCAGACACAATTACATCAAAACTATTACTGTCAAATGGCAACCTTGATGCACTTGCTATCTGAAATGATACTTGAGGATAAGCACTACATTTGAGTTTAGCGATTGCCAGCATTTCCTCTGAAATGTCTATAACAACAATTTGTTGCGATGAATACTCAGTTAGTAGTAAACGTTCAAACTCACCAGTACCACACGCAATATCAAGTACAATATCTGTTGGTGATATCTCTACCCAGGTTTTAAGGAAAGACAGTGTGTTAACTATATAATCTCTCCAGCGTAGATCGTAAACGGCAGCTAATTGGTTGTACTGTTTGCGAACTGTAGTTTCGCTCATGCTGGTTTCTGTAATAAGGGTTTCAAGTTGGCTTATCTTTTTTAATAATTGTATTCTAATATACATTTATTAGCTTAACAGAAGTAATTCCTATTAGGCAATCTCAAGTTCACTAAAGAAGAATTCAGAAGCCAAAATTCAGCAATCTTGACTTGACGTTTATTTTGGGATGGCAAGAATAATTAACGCCTTCAGAGGAAAGGAATTAAAATGATTTTCCAACAGAATCGCATAAGGCTTCTCCATTTGCCAGTAGTGTGAAAAACACTGAGCGATCGCTAATTTATTTTGGTACTGAATGCTGTCAGCGGATAGCGAGGGTTTGCCCAGTGCTAAGTAAAAAATACTAGTCTATAATCCCCAATCCCTTTTTGATGTGTTCTGGTGTATGTAGTTCATGATGCAATACAGTTCAGTTAAGCGTTTCTTCCTTCTCTTTACGTCCTTTGTATCCTTCTCTAACGAGACGCTGCGCGATAGCGGTTCGTTAAAAAATTGACTTTGGCAAAGGATTTTAGCCTTAACTGAAGCATATTGGTTCATGATGACTATTTACTTTTCAAGTGAGAGAATGTACACCATTTTGGGATTAATAAATGTGAAACCTCTCTGAAGAGAACAGGCTCCAAAAGGATAAAAACCATGCACCAGCAACTTTTTTGTAAAGTTGTAACCCATATTCTTGGTAGAAAGACTGCTTTTTTTACCTCAGTATTAGCGATCGCCATATTTGGCATGGCCTGTACTCCAACTCGTGAAAGTTCATCTGCAAGTCAGCCAAACACTGCTCAGTCGCCTGCTAGCACGACCGCCGGAGAAGAACAAGCAACCATTACAATGGCGGTGATTCCCTGGCAGGTTTCAGCCGAACAAGAAAAGAGACTCCAACCTTTGTCTGACTACCTGAGCAAAGCACTAAAACGACCCTTTAAATTTGAAATTACTAAGGACTACGAAACAGCCATTGATTTATTAGTCCAAAAAAAGGTAGATATTGCCTATCTTGCACCCACCAGTTACATCGAAGCTCATCGCCGTGATCCCAAGATTGAGCCATTGGTTGCTCAAATTAATAAAGAAACAAAACGACCTTGGTACACAGCTGTAATTATTGTCAGCAAGGCAAGTGGCATCAAAACCCTCAAGGATTTGAAAGGTAAGCGATTTGCTTTCGTCACCAAGTTATCGACATCTGGATATGTCGTACCAACAGCTCATTTTCAGGAAATAAATATTAATCCTGAACGAGACTTTAGCTCGGTAATCTTCGCTGGCAGCCATGATAAAGCAAAACAAGCTTTAGTCAAGGGGGAAGTAGATGCGATCGCAGACGATCGTCGCTCTTATACCGATCAAGTCAATGAAGGGAAGATTGACCCCAAGAAATACACAATTATCTGGGAATCTGTCCCGCTTCCTAGCGTACCTCTTGTTGCATCTAGTAAAGTCTCCGTCGAGTTGAAAGATAACTTGAAAAAGGCATTGATTGACGCTCCAGCAGGTCTTGTAGACCCTACAGGCGGTATTGGAGTTGGCTACACTTTGGTGCAAGACGGAGATTACGACATCGTTAGAGAGTTGCAAAAACGAGTTTCCAGCAAATGAGGCTAACCAAGATATGCGGATAACGACCAAATGTATTGGATCGTCTGCGATCGTTCTGGGATTGGTTGCCTCTACCCAAATTGGAGGCGACCTCTTTATCAGGCAAGCAGAACAAAAAGCACAGGATACCCAGGCAAAAAATACTCAGGCTTTGACGACCATCCTGCAAATAAATCTCTCTTTGAATAATGAAGTAGCCGCGCTTAAGGACATGATCTTGCTCAAACGCGATGCTTCCAATCTGGTGAAATATCAGGAAGCCCTATCTGGATTTACTAAAAATTTGGCTGAGTTACAAAATTTAAAGCCAGAGATAAAGTCAGAGTTAGTCAAGATTAGCGATCGCCATAGCTTGCTTGCTAATCTAATAATCGAATTAACCAATCAATCTAACACAGATAAGCCCTTAGAATTAGCTGAATCCCAACAGGATTTTCGAGTAATCAACGCTTTTTCTCGCGATATTGAACTTTACTTAAAATTATTAACTCAAAAGCTTCAGCAACAGGATAGCTTCGCAAAGCAAGAATTTAATAACTTTAAACAGACTACTCAACTTGCCAGACAAATTCTGCTGTTGTCCATTCTGCTAGTTTTTGTGGGTCAGTTATTGCTAATCCTTTTACCAGTAATTCGCTCGATTCAAAAGCTCCAACAGGGAGCAGCAAAAATTGGAGATGGCAATCTAGAATACCGTCTGAATATTCAAACCGAAGACGAAATCCAAGAACTCGCAGAAGCTTTTAACCGAATGGCAGGAACTCTAGCTGAATCCTATCGCTCCCTAGAGTTAAAAAAAGAACTTGCTGATACAGCAAATCGTGCCAAAAGTGAGTTCTTAGCTAACATGAGCCACGAATTGCGAACTCCTCTTAACGGTATTCTGGGTTATGCTCAAATTCTCCAACGGGATAAGAGTTTAACTGATAAACAGCAAGACGGCTTAAGAATTATTCACCAGTGCGGTTCACACCTATTAACATTAATTAACGACATTCTAGATTTATCTAAAATAGAAGCTCAAAGAATGGAACTTTACAAAAGTGACTTCCATTTTCCGGCGTTTCTCCAGAGCGTGGTAGAAATTTGTCGAATTCGTGCTGAACAAAAAGGTATTTCATTTATTTATCAACCAAATTCAGAACTACCTATTGGCATTTGGGCAGATGAAAAACGATTGCGACAAGTCTTAATTAATCTACTAGGTAATGCCATTAAATTTACTGAGAAAGGAGGAGTGAGATTTACTATTAGCTTTGTAGACCAATTTTTAGTCAATGAAAGTAACCAAAAACCAATTCATAGAATTCGATTTCAAATCATCGATACGGGAATTGGTATGAGTCAAGAACAGGTAGAGAAAATATTCTTACCATTTGAGCAAGTCGGAGAGATTAAAAAGCAATCAGAAGGTACTGGGTTAGGTTTAGCTATTAGTCAGCGAATTGTGCAATTAATGGATAGTACAATCCAAGTAAAAAGTGAAATAGGTCAGGGCAGCACTTTTTGGATTGACTTGGATTTACAAGAATCAGTGGATTGGATGCAATCAGGTAGAGTGGTGTCTGCTGGTAAAATTATCGGAATTGCTACTGGAAAGAGGAGAATCCTAATTGTAGATGATAAGTGGGAAAACCGTTCTGTTGTTATAAATCTATTAGAGGAGATTGGATTTGAAATTATAGAGGCAAGTGACGGTCAGGAAGGTTTAGATAAAGCTATGCAATTTCTGCCGGACTTAATCATTACAGACCTGACAATGCCCGTCATGGATGGCTTTGAATTAACACGTCGCCTGCGCCAGCAAGAAGAGTTTCAGGAGTTGAGCATCATAGTTTCATCTGCTAGCGTGTTTGAATCTGACCAACACAAAAGTTTAGGAGTTGGTGCAGACGATTTTTTACCTAAACCTGTACATGCTGATGATTTACTTCAGAAGCTAGAAAAATATTTACAAATTGAATGGGTGTATGAAACTGTACCAGAAAAATCTGGAAATGGGACAGTAAACACTATCTATAACCAAAATAGTGGTGTCGTAACTCCTGAAAGCACAATTGTTGGGATTACTGGCAATAAGCAGAAAATTTTGCTCGTAGATGATAATCGGGAAAACCGTTCTATTGTTATCAATTTATTAAGTGATATTGGTTTTGAAATAACGGAGGCAACTAATGGTCAAGACGGCTTAGATAAAGCAGTCGAGTTGAAACCTGATTTAATTATCACTGACTTGTCTATGCCAGTCATGAATGGCTTAGAAATGATTCGTAACTTGCGTATGTTGCCATTTGATAATTTACCAATAATTGTTTCATCTGCCAGTGTATTTGAATCTGACCAGCATGAGAGTTTAGAGGTTGGTGGCAACGATTTTCTACCTAAACCAGTGCAAGCTAATGAATTGTTCCAGAAGTTACAGAAGCACTTAAAATTTGAGTGGATTTATGATTTGCCCCACAGTCAAGAAGAATTCGACGAAACCCAAAATCTAAAAGTTACCTCTGTTGATTCATCGCTATCAGACATTTGCTTAATTTCTCCACCACCTGAAGAAATCGAGAAACTATTTGATTTGGCGATGAGAGGTAATATCAAAGGCATTCGAGAGCAAGCCCAAAAAATGAAACTTTTGGATGAGAAGTTTATACTATTTGCCGAACAATTAGAGCAACTTGCTAAAAGCTTTCAAATTGAAAAAATTAGGGAATTTATCCAACCATATCGAGGAGAAAAACAATGAATATACCTGTTCTGGAGACAGGCATAATTTTGATTGTGGATGATAATCCCAATAATTTGGAAGTACTATCTGAAGCATTAATGGATACAGGTTGGGAAATATTGATTGCTGTGAATGGTGAAGGAGCGATCGCTCAAGCTGAATACGCTTGTCCTGATATCATACTTTTAGATGTAATGATGCCTGGAATTGACGGATTTACAGCCTGCCAGCGTTTAAAGTTAAATCCTATAACCTGTGATATCCCCATAATTTTTATGACAGCTCTCTCTGAAACTGTCGATAAAGTAAAGGGTTTGAGCTTGGGAGCAGTAGATTACATTACTAAACCGTTTGAGCATGAAGAAGTACTGGCTCGTATCAAGACACATCTAAAAATTCGTAATCTAACTAAGCAACTCCAAAGTCATAATCAGCAACTTAAACAAGAAATAGCCGACCGTCTTGCAGTCGAAACCAAGTTACAAAAGCTGACTCAAGAGTTAGAGCAAAGGGTAGAAGAACGTACTTTGCAACTATCTCAAGCACTTGATAATTTTCAGCAAGCTCAAGTTCGGCTGGTACAACAAGAAAAGATGTCTACCCTTGGTGAGTTGGTCGCTGGAATTGCCCATGAAATTAACAATCCAGTCAACTTCATTTTAGGAAATCTCAATCATGCCTCTGAATACACCCAAAATTTTATTGATCTGTTTCAACTTTATCAAAAATATTATCCCAATCCTGAAGTAGAAATTCAGCAAAAAATAGATGAGATTGATATTGATTTTTTAATGCAAGATTCTCCGCAAATTATGTCGTCTATGTACAAAGGAACAAAGCGCCTAGCACAGATGATTCATTCTCTTAGGCATTTTTCACGTCGGGATGATTCAGCAGTACAACTTATAGATATTCATGAAGGTATTGATAGCACACTATTGATTTTACAATATCGCTTAAAAGCTAACTCAGAACGTTCCGAAATTCAGATTATTAAAGATTATGGAACTTTGCCATCTGTAGAATGTTTTCCAGGCCCACTGAATCAAGTTTTCATGAATCTCCTTGCTAATGCAATAGACGCTATAGAGGAGTCATTGCTAACTAAGAGCAACTATGTTGCAAACCTTCGCCAAATTGCAGTAAATGGCGTTAATTTGTTATCGGTAGAAGATAACGGAAAAATCACGATTCGCACAACTCTAGATCAACAAAGTTCAGTTGTAGTAATTAAAATTGCTGATAATGGCATCGGTATGACAGAAGAAGTCAAACAACGGTTATCTGAACCAATGTTTACTACCAAATCGATAGGAAAGGGTACAGGGTTGGGTTTATCTATAAGTCGGCAAATTATTGAGGAGAAACATGGTGGGACTCTCTCTTTTGTATCTGAGCCGGGGCAAGGGACAGAATTTTGTATTGAAATTCCTTTACTAAGTCAAAAAGCATAAATAACTACGCAGTTACAAAACAGTCTAATCAACGTCAAAATGCGGCACTAAGTAGGTGGTTACAATTAAATATAAGGATGCTGGAGTTTAAAGTGCTGGCTGTAACGCATCGGCACGTTATCAAAAATTATCTAAATGTGACTATCTCAGAAAAATTTACTCCTGTGGCGATCGCTCAAAAGTTACTTGCCAAAATTGATTTGAAATTGGATTATGTCGGGCATTTGGGATCAAGGGAAAATCGGGAGTGTGTTTACCAGTTTGTTCCACTCGATGATGAGCGTGATTCGATTTTTGGGCAGTGGTTAAATCGGGATGAACTGTTTCTTAGGGAGTCGGTGTCAGTCACTAATAATATAACCTGAGTTCGGGATAAGAAATCCTCAAAAGCCTTGAATTATCGTTGTTCGGTCTAAAGCTCTGTTTTTATCTATTGTCAATAAGACATATTGCTGAGATTAGTTTCATTTGTGAACCTTATTGACAAAATGATTCCACTTTTATCCCTGCTTTGAACAATTCCAGTTTTATTCAATCCTGACAGAATAAGCTTTTTAGCTTCTGGCTTAACGCGAACTCAGGTTAATATAGTGTTAGCCACGCCAGTCAGTGACATGAGACCTATTGATATTGCCCCAACATTAAATCAGGTTGAAAGTCCTGCAACCCTTGCTTGGAAGGGGCTAAAGCTGAAAATGCAGCTTGGGTTAGATAGCGCTGGCTCCCTTTACAATGAGCTAGTTTCCACAATTGGCGAGGCTGTCGGCGTTGCTGATGGAGAGCCAATATGGAACGGATATCTGGGGCAGTGGCAGGTTTGGGTTAACTTTGGGAGCGGCTGTACGTCTGTGGTCTGTGATTGGCTGGTGGCGATTTAGGTCACATCCTCACAAAGCTCACCCGATTAATTACAGAGATGATCGCTATATTCCTACATTCGTTAGAAATTTATCAACCCTACCTGCTGCAAGGGGTTTAATGTCATTAAACCTTAAAATGAGAATTGGCGATCGCTAGATATTTACCACTATCAACATTATTTATAAATTTTGTCAAAGTAGATTTTAGAAATCAAAAATATCCTTCATACTTTAAAACAGTAATTCTACGTAAAATTTAAGGAAGGGATGGCAATGACATCTCTATTACAGCGACTAAGTGCAGAACGAAATCGCAAATTCGTGGGACGTGAGCGGGAAGTGGAGCTATTTCTTGATGCGATCGCATCAAGAGAATTACCTTTTCACATTTTGCACGTCTTTGGCCCTGGTGGTGTGGGCAAGACAACCCTCATGCAGCAGTTTTTGCGCTTTTGTGAACGGTCAAAAATATCAACTATCTACGTAGAAGGACGTAATATAGAAGCTGCGCCCGAATCTTTTGTTAGCACGTTGCGTTCGTTGATGGGATTGAATGAATCAGATTCTCCTTTACATGTGCTAGCCCAAAGACAAGAACGTAATGTAATTTTAATTGACACATACGAAGCTATTACCCAGCTAGATGAATGGTTGCGGGAAGGATTCTTACCCCATTTGTCTATTAATACCTTAATTGTGATTGCTGGACGCAATCCCCCCTCATCTAGTTGGTGTAGCGATCCAGGTTGGCAAGCTTTGATGCACAGTTTGCCCCTACGCAATCTTACCCCAGAAGAAAGTCAAACTTATCTCACCACACGAGATATTCCCACTACAGAACACCAGGCGATTCTAGATTTTACCCACGGACATCCTCTAGCATTATCTTTGGTTGCTGAGGTGTTTGCTCAGGGAAAAGAAATCTCTTTTCAAGCAGAATCTGCTCCCAATGTTGTTAAAACACTGTTGTCAAGATTTATAAAAGAAGTACCAACGCCTGTACACCGTATGGCTTTAGAAGCTTGTGCGGTGATCCGGGTTACTACCGAAGCCGCATTAAATCAAATATTGGCTGTGCCTCAAAATACTTCGGCTGGTGAGGCTCACTCTTTAGGGGAAATACCTGATGTTCACGATTTATTTGAGTGGTTGCGCGGACTGTCGTTTATCGAATCAGGGCAATTGGGTTTATTTCCCCACGATTTAGCACGCGAAGTTTTAATTGCTGACTTGCGTTGGCGTAATTCGGAATTTTACACGGAATTACACCACCGAGCGCGTCAATATTATACTAAACGACTAGGACAAACCGAAGGGCAAGAAAAGCATCGAGTGCTACTTGATTATATTTTTTTGCATCGGGATAACTCGGCGATTCGATCCTGTTTCACCTGGGGTGAGCAAAGTAGTTTATTGACAGACTCACTGCGAGAAACTGACAAAACCGCACTGCTGGGGATGGTAGCAGAATACGAAGGCGAAGAATCAGCAAAAATAGCAGATCACTGGTTGAAGCGCCAACCGCAGAATGTAGTAGTATTTCGTGACTTGCACTCCGAACCTGCTGGATTTGCAATGATGGTGGCATTGCACACAGCAACTGTCGAAGATTTGAGTGCAGATCCGGGCGCTCTTGTATCTTGGCAATATCTCCAAACCCATGCACCATTACGTCCTAGCGAAGGCGCAACTATTTTCCGCTTCTGGATGGCGCGGGACACCTATCAAGCTGTTTCTCCCACCCAAAGTCTAATTTTCATTAATTTTGTGCAGTATTTTCAGAAAACAGCGGGGTTAGCATACACCTTTCTACCTTGTGCCCAAGCAGATAGTTGGACAGCAATGTTAAACTACTTTGACTTAATACGACTTTCTGAAACCGATTTTACAGTTGAGGGAAGACACTATGGTGTGTATGGACATGACTGGCGAATTGTATCACCTGCCGCATGGAAGGAAATTTTGGCCCGAAAAGAGGTTACAACTGCTGGAGAATCTGTAGATAATACTCCAGTCGGTGAACCTCTGTTAGTTCTTAGTCAGCCAGAATTTGTGGAGGCGGTGCAGAATGCGTTACGTAACTTTAGTTGTCCTGATGCATTACAGAATAATCCATTAGTGCGATCGCGGAGCGTGTACGAAGTACTCTCGCAAAGCGTGTCAGAACAAGTTGCCACAAAAGCAAGTATGAGCGAGAGTTCAAAGGAAACGCAACTCTCCGACGAGAAGCCGCACTTTGTCCACCGACGCGATGCCTGGGGTGGACAAAGCCAACGCGTTAAAGTTTTACAAAATCTGGTGAAACAAGCAGTTGAATCCTTGCAATCATCCCCGCGTGATGAAAAACTCTACCGCGCTGTTTATCGAACTTATTTAAATCCCGCCGCCACGCAAGAACAAGCAGCTGAATTACTAGATTTGCCTTTCAGTACGTATCGCCGTCATCTAAAAGCTGGGATGACAAGAGTTACAGATATTTTATGGCAAAGAGAAATTAGCTAATCAGCGAAAATTACGAGGGCGGAGTGGGAAATAATTTCGTGAGGGAGGATTTCAAAGACTCAAATTCAGCCAAAAAAGTTTTTCAGCCTGTGACAAGCTAATTTCAAAGTAGCCGATTATGCACAAAGCAGTTATTAAAGAAATGAAGATAAATCGTTTCATATTTTCCTCAAAATAAGATTTTATGAGAAACTCATCATATACAACTAGCAATGAATTCAGATAAACTACGACTATCTTTAGTTATGACTAGTTTTGGAATTTTAGGTTCAGCCATTAACAGATAATTGTCCGTTAAGTTAATACCAATTATCCATCAATATGCACTTAATATTTATTCAACAAACTCTAAAATACGCAAAAAAAGAAATTAGTTATTAAGTGCAAGTTTACAGAGAATTGGTATAAGTAATAAATTTGGATGATTCCTTCGGAGGTTAGTTGACAGATTTTAGCTTTTTTAGTTTGCGCTTTAGTATCAAGGTGCTACCAATAATCCCAAAGACTACTGTGCTGGCGATTGAAGAAGGTTCGGGGACAAGTGTAATATTGCCAGGGCCAGTGATGGTATTGGTAAAAGTACCAAAACTGTTATTGCTATTGTCAAATCCAGTAGTGACTAAAAAATATTGATTATTGGCAGTTAAGCTCAAGCCACTAAAACCAGATGTGCCTTCATCTGGAAAAGGATCATTCCCACTGAGTAAATTAACTAATGGGGTAATTGGGTTGAAGCTGTTTTGGTACAAGAACTGGATGCCCAGGAAAGCTTGAGAACCTACAACATTATATGAGCCTGTAGTATCAACAAAGAAAGGCTGGCTGTAGTAAGGGACGGCGGTGCCATTACTAGAAAGTGATGTGGGTGGGTTAGTACCACCTTCAAACCCTTCCGTTTGCGGACGGTTAAAAGTTGGTGCGTTTGTTGTATCACCAGAATATGATATGGTGGATGCCTGAGATGGCAAAATAAAACTTACAGATAGAGCTATGGCTACGCCCAACCCAGGCATCGCAGCAGAGGCAATAGGGATTGAACGTAAGAGCGATTTTTGCCAAAAATTAAATGAACACTTACTCAAACTCTTAAGCTTGGCTATTTTGGAAAACTTGGTAGAGCGATGAGATAGATTGTTTTCTGAGACGATGGATTCTTTAATTGCTTGTGACATATAGTTGTTCTAGGTTATTTTTACAAAACTGAGTGCTTTGTATGATTGCACTTTCATCTAGTTCCAGGGATGAGCAAGCAAAGCCTGTGAAGTAATACCTAAGCCAATTAGGGTAATACATAAGGCACTTGCTACGGGTAACATCTTGATCCTGGGGATCTGGAGTGGCAAATGCTCAAACCGATTTTTGGCGTAGACTAGCATTAAGCCGATTCCAGTTAGTACTGCTGCTAGACCTAAGCTAAAGGCAGACACTAGCGCTAGTCCAAAGCCAACTCGTCCCATTGCGATCGCACTCAGCAACACTACTAAGGCTGAAGGACAAGGTAACAAGCCGCCCGATATTCCCAGCGCTAGTAGGCTAGACCACTTCATGGAACTTACATCACCGTGAGACGGTAGATGCGAATGCTCGTGGTGATGATGGTGATGATGGTGGTCGTGGCTGTGTTGATGGTTTTCATGCTCATGGTCGTGTGAATGACCTTGTAATCGACTGATGAACAAATTTAAACCAATTCCAATTACTAGCAGACCAGAGATTACACTTAGCCAAGGGTATAATTGTTCAGTCAGCACAAACTGAGACGTGCCAAGTGTTACCAGCCCTAAAAGAAATATGCTAGCTGTATGAGTAACCGTCACAGTCAACCCCAGGAATAGAGCGTGTTTGGCATTACTACGGGAACCCACTAGATAAGCACCGACTATCGTTTTCCCATGACCAGGGGACAGGGCGTGTAAACCACCCCATAAAAAGGCGATCGCTAGAGCTATTAAGATAGTCAGGAAATTATGATTTTCCTGGGTAATTAGGCTAGTGAAGATATCGTTGCTTCTTCCTGTCAAAGCATTATCTAAACGGCTGGATGATTTAACTTCCGGTGGAGGCGCTTGTTCGCTCGATGTCAGAGACGGATTGAGTTTAAAGTCAATCCGACGTTGGTCGAGAGGACTACTAAGTAACTCAGTGGGGTAATCTCTCAAGCGGTTGGTGATACTGTTAGAGGTGAAACTACCTTGAATGGGAACGCCATTTGCAGCCACAGTAATTTCACGCCAGCCCAAGCGCTGCGGGTAGAACTTGTCTTCAAATTCTATTAACTGATTCGCGCCGACTAACTCCATTGATCCCTGAAAATTACAACTCAGCCGCAGTGTAGATAATCCTCCGACACCTGGAGGAAATTCGACTGTTGAT
The DNA here is from genome assembly GCF_036916655.1 of Nostoc sp. Lineage (GTDB taxonomy): Bacteria > Cyanobacteriota > Cyanobacteriia > Cyanobacteriales > Nostocaceae > Nostoc. The sequence goes on from NZ_JBALFY010000120.1 coordinate 17,312, forward strand.
TTTACCAAAGACAGTGCTTGCAGATGTTTATCGATCGACAGTTCCAGATGTGAGTTGACTTCCTGGCATTTTTGTTCGGGGTATTGAACTGTCTCTACAGGTTCAGCTTTGCGATCGCGATTAGTATCTAAGTGATTAATCTCCTGAAAAGCCGGAATCTCTGCCATGTCTAGAACATAATCAATCCCTACCCCATCGGTTGCTACCTGCACTCCTGCGTAGTGATTGATGGTAAAATTGCCTAAAGGATGAGCATTCGCCTCCGGCATCCAAAATAAACATATTGCGATGATTGCAATATTCCAAGCCAAGTAATGTAGTAGCTTTTTCATGAAGAACTCCCTATAGCGTTAGGAGTGGGAAAAGAGACAGAGGGTACTAAGTTAGCCAAGACTTGACGAGCTTCATCAGCATACTTGTGATGAAATTGAAGATTGAGGCTAACAGCTTGAGTTAATCGCTTTATTGCTTCCTCACGCTTGCCTAAGTGAAACGCAATCATGCCAGCATGAAATTGCAGTAAAGCATCTTCTGTTCCAAAACGAGTTGCCCGTTGTGCTGCCTTTTGGGCTTCTTGCCATTCCCCATTAGCCGCAGCTGCCCAAGCCAAAGTATCCTCTGCATATACATCGTCTCGCACTGCTACTTCACTACGGGCAATCTCTAGTGCCTCTGGTAAGTGGATTCCATGTTCAGTGTAGTAGACAGCCATTGCGCGATCGTAGATTCCTTTAACCTTGCTCAGGTAAGCGACTACCCCGATTAAATCTTCAGTTTCAGCTGCGCCTTTTTGGTCTCCCAAAGCTACTTGAGCATCAGCCTTATACCCCAGTGTTTCTACCAACGGCATCAGTTCTATACCCTGGTTTGTGATATTTATAACATCCTGCCATCGATGCTGTGCCGCATAGAGGCGGGCTAGTCCTGTAAACGCAGCTATATGCCGTGGAAAGAGGTCAAAAGCTTCCCGATATCGCTGCTCAGACAGGGCAAAATCGCCGGCTGCAAAAGCCAGATCCCCAGTCCGCACATGAAACCAAGCGCGAGTTTCGGCGCTCGTCGTGTAGAAAGAGTCCATCTCCTGCATAGCCTCATCTAGCAGTTGCCGTGCTGAGGCTAGATTGCCAGTTAACTCTAAGTAACGGGCGACAACTGCGTTATGACCAGAGTTCGATTCTTCTTGTACAAGGTTCTGCAAGAGTTGATGAGTTGCTTCATAATCACCCAACTCCATCTGAATCGATGCCAAGAGCGAGACAATATTGGGATTATCAAGAGATGAATTATTTAACACATTTAAAGCTTCTCGAAACTGATGTTGAGATAGTAAAGCTGATGCTAGGAGCATCGAAGAAACCTGATTATGGCGCGGCTCTAGTGCCAGGGATCTACGTGCCGCTTGTTCTGCTCGTAACACATCGTCTATATCTCCAATTTCTCGAAAGCGCCTCAAATATTGATCGGCTAACA
>NZ_JBALFY010000121.1:0-18248 GCF_036916655.1 Nostoc sp.
AGATACTCAAAGGCAGGTAATGGATTGCTACCTTTGGGTCTGGTTCCGGCATCCAGAACTATCTCATAATTGCCAATCTCTACTCTCAAACAAGAGGGTGTGGTCAAAAGTAGTTGGTGGATGAGCGATCGCTATAATATTAAACTGTGAGGAAATTCCGTGATAATGAGAATCAAAAGGCGGTTAGCCAAAAATCGTCCCACCAATCATTGGCTCGAATCACTCTTAAAGCCAACATCGGATTAATTGTATCTGGATGCCAAGTTGCCCCTGGAATTTTTAACCGCTTTTGAGGAATATAACGGTGGGCACTTTCAACTTCTCCTGAGCCAATTGGTAGACCAAGAGCGCGATATTGATCGTAATGGACAGCAGAGCGAAAACGTTCTAAATATTTAGAAAAATTCAAAACTACCTTTTGCCCTTTTCCTGACCAGCGCTTGAGACGGCTGATAATTTTTTTTACTTGCCCATGTTCAATTAAGTCTAAAGCACATTTAAACCAAACAGAAGACACAGACCTTGGGAATTCCATCGCTTCAACCGCTTGATAAAGATGCTGCTTGAAATGGGAGTGGTCAAGAATAAACTGAAAATTGGTAAACTTTGCTTCAAGGGCTTCTCGTAAGCCATTGCCTCCATCCGCTAAACTATATACTAAGGTATAAGTTGATAATCCTTGGTCAATTGCTGCACTATGAAGTTGTTGCACCACTTCGGGATATTGACCCATTCTAGCGATAAAAGTGCGTTGGTCTTTTTGTTCCACACGGCGAGCCAAACCCACTCTCACTTCACGCCACTCCGTTGGTCGCTGACATTTTTTAATCCGGCGAATGGGAGTTAATTCTTCTTTTTCGCTTGGGATACAGATACCAGTGCGAATCTGACAACCATCAAGTTCTACTAAAATTCGGTTCCAACCATCTCTTTTAGACGGTGGAATCAAGCTTTTGAAACTTGTTTCCAGTCTCTGCAATCGATTTTCTACATATTGCTGGGCAACATTTGCAATTGATTCTACTTCTCGCCTAAGCGGACTGCGTTCTACTTTCCAGCCATAATGTTCTTGAAAACGTTTGGCTGCTTGCCCAAATGACTCTTCAGCCCCAAAATCAGTTAACGCTCGCTTAACAGCGATTGAACGTTCCCCATGTTCAATTAGCAACTTTTCTTTGACTGGGCGGCATCCCCGATGCTCTTGTTTGTTCCACAAGTAGGGAGATTCAACTTCTACGATGCCAAAAAGTACCGAGTACGCGGCGCTCATTCGGCGGTGGACAACAAAACGTGTCTTTTTCGCTTCTTGGGTTACTGTCTGCGCCAAATTATTTAACAACATTGACATCACTTGCAACCCTACCAAACGTAATAGTTTGGCTAGCTCGAAGTCTAGTTGTTCTAAACCATCCAATAAATTGACTTCTCTTTCTGCGATCGCTTGGCACAGTAGTTGGCTTAAGCGTTGGATAATATCAGTGTAATCTTGATTCATGGTAGTGTCGCAATATATTCAATATCTGTTCAAAACACTGCCATATTCTTGAGACTTTTTCACCCTTGAGTTTTGATTGTCTCATCCCCTCTGAATGAGAATAATTATCAAAGATAGCTTTACCCCCATCGCCATCGCTCATTCACCAACTACTTTTGACCACACCCGATCATCAACAGGCACGAATTGATAAACGCACTCCCGATTTTCACGCTTACCCAACCGACCAACATAATCCAACTTCAAGTCGATCTTGGCAAGTAACTTCTGAGCGATCGCAATCGGTGTGTGTTTTTCTGAGATAGTGACATTCAAGTAATTCTTGATAACGTGCCGATGCTTTAGTACCAGTGCTTTAAACTCCTGCATCCGCTCGTCAGACCCCCTCAACTGAACCCCAGGCGTGAGAAACTGCAACAGATTGAGATTTTCGAGTAACAACACAGCAGGTAATAGCTGCCCCTTGTTAAAATCTGGTTTCCAAATCGAATTCTCTCCCGCCTCTAACTGCGCTGCTGCCCGTTTAGTATCACGGTTCGTCAGAAACTCTCGCCCCAGCGTCAAATAGTAGTGCATTCTCAGTTGAGGATACCACCCATCATCATCTTTCTTGACCAAATCAGGGGTCACGTCAATTTCATAGCGACGGGACAATTCAGCCTTGCGTTGCTGATGTCGTTCGGTTTTCGTTTTCGCCCGTTTGTCTTGCAGTTTCTTGAGTTCAGCCCCAGAGAGTTCAACAGAATTAGCGATGCCAAAGGCGGGCTACGCCTGACACTCAGCATTATACAATTCCTGACTAGCCGCTTTAACCAACTCGATTTTTTGAGGCAGAAGCAGTAATGTCTGCGAGCGCAAATTTTTGGTTACAAACGCTATACCAATTGGTAATAGTCTTTAGCAAGAGGAAAAGACGACACATTGATAGTGCATAAATCAAAATATTTTTACGTAAATTTATCAGTAAATAATGTGAAGAATATGCAAAGATGTGTCTAGAAGCAAAGACATCTAAGTAAATACCTAGCGTGGCAAAACTTACTAGAGAAGAGCGGAAATCCTGTAATCTTGACCTTGTAGCGAAATAATGGTGCAAAAACTTGGCAAGAAAAAGTTTAAAACCAGAGGCAACATCGTTTGAAGTACTCGATTGTGTTCAAAAAAAATGCCCCTCGTGCGGTCAAGCAATGTGGAATGAATACAATAATCCTCGACATATAAGAACGTTAAACGGGGTAGTAGAACTACAGCTAAAAATTCGTCGATGTCGAAATAAGTCATGTCTGCGGTATAAAAAAGCATATCGACCAGAGAAAGAAGGGTCATTCGCTCTACCACAAAACGAATTTGGTTTAGATGTGATTGCTTACATAGGAGCATTACGGTACCAGGAACATAGAAGTGTTCCCGAAATACACACTCACCTTGAATTAAAGGGTATATGTATAAGTCAACGAACGGTCACGCACCTCATTGATAGATATGATGAGTTACTTTCTTTGTGGCTAAAAGACCATAAAAGGTTAAAAGCAATATTTAAAAAGCAAGGACGGGTGATATTAGCCATCGATGGGATGCAGCCAGAAATTGGACATGAGGTATTATGGGTCATTCGAGATTGTATATCAGGAGAAATATTACTAGCTAAAACCTTATTATCATCAAGAAATGAAGATTTAGTGGCGTTATTATTAGAAGTAACTAACACCCAGGGCGGCCGCATCATGTCAATAAGACTACTCTATTCTCAATAGACTCAAAAATAATCTCATTAAGCTCTACTTATTGATAAAAATTTTAGCGATCGCTTTGAGCCTTGGAAAATAAATCAAGCCAGAAATACTGATTTTTCGTTGGGTCTTAATCTTGGTCTTGATCAAGAGTACTTTAGATGCGTTTGCCCTGAACTAACACCCTAAATGTACCAATTGATGGAGTTGTTAGTGATGGACAACAATCAATTCGCAAAGCTGTAAAAGTAGCATTACCTAGTATTGCTCATGGTTTATGTCATTACCATTACCTGAAAGAAGCTATTATTCCCATATATGAGGCAGATCGACATGCAAAAAAGGAATTGAAAAAAAAAGTTAGAGGATTACGAGACATTGAACGTAGTGTTAGCAATGAAGATGAGGATTTGGCAAACATTATTGAAGATTATTGCTCGGCAGTACGTAGTTCTATAACCAATGATGGTCATCCATCGTTAGAGGCATCTGGATTAAAGTTACAAGAAAATTTGACGTTGATAGAACAAAGCTTAGAGCGGATGGAAAAAAAAGTGCTTTACCACCACCTTTAGTTAACCTGAAACACCTGATAGCTAAGGGTTTATCTGCGACTGCATCTTTATTTTTACCTGTCATAGTTGCATATAAATGGGTTGATAAGGCTAGGGATATTCTCAATAATAAAATAGGTCTTGATGCTGCTGGAGTCAAACAAAGTTATCAGCAACTGTTAACAGAAATGTCCCAACAAAAGCAGAAAGCTGGTACACTCAATACCGCAATCGATAACTTTATAAAAACCACCCATAACTACTGGTCTGGACTTTTTCATTGTTACGAAATTGAAGATTTCCCCAGAACTAATAATGACTTAGAACATGCTTTTGGTATGTTACGTCATCATCAACGTCGTTGTACTGGTCGTAAGGTTGCCCCCTCATCCCTTGTTATTCGTGGTTCTGTCAAACTCGCCTGTGCGATCGCTACTAAGCTTCATTCCTTTACCGCATCTGATTTAGCACAAGTTAATATCGTTACTTGGCTCGAATTACGCTCTCAATTGCAAAAACACCATAAAGCCAGAATTGAACAATATCGGTTTCGCAGAGACCCCAAGGGTTACTTGGCTAATTTAGAGAGTCGTCTTCTCTAGTAAGTTTTGCCACGCTAGATGATTCCTTCTATCTAGATTTAGAGAATCAAACGGTAGATGGAGGTAAGGGTGACGATTTGTTGTCTGTTGATCACAGCAGTTATTACAGCGCTGCTGTAGGGATTACAACAACTTACAATGTCACTACTAACACTGGCTCAATTAGGTTCGGTACGAATCAGGTTGATTACAAGGATATCGAACGATTAAATATCTCAGGTACAGGTTACAATGACAACATTGTGGGGAACAGTGGCAACGATACCCTCTCCACAGGCAGTGGTGGCAATGATACCATAGATGGGGGTGAAGGTGACGATGTACTGTCCGTAAATTACAATTATGCTACAGAAGGGATTACAACGACATTCAATCCTACTACTAACATTGGTTTAATTAAAGCGGGTACGAATCAGGTTAGTTACAAGAATATCGAACGATTAAATATTTTAGGTACAGATTACAATGACAACATTGTGGGGAACAGTGGCAACGATACCCTCTCCACAGGCAGTGGTGGCAATGATACCATAGATGGGGGTGAGGGTGACGATGTACTGTCCGTAAATTACAACGGTAGTGCGGCGATCGCAACAACTTATAATGCCACTACTAACACTGGCTCAATTAGGTCGGGTACGAATCAGGTTAGTTACAAGAATATCGAACGATTAAATATCTTAGGTACAGACTACAATGACAACATTGTGGGGAACAGTGGCAACGATACCCTCTCTGGGGGCGTTGGTAATGATACTCTAACTGGTGGCGCTGGTAATGATGAATTTGTTTACAACAACGATATTTACTACAACAAAAATACTGATACTATTACCGATTTCGGTGGTGTGGGTAAAGACTCAAATCCATCAGCAACGGTCATTGCCTCTGTAGACACCTTGCAATTTACAAGTTCTGGATTCACTGCTCAAAATCTGCAATTAACTCAAAATGGCAACAACTTAGAAATCACTTTTGAAAATCTCGCTAATAGCAAAGTCATTCTGCAAAACTTCAAATTAGAAAACCTGGATAATTTACCAGCAACTTCTTCACGACCTGCTATTGGCAATATCCTCTTTTATGGTCAAATTAGTGTCACTGACAGTTTTGATGTGTTTGATGCAAATTCCACTCAAACGAACCTGTTCAATAAGAACACTGTTACTTTCCTGAATGACCTCGATAACGATATTACAGGTTTTGACAACTCTAATGATGTCATCAATGGTCAAGGGGGTAATGACATCATCGACGGATTGAGTGGTGATGACATCATTAGAGGTGGTGCAGGCAATGATACTCTGATTGGTGGTGCAGGCAATGATACTCTGATTGGCGGTGCAGGCAATAATATCCTTGACGGAGATGCCGATGACGATATTTTGAATATTAGCGGTTCAATAGGTAATAACACACTACTTGGAGGTGCTGATGATGATCGCTTGAGTGCTAACGCTTCAACAGGCGATAATCTGCTCTCTGGGGGTGATGGCAATGATTATCTTGACATCTCTGGCAGCTACATCAACAGACCTAGCTACTCCTCCGACTCTCGCTCCACAGGTAATAACACACTACTTGGAGGTGCAGGTAACGATACCTTGAATGCTATCGGTTCAACAGGCGATAATCTGCTCTCTGGAGGCGATGGAAATGATTCTCTTAACATCTCTGGTTACTACTACTACTCTTCTTCCTTTAACTACTCCGAAGATTCTCGCTCCACAGGTAATAACACACTACTTGGAGGTGCAGGTAACGATACTTTGTCTGGTAGAGGTTCAACAGGCAATAATCTGCTCTCTGGAGGCGATGGCAATGATTATCTTGACATCGGAAGCAGCGACCCCACTCTTTCTACTATAGTTAATAACACCCTCAACGGTGGCGCTGGTGACGATACTTTTGATGCTACCAATGCAAAAGGTAATAACCTCCTTTTTGGGGGAGATGGCAATGATTCCTTCTATTTAGGCATCACATTCTCAGGTGATGTCCCCTCTGATTTAACGACTCAAACGGTAAATGGGGGTAATGGTAACGATTTCTTGTCCATATATTACCAATATCCTACAAAAGGGATTACTTCGACTTTTAATGCTACTACTAACACTGGATCGGTTACGGCAGACACGTATCTAGTTAATTACAACAATATCGAAAGATTAAATATCTCAGGTACAGACTACAATGACTTGATTGTGGGGAGCAACGGTAATGATACCCTGGCAGGTGGGAAGGGTAATGACAGCCTAATTGGAGGGAATGGGACTGATACCTTTGTTTTCTATAATTACAATGAAGGTGTTGACGATCTCTATGACTTCAACGCCACTAATGACTTAATTCAGATATCAGCTTTTTATTTTGCTGGCGGGTTATCAATAGGTTCACTCTCAGATGCTCAGTTTACCCTGGGAACATCTGCAACGACAAGTAATCAACGATTTATCTATGACTCTATTACAGGTGGACTGTACTTTGACCAAGATGGTAGTGCATCTGGGTTTAGTCAGGTAAAATTTGCCCAACTTTCGAGTGGATTGTCACTAACCAACAACAATTTTGTTGTTGGTTAATCGAAATTAGCGCTCTCTTATCATCAACCGCTACGGTTTGCGGGGTGTTATTTTTCGCCTCTCGCAAACGATAGTGGCAATCGAATGGCACTTTCATAAAGGTAGCTTTCTTGCCAACTCACTCAAGGTGTGGACATCTCCAATTTTGATTCTATGCCGAATAAATCAAACCATCTACTCACTCCGCTGCGGGGCATCTGTCACCAATTGAGCAAATTTGTTCCAAAACCTCCTCCGGCTTGAGATAATCCTGATGCTGCCTACTTGTGTAAGTCCTTCTATCAATATCTTTGGCATTCGCCACCTTGCGATAATGTTCTTCATCGATGGCAATACCCGCCGCTTTCATCCACCGCGAAGTCCCTTCATCACTACCGTTGCCCAAAGGAATAATCGTATTGCCCATTTCCTCTAAGAGCGATAACTTCGTTAAGCTTTCCTGCGGAACGCTGCGCGAACGCTAACGCAAATCAGCCCGTAGATTATTAATCGACCAATTCCTTTGCCCCTCAATCTGACAACTAGCATCCAACGCCCAGTCCTTCTCTGCCCCACGTTTCCCTGTCTCGCGGTTAATGCGAATTAGAAAAGCAGTCATCTCGTTTGTTTGAAGAATTCTTTCCTTGATGCGACGGGCATTAGTTTCGGCGTAACCAAATGGAGGACGTGGGGCAACCCAAACATACATGGGGACATCTGGACGATACCGCCATAATTGCTGGGCGCAAACTGTCGCCCGACTGCGAGACAGCATGAAACACACCAAACACAGTATCAAAATGATAGCTGGAAATGTCAACCCCTGTACTGAGACTGGGAGTAATTAAAAAAGCATCGATATCAAGAATAGCAACGTTAATCTTCCTAATGAAAATCACATTTTCCTCAGAGCCGAATGGCACTAAGAAAAGCGAAAATGGCAAATCTCCATATTCTTTAATTACCGTAACTTCTGGCCTATTACCCCCTGTATTCATCAATCTATTGTTGAGGATGAGTAGTGTAGAATCTAACCCTTCATGAAGATCTACAGTCTTAAATTCAGCTTCATCCAGACGTGAAAAATTACGTAAGGAGTCAACAATCTGCTTAACTCTTGTAGCTCCTACTTGCATAGATTCTAGGGTTTTCGGTAAATCCTTTGTCAGAAATTGCAAATCAATAGTTTCTCTGAGAAATTGAATTGTCTGTAGAGGCTCAGGATAGTATTTTTCATAAGTGCTAATCAATTCTAGAAGCTCTCGTATATAAGCTTCTAGATGAAATAAGTTTCCATAAATAAAGTTGACAGGATTATTAATTTCATGCGCTACTCCAGCAACCATTTGCCCTATTGAGGACATTTTTTCGGCTTGAATGAATTGTAGTTGAGTTTTTTGAAATGCTAACAACATTGCTACTTCTAATTCCTCAGTTCTTGTTTGAGCTAAGGTTGCTAGCTCTGCTTGTTTTTGTAGTGCTTGTTGTAAAAGTTCTTGATTAGACTTGAGAACATCTGTTTTAACTAATTGAACACTTAATTGTTGATTAAAAAATGAGGTGAGCAACGTCCAGCCCAAAAGTAGTACTGTGATTAAACCCTCTGGTACGGTTAAAGTGGGAGACTGCTATTCAATGTTGTAGAATCAAGCGCCGTTAATTAAGCGAATTGCGAATTGTCAATTGCGAATTGGTTTGACCCCACGGTGAGGAAATAAATCAGCAGCTTTCCAATGAGTTGATTAGGTTAACCATAATGCACCTCCTAATTTGAAAGTAGACTCCACAAATAGTCAATTCGTTTCCAAGCGATCGCAGCTTGCCGGGGAGAGCAACTCAAGCCATAAGCACGACGGGCATCGTAATTCCCCTTGATTCCCTTAGCTACTCCAATGGGAGCCCCAAAAGCCAAGGTGTGCGCCGTCCCAGGAATCAAATTATCAAACTATCAAATTCCCATAAATTCCTACTCGGTAAAAACCTAGCTTTCATTTCGCATTGCCGACAACGGACTGGGAATACCAGAAGATGCTTTCAAGCAAATATTTAATCCTTTTTTTACGACCAAGCCCGTTGGACGAGGTACGGGGATGGGGCTGGCTATTAGTCACCAAATTATCACAGAAAGGCATGGCGGTTCTTTAGAATGCATTTCGCAACCAGGAGTTGGTGCTGAGTTTATTATTTGCATTCCCCTCATTCAACAACGTCGTTAATGACCAAACCTCGGCATGAATTACGCAAGCAATTGCAAACCGCTTAACCCATAAGTGTTTCGGCTTTTCTTAGTGCCATTCGTATAAGAGTTTTAGTTGGTCAGAATCTGCTCTCGGTTTTTTCTCGTCCCAAATCAACACAGGTAGTCCAATTAATCCAACTTGCTCCCGTAACTTCTGTGCGAACGCACGAAAATAGGTGTATTTGTTTGAGATTATGAAATGGATACACAAGTAAATATTATGCTTAGTTAGTTGCCGAATTGCATTACTAGTCCTTCGTAGTGGCAACTTATAAAATATATCCTCAAATTCCAGCGTCACCCCGCAACGCTCATCAATCGTTAGAGTACTGAGTAATTCTTTAACAAGGTCTCCCCCGAACTCAAACCGCTCAATCACTAACTGATCTTGCTGATGTCAGACAAGGGCAAATCAATGTTGTGGGTTGCTATCGGGTGTACGCTGTGGGTTACAGGGTTTACAGTCTGACGATGAAAATAAATAGCCAACAGTGAAAGATACTACCCCAAAATCCATGCAGGGGACTCAACTTTAAATAAAAATATCGATGACAAACTCTGTACCTTTGCCTGGTGCGGAAGAGCAAGTTAAATGACCTCCATGCTGTTCCACTACAATCGAGTAGCTAATCGATAATCCCAAACCCGTACCACTGCCCACAGGCTTGGTGGTAAAAAAAGGATTAAATATTCTCTTAAGTGTTGATTCACTCATGCCTAGACCATTGTCAGCAATGCGAATCTGCACTCTATCAGTATGCAAAATTTCAGTGCGAATGCGAATTGTCGGGAGGGAAAATGTTTCACAAGTGATTTCCCAGTTGCTAGTCCCCATTTCCAAAGCATCAATTGCATTACTCAAGATATTCATAAATACCTGATTGAGGGCACCGACATAGCAGTTAACCAAAGGCAGTTGACCATATTCCTTAATCACAGCGATCATTGGGCGGTTAGCATTAGCTTGGAATCGGTGCTGTAAAATTAACAGTGTACTATCAATACCAGAGTGAATGTCTACTGGTTTAATTTCCGCTTCATCTAAGCGGGAGAAGTTACGCAGTGATTCAACAATATGTTTAATACGTTCAGCTCCAGCTTGCATTGAGTCGAATAGTTTAGGTAAATCCTCCATCAAAAAGGGTAAATCAATAGACTCTGCTGTAGTTTGGATCGCCTGCACTGGAGTGGGATAATGTTCTTGATAAGTTTTGATGAGTTTTAACAGACCCTGCATATAAGTTTCTGTATGAAACAGGTTGCCATAAATGAAGTTTGTGGGATTGTTAATTTCGTGAGCAACTCCTGCAACCATTTGCCCCAAAGACGACATTTTTTCTGCTTGAATTAGTTGAGCTTGAGTTTGTTGAAGATGGTCTAGGGCGAGGGTTAGTTCAGAATTTTGGTTCTCTATTTTGAGGATATTACCGTAGGAACGAAGGGAAGAAATCACGACTGTAATCAGCTTTTGCCGTGTCAGTTCTGTTTTGAGCCGATAGTCGTTAATATCGTAGTCCAGAATCACCGAGGCTTCCGGTGCTTCTCCAGGCTGACCTGTACGTAGAATAATTCGTACTTGATGGTTGTGTAATTCTGCTCGAATATATTGAACCAACTGTAATCCAGCATCATCTGTTTCCATAACGACATCCAGCAAAATTAACGCCGTATCTGGATGTGTCTGGATTAAATACTTTGCTTCTGTACCAGAGTGGGCATGGAGAAACGTCAGAGGTTTACTCTCAAAAGTGCAATCTTCGAGTGCCAGGATTGTGGCTCGATGGACTAATACATCGTCATCGACGATCAAGACTTTCCAAACTGCTACAGTTGCTGGTGGAGAGTTTGGAACCGCTTGGGAACCCCTATCAACTTCATTGGTTGCTTGTTTGCCATTGTCATCTGCAAAGATAAACGTATCATCGTTGTCTACAAAGACAAAAAAAGCGTCAGTTTCTGAGTTGGAAACCCTTTGATTTTCGCTGGGCATATTCGATCATCCCTAATTCTGGCGTTCATGGAGTAACCTGTTGCTCAAGTGGAAGGGTTACTATAAATAGAGTTCCCTTCCCCACTTCGCTTTGCACATTAATCGTTCCCCGCAATTTTTGGGTGACTAGATTGTAGACAATATGCAATCCTAGTCCTGTTCCACCGCGATGCCTTGCTGTGGTGAAGAAGGGTTCAAAAATGCGGCTAAGATGCTTTTTGGGAACACCACAGCCATCATCACGGTACTGAATGATGGCTAGATCGCCTTGCTGTAACACCTGAAAGTGCATTTCCCCAGCTTCTTCGGGCTGATAGGCGTGCATGAGGGAGTTCATCACCAAATTGGTGACAACTTGTGCCAATGCACCTGGATAAGTATTAATGGTTACAGTATCATCGCCAGTTATAGTTACCGTATGTAGTGTTTTTCTTAAATTTGGTGCCAAACTAAAAAGCGTTTCTTCCAGATAAAGTTTAACCCTAATAGTACGTTGCTCCAGGTTGGTTTGATCGACAGCAACCTGTTTGAAACTTTGCACCAACTCTGCGGCACTATTAAGGTTTGTCAAAATAATGTCTCCACATTCTTTAGCAATGTTCAGGTAGTTGGTCAAATCTGCTCGTTTCAGCTGCCCCTGCTCAACTGTGGTGATGAGACTAGTAGTTTTATCAATGAGGGTCGATACCAGTGTGATGCTAGTACCCACAGGAGTGTTGACTTCATGAGCAACCCCTGCCACCAAGCTACCTAAAGCAGCCATTTTCTTGGATTCCACGAGCTGATCTTGAGTCGTTTTGAGTTCTTCTAGGGCTTGGGAAAGCTGTTGAGTGCGATCGCTAACTTTCTGTTCGAGAGTGTTGTAGAGATTAGCATTTTCGATAGAAATGGCAGCTTGGGATGATAGGAGCTTGACAATTTCCAACCGATCTGGTGTAAATGCTTCCGTAGCCAGGTTATTTTCCAGATATAAAATTCCTAGCAGTTTACCCTGATGCACGATGGGATTACACAGTAGGCTTTTGGGCTGGTGCTTTGTGATATAGAAATCAGCCACCAAAGACGCCTCTATTCTGGCATCAGCGATGACAAGGGATTGTAGACTGCGTTTGACAGTGTAAATCAGACTGACAGGAATATCAAAACTTTGATCTATTGGCAGTGCTGGCCCGATGCTGGGTTCTTGTCCTAGTTGGGCGATCGCTTCTACTCGCAAGTCATTCTCCTGCATCAACATCAGCACACATTTACTGGCTCCAGCATTGGTCATAATCGCATTGAGCAAGCCTTGGAGCAATTTGTCTAACTGAATCTCGCTAGACAAGCTCTGAGACGCTTTCAGGATGGTGGCAAAATCCAAGGCTTCAGAGATAGAAGTGCTGCTTGAGCTAGATGTTTGCGTCGGTTGATGAATCGTGCGGGCAGGTATAGCGAGGGCTTCTAAGGGCTGGAGAGTGAATTGCTTTTGTTGCAGAATAGATTGTAGTAATTGCGGATAGCGTGTTTCTAAGTCATCGATTTTAGCCTTGGCATCCCAACGAGCGTAGCAGTAGTAGGCTTCTTGGATGTAAGCTTGAGCCACCTTTTCTTTACCCCAGTTGAGGTAGAATTTTGCTGCCAACTCATTGCTAAGTGCTTCTTCGTTGAGGTAGCCGTTTTCTTTAGCTAATGCAATGGCGCGATCGTAATACTCCATTGCTTTGAGTGGATCTCCCATCACCCGTGCTGTTTCTGCTTCAACTAAATCATATTTGTGCTGGAAGTTGGCTCCAGCACGATCGGCCCAGTAGCGCATGAGTTTTTGGTTGTTAGCTACTTGATTTAAGCAACATTCCTGTTGATTGCGATCTGCTGAAGGCAGCAGCGCTTCCGCAGAGCGGACGCTTACGCGGTTTTCATGCCCGTTCGCGTAGCGTCTCCTTGAGGAGAAGGGCTGTACGCGATCGCAGCTCGAATACCGTGCAAGTAAGGACAAAGAGTAGTAAAAGTTATGTCCGGCAACAATTAGTGGACCAAAGGCTCCATCTACAAACTCAGTGGCTTGCTCTGCATTCGTTACAGCCTGTTCATACTTTTCAAAAGTATAAAGTACAATTATTTTGGCTACATATATGGCAAATAGTGACTGATGATTATGAGTGTTATGAAAATGCAGTAGCATTTCCCTCTCATCAAAATCAGTACCAGTCAGGTGAAATTGGTCAGAGGTTTGTCCGAGGAAGTTTAAAGTGAGTTGCCTCCAAATTTGGGCATAATCAAGACAATGCTTTTGTTTGAAGTTTAAAAGTAAATCAATATATTTTGCTTGCCTTTGCTCGACAGAATTTAAAGGTTCTCCAATCAGGAATAAATGCTTACACTCAGCCATCATCGAATAGCTAGCGTACTCGATGTCTCCGACCTCTAGACCACACTGCATACCTTCTCGTAACAATTGAATAGTATTTCGACCATGCTCCTTGCAAGCACAGATAAAAGCACCAAAGAGCATATAAATTTTGGAGCTAAGTTCTTTGGCATGGTATTGCTCTAATAGCTCTAGAGATATCTGACCTGAGTGATAAGCAGTGTCTACATCTTTGATTACAGCACACAGAAATAAGCCATAGATTCCATAGACAAAAGCAGCCAAGGATGAATGTCCCTGCTCAAGACAAAGATGAAGCATTGTCAGCGCCACTGACGGAAACATCTCCGGTTTGACATGATGAACAGGAGGAGTAATGCTAATCAGCAACCGGAGTGCAGCCAGAGATTCAGGATCGATCATCTCTGGAATATTGGCTAAATTTGTCAAGTCTGGTAGTGGCTTTAAATAATTTTTCTGCTCTACATCAGGTAGTATCAACAAAATGTTTAATTGCTCTAGTGCTTTTAACCCTGTTTCAATAGCTTGAACTTGCCGATCTTGAGCAATATAAATTTGCACTTTTAGCTCATAGGTCTTAATTCTGTCTAACAGATGCGTGGTTTGCTGCAATATCAAATCTGCTAAACTGATAGATTGTTCAAAGTGAGTATTTAAGTATTCTGCTTCTGCGGCTTCCTCATACAGCGCCAGCGTCAGAGCATACTGATTTTGCCAGCTATCTGCTGCTAGCAGTTTTATTCCTAGCATTAAATACTGAACCGCAGCAGTATAGGCAGTGGAAGCTTTAGCTTTCCGTCCAGCTAACAGATTTAACTCAGCTAGTTGATTGCGTTCAGTCTGTTGAGTAATTAACCCCAACCCGATGTTCAATTGACTAACAATCTGAAAAATCTTTTCTTGTTGCTCGTCCGTAGAAATATTATTTAATAGTAGCTGCCCCAGTTTAAAGTGAGTAATTTGTTTCTCATCTTCAGGAATTAAAAAATAAGCAGCTTGTTGCACACGGTCGTGTAAAAATTTATAAGTAACTGCTTGTGAACTTTGCCATACAATTGTTTGACTTTCTTGACCCACATAAAATTTGTAAACTTCAGTTTGAGGTAAAATTAACCCCTCTTGTAAAGCTTTCCAGATGGCTGTTGCGGTTTCGGATTCTGAGGTTTGGGACATATTCGTAGAGGTTGCGCCTCTGGCCATCGCCAAGGTTGCCAAGTCAAATTCGTTACCAATACACGCTGCTAATTTCAACACATCTTGCGTCGCTATTGGCAACTTCTGTAACTGCAATGCCATAAATTCAACAACATCATCCGTGACAGCTAATGCTTTCACTTTTGGAATGTCACATTGCCAATTTCCCCCATCAAAATCAAACTGGATCAGCCCATCTTCATGCAGTGCTTTGAGAAATTGCGTGCTAAAAAATGGATTACCTTTGGTTTTTTGATATACCAGTTGAGTTAATGGTTGGGCAATTTCTGGCGAACAATTGAGGGTATGGGCAACTAATTGATTTAAACTTGCTGTACTTAATGGCGTTAGTGTAATTGTATTAATTGTAACTTTAGATTTCGCAATCTCTTCTAGTGTCAACATTAAAGGATGAGCAGCAGAAACCTCATTATCGCGGTAAGCTCCAATTAATAATAAATACCCACCATCTGAATCATCCATTAGCAACTGCATTAACTTCAAAGATGCTAAATCTGCCCACTGCAAATCATCCAAAAAAATTACTAGAGGATGTTCTTTGGTAGTGAATACTTGGATAAACTTTTGAAAGAGTAAATTAAACCGATTCTGTGCCGCAGTTCCAGACAAATTGGGTGCAGGTAGTTGTTGACCAATAATTTGTTCTAGTTCTGGAATTACCTCAATAATGACTTGCCCATTATCACCCAGCGCTGCTAAGATTTTGGTTTTCCAAGCTGATAATTGAGTATCATTTTCACGGCTCAATTGCCCCATTAAATCTCGAAACGTCTGGACAAAGGCAGAAAAAGGAATATTACGATTAAATTGGTCAAACTTGCCTTTGATGAAGTAGCCTCGCTGTTCGACAATCGGCTTATGGACTTCGTTAATAATCGCCGTTTTACCAATCCCAGAAAACCCTGCGACTAACATCAGTTCCGTCTGATGATTTGTAACGCGGTCAAATGCTGCTAGCAAAGTTTTCACCTCTTCTTCCCGACCATAGAGTTTTTCAGGGATAATGAAGCGATCGCTAACATCCCGTTGCCCAATGGGGAAACTTTCAACTTTGCCCGTTTGCTGGAGTTGATGCAAACAAGTTTCTAAATCATATTTCAGCCCGAATGCACTCTGATAGCGGTCTTCGGCATTTTTCGCCATCAGTTTGCTGACAATTTCTGAGAGTATCGGCGTAATTTGGGGATTAATCTCATGCACCAAAGCTGGAAGTTTAGCAATATGGCAATGTACTAACTCCATCGGATCGTTTGATTGGAACGGTAATTGTCCCGTCAGTAACTCGTAAAAAGTTACGCCTACAGAATAGAAATCAGTCCGGTAGTCTATGCCACGATTCATTCGTCCGGTTTGTTCCGGTGACAAATAGCCGAGTGTTCCCTCTAACACATTGGGACTTTTCAGGGTTTGCGTTTCCCGTGGTAGCAGAGATGCAATACTAAAGTCAATGAGTCTGATATCACGAGTTTCTGGATTAATCAGAATATTGGCAGGTTTAATATCTTTGTGAATAATCCGATGACGAATGAGAATATCTAATATATTGCACAAAGCGATCGCTAAAAGCAAAAATTCAATGGCAGTTGGCACAGTTCCCCATTGCTTTAGGGAAATTCCCCCAAAGTCTTCCATTACCAATGCATAGCTATTCTGGTACGTTTCCAAGCTGTAGGTTTGAATGATTCCAGGTAAGTTGAGATTTTTAGCTATGGTGTACTGATTGCGAAACGACAAAAGTTCAATGAAGTTGGGATAAGGATTTTTTAGCAGCTTGATGACCACAGGCTGTTGATCAGTCTCTCGAACTGCTCGATAAACTAGGGTTCTAGAACCGTTGTAGAGTTCTTCGCTGACTTGATAGCCGGGAATGGTAACTACACTGCTAATCATAATTCTTTTGAATTTTTAAGACCTTAGCATTTAGTATTCCCAGATCCGCCCCCATCAGTGAGAGATTAAGGTAATTGCATTTTTTCAAGAGAGCGTAGTCCAAGGAGACAAATCTAGCTTGGAGGCGGGGTATTTCTTGGCTTTGACTACTCCTAAATTTTGATTCTCTTTGGCAGCGAAATATTTAATCGGGTCATCCACTATCCCTTTGTAACAAATAGCGATCGCTATCAGTCTTGCCAGTCCCGATGTCAGAAGTCAAACCAACTAACCCAGATTGAGGCAAGGAGTGGATGACCGTGGAAAGATAGCGGGTAAGCCTAACTCAGTTTTCTGTGACGGTGATACTTATAACCTTAGCTGAAAATAAATATAACAAGGGTTTCAATAGACTCGACGTTTCTCCGTCTTGCAAAGCACTGCCACTGCTATTTAGCGGCAGGTCAAACAACATACCGGAAATTCCAAAAAAGTATTATAGCTGTAGCATTAAAAGTTACTAAATCTAGAAATTAGAAAAGTGAGCAATAAATGAGCAAGTTTTGGTCTGGAAAGTGAGTAGTAAGAGCAAATAATCTATAAAGCGCTTCGGTAATATCCGCAGTCTTTTTTGAAATCCAAATCAACTTGCTATTTCCACACCAACAGTAGAGGCTAAACACCTCAAAAAGGGCAACTATGAGAATAAATGCTCGGAGTATCACGTCTTTTATATCAACTGAAGGCAGGGTACTCATAGATAAAGCAGTCCAAAATATAGTATTTCTTTCCATCAAGCGATCGCCATATTGGACTAAAGCTACTCGTTTTTTTCGTCCCATAGTGGCATTTGTCGCTATTTTGCTGGTAGTGCTAACCTATGCAACTCCTAAAGCTTTGGCTTCAGACCACCAGGACACAACTTTTCTTGCCACTAAGCTGACTGCTGCGGATCTCACAGATTTGTTTGTGTTTGAGAGTCCGACAAACCCCAAAAATGTTGTCTTAGTGATGGATTTCGACCCTCTGATCGTTTCTGGTGAAAAAAGATCATTTGATCCAAACGTTCTTTATCAGTTCAAGATTGATAACACTGGCGACAGTCTTGAAGATGTCGTACTCCAATTCAATGTAAATGGTAAAGGCTCACAGCAAACTGTCACAGTCCGCGGTCCATGTCGTCCAACCACAGTAGGAACAGAGTCAGCTTTGCTTCCAGTAAGTTGGACAGGGCAACTCAACCAAACATTCGCCGCATATAACGGTATGAAGTTCTTTGTTGGCACACGCAAAGACCCGTTCTTTTTCGATTTGGAACAGTTCTTTAAAATCATCCCGGATCGGAACTATAGTCTTCAGCCTAATCCCAGTCCTTCCTTCCAAGTTCTTTCCTTTAGACCACCTGGACAAGCAAAAGACACTCTAGCCCCATTTAATGTCCACTCAATTATTGTCGAGTTACCCAGGAAACTGCTTGGTAAAGGCAAGATTGGTGCTTGGATGACAACTAGTGTTAAAACTCCTAGACTGAGAAATGGGCATTTTGCTCAGATTGAGCGGTTAGCAGTTCCAGCCCTGAATGAACTTTTTATGGACTTTAAAGCTCATAATAATAGTAATCTTCA
>NZ_JBALFY010000122.1:0-11219 GCF_036916655.1 Nostoc sp.
AGTGCCGTTATTTGGATATTGCTGCGTTCCGGTAGTGCCGTTATTTGGATATTGCTGCGTTCCGGTAGTGCCGTTATTTGGATATTGCTGCGTTCTGGTAGTGCCGTTATTTGGGTATTGCTGCGTTCTGGTAGTGCCGTTATTTGGGTATTGCTGCGTTCCGGTAGTGCCGTTATTTGGATATTGCTGCGTTCCGGTAGTGCCGTTATTTGGATATTGCTGCGTTCCGGTAGTGCCGTTATTTGGGTATTGCTGCGTTCCGGTATTAGAACCATCTGTAGCGCCTCCTGCTTGGGAGTATAATCTATCACCTATAGGAGCATGATTAGTTTCCCCTGTACTAGAGATAGTATTTTGGGACAGAGCGTGTACAGGAAGACTCATTAAAGCACCAGTACTAGCAACTCCCACGAAGCCAGCAAGCATGAGGAGCAAATTTTTACTGTAGTTTACGTTCATTGGGATCTCCTGAGTTTAAAGTTAAAAAGTTCTGAAGCCACTAAGCAATTTGCTGAAATCTAGAAAAATCTTTTTTTCTAAACTACAATTAACAATGTCAATCAAAATTATTGAGATTGAAGTTGCTATTTGATTCCTAAATTAACTAGATTAATGTCCTCGTTCGTCTGCCATAAGTATAGTCTGGTGTTAAATTAAATTGTGATATTTCAAACTCATGAATCTACCATCAGGCAGAGGTGAAAATATTGTTGTCAAGACAAAAATTCTTCCGATAGCATATTGTGAAATATTACGAAGCCTTGATGCCAACCGTTGTTTCAAGTTGCGCTAGTTATTTGGTATTTGCAGCAATCACACATTTAGGAATTGCACCCACTTGGCATTTTTCCCAGTACCACCTAGACAAGATTGATGATTTTGCGAGCGCTATCATATTCGGCATCATTGGAGTATTGGCTTATGACTACCTAAAGAATGAATTTCTAAGCCTTACAGGATGTTTTAAATTGTCTGGTTCTTCGCTTATTTTTATGGAAAATCTGCTTGAAAATCATTGAAAGCCTTACCCTATAAGCATTTCATTCAAAACAGTATTATAAGTCTTTATAACCCTTGCCCCACAAGGGTTTTGTTACAATCAATCCTCAAGCACCATAAAAGGGACGCAAGAGCCAATTGTCTTTACTTATGTCGTTGTTGATGCCATTGCCAAGCATGGGCGATAATTTCGTTCAAATTAGGATACTCTGGATGCCAACCCAATATTTTAGTTGCTTTGTCGCTACTGCCAACTAAAATAGGAGGGTCGCCTGGTCTGCAATAGCGTTCTTCTATTTTAATTTCTTTGCCTGTTATCTCTTTAGCAGTTTCTATCACTTCTCTGACTGAAAAACCATTACCATTTCCTAGATTAAATACTTCACTTTCTCCCCCTTTGAGCAGATATTCCAAACCTAAGATATGGGCTTGTGCTAAGTCAGTTACATGAATATAATCGCGGATACAAGTTCCGTCTGGGGTAGGGTAATCAGTGCCGAAAATCAAAATAGATTCGCGCTTACCAAAAGCAGTTAGTAGTACTAATGGTATGAGATGAGTTTCAGGTTCGTGGTCTTCACCAAGTAATCCATCAGGGTCAGCACCTGCGGCATTAAAATAGCGAAAACGTATAGACTTCAAATTGTAGGCTGTATCAAAATCTGATAATATCCGCTCTACCATCCACTTGCTAGTAGCGTAAGGACTAATGGGATCTTGCGGATGATCTTCGGTAAGGGGAACGAACTTTGGCACACCATAGAGAGCGCAAGTAGAAGAAAAGATAAATTTCTTAACTGATGCAGCAATCATTGCTTCTAAAAGCGTCAGAGTACCTGCAACATTATTTTGGTAATATTTGGCTGGGTCGATAACAGATTCACCCACTGCGATATAAGCAGCAAAATGCATAACCGCAGTTATATTGTGAGTTGAAAATATATCATCAAGAAGAGAGCAATCGCTCATATCTCCAACAATCAATTTTACCTGCAAAACTTCTTCTACAAGTTCTCGATGTCCGTTCGACAGATTATCTAAAACGATTACTTCATAACCTGCGTTTTTCAGAGCTAATACAGCATGGGAGCCAATATATCCGGCTCCTCCCGTTACTAAAATAGTTGACATAATTGGAATTGGGGATTGAAAACAATGTTTGATTTTAGATTTTGGATTGGATTACGATTCAAAACTTTTTTGTACTAATTTCTTTCTTCCAAGTAGCGAGAAATTGCACTGTCAAGATGTGGCATTAATTCACCTCGATTGCTACCAAGAACGCTGTAAGCTGGGCGGGGAGCAATCCAACTAAGTTCTTGTGTAGGGAGAGAAATCAAATTTTTGACGCTTACACCTGCTTTTTTAGCTGCTAATCGGGCTAAGTCAGACCAAGCTACAGCACTTTTGTTGGCCAAATGCCACAAACCTTTTTCGCCATCAATCAGTAAATCAAGGCTGGTATGGACAAGATCGGGTACATAAGTAGGGGAAACGATCGCATCTTCGGCTGCAACAAAAGTATTACCAGCAGCTAATTGCCGTAGAGCGCTCGTGACAAAGTTGTATTCATCCCAAGGGCCGAAAAATGCGCTGGTGCGAATCACTAGCGATGCCGGATGAGCGTGCAATACCAGCTTTTCTGCCAAAACTTTGCTGCATCCATATACATTGAGAGGCGCAACGGTATCAGTTTCGACATAAGGATTAGACTCAGCACCATCGAATACCAAATCTGAAGAGAAAGTTAGCAGCCCCACATTATGTTGAGCGCAAGCAGCAGCTAAAATCGCTGCCCCTTCAGCGTTTACCTTTAAACAAATATCAGGTTCGCGTTCGGCATCGTCCACCCGCACGTATCCCGCAGCATTCACAACCGCCCACGGTTGTAACTCGGCAAGTATTTTATTAACAGAAACAGGATTGGCAATGTCCATCTCTTTGCGTGTCAGTAGGCGATATGTAATTCCTCGTACTTCACACAACCGAGCAAAAGCCTTGCCTAGAGTTCCTGTGGCTCCCACGATCGCTAGGGGACGATTGGAAGCAGGGCATGAAAACGGGAGAGATGGGGAAGATATGCGACAATTGACGGCTGGGTATAATAAGCGCTCTTCTCGATGCCACCATCCTGGTGTATCAAGTAGTGGATGATTGGGTTTGTGCCCAGTGGCTAAATCTCGCACCATTTTAGCGATCGCTGTTTGTCTGGGACGTGATGAGCGCAAATCAAATACGCCTGACTCGTAATAACCTACCCAACGAGTTACTAAGCTATTCCAATCGTAAGTACCCAGAAGCGACCATACAGTGATAGCACGAACATCAACACCCTCGTGTCGTACTTCCTGCGCTGCATTCCACACCTCATAAAGCCAGCGTAGTTGTTCCTCACGAGTACAGTTAACGTGTACTTCAGTCACAGCAAGTGGCAGATTGTAGCGTTCCCATGCCTCTAGCAGCAATGAACGTGGCCCTGCCAAACCCTCAGAACAAACTCGCACCGCATCTACATCTGCATACTTGTCCTGCCCATTACCACCATGTGTCCAAGCTGGATAATTTTCTGTGTTTTCATCCAAGAAGCGTTCGCTGGTCACGTAATGGTTAATGCCGATGATGTCAGGGGGACAGGTATTTTGTAAAAATGTCTCAAGTTCAGCCTCGCTGATACCACAGTCGCGCAAGTAACCCCACATAGGACGAGTTGGGGAAACTAAACCACACAATAAATCAAGACTCAACCAACGACGCTCGTTTTCTAGTTCTGCTTGGTATACTAATTTCGATGTACTATAAGTTTTACCCAAATCCTCAGTTTGTACGAGTTGGGCATTGGGGTTGACTTCCCGGATTGCCTGCATCGAAAGAGCGATCGCTTTACACTCCCCTAACAAAGCACGGGCGAAAGTTAAATCATCTTTTCCGTGGGGATACCAGTGACCATACATCCCACTAAATCGTGCTGTTGTCAGTGGTTCGTTGATAGGTGTGTAATGTGTTACCCAAGGATAGCGTTCTGCAACCGCACGAGCAAACACCGCTAGTTTCTCAGGAAATTCTGGATCTATCAAGCTGGTATCACGCGGCCCACTGCCATGATGCACTAATCCCACAATTGGACAGATGCCAAGTTCACGCAAGCGTCCCAGCCGTTCATCCGCCCACGACCAATCAGCATTCTCCAAACCATTGGGCGCTATCCTCTCCCAAAGTACTGGATAGCGGATGGCGTGTATGCCGAGTTCCGCAAATAAATCTAGGTCATCCAAGCGGGTTGCATGACCATTGCGTTCTAACTGATCAAAATACTCTTCACTCACACGATTAACCGTACACTCGACACCACCCCAAACTTCTAGGGGAAGTTGTGCTTTGTTGCTGTTGAGTGTCAAGTTGAAAGCAGAAATCATAATTTACAACTCAAGCTGATATTTTATTTGATTGTCTGTACACCGTAGCCTCCACAGTCCGAGAGGCTTTGATTCTTGCTCGAATGGCACTAAGAAAAGGGAAAATCGTTGAGGCAGCAGGGGTGCAGAGGAGAAAGAAGAAGTTTTAGGCTTGCGTTCGGATATTTAGAAATTCCCCTCTGCGCCCCTGCTCCTCTGCAATCCTTACGCTGCATGCCCTTCAGCTCAACTTAGTGCCATTCGATTCTTGCTCTCCTTCCCTTGTCTACGGTGTACACACAAGTCTTCTAGAGTTACGTTACAGGCTTTTGATCCCCCCAACCCCCCTTTTTTAGAGGGGCAAAAAGCTCTCAAAGTCCCCCAATTTATCGGTGGATTTAGGGGGATCTACAACGATTTTGGTTTTCTAGAAAGATGTGTGTACACCGTAGCCTTCCCTTGTAGGGAAGGGGCTGGGGTTTAGGTTTGAAAGTTGTACACGGACGGCGTGAATTACAAATTACTTAAGCCTTAACCGCAATTTGTTTGTACACAGACAAAGCCTGAGCAACACATTGATCCATGTTGTAGTACTTGTAGGTCGCTAATCGTCCTATAAAATAGATCCCTGGAGTTTCATCAGCCAGCACCTTGTATTTCTTGTAAATTTCCTGATTCTCAGGACGCGGTACAGGATAATAAGGGTCTCCCTCAGCTTTGGGAAACTCGAAAACAATACTCGTTTTCGAGTGTTCCTGACCAGTTAAGTATTTAAACTCTGTCACACGAGTATAAAGCTGTTCATTGGGATAGTTAATTACTGGCGCTTTTTGAAACACAGTTGTGTTGTGCGTCTCATGCTTGAAATCAAGGGAACGGTATGGTAGTTTGCCGTAACGATAATCAAAGTATTCGTCAACCGGCCCGGAGTAAACCATTTCGCGGCAAGGTATGCATGATTGAATTTCTTGATAATCGGTGTTGAGCATTACCTTGATGTTCGGGTGATTGAGCATATTGTCGAACATCCGGGTAAAGCCATGCAGTGGCATTGCTTGGTAAGTATCGGTAAAATAGCGATCGTCACGATTAGTCCGTGTGGGAATTCTGGCAATTACTGATTTGTCAAGTTCCGATGGGTCGAGTCCCCATTGCTTACGGGTATAATTACGGAAAAACTTTTCATACAGCACTCGCCCAACTTTGCTGACCACCACATCTTCACTAGTGCGGATGTTTTCTACAGGTTCAGCAAGGGATTTATAAAACTCTTCCACCTCAAATGAATTGAGATTCATCCCATACAGCTTGTTGATGGTGTCGAGGTTGATGGGAATCGGAACAAGTTGGCCGTCTACACTGGCAAGGACACGATGTTCGTAAGACCGCCACTGAGTAAAGCGTGAGAGGTATTCAAAGACTTCGCGGGAATTGGTGTGAAAGATGTGGGGACCGTATTTGTGTACAAGAATGCCATCATCGTTGTAATGATCGTAGGCATTGCCGCCTATGTGGTTGCGCTTGTCTACAACCAGCACTTTTTTACCTTGATTTGCCAAACGTTCTGCAATGACGCTACCAGAAAAACCAGCACCGACAACCAAGTAATCGAAGACAAAATCTCTGGTAATGATATTTGGTGCTTGTTTACCAGCTGCACCCGTGGAGTTAGCTTTGTCTTCACCATCACGGGCGGCGATCGCCGAGTCAATCAACTTCATCATTGATGCCCAAGTACGATCCCAAGAAATCTTCTCTAAAAAGACATCTACTCGACTCAACCATTCTGAGGCTGCGGTGTCTTCTTGCATTGCTTGTTCTGCGGCGGTAACAAAGTCAGAAACGGTGTCTGCAATTCGCACCAATTTCGATTCTCCGTAAGGACGCACGACATCTCGAATGGAGGTAGATACTACCGGTCTACCTGCGGCAAGATACTCTGGAGTTTTGGTAGGGCTAATAAAACGTGTTGACTCATTACGCGCAAACGGCAACATCGCTAAATCCCAGCCTGCTAAATACGCAGGTAGTTGTTTATAATCTCTGCCACCGAGATAATGGATGTTTTCATGCTGTGGCAGATTTGCTGGATCGATTTTGACAACTGGCCCAATAATTACTAAATGCCAGTCGGGACGTGCTTCGGCAATTCCAGCAAGCAGTTCAATATCCATCCGTTCATCAATTACGCCAAAGAATCCAAGGCGAGGATGGGGAATATGAGCTTGATCTTCTGGTTCTTGAATATTTCTCGCCTGTCCAAAGTGGGGGACATCTACACTGCTGGGAAAGGCATAAACGTTGGGGTGCTGGTTCACCTTACTTTCGTAAAGGCTTTCTCCCCCTGTAAATACTAAGTCTGCACGGCTGAATAGTTCGGCTTCGTAATTCTTTAAAGTAGGTGATGCTCCCTGGAATGCAGACAATTCATCCATGCAATCGTACACCACAGCTTGCGGTTGCAAGTGCCGGGTAAAGGCGATCGCCATTGGTGTATAATACCAACAAATGTATTTGTTGATGTTATGTTCTGCAAACAAACCATCGATTAATACTTGTAAATCTGCGTTGATTGCCTCTTCACTTAAACCTTGTGGTAGGTGTGGCACGACCACAACTACTCCATTAGAATCTTCGTTTATATCTAACCTTCCCAAGGGTTCTTCAGAGAAAATTGGCTCCTCAATAAAGAACACTCGCTTTCCTTGAGCGCAGCGAGTTAGTAAATGTTGTGGTCTTTGATAGACGAAATTCCAACGCAAATGAGATAAGCAAACTATATCAGGTGTGTCTTTAAAGGTTTCTGTTGATTGAACTTTTTTGTTAGACGAAGTTAAATTCAACCGTGACAGACTCGATGATTGCGTTTGGGCTTGGGCTAACTGCGATCGCTTTGTTTTACGCTGCTTTGGCGAAATAACATTGCTGACACCGTTGTTGTTTACTTGAGATTTTTCAATTGTCATAGTTCGTCTCATTATTTAAATTATTAATTCTGACTAGCCAAATGCTAATACCTTTTCTTTGTAAGGCAGCACCAAGCTTACTTTCATGCAAAAGCTTGCAACATATTTTGCTGCTTTTCAATATCGAATCGGTATAATAATTACTTGGTTCCATTAATAACAATGTACTGTTTTATATCTACTTCTTTCATCTACCCAAATAAATATAAAGTTGCTTTTGTATTAAGTCCTAAGCACTATATTTTTATGAATATATAAAATTCAAAGTTAAGTATCAATTTATTTAATGTAATTTTTGATACTTAATATTAATATACAGGTATATTTATGCTTGTCTGTTCGGTTTCGTACACAAGATAATTAAAACAATTATCATTAATATTAATAAAATCAGCTTATTTATTACCTGATTTTTTATTCATATTAAATATTTAACCCTAATAGTATATATAAATTGATTAATTTTTAAATATTAAACGGTATTCTTTTTTACAAAAAATATATTAAAATGTTACGTTGAATACATATTGCTGTAACAATTATTTTGTAAACCATAGTAAATGAAGTAATTTCTTTTATTGTTGGTTTATTAGAAACAAGTATTATAATTTTCACCCTGATGATATATCTGTTCTCTCAACCTTGGGTAGGATTAAAAACCTTTTGGCTGTGGGTAACATTGGTTGTAATTCAATTCATAAACCTCACGCGATCGCTTCTAATGATGGAGCGATCGCGTTTTTCTAACTCAGAGTTTTCAAATAAATAGGTAGCTAGTGCTGGAAGCTTTTTACTCTAAAAGATTTAATTTGTTTAATTAAAATTATGACTTTAGGTATAACAACTCAAACTTAATCTTAAACCGGCTGACAGAGAATACATTGAAAGCCTTGCTTAAGATAGTATTCATCACTTTTGATAGAGTGAAATATATGAAAGACAAAGTTGAATTATAAATATTGTGTTTAGACAGTTAACCAGCTAAGAGCAATCTATTTATATCTATAAAAAAATTAGATTCTCATGATTTCTTAGCTAGCGGTTACTATTTCGTAAACATCTACATACTTACCAAGAGAAAAAAGATGGAAAACATTAACCAGGCAAAATTGATCGAGCGTTACATTGCTTTGGCTATCGGAATTAGTTATTTACTTTTAGGTTTAGCTGGATTTGTACCAGCTTTGGTTTCATTACCAGGAACGAGTGAATCTTTTGTTCCACTTGATGAATCTACTAGTGCTTATTCGGCGGGTTTTGGTTATATCTTTGGTGCAATTCCCACCAACTTTTTGCATAACATTGTACGTTGTGCCGTAGGGTTGTTAGGAATTACTTCTTACAACAATAGTACCACTGCGCGTCTATTCACTCGTGGTTTTGCAGTTTCTTATGCTTTGCTGGCGGTTATTGGATTGTTGCCTTTGGGTAAGACATTTTTCGGCTTAATGCCATTGTTCGGCGCTAATGTTTTGCTTAATGCATTAGCTGCGATCGCAGCTGGCTACTATGGCATTGTTATACCAGCCAAAGTGAGCGGTGTTAATGTATCGCAAAATCTTTAATAGTTGCTGATAGTCTGCGGTGTCCAAGTAGGGCCATTGCAAGATGGCCCTTCTGGTTTCCAGATCAGCATATCTAAGCAGATTTGCCGCATATCCATGTTTTTCGTCCAAGCATGATAGACAACATACTCAGTCTTACCATCTAGCCCAAGAACAATAGAATTATGTCCCGGCCCTCTAACAAAATTAGGAACAGACTTTAACACCCGTGGCCCGGTTTCGTTACCTGCATCAGAGTAAGGCCCCATCACGTTGTCAGCAATGCCATAATCTACGCCGTAGTTCTCAGTTTCCCAACGTCCACCACTATAAAAGCAGTAGTATTTCCCTTCATGCTTACGAACGCAAGGGCCTTCTAAAGTATGCCAATCATAAATTTCACCATACATCAAACGGTTGGCTAAAAACCGTTGCCAATCGGATCGCGCACGTAAAACTACTTTTCCTTCACCAGCAAGTTTAGTCATGGTTTGGAATTTGTCTACAACTAATGCTGTGCCGGCACGCACTCCATCCGATGTATCCAGAAAGTCACGGGCGTAAAATAAATACCATTGTCCATCGTCATCCTGAAATGGGTGCGGATCGATCGCAAAAGGACAAGATTTTGGATCTACAACTGGCTCACCAACATCTTGATAAGGGCCTAATGGAGTATCGCTTGTAGCCACACGTAACTGATGATTCTTGTCTTCATGCCCCACAGAATAGTATAGATAAAACTGGCGATCACAGTAAGCAACTTCCGGGGCCCAAAAATTATCGCCAAGGGCTGGATCTGGCCGTTGTAGCGCGTTCCCAACATAATCCCAACTTACAAAGTCGAAGGAGCGTAACAGAGGAAAAACACGCGATTTGTTATTGGAGTTAACATTTGGTGCGTCCGCTATTTCATCTACCGTTCCTTCTGCTTCTGCTGCGCCAGTGCCGATCGCATAATATACGCCTTCGTGTTGCCAAACAAAAGGATCGGCAAAATAACCTTTGTAGACCGGATTAGTATAAGTTTGCATCTTAATTATCTATGAAATGACAAAAATCCTTCTTCCACTAATGGTTAGTCAAGTTAAGAATGCTTGCTTTGTAGTGAGGACTTTAAAGCTTAAATCAAGGACTAAAGTCCTTACTACAAACTTATTTACCAAGCATTGTTGCCTTGAAAAACTACTAGTATTTGAAATTCACGTAAGTTTCGACTTTGTTCTTAGGTAAGCTTTCTACTAGCTGACACCGTAGCATCTGTTTGAGTTTTTCTGGGAGACTTTGATAATAGTCTTGTGGAAGAGTCAAATCTACCTTTGGTGTGTGCAACCAATGCATCGCATAGCCCATGACTACCATCGGCCTTGAGTGGTTTGTCCGATTTGGGGAACCCCGATGCAGTGCTAAAGGCGATCGCACCATTACGTCACCTGGCTGCATATAAAAGGATTCCATCGGAATTTCACCACTGGCAACCTTTTCTAATCCTTCTTCTCGCGGTATGACATGGGTACCACGCGCCATTTGAAACGGCCCGTTTTCTGCGGTTACTTCCACAAGGGGAAAGTTGACTGCTAGGGCGTAAAGTGGGGTTACTATGCGATCGCTAAATAATGGGCGAAAATCCCGATGGGTTTCTTGATAATCTGAACCCTGGAATGGAACATCAACTCCCATCTGAACCATTACGTATTCTTGGAAAAACACACGTTCTAGGATACCCATAATCACTAGGTTGGCAAAAACCAATTCATTAGCAAATGGGTAAATCCAAGGCAAGGTTAAATAGTAGCGGGAAACTTCACGAGGAGCCAACCCACCTGGTTGATTTTGACGCTCGTGAAATAACTTTTCAAAAGCTTGTGTCCACTCATCAATTAATTTTTGCTCAAAAACACCGGGAATCACACAAATTCCGTCTTGATTCAGTTCTTGAGCAAATCGGTCTAGGTCGGTAGCTGAATATTTCGCTATACCGCCTATACTTTGAACCATCTTTTTTATCCTCTTCAACTTATAAATAGAGGTGTATTAATATCAGACCTCTAGGAGATTTTTTATTGCTTGTGATAGTAACGCACTATTTTTAAAATTGGTGGCTTATGCCAATCCCCTGTAACAATTAATTAAAACTAATTTTGACGAATTAGTTAACATAACTAAACTCTTTGACACTCAAAATAATGCAACGCGATCGCCTGGCTTTGAAGGGCATCTAACCTTGCGGGGCTACAAAAAGGGCTAGGATGCAGATAGAATAAGCCTCATAGCCCTCTCTCCTTGCTGGTAGTACTTACGCTTATTAGGACTTAATC
>NZ_JBALFY010000123.1:0-9014 GCF_036916655.1 Nostoc sp.
AGTCGTCGTAGCCATTTGAATTAAACGGCTGTTTCGCGCCAATCCAAAAACGTAGTCAACTCCAGTCTGTGACTCACACCATG
The DNA here is from genome assembly GCF_036916655.1 of Nostoc sp. Classification (GTDB taxonomy): domain Bacteria; phylum Cyanobacteriota; class Cyanobacteriia; order Cyanobacteriales; family Nostocaceae; genus Nostoc. The sequence continues at coordinate 84 of NZ_JBALFY010000123.1, forward strand.
TCATTATATCGTCTCGGGAATAGGCACTATGTCCTCAGATTCGCTGTTTAATTAAGTTTTCTATTGAATGGTCAATTCGATAAGGCTTTCGGTAATCTTGGAAACATAGTGCAAACTGTGATGTGATTTGCAGTTTTCTATCTATTTCAGCAATTAAGCTTAAACCTGCGTCAGATGTTACTTGTCCACCCTGGAAATTAACTACGATTGGAGGTGACTTTGGCTGTTCAAATCTGAACTGTTTTGGGAGCGATCGCGTTGCGGCTCGATTCATCGGTTAAAACGCCTGAAATGCTTTCTATGTATACATTTTATCAGTTTTACGCTCCGGTTTTTTCTGAGTTTGTGAGAAATCCGGGTTTTAGTACCTCCGTAAATGCCTCTAATCCACCCGCTGAGGCGGCAATGCCAACGATGGGAAATAAAGCATCTGCAATCTCTTGCTGCTCTAGGTCGAACGCTTCATTAACAGTAGATTCAGATACAGGTTGCTCAGAGGGTTGATCGGATGTCATAAGATGAAGTTTAGTACCGCAATGCTTTGGCGGCTAAGGTTTATATTTTAAGTTGGTTTACCAAATAAAAGTAGGAGGCAGGAAGAAAATATATTTTTTGACCTTCGCTACTTTCTTAACAGCACCCTAATTTTATTTATGAAAAATAAAATATCTGAATATTCAAAATATATAAACTATAAACAATTTTAATTTTCCTGAATCCAAATCACTTTACACTGGCAAACTTGCCTTTATCTTCAAAATTGGTGTGGTTGCAGGCAAAAATCCTATCTATCTAGCAATATTCAATGGATGGTTCCGTTATTCCCTTACATAACCTGATTTTAATGATTTTTCTTTTGTTTGCTAATGCTTATTGACTAAATAAATGATTTTAAAACATTTACTTAAGCAATTGATATAAATAAAACTTTCATGACAACCACTTTCTCCTGTGGCAGATTTATGATAGTTAATAGGTACCTAAATTTAATGCTTTTTTTTAGATAACCTGGCAAATATTAGTAATGTATATGCCATAATGTCACGAGCTAGGGGTATATAAACTTATTGTTATACTTCAACACGCAAGTAGAGAATGTATCAGTATTGACTACAAAAAAATTAATGCTACTAGCTCGAACCGATCGATGAATGATGCGGTGAAAACTCCTGCTATATCTGGGAATCCAAATATTTGGGTCTGGATTTAATCTACAGCAGGGGTTGATTGAGTTATGGATATGGAGGAAATTTGATGAACTTGTTAGATATAAAGAATCCTGAGGTTAAATTAGCCTCTAAAACTGATAATAACTTTGTGGACTTAACAGCAACACACCCCCGACCATTGTTAAAGCGATCGCACTGGCTAAATTTAAACGGTGAGTGGAAGTTCGCTTTTGACGATGAAGGGCGATGTGTTCAACCAGACGATATCCAGGCGTGGAGTCATCATATACAAGTTCCCTTCGCTCCCGAATCTACCAAAAGTGGTATTGGTGATACAGGTTTTCATCCAAACTGCTGGTATGAGCGAGAATTTGAAACACCTGAAGGTGACGGCAGATTATTACTGCACTTTGGGGCTGTGGATTATCGCGCCCGTGTATGGGTTAATGGTCAATACATGCTAGAGCATGAAGGGGGACATACTCCTTTCAAGCTGGATATTACCACAGTTTTGAATGATAGTGGCATAACAAAAGTAACAGTCTGGGCCCAGGATGATCCTTCTGACCTTGCCAAGCCTAGAGGAAAGCAGGATTGGCAATTGGAACCGCACAGTATTTGGTATCCTCGCACCAGTGGTATTTGGCAAACAGTCTGGATTGAGCGTGTGGGTAGAACTTACATTGATAGTATTCGGTGGAGTCCCGATTTCGAGCGGTGGGAAGTTGGCTGTTATGCTGCGATCACAGGTGATGTCCCTGCTGGTATCCAAATCAAGGTAAAACTGAGCATTGGCAATACCGTGCTGGCAAACGATACTTATGAAGTGTTTAACGGAGAAATTGGTCGCCGCATTTCCCTTTCCGATCCAGGTATCGACGACTACCGCAACGAATTGCTGTGGAGTCCAGAAAAGCCTACCCTAATGGATGCCCACATTGAACTTTGGCATAACAATCAACTCTTGGATCAAGCAAAATCCTACACAGCAATGCGGACTGTGGGGATACAGCGCGATCGCTTTATGCTCAATGGTCGTCCTTATTATTTGCGCTTAGTTTTGGATCAAGGCTACTGGCCTGATTCCCTAATGACAGCACCGGACGATGGGGCATTGCGGCGCGATGTCGAACTCGCCAAAGCAATGGGTTTTAACGGAGTCCGTAAGCACCAGAAAATTGAAGACCCACGATTTTTATATTGGGCAGATGTGCTGGGGTTGTTAGTATGGGAGGAGATGCCCAGTGCATATCGTTTCACACCTAAAGCAGTGGAACGCACGACACGAGAGTGGGCTGAGGTGATTAAGCGAGATATCAGCCACCCTTGTATCGTAGCTTGGGTAACGTTTAATGAATCTTGGGGAGTTCCGAATCTGGTTGAAACTGCGGCTCACCGAAACTACGTTTTGGCAATGTATCACTTAACTAAAACTCTCGATCCGAGCCGCCCAGTGATTGCCAACGATGGCTGGGAAAGTACAGACACAGATATTTTGGCTATTCATGACTACGACACCCACCCCCAACGATTAGGTCATCGCTATGGCCCGGAAGTAAAGCTATCGGATTTGTTCGATCGGAAGCGTCCTGGAGGGCGCATCTTGACACTGGATAACTTTCCGCATCAGGGACAGCCAGTAATGCTGACTGAATTTGGTGGCATTGCCTATGCCCCTGTTGATAACCCCGATGCAGATAAGGCTTGGGGATATGAGCGTTGCTCGAATATTTCCGAGCTAGAAATGAAATACGCTTCTCTGCTTGAAACGATTAATGATATCGAGTTGTTTAGCGGATTCTGTTACACCCAATTAACAGATACTTTCCAAGAAGCTAACGGTTTATTATACGGCGATCGCACCCCGAAATTTCCCATTAAGGCAATCCGCGCTGCAACCCTCTCAGGACAAGGATTATGTACTCCCACAAGCTGTTAAAGCCGGATGGTCGCCCACTGACCTTATACAGTCGATACCCGATTGCTGAGAATATCATCGCCACTAGCCCTAGTAATGAACCAGTGCAGGCAAATCCTCACCTGCGCTGGCATCCTTTACGCGGCGAATGGGTTGCTTACGCTTCTCACCGTCAAGGGCGGACTTTCATGCCGCCCCCAGAATATAACCCCCTCGCACCCACTACTAAACCGGAGTTTCCTACAGAACTTCCCCAAGGTAAGTATGATGTAGCGGTGTTTGATAATCGCTTTCCCTCAATGGCTCAAACGGCACACGATCCACCAGAGTGTATTGTGGAAACATTGCCTGCGAATGGGGCTTGTGAAGTGGTGGTTTTTGCTCAAAATGCCCAAGCTTCCCTTAGTTCTCTGGAATTGGAACATCTTGATTTACTGTTGCAAGTGTGGGGCGATCGCACCCGCGAACTAGGGCTAAATCCGCAAATTCAGTACGTGCTGCCCTTTGAAAATAAAGGTGTAGAGGTAGGTGTAACATTGCACCATCCCCACGGGCAAATTTACGCCTATCCTTTTATACCGCCTGTTCCGGCGCGAATGCTGGCAATGCAGCAGGAGTATTATGAAAAACATCGCCGGGGTTTACTGCAAGACTTGATTCAGAAGGAGATTGCAGACGATCAACGGATTATTTATCAAGATGAGTATGCGATCGCATTTGTCCCAGTCTGCGCTCGTTACCCCTATGAAGTCTGGATTGCACCCAAAGAGCCAGTTAGCACTTTTATGGATCTCACCCCAGAGCAACGTTGGGGACTCGCCAAAGCGTTAAAAACTGTGACTCTCAAGTATGACGGTTTGTGGAATCGCCCATTTCCTTACTTGATGGCTTGGTTCCAAGCACCAACTGACGGTTTAGCGCATCCCGAAGCGCATTTACACGCCGAGTTTTTTCCCCCATATCGGACAAGCGAAAGGCTAAAGTATCTGGCAGGAACTGAACTTGCAGCAGGGATGTTTGCCAATGATGCTTTACCGGAGGAGAAGGCTAAAGAGTTACAGGCTGTGGCTGTAGATATTGAAATGCTGATTTCCGCATAAAGAAAAAATAGGTAAACCAAAACAAGCGCATCCGTCACGAGATGCGCTTATTGTTCAGAAAAAATGTAAGGATTCAGGTGGCTGGGTATTGACAAAGGGGGCACTTGAGGAGGAGTATCGCAGATATGAACCAAAGCCTGCCTGAAGAATTAGACCGAGAAAGTTTGAGCCAGTTGCCCAAAGAAGAACTGGTAGAGATGCTTATTCAGCAGGCTCAAGTGAACAGAAAGTTACTCGAATCTATCCAGGAACTCAAACAAGAGATAAAAAAGCTTCGTGTTATAGCTAATCTAGATAGCAAGACTTCATCAAAACCGTAGGGCGAACGCATCAGAATACCTTTTATCTAAAACGCTATCATCAAATATTATGTAACCATTGGTATCAGGCTCAACTACCTCTTTCACGTTATCCCAGAGTAATCGAGGTGTTAACTTTTCTCTCTTCAAATAGTAGTTAATCGCATCATGGCTAATAGTCTCTAAATGCTCTGCCAAATTGGTCATCGTGTAATTAATTTGACTACTTAATAAGTATTGGCAGTAATTAAGCTTAGTAAATCTCATTACCGTAAGCAACATTTATCTCATACAACCTCTACCTATTTTCTCATGAATATTTCATGCTTTACTTCCAATACATCGGCTTCTATTACGAATACAAGGCTTTCGGAATCAGATTCAACTAATACTTATGTACTAGTAATTGGCGATCGCATTGTGCCAGTTGCGTAAGTCCTGTTCCCTACTAGTGTACCATTTGGAATACCAACCTCAGACAGACGCAGACAGACCTAGATAAATTTGATAATCATCTGTATCTATCTGTGTTTTTCCTATGAACGAAGAAGTCTCCAAGAAGCTAGAGTTAATCAGGCAAACCTTACGTGAAACCGAAGTGCAAGGTGTGCGTTTGCGGGGTACAGACTGGTTTGCTTGGGCAACGGCTGGCGCTTCTAACACCGTGCTGCTGACTGCGGAAACTGGCGTAGCAGAAGTATTTGTAACTACTGACGAGGCTTGGGTATTGACAGATGAAATTGAAGCGCAGCGTCTTAAAGATGAAGAACTGCCTGCTAATTTTAAGGTGTATGTGAACCCTTGGGCTGATGGTGCTGCCCGTGAGTCTTTTGTTCGTGATGCAACTAGCGGCGGAAAAGTAATTAGCGATGTCTACGACAACGCGAAGCGCGAACGCCCCATCTCCAATTTAGAAAAGCCGTTACCCCCAACTCTGCAAAATCATAAACGGGTAATGATGTCAAGTGAATTAGACCGATATCACCAAGTTGGGCAAAAAGCTAGTCAGGCAATGACAGAGGTACTCAAAGCCGCCAAGCCAACTTGGACAGAATATCAGTTAGCAGGTGCGGGTGCAGAGGCGTTATGGGCGAAAGGGTTGCATCCAGCGCTGACACTGGTAGCGGGTGAAAGGCGTTTACCGCTATACCGTCATGCTACAGCCACCGGAGAACAGATTGGACACCAAGCAATGCTGGTGTTTTGCGCGAGAGGTTACGGTTTGTATGCAAATCTGACTCGATTTGTTAGTTTTGGTAAGCTTTCAGACGAACGGGCTGAATTGCATTCCCATGTGCGCGAAATAGAAGCAGTAATTTTGAATTTGTGCCAACCCGGAACCACACTCGATGCAGTTTATCACGCGCTAGCTCAGGCTTATGAGCAGCATGGATTTCCTAATGCCATCCGCGAACATCACCAGGGAGGAACCACTGGATATTTATCGCGAGAAATCGTAGTAAATCCAACTACTACTGATACTTTGGCAGAAGGCATTGCTGTCGCTTGGAACCCCAGTTTACCGGGGGCAAAGATTGAAGATACTTTTGTGATTCTCAAGGATGGAAAGTTGGAAAATCTGACTTTTGATCCAAATTTTCCTCATGTTGAAGTAGAAGGAAGGTTACGCCCTGTACCTTTGTACAATTAAAAATTATGGATTTTGAACAAGTATTCGGTAAACCACCTGAAACTCAAGCCACTGCGCCAGGAAGAGTAAATTTACTAGGCGAACATACCGACTATAATGATGGCTTCGTTTTGCCAACTGCGATTCCTCAATCTACGACGGTACAGCTAGGTTTGAGTAGCGATAGGCAGCATCACTTTTACTCAAAAAATCTCAACGAGGAAGTGAGCATTTCAGATATTAATCATACCTCGTCTGGATTCGCCAGTTATATTTTTGGCTGTATTGAGATTTTGCAAAAAGCAGGACACGTAATACCATCACTTTGTGTATACGTCAAATCATCGGTTCCTATGGGTTCGGGTTTGTCTAGTAGCGCGGCTTTAGAAGTGGGAACGCTGCGGGCATTACGCCAACTTCTGAACCTTCCCATTGATGACGTTGAAATCGCCCAATTTGCCCAGCAAGCAGAAATTCAATATGCTGGCGTGCAGTGCGGCATCATGGATCAGATGGCTTCTAGTTTGGCTGATACTGAACATATCTTATTTTTAGATACTCGAACTTTAGAACGTCGGGTGATGCCTTTGCCTGAAAATGCAGAGATTTTAGTGATTGATAGTGGCGTACCCCGCACCCTGGCAACTAGCGGTTATAACCAGCGCCGGGCTGAGTGTGAAGAGGCGGCGCGATCGCTAGGAGTTAAGGCACTACGAGATATTACTGACCCTAAAGTAACAGAAAAACTACCTGAACCTCTACGCCGTCGCGCCCGTCATGTGGTTACAGAAGATAACCGCGTCTTAGAAGTATTGCAGGGAGTATCATCTGAACGCTTTGGCGAATTGATGAACGCATCCCACGCCAGTTTGAGAGACGATTATGAAGTGTCTGTACCTGCACTGGATACATTGGTAGAGATTTTGCAGAAAACAGAAGGAGTGTATGGTGCAAGACTTACGGGTGCTGGTTTTGGCGGTGCTTGTGTTGCTTTGGTGAAATCAGGCCAGAGCAAAGATATTGCAACTCATGTTCTTGAACAATACAAGCAAGCAGGTTACACCGGACAAATTTTGGTTCCTTCTTTGGAGTTAAGTGATGCAGCCTAAAGTTGTTTATGGAAATGCAGGCGTTGAAGGTGTAAATCGTTGGGGATGGTTTATGGGTCACTTTATCACCCCTGAAGACGATCCGCGTTCTACGGAAATGCTAGAAGTAAAATGGGCTGTTCACAAAGCAGGTGAAAGTAGAACTGATTGGGCAGTAAATAACCAAGCTGCAACGCTTTCAATTCTCATTCACGGAGAATTTCGCCTGCAATTTGAAGATAGAGAAATTTTATTATCTCGTGAAGGTGATTATGTTCTTTGGTGTGCAGGTGTATCCCATTGGTGGGTAGCTGAGTCCGACTGCACTATTTTGACTGTCAGATGGCCTTCAAAACCGGGTGATAGTGTTGAATTGGCTGGAGTGTCAAAGAGTTAGTTTGCTAAGTAATTGAGCATAATTAATTTTAATTAGGTTCGATGCTCCTTCATTTGTCAGAATTACTTTGCTTCTCAACATCAGATTTAAGATACAAAGTCAGATACTTAAGTAGTTGGCTTAAATAATTATCGTTGCGATCGGGCTAATAGCTTAAGTCTACTGAAGTAGACTGGAGATTTTTGGCAATATTTAGTCATCTTCAGATGACTTTAGCTATGAGACGGGAATTTTAATTCCCGGCGGGCGAACGGTTTCACATTAAGTTGACACCAATGGGCACTGCCGTACCCCTACGGCTCTACCTCACTTTTGTTTACACAGTTTGCTTTTATTGTGCCAACTTACTTATCACTTTCAAAAATCTTTCATATCTACCCTACAAACTTAATTATCTCTATCTTTAGTACTTTTTTTAATCCGTCGAACTCACTTAGTATGAACCCAGAGATGTTTTTGAGATGAGTTTGTTTGACGTAAAGCTGTGATTCTGATGAAAGACGTATCTAATGCAATCAACAAAATATAGGACTCATATTTGATTTTTGAAATATACGTAGGGTGCGTTATGCCTCTGGCTAACGCACCATCCGAAGGATTTGGTGCGTTACGCTACGCGATAACACACCCTACACATACTTAGATTTTTTCAGAAATCAAATCGGATTCCTATATCTAGACATATAGATAGAAAATTTATTGTGGCAAAGCTGGAGTCAACCCCAACTCTTGGAGACGCTACGCGAACGGGGAATTCAAAATTCAAAATTACAATCCCCATAAATAAATTTAGGGGCTTATATCCTTTTATTCTTTGGTCATTAGGCTTTATTAATCCATTGGATTGAGACGTAAAAATTATGCAGTGTATAGATTTAACTAATCAGCATTTTGTTTCATGCTAAAACGTAATTATCTACTTAAATACTTAAGTTTATTACTCGCAAATCCAGCATTAGTTATCGTACTAATGCTCACAGGATTGACGAGTGGTTGTCAAAAAAACGATCCGCCAGCAAATGCTCAAAGCCCGCCACCATTGCCAGTAAAACTTCAGAAAATTGACGCAGGTACAATTGAAGAAAGTTCCGAGTTTGTCGGGTCGTTGGAAGCACAAAAAAAAGTCACACTACAACCACAAATTCAAGGTCGAATCGAATCAATTCTCGTTTCAAGTGGTCAGCGAGTGCAGCAGGGTACGCCGATCGCATCTTTGAGTTTAGATCAGGCTCAGGCTAGGCTGTTGACTTTGTGGGTTTTTAGGCGGTTTTTGTTCATGCAGTTTTTGTGTCGTTAAAATTCCTCTGAAAATAGGGTTTTTCTTTTCGAG
>NZ_JBALFY010000124.1:0-8620 GCF_036916655.1 Nostoc sp.
TATCATGCTGATCTCAACGCTCTTAATCGGCGGCGGCGATCGCACTATCTTTTAGAAGCTGGATGGAGAGCAGACAATGCAATCCAGGGGTTGGGGCGATCGCACCGCACCAACCAAGCATCAGCACCCGTGTTCAGACCTGTTACCACTAACGTCATCGGTGAACGCCGCTTTATCTCAACCATTGCCCGAAGGCTGGATAGCTTGGGCGCTCTTACTCGCGGTCAACGGCAGACGGGTGGCAATGGGATATTTGATACAAAGGATAACCTAGAATCTCAGTATGCAGAGTATGCCTTGTACGAACTGTTCAAGCAAATATTTCAAGGTCGATTTTACGAAGTGTCTTTGGGGAAATTCGAGCAAATGACGGGTTTATCGCTGACTTCCCACGAAGGCGGGATGAAGATCGACTTGCCCCCATTGCGGCAATTCCTTAATCGGCTGCTGGCTTTACGCATCGATATGCAAAACATCATTTTCGAGCGTTTTGAGTTGTTGCTAAGTCAGCAGATTGAAACAGCGATCGCTGCTGGTGTCTATGAAATGGGGGTGGAGACTTTACGGGCTGAACGCTTTACTGTATTGAGCCAGGAAGCTGTATATACTCATGCTCAAACTGGTAGCGTCACCAATTACTTGAAAGTGGAACGCACCCAAAATAACCGCATCAAAACTGCCGAAGAGATGTTGGAGTTCGCAACTCAATATCAAGGAAAGCTCATGATCAACTCCAAGTCTGGTAATGCTGCTGTGTCAATTCCGACACATAGTATCTACGACGCTGATGGTGGTGTTGTACCAAGAGTGTTACTTGTCCGTCCCCAAAAAGAAACCCGTATACCAGTCAAGGATTTAGAATCTTCCACTTGGAAAGCGGTTTGTGTCGATGCGTTCGTCGCAGGGTGGTCTACTGAAGTAGACGCATTGCCCAAGTTCACAACCGATTACCTGCATTTGGTAACTGGTATTTTGTTGCCCATTTGGAAAATCTTGCCGCAGCACAGTAGCCGAGTCTTCCGACTACAAACCAGCGATGGACAAAAGATACTCGGTCGGGTGGTTAACGCTCAGGATATCCAGTCGGTGGCTGAACAACTCGGACTCAGGAACAAGCTGTTAAGCCCACAGGAGTTAGTCTCTTTAGTGCTAAACGAAGGCTATTCCCAGCAGTTACCGGGTGGCGTTACTTTACGGCGTTCTTATATTGCCACAGAACCTCGCATAGAACTGGTTAATGTTATCTCACTGGCAGAGCGACTGGTAGCTGCTGGATGTTTCACCGAGATCATCAACTGGCAAAAGCGAGTATTCATTCCGGTTTCAGATAAAGCGCCAGAAATTTTAGCGGCTGTGATTGGAATCTTGGGATAATTCCCAACCTCAAAGACCCAGGCATCTAATCTGGGTCTTTTTTACCCTCAAAAACTAACTTAAGATAGACTATTATTCATACTTAAGTTACTTGCAAAAGTGCTAATGTAAAAAAACTTCCAGAAGGTCTATAACTAGGTTTGATCTGTTAGTTTCACTTAAAACGTATTTATACTTATTCTCATTATGAGAATGGTTACTTTATTAATATTCAGCAAACGCGACTGCACATTAAAATGACTACCATCAAGATTCATTCAGTTGTCTGTATTCAATCTCGTGTTTTAGTCGTGTTCTACACTCCGGGTAAATGTTGGCAGTTTCGGATTATTAGCCCCGATGGAACGGTGGTTAGCGACTATCCGATTTACTATAGTGCTGTGCTGAAGCAGCAGCAAAAGCTGGACGTGATTCGATTTATCAAAAACGGTAAAGCGGTTAATTCCTTCGGTGGCAACTGTTGGGAAGTTCAATTGAGCGGGCCATTTGCTGCGGCATGGGTCTGAGGCAATCGCATTCTTTTACAGTGAAGCACGTTGCCCTACCTATAGCCCTTCTCAGACAGGAGACGCTCCGAGAATGGGCATTAGGAAGGTAGGTATTGGTGCAGCGAACGCGCTTTTTTTACATCTGCAATTCAACACTCCGTTCCCCCTACCGTTGCCCCACGCTGCCTTGAGAACTGCGATGGCTGCGCCAACGCGCCTGGGCAAACGCTACAGCTTTGCAATGATTGGATTGCTTGACCACTAGCAATTCATTTATGGTGCTACTTTTTCTTTGAACAGCTTCCCAGGAGAAAATGCAGGAACTTTGGTAGCTGGGATAGTCATTGGGTCATTCGTTAGGTACAGCGATCGAGTTAAGATCATTGACTGTTTGAGACGGAAGTTGCAAATCTGCGGCTTTGAGATTCTCGCGCAGATGCTCAACCGATGACGTTCCCGGAATCAGCAGGATGTTAGGCGCTCGTTGAAGCAACCATGCTAGCGCGACCTGCATTGGTGTCGCCTGAAGAGAGCTTGCAGCGGCATCGAGCTTGGACGATTGCAACGGCGTGAATCCACCGAGCGGAAAGAACGGTACATACGCCACACCGCGCTGTGCGAGGTCGTCGATCAAGGCATCATCTTCGCGATGCGCTAAGTTGTACTGGTTCTGGACACACACAATCTCAGTCATCGCCTGAGCTTCCTCGAACTGTCGGGGAGTAATGTTGCTCAGTCCGATATGGCGGATGAGTCCCTGACGCTTCAAGTCAACTAGGGTGGTCAGTGGTTCTGCGATCGGCCCTTCGGACGGTGCTTGAGTACCTCCAACTCTGAGATTGACAATATCTAGCGCCTCAAGACCAAGATTTTGCAGGTTATCGTGAACGGCGGTGATCAGCTCTTGCCGCGAGAAAGCAGGTTGCCACGACTTATCCGCCGGACGACGCGCCCCTACCTTAGTGACAATCACCAAATTCTCAGGATAGGGGTGAAGCGCCTGACGAATAATTTGATTGGTGATGTGCGGACCATAGAAATCGCTAGTATCAATGTGATTGACACCGAGGGCGATCGCCTCACGGAGAACCGCAATGGCGGCATCCACGTCACGGGGCGGCCCAAACACTCCTGGCCCCGCGAGTTGCATTGCACCGTAACCCAGACGATTGAGAGCGATCGACGTGTTTGGCAGCGTGAAGCTGCTCCCTAGATTGGTTTGCTGAATCATATTGCTATTTCCTTAGAGTGCTAATTAGTTTTAGTAAAAAGAGTGAAGCCTATTCGATGTCAAAAGGAGGATTATTTCAGGCTGTATTTTCAGTACTCACAAAGATGCTGGTTGAGTCATGCTCACACTCTTATTCGCCGTTCACACGCAACACGATCTTGCCCAGATAATGCTGTTTCATCGCTGATTGCGCCTGCGCCGCCGCTTCGAGTGGAAACGTCTGCGCGATGTGAACTTGAAACTGGTCGATGCCGATCAATCGGTTGAGTTGATCGAACAACATCGGGTCAGCATTTGCCTTCTTGAGTTCCACACCGTCAGGCGCTTTGGGTTCGGGCATTATGCCGTTAGGAAAAGCAATGATTCCGCCCTGGCGCACCAACGAGAGCGTAGATTGAACGTTGTCACTGCCCACTAGCACCAACGCGGCATCGAAGCCATCGGGCGCAAATGCGCGGGCGCGTTGCCCAACGTCGTCGCCGTGTCCGTCCACCGCTTCATCAGCACCCAACTGCTTGACCAACTCCACACCGTCTGCGCCCGATGCAATGGCGAAAACGCTCGCGCCCATCCGCTTGGCGAGTTGCAGCGCGACGTGACCGACGCCACCGCTCGCGCCCCACAGGATCAATTTGGTTCCGTCGCCCGTCAAGAGCGCCTTCAAATTACTTAGCGCCGTCAAACCAGCAATGGGCAATCCGCCTGCCATTAGCATATCAAGCCCATCGGGTATCGGCGCAACCGTTTTTTCGGAGACGACAACGTATTCTGCATAGCTACCGCCCTTGTCGTTCATAAAACTTTGGGCATAAACGCGATCGCCAACGGCGAAACGCTCGACACCATCGCCGACAGCAGTGATCGTGCCTGCACATTCGCCGCCCAGCACACGCGGAAAGTGAACTTCGTTATACACCAGTTCACCTTCACGCTCCATCACGTCCCAGACACCAACTCCGGCGACCTCAACGCGAATCAAAACTTCGCCCGTATCTACCGTAGGTACGGGTAAGGTGTGCAAAGTCAGCTTATCAGATCCGCCGAACTTGTCAACAGCCATTGCTTTCATCGGTTGGGAAGTGGTTTGCATTTCTTAGGTTCTCCGAATCGAACGCTTCTTTGATCGCTACGAGTTCAGCATAAGTTTGAAAAGCTTTTCTTGAAATACACAAACCTCGCTGATGATTGCCTAATTCTCCAAAGCAATCGTTTTAAGTGGTTCTATAATTGTCAAGAGTAAGGCATTGAGCGATCAAGTTCATAGCATGATTAAAATTTCTAATTCTGACGTGATTGCGAATCAGTACCAAGAACTCGCGACCTTGCTAATCAGGCACACCGAGGGTAATGGTTTGCATTCAACTGCGATCAATCAATTGAGCTTTGGGCGCTCCGATGCGATGTCTTCAGCAACCTACAGTGTTGATGAACCCCGCTTCACCCTGATCGTTCAAGGCAAGAAAGAAATGTTGCTGGGTGAGGAAACATATCCATACCACGCAGGACAATATCAAGTCCTTTCGGTTGCTCTACCGATCAGTGGATGTGTGGTTGAGGCAACACCTGACAAGCCGTGTTTAATGCTGAAGTTGAGCTTAGACTTAGTGCAACTGTGTGATTTGGTTGCCCAGATGGGTTTTAGTTCAGCCAAGCAAGAGAACTCTGTCCGAGGTCTATGGGTTAGCAACGCCGATGCTACGTTGATCGAGTGTGTCCTTCGCCTAGTCAAGCTCTTAGAAACACCGCAAGACATCCCGATACTAGCACCGGTGATGCTGCGTGAACTCTATTACCGTCTGCTTGTCGGGGAACAAAGTAAAGCCGTGCGCCTAATTGCCACATCCGGCAGCAGTATGCAGCGCATTGCGTCAGCCATCCAACTGATCAAGGCTGAGTTTAACCAATCGCTGCGGATCGAGGATTTAGCAAACCGGGTCAAGATGTCTGCTTCGTCGTTTCACCAGCATTTTAAGCAAGTGACCTCGATGAGTCCGATGCAATATCAAAAGCAGCTAAGACTGTTGGAAGCACGACGCCTAATGCTAACTGAAGATTTTGATGCAATTGCTACTGCTCACCAAGTGGGATATGAAAGTCCCTCACAGTTCAGCCGTGAATATTCTCGAATGTTTGGTGCGCCGCCAATTCAGGACATTCAACGTTTACGTACAGCATAACCCTGTTTTGTCACTCTAAGAAAATAAAAATCAGAGCCGAATTTTCAACTGTATAGCCAGCGGTGTACTCGCTATCCCACATTATATTCGTGCATCTAATTACTAAAACAGTGACAATTAGTTAGCAGAGGGTAGCGACCGATCTTTAATTTTGTTTTAGTACTTTTTCAATTTCTATTAATTTGTGACGTAAGACTTCCTGTAATTCTGTTAATTCAGCAGGGTTAGCTTGCTTGAGCAGCTCTAAAGAGAGTTGTTGCAAACGATTAGATGCTTGGGATACTGCTTTTTTCTTAGTATTTTTGGTTACTGCTAGCTTAGACTCAGATGCTATCACTTCAGCTACTAATTTTCGAGTAGTAACAACAGACAACTTTTCTACTATTACTTTATGCGTAGTCTCTTCCCTAATAGATTTTGCTTTTTGTTCACTCAATCCCAAATTTTTCGCGGAAAGTTTTTGTAGAGCCAATGCATGAACACCTTTAAGTCCTCCTCTTATAGCAAGTTTTAGGTCTTCTGCTAAAGATAGCATCGGAAAAATATTGGCATCGATAGAAGCAGGATTTAGCTGTAAATCTAACAGTAGGCTTAAGATTGCTCGTTCTGAGTCGCTTAAATCTAACGACTCTAGTTCTTGTTCTTGTTTTTTTGCATCTGCTGTTATTAAATCCACCAGCGATGTTATACGTTTTTGACTATTCAAACGTCGTATTACTGTTGAAAGAATACGCGGAATATCTTGAAGTTCTAATCCAATAATTGTAGACAATTCACGCGCGATCGCCTCGGCTTTATCCAAAGGATTAAGGTCTTCTCGATGTAGAGAAGTTAGTAGTGCTTTACGATGTAAACCAGTCGGTTCTGGAATAATAACTGCTTCTAAGGTTTGCCAACCTAAAGCTTTAGCACTGCGCCAGCGTCGCTCTCCGTCAAATATTAATAGATGATTCTCTCTTTGAATCAGAATAACTGGTTGTAACTGTCCATCACTAGCTAAAGAGCGAGACATAGATTCTAGACTTTCAGTTAAAAATGTTTGTCTAGGTTGTTCTATATTTGGCTCTATTTGCTCGATAGGAATTGACAAAATACCTATTTGTGACTGAAGTTGTGTTCGCAACTCTTCCAATTGTCTTTCCAACTCGCCAGAATTTTTGTCACGAAGTTCTTCAATCTCTGCTCTTAATTGCTGTATTTCTTGCTCTGCTTCAGATAATTGCTGAGATTGCTTCGCACCTGAAAAATAATTTGTAAGATTAGGAGTGTTACGAGCGCACATAATTATTTTGTCTTTTTAGTTGTCTTAGGTTTTCCAATTAAAGTCACAAGATGAGAAGTAGTTTCTTTAAAATCATCCTTAGCAGGATGACTAGGACGGTAAATATGCAATGGTAAACCTTGACCACTGGCATTGACAAATTCTGCGCTATCACGGATTGCTGGAAATGCTCGAATCTTCATGTGTTGCAACTGTTCAGGTAATCCTGCAAGCATCTGTCTATGAGTACTTCTGCGAACATCATATTGATTGGGAACAAATCCTAAAATTTCTGGAGTTGGGTTTAAACGCAAGTATTTGCAATGATAGTAGTACCATTCCAATAAATGTGCTGCTCCTTGAATTGATTTTGGTTCTAGCTGTACGGGGATAATAATATGTGTACAAGCGGCTAGAGCCATTAAAGGTAAAGGGCCAAGGGTAGCTGGGCAATCAAAAATAACTACATCGTGTGCTAGTGGATAATCTGTTAAACAGTCGGCTAAAAGGTAGGCTCCCCTTTTATGTAACACAAGTTCATCTGCTGTTTGGGTTAATACCATTCCCCCTTGGCATACGACAACATTATTGGTGTACTGCCTCCAGCAAGGAGTTAATGGCCAAACACCGTCAAATTTATCTTTGAGAACTCCTGCTAAAGTCTGTTCTGGTTCTGGTGGATTCAAACCACAGAATAATGTTAATGAGCCTTGTGGGTCGAGGTCTAGTAGGGCTACATTGTACTTGCGTTTTGCTAGGTCGTAAGCTAAATGAACTGAAAGTGTAGTCTTACCACTGCCTCCAGCGTTGCTAATCACAGCTAGTCGAATTTGCATGGCTTCACTTTGAGTGCTATTTCCGAATCATATATTATGACGCTGAGATCATATATCAATATATGATCCAAATAATTACTTGTCTTTCTTATTGTGTCTTCCATTTAAGATAGTTTATTAAAGAAGGTTTTATGGCAGGCATCATGAAATCTACCAAACGACCACCCAAACCACAACAACCAAAGCTCAAACACCCAAGTTCAAAACCAGAACACATCCCCGCCACTAATCAGTCAGAGGGAGAGTCACTAAATGTAACTGATGAGCCAATAGAGTTGACCGAAGATGCACAGGAGGCGATTAACATTACTCTTCTCAGCGATCGCAGTAGTGCTGATAACTCGTCGCAGCCATCCCAAGGACAGCGAACTTCTAAACCCCATGTTGAAAACTCAGAATATTCAGAGCGGTTTCAGCATGTAAGATTTATAGACTGCGACAAAGCAGTGAGGCAGATTATATTTGAGTGCAGAAACTGCCAACAGGGCATACTTTGTAAATTTACGGGTGAGCCTGTAGTTGGAGAATATAACAGGCGACCTTCAATCACCCAAATTAAGGTTAAGTGTCCCAACTGTGAGCAAACGGCGATTAGATTGAGTACAGGAGAAGTGGTTTCAACAACAGCGATTCCTTCATCTTGGCAGCAATGATGGCACACATCCTCTTCAAGAGTGATTGGTAAGAGATATTAACGATTGATAATGCAAATGAGATTTTTACCCTCAATAATAACTGCACTAACGGCACTGACACTAACTAGTTGCAGCACTAGTACAACTGAACAGTATGAAGCAACAGCACTCACCAGTTACTCCTGGCAAGTTAAATATGCCAATAACCTAACAAGTCAACCACAACCACGCATTGAAACTTTTGCTAATACTTCAGTGTTGAATAGGAATGGATTGAAACCAGCAGGAGCAGTTGTTGGCCCAGATGACAAAGGGCTATGGTGGCCTACTTTACCGCCGCGACCAAGTGTTGATGAAGTTGAACAACGCAAAAGACCTCAAGAAGAGGTAGGTAAACCTGAATTAGTGAAAGATGTAAAGTACAAACTGACCTATGGGGTGGGTAATACTCAGCAAACACTACCTACTAATTATGATGTTTATCGGCAAGTAGTAAAAGCTTACCCCCAAAAAACTCCTTTAGAATTGACTTTGGGTGTGAATGATAATTCAGTTGAGAAAGCTGAACCTGTCAGCAAGTAGTAACGCACTCGTTACATAGTCAGCAAGAAGTTAGAG
>NZ_JBALFY010000125.1:0-8122 GCF_036916655.1 Nostoc sp.
TATACCTATTTGCCTAAAAAACCTTCGATTGATATTTACCCAAAAGATTTACCTGCACTACCTCCTGCCATTTTTTAGTTCCGTCGAACTCACGTAATTTAAATGTGGGGCAGCTTAATATTTATCTGTTGAACTCACATTAATTTAGCGATAAAGTTCACACCATCTTTGAGGATATTAGGATATTTATTGAGAATATTATTAATTGCTTGCTTTTGATTGTCATTGACAACTAAATTATAGCTTTCTACAAAATTAAAGCTGCCCACCAGATACTTGGCTCCAAATTTTGCTCTAGATAAGATATATTCTTCTGTTACATCGCTATGGTTAATCAGCCATCCCTTACGATGTGATAAATAAAGTAAGGTTGGGTCACTACCAGTACTAGAAATTATCAGTGAATATGCTTCAGTATTTTGTTTTACTTGTTGTGATAGTTGAAGAACAGCAGATTTATCTATTCTTTCCTTAAACATATAGTCAATAATATAGATTGTAGAGCTAGCAGTTAAAGTTAGACATAAACACAATACTAAAGCTTTTCTATTTTTATTATTAATTTTCTGAGCATTTTTATCCCAGTAATGACTACAAGCTTTACCAATGAATATCACTCCTGGAAGCATAAATGGAAGTTGATAATATTCATGCACTAAGCTAGTTACAGGTACTAAAATACAAGTTAAGATTACTGAAATTAACCAAATATCTAACACATACTCCCTCTGATTCTTTCGATTAATAAATAATCCTAATATAAATATGGGGAAACCAAAAATAGCAAAATGTCTCACAGCAGTTCTAAATACTATTTCTGTCCAAAAATGTAAGGTGAGGATAATATTGTAGTTATATCTATTTGTTGAGCCTGACCAAAAACCAAAAGTATTACCATACTCTAAAAATAATTGATGAGCATGGTAATACCATAGAGCTACAGATGCCAATATAAATATGCTATAAATCCACAAAGATATTTGAGAAAAAACTCTGATACCGAATTTAGTCCATGCTAAGTAAAAAAGTGGTATTCCTAAATATATTATTGGCAAAACTTTAATTAGACTAGCCAAGGCGACAAATATACCTGATAATATTAAATCTTGCAATTTTTGTGAATCCAGCCAATTAGTAAAATAGTAGATGCCGATAACTGAACACATCAAGAGCATAGACTCTGGCTGAAAAGTTCTACTATAATAAGTATTTAAAGGTAGTATGACAAAAAATAAGCAAGACCAAAATGCAATTTTTTTATCTAAAAGTTTCAGAATAAGTTTATATAGGAAATAGAGAGCTAACAAAAAAAAGATAATTGATAAGAATCTGCCCCAGAATTCCGAAACTCCAAAAACCCTGTAAATAAGAGCAACAATAAATGAATAAATTGGAAATTCAGTTTCACAATAACCAGGTGAATTTCCTCCCCAATCAATTTGAGGATAAAAAAAGTTAAAACCATTCTCATAAAAATTTCTGGACATTGCTGCTGTATCTGACTGCCGCCACGAATGAATGCCGATAATTGGCGAATTAATGTTGTAAATTCTGATGGTTATAGCTAAAACGATCAGGAAAAGTACAGGTGAGTTTTGAAATATTTTTTGAATTAGATGATTTGGCATATCACTTTCATACCCAAAAGTTTGGTAATCTTAGAATAGGGTTATCAGCGAATAAAAACGCTTTATATCTAATTAGCCTACCCAATAGTTGTTGCCCGCCCGGTTGCCCCTATCATTGATGCACTAGCCTTAAGCCAGAAATTAGGAGACACCCATAAAGAAATTCTCGTGTCTTTAGACTATCAAGATGGTCTGCCACTTGCTTATATAATAAACTGCAAGGTTAAATTTTCTCATTAATTTATTCAGAGATAGACGCTTGCAATGCTAATTTTACAATTACAAAAACTTTTAACAACACCTATTACTCAAACAAATAGACGCAAGCAATCTAGATTGAGTATCATTTTTTGGTACAGCCTAAGCCTAACTTTTGCTCTTGGTTATATTCTTATAGGGGTGCAAAAAGCTTTCAGCAGCCAATATATTGTCAGCGACGATGCACGAGAATATATTTCTTGGATGTATCGTTACTTGAACCCAGATTTATTTCCTGGGGATTTAATCGCTGATTATTTCCAGTCAGTGACACCAATTGGATATGGTATTCTTTATAAAACCGACAATTACTGCTGCTGTTGCGATAACTATGCCAGAGTACTGGGATGGAGGAAGATTTAGCTATTTTAGTCATAATATTATTAGTTATTGGTTTTTTGATAGAGATAGCGGTTTTCTTGCTTTAATTGCACCTCCTCCTCTCTTAAGAAAGAATTTGAATTAATAGGTACTCTTTGAGCGTAGCTAGAATGCGGTAAGGTCGAGATAATGTAGAGGACTCGTTAGCATAGATTAAAACATAGCTTAAAGCTGGTAATTGGGAGATAGAAGCTACCTGTCGGGGGCGACTAGAAAGATAAAAATTAAGCAGTACCTTGGTTTTATCGTCTATTTGCACAAAGTAAACAGGATTAGATTGGATAATTGAAGCGATCGCAGGTTGTTGTAAAAAAGTTCTCAAAACAAGATTATAATCGCTCAACAGACCTACACTACCCATCGCCGCCAAAGCTAGCCAACAGGGAATTAACCAACCTGCAATCCAGTAACGAGTTGTGAGAAACTTTTTGCCAAAGTGGTAACGGCCAATCCACACCACAGGCAAAACTAACCAACCCAAGCCCATAGCCAAGCCAATAGTTGCATACTTGTGGATGTCAGAACTACCCCAACTCAGAATGACAATACTGGCTATTACAAGTAAAACGCCTAATCCACCAAAACCATAGCTCAAATTTCGGGGAAAATTCTTCTTTGCAAAAATATTTAATAGATTTATTTTCTCCTTTTTAAGAGGTAATTGTAAGTGCGTTTCTCTTTGATAAATATTGCCTAACCAGTTCAAACCTACAGATGCGAACAAAGCTATAAACGGGTAAATACAAAGACTATAGTGAGAGAAGCGAGTACTAAAAAAACTAAGTTCTCCAAATAAGACGAGTGGAAAGCCAACTAATATCAAATGGTAACGCTCAATAGGACGATGAACAGTCAACAATAAACCTAAAATTCCGAAAAAAGCCCAAGGAAATGCTTTTAAAAGAATATTCCATATATAGAAAAACGGCCCATTATTATAATGGTCATTAGAACCTTGGTACACAACAAATTTAAACAACTCCTCAAAACTTTGATTTCCGTAGTGTAACCAGCTTAACCACAGCCAAACACAGGTAGGTATTAAACCTACAAAAAAACCTAAATACAAAAATGGGTTAGTAAGATGACGATGACGGCGATGTTCCCAAATTAGATAAGGCAATAAAGCTATAATTGGCAAAAAAATCATAAAGCTTCTAACTAAAAAGCCTAAACCTAAGCTTAAACCAGCTATAAAACTCCAAAAATAATCATATTTAGGATGTAGTTCGGTTTTTATTAAAGACCAAATAGCTAAAAGAACTAACAAAACCATCGGGACATCAGGTGTACTTAAGCGGCAGTATTGCAACCAGAGAAATTCTAGACTTAAAATTACAGTAGCTAGCCAAGCTAATTTTTTGCCTAGCATAATTTTGCCAATTTCATACACAAGTAATAAGCTAAAAATGCCAGCAATCATACTAGGAAGACGCGCAGTAGTTTCACTGATACCAAAAACTTTGTAGAAGCTGGCGATTAACCAATAAGGCCCGGGGGTTTTATGATGTGCTTTGTCCCAAGGAGCTATCCAATTGCCAGAATCAAACATCAGACGTGCGCGTGATGCGTAAAGCCCTTCATCGTGTGCTATCAAACTATTATGCCCAGAAGTAAATAGTAATAAGGGCAGTATCAAAACTAACAAACTAAAATAGGGTAATAATCCGACTAGGCGGATTTGTCGCCAAATATGCTGCAAGAAGTTTAGTTTATAGAACATTTACTAATTCGTAATTCGTAATGACGTGACGTTCAACTTATTTATCCACGGGAGTACGGGGACTCACTAACGGGATGAAAAAATTAGTAAGAATAAAAGACCTCTCTCTATAATTCGCTCCATTCTGCATGGAGATTTAGACCCAGATGGATAAAGTAGATTACGAATTACAAATTGTGATGTGTCCTGTTGTTATTAAAATATCTTACATAGGGATTGTTGAAAAATACCTACAATTGCCGTATTTTTCCGAAGAAGTTCTCCAAAACAGAGATTTATGCAGTTAAGACCGAATCAACGCCTGAAGTTAGATGACAAAGACGATAAGCTATTTTACGCCTATCCGCGCTTTGTCACCCATGTAGATCAAGGATTTATTCAACAGCTAACAGATTTATATAGCGATCACCTCAAACCCAACACTCGCATTTTTGATATGATGAGCAGTTGGGTGTCTCATCTGCCTAAAGAGATGCAGTTTGAGTATGTAGAAGGACATGGACTTAATGCTGAGGAATTGGCGCGAAATCCCCGCTTAAATCATTACTTTGTGCAAAATCTTAACGAAAATCCGCAGCTACCTTTACCAGATGAAAATTTTGATGCTGTTCTCAATTGCGTATCTGTGCAATATATGCAATATCCAGAAGCAATATTTTCTGAAATTTACCGTATATTGAAACCTGGTGGTGTCGCAATTATCAGCTTTTCTAACCGGATGTTTTTTGAAAAAGCAATTCAAGCTTGGCGGGAGGCTTCTGAAGCACAGCGAGTGGAATTAATCAAAGCCTATTTTGCCTCAGTTTCAGGATTTACAACCCCAGAAGTTATAGCTCACAAGTCAACATTATCCAATTTATTACAATGGTTAGGTGCAGCTGGAGGAGATCCATTTTATGCTGTTATAGCTTACCGCAGTTAAGCGAAATAGTCATTATTACAAGTTGACACAAATCTAGCTATTATTTCACACAAGGGGCTTAATACCCTTGTTTGAAAATCATTGTTATTTGTATATTCATAACGTGTGTAGATGAATTATTGGCTAATGAAATCAGAACCAGAATCCTATAGTATTACTGACCTTAAACAGCAAAATCAGACTATCTGGGATGGTGTTCGCAATTATCAAGCTCGCAACTTTTTACGTCTTATGCATGAAGGAGACTTAGCTTTTTTCTATCATTCAAACACTAATACTCCTGGGATTGCTGGGTTAATGCGTGTGGTGAAAAAAAATATTTCTGACCCGACACAGTTTGAGCCAGAAAGTCAATACTACGACCCCAAATCAACTTCTGAATCCCCTCGCTGGCAAACAGTTTTAGTAGAATTTGTTGAGACTTTTTCTAACCCAATCTCGCTATCAATACTCAAGGAAAAATTTAGCCCTGAAGAGTTAATCTTAGTAAGGCAAGGAAATCGATTATCGGTGATGCCTGTCTCTGAAGCTGTGGCTTTGAAGATTATGGCGATGAAAACCTCCTAAATAAGTAGGTGTAATAATTCAAAGTTTATAGTAAAAGCTTTAGTCATTAAAATAGAACTAAATGCAATATATAGGAATCTTATTTGATTTTTGAACAAAATTAGGTATTGTAGGGTGCGTTAAGAATTGCGTTTTTAACGCACCAAACCCTTGATGATGGTGCGTTACGCTGTCGCTAACATACCCTACGCATCTTTTCATAAATCAAATCGGATTCCTATATTGTTTATTTACTTAAATTTACATCCATTGCACAGGATCTAATTTATAGTACAATACGGTTCAGTTAAGCCTCAAAGCGTTGTAAACTGGGTATTGTTTCCGAAAATTGAAATCAAGTAAGGTGCATCTCAAAGAATTCTCATTGATGTCTTCCAAGATACAAAGTACTGGGATATTCAAAGCAATAGAAGCAGCTATCCCAGCAACTTTAATTGAACAAGCGATAAGCCTACGGCATGGCTTCGCTTACCGCTAAAACTAAAGTAGAAGAGGAACGTCATCGTTCGTTACCAGCACATCTGGTGATTTGTCTAATAATAGCAATGAGCCTGTGGTCAAGGGATTCAATGCGGGATGTGCTAAAAAATCTCATTGATGGTCTTTCAGAGGCATGGGTAAAAGTTGGTAAATATTGGCGGATTCCATGTAAATCAGCTATCACCCAAGCCAGACAGCGACTAGGTGCGGGGGTAATGAGGCAATTGTTTCATCAGTTGGTACGACCAATGGCAAACAGTGAAACAATTGGAGGTTTTTTAAACGGACTGCGAATTGTAGTGATTGATGGAACTTGCTTAGATATCCCAGATAGTGATGAAAATGCAAGAGTTTTTGGTCGTCCTGGTAGTCGTCCTGGTACACGAGCGGCATTTCCCAAAGTTAGATTAGTTATTTTAGTAGAGGCAGGGACACATTTAATTTTTGATGCATTAATGTGCCCATATAAAATTGGAGAGCGAGTTAGGTCACTAAAATTATTACGCTCGGTAACATCCTCCATGTTGTTAATGTGGGATAGGGGCTTGCATTCCTACGCGATGGTGCAAGCAACAGTAAGTAAGGGTTGTGATTATTTAGGAAGAATTCCTGCCAATGTTAAATTTTTAAATGAAGAAGCTTTAGAAGATGGTTCGTATTTAAGTTATATTTATCCACCTGGGAAATTGAGAAAAAAGGTTTTCAACCAATACAAGTACGAGTCATTGAGTACACAATTGAGAATCCTGATAACCCAAAAGAACCAATCAAATACCGTTTAATTACGAGCTTATTGGACATTGAAAAATTCCCAGCCCAGTTGCTAGCTTGTGAATATCATCAACGTTGGGAAGTCGAGAATACGATTGATGAACTTAAAGTACATCTTTTAGGACGAAAAACTCATATTCGTTCTCAAAAACCACGAGAGGTAGTGCAAGAAGTTTACGGTTTATTATTAGGACATTGGGCTATCCGGTCGTTAATTTTTCAAGCTGCTACTAGTGCAGAAGTTGCACCCTTGCGTCTAAGTTTCACAGGAACATTACGAGTTGTTCGTCGTGCCCTCCCCAAATTTCAGCGTTTACAATCACAAGAACTCCCCTTTTTTTGAGTTGGTTAACTGTGGAAATTCTCGACCAAGTTTTACCTGAAAGGGTTCATAGAAACAATCCAAGGGTTGTGAAAAAGCCTGTATCAAAATTTCGCTCTAAAAAAGTTAAACACAGAGGCGCTGGAACAATAACTAATCCTCCTGTGTTTGTTGTTTCAAGCACTGCATAGGCTTAACTGAACCGTATTGCTTTATATTTACTATGTTTTGCATCAGCCAATCCTAAAGGAGCGCCAACAGCAATTAAAATTGCACAGCATATATTAGAGGGATGAAGTAGCGATCGCCTCTTATTCCACCACGCCCAAGACTGCCAAAATTTCCTGCACTGCTGCTTTTTCTTGCTCCATCTGCTGAGTTCAATTTAGTAACCACTTTGGGATATATCGCCTTCGCTCCAAAACACAAGCGTGATAGTACATCTGCTGGTAATTCTCGCATCAGCCGCCAGTTTCTAACTCCAACAAACTCAACACTTTCGCTTCCAAGTGGGTCAAATAACTCCGCTTCAGCTTCCCCAACGATTCCAAAAACCTCTGCACCGACTCCTCCAACTCACTCGAATACACCCGACTGATGCGATCGCTAATCTCCTGAACCTGCTCACACTCGGCAGGCAGGTAGTTGAAGTACTTCAGATGCTGCAACCCAACGGTGTACTCGCCATCCCAGGTTTTGACAGTACAGCTGAATTCGCTCACATGGTTAACGATACCCCAACACCCACCCTTGCCTCTGAGTTCCGGGTTGTCTTTGACTACGATTTGGCACACTTCGCCGATTTGGTAAGTGTTCGGTACTTGGGTTCTCTCCATGATCCTTTGCACCACATCTTTGACGATTCTACCAGTCGGCACTTTACCACCAGCAAGTTCTACTGCTTTTAGCCACACCTCCTGCTGTTCCTGGGGTTCAAGCTTTGTCATGGGTCGAACTTGCCCCTCTGCTGTCGGCAATTTGTGATCCATTGGTTATATACACCACAACGTCCACAACGTTTATCAGGCAAGCGTTTGACGTTGTGTGTAGTTTACACAACGTTTTCCTAG
>NZ_JBALFY010000126.1:0-8092 GCF_036916655.1 Nostoc sp.
ATCCTATTCTTACGTCTAATTTGATGATGTATCAAATTAATTACCCTAAATTTTGTTCACGCCCATAATTTTTTCTCACTTGTGAGAAATCCGGGGTATACCTGTATGCAAAATGAAAGTTTTGTTAATAGCGATCGCAGCACGGTAGCAATGTTTGTGAAGAATGCGGTTCAAAGGAAAAGTCGCCCAAAAGTAGTATCAAAGCGGATCTGTGTCCATTTTCTTCTTCCATTTCTGTTATTGGTGTCCATTTTCTTTTTCCAAAAGAGCGATCGCTTGATTAATGCCTTTACGAAGTTATAAGTATTCCAGCTTGCAACTTGTCCAATTTCTTCTTCAAAACCTGTCCAAAATCTTGTAAAAGTCACACAATTATTCTGGAGGGGATATTGGTCAAAAAATAAGAACTAAATACGAGGTTGTTGAATCATCTCTTTTCAAAAACCTCCTTTGTTTTTACTAAATCGCCAACGGCGGGGCTTCTCTCAAGCAATACAACACTACCTTGCTGCTGAATTTTTTCCCAATATTCATTAGCAACCCATTTCATAATTGTTTCTAGTAACCAGGTAAATTTTATCCCTCGGTTGAGTTGATGTAACTCTTTCCATGCAGATACAGATTTTGCAACTTTCCAATTATACTGTTGAAAAAATTCTGCCCCTTGCTCAGGAGCAAATAACAAGGTTTTATTTCCATTCCCAAAATATTGGTCGAAAATTTTGCGAGCGTAAACTTGATCATAATCTTTTAACGCTAATGATGATTCTAATTCAAATAGCCACCATTTCAGATTAGATTGCTCATAAATATCGGTTGCAAGTAATGCTACTTGCGTTTCATGTAGATATGATAGCAACCCTTCTGTAATCACTAGCGCCTGTCTCGTTGCAAGATTAATCTTTGAGAAAAAAGTTTTTCTCAATGCCACGTTAGTAATATCGAGTTGGACACGCTCAAGAGAACACAAAGGTTGCTCATCTTTAAGTACTTGTTCTTTGTAAGCAATGATTTCTGGCAGGTCAACTTCAATCCAAGAAAGCGATGCACAAAAAGGTAATCGATAGGGTCGAGTATCTAACCCCGCAGCCAGATTGATTACAGTATCAATGTTTTTAGAATTAACTAAGTGTAAAATCAAGTTATCAATAACAGCGGTGCGGATAGCAATCGCATTTGTAATTTTGTCTTTCTCTCCTATAACCTCAACAAGCATTTCGCCTTTTCCACCAGCTAAAACACGAGCTAATGGATCTTTAAATAGTGCATCTACACGTTCGCTTTCCAACGCCCGATACATTGCCACTAAATATGCAGTTTCCGCAATATTTTTCATTTAATAAAGTATTATTTGTAATTCTGGATAGACTTGTAAAAAGATTACATCTGTCTGAGCAAAAACTGGCAAGGAAACGAATAAACATACTAACGACTCAATTGTTATGCTTGAAGAAGGCAGGAGGCAAAGGACAGAAGGTTTTGTTCAGATGGGGATTCAAACCCAAAGAGTTAGAGAGCCACTAAATTTTCAATTTGGTGGGAGTCTTAAACCCTTACTCCCTCCGGTCGCGCAGACGGTTCGGGCAAGAAGAGTTGGGATAAATCCCTTTTGCCTTCTGCCTTTCTTGAGAAAGACAATACTAATACACATGACACCCGCAGTCATACTCCTCTTATCACAACCATTACGGCTAAAATTGTTGTGCAACTTTTTAGCAAAAACACCTATTAGTAAATTCGTAACCGAAATACACCCACTGGAATATCTACATTCAGCCCTACAAGCCTGACAGAAACCGGATAGAGCCAAGCATTAGAAGTTCCTGAGATTAAGACGCGATTGAGATCAATGTTGAGTTCAGTTTCAGGAGCTACCTGTTGAGGGAAAGCAATTGTAATGGTTCTACCATTGACAGTAATATTGGCAGCAATTTTTTTACCAGATTGGTCAGATAAGTTAATGTCATTCTTTACAGTTAAACCTTGAGGTACAGTAATAGTCATTTGGGATAAAGCTCTGCTATCTTGAGGAATTTTTAGCTGGAAAGAATGTCTGACAACTTTTGCCTTATTTTGAGGGAATTGTACTGCCCCATAAATATTAGGAAATCTGCTATTTTTCATCATAGTTGTGCCATAGGTAGCAGGTGATAAAGACGCAATTGCTAAAGTTAATGCAACAGCATAAATTAATTTTTTCATGTTAACATTCCTGAAAAATATAGGGGAAAAATATACTTGGTATAACAAAAGTTAAGAACTTGGAAATTTAGTACAACATTATTGACACATTCTTCTACAATTAGCTTTCTATATCGTTGAAGGTAGAGGCAGCGAAGATCCAAGCAACAGATCGATGTTGAGTTAAGTAAGTAAGCACAAATAAACCTAACTATATAACTAAAAGCAAAAGCGGTGAAAACCTTGTGATTGATTCACCCCACTTTGTTGTATACTCTGCGGGAAGGCTTACGCCAACGCAATGACATAGTTATAAATTTTCTCGACCACCTACTTATGTTTTTCAAGCATTGTTCAATAGCACAACTAAAACTCAGGTTTATGGTTATTAATCAGTAATCTCTGGTAAGTAATTGCACTTTACACACTAAAAGTAAAGAACTCGAAAAGATTTACCTTAATTTGTTAAGCGTAGGTTTACAGGCTTTGGATTTATATGGATGGGTAGAACTATAAAAGCTTTATAAACATTCATTAAGTGAACCTACTGATAAACGCACAGTAAAACAACTACCAATTCCTAATTGACTTGTGGCAGTAATTAATCCACCGTGATTCTCAGCAATAGCTTGGGCAATAGCTAATCCCAAACCAAAACCACCAGAATTATAAGCACGTGATTTATCTGCTCGCCAAAAACGCTCAAAAATCTTTTCTAAATCTCCTGGTGCAATTCCTACACCCGTATCTTGGACATTAACGACTAGATGGGAAACACTACGATTGGCTATGATTTCTACTGTCCCTTTTGACGGTGTGTAATATATAGCATTTTGAATTAAATTAGCAAATAATCGTGTTATCTGATTTGTATCACCTAACAAATAAAGCTTTTCATTCAATTGACTTTTCAGATTAATTTGTTTAGCCTTCATTTGCGGCTGATATAGTTGTATTAATTTATTTAAAATTGAGCTAAGATTAACAGTCTCTTTAATGTGGTTAGGAATATTATCATAACGAGCTAAAAATAGTAAGTCTTCTGTAAGTCGAGTCATTTGGTTAGTAGCACTAGAAATAGCCTGAAATTTTTCTGCGTCACTTTCTCGCATTCCCTCTGGATACTTGAGCGCTACCCCTGCATTACTTTTAATCGCCATTAAAGGACTGCGGAGTTCATGGGAAGCGTCAGCAGTAAACTGTTTTAACCGTTCAAAGCTTTCTTCAATTGGTTGCATCGCTTGACGAGTTAGCCAAACTCCACCAGCACCACTAATAATCAAAGCTACAACAATTCCACCGCCTAACCCCAAATCTAATTTATTTAAAGTTTCATCTAATTCTTCTAGAGATTGACTGGCTATTACATATCCAATAAATTGTTTATCATCATTATTAATAATTGCTAAAGTAACAGACTGGATGCGATTTTTACCAACTGGATTAATTTGTTCTCCTTCTTTTACACGAGTAGGTAAACTTAAAATATCTTGTCCCTGTTTTTCTATGAGATTACCTTTAGTATCAAACCAGTTTAATTCTTGATGGTTTCTAAACAATTTATCTTCAGGTAAATCATTTTCAATTCTAATTTTTCCGTTATTAAACTCGGCATTAGCAGCACCAACTTGTGCTAAGACATAAAGTTTTTGTGTTTGTTGTTTATAGAGGCTATGAGTGAAGACAATCCGAACAGCTATTGCAAATCCACCTAAGATTAATGATAAAACGATTAAATAAGACAACAGTAAACGACGGCGAATTTTTTCAAACATCAGCTAAATTTACATTTATCAAAAAAGTAAAGATTCAAAACCTCGCCCGCAAGTGGCGCGAAAAAATCCTTGTATTCTCTTGGTAGGTAAAAACCCCACCCCGGAGTGCCTGTCTGAGTTTAATTGCAAATGTGCGAAAAAGCGAATTGGATTTATTTAGGACACAGGCGATAACCAAAACCGTAAATAGTTTCGATAAAATCCTCTGAACTTCCTAGCGCTCTGAGTTTCTTTCTTAAATTTGTCATGTGAGTTTTAACGGTTTCTTCCCCAGATAATTTATCAAACTCCCACAATTTATCTAAAATTGCCGAGCGAGTTAAAACTTGAGTAGGATTTTTCAAAAAGCATTCTAATATCATGTATTCTTTATGTGTTAATGATAAAGCCTTGCTTCTATAAGTCACATGATAATTATTAGGGTCTAATTGTAAATCACCATGAATTAAAATTAGTTGGTGAGTCTCTGAGCTTCTCCGAGATAAAGCTCTAATTCGTGCTGCTAATTCTTCTAGTTCAAATGGTTTAACTAAATAATCATCTGCACCAGCATCGAGTCCAGTTATTTTATCTGGTGTTGTATCTCTTGCTGTCAACATCAAAATAAAAGCGTTACAATTAGCAGCACGTAACCGTTTACAGAGAGTAATTCCATCTAAGCGCGGCAACAATAAATCTAATAAAATTAAATCATAATTACCTGCTTCGGCATATTCCCAACCTTCAATGCCATCACAAGCAATATCAACAGCATGATGCTGGTGTTTTAAATCTTCGGCTAAGGGTTTAGCAATGCGATCATCATCTTCAATTATTAATATTCTCATATCTTTATGTTATGGTCATCTATCTGCTTAAAGGCATCACTCAATTGGGTGACGCACTTTTTTCTCCTTTCGCACCCAAAAGAATAGGACAACTGCTAGCAGGATAAAGGCGATCGCCGAAGCATATTCCCTTGGCAGTGATAGACCGCCATTTTTGACTGGTTTGGTCAGAAAATCTCCAAAGGTGGCTCCGAAGGGTCGCGTGAAGATGAACGCCAGCCAGAATAGGAGAATATCGCTCAACTTTGTTACGTAATGAAGGGCGATGACAACACCAATGACGCTGACCGTCACCAATGCGCCCTGGATATAGCTCAGTCCTAAGTTGCTTGTCAGAAAGTCACCAAAGGCCGTTCCCAAACTGTTAGAGAACACGACAGCCAGCCAATAGGTAGTCTCTGCGTCTTTCCTGATGAGCGGATAAACGCTCAAATCTCGATCCCGGTAGTACCAGATGGCAAGAATGCTCAACAGACCGGCTACCAGAATCAGCGATCCCACTGCGTAGCCCAGCCCGAAAGATCGATCCATTAAGTCTGAAACTTCAGTTCCAGCTGTGGTTGTCGCAATGATCGCCACCCAGTAAAGGACTGGAATATATCTGTCGGATTGAATTTGAAAAAATAGGAGAATGGCCAGGATAGCGAACGTTATGGCAAAAGCTACGTAATACCCCAGCCCAAGAGACATTGATATGAAGTCACCTGCCGTCTCACCGAGCGTCGTAGCAATGATCTTCATGATCCAGAAGTAAATTGTGACTTTTGCAACTTTGTTCATTTATTTTTCACAAGAAAAATAGTCAGTCATGATAATTCAGATTAGCGCAGTCTGCTAGAAACAACTAAGATATCAATGGCACTTTTGAAAAGCTCTAAGCTATGTGGAATAAGCACTACATTGAAAGCTATTGAACAGTCAAAAGATAGGTTAGGTAATCGCCAATTTCAATCAGATCACCTCTTCACAAATAGAAAAATGCCATTCGTTCGAGAAGGCGATCGCTAATCAGTCTTGTCGGTCAATCGGCAGTAAGGCTGGTTTCTTCTGCTTAAGGCTCAAGTAAATAACCAGACTCGCTATTATAGACAGAAAAAGCATACTGGTTCCGACAGTACCAAAACCAAAGCCTCCATTTTTAGCAGATTGAGATAGTAAATCACCTATAGATGCTCCAAGCGGACGAGTCAAGATGTAAGCTAACCAGAATGCCAAAACTGCATTCATCCACAAGTAATAATGAGCGATTGCTATGATTGCAATTGAAGCGCCAAATATCAGTGCTGATTGTGCATAACCCACTTTCAAAGCTTCTGCTAAAAGGTCTCCTGTTGCAGTGCCCAAGGCAAATGTAAACAAAACAGCTACCCAATAAAAAAGCTCTCTTTTAGCTGTATTTATGGAGTGCATGGCTAATGTCTTTTCGTTTGAATACCACAGCGCAAAAACTACCAATAAGGCAAAACTAAAAATTACAGTAGTTGTCACCAAACTAACTCCAAGCTCGTCGACTAATCTATCAGTGATCAGTGTGCCAACGATACTTATCAAAACTACGACAGACCAGAAACTTGCTGGAACATAGCGTTTCAGCTTCAACTGATTCAACAATCCAATCAGTAACACGCTGCTCATAATGTATGATGTAGCACCTAAACCAAGATTCAGGGTTGCTGACAGAAAATCTGCTGCGGTTTCACCTACCGTGGTTGCCAGAACCTTAATAATCCAGAAGTAAATTGTCACCTCTGGAACCCTGTTTAACATCTTCTTCATAATATTTGTCCTTCTCGATCTTTCGCTAGAAGTAAGATGACGGCACGCGTTTTTCGCCAAATCTATCAGGTATAAGACTTGTGGGCATAAGGGTGTGAGAGAGTAAGGGGTGGACTGTCAAAACTAACAACTGAACGAAGAATACAAAATATACAACCCTTTTCCCTACACCTCACATCATTACACCCTTAATCTCACTCCTGACAAGGATTTTACGTTCATAAGCGCTCCATTCGTCAGATGACATCACATTCTAAACTTAGTTATGCTGCCTCCTTGCATGATGATATTTTTTATGATGTGTCAAATGATACTTATTCTGATTTCTTCTGTGCGTTCTTGTCACAGACACTCTTCTCAGATCACTAGCTTCTCTATCCCCATCTTCATGACTACTATCACGATCATGAGGGCTATCTACTTCCGCAATTTGAACACCGCTAGGAGACTGTGATCTAACTAAAAGATGAGATGGTAATTGATGGGCATACGTTGTTTGCATATAACCACCAGATGCCAAAATACTTACAACAACAGTTGACAGAATAGTTTTGGGGTAATTTTTCATCAGCCAAAGTCTTTTGCAATTCAAGTCAGTAATTCAACAGTAGATATTAAAAGTCAAGAACTGGAAAAGATTTTGTTAACTACTTCAACTAACTTGGACACAAATGACTATCAGGAATCCCGCTCTCTAAGCTGTTTCAATCGCAGTATAGAATTCATTTGGGATCTTGGTCAAAGAGTATAATCATCAAGTGAAATTCTCAGAACGAAGTTACAAGGGCTTGGGGATTAGTATCGGTCATATTCAAAAGCTGAAACTTCAAATATTAATATAGTACGTTAATACTATATTGCAGATTCAGCCTAAATTTCCAACTCCAAAACACTCAACAATTTCTCTTCCACCGCAGTAAGATAAGGCCGATTCACCTTCCCCAACGACTGCAACAGACTTTTGACAGTCTCCTCTAGCGAATCGGAATATACCTGACTGATGCGATCGCAAATCACCTGCATCTGCTCACACTCGGCAGGCAGGTAATTGTAAGACTTCAGGTGCTGCAACCCAACGGCGTACTCGCCATCCCACATTCTCACGGTGCAACTAAAGTCATTCACTGCGCTGACAATAGCCCAACAGCCACCTTTGCCTCTCAGTTCTGGATTGTCTTTGACTACGATTTGGCACACTTCCTCCAACTGGTAGGTATTGGGTACTTGGGTACGCTCCATGATGCGCTGCACAACATCTTTCACAATCCTACCTGTCGGCACTTTACCACCAGCAAGTTCTACTGCTTTTAGCCACGCCTCCTGCTGTTTCTGGGGTTCAAGCTTTGTCATGGGTCGAACTTGCCCCTCGCTAGTAGGCAAGATTTGTACCTGATCGGAGTGGACTCTAGCAGGATCATCTTCAATTTCATTTTGTGTCCCATTGGTTATATACACCACAACGTCCACAACGTTTATCAGGCAAGCGTTTGACGTTGTGTGTAGTTTACACAACGTTTTCCTAGTCATCGCTGA
>NZ_JBALFY010000127.1:0-7695 GCF_036916655.1 Nostoc sp.
TTATTTTATTTATCATTTTATCAATTTTTACACTTATCTATGTCATTTTGAAATCTCCCTTAGTTTTTATTAGTAAATAAGATGCGTTTGCCCTGGGTACCCTCTCGATTATTGGAGTTTATCCCCCCACCCATAATTTCTTTCCCATCGGCACAGCAATGAACAAAAATCTCACAATCAACATGGGCAATTGTAATCATCGCAAATATATTCCTACGTTGGTGGATTTGGTTCGTAATGGCACAGTAGACCCCACAAAAGTCTTAACACAAGTCGAGCCGCTAATGTCAGTTATTGATGCATATAAGGCATTTGACCGACGACAACCAGGTTGGGTGAAGGTAGAATTAATCCCTGGAGCAGCTTTAGCTAATGTTTAGAGTCTTTGCCAAAGTTGTATTGTGAACTAAAAACTTTTTTGACATTATTTTAATTATTCGCCCAAAAAGACCATATTTTGGGCTATTTTTATTTAATTTTTCTTAACATTCAACATTTCTGACTTGAATGTGATTATGTCTGGCTACTTGATAATAATGTTCGTTTAGATCCGCTAGCTTTAACAGCGCCAATACAAACTTTGCAAAACGAGATACTGCCCCAAAATCCAAACTGGAGACTCCGATAGCGGAATGGTCAGATTGAGATGCCTTTAACATGAGATGTATGATGTAAGTTGATGAGGCAGTATGTTGCTTTATTGCTGCAACATCTTCAACAGAACCTCTGGGCTGTCCATTTTATCCATTACAACCTCAATAAAAACAAGTTGATCGCGATTTTGTTGAGCTGTTTGTAATGCTTTGTCTAACTGGGATTCGGTACTAACTTTAATTGCCCAGGCATTGCCAGCGAAAACCTCAGGGAGCTGATGATAATTCCAAGGTTGAATGTCGTTATATGGCATACGTTCACCGTGAATATCACGCTCTATAGTATATCCATCATTGTTGATCAAAAATATAATCGGTTTTAAATTATACCGTAAGATGGTTGAAAGTTCTTGTGCAGTCATTTGGAAAGATCCATCACCAACTAGTAGGATAGAGCGACGTTGTGATGCGGCGATGGCACAACCAAGTAATGAACCAACAGAGTAGCCAATCGATCCCCAAAGTACTTGCCCAACGAAAGTAGCTGCTTTTGGTAAAGGAACGATAGAAGCGCCAAACAAACAAGTTCCAGTCTCAGCAACGATAATGTCATCTTCTTGGAGAAAATGAGCAAATCTATGCCAAAAATACTGCTGCGTAATTGGTGCCGAAGAGCCGCCAACGATAGGTGTTATAAAACCAGCATCTAAATTTTCTGTTGCTGATTTGAAGTTAAGCGTTTGAGGATCGCGGCGCTGCAAACGTTGGCTTAAAGCAGAAAGCACATCTGCCATAGCGACATTGTTGTACAAAGCATGTTTAACTTTTACATAATCCCCATGCACTTCAATAGTTTGGCTGGGGTCAAGTTTGGCAGAAAACTTGCCTGTGTTGAAATCAGTCATCAAAGCACCAATAGTTAAAACACAATCAGCCTGCTCAATACGTTTTCTGACAGATTCCTCACTGGCAGCACCATTATATATGCCGATGAATTGGGGGTGGGTTTCTTCTAGCAATCCTTTTCCCATGTTCATCGTGGCATAAGGGTATCCGGTAGCTGTTAGCAGTTCTCGCAATTGTTCATGCAAGTGATAACGAGCTACACCAATATCAGCAAGAATCACAGGTTGGGAAGCTTTTTTCAGTATGTTTACACAGACATCAACTATTTCTGCAACTGTAGCGCGATCGCTCTGAAATACAGGGGGTATAAAGTTTTCAGACGGTGCAGACACCTCAGCCAGAGCAACATCCATAGCTATGGAAATATAAACAGGTAATTTCTTCAGCAAACAGATACCTAAAACTCTGTCAATTTCCGTTGTTGCATTTTCGGTTGTTAAATATGCTTGAGCCACCGTTACCTGTTGATACATTCGGGCAAATATTGAAAAATCACCAGTACCAAACGTATGATGGACAAGTGAACCAAGAGCTTGAATTTTAGTTGCAGGAGCACCAGTAATCGCTACAACCGGAACGTGTTCAGCATAAGCGCCAGCCACACCATTAATAGCACTGAGTTCACCAACACCAAAGGTAGTTACTAATGCCGCAACACCATTAATCCGACCATAACCATCGGCAGCATAGGATGCATTCAGTTCGTTGCAAGTAGGAATTAACTCGATGCCATTGTGCTTAACAATATAGTCGAGAAATTCCATATTGTAGTCTCCAGCAACGCCAAAGATATGCTTGATGCCAATTTGCTCCAGACGAAGCAATAAATAGTCACTAACAGTAAACTTTCCCATTGTCCAAGCCAAAATTTTACCCTTTTAGGGTAGGAAAACTTT
This sequence comes from Nostoc sp., assembly GCF_036916655.1. GTDB lineage: Bacteria > Cyanobacteriota > Cyanobacteriia > Cyanobacteriales > Nostocaceae > Nostoc. Next base: position 2,396 of record NZ_JBALFY010000127.1, read on the forward strand.
AACTGAGATGCGTATCTCTGAAGTAAGAATAAGATTGTGACTTTTGCAGTTCAGTTTAAAAACTGAGCATAATCATAGACGTTTATTTAAGAATAACTTCTATCTGAAGGTTAAAAATCAACATAAATAGTTATTTCTAAAGAATTAAAAGTATTTATTGTAAGTGGCTCTTTAGAAAGATGTTTTAAAGACTAGGGTTTGGTGTCCTAGTTAATATGTGCAATTTAGGTTGCTCATACCAATTCTCTATGAAGTTGCACAGAATAAAACAAACGTCACCTCTATGCCAGACAAGGTAATTTTTCTATGCAGGCTCACATAGATTTGGTATCAGGTTTCAAATATCAAATTAATTTTTATATTTAGCTCGATGAAAAAATAATAGTAAATTAGCCGAAATAACGAGTAATTCTAAAATGGGCTATTGTTGATAAAACTTTTGAAAATAATCTAGTGGGATTTTGTTCTATGAATTACCTCATTGCAGTTTTACCAGACAAGTTAAAAGCAGAAGCCGCTTATTCTGCCTTAACAAATGATGGTTTATCTCCAAACCAAGTAGATATTTTGGGCAATGGTTATAAAAGTGCTGATGATTACAATCTGATTGACCCGAATCAACAAGCTCGTAAAGGAGCAAAGCGATTATTATACTGGTTAGTACCTTTTGGGTTTATCGCTGGTTATGCCTTTAATTATCTAACTGGTATTGAAATCTTTGCGCTCGGTGATACTGGCAGCCATATTATTGGCGGAATTTTAGGAGCAGCTTCTGGTGTTTTAGGGGCTTATCTAGTAGGTGGTGGAGTTGGTCTTACCGTAGGTAGTGGTGATGCTTTGCCATATCGCAATCGTTTAAATGCAGGCAAGTATTTAATAGTGGTTAAAGGAACTGAAGAGTTAATCCGACGTGCTACGGGTATCTTACGCTCTTTTGAGCCGGAAAATATTCAAGGTTATGCAGAGCCAACTAGTGCTTAAAATGAATTGCTTTTGGCAGTATACACCGAAAATTAATTGTTAACTTAAAGTCTAGAGGAATTAACAAATAGATGTCTACAGAGAATTTAACAAATTTATCATCCGTAGCCTATGAGGGATTAGACTCCCTACAGTCTTATGGAAGTCAATCAGGTTGCTTACACGATCAGGATATACCTGAATTAGACTTATTTAGTCCACTAAAAATTCGAGATTTAATCTTGCCAAATCGTGTGGCAATGTCACCAATGTGTCAATATTCCGCAGAGAATGGAATAGCAAATGATTGGCACTTTGTTCACTTGGGGAGCAGGGCGGCTGGCGGTGTTGGTTTAATTATGGTAGAAGCAACAGCAGTAACATCCATTGGGCGAATTACACCTGGCGATCTCGGTCTTTGGGATGATGCTCAGATTGAACCATTAGGACGTATTGTGCGCTTTGTTCGTCAACAAGGAGCGGTTATGGGCATTCAGTTGGCTCATGCTGGCCGAAAGGCAAGTAGTAATGTTCCCTGGCTAGGCGGTTCACCTTTAACACCTGAACAAGGGGCTTGGACTATAGTTGCACCAAGCTCAATTGGGTTTGATGCAAATAGTCCTGTTCCCATGTCCCTTGATGAGCGTGGTATTGAAGAAACCATTATCGCATTTGTGCAAGCAGCAGAGCGTGCGCTGCAAGCTGGTTTTCAAGTTATCGAAATCCACGCGGCTCATGGTTATCTATTGCATTCTTTTCTTTCACCGCTCAGTAATCAGCGAACAGACATTTACGGAGGTTCGTTAGAAAATAGAATACGTCTATTGCTAGAGGTGACAAGACGGGTACGAAATATTTTGCCTCAAGGTATGCCACTTTCTGTTCGCATCTCTGCTACTGATTGGGTAGAAGGCGGTTGGGATATTGAGCAATCAGTGATTCTATCTCGTGAACTAAAAGTATTAGGTGTTGATTTGATCGATGTTTCTACAGGCGGGTTAGTGCCTCAAGCGAAAATTCCTGTAGAGAAAGGTTATCAAGTACCTTTTGCTGCCAAAATCAAGCAATCAGCTCAAATCAATACAGCGGCTGTAGGATTAATAAATAATGCTGAGTATGCCAATCAAATCATTACTCGTGGCTGTGCAGATTTAGTTTTCATCGGTCGAGAATTGTTGCGCGACCCATACTGGTCTATTCATGCTCAGTGTAGCTTGGATGAAACACCGAACTGGCCTGTACCCTATGGTTATGCAGTCAAACGTCAAAAGCGTAAGTAGCTGCCGTAAACTTTATACGCCTCTGATGCTACAAAATTCGCTACCTGAGTATCTAGAGCAATTGGTGGATGATCTGTCAACGAAGATTGAAAGAACACCAAGCAACCACTGGGATGCCACAGATTCAATGACCTTAACCTCTCTCACAGATGCCTTGGCAGACTAAAATAGCGATCCATAGGTTTCTACAATTTTTTTGTCTTGCGCTTGAGGTGAAAAAAGTTCCCATTCAATGCCGTTGATATCGTGTGTGCTAGAAAATCCTTGCACCGCTTCATCTTCAAAACCGATGTGTCGTAGTTCCCCAGCGCGTTCTGGCATTTGATTAATCGAAAAATTGAGCAAATCAGTTCGCCACATTGCATACTTTCCAGGGACAACTACAGTGGGGTTAAACATCAGCCTCTAACTGTAATCAGCAATCGATGCTTGAAGATCATTTACGGCAAGAGCAATATGAAAGCGTTTCATATCAAATAAATCTTTTTTGCTAACAGCATAATCATTACAATAAAAAATCTCCGTTTCCTCCAACGAGTCAATCTGACCAATCATATCGGTTAGTTGACCCTACAAGGCACAAAAATTCTAATAAATATACAGCTAATGTTCATACTAGCTAAAATAAATCTTCAAGTGGGCAAAAAAAGTTAATAAACATCAAAAATGCTTGAGAAAGAAGTTAACGTCAGAGATAGTATTCACTCAAAACAGCCTGGGGGCGGCAGCGAGCCGAATAGTTTTGACTGTAAAGAAACATGGTATCCCATCCATTATCTGGAAGACTTAGACAAATCAAAACCAACGCCTTTTACAGTGCTGGGAAGAGATATTGTAATTTGGTGGGATAGACTTGCCCAATCTTGGAGAAGCTTTGAAGACCAGTGTCCTCACCGTTTAGCACCGTTGTCTGAAGGCAGGATTAGTGAGGATGGGCTTTTGGAATGTCCCTATCACGGTTGGGCTTTTTCTGGAGATGGAAATTGTCAAAGGATTCCTCAACAAGTCAAAGGTGGAACAGCAGAGACATCAAAACGAGCTTGTGTGGCATCATTACCAATTATTGAAAAGCAAGGACTACTGTTTGTATACTTTTGGGAATATGAAAATGCTGCCAAAACCGAAGTCCCAATAATTGAACCATTAGAAGAATCTCCCGAAGGATGGGTTGTAATTAATACATTTAGAGATGTACCTTATGATGCATTAACACTATTAGAAAATATACTAGACCCTAGCCACATATCGTTTACACATCATAAAACGGTAGGAAATAGGGCAAATGCAGCACCTTTGGAACTTGAAGTGATTGAATCTGGGAAACATGGATTCAAAGGGATTTGGAAACAAGGTTTGAAACCAGGGCAATCAGGAGAGTTGTCTACAACCTTCGTCGCTCCAAGTTTAATGTGGCATGACATCAACTCCCAGCGCGGCAGAATTTTAACTGTTGTTTATGCAACACCCATACGTAAAGGAGAATGTCGTGTATTTGCACGTTTTCCTTTTAAGTTTCCTGATAAACTTCCAGGTTGGTTTATTAAGCTCAGACCGCGTTGGTATTACCACATTGGACAAAATGGTGTTTTAGAAGACGATCAAATTTTTCTCCACTATCAAGAAAGGTATCTTGAAGCTAAAGGAGGTAGCCCTAACTTTACTAAAGCCTTTTACCTTCCAACCAAAGCAGATAGTTTTGTATTTGAATTGCGTCAGTGGGTAAACCAATATAACGCTGAACCATTTGGCAAAGAGACTTTTTCTCCCCCATTGGCAAAGTCCGTGCTTCTGGAGAGGTATCATTCTCATACGGAAAAATGTGCCAGTTGTAGCTCGGCGCTTTCTATTATTGAGCGATTGAGATTTGGGAGTGGAGTTGCAACAGTACTTACTTTGGCTTGGACTCCAATGCTTTTTTTATTTTTTCAGACAACATCAGTTGTAGTAGTTGTGATTGAAACTCTAGCTCCCTTAATTTTTGCACTAGCATGGCTCGGACTAAGTAAGTTAGTTATTCAGTTTTATGATGGACGAACCTTACCTCCACGAAACCGACCCGAAAAAAACTGAAATCTAATAATACCAGAAATATATGAGTAAGCTCATCTTAATTACAGGCATAAGTAAAGGTCTAGGTTATGCGATGACCGAAGGTTTTATTCAACAGGGACATACTGTTATTGGTTGCGCCCGTTCATCAGATGCAATCGATAAAATACGCCAAAAGTTTAGTGCTACCAACGATTTCACATCTGTAAATGTAGCAAATGAACAGCTTGTAAAAAAATGGGCACTAGACGTATTGAACAAATATGAACCGCCAGATATAGTGATTAATAATGCAGCAATTACGAATTATCCAGCACCTTTGTGGGAAATACCATCTGAAGAATTTTCGGATCTAATAGATATCAATATCAAAGGAGTAGCGAATATAATTCGCCATTTCGTACCAGCAATGGTGAAAAAGAAACGGGGTATTATTGTTAACTTTAGTTCAGGCTGGGGACGTTCGACTTCAGCCCAAGTTGCCCCATATTGCGCTTCCAAGTGGGCAATAGAAGGATTAACTCGTTCTTTGGCACAAGAATTGCCAAGTGGTATGGCAGCTATACCCCTTAATCCAGGGATTATTCATACAGATATGCTTTCTATTAGCTTTGGAGAAGAAGCTGCTAATTATACACCCGTGTCCCATTGGGTATTAAAAGCTGTGCCATTTATTCTCAATTTAAAACCCAAAGATAACGGGATTCCCTTGACCATTTCCTGAAATTGGTCAAGGGAATTGCTTTGACTGTATATTGACCGCAATAGCGATGTCTACGACGGGCTGCGCCTACGCAATTGGCTCAATGTGGTTCAGTTAAGAAAATTCCTCTGTGAAGGCAAGGGAATAGTGACGAAAAAGCAGGCTGATCTAAACTGTATTGGTTTATCGCCTAGACGCGCGGGAAATTAGTACAACCCACATTCCGCACCCAGAACTGTCACACCCCAAAGAAACGAATCTATTTAGTACATCCGAACTAATGATTGAGAAAATTGACTAGAATTTAT
>NZ_JBALFY010000128.1:0-7109 GCF_036916655.1 Nostoc sp.
GGGGGTCATGCTTAAAACTGCTGAAATTCATGTGCAATAGACATTTTGACAGTTTTTGACCCCTATTTTTTTTCGGCTTGTGAGAAATCCGGGATAAGTATTTTACTTCACAAACAATAAACTTTTTATGTGGCTCGGAAAAATCAAAACCTTTGCTAATAAAATATCTCCAGGTATTGATTCTCCTCTTCTGTCAATAATTACTATGAAATCCCCGAACAAAATGCTAACTTGATTACAAATAAATTAACCGTTCACAAGAGTTACCTCAATCGGATTTAAAAAAAGGAGATAAATATGTGATTATGAATACTTCTATGATGTCATCTGTGCGTTAAAAGAATGATTCTGAGGGAGAATTATGGAGTCAAGAAGAAGATTATAGGGAAATTAGTGGGGGCTTGCTCCCACAACTAATTACTAAAATCGTGTAAGTCTTTCGCTTCATACCGCTCACGTAGCAAAAATCTGTTGACACACTTCCTGTGATAAATTTTCTATGATATCTGCTAAACGTGTGCAGCCCGGATACAAAGATTGCTGCCAATAAAAACAAAGTGTAAGTGTTGAGATCACATTTTGTTGTAGATGCCTTGGTAGTTACTCTGATTGTCCATACCCTCATGGAGACAGTCTAAATTATCCATCTTTCCAGCCGCCTACTGATACCAATTCGCAATTCGCTTTTTCGCCCATTCGCAATTAAAAAACTTAGATATAGCAACCCTTTCGGGGTTTACATCTGTTTCATGATTTTAGTGAATTGGTATGACTAGCGATCGCTTATTCTTTTCTAATTTTCAGCACTCTATTTATGGTCTTATCTGTCAATGCGTAAGTTCTGTTAAATATAAAACAATGGTTTGAGTAAAAACCACCTTCCATTTTACTTCTTTAGTTAACAGGTACACTCCACCAAGCTAAAGCATAAGGTTGAGTTGATTCATTTACTTGATGGCGAAACTGAACCCGGATTTTATAATTACCTTGAGTCGGAACAGGGCAGAAGATATGTTGTACGCTGTCAACTTGGCTAATTGAGCTACAAACTACACCCATATCCTCACTTAAAGCATTAGCTTTTACCAAGTAGAGGTTGAGATTATTCAACCCGCGATCACGAAAAGTCTCTCCAACATCATACTGCTGGTTGTGATTGAGATCGTTTAATTCTACTAGGCGATCCCAAGCCAGAGTAATAGCAATAAAACTATTCGCCTTTAATGGTTTTGCTAATGTATATTCTATAGATGTTCCAGCCTTGACTGTGCCATAATCCCAGCCTATACTAGGCACAGCATTAGATGGTTGCCATTCGCCGCCACTAAATTGTTCATAGGCTCGAAATGCATTTAAATGACCCGCTCCCATTTGAGCATCCAAAGAAATTTTTGGTTCTTTATATGCATCAGTTGCCAACCAGTCTCTGTCTTGTTTATCAATAAGCGTTTTCATCATTCCCAAGCGTAAGCCATCACCGCTATCTTGAATTTTGTCTGCGGAATTGAGCAATACAGCTTTCATGACTTGGTGATGCCGAGAAGCAACACTCCAATGGAGTTGTTTTTTACGCAGTTGTCGATCCCCAAATTCTTGTAACAAGGCAACAGTGCCCGTAACATGAGGTGCAGCAAAACTTGTCCCTGAACCCGGATTTACCCGACCATCTGGATTGATTAAATCAATATTACTGCCTGGGGCTACTAAACTAATAGAGTGACGACCTTCAATATCAAACTCTTTACCAATTAAGCGACTACTTACTCCTTTGCCATCACCTACCAAATTGTCAACAGCTACTTTATTAAAAATACCTTTCTTTTGGGATGAAAAAGCCACGTTCACTCCGTTGTAATTGTCGGTCGGAATTGAAATCCCTCCTTTGCCTTGGTTACCCGCAATTACATATAAAGCATCATGAACGCGACTCGACCAGTCAACACATAATGTTAGTAAAGCATTACCATCTAAAACAGCCTCTGTCCGTGGGTCACGTTCCAGTGGTTCACCAAAGCTGAAATTGATCGCGCGAACATCACTACCGTTTTGCAAGGCGATGTATTGTGCCGATAAGCACTCTTGTGTCTGTCCCATTTTTTTTGTATCACCTACGGCATCTGAATACAGTCGCGCTCCTGGGGCTACTCCTGGTAAAGCTTTATCTCTACTCACCATTACTGCTGCCACATTGTATGCATGAGAATCTACATTCTTATTTGACTTAGCCCGTCCATCGCGTAAAAATACTCCTGCTGGTGATACAGCACGATTTTTAGACACGGCTTTATCCCAACCAAACATTCCTGGACGGCCAATTTCTACCTGACCTATGGCTATCTTGCGACCGATTAAATTGTACGGTGCAAGATGTAGTACAAGAGCATCAATCCCGTTTTTACCTAAAGAACTTTCTTCTAATGCTGAGGCAAGTAATGGCAAGCTCGAACAGCAAGCACTCATTCCCAAAATTACCCAACAGATAAGTTTTTTGCTCATTAGTACTCCTTTCGACTTGGGGGCGAAAGCGCCAGAAATATAGTCGTGTAGCAACAATATCCTTGATACAGCCGGGCATTTTATTACTGTTAAGTGCCTTAGCTTAATTTTACCTAGTAGTTTGGCCATTAGTCGCTCATGAGCTATCGCACAGTGACTTGTAATTCCTTTAAGTTGATTGTTGGTTGCCAACTTCGTGGAAAGCCGCCAACGCCTCTTCTAAGTGGTTAAAAAACCGATTAGCACCGATTAAATCTGTCAGTCCGTCCCGCTCGAACTGGACTTTTACCTCCGGTGACAGACCGGACAGGACAAAAGTTACGTTCTGCAGGGATAATTCCTTGACGACATCCCGAATCGTTTGGGATGCAGAGTAGTCGATTTCAGTAATTGCTCTGGACTCCAGAATAAACCACTGCACGGGTGATTCCGCATTTTTCACGAGATTTTGCACCTCCTCTGAAAAGAAGCTGGCGTTAGCATAAAACAAGTCTCTACTAAACCGATAAACGATCAGACCAGGTGCTGATACACTGCCGATACGGACAGGAATCGCCTGCCATAATCTCTGAGCATCGGGAATAATGATGGCAGAATGCGGTCGGTAACTATGACGCACGTGTAAGAGCAGCGACAAAATAATTGCTAAAACAATACCCTCTTTAACACCGATAAAAACAACCGTAGCAGTAGTAACGAGCGCAAGATAAAACTCATCACGATGGGTCAAAAATATTGACCGCATCCCCTGAATGTCAATCAATTTTAGTCCAATCAAAAATACAATTGCTGCTAAAACCGCATTCGGCAGATAGCTAATTGGTTGAGTGAAGAAGAGGATGACTACTAATACCACTGCTACTGTGGTCAGTTGAGCTACTTGGCTTTCTCCTCCTGCTGTGTCAACAATTTCAGTTTTGGTCGGGCTACCATTGACCACAAAGGTTCCACTCATCCCCGCCGCCAGATTAGCTAGAGCTAGACCCTCTAGGTCAATATTTTCTTGAAAGTCCTCGTTGTATCGGAAGGCGTAAGCCCGTGAGGTCGCTGCACTTTGAGCAACAATGACGATACAGCACGATAGGGCAATGCCAAATACTTGCCCAATTTCACTCAGAGCAATAGTGGGCAATCCGCATGATGGCAGTCCGCTGGGAATAGATCCAACTACCATAACACCATGACTAGCAAAGTTAAACAGCCAACTGCCAATAATTGCTACTATTACAGCCAGCAACGCACCTGGAAATTTTGGAAGCAATCTGTCGCATAGTTTAATCGTAATCAAGACTGCTAGAGAAATCGCGATCGCTAATGGGTTAGCATGGGACAGACCTTCAAAGGTATTAATGATTTGCTGGATTGGATTATTCCCCCCGCCTTTTAAATCCAACAATCCACCTAATTGACCGATTGCTACTTGAATTCCTACCCCAGTCAAGAAACCTACCAACACGGTACGCGACAGAAAATCCGCCAAAAAACCCAGTCTAAACAGGCGTGCTAACAGTAAAAGTCCAGCTACTAGGATGGCGATTAATTCTGAATACGCTAAATATTGCGAACTCCCCAACGCTGCCAAGCCTGATAGCCCAGCCGCTAGGATTGCAGCTGTTGCAGAGTCGGCTGCGACCACCAGATGGCGAGAAGATCCAAAGAGCGCAAACGCCAAGGCTGGAAGAATAAGTGTATAAAGACCTGTGGCAATGGGCGTTCCGGCAATCTTTGTGTATCCCATGACTTCAGGAATGCCCAGTGCTGCTAGCACAATACCCGCAACGATATCATTCCCAATGGTGGCGACTGCCAAAGGTAAAATTCCCTGAAACAGGCGAAATCGCTTTTTAGTTGGATGCTGGGCTGTATTTGCGTTCAATTTCTTCATTATTTCGGATTCAAATCCTTGTCCAAAATTATTCCTCGATTGCCTTAATCTGCCCTGCCGCAACTGCATCAGCTAGTGCTTTGTAATCCCGCTCGGTCTGCTCGGCGTAAGCTACTGCAAAATTAGCGATCGCCCGATCGAATGTGTCACTTTGACCAAGATAACCACTAATAATGAATCGATTTTTCTCTGAGAGTTTGAGGTATCTACCTGCCACCACAATGCTTGCAGCTAAACGCTTAACATCCCATTCCCAAGGGGCTAAAAGGGTTTCGTCGAAGTCATTGACATCAAAGACGAGATTTCTCTCTGGTGTACCGTATCCACCAAAGTTGGACAAATGGCAGTCTCCACAAGTTTGAACTTTGATTCCAGTCTTGGGAGTTTCGCTTAGATCGGCTGCCATGATATTGGCTGCCCCCCTCAGAAATGCAAAAGGAGATTTCAGCATTCGTCCGTAGCGAATGGGCACTAATTCCAGCAATCTTCCTTGGTTGGATTCCTCCAGGAGCGCAACTGAGTCAGGACGATTGGGGGCAGGTTTCCACTCTTCATGGCTAGATCGCGGCACTCGATCCCGCAGGGCTTTTCCCATCGCGCTACCTTCAGCACGAGAGAGCCACTGTGAAGCTAAGTTCTGATTTTGCATTTAGGGTTGACCCATCAGTGAGAGGTTAAGGCTATTTAGCTCTTGTCAATAAGTAATAATAATTGATTAATATTATCCAGAATATCGGGTTCGTCAACAGAATTTTTAGGTTAGCGATGCCGAACTAACAGTCTGTCTCCACTGGGGTTTAGACTAGATTTTCAACTGCTATATAGCGGGAGGAGGTGCATTTTTCCTCCCTCTCTCCCCATACACAATTATCATTCTTATCAAGGGTATTTTGAGTCTTTTAACTGATTTACAACTTTATCTTAACCTATCACGGATCTTACTATATCTACTTTCTAGCCTCTTACTCTTTTGAGTAATGCATAGCCAAAAGGCGATCGCTGACGCGCTACTAATCGCTTGCTTGGGCTTTTGCATCTCTTCTTCAACAGCTCCCAACAGCAAAGCGTGCAAGGATGACAGATACGGTTTGGCAAAATCCCCAACCCCTGCAACAGCGAATCCACAGCTTCTTCACGGCTGTCCACTTGATGCAACTGCCGTAACTTCACACATAACTACTGCTTCATTTACAAAGTGAGTAGGCGTAGCCCATCGTAGACATCGCCCTTACCTCAAACCAAAAAATCACCCAGCAATACCTTTGCCACTCTTGTAGTTCATAGCTCTGGGTTTCCTCTTGCCTATAGGGACTACTTTCGACTGCTTGGGAGGTTGTGGCGGACGGCATTTTTCGCAATATAGAGGTCGCACACCAAAAGTTTCTCTTTGTGTGGGTTGTTCGCACTGCTTACACACAAAGTTGAAAACGCGCGTGTGAATTTCCCGCTTGTGCGCTCTGACAGTGTACTCTCGGACTTCAATAGTTTTGCTGGGCATTGACTGATTACTGTTGTGGACTTACTTCTTTAATATAGTTTTTCGTCTTAGTTATACAAGATCCGTGCATCATCTGACCAATTTGCTCTCGCTTGAGGTTTAGCTGTTGGCCAATCTGAGCGAGATTGAAATGCGGATTGTTCTCTAGCCCAAAGCTTAAAATCAACATTTGACGCATCAATAGCTTTGTCCTGGTATTGCTTGTATATCTTCACAGCATAAGTTGTTGAAACGCCGTGGCTTTGCAAAAATACCATCACTTCTTTAATTGCTTTCTGCGAAGCCCAAGCGTTTTTGATCAGAGTGATCCGCTTTTTGGCAATACCCTGGACTTCAATCAGTCGCTCAATTTGGTTTTCGATGATGTCGAGTGTTTCCAAACCGAAGTGAGCAACGATACGCTTGGCTGTGACTGGACCAACTCCTTTGATTAGTCCACTGCCCAAGTATTTCTCAATTCCGGTGAGTGTTGCTGGTTTAGTTTCTTTATAATTGGTGACTTGGAATTGTGGCCCAAACTGGGGATGCTCTCGCCAAAAGCCTGTTAGTTGAAGCGTCTGCCCTGGCTGAATATTGGCAAAACTACCGACGATTGTGGTTAAATCTCTAAATCTGGGGCGTACCAAACGCGCCACTGTATACCCCGACTCCTCTGAATGGAAGGTCAAGCGTTCTATTACCCCAGTGATTATTTCATGCTGGGGAGTAACGTTAACTTGTTGCTGGATGGGAGTTTGGGAAGTGGACATTGCTTTGAGCGAAAATGTTTCCTGCTGTCGTTACGGCAAAATATTCAAAGATAAGTATTAATCAGCCATTAATATAGTACATACACACCAATTTATATCTTAGTGTCCTTTATACCGAAATTACAGCATCAGCACTCAGGAGTGCAATCACTACCGGAAGTGCTGGTACGCGATCGCACTCCTGATAGCAGCATTTAAAGGCATCTTTAACAGCAGTGGCGATTTGTTTCCAATCTTTGGAGTAGCGGGTTTTGCTTATACTCTCCTATTCGACAACTTGAGCGTGACTTAAATCAAAGAGACGCTACGCTAAATTTTGAGTGAAGTCCTCTCTTGAACCCACATTCCGCACCCTTAACTGTCACAATCGGTTATTACGGAATTTACTTGATAGAAAATGAGTAAAAAATTACATTTATCTCAAAAAAACAGATTTGGGATAGGAAAATTTATTAGATATATTCTTAATAAGGAGCAATAA
>NZ_JBALFY010000129.1:0-5186 GCF_036916655.1 Nostoc sp.
TTTTTGAGATAAATGTAATTTTTTACTCATTTTCTATCAAGCAAATTCCGTAATAACCGATTGTGACAGTTAAGGGTGCGGAATGTGGGTTAAAAGTGAACACTTTCTGGGACACAGAATCATAGACGATGGCATCTGGGTTAGAACCAGTTTTAACTTTTCCTATAACTTTTAGTGTCTTTAAATCGAAAATAGTAGCTGTTGCTGCTTTGCCATTACTGGTAAAACCACGATTTAATTCTGGGGCAATGGCAACACCATGTACTCCTGGAGTATCACTAATTTCCCCCACAACCAGCCCAGTGTCAACATTTAATACTATTATCCTTGTGGAGCGCGTAATGTATAGGCGACGGGCAGCACTATCCAATGTCAGGTAATCCCATCCTCCTTCTCCACCCAGAGGAATTTTTTTGACTAATTGGTAGTTATGAGTTGGTGATGTGCCACTAATTACCGCATTGTCAAAGCACAAGCCAGAACCAGTGATTAACACAGAAGCAATAGCTGTGCCAATTCTACGATTAATTATAGTGTTCAAAAATATATTCCTTTATTGTTACAGTTGTTTTTCGGATATTAGCAAAATTAAATTGTATTTTCCTAGACAAAGTTATTGCAGAACAAGTAGGGGATAGAGTGTTGGGGTGGTAATGTACTAGAAAACACATAGTAAATGTCTAACGGTTTACCCGTCGTAGGCGATGCCGGAGCCATCGCTATGCATCCTCTTTGAAGGGCGCACACCAACAGTTATTTCCGTGCAGATGTGATGGTCTACAACCGAGTTTATAGTCATTGCTGATTTTTATTTTTTGTAAGTCTCTAACTCTTACACCACCATGACTAAACTCATGGTTATAGTCATGACTTTTTTATCTAGTGGTACCCTATTTTGTCGATTATATTTGTTGCAAACCAAGAAATTATTCTCTTACTTTCTGAAAAGTTAGCTATTAGTTTAACCGTCCTGATACCTGGTAATTTTTACTTTACTTGATGCTATCAATAGCTGAGAAAGTATGCATGTATTATTAAATTTTTCTAGGATTAAATAAAGTACAGCGCTTCCGGCTATTATGCAATACAGTTTTCTCCTCGCCCTCTCGTATCAAAGCTTTTAGATTTGAGAATGTACCTCATAGCTGCCGTAAGTGCTGTAACGGTCATGACGACACCTAAAATCAAAAAGATTACACAACAGCGTTTATGGTTTCTACATTGGCTGATGGCAAGTTTCTACTTGCTTTTGTTTGCTGGTGGAATTTACATGACTCACTTAGGACGTGATGTTTTCTATCGACGACCTTTGTATGACTTCCACAAAACTCTTGGAGTTATAGTCATGAGTTTGTTACTAGGACGAATTACTGTCCTGTTACGTCTTCAGTTAAACAAAAAACGTTTATCACAGCCAAAAAAGAATTGGATGCAAACATTTGTTGTCCATACATCTCTGTACTTATTTATGATATTTGTCCCTTTAAGCGGTTACTTGTTATCTAATGCTGGTGGTCATGACATCATTATCTTCGGTACTAATATTGCTTTTCCACAGCTATTTGTTAAGAATAGGCAATTAGCCCTTTTGGGTACAAACTTACATTTTTGGTTATCTTACACTTTTCTCGTTTTCATTATTTTACACACCCTACAACAATGGAGATATTTACGGGGTATTTGGCGGAGATTCTATAAAATGTCAGTGTAGTTTTTAATTATCTGAGGGCAATGCCTGGGGCGGTAAACTACGCATCCTTAACTTTTCCTCGCTTGATTGGGAGAGCGACACCGATAGCATAGCGTTAGCGACGTAGGAGCGTCACAGCCCGCCGTAGGCATCGCCTATAAACAGCAATTCTCATTTTAAGGTTTCATGACATTTAAACTCTTGCAGTCAGAGGATTTTACAATTATTAACGAATGTGGGGAGCGCTGAAATGGCGCATAATCGTTTCAAAATGAGAATTGCTGACTTGACTGTACGTTCGCTCATTTTGTCAGGGTGAAAGGAATTAATGCCTTACTGTCCAAGGAAAAAACCTGATTTTGGATCTTAATCAAGCTGATACCGTGTAATACTTGGAGAAAAAAGTATGGCGATCGCGATTTCATCTCGCATCAAGAGATGTTCTGGCTATTCAACAACCCAGAAATTACTAAACAGCAATCTCAGAAGCATTTTCACTGGATGGCACGGCGGCTCAGTACTTTCATTGGCAATTACAAGAGCCAAGGAATTTCATCTCAGTTTCTGCGAACAACAAAAAACAGTATCAATTGAAGAGTTTAAAGAAAAAAAGACAACCTTCTCTAATTCCTACTTTCATCGAGTAGAAAGTTCAATTTGTCTGGCGTGTAGAGCCACCGCCGTGATCGGATCATGAGAGGTCAGAATTAAAGCACCTCCTTGTTGAGTAAACTGCTGAAGCACTTGCAGCATCAACGACAAAGAGTGAGGATCTTGTCCAACCGTGATTTCGTCTAATAAACAAATTTGAGGCTGTCTTGCCAATACGGCTGCCAACGCTAAACGACGTTTTTGACCTTGCGAAAGCGATTGTGGATGTTGCTCAGAAAACGCTTGTAGACTGAGTTGCTCTAGCAACATATCGGCTCGTTTAGAAATGACACCAGGCTGCAAAATCTCTGATCGCACGCTGTCGGCAAACAGTTGATGATTCGGATTTTGCAAGACGAACCCCACAACGGCAGCAATCTGTACGACACTACGTTGGCTCATCTCTTTTCCCAAGATTTCTAACTGACCTGTAGTAGGCTTGAGCAAGCCACTCAGAAGTTTAAGCAGGGTCGTTTTTCCACAGCCATTGTCGCCCTTGAGCAAAACGGTTTCTCCAGCATGAACTTGGAGATCGGGGAAAGGTGGATAGTCATTCCAACTGAGTTGCTGGGTTTGTAGCAAGATCGATGATGCCGATTGAGGTTGAATCGTTGGATAAACCTTCGGCGGTATCGGTTCTAGCGGTTGCTCCGACAGTTTTCCCTTCTGAACCAAGAAGGTGCGATCGCAGATCGACTGCACCCGATCAATTCGATGTTCGACTAAGATCACCGTTTGTCCTCGATCAACCCGTGATCGCAGTAAGCGCAATAATTGCTCAACGCCTGATGCATCCAGGTAAGCGAGCGGTTCATCTAACAACAGCACCGGCTGTTCTAAAATTAACAAACTCGCCAGCAGTAACCGTTGCTTCTGTCCCGCAGAAAGCTGCTGGATTGAACAATGTTGTTGCGCGGCTAAGCCAAATTCGCTCAGTGCAGCCATCGCCATTTCAGGGATTTGCTGAGGCGAGACTTGCCAATTTTCTAACCCAAAGACAATCTCTTCCCAAACTTGATCGGTAAAGATTTGTAGTTCTACATTTTGGAGCAGAGTGCAGAAAAACTGTGATCGCTGCCGCACCGATTGCTGACCAACTTCTTTTCCTTGGTAAAGAATGCTGCCGCTGAGTGTCCCGCCAGTATGGTTGGGAGCAATTCCAGCAATGCAATTGAGCAAGGTACTTTTGCCGCTTCCGGTTGCACCCGCAATCAGCACGAGTTCGCCTGCATTCACGCTCAAATTCACATCAATTAGGGTCGGTTGGGAAGTGGTCGAATGCCGGAACGTCAGGTCGATGACTTCCAGGATCGGGGGTTGAAGCAGCGTTACGGGTGCCATTCGAGGTATCCTACTTCACTAAATAGCACAACAGCACCGACGACAAACACAGTATCGGCAAGTTGCCATCTAAGCGGGCGGCTATTGCTGCGAGCAATCGTTGGATCGTATCCGCGCGTTTCTAGCCCAATCGTCACGTCATCTGCATACGCCACTAACCGAAAAATCAACGGTAGAAATAGCCCTGGAAACCACTGCCGAGGCTGACGTGCCAAACTCACACCTCGGAGTTGATTGGCTTCAATAATCCGTTGGATCTCTTGCTGCATTAGAGGCAAAAATCGCCAAATGAGCATCACACTGAGTACGAGAAAACCGGGTAATCGCACTGCCTGCAATGCTCTAACTAAATCACTCGGCGCAGTTGTACTGGCTAGCAAAGGTGCTGGAAACGCGATCGCAATCAGTCGCAACGTACTGAGTAGCGCCATCTGTTGATCACGGAAGATCGCCAAGATTACCCCTCCACTGCCAAGTGCGATCACACCGTATCCCCAAACTTTGAGCGGCAGGCGAACAAAGAAAAGAGCAATCACGAACAAACTGCCAACTAAGAGTGCGATTGCAGCGAGCTGGTGCAAGAGTAGAGCCGCGATCGCGACAATCAGACAAACCATCAATTTGAGCAGCGGGTTAATTTGAACCAGCACTCTAGAGTGTGATCGCGGTGCTATACGGGTCCGTCTTTGCTTATCCCTAGTCATCGACATTCAGTTTCCCGGCTTTGCGAAGTTGCCCAACCGCTTGTTCTCCTAGCCACCAACCGATCACCCCCGTGAGTCCAGCCGCGATCGTGAACAATAACAGGACAAGCGGTTGGCTTACAAGTTGCACAAATGGCGCAGATTTTCCCCCTCGAATCAGATTGGCAGCGAGCAATATACCGATTAGATTTGCACTGCTAAAAAACAGGACATTTCCCAATAGCCGATGTCGTTTGCTCCGGTAGTTGCCAAGGAAAAATATCACACCCTCTGTGATCACAACTGTCACTGCAAGATATAGCGTAATAATCGGCGAGAGGAATCCGAGAATCAGTGCCAGCGGCAAAATCATTAGAGCAACACTTCCTCGTCGCTGTAGACGTGCCATGCCTAACGTCAGAAAAATGCCGCCCAAGGGTGCCCACGCTAAAAGCTGTAGTCCAGGAGGAATGAACGGACCGACGACGACCACCGACAGAATCATCCCGATCGTCATAAAAGCAGCAAAAACAAAATCTCTTAATTGCCAGGAACTTCGCATCGAGAACACTCAGAAATCAACAACGATAAAGCTAAAAAATGACAATGCATTTGAGATGCACTTGAGGCAGAAACCACTACGCTTCTATGAAGCCTCTATGATAATTAAAACAGATTATTTATGTAACTTAGCCTTGTAGTTTTGCCATCATTGCGGCCTCATCCCAATACTTCTCGGTTAAGAACAAAAGCAAGGTAAAGTGATAATTGTTCACCAAGAAGTGCGATGGGAAAAATTGGTGCTGCTAAAAGATTTTTCG
>NZ_JBALFY010000130.1:0-4517 GCF_036916655.1 Nostoc sp.
AGCGATTCTAAAAATTTTGAAAGTCATTCTGGATAAAAGTTCGTTTTTTTTGCTTGGGAGGAACTGACCTTTTAGCGAGCGCAATCTGTGCCCAAATTTCTCACGCCATCCACTCAGTCCACTGCGGCGCATCGACAAGCAGTTGAGCAAATCTGTCTGGGCAAATCTCGTCAAATTCGAGCATCACGCCTCGACGCTCACCACTCTTGCCAAAAGGAATAATTGTATTGCCCATCTCCTCCAACAGCGATGGCGCTGTTTCGCCCGCCTTCAAGCGATCGCCAGCTACAAGCAGAGGCGAAAAATGCTTTTAAAAACCTCTTAGTAAGAAACTTTAGAACTTAAGTTTTTACTTGGGTTGCCACAATGGAGTTGTATCAAGGTTTTCAGCAGCAGATACGGCATTTCTAACCTACGTCGGTACGGTTTACACCCTTCGATTTTTGTAAAGGCACCGTAACATTTATTTATATAAAACAATATTTGCTTAACTTAGCAAACTCAAATAAAAGCTATGAACCAACCCATTGAATTATCTTTAGAACAAGAATTTAGCCTTAGAACTTTCGCGGATCAAGTGAAGCAGATGTCCCGTGAACAAGCTCAAGAGTTTTTGCAGGTGCTTTATAAGCAGATGATGATAAGGGAAAAGACTTACCAAGAATTGCTCAAACATCAGTGGGAAGTTGGTTCAGGTTCAATCTTGGGTTAAAACAAACCTTGCTGTCGTTAGTTTAAGCGACTCAGAAGATAACGAACACACAATTGTCTTTTTGAAGGGCAAGGCAATAGAGATTATTTGCTTCCATAAGAGAAAACTGTAGAATAACAAACTTACAATAACAGTTTTGAGTTCTGATGGAACAGTGAACTACTCTGAACTACACCACCACCAGCTAATCACAGACCACAAACCTACACTCGTCAGCAAAGTTAACCCAAACCTGCCACTGCCCCAGGCATCTGTTCCAGTAAGGTTCACTATCAGCAATTCCAACAGCCTCGCCAACTTGGGAGACTAGCTCAGTATAGAACCGACCAGCGCAACAAACTTTTGCTCTTGGAATACTTCTAATAGACATCTCCGATTATGCCAGTATAACCTTTAGTCACTTCCACCCCAAGTCCAGGCAGGATTGCCAACTTTTCCCCACAATGCCAATAAGTCAAGAAGTCTATTTTTTACTAACTCAAGCAATATGTAACGCAAGTTTTGCTCAGAAATTCTCGAAAAAATTGCGTTAGATACTGCTCCGATTAAGGCTGACCAAGAAAGTCTCCTTTACCAAGTTCTACACCGCAGTGCCTAAGAATGTCATAGGCTGTTGTGACATGGAAATAAAGGTTTGGTAAAACAAAATATAGGAGAAATGGCATTCCTTGAAAAGAGAGAGTGTTGTCACGCATCTGTAGGGTAATTTCTCTCTCTTCTGAACCCTGGTAATAACACACTTATTGGTGGCAATGGCAATGACATTCTTACAGGTGGTTTTGGGAATGATACCCTAATTGGAGGATCTGGTACTGATACCTTTGCTTTCGATAGTTACAATGGAGGTGCTGATACTATTGATGACTTTAACGCCACTAATGAACTGATTCAAATATCGGCTGGTGGTTTTGGCAGTGGGTTATCATCAGGTTCACTTAAGACAAGTCAGTTTACAATCGGAACATCTGCAACCACGAGCGCTCAACGATTCATCTATGACTTTTCTACAGGTGCGTTGTTCTTTGACCAGGACGGCAGTGCATCTGGGTTTACTCAGGTAAAATTTGCACAACTATCTGCTGGGCTGTCACTAACCGAAAAGAATTTTGTGGTTGTTTAATCTTTATTAGCGCTCCAAAATAGACAAACCCAGTTGCCAGAGGAACTGCCCCAAAATCCAAACTGGAGACTCCGATAGCGGGATGGTCAGATTGAGAATACCTTTAACATAAGATGCATTGCGTTTTGAGAACTCAGCCAAAGCCTGGTTGGTAGTGGTAAATATCTAGCCATCGCCAAGTGTGAGAAATCCCAGTATTACCCGAAAACTCAGTGTCATCGGCTCCCTCTCGATGCCTTTGAAGAGATACTCCTTTATCCTCAAGGTAGACTGTACCTGTTGTCAAAATTTGAATTTGGAATTGCTGATTGGCGAGACAATGTTTTTAGCCTGAGAGTGAGTAGAAAACTTCATGGAGGCACTTGACATCAAAAATAAGTGCATATACACTTAAAGTATGAATAAACACACTAACTCAATCAACACTGATCTTCTAGATCAAGTGGGTTTAGCGTGCGCCTGTTTCAATATCCGAAAGGCTTCTCGTGTTATAACACAACACTTTGATGAAGTACTTAAGCCAAGTGGATTGCTAGTGACTCAGTTCACTGTTCTGGCTGCTGTAGCGATCGCCAAATCAGCCACGGTCAACGAGTTAGCGGAGATACTAGTAATGGATCGCACGACCTTAACCAGGAATCTTAAGCCCCTTGAGTGTGAAGGATGGTTAAAATCTAAACCTGGACAAGACCAGCGAACTCGTATAATTGCCTTGACCGAAGCCGGAGAAGTTGTCTTAGCGAAAGCTTTACCATTGTGGAAACAGGCTCAAAGCATGGTTGAGGAAGCACTTGGACAGCAACGATGGAACAGTTTGCTGGCAAATTTAGTAGAAGCAACAGCACTCTTGCGTTAAGTCTAAAATTTTTCTCCAAAAAGTGTATATGCACTTAATTTCTCTATATTGGCAGTTGATGATATGCATTCAAAAAAATCATCTTTCCTCTCAGAGCATTATTAGCAAAATCATTATAAAAGGTAGCTCATCATGGAACAGGGCATGTCGGATAATCCTGGAATAATTGCTTTTCCGCCAGCACTTTATGCTGGAACATTATTAATCGGATTAGTACTTAGTTTCGTGTTTCCAATCGACTTTTTATCGCGATCGGTAGCACTAGTTTTGGGAGTATTAGCGATTATTTGCGCGGGTTTGATAGTAACTTCAGCTTTTCGGACGATGAATCGCGCACAGACAGAGGTTAACCCTTCACGTCCGACAACAGCGATCGTTTCGGACGGGGTTTTTAGGTTAAGTCGCAACCCAATTTATTTGTCTCTTAATCTGCTTTACATCGGCATCGCGTTGCTATTTAGTGCGCTCTGGGCATTGTTACTATTATTGCCCCTTTTAGTTGTTGTGCAAATCGGGGTTGTTCAGCGCGAAGAGAGTTACTTGGAGCGTAAATTTGGCGATGAATACTTACGCTACAAGGCACGAGTGCGTCGCTGGGTATAAATTATCCATTAAAAGCAATTGAAAATTACTCTATGGAGAAAAGCTGATGAGCGACATCAATAAAAACAAGCAGATTATCCAGAACTTTATTCAAGTAGTTTGGAAAGGTCGAAACCTTGCTGCTTTGAAAGACTTTTGGACAGAAGATTGTATCAATCACGCAATGCCAGGGTCAGAAAATCGAGGACTTGACGCGCTTAGGGTCTATCACGATTCGTTCTTTGATGATTTTTTCTCTGCTTTCCCCGACATCGAGATTGAAATCATGCAGCAGGTTGCGGAAGGAAATCGGGTTGTTACATATATCGTAAGCAAAGGCAGACACAGTGGCGCATTCGACGGCATTCTACCAACAGGCAAAACCATCTCAACATCAGTTATCCGAATTGATCGTGTTCAAGATGGCAAGATCGCCGAGCATTGGTCTGTTTCCGACGCGGCAGGTCTGATGCAGCAACTTCAATCTTGAACTATATTAATGCGGCTTTTTTGTCAAATAAAAAATAGAGGGTGTGCTTGAACACCTGGGGGATTGATTGCGATCGCATACACTCATCTAGTCTGAAATTTTAATTTCATACCACTTTTCCCCAAAAACTTACACAAGGGCAAAAAAGTTACTTATTGCCAGGAATCAGTAATTGGGGTTGCATTAGTGGCATTATTCAATCCAGGTAATCCATAGCTTGCTTCAATCGTGCGTAACATATTGTAGTGATTGATATTCTCACTATATTGTCCCGTTATAACGTGAGCGCCATAAAAGATAGTTGCAATCCGATTGCTGGTTGTGCCATTATCTTCATCAAAGGTAACTATCAGCAAGCTGTTGTGAGTTTTAGCCCACTGTGCATAGGCATCCAGATTATTTTTCAGCCAGGTATCACCTTGTTGAATTGTGCCATTGTGCATATCATCTAGTTGGTTAGGAACAACAACGGAGACAGTAGGCAGATTGGCAAAATTCGCAGGTGAAGGAAAACTTGTAAACGGTTGATTTACGGAACTAGCAACATTAGTGAAATCAACCCAAGGGTTGTGTTTACGATAGTAACCATTAGACCCGCCGGAGTTACAACCTGTATAACCAACACTGGGCAGACTCTCTGAATAACCTATAAAAGTCTTGCCAATGCCCAATAACTGGGTAGTCAGATTAGCTCCGCCAAATGTTAATGGACAATTATCGTTTGTCACACCTTGTGTAGAGCCACTAAATAAGGCTA
>NZ_JBALFY010000131.1:0-2709 GCF_036916655.1 Nostoc sp.
AGTATTTTGGGCTACTTTACAGCCAGATCAACCAGAAATCTGATTTTGGCAGGTTTAACCGTTGAGTTGGTAGCGACGTTAATTTTAGCGCTTTATATGGCTTACGATCCTAATTCCTTAGTGAAAGGGATTTTAAGATTAGTTCCAAGGCGACATCATCAACGGTCTAAACGAATCCTTAAGGCTTGCGAGACAAGATTGCGAGGCTAGATTTTTGCGACAGTAATAGCGATTATATTCTGGGTGCTGGAGCAACGTTTGGGCTTTTGATTTTGGGGATTCCGTCAGCACTGCCATTTGGGATTATTGCAGGTTTATTTGAAATAATTTCTTATTTTGGTTCGATTATTGGTGCTTTTTTACCAGCATTAGTAGCATTGAGTATTTCACCGCTAAAGCTAGTATTTGTGTTGATACTTTTCTTTGTAATGAATCAAATAGATGCCCATGTAGTTCAGCCTTTGGTGATGGATCAGCAAGTTAATATCCATCCAGTGATGGTGATTGTAACATTTTTGGTAATGGGTAAGCTATTTGGATTTATTGGTGTGCTGCTTGCAGTACCTGCGGCAGCAGTGATAATTACCCTTATTGATGAGTTTACGCCGTCAGAAAATCTGATAGAGTCAGTAGGAGTTGAAACTGGAATAGATGTTCAATCGAACGATATTACTCAAGATCACAACCAAAGTTGAAAATCGAAAAAATCAGATTTTCCATAGGTATCCCCCTCAAGAGTTTCCAGTACTCAAATCGGGCTAGTTGGACTTCATCAGTACCTTTTTTTGTGGGGTGAAGACTTTTTTTTGAGGTTTAGGTTGAGTTTCCGGCGAACCATCCAATTCACCGTTTTTGTTTATCTGCTGAAGTCGCTATTTAAGCTTAAAGTTAAGTCACTATTAGGATTAATTACAACGACTTGATTTGTGGAAGTGGGATCAACAATGCCGCCAATTGTAGCACCAGCCGCAGCGCCGCCGAGAACTTTTCCAGGAGTGATAGTGCGATTACCAGTGATGCCAGAAATTCCAGTGGCGGCAGCAGCCCCAATTGCAGTATCTCTCAAAGTCGAGAAAACGTTACGATTTTGATTTGCGCCAACGGCTGTACCAATGGCAGTACCAGTTAAGACTTTGCCAAGTGTAATATGCTTGTTACCAGTGATGCCAGAAATTCCGGCGGCAGCAGCGGAGCCGACAGCAGCATCTTGGAGAATAGCAGTGATGTTAGGACTACGTACATCTTGTGTAGTTGTGATTGGACGCGAAGAGGCATTAATTGGAAACTGCTGACCATTGATAATCAGCTGACTAGCGACAAATTGAGAACCACCGTCTACAGGTTGCAATTGACCAACAACTTGGCTACCAGCAGGAATAGTTAGAACTCCCTGATTATTTTTAATATCAGTTGCGACTGTCAGGGTTAGAGGTGCAGTTTCCTTGGAACTAACAACGATTTTCTTGGCATCCAGATATTTAACAGGAATAGAAGTTCCAGAGTTAAGTAGGGCATTAATTGAGGAGCCAGTAGCATTTGCAATATACTGCCCAGGAATACTAGAGGTTTGTCCAGAAGGTGTTAAAGCAAGACATAAAAAAGCTGAGACTTCAGCACGACTAGCTAATTGATTCGGTCTAAGGAACTTAACATCAGGATAATCTACGACCAGACGTTTTTCAGTAGCAGCAGCAATACCACTCTGGGCATAAGTAGGAATAGAACTGGCATCAGCAAAGTTTGCAGTTAGGGTGGTCGTCGCAGACTGAGTGGGAGAGTAATTTAGTCCACTAGCTAAAGCGACGAGAACTTGAGCGCGAGGAATATTTTGAGTAGGATTAAAAATCTCACCAGGGTAGCCGGACAAGAAGCCTGTCTGGTTGGCTGTTGCAATTGCATTATGGGCCCAGTAATTGCTGGGGACATCTGCAAATTGAACTAGATTACGACTCTTTTGTGCATTTGGGAAAGCCTTACCAATCATGGCGGCAAACTCAGAGCGGGTTACAGAGGCATTGGGACGGAAAGTACCATCTGGGTAACCACTGATAATTCCTTGTTGAGCCAGTTGGGAAATACATGATTGCGACCAATTGCCTTGAACATCAGTAAATGTCGATTGAGCAAATGTGGGACTGGCAAGAACCAAAGGTGCAAATCCACCAAAGGTCATTTGTAGTAACAAAGATAAGGCAGTTCTCGACTGAGATTGAGATATTTTAGTCATGGAATGATTCACCCTAATGAAAAGTATTTTCTCTTATTTGCAGTTGCTAATGAAGATCAAATATTACAGTGTTTTTTTCTGTAATATTTCAACCCATGCACAATATACTAGTCTGAAATTAAACAGGAAAGTTCCACAAAAGTCAGTACAGCCGAGAAAATGCTTCCACCTCATGAATGCTGGGTTGATAGCTTCGGTGGCAATGGTAGTTGGTAATATCTGCGTGGATTGGAATTCCTGGTTGTTCATGGCGCAATTTTGATTGAGAATAAGGAGAGATTTCGACAAATTGCTGGACTCGGAATTTGTGAGATAGACAAGCAGCTGATATTCCGTGGTGGCAGAGTCCGCCGATGCCGGAGAAAAGAGAAAGGACTGATTTCACTCTGCGATCGCACTCCTAACCAATTCATCAGGTACTTCAAAAATCCCTAACTGACCAATGTAAGGGATTGGTGTAATCTCGCGTGGATTCTCCAGCT
>NZ_JBALFY010000132.1:0-1489 GCF_036916655.1 Nostoc sp.
CAATACGGTTCAGTTAAGCCTCAAAGTCAGTTAAATTAAGGATTATTCCCAAGCCTGAAATTGACTGTGGTACATCTGAAAGATTTTTCACTGTTGTCTCCAACGATACAAAGTAGCGATTTGCTAAAAGCGATTGAGATAGCTATACCTGCAAAAGCAATTGAAAAAGCGATCGTAAAAAGCAAAGCTAGTGAAGAAAGAAATCGTTCTTTACCAGCGCATTTGGTAATTTGTCTGCTAGTTGCAATGAGCTTTTGGTCGAGAGATTCAATGCGGGATGTACTGAAAAACCTAATTGATGGGATGTCGGAGACATGGATAAAAATTGGCAAATACTGGCGAGTGCCATGTAAATCAGCTATCACCCAGGCTCGGCAGCGATTAGGCGCTGGAGTAATGAGCCGATTATTTCACCAATTAGTGCGGCCAATGGCGACTGATGAAACTCTAGGTGCATTTCTAAATGGACTACGAATTGTGGTGATTGATGGTACCTGTTTTGATGTCCCAGACAGTGATGAGAATGCAAGAGTTTTTGGTCGTCCTAGTAGCCGTCCTGGAACGCAAGCAGCATTTCCAAAAGTCAGATTAGTCATATTGGTAGAGGCGGGAACGCACTTAATATTTGATGCGCTGATGTGTCCTTATCGGATTGGAGAGCGAGTAAGGGCGTTAAAATTACTACGCTCAGTTACAACAGGAATGTTACTGATGTGGGATAGGGGCTTGCATTCTTACGAAATGGTACATACAACAGTTTCTAAGGGTTGCAATTATTTGGGCAGAATACCTGCCAATGTTAAATTCTTTGCAGAAAAACCTTTGGAAGACGGCTCTTATCTATCATCGATTTACCCATCGGGAAAATTACGAAAAAAGGGTTGTCAACCCCTCATAGTACGGGTTATTGAATATACTATTGAGCATCCGGAAAACCCTAGTGAACAAATCACATATCGATTGATTACTAGCTTATTAGATATTGAAAAATTCCCGGCAGAGTTGTTAGCTAAAGAATATCATCAGCGTTGGGAAGTAGAAAATACAATTGATGAATTGAAAATACACCTTTTAGGACGAAAAACTCATGTCCGTTCCCAAAAACCACGTGAAGTAGTGCAGGAAGTATATGGCTGGTTATTGGGACATTGGTCAGTAAGGGTGTTAATGTTTCAAGCCGCAACCAGTGCTGGGGTTCCACCTTTACGTTTGAGTTTTACAGGAACATTACGGGTTATTCGTCGTGCTATTCCTAAATTTCAACACTTACAACCAGAAGAATTACCCCTTTTTTCGATTGGTTAACTGTGGAGATTCTAGATACGTTGTTACCCGAACGAGTTCACCGTACTAATCCTAGGGTTGTGAAAAAGCCTGTATCAAAGTTTCGTTCCAAAAAGCCGAAACACAGAGGTGCTGGACAACGAGTCGAAGCTCCGAGATTTAACATCACTAATAAGCTTTTTAGCCTTAACTGAACCGTATTGAT